>NZ_OY781882.1:1435833-2739166 GCF_963677125.1 uncultured Desulfobacter sp. | reverse complement strand
ATTATATATCGTCTATTGGTGATATTTCACCATGATGCCGTTTTTATTACGCTAAATAATTCGCGCTCTTAATTAGGTATGTATTGTCAATTGTGAATTTTTTAATTATTATAGCTAATTATTTGTTAAATAATCATGATGTTTTATCTTTATCTGTGTTAAACTGAATATCATTGCACGAATTGTCAAAAAAAATGATATAGCTTGCATCATCCTTGCATTAAATTTTTTGAGTTTGTTTGAATTGAAGACCTGCTGAGAAAAAGGAAATCGCCGTCCCATGAAATCCCAATTCGGTTTTACCATGCTGGAGTTGCTCATCGCTGTGGCCATTATCGGGATTACAGCAATATTTGCCATGCCGGACCTGGTCAGCTTCATGGCCAATTACAGGTTAAAGGGTGCGGCAAATGAGTTGTATTCAGACATGCAGTACACCAAAATGAACGCTATAAAGCAGAACAAAAATTGGGCCATTGTTTTTGATCCTAATGCCGGAAAATATTATATCTGTTCGGATCAAGGCGGGGATGATTCCTGGGCCCTTAGCCAGAACACCATTGAAAAAGAGGTGACCCTTCCCGACAAAAGTGGTGTCGCCTTTGGCTACGGCAGCGCATCCAAGGAAGCCACGGATGCCGGCGGCACCGATTTCGATGACAATGTTACCTTTGGCAATAACTATGCAATATTTAACCCCGTAGGATCAGGAACATCAGGGTATGCGTATCTGGAAAACAATAAAAATACCACCTATGCCGTGGGCAAGGCATCCACGGGATTTATTTACATTAAAAAATGGAACGGCAGCGATTGGCAGTAATGGTTTTACCTTGATTGAAGCACTGATTGCCTTGATGGTGCTTAGCGTTGGGCTGTTATCCATTGCCGTTATGCAGATTGACGCCATTCATGGAAACAGCCAGGGCAGCCATGTTACAGAGGCCACTTCATTGATAGAAAAGAAACTGGAAGGGTATAAATCCCTTGATTATGAGGACGTTAAAGACGAACAGGGTAATGAAGACATATACCAGTGGGTGACCACAGTCCAGGAAAACACCCCTGTCAACAGCCTTAAAACCGTTACCGTGAAAGTCACCTGGGCCTCTGGGACCAGGTCTCATTCCCTTTCCTTTGGAACTATAATTGCAAAATAAATTTAGGATATAACCGTGTGGACTCTATTTATACCAACTTTAGGATCAAGCACAACCAAGCCTTGTATCTGCAAGACGTCATGCGGATTCACCCTCATAGAAATTCTGATCGCTCTGGCCATCTCCGGCATTATCCTGACAGGAATTCTTTACGTATTTGAAACAAGCAATAAGTCATACATTGTCCAAGATGACGTGGCCAGGATGCAGCAAAATGTCAGGATAGCAAAGTATTACATTGAAAAGGATCTGCGGATGGCCGGTTACGGCGTCATGGGCATGGCTTCTGACGACGGCTTTGTTGAGCCTGTTGTTTTTGAAAATGATATCAATGAGACCGGGATACTGTCCGGCACTGACAGCATCACTATTACCTATATAGATGACGATAGAAGCGGATGCGGTACAGGTGGCACTTACAGTGCCTGCGATGACCTGCCCCAGCTTCTTCTAAAAGAAGGGATGCCGGCCACCTCATCTGAGGCTAAAGTTCAGGAAGATTTTGGCACAGCTCCTTATTCTGCTTGGCCTAACGACTGTTCATGCAATGGAATAGACTATACAATGCCAAAGCCCGGATATCAGGTGCTCATTACCTCTCCGGACGGTTCCAAGTCAGACTTGGTTTATGTTACCCAGGTCCAGAAAGTAGGAACGGACGACATGATCCAAAATTCGCCATACAACGGTTTTACTAATAAAGTATTGAATGGCTATCCTGAAAACAGCACCATCAATTTTTTCAATATCAACACCTTTATAGAAGTCAGGTATTTTATTGACGATCAAAACTATTTGATACGGGAGGAGAACGGTGGCGACGACGTCAAGGTGGCTGAAAACATAGAGGATATCCAGGTGGCATTCTGCGGTGACTATGATGGTGATGGTACCGTGGATATTACGGACACAGGGGATTGGTATGACGAGGCCGACTTGGTCAGCGGAGAGATGTCGGATGCTGATAAAGAAGAAATCAGGTATGCCCGGGTGACTATTGTTGGGCGGACTGCCCGGGAACACGACGGCATTGCCAGCAAGCGACCGGCTGTGGAAGACCATGCCGGCGCAGCCCAGTCGGATTATTATGCGCGCAGGGTATTGTCGTTTACTGTGAAAATTCGCAACCTGGGTCTGTAAGGATCGGATTGAACCAAAGATACGGCCCAAAAACACCGGAGGATGATGTGAATCCCAAAAAAAAATACAGCCCATTAGAGAACCAGGACGGATTCGCCCTGATCAGCGCCATGATATTCCTTGTGCTCTTAACTGTGATCGGGATTGCCGCCAACAATACCGGCACCATTGAAACCATGATTTCAGCCTCGGAAAAAAATCGGCAAAGCGCTTTTTTTGCCGCAGACGCAGGAATTGAACATGGTAAAATTGTTATAATGAGTGCCCTGAAAAGTGAATTTGCAAAAACCGGAGCCACAGACTGGGATGTGGTGCTGTCCGATTCCCAGTCCGGGGTGGAAAGTTATAATTATAAAACAGATGACTCCGATGAAGAATCCTTTATCTGGATCAATAATCGAAGCATGGGCAGTGCTGCCACTTATAAGGTTATGGCCCGGGATAATGATGATGACGACGACGATGTTTTTGACGACGCGGACAATATCATTTACCTGACCTCCATTGCAACATTGACCGACGGCACCTTCGCCGGTGTTGAAATAGGCCTGTCAAGCACAGTTGACAGTGGATCTGCCACAGGCTATTCCGCCCAAGCCGGATCCGGTTCAGGCAAAAGCTACAAATCCGATGATGCCAACACCATGACGGATTTCACGCCACAAACATCAATAGATATGAATTGATTTATAATGCCCTGGATCACCTTTAAAACCAAGACAACACATATTATTAAGGAGGGAAAAAATGACAACCAGATATCTGTCTTTTCCGGTATCCCGCAGCCGGCAGTTGGCTGAAAAACAAATACGGGGCGGCCGGACCCTTTTTCCAGCCGTTTTATCCATACTGACCCTTATTTGTATCATTTCGGCGGCCTTGCCGTTGAACGCTGCCGATGTTTTATTTAAGAGCACCTTTTGGCAATGGTATAACTCGGTAAACGACGAACAAAGCGAAAAAACGATTATTTCCAACTCGGCCATGACCATTACCGCAGCCGGTATTGATGTTTGGACCGACTCGGATCAATATGCCTCATATTATCTTGAAAATGCTGACGGCGCTTTCACAGCTATCGTTAAAATTACCTCCCAGGAAAACACCAATGGGTGGGCCAAGGCCGGCATCATGGTGAGAAACGCCATAGAGCCCGGTTCAAGTACAGGCTATTGCATGGTTTCGGTGACCCCAAGCAACGGGTATGCCTTTCAATGGGATAGCAACGATGACGGTAGGTTGGACGCAAACCAAAATACAGGCAGTTCTGATTATCCCTGTTGGATTAAATTGGTCAAGACCAAAGAGGCAAACAACTACAAGTTCCAAGGGTTTTACTCCACAGACGGAATCACTTGGACCCCCATCAATACTAACGACGGTGAAGTCTTGGGCTCAGCCGAAAGCATGCAGGATGTTGGACTGTTTGTGACCTCTCATAATTCCGCCACTGCATCTACGGTGCGCTTCGAGGATTTTGAGATCGATCCCCTACCTTCAAAAAAGACCTATATCATTACAGCCTCAACCGGAGATAACGGTACCATATACCCAATTAACGCGGTTGAAATTATGCAAAACGATGAGCCAGAATTTACCATTATCCCTGATACCGGGTATGAGGTAAACCAGGTGTGGGTGGACAGTTCACTGGTCTCGTTAACCGACAGCACCTATACCTTTGCTCCCGTAACTGCCAGGCACTCCATTGAGGCGACCTTTTCGCAGATAATTTATACCGTCACGGCCTCTGCCGGGGAGCACGGATCCATTACCCCATCCGGGGCCAACCAGGTGGCGTACAACGAGACGATCACATTTGATGTGGTGCCTGATGAGGGGTATGCAGTGGGGACGGTCACAGTGGACGGTGATTCTGACGCGAAACTGACCAATGACCGGTATACCTTTGAAAATGTTCTTGCAAATCATCAGATCAGCGTCTCCTTTGTAGAATCGGAAACCACTGAGCCGGAGTCCGGTATTCCCGGATGCGCAACAAACACGACAACGGATTATAGTTCCGGGTTTGATTCCGGTGATTTTGAGCTGACCAACACTAGTGTGACTGACGGTAAACTGGTTCTAGACACAGGTAATGACGCCATTGATCCGGATAGTATTGTCATTCCCTTTACCCAGGAAGTAGTTATCACCTTTTTGTACGAAGGGGCCGGGTATGTATCTGATTTTGGTTATCTCCTCAAGGAGGATGTTGTTGATGCAAACGGAGATTTTAAGGGGTGGAACAATATTCCTGAAGAAGACAAGCACCCGCTTTTTATAAAAATCTATGACGATAATGAGACCGGGGGGTGTTGCGCCGGCGGAAACGGAATCCTGGATACGGATTACGGTAACGGCTCTTTTCCCACAACCAGTGAGGCTGCTCTGGCCGTTTATGACGATGGTACCCGTAATCCGGACGGCACTGTTAACACATTTGTGGTGGATGGTGACGGCAGCGTCACAGCTAAGGACATGAAAAAATCCATCGGTACCATTGCCGGTGGGACCGAATTGGTCTTTTTTCTGACTGCTAATAAACGCTGGAATACCACGGATACCAGTGGTGTATTTTTTACAAAAAAAGAATGGAATACAGATACTTACGGGGCTTGCGGCAGCGGTACCTTTGACAAGATATACAGGTTAGGTGATACCACGAGTGAAAGCTGTACCACAGACGGCGGTTGGTTGGCCCAGCCGGCCATTGACCGTATGGATACCATCTTTGGTGTTCAGCTGACCGGAGAGTATAAACTTCCCATTACTTACGGCCAAAAATATTCCCATGTTATTGTGGGGGCTCCCCCCCATGACCCGAATAAATGGATACTGGGTTGGGAGGATCTTATCGGTGCCGGGGATGCAGACCATAATGATATGGTTTTTCAGATCGAACGGCGTACTGGTGGGATTGCCAGCCTTGAATCGGACAATGCCATTGTTCCGGCAGATGATGACGCATATTTCACCTCTGTAACGATGACGGTCTATGATAATATGCCCTGTTCCGGGGCCACGGAAATTAACTATTGGCTGACCATTGATGACGGGGATACCTGGATCGAAATAATTGATTGGGATGAAATTTATGAAATAGACAGTGAAAATCATACTACAAAAGGGGAAGACATTACCGATACCTGGATTCCCGGAACCCCTCAGTATACCAAACGAAAAATCCGTGTTGATTTTTCCGAAAAAGGGCTCGCAGGCAGGGCGTTGCGCTGGAAGGCGGAGATGTTCTCTGATCTGGAAACCTGTACCCCTGAAATACTTGATGTGGAACTTGACGGTACGGTTGCAACCAACGGTTACTTCTCCCGGGCCGAACCCGTGATCCAGACCAATGTGGTCTATTCCGGGGCCTATGAAACCCCGGCTCTTTCATGGACGGAGAAGTCTTTGAGAGGGCATCTGGTGGCTTCCCAGCGATATGATCCCGCGGATACCAGCCAGACCGATGTGGTTGATCTCTGGGATGCAGGCGAGGTGCTGACCGCTCAAGGTCCGGGCGCCAGAACCCTTTATTATCCTACCGTTACCGTGTATGAAGTTACAGAAGAGGTGTTATGGACAGGGGACGGTACAAAAACAGAATTTTCAGGTACTCTTAAATACTACCCGTTATCTGCTCTGACTGTTGAGATCACTGACCAGACCGAAGAATTTACGGATAAACATACGGATGAGCTTTCCGGCAGTCTCGGGGGAAGCGGAACCATTAACCGGTTTACAGGCGAAGTCAGTGTTACCTTTAATTCACCCCCGGGTGCAGCAGTTCCCGTTAAGGCCTCATACTCCTATTATATGGCCCAGTCAGTTTTGACTCCATTTACTCCGGACAATATAACCAATAGTATGCTCGGCCTGGACGGCACCTATATCGTAGGCCAGGGATATACCTATGATTTTAACGGGGATGGCAGCTATACTGAAGATGATGGGGACTGGCTGGTAAACTGGGTCAAGGGGTACAAGGACGGCAGCGCCACATCCAAGGAATGGCTCCTGGGTCCGGTGGATCACTCGGTACCCGCAGTTCAGGTTCCGCCGGGAAAATCGTGGTGGTATTACGGCAGTGCCGTTACAGAAGAAGAAAAAAAGGGGCTTGACACGTTTATTGAGGACAATGAAGAACGTCGGACCGTTGTGTATGTGGGATCCAGGGACGGCATGCTCCATGCCTTTGACGGCGGAAAGTTCAGATGGGGTGATAATCCCAAGACCGATGAAGAAGAAAACCGGGGCTATTTTTTATGGGAAGACGAAGATGAAGATGGCGTCTTTGCCCCGAATTACGGGACAGGGAAGGAGTTGTGGGCATTTATCCCTGCCAACCTGATTCCCCGTTTGAAAAACAATAAACTGGGAGAAGATGACCAGGCTTACGTGGACGCCTCCCCTACCATTGCAGATGTTAAAATCAATGATGCATGGGCCACGGTGCTGCTGTGTGCCCAAGGCAACGGTGGTGATACCGTTAGTTGCCTTAATGTTACTGATCCCGATGCGCCAAAGTTCATGTGGGAGTTTGCAGACCCGGATCTGTACAGGAGCCGATCTTCTGCGGCTGTCTCACAGGTCGGTAGAATCCAGGTGGGTGGTCAGACCATGTGGGTGGCATTTTTTGTTTCAGGAAAAACAAACGATCCGGATCTTTATCCGTCCATATACCTTGTAAATATAGAGACGGGTCATTTGATCAAACGGATTTATCTGGATCATGACCCGGACGCTACAGGCAGGGGCAAAGGCGGCGTGGCCAGCGGCCAACCTGCCATTGTGGATTCGGACAATAATGGATATATTGACCGGGTATATGTGGGATCTGACAAAGGATATCTGTACAAGGTCACCATACCCGACAATCCTGATGAGTACAACTACGGCTTTACAAACTGCGTTATCAATACGGATTTTACCGATGATAATGAAGAGACGGTCCAGGAAAGCTATCGGTACCAGCCCGTTTATGCTTCCCCTGCCGTGACCGTCCAGACATATTATGATGCCCAGGGCGAGCTGCAATACGATGTCAGCATTTTCTTCGGCACCGGCGACAGTCCTTATTATGATGAGGATATTGACACGGGCAATACCAGGTATAATTTCTACGCATACACGGATACGGCTGCAAAAGGCGTCTGCTCAACAGATACGGTAAGCCTGGACTGGTTCCTGGAACTTGATGAGGGGCACAGGGTTTATGCCTCTGCGTTTTCATCAGCGGGGAATATTTATTTTGGCACGTCTACAGCTGAAACCGAAGACCCTTGTGAAAGCCAGGAAGAGGATGATAACAGCGGAAAAGTTTATGTCGTGGACGCCGAGGAAGGGACCATAATTGAAAGTGTTGTTGTGGGAAATGTTCGGACATCTCCTGTAGTTGATGATGAACACCTCTATGTGAAGACCACTGACGGTTCCATTGTAACCTTTGGCGGCGGCGGATATAACAACGAAGTGACTATGGGGGCCGAAGTAGAGACCTTTGTCAAGTCATGGAAGGTTCTTTCCAATTAGGCCCATGCAGGAGGTCTCTGTTTTTGACCCTGCGATACCTGTTGGAATGAGCAGAAAAGTACAGGAATGAACCGTGCACGCCATGGTACTCTTGTACTTTTCTGCATTCTTCCCAGTTTTGGGGGAATATCAAGACCAAATTCAGAATTTTATACAATAATCGGTAACCATTGACAGAACCTTTCGAATCAAGTATGTGACATAATAGTTGATCACGGGGGTGCTTTTGTAAAAGCTGAGAGAAGTTGGCTCAAAACTTCAACCCTTGGAACCTGATCCGGTTCGTACCGGCGTAGGAAAAGTGATTGAAGCTTGGCATTGAGCCTTCCGTCATCTCCCCGGTCCCGCCGTTTCAGTTCTCCCCCATGGAAATAAAGCTAAAACAGGAGATGTAAACATGTCACAGTCATATACGACCCAGATGGATGCAGCCAGAAAAGGTATTCTCACCCCGCAGATGGAGCAGGTGCTTGCCAATGAATCCATTTCAAAAGAGGAACTCATGGAAGGTCTTGCCCAGGGCCGAATTGCTATTCCGGCCAATAGACATCATTTAAACCTGAAAGCGGCAGGTGTGGGAAAAGGGCTTAAGACTAAGATTAACGTCAATTTGGGTGTATCCAAAGATGTCTGCTGTTTTGATTCGGAAATAAATAAAGCGCAACTGGCTGTCGATTACCAGGCCGATGCCGTTATGGACCTGAGTGTGTCCGGTGAGACCGAAAAGTTTCGTAAACGTCTGGTAGAACAGATTCCTGTAATGATCGGTACGGTGCCTATCTATGACACGTTAACCCGCACCGGAAAGCCCACAGAGGAGATCACCCTGGACGAGTGGTTTGAAACCGTTGAGATCCATGCCGCCAACGGGATTGATTTCATTACCATCCATGCCGGGCTCAATCAAAAATGCGCTCAAAGCGTTAAGACGAATCCCAGATTGTGCGGCATTGTCAGTCGGGGCGGGTCTATCCTGTTCGAATGGATGGAAAAAACCGGCAATGAAAATCCTTTTTATGAGCACTTTGATCGGCTTCTGGACATTTGTCAGGCCCATGATGTCTGCATCAGCCTGGGGGATGGGCTTCGGCCCGGTGCCATCAAAGATTCAACAGATGCGCCCCAGATTCAGGAGCTGATCACTTTAGGGGAACTGACCAAACGGGCTTGGGAAAAAAATGTACAGGTTATGATTGAGGGACCGGGGCATGTACCGTTGCATGAGGTGGAAATGAATATGAAACTTCAGAAAAAGCTTTGCCACAATGCCCCGTTTTATGTGCTTGGTCCCCTGGTTACCGACATTGCCCCCGGCTATGATCATATTACGTCAGCCATCGGTGGTGCCTTGGCTGCCATGCATGGCGCCGACTTTTTATGTTACGTTACCCCGGCTGAACATCTGCGGCTGCCCACTGCAGATGATGTTAAGGAAGGGATTATGGCATCCCGGATTGCCGCCCATGCCGGAGATCTGGCCAAAGGCCTTAAAGGGGCCGAGGTTATCGATCATAAAATGAGCAAAGCCCGTGGTGAACTGGACTGGGATGGTCAGTTCGATTGTGCCCTGGATCCGGAAAAGGCCAGGGAATACCGCAAGTCGTCCGAGCCTGATGAAAAAGAGGTGTGTACCATGTGTGGTGATTTTTGTGCGGTTAAACGTACGGCGAATCTGCTTAAACAGCAGGTTTCATCCTGATAAATTGATGCTATAGCTTTATACACATAGGTCGCTTGACCTATGTGTATTAGAAAATAAAATCCACTATATGGTTTGCCGTTTTACCATATAGTGGATTTTGAAATTTACATGGCCCCTCATGACATTGAATTGACATTTAAGGGGATTCGTTTTAGAAGAAATAGAATTTGTGGTAACAAATAATCTGGAGAAAATTAAAGTGAACACTCGTCATCATCTGCCATCCGCCTTTATAATTTGTTTGATCTTAACCGCCTCTGTTTTTATCTCAGGGTGTGGGCTTTTTCAGGGATCATCTGATCCGGAGCAGGTTCAATCCCCTCAACCGTCGGTTGAAAGAAACCCATTGGCCGTTTACCATGATTTTGAAGATGTGCTGGTGCCCGAGGAATTAACAATTATAAGAGAAACGTCGGTTGTGGTCTCAACACCCGGTTTCAGATCCGGTATCCTCAGTCTGAAGGGACGGGTGGAGCCTAATTCCCTGTATAACTTTTTTTCCATCAACATGGAAAAGGACAACTGGGAGGTCATTTCCAGAATCAAAGCTCCGGAAACCACCATCATGGTATTTGAAAAGGCAACCCGATGTGCTGTTATTACAATCCGTGAAGCACAGATTTATACCTATGTTGAAATCGGCGTAGCCCCGACGCTGGGCGGTGCATCTAAGCACGGCGTGTCTGGTGAGCACGGCGTATCTGAAATGCCCATAAACGATGGGACCTATTGATGACATTAAATGGTAAGCACATTTTTTTAGGTGTGACCGGCGGCATTGCAGCGTATAAATGCGTTGAACTGCTTCGGCTTTTCAAAAAGGCCGGGGCTGATGTGGTTGTGGCCATGACCCAGGCGGCTGCTCGGTTTGTGGGGCCTACTACGTTTGAAGTCCTTTCCGAAAATCCGGTGCTGTTGGATTTGTGGGAAGGGCCCGGCTCCGGCGTTGCCCATATTGAAGTGGCGTCTAAGTCGGATCTTGCCGTCATCGCACCTGCCACGGCCAACTGCATCGGCAAGCTGGCTCACGGTATTGCTGACGATGCCTTGACCACCACAATGTTAGCCATGACCTGCCCGGTTTTGGTCTGTCCGTCTATGAATACGGACATGTACCAGAATATAAGGGTGCAGAAAAACCTGGATTTGCTGGAAGAAACAGGTATTCATATCCTGGACCCGGATTCAGGAGCCCTTGCCTGTAAAACCTCAGGTGCCGGACGTCTGCCGGAGCCCTGGTTCATTTTTGACCGGGCCTGCGCACTTTTTTACAAAAATGATCTTAAAGGAAAAACCGTTCTGGTTTCTGCCGGACCCACGGTGGAACCCATTGACCCGGTACGGTTTATAAGCAACCATTCTTCGGGTAAAATGGGATACGCCGTTGCCGGAGCCGCGGAAAAAAGAGGGGCAAATGTCGTTTTGGTGTCCGGCCCCGTCAGCCTTGATCCACCTGTCGGTGTGACGTGTGTCTCTGTGGGATCCTGCGACCAGATGTATGATGCCATGTTTGATCACCTGGATCAGGCCGACATCATTATTAAGGTGGCGGCTGTGGGGGATTTTAAACCTATTTCCGTTCAGGGCCATAAGATTAAAAAAACCGGGGATCAGGATCGTATGACTCTTGAATTGACTCAAAACAAGGATATTTTAAAGGCCATTGGGCTCAAGAAGAGAACAGATCAATATCTGGTCGGTTTTGCTGCGGAGACCCGTGACCTTGAAACCTATGCCGTGGGCAAGATGGAAAAAAAACAGCTGGACATGATTGCCGCCAATATTGTGGGCAAAAGCGGTTCCGGTTTTAAAGCGGACACCAATAAAGTCAAACTATTTACCCGGGACGGTCAGGTAACGGATTTGCCTTTGATGACCAAGGAGAAGGTGGCCCACGCCATTCTGGATGCGGTTGTCCAGGCGATTTCTTAACATCATGGATAATTTTAATGGGAACGCTGTCCAAACTTCGAGTTGCGGTCAAGGGCTTGTACAGACACTTAATGCGTTAAGTCAGTTTCTGAAATTTCAAAAGCGCTTGGGTAACCACTCCATGACCCTGGGGCAGGAGGCCTCTCGCATTATTGACACATGGGGAACGCCTTCATGGCCGCCTCCGCCTTTTGTGGCCCAGGGACCGGAAGATGCCTCTGTCGTCCTGGTGGACAGTGAGGGAACCTTTTTTGAGGGAGAGCCCGGCTCGCTTTTAGTAAAAATGCTTGCAGCCATGCATCTTTCACCTTCAGATGTGTATATCTGTAATACTGCTGACAATGGGGTGCTTACCCGGCATCTATTAACCCAAAAACCAAGCGTCGTGGTGGCATTCGGCCAAAATGCCTGTCAGATGATTAAGGGAACAAATGAGCCCTTAGCAAAGGTCCGGGGACATTTTTTTCAATGCCACGGGGTACCGGTCATGGCCACACACCATCCTTTATCTCTTGTGAAAACCCCTGCTCTGAAACGTCAGGCCTGGGAAGATCTTAAACAGGTCATGGGCTGTACAGGATTGGACCGCCATGATCCTTGACGACTATCTGATGACCCTGGAGGCTGAAAAAGGGTATTCCGCCCATACGCTTCGGGCTTATTTTACGGATATAAAAAGCTTTATCCTTTTTTATTTGGAGATCTGCAACTGCGAAGAGGAAAACTGGCAACAGGCCTTTGCAAAAAGAGTTCAACAGGTGGACAAGATAATCGTGCGCAGATATCTTGCCGCCCAGACCGCCTTGAAAAAAAGTAAAAAAACCCTTTCAAGGCGTTTGTCCGCCTTAAAATCGTTTTTTGATTACCTGGTCCGGTCCGGGGTGATTGGGTTGAATCCGGCGGATACCATCCCCTTTCCAAAACTTGAGAAAACCCTTCCCAAGGCCATGGGTATTGATGATATTTTCAGGCTGCTGGACACCAT
The DNA here is from genome assembly GCF_963677125.1 of uncultured Desulfobacter sp. Taxonomy (NCBI): domain Bacteria; kingdom Pseudomonadati; phylum Thermodesulfobacteriota; class Desulfobacteria; order Desulfobacterales; family Desulfobacteraceae; genus Desulfobacter; species uncultured Desulfobacter sp. The sequence continues at coordinate 2,726,715 of NZ_OY781882.1, read as the reverse complement.
GACATGTGATTCCTGGATGGACAAACGCAATCTTGCCATGTTTGAGACCTTTTATTCCACAGGTATGCGCATCGGCGAGCTTCATATGCTCAACATGCAAGATATTGACTTTCATGCCGGGCTGATCCGGGTTCTGGGCAAGGGAAACAAATCTCGTATCATGCCCGTGGGCAGGCGGGCCCTTGATGCTGTTCAAGTTTATCGGGCTGATCTTAAGCAAGATTTCTCAGCCGTATTTTTAAATAAAAATTTTGAGCGTCTCGGCAGGCGCTCAATCCGTCGCATTCTTGACAAGGTGGTTATGGAATGCGGTTTAGGCTTAAAAATATCCCCCCACACCCTGCGGCATACGTTTGCGACTCATATGCTGGATGCCGGTGCCGATCTTCGGGGGATTCAGGAAATTCTCGGCCATGCCAGCCTGTCCACCACCCAGGTGTATACCCATGTGAGCATGGATCGCCTGATGGCAGTGTACGATAAAGCCCATCCCCGACGCTAAACATTTTATAGAATTAAAAAACCAGACTGTTTGCTTTGTTTGACGGCGAACAGCATCAGGAGAAATGGATATTATATGGATAATCAACAATTTCACGGCACCACAATTCTTGCCATCAGAACCAGAGACATGGTAGTGGTTGCAGGTGATGGACAGGTTACGTTAGGGCATGTTGTAACAAAACACAAAGCCCGCAAGGTCAGGCGAATTTATAACAACCAGATTATTACCGGATTTGCAGGGGCTACGGCAGATGCCCTGACCCTGGCAGAAAAGCTTGAGGAAAAACTGGACCAGTTCAGCGGCAGCTTAACCCGGGCCTGTGTGGAACTTGCCCGGGAGTGGCGTACGGATAAATATCTTCGGCGACTTGAGGCCATGATGATTGCAGCCGATAAAGAAAACCTGTATCTTCTGTCAGGCAACGGGGATGTTATTGAGCCCGATGAAGGTGTCATAAGTATTGGGTCCGGCAGCACTGCAGCCCAGGCGGCGGCGACTGCTCTGATCGAAAATACGGATCTTGAACCGGTGCAGATTGTGGAAAAAGCCATGAAAATTGCAGGTGATATCTGCATATACACCAATCACCATGTGACAATAGAAACGATTGGAAATAACTAAATGAAGGACCTAAAACCCCATCAAATTGTAACTGAACTGGACAAATATATTATCGGCCAGAACGACGCCAAAAAATCAGTGGCTGTGGCGTTAAGAAACCGATGGCGACGGCGGCAGCTGGAACCGGATCTACAGGATGAAATAGCGCCTAAAAATATCATCCTCATCGGGCCTACAGGGGTAGGCAAAACCGAGATTGCCCGCCGCCTTGCTAATTTGACGGATTCCCCTTTTTACAAGGTGGAGGCCTCCAAATTTACAGAGGTGGGCTATGTGGGCCGGGATGTGGAGTCCATGATTCGGGATTTGGTGGAGCTTACCGTGAACATGCTCAAAGGGCGTCAGCAGGAGGCGGTGCAAGAAAAGGCACTCAAAATCGCTCGGGAGCGGGTGCTTGATATTCTTTTACCTTCCCAAAAAAGCAACCCGGCATTTGGGTTTGATACAGGTGGAGAGACGTCGCAAAAGCCTGATGATAATACTTCGGAGCATACCCGGAAAAAGCTGGGTCAAATGCTTGATGACGGTAAGCTTGACGACCGTAAAATAGATATTGATGTCCAGGAGAAAAATATGCCCATGGTGGAGATTTTCTCCAATGCCGGTATGGAGGAGATGGGCATCAACATGAAGGATATGCTTGGCAACTTCATGCCTAAAAATACCAAGAGCCGCAATGTGAAGGTCAAAGAGGCCTTGGCTCTGATTGCCCAGGAAGAGGCTGCCCATCTGGTGGATATGGAAGAGGTGAAAAACGATGCTATTACCATGGTAGAGCAGTCCGGTATTATTTTCGTTGACGAGATCGATAAAATTGCGGGTAAAGACAAGAGCCATGGACCGGAAGTGTCTAAAGAAGGGGTGCAAAGGGATCTGTTGCCCATTGTGGAAGGCAGTTCCGTGCCCACCAAATACGGCACTGTGAAAACAGATCATATTCTGTTTATCGCCTCTGGTGCTTTCCATGTGTCCAAACCCTCGGATCTGATTCCGGAATTGCAAGGCCGGTTTCCCATTCGAGTTGAGCTTTCCTCGTTGGGTGCATCGGAGTTTGCACGTATCCTCACGGAGCCTAAAAATGCTCTGGTGCTGCAATATATTGCTTTGTTGCGCACCGAAGGGGTTCAATTAAGTTTTACCCAGGAGGCTGTGGATAGAATCGCCCAGATTGCCGTTGAGGTGAATTCTTCCATGGAAAACATCGGCGCAAGGCGGCTGCATACACTCATGGAGCGGTTGCTTGAAGAGATTTTATTCGATGCCCCGGATGTCGCGGAAACGACGATTACCATTGATGCTGATTTTGTTGAAAAACAGTTGGCAGATATTGCCAGAAACCAGGATTTAAGCAGGTATATATTATGAAAAACACTGTTGCGGATATATTAATAGAGGCATTGCCTTATATTCGGGAATTTTCCGGAAAAACCGTGGTGATCAAGTATGGCGGACACGCCATGGTGGATGAAGAATTGAAAACTAAATTCTCCAAGGATATCTGTTTGCTGAAAACCATTGGGGTTAATCCGGTGGTGGTCCATGGCGGCGGTCCCCAGATCAATGAGGTGCTTAAAACCATGGGGATCACTTCCACTTTTATCAAGGGCATGCGTTACACTGACAATGCCACCATGGATGTGGTGGAGATGGTTTTAGGCGGTAAAGTGAACAAGGATGTGGTGTCTAGGATCAACTTGGAAGGCGGTAGAGCCGTGGGGCTTTCAGGTAAAGATGCCGGATTGATTTTGGCAGAAAAAATGACCATTTATCACCAGGAAGATGAAAGCAAACCGCCTGAAATCATTGATCCGGGCATGGTGGGGGATGTATCCCGTGTAAACCCTGAAATCATTCACACGCTAACGGCCCAGGGTTTTATTCCCATCATTGCACCTGTGGGCGTGGGCAGCAAAGGCGAGACCTATAATATTAATGCGGATGTGGTGGCGGCAAGGATCGCCAGTGCCCTGAATGCCGAACGCCTTATTCTGGTCACGGATGTGGACGGGGTGCTGAATAGTGACAAGGCACTGATCTCATCGGTGAACGAACCCCAGGCCCGGGAGATGATTCGGGATAACTTGATTTCCGGGGGCATGATTCCCAAGGTGGAATGCGGACTCTCCGCCTTGAATGCCGGCGTTAAAAAAGCCCATATCATTAACGGAAAAATTGCCCATGCTGTTTTGCTTGAACTGTTTACGGATTCTGGTATCGGTACTCAGTTATTTGCGGGTGATCTTTAAATAAAAGGAACAATACAATGAGCATTGAACTTACCCAGGATCATGTGTTTCAGACCTATGCGCGGCAGGGTCGGCCCTTTGTCAAAGGAGAGGGCGCTAAACTTTATGATGATCAGGGCAATGAATATACCGATTTTCTGGCCGGCATTGCCGTATGCAATTTGGGGCATTGCCATCCGGATATCACCGCAGCCATTACTGCCCAGGCCGGAACGCTGGTACATGTCTCCAATCTGTTTTATACAATGCCCCAGGCCGAGCTTGCAAAAAGTTTGACGGAAAAATCCTTTGCGGACCGCGTGTTTTTTGCCAACTCAGGGGCCGAGGCCAATGAAGGGGCCATCAAGCTTGTCAGGCGGTTTTTTCAGGCAAAGGGTGAGACCGACAGATTTAAAATTATCACCATGCAGCAAAGTTTTCACGGGCGGACCATGGCGACCTTGTCCGCCACAGGCCAGGACAAAATCAAAAAGGGGTTTTATCCTCTGTTGGAAGGATTTGTTCATGTCCCCTTTAATGATATTGATGCGCTGAAATCCGCTTTGGACGATACGGTGTGTGCGGTGATGATGGAGCCTGTGCAGGGGGAGGGCGGGGTGATTCCTTCTGATCCCGAATATCTTAAATCGGTAAGACAGCTTTGCACGGATACCGGCACCCTGCTGATTTTTGATGAAATTCAGACCGGCATGGGGCGTTGCGGTACATTATTCGCCCATGAGTCCTATGGAGTGACACCTGACATCATGACGCTTGCCAAGGCGCTTGCCAATGGGGTGCCCATCGGAGCCATGCTGGCCACCGAATCGGCGGCATCAGGCTTTGAAGTGGGCAGTCATGGGTCAACCTTTGGCGGTACGCCCCTTGCCACTGCCGCGGCCCTTGAGGTCGTTCGTTTGATATCCGAAAAGAATTTTTTGGCATCTGTGTGCGAAAAAAGTGCGTATTTTTTTGGGCAGCTTAATTCTTTAAAAGAAAAGCATAAAAAAGTGGTGGATGTCAGGGGGAAAGGCTTGCTTATCGGTATGGAACTTGATGTTTCCAAAGGGAAAACCGCCTCAGAGTATATGTCTGAGTGCTTCAAAAAAGGCTTTATTATTAATGCGATTCAAGATAGAATTCTTAGATTTGCACCGCCCCTTATTATAGGAAACGCCGAAATTAATCAGCTGGTTGCCGTACTGGACAGCCTGCTTGCAGGAGAAGATTAGTGAAGAAGGATTTATTGTGTTTATTAGACCTTGAACCCCAGGATTTTACAACCCTGTTTAAAAGGGCGTTAAGTTTGAAGGCACGTCATAAAAAAGGTATTTTTGACTCCCTTCTGGCCGGCAAAACCCTGGGCCTTATTTTTGATAAAAAGTCCACCCGGACCCGAATTGCATTTGAAACGGCCATGATTCAACTGGGCGGACACTCCATATATATGAGTACCCAGGATACCCAGATATCCCGAAATGAACCGGCAAAGGATACGGCCCGGGTTCTATCCCGGTACATTGACTGTCTGGCCATGAGAACTTTTGACCATGAATTGGTGGAAGAGTTTGCCCAAAGCTCAACGATTCCGGTGATCAATGCCCTGACCGACGCATTTCATCCCTGCCAGATTTTAAGCGATATCATGACGGTAATTGAACATAAAGACGGATATGAGGGTGTTAAAATTGCTTGGGTCGGAGATGGTAATAACGTGGCCAATTCATGGGTCAACGCTGCCTCCGTACTGGGGTTGGACTTGATCGTGGCTTGTCCTGACGATCACCATATCAAGCCTGATATTATTAATGCATCCGGGGCAGACACAAAGAAAAATATTGTGTTCACCAATGATCCCAAAGAGGCTGTGAAAGATGCCGACGTTGTGTATACGGACGTGTGGGCCAGCATGGGTGAGGAGGATCAACTTGAAGGACGGCTTAAAGCGTTTGAGAGGTTCCAGGTCAATGAGGAACTGCTCAAAGGCGCCAAGGACGACTGTCTGGTGCTTCACTGCCTGCCTGCCCACAGGGGTGAGGAGATCTCAGAATCCGTCCTTGAAGCTGAAAATGCAGCGTTCTGGGATCAGGCGGAAAATAAGCGGCATATGCATAAAGCCATTCTAGAGCGCCTAATTATAGGCTAAATGCCTTGGCGCTCAATGAAAAAGAGGACTTACATAGGAAGAAAACTAAATGAGTGAAAAATTATGGGGCGGCCGGTTTGTCGAATCCACGGATAAGCTGATGGAGTCTTTTAATGCGTCCATCAACGTGGATAAACGCCTCTACGCAAGCGATATAAAAGGCAGTCAAGCCCATCTTGAAATGATGGAAAAACAGGGGATTATCTCATCAGAAGATGCCGAAACCCTTGTCCAGGGCCTGGATAAGGTAAAGACCCGGATTGATAACCATGAAATGGTCTTCACTGATGCCCTGGAAGATATCCACATGCATGTGGAAGAGAATTTAGGTGATGTCTGTGGCGCCGTCGCCAAGAAACTTCATACAGGCAGGAGCCGTAATGACCAGGTGGCACTGGATGTGCGCATTTATCTTAAGGAAGAAACCTTAAATCTGATTCAGATGCTCAAGGATTTCCAGGCGGCTATCGTGACCCTTGCCGATGCCAACAGAAAAACCGTGATGCCCGGATACACCCATTTGCAACGGGCCCAACCCGTATTGTTTGCCCATCACATGCTGGCCTATTACCAGATGTTCAAACGGGATGTGGGGCGTTTGGAAGATTCCTTGGAGCGTCTGGATGTGATGCCCCTTGGCTCCGCTGCACTGGCCGGCACCACTTTTCCCATTGACCGGGAGTATACCTGTCAGGTCCTGGGCTTTTCCCGTGTATCGGAAAATTCCATGGACGCTGTGTCTGATCGCGATTTTATCATGGAATTTATTTCCCATGCCTCCATCTGCATGATTCATCTGTCCCGGCTCTCCGAGGAATTGATTTTATGGTCCACATCGGAATTTGCATTTATCACTATTTCCGATGCCTTTACCACAGGTTCTTCTATTATGCCCCAGAAAAAAAATCCGGATGCGTGCGAGCTTGTCAGAGGAAAAACAGGCCGCGTGGTGGGGAACCTCATGGCTATCTTGACCACCATGAAATCGTTGCCCATGGCGTATAACAAGGATATGCAGGAAGACAAGGAGCCCTTATTTGATACCGTTGATACCTTAAAGGTCTGCCTTGAAGTGTACACCCGTATGTTTGCTCATATTGATGTGCATAAGGATCGGATGCGCACTGCCTGTATGACAGGGTTTTTAAATGCAACGGATTTTGCTGATTACCTGGTCAACAAGGGTGTTGCGTTCAGGACAGCCCATGGTATTGCCGGCAAGGCCGTAAATTTTGCCCTGGGTCAAGGTAAAGAGCTGGACGAATTAACGCTTGAAGAGTTGCAATCCTTCAGTGAGCTTATTGAAAAGGATATTTATAATTTTATCAGCCTGGATGCCATGGTGGATCGGCGCAACTCCTATGGTGGAACCGGATTTGACAACGTATCCGAAGCCGTGGATGCGGCAAAAAAGGAGCTTTGCATTTGAACTGGACATTTCAGCATCTATTGTTATCCCTTTTTTTAGTTTTGTTGGGTGCAGGCATTCTTTTTACGGTGCCGGGATGCGGTAAAAAAGGGCCGCCTGTCCCCCCGACTAAGGGCGATAGTGATAAGACCCCTGCTGCCCCCACAGATTTGAAATACACGCTCAAGGATCGTGATTTGACCCTTACATGGACTTGTGCCTCTTTGCGGGATCAGGAATACGGGGCAAAGGTGGAAGGGTTTGAAGTATTCATGGCCACCAAACCCCTGGATGGCTGCCAAGGATGCCCCTTTAAGTTCAAATCCATGGGTGTAGTTCCCATGCCCGGGACAAGTTTTCTATATACCCTTGATCAGGAGCTTCATTACTATTTCAGGGTTCGGACCCTGGGGCATGACGACATAAAAAGTAAGGTATCGGAAACCCTTTATATTGAGTTGCCCTGATTCTTTATCCCTTGTACCTGCATATTTAAGTATCGGTGCCAATGTGGGAGACAAGATTGCCAACATTGGCATGGCCATTAAACGCCTTGGGGAAACAGAAGGGATTTTTATAAAAACCCTGTCAAAGTTTTATAAGACAGCACCCCAGAACTATACGGACCAGGAGTGGTTTGTGAATGCCGCCATTAAGATCAAGACGGCTTATTCTCCAGAACGGCTTTTAGAGGTACTGCAAGCCATTGAAAAAGAGCAGGACCGGGATGGCAAACCTTTTAGATTTGGTCCCCGCAGGATTGATCTGGATATTATTTTTTATGGTCAAAGGGTGATGAACACAGCAACGCTTGTGATTCCTCATCCCCGAATGCATGAACGCCTTTTTGTGCTGAAACCCCTTTGCGACATAGATAAACAGCTGGTTCATCCGGTAAACGGCCTGACCGTGGGTGAACTGTCCAAACAAATTAAAACTGATGAAAGCCAGGCAGTCATTGCCATGGCCAAGGAGGAAACCCGTGAAATTTTTTATTGATACCGCCAATATTGAACAGATCAAGGATGCCAATGATATGGGTATGGTGGATGGTGTGACCACCAATCCTTCCCTGATTGCCAAAGAAGATGGTGAATTCAAAGATATCATTGCGCAGATCTGCAACATTGTTGATGGTCCTGTTTCCGCAGAAGTGATCAGCCTTGAGTATGAAGGCATGGTTTCCGAAGCCCGGGAACTTGTAAAAATTGCCGACAATATTGCCGTGAAAATCCCCATGACAGTGGAAGGTCTTAAAGCGGTTAAAACATTATCTGCCGAAGGCATTAAAACCAATGTGACATTGGTGTTTTCTGCGCTTCAGGCCCTGATGGCGGCTAAAGCCGGTGCAACCTATGTTTCTCCCTTTGTAGGCCGTCTTGACGATTTGGCCCAGGAAGGTATGGGGCTCATTGAAGAGATTGTTCAAATTTTTACCAATTATGATTTTGATACCCAGATCATTGTGGCTTCCGTAAGAAGCCAGCTCCATGTTCAGCAGTCTGCCCTGATAGGCGCTGATATTGCCACTATTCCCTATGGTGTGCTTAAGAAACTTGCAGCACATCATTTGACTGATAAAGGCATTGAATCTTTCCTTGCAGACTGGAATAAAAAGAATAAATAGGGCTGTGGTGCTGAAAAAATAAGGATGTTGTTAAAATTTCATTGACAAAAGCAGCACATGTCTTTATAAGTACTTCTTGTTGCTGAGCGGGAATAACTCAGTGGTAGAGTGCGACCTTGCCAAGGTCGAAGTCGCGGGTTCAAATCCCGTTTCCCGCTCCACCAGGCGGCTTAGCCAAGGGGTAAGGCGACGGCCTGCAAAGCCGTTATTCCCCGGTTCAAATCCGGGAGCCGCCTCCAACCCAGACTTTAAGGGTTCAGAAGACTTCTTTCTTCTGAGCCCTTTTTTTATTTGGGCTCTCCCTAAGCGGTGGTCTGGAAAAATATACTAGATCGCCCGTCTTAACTTCTTTCTTTAATACATTACGCTCTATTATAAATTTTTTTTTATGGAGAGTGAACTGATTTTTAAAGAAAAATAACCGCTAAAACAAAAAAACCTCATCGGTTGCCGCCGAAGAGGTCCTTCTGTAGAAGCTTGTATCTTCTAAATTGAATAATCTCAATTTAGAAGATAACTCGAAAAAAGAGTCTTGTCAAGCGATCGGTGAAGTGTTTTGTTTTTTCGGTTAGGAAGGAGCACGTTGAATAATCTCACAATCTCGCATGGTTATGCGAATGATCTTGATTTGTGGTTTGGGAAAATAGAAAGAAAAGACGGTGGGAAAATGACGGCAGGGATCGAGAAAACTTTTAAGGCAATGGTAAGATGTGCGGTTGGTAAAGACCATACATTCGTGAATATGGGAACATTAGCCAACCGGACAAATGTCTGCCACCGAACCATTGAAAGACACATCAAAATTCTTAGAGATGCCAGGCTGATCAACGCTGTAAGAGAAGAAATTAACGGCTGGAAGCGGACCGTCTATTATTTTCTTGCCCATCCTGTAATTGTTAAATTCAGGGAATTAAGAGTTGGTAAAACAACATCTCAGCAAAAAAAGAATGAAACTCCCAAGCCTGATAAGCCGGAAGCGACCCCAGATATTGAGCCTGAAACAAAGCAAGAATTGTCAGACGGTCGCGGCCAGGATGCCACCCAGAATTGTTATGCCCCGGATCAACAAAATGTCGGCAATTTGTCGGATTATACCTTTGATAGACTAAATATAGAGACTCCCTCTCTATCTCCCTCAGAATCAGCTATAACTCATGGCCACCAGGAGCCACCAACCTGGGCAAAGGTCCGAGATCGTATCATCGAAAATGATCAACTGAATTTAGCCGCTAAATATCTTCCCTGCATATACGCTGAGATCGAGAACGAGAGTGTGATTCTGTCAGTACCAAACGAAATCGCATTACAACGAATTGAAAAACATTACGGTCAAACACTCAAAGATAATTTTTCTTTTTTTGGCGTTAAAACCCTTGTCTTCAAAGTTTATTCGGAAAAACTCCAAAAGAAAAAAAATGAAGAGCAAACGCTGAAAGATCAAATTCAACGGCAGAGGCAAAAAGTATTGCAGGAAAGGATTCTGGCTGAAAAACAGCAACAGGAAGCTGAATTAAATAGTTTGCCCCTTAAGAAGCAATTTGAGGTTCTTTTGAATCAATACCCCCGGAAAGTCGGAAAATGGCAAGCCTGGAAGAATTTTAAAAAATTTGTTCAGGCCGGAGAAATACCCAAAACATCAGAACTTTTAAAAATCATTGGAAAAAACAAGATGTCCCAGGATTGGCAACGAGATAATGGCCGCTGGATACCGGGGCTATCAAAGTTTTTGAAGGAAAGACGATGGTTAGATGAAATTAATACTTAGTACAGAAAATACCGGTACCGAGAGCCAGGACCAGGTTATAGAACTGGCAATTATCGACGCAGATACAGCCCAAACACTTTTTAATCAACGGTTCAAACCATCTGTTTTTATAAAAGAACAGGCTGTAGCCGTGCATGGTATTACCCTTGGTGCCCTGGCACACATTAAGACCTGGGCGGATTACCATGATCATATTCTTGAGATCATTAAACGTGCAGAGTCGATATTGACCTATAATTCTGATTTTGACTTTAGGTTAATGCGGCAAACAGCAGAGGCGTTTGATCGTGTCTGGCCGCAACTTATCCCACCATGCAGGGATTTGAGAGCAGCATATGCTGACATCGCTCAGATTGAATTCAACGAATATTACGGTACCTGGAAATGGCAAAAATTGGAAGTGGCCTGTCAGCAGCAGGGTATTGATGTGTCTGACCTCAAAACGCACAATGCGCTTGATGACTGTAGAGCAACACAACGCCTATATAAAAAATTGCAAGGTGCTTTTGACGCATATTGGAAACCTTTTGTTAAACCTAAGTCCACTAAGTACGAAGAATTTAAAGAAAATATAGAAGAGATATCACAGCTGTTCTCTCAAGGCCTATCCATAAGTCATATTCATCAAAAACTCATTCAGGACGGTAAAATAACCCTGTCGTACACGCATTTTACCAAGTTTTTTAAAGACTATACAGAAACTTATGTGTCTTTAGCCGAGTTGCCAGCGCCCAGGCTTACGCCGAAAACCGGGCCTAAATCAACCCAAGACCGAGAAATTGAGTTCCACGCCAACAAGCATGAAATTCTTGTGCTTTTAAACAAGGGATACTCCAAGGCCCGAATTCATAGAATGCTTAAAAAGCAAGGTAAATGGAGTACCAGCTATGCCAATTTCACAGAAATCTGCCGCCAGTATAACGTCAGAAAACACCATAAACTCGATATAAATAAGGCTTTAAAATGAATTTAAAACCGACATGTAAAAGCCAATATTTGGCAGTCCACAGTGAAGCCAGGCAGTTGCTGGACCAGGGTTACACCAAAAAAACAGTTTTTGATTATTTCGTGGCCCAGGAAAAAATCACAATGTCATACAAAGCCTGGGTGAAAATAGTTGATAACTACGACCAGAAATCCCCTTTCTCTCGAAAAAAGAAGACTTCAAAAGCCCGAAAAACCATAGGGCAAAGTTTCGGTTCAAAAAAGGGAAAGTTCAGCCATTCGAATGATCCGTACCCAATTGAAAATACAACTAACTCTATTATGGAAGAAAAAGAAAATGAAGAACCGTTTAACCTAATTAAGAGGCATCAATAACCACTTGTTATTATTGATTTATTTAGGATGGCTCAATTTTGAGCCGTCCTAAAATAGAGTATTTAATTTTGGGGGAGTTTGACGATGGACATGGAAATAGAGAAACAAAACATCAACATTACAGAGATAAACGGAAAATTAACGGTATCCTCGATGATGGTCGCAGAACATTTCAAAAAAAGACATGATAATATTATCAGAACAATTCAAAGACTTGAAATACCAGAAGATTTTAACGCCCTCAATTTTGAGGACGTTAAATATATCGATGCAAAAGGCGAGGAACGACCAGCTTTTAATATGACCCGGGATGGTTTTGTTTTGCTTGTTATGGGTTTTACAGGCAAAAGAGCGATGGCGTGGAAAATTAAATACATTGAAGCTTTTAACGCCATGGAAAGAGCTCAAAAAGACAAATTATATTTAAAAGCCGCGTTACAAATACCAATAGAAAGCGATCTGACAATCTTATTGCCCACCGGCGAGTTCGGTATTTCAAGCTTGAAATTGGCACAAGAAATTGATCAACCCCACAATGCCCTTGCAACAAAAATTCATTATCTCGATATTCCCGCTGCATTCAAGGCAGAGAATTTTATTCAAATGAGCCATGTAGCAGATCACGGCCCAAGAGAGGATGGTTACGGGATCACCTTGGCCGGCCTCGGCATGATGGGGCAAATTCTGCGCAGTCAGGCCGCCAGGGCAGCGCAGTTAAAAGCATATGAGCAGTTAAAGGCTGTCAATTCCAAAAGAATCCAGGTGGAGACTATCCAACTGCAGCCGGTTCCTGATGCGACCCCTCGGTTTCAGCGGACTGCTGTTCCAGAAAAAAAGATGCTTGCCCTCAAAGGTTTAATTTCCATCTGGGCATGGATTGAAAATACCTCTGCTGAAAAACTCGAAGCTGAGCTATGTGCCTACATGCAGATAGCAAATCTGAAAGGCATTACAACTTCAAGTTATGAAAATGCCATGGAATACATCTGGTCAGGCATGAACATGCTGCAGAATGATTTTATAGACCTTTGTACTGAGGAAGAATTACAGCCTTTAAGGGGCCTGTTTGATTTCATGGCCTATTACGATGACAGAATAAATTATGAATCTTTGTTTAATAATTTCAAAAAAACTCACCAGTTTGAAGATTTCACCAAAGTTTCCAAAAGGGATTTTCAAAAAATCATAATGTTGGCCTGGGGCACCATGTATGCCATGTGCCTGGGTGATAAATCCGGATGCTGCAAAGCAAGCTGCATCCATAACCAATTAAAAGGATAAAAAAATGGCAGCTATAAATATGATCTTGCAGGGCAAGGGCGGTGTTGGGAAAAGTTTTACAGCCAGTCTGTTAAGTCAGTATTTGCTCGATAGAGATCAGTTAGTCGGATGTTTTGATGCTGATCCGGTTAATGCAACCCTGACAGCTTATGCATCATTAAAAGCAACAAAAATTGAAATCATGGAAGGAGATTCCATCAACAGTCGGTTGTTCGACACTATGATAGAAAAGTTACTTCAGTTGCCGGATAAAGCTTTCGCTGTCATTGACAGCGGTGCCAGCACATTTGTTCCCCTGGCTGCTTACATGTCGGAAAATAATGTTGCCGAGTTTCTAAAAGACAGCGGCCACAACCTTACGCTGCATACCTTGATCACTGGCGGCCAAGCCGAGGGAGATACCATCCAAGGCCTTGCCTCTCTGATGAACGGTTTTCCGGACACCCCCATAACAATATGGGTAAACCCTTTCTTCGGCCAAATTGATTTTGACAACCACAAACTGGCAAAAGCCAATTGGGACCAGGGCGGCACCGCTATTGTTTTGCCCACGTATAAAAAAGAGACCTTTGGCTATGATCTGGAGCTGATGCTTAAATCCCGCCTGACATTTGCCCAGGCAATCAATTCCGGCAAATTCAACATCATGGCCAAACAGCGGCTTAAAATCGCCAGGGATGAAATCTGGAACATCCTGGATGAATCCGGTCTGATCATTGAGGCCCAGGAACAGCAGGAATGAAAAACAAAATTCAGGCAGAAATAGCCAAAAGGCACAAAATGACAGTGAGCGACAATGATCCTGTCTGGATCGTTGCCACTGTGTGTGAACTTATGGCCGAAGAATACTCACAAAGACTTTCTGACCAGCAAGAAATTCTTGCAGAAAAATTTAAAGAAAAAATCAAGGAGGTGAACAAAAGAACAAATGCTCTGAATATAGCGATAGCCGTGCTTTTCGGCATCATTATCGGTCTGTCAATTCAATTGATTATTTGAAGAGGAGTTTTAGAAATGAAAAAGTATTTACCCTTGCTTATGGCAGCCTTTCTTTTTTTTGGCGTTATTACATTTGTTGATTCTGCTTTTGCATCAACAATTTCAGAGTTTGAAACACCGGCAGAAACCTTGATGGAAACCTTACGCGGGCCATGGGCCAAGTCTGTTGCGATACTGATGATTCTGGCTGCCGCTTTTGTAATGTGGTTCAAGAAAGACGACCTGGACGGCATGACAAAGGGATTCCTGGTAGTGGTCTGTATCATCTCGGTGCTGGCCCTGGCCGAACCGATCATTGATACGCTGTTCACATTCGGCAGTGGAGCATTAATCTAATGAGACGGATCTCAATACATCGTTCGCTGCACCGTGCAGACCTGATCATGGGTATAGAACGGGATTTGCTTTTCCCGATAGGAATAGCCGCTGGTGTGCTGATTGTATCCAGCGGCAACCGCCCATGGCAGATACTGATCGGTCTGATAATTCTGTCGGTGGGTTTTGCCCTGGCCAGGAAGGCAAATAAAAATGAGCCGATCCTTTCAAAGGTCTTCCGTCAGCATGTGCGGCACAAAAAATTTTATCCGGCCAAAGACAGCCCACAGTTACCCCATAAATCCATCCATTACAATGCCATGAGCAGAAAAGAGAAGGGCATGCAAAGTCTTTTGCAGTATGCCGTGATGGCGGACAATGGGATTATCCTTTGTAAAAACGGTTCGTTCCTGGTGGGCTATGAAATAACAACCCGGGACACGGACAGCTCAACTGATACGGAATTAGAAAACTTTTCAACTTCAATCTCTGCATCTTTGAAAAATTTAGGCGATGGCTTCACCCTGCACTTTGACTGCATCCGGAGCCCGGAAGATTATTATCCTGATAAAAATGAAAATCATTTTCCTGACAAGATCACCAGGGCCATTGATGATGAACGGCGGATCTATTTTAAGAAAGGAAAGCATTTTCGCACAACTCATTATCTTTTTATCACCTGGAAGCCGGATATATCCGCGCAGAAAATGGATTCCTTTTTATATACAGAAGAAAAGGGTGAACACCAGAGAAAAAAAGGTGATGATCCCGGTGTTAAGGCATTAAAAACCTTTCAAGATAATTTGGTCGAAATAGAGGATAGACTTTCGTTATCTTTTCGGCTTCAAAAACTCAAGGATACATTCTCCCAAAATTGCATATATTCAGAACTTTTGGAAATTATCAACTTTATTGTCACGGGGGAACGCCACAAAATAAAATTGCCGAAAATTCCTATGTATCTTGATTATCTTTTATCTTCCCAAGATGTCACAGGCGGCATAGTCCCGAAAATCGCGGATAAATATATAAGTGTCGTTGCCATTGATGGTTTTCCTGCAGAATCTTACCCAATGATGCTGTCCGGGTTAGACAGTTTGTCTATACCGTACCGGTTTAACACCCGTTATATCTGTATGGATCAATGGACAGCCTTGCAGCAGATAGAAAATTACCGGAAGGGCTGGTCTCAAAAAATCATTGGTTTCTTTGACAAACTTTTGAATAACGCCAAGGCAAAGCCAAACAAAGATGCCGCCCTGATGGCCGAAGATGCGGAGGAAGCCTACTTAATTAATCAATCCGGGTTTGTGGGGTTTGGTTATTTTTCCGGAAACATCATTCTGTTGAATGAAGACAAAGAGTTGTTGCAGACGCAAACCAGGGATATCCGGAAAGTGGTTTTATCCCAAGGCTTTGCAGCCCGGGTAGAAACCCTTAACGCCCTGGAAGGCTGGCTTGGAACCCATCCGGCCAACAATTATTCCAACCTGCGCCGCATTATTTTGCACAGCCTGAATCTTGCCGACATTTTACCCTTGTCAACAATTTATGCCGGATCTGCCGCAGCCCCATGCCCTTTTTACCCGCCTGGTTCTCCACCACTTATGTATGCCGCTACAGACGGCGCAACTCCTTTCCGGTTGAATCTGCACATCGGAGATTTAGGCCATACCCTGATTTTTGGCCCTACCGGAGCGGGTAAATCCGTTTTGTTGGCCATGATTGCAGCTCAGTTTCGGCGTTATAAAGATGCGTGTATCTTTGCATTTGATAAGGGATTATCAATGTTTCCCCTGGTCTCTGCATCAGGCGGCACCCATTACCACATTGCCGGTGATGACAGCCAGCTTGCTTTTTGCCCTTTGAAATATATTGATACGGATGCTGAACAAGCCTGGGCTGAAGATTGGATAACCACCCTGGCCAAGCTGCAAAAAGTTGATATCAAGCCAGAGCACCGAACAGCCATACATGATGCTGTTACACAAATCAGGAATTCTCCGGATCAGCACCGCACCTTAAGCAACCTGTACCATTATATACAGCACCAGGAACTCAAAGAGGCGATCCAGCATTATACTAACCAGGGGGCCATGGGCAAACTCCTTGATGCGCCTGCCGATTCAATGACTCTGGAAAAGTACACAGTATTCGAAATCGAAGAGTTGATGAATCTTGGCGAAGAAAACTTAATCCCTGTGCTTTTGTATATTTTTCATCGCATCGAAAAAGCATTTAAAGGGCAGCCAAGCATACTGATCCTGGATGAAGCCTGGATCATGCTGGGGCATCCTGTTTTTCAGCAAAAAATACGGGAATGGTTAAAAGTGCTCAGAAAGGCAAATTGTGCAGTTGTCCTTGCCACACAAAGTCTTTCTGATGCCAAAAATTCAGGCCTTTTAGATGTGCTGTCGGAAAGTTGTCCGACCAAAATATTTTTACCAAACCAGGATGCCGGGAAAGATACCCAAACAGGACTTTATCAGGGTCTGGGCCTCAATTCCACCCAGGTCCAAATCATCGCGCAAGCCCGGCCAAAACGTGAATATTACGTGACCTCTTCGCTGGGTTGTCGCCTGATCAATTTATCTTTATCCCCCCTGGCCCTGTCGTTTGCCGGAGTTTCAGGCAAAGAAGACATTGCCGCAATTAAGAACTTAATAAATGAGTACGGCCCTGAATGGCCGAAACAATGGCTGAATGCCAGAAATATTAAAATCTCTAAAATTTAAGGAAGTTCAAAATGAAGAATAAAATCAGAACAACAATCGTTTTATTGTCCGTCATTACCTTTGTCAATGTCTCTATGGCCGGTATTCCTGTTACCTGCCTCAATTGCTCTAATTTATTCACCCAGGCCCTGGAATATATCAAAGACATCGAACAACTGGCAGAAGAGATCAAACAATACGAACAACTCGTTAAGCAGACAGAAAATGCCATCACCAACACTATGAACCTGCCCAGCAACCTGGCTTCCAACCTTCAATCTCAAATGAGGGTAGCGGTTGCCAATGTGAACCGGCTGAAATCTTACAAGGCTGATATGGGAGCGCTGCTGACAATTTTCACTGAAACCTGGCCTGAATTACGGGACTTAAAAATTGATGACATATTAATGCAGGATCGTATTGAAATGCAGTTAGATCAATTTTCAAAGGCCTCTGAGAAAATTGATAATGTTTTACAGTCTAATTTTCAGCTTACCGGTCAGCAGTTACAAGACCTGCAGGATTCAGGCGATTTTGACAGCTATTTAGATGACCTGTTGTCTACCAAAGAAGGCAGACAGCAGGCAATTGAAGCCGGAAACCAGATCAACGCCCTCACAGTTCATGAAATGAGGCAAACAAGGGCCTTATTGGCTAATTATGTGCAGGCTCAAACTGCGGCTTTGGCACAAGAACACAATGCTGCAAAGCTTGAGGATGCAGATTTGCAGCAAGAAATAGAAATAAGCGTAAAGCGAGGGAATGTATTGCAATTACCTAATTAAGGTAATTCCAGTACGTTTTTTCTGTTTACACCAACTTCTTTCTCTTGTGCTTCAGTTTTCTTCCACTCGGGCTCAGAATTAGCGGACACACTAATATAAATGCCAATACTGATACTAATCGCGACAACGATGGAGATAGTAAGAATGATCAAATTTTTAGACATAAAAAAATCTCCTGTTAAAATTTGTCTGTGCTTTTTTGCAATAGCAGGTTCTTTGATTTTTTTCAATGATTTAGCAATCGCTGCTGATGTTAATCAAGATATTATAGATGAAATTGTAAACAAATATTTAATCATAGGCTCCACCTGGGGTGAAAACATCAAAAGCCATGCCCTGTGGCTATTAAAATGGCTGCTCGTCATCCAACTTGTTGTCATGGCCGTGAAGCTTGGATTCAAGCAATCTACATTACAAGACGTTGTTGAAGATCTTGTAATGACAGCGATCTTTGGAGGTGTTTTTTGGGCGCTCATTATAAAAGGACAGGCATGGGGAGTTGATTTAATTAAAGGGATGCTGAAAATGGCGGAAGATGTAGCCGGCAGTGGCTCCACCCCCACCGAAGCCTTTTTTGCTAAAATTTTCACAGATGCCTTAGAAGTGTCTAACAACATGATGTTTTCTTGGAAACCTTGGGTCGTCCCTGCCATTTGCCTATGTTCTCTCTGTAGTGCTGCCTGCGGTGCTTTTATCTATGGCATGTATTTAGTCATTCTTTGCGAATCTTACATAGCTTTAAATCTCGGTATTTTTTTACTTGGTTTTGGTGGATTGAGATATACGAGAGGCTTTGCAACCGGATTTTTAAAATATGCCCTCAGTGTCGGCCTTAAATTATTCGTAATCCGATGTCTGCTATACATCCTGGGTTCATTTCTGGCAGATATGGTGCTGTTCACCTTTAAAAGCTTTACCGAAACCCTTGTTATCACAGCCTGCTTTTTCATTCTGGCGTTTCTTATCAAAGTATTGCCCGACACACTAGCCAGAATGGTCACACTGCATAGCGGCAGTAGTGCCGGAGCTATTACCGGAGCCATGGCGGCAGGCGCAGGTATGGCGGCGAGTGCGGCCTCTATGGGTGTTGGTGCCGCTGCCGGTGCTGCCGGTGGCGGCATGGCTGGTGCTCTTGGTGGCGCCAGGGGCGGTGCATTGAGTGCTCTAGAAAAAATAGCAAAAGCCGTAAACCCCAAAGAGGAGCCAAAAGAATGATGACTAATGCGACAGAACATCATAAACAGGTTTTTCAATCGGCGGAAGAAAACCATTATCTCGCCGGACGGCAGGCATGGGCTGAAGTGTACGGATCGTTCATCAGAGAAAGAGACCTTTGGCGGTGGTTAGCCCTGCTTGCTTCGATTCTCGCGATTCTGCTTTCCACGGCAAATATCATACAGCTAAGACAACAAAAAGTAATTCCGTACATGGTGGAGGTTGATCGGGCCGGACGGATCAGCGGCGGACATATGGCCAAAAAGCTTGAAACCAGCCAGGAGATGATTCAATACAGCCTATGCCAGTTTATCACGGCCTGGCGGACCGTCACGGCTGATATTGCTTTGCAGGAAAGATACTTAAAGCAATCCAGTTTCATGTCAATTGGTGCCGCAAAAAGAATCCTGGCTAAATGGTATGCAGACAACAATCCATACATCTCCAGCGAAGAAAAATTGGTGGAAGTGCGGATTATGGCCTTGCCCCTGTATGTCAGCGGAGAAACCTGGCTGGTGGAATGGACAGAGATAGAGCGCACACATAAAGGCGTTGAGCGCTCTCGGACTGCTTTTCAAGCGAACCTCATCATCAAACGCAAACTTCCAGAAACACAACAAGAAATCATCAACAATGCCAGCGGCATATATGTGTCAGAAATCAGCCACAGCAAAAAGATACAATAGGAGCGTATCCCATGAAAAAATTAATAATAATCGCAATTGCAGTATTCTTTGCCGGTTTGACAACATGCCGGGCTGCGGATTTCGTAAGTCCCGTATCAGCCAGATTGGAAAGCAAAGAAAGAAAGCCTTTAGCGCTTCAGTCAAGATGGCAAAAAAACACCCTGGACCCCATCACTACCCGGAACGGAATGAACTGTTTTGTTTATGGCCATTCAAATCCAACCATTATTGTTACCCCATATAAAGTGGCTGATCTGGAACTGCAGCCCGGAGAAGTGATTAACTCCATGGTCCTGGGCGATAACGCGCGATGGTATGCAGAAATAGTGTTTTCCGGCAGCGGCGATATCAGCACAAGTCACGTTGTTTTCAAAGCCCTGGATTCCGGGCTCACCACCACCGCCGTGATCACCACTGACCGGCGGGTTTATCATATCAATCTCAAGTCCGACCGCAGTAAACACATGCTGTATACAGGCTTCATCTATCCCCAGAATCATATCGCAATCACCAAGGCCGCCCGGGAAAAAGAAATCAAAGAAAAAGAGAAACGGACCACTCCTGATGGCTTTGATATTGCCAATCTAAACTTTGATTATGAAATATCCGGAAATGCCGGCTGGAGACCGCTGCAGGTCTTTGATAACGGCGTTAAAACGTATATCAAGCTGCCTAAACTGCAGGAAATGCCCATGTTCATGGTCAAAACCGCCGCGGGTAAAGGTCTTGTAAACTGCCGGGTGAAAAATAACTGTTTTATTGTAGACCGGATTTTTGACCAAGGCTATTTAATCCTGGGTGTGGGCAAGGATAAGGAAGAATTAACCCTGACCCGGCTGGAGGCGAAAAAATGAAAACGCTTACCAGACTGATCCTTCTTTTTTTTCTGGCGTTAACCTGTTTTTCCTGCACCCACATTTCTCCTAAAAGCTCATGGGTGTTGACTGAATCTAACCCACCGTTACTGATCTGTGATGAAATCATCAGCCGACTGATCCAGCAATATCCGCCGGCAAAAACCACGATAACGCTTCTTAAAAGCGGCAATAAAACCTTTGACGAACTGATTGAAAAACAGGCCAGGCGAGCCGGTTATACAATCAGTCAGACCCGGAACGCTGTCAAGATCAGCTATGTCATTGACGTGTTATCACAAAATCCCGGCACCGGATACGTCCACCTTAAAAGCAGTGACGGATTCAGTTTCAGCCGGATGTTCCGCATGCCCGGATATAACCTGGCAGACAATTATACCCAACGCGAGGTCAAAAAATGAGCGCACCACGGGGACTGCAAAGGCCGGGCGTAGTGACAACTGTGCTGAGCAAAAAGCCTATCTTGGTACTGTTTCTGTTCATTGCCATCATTGTATTGCTGCTGCTTTTTTCAATCTTTGATGAAGGCAAAAGAAATAATAGAAACGGGGATCTGGATCAGGAAACCCTGTTGATAGAACCCCAGCAGTCATCCGTATCCACAGATGAAGAGGGGCTTAATTTGCCCAAAGCCCCTAAACAACGCAAAGGCCTTGCGTCTGAAACCGATATGAACTCCATGGATAAAAAGGAGGATCAAAAGGCCCTTGAACCCATTGAGGTTGTACGTGCGAATCCACCTCCCCAGGACCCTGTAAAAGCCGCTCTGGACAAGCAGCGGCAAAAACAGCTTGTCACGGTTCTGCAGTACCGGTTCGAAAAACAACGCCAGGCCTTGGAATCCAATCCGGTTGTTTACAAAAACAACGCTTCAACGATCGTCAGTACCTCTTCCGGCGTTTCTGACCAAACCAGCCGACAATCGGGAACTTCAGCAAGACTGTCTGCCTTAAACAGTGAACTTGCAAACGCCAAAGCAAGGCTTGGCCTTGGGGGGGCCGGTTCACAATCCACAGCATCCGTAACAACGACAACCGGTTTATCCATATCTGCCCAAACCGAAATCAATGATGATGCAATGTGGGATAACGGTTATTCCATGGATCAAGACACCAATGCGTTATCCATTAAGACCGGGGCCATTATACCTGTTGTGCTGATCACCGGGATTGATTCCACCTTGCCCGGCTATATCAGCGGTCAGGTCAGTCAAAATGTCTGGGATACCGCAACCGGTTATAATCTGCTCATCCCCCAAGGCACAAAAGTCTTTGGCCAATACCAGAACAATATAATGATGGGCCAGGAACGGGTATTCGTTGCTTGGCAGCGATTAATATTCCCTGACGGCCGGACAATGACCTTGAAGGATATGCCCGGCGGGGACCAGCTCGGCTACACCGGTCTCAAAGACAAAGTCAATAATCACTATTTCAGGATTTACGGCCATGCCCTGCTCATGAGCCTTGTCACCGGCGGCACTGCTTATGCCATGAACACACTGAACGGCGATAACAGTGACGAAACAACAACACTCAATGAATCCATGGGAACTGCCCTGGCCGATCAGATGGGACAGACAACCATGGGCCTGCTTGAAAAACATATGAATATGTCCCCCACCTTAACCATCCGGCCCGGTTATCGCCTGAACATCATAGCGGTTAAAGATTTAGAGTTCAACGAACCGTACGAAGGCAAATTATGAAAAAGGAGAAAAAAATCATGAAACTTTTCATCGCAGAAAAACCATCCCTTGGCCGGGCTATTGCCTCAGGCCTGGGGGATGCCCAAAAAAAGAACGGTTACATAGAATGCGGCTCAAATGTCGTTACCTGGTGCTTCGGTCACCTGTTGGAAATGGATCAGCCCGAAGCTTACGACGAAAAGTACAAGGCCTGGAAAAAAGAAGACCTGCCCATTTTACCCGACACCTTTAGCGCCTCGGTCAGAAAAGATGCTGCAGCACAGATGAAGATCATAGGCAGGCTGCTCAAGGACGCTGAAATGGTCGTCAATGCAGGGGACCCGGACAGAGAAGGGCAGCTTCTTGTTGATGAAGTGTTGGAATACCACGACTATGCCGGTTTTTGTGAACGCATCTGGCTTGCAGCCCTGGATGATAAATCAGTTAAAAAAGCCCTGGCCTCCATGACCGACAATAGAGACTATATCGGCCTACGCGATGCAGCTCGTGCCAGATCCCAGGCAGACTGGCTGGTAGGCATGAACTGCACCCGGGCCATGACCCTCAAAGGACGTGATGCCGGCAGCCAGGGCGTGTTATCCCTTGGTCGGGTTCAGACCCCGACCCTGGCCCTGGTGGTTAACCGGGATCTTGCTATTGAAAACTTCAAACCCCACCCGTACTTCACCCTTCATGTTGAAATCCTTCATGAAGCAGGACCATTCACCGGCACGTTTCAGCCGCTTGACACACAAAAAGGGTTGGATGACCAGGCCCGCTTAATCAGCCCTGATGAAGCCTATCGGATCAAAAAAGAGGTAAGCGGCCAGGCGGGCAAAATTCTTGAAGCTCACAAAGAGAAAAAGAAAAAGAATCCGCCGTTACCCCATTGCCTGTCATCTTTACAAAAAGCGGCCTCGTCAACGTTGGGCATGGGAGCAAAACAAGTGCTTGATGTGGCTCAGGCCCTTTATGAAAAAAAGCTGACCACATACCCTCGCTCAGATTGCCGGTATCTGCCGGAAGAACAGTTTGATGAAGCAGGCAGTGTGCTTGCAGCCCTGGCCAACGTTCCCGGAATGGAACAAATTGCAGAAAATTCCGACAGCGCTATCAAAAGCGCCGCATACAACACGAAAAAAGTAACTGCCCATCATGCCATTATTCCCACGGGTGAAACGCCTTCCAACCTGTCAGATGATGAATCTGCCCTGTACCGTATGATCGCCCAAAGCTTTTGCATCCAGTTTTATGCCGCCATGGAATATGAAGCGCAGAAAATTTTGACCGGCATCAATCATACTGTCTGGAAATCAACGGGCCGAACGATATTGAATCCAGGCTGGACAGCCTTCATCAGGGAACAAAAGGATGAGACCACTGCTGATCAAGTTTTGCCGGAGGTACACCAGGACGACGGTATAACCGCAGGCCAGGTTGATATCAAATCCCAAAAAACCAAACCACCCGCAAGGTTTACCGAAGGTACACTCATTGAGGCCATGGCAAATATCCACAGGTTTATCGAAGATCCCGAAGCCAAAAAGACTTTAAAGGAAAATGAAGGCATCGGAACTGAAGCGACCCGGGCCGGGATCATAGAAACATTAAAAGCCCGGCAGCTGCTCGAACTTCAGAAAAAGAATATCATTTCCACTGATCTTGGCCGGCAGCTGGTCAAAATGGCCCCTGAAGTACTCACTGATCCCGTAACAACGGCACAATGGGAATCACGGCTTTCTGCCATCGCTGACGGTAACGAAAGTCTGTCCGGATTTATGACGGATCAAATCACCCAGGTCCCGAAACTTGTCAAAGCAATATTCGCCCTTCAATTAAAGCCTTTGCCGGGCACCCATCTTTGCCCGGAATGCGGCCGGCCTTTACGCAGGCAAAAAAGTAAAAAAGGGGTCTGGTATTGGGGATGTTTCAACCAGGATGGGCATGCCAAGCCTGTGTTCCTCAACGATAAAAACGGCAAGCCTGATTTAACGCCAAAGAAAAAAATAGAATTATCAGAGCACAAGTGCCGGGCCTGCGGCAAACCGCTTGTGAAACGTGAATCAAAGAAAAAAGGCAAAGGAGGTAAGAAAAATTATTGGTGGGGATGCTCCGGCTTCCCCGAATGCAGACAAACGTATTTTGACAATAACGGCAAGCCCCAGTTCACAGAAAAAAAGGAGAATAACAATGGATTTTGAATACTTTGCAATGAAACGCAACATGACCGTTGATGAGTACATAGCCTGGCTGAAGAGACAGCTTGACCGTCTTGATTTTGATTCTGACGATATCCCGGGGGATGTTGCCGAATATGCGGAAGAATCCTTGGGCCTTATCAAAATTTCTGCAGAAGAATTAGCCAGAATGCAGAAAGCACAATTGGAGAGTGAGGAGGCTGACTTATGAGTAAATATCAAGATCAGCTCAATGATTTTTCCAAAAGGGTTTTAGAGGCCATTGAAAAATGCGATGCGCCCTGGCAGAAACCGTGGGAAGAAGGCCGATTGCTGGAACTGCCTAAAAATTTAACCACGGACCAGAATTATAAAGGCGTAAACCTGATTAATCTGGCAATGAGCGGTTACAATGATCCCAGGTGGATGACGTTCAACCAGGCTAAAGATATGAATTGCTTTGTCAAAAAAGGGCAAAAAGCTTCCAAAGGATTTTTTTATTCACCTGCCAGATTGGAAAAAGAGCTTGATGATAAAGGAAAGCCAGTCCTCGACGAAAACGGTGAAGAAAAAATTACCAAGGTCAATAGACCTGTTTTTAAAACTTTTTCTGTTTTTAATGCCACCCAGATTGACGGTGTGGAAGAATACAAGCATCCAGAGCCTGCCTGGACACCGGAAGATAAAGCAGAAAAACTGATATCCGCTGCCAATGTGGAAATCACCGGCAGCCAGCTTGATAAGGCTTTTTATAATTTTTTAACCCATTCCATTGAAACGCCGGACAAATCACAGTTTGACGATAAATCAAAATATTATTCAACAGTATTTCATGAATTAGCGCATGCCACTGCTCATAAATCCATGATGGACAGGGGCGTTGACTATGCGGATAAGGATTCCAGGGCCAAAGAAGAATTAAGGGCGGAAATATCAAGCTGGTTGGTGTGTTCTCAAATCGGCATTGGATATTCTGCCGAATCCAAAGAGAGCAATAAAGCGTATGTTTCGTCCTGGCTCAAAGCCATAAAGCCCGAAGATCGGGCAAAGGAGCTTGGGTTCGCAATGAAAGACGCTGAAAAAATCGCTGAATACCTGATGGGGCTCGATTTAGAGAAAGGTAAAACAACAAAAAAAGAAGCGGATATCCCACAGGAATCAAGTCCTTTGGTAAAAAAGGACGCGGAACGATTACAGGCCAAAGCCGATCAATACCGTACAGATCACAAAGATTTGTTTTCGTATACGGAAAAGATAACTGTGGCCATGAGCAATCCCGATTTGTTTGATGATTTAATGCCCGACCACTATAAAAGTGATCCGGTATCAGCTTTTAACAAGGAACTGGATGATTCCCAGCGTGAAATTGTAACCTATCTAAAAAATATCGTTCCTTCCTTTGAGAGGTCCGAACCTTCCCCTTCCCCCCAGGAGCCTGCCTCTTTTGGTGATCCTGAACGAAAACAGCATCTATCTAAAAATTCGCAAACAGAGCTTGATGGCGAAAGGGTGTATATCAATGTGCCGTATTCAGAGAAAGATGAAGCCAAGGCATTAGGTGCAAAATGGGATAAACAGGAAAAATCCTGGTTTGTTAAGCCAGGCGCCGACCAAGCTCCTTTTCAAAAATGGCTCGAACCTGCCCGGGAAATCCAGCTTGATATGAATAAAGTAACCGCGCAATTCCAGGACCAGGCTTCAAGGCTCGGCCTAAAAATTGACAGCCCCCAGGCGGACGGCAAGCTGCACCGTGTTCCTGTTGATGGTGATAAGGGCGGCAAAAAATCCGGGGCATATACGCTTTATCCCGACGGCAGGCCTGCGGGGTTCATTCAAAACCATAAAACCGGGGAAAAAGCCAATTTCAAATATGAAGGGGAACTCGGCAAAACAGTCATTACATCAGGAAATAAACAAGCACGGGCAGCCGAGCGGGAAGAGGATCATGCTGCAGCAGCTAAAAAAGCGTTCGGCATTTACATCAATGCAGAAAAAACCACGTCCCACCCATACCTTACAGATAAAAAGATCAATGGCGACAAAGAATACCGGGTTGATAAAAATAACCGGCTGATTGTCCCTGCCAAGAATCTTAAAACCAACAAAATCGAATCCCTACAGTTCATCGGCGAGGATGGGCAAAAGCAGTTTCTGACCGGCGGGAAAAAATCGGGAAACGCTTATACCATAGGCGAACTCGACGAACAAAAACCCATACTGCTGGCTGAAGGCTTTGCAACGGGAAAGACCCTTAATGATGTGAGTCACCTTCCGGCGGTCGTTTGCTTTGATGCAAACAACCTGGAAAATGTGGCCAAGCAGATCCGGGAATTGATGCCCACCGCTGAGTTGTTCATTTGTGCTGATAATGATCACGCCAAGAAAAATAATGTGGGCGTGGAAAAAGCACAAAAAGCGGCCAAGGCTGTTGGTGCGAAAGTCATTATCCCCAAATTTACGGATGAGTCAAAAAAACTTGGGTATACGGATTTCAATGACCTGGCCAAGTGCAAGATGGGAAAGAGCCGGGTTCAAAGCCAGTTGAAATCCCAGATCAAATATCTTTCCAAAGATAAAGGCGTCGGGCTTGAACGATGAAAAAACAAGAATACGGCCTTAAGCAGGCCAAGGCAAAAAAGAGCAGGTATCCGCTGCTCTTCCCGGTTTGTTTTTTGTTGTGGGGCTTTGCCTTTATGAGCTATTCCACGCAAACCGTAGCCAGGGCATTGCGATACCATCCTGACCTGGGTAAGCCGGTGTTTGATACGTATTACCTGCCCTGGAAGGTGTTTGAATGGAACAAATACATAATAGATACCCCGGTGGGTAATCGGGTTGATTTGATCTTTGGAGTCTTTGTCCTCAGTACGGCTTTCGGCTTTTTCCTGATTCTCAGGAAAAAGCCGAAAGGCAACTTAAATCTGCACGGCACCGCAACCTGGGCAAAGAAAAAAGAGTTGCCTGCCATGGGGCTTGACGCCAAAGAAGGTGTATATGTCGGCGGCTTCCCGTTGGCCCGGGGCACCAAATATCTGATCCATAACGGCCCTGAGCATATTTTAGCATTTGCGCCAACCCGATCCGGTAAAGGTGTGGGCCTGGTGATACCATCATTGCTTGCCTGGCCGGGCTCAAGCGTAACCCTGGACATTAAGGGCGAAAATTACGCGTTGACATCAGGGTACAGGGCCAAAGAATTACATCATAAAATTCTCAAGTTTGACCCTGCCGATGAAACATTCTCTTTTGCTAAATGGAATCCTTTGGCAGAAGTGCGGATTAATACGAATCATGCCATTGCTGATGCCCAGAATATTGCACAGATGATCTGTGATCCAGACGGCAAGGGCATGAAAGATTATTTCACCCAGGCCGGGTATGCCTTGCTGACCGGATTAATTTTGCATGTCATTGTATCAAAGCAGGATGCCACCCTTGCCGATGTCGTGGCCGAAATTACAAAGAGCGACAATGAGGGGGATGTCAAAAACCTGCTTTATGCCATGATAGACAAAGAACACGCACAAATCCTGAAAAAACGGTATCCGGACATGGATACGGATCTGGCAGACAACATACAATCAACCATTGACAGTTATGCCGGTGAAGCTGTGATCAAAGCCGACCGTGAGTTGTCCGGGGTTGTATCCACTGCTGTCACCAACCTTTCATTGTACCGTGATCCCATTGTCGCAAAAAACACCTCTGAGTCTGATTTTTTCATTTCAGATATCATGAATTCGCAAAACCCTGTTGATTTATACCTGGTTGTATCCCCTGCCAACCTTGACCGGTTAAGGCCGCTGCTGCGCGTGTTTTTTAATTTGGCGTTAAGAAAATTCACCCAGAAAATGGAGTTTAAAAACGGGCAAGCCGTAGTGGGTTATAAACACAGGCTCTTGCTCATGCTGGACGAATTCACCAGCCTGGGCAAATTGGAAATCATGCAAAAGGCCCTGGCGTTTATGGCCGGTTACGGCGTGAAGGCTTATATCATCGTCCAGGATCTATCCCAATTGCAGGAGGCCTATACCCGGGACGAATCAATTACATCAAACTGCCATGTCAGGATTGCATATGCACCCAACAAGATAGAAACCGCGAAGCTGTTGTCGGATATGACCGGCAAAACCACTGTTGTGGATAAAAAGACCAGTGTTTCCGGCAAACGGTTAGGCGGCATGGGCAATGCCTCAGTATCCATTAGCGAAGTGGCAAGACCGCTGCTCACACCGGATGAATGCATGAGGCTGAAAGGCCCGGTCAAAGACGAAAAAGGGGGTATCAAAACCCCCGGTGATATGCTGATATTTGTTGCCGGGTACAACACGGTATACGGTCAGCAGATACTCTATTTCTTAGATCCTGTCTTTCAAAAGCGGGTTAAAACCCCGCCGCCCGATCGCATAGATCTTTCCAAGCTCAAAGAGGTATCAAATAATGAAATATAAAATCTTGCTGCCCTGCAGTCTTTTGTTCGCGGTCTGTTTTTTTGTATCTCAATACTGTTATATCAATGTCTCCTCAAGTCTGCCCCGAGGTTTATATTTAAAAACCTCCCGGGCAATTGCCAAAGGCTCTTATGTGGTCTTTCATCCAACTGATTCACAACAGGCTCTTGTATCAAAGTACGTTAAAAATACACCTTTGATGAAACGTGTGGCTGCCTTACCAGGGCAGGCATACCGATTGCCCCCAGCCTCGCATACAGATAGTAAAGGCCGGGCGATTACGCCTTTTTTCCCAAAAACAGGCATCGTGCCTTCTGCGCAATTCGTTGTAATCGGCGACACCAAATACTCGTTGGATAGCCGGTATCTCGGGTTTGTACCTCAATCTTCAATAGTTGATACGATCACACCTCTTTTTGTTTTTTAGGAAAGGAATAGAAATGAGCGTTGTTTTGGACAGTTTGAAGCATAATTTAGGCCCCATTGTTACCCAGGCCCTGGATGATGATAACGTGATTGAAGTCATGCTCAACCCTGACGGTAAGCTATGGCTCGATACGTTTGACAAGGGAATGGTGGAAGTGTCCGCCATTCCTGCATCATCCGCCTCCGGAATACTGAGCCAGGTTGCGTCCATGCTCGGCGCCGTCGTTACAAAGGATTCTCCCGTTGTTGAAGGCGAGCTGCCCCTGGACGGCAGCCGGTTTGAAGGGTTGTTCCCTCCGGTTGTGGCCAATCCCACCTTCACGATACGCAAAAAGGCGATCAATATATTTACCCTGGATAATTATGTCCATTCCGGGATCATGTCACCGGATCAGCAGCAAATTATCTGCGATGCCATTGCAAACAAGAAAAACATCCTGGTGGTGGGCGGAACGGGTTCCGGCAAAACCACCCTGACCAATGCGATTCTGGCAGAATTGGCAAATATTGCCGGTGATGAACGGCTTGTCATTATCGAAGACACCAGCGAACTGCAATGCCTGTCAAAAAATAAGGTGATGCTGCGCACAAACCGGAACACCAATATGCAGCATCTTCTCAAAGCCACCATGAGGCTTCGCCCGGACAGAATCGTTGTTGGTGAAGTAAGGGGCGGTGAAGCCCTTGACCTGTTAAAGGCGTGGAATACCGGTCACCCGGGTGGGGTGTGCACCGTCCATGCCAATTCCTGTGCCGGGGGACTGGTCCGGCTGCAGCAGCTGATTGCCGAAGTGGTGCCAAATCCCATGGATGATTTAATCCAGGAGGCGGTTGATCTGGTGATTTTTATCAAACGAACCAAAGAAGGCCGAAAAATAGAGGATATCGCCGAAATAGGAAACGATTATGGATTTCAATCGGAAACACAAAAATTAAGGATTTTAAAATGAAAAAGTTTGCAGCAACCATTACGATTTTTCTTTTTTGGATACTTTTTTTAGGTGAAACATCTCTGTCATGGGCAGATGATGAATTAACAGATGAACAGAAATTGGCTTGTGAATCCATCTTATGCTTGTCTTCGGGCGACAGGCCGGACGAGTGTGATCCTGCTTTAAATTATTTTTTCAGCATCAAAAAAAAGAAACTATCCGACACCAGGGACGCCCGAAAATCTTTTCTGAAAAAATGTCCTGATTCAAATGCAGAAGGGATGCCCAGCTTGATTAACGTCCTTGTTGATTACAATTGTTCTGCCTGCACTGTTGAACAGTTAAATAAAAATCTTGTCAAAGTGGTTATTTCAACGGGACGAAATTTTGGCTCTATTTCCAACCACTCTTCCGGGGTTACCGTAATGGCCGTTGACCCTGAATTACCGGCATATTGTTTGAAGTATTATGCCGCCATTAACAGTAATCAATACACCGCCTACTCACAATATTCACAATCACAGCCAGTCTATATCGGTTCCAATATAGGCCGTAAGGTCAAAGATGACGACGGCAATGAATATTATGTAATTTATGCCAAGTCAAGAAACGAACAAGCCCAGATAGCGGAGGCAATATCACAAAACCGTTGGGAATGGGCCAATTAACCAGGTAACACCATCAGGAATAATGGTGCCCGCAAAACCGTTATTCCTGATGGTATAACAAAACGCAGGGGATCAATGAAAAAAGACAAACGGGAAATAACCCTCAAATCTTATGTGACGCAAAAAGAATATAGCCAAATCAAGCTTCTTGCCAAACAGACTGGGTTTTCTGTCTCTGAATATATCCGCCGGATTCTAACCGGCCAAAAGATAGAATCAAGGCTGGACCAGGAAGCTTTTTTATCTGCGCTTAAAGTGAACGCTGACCTTGGCAGGCTTGGAGGGCTGCTTAAATACTATCTTGCCCAGGGGTTTAAAAATGTGCCGCCTTCGGAAATAAGAAAGGTGCTGCATGACATTGAAGACAGGCAGCGACAGCTCAGGCCGGTCATTTCTAAAATTCGGGATATGGTGTGATGTTGCAGCCCTGTTTTCTTCAATATATTCAGGCCATACCAACATTTTTGATGGATAAGTACCATCATCACAGTTTAATGCCATGATATCAAAACGTATCCAGTGCGAACCGCAAAACGACAACATAAAACGTTTAGGGGCATATATAGGCGCCGGCCATGAAAGAGAAAAGCTCTTTGCAAAATGGACAGCCGGCTGTTATGCCGGGCAGGATTATGATCTGGCCATTGATGAAATTAAAGCCACCCAGGCAATGAACACCCGGACAAAAAAAGAAAAAACCTATCATATGGTAGTCAGTTTTCATCCCGAAGATTTCAAAAAGCTTTCTCTGGAGGATTTTAAAGACATTGAAAAAGAATTTGCAGCCGCTTTAGGTTTTGAAGACCATCAACGGCTCTGCGGAATACACATCAACACAGACCATCCCCACATGCATGTTGCTTACAATATGATCCAAAAGGAAAGATACACCCGGCATGATCCTTTCTATGATTATTATAAACGGGATAAAACGTGCCGGCTCCTGGAGGAAAAATATAAACTCAAGGTTGATGTCGGTGTTGAACAGCAATTTAGCGATTACGTGAAGCAGCGGCAATCAGATGTAAAACAGGCCTTTGACAATGCCAGGGATTGGCAGTTCTTGCACAAAGAACTTGCCGTTTACGGTTTAACTGTGCAAATGCGAGGGAACGGCTGCATCCTGGCGGCAATCGGCCACAAACAAAAAGATGGGCATCATATAAAATTAAGCGATTTTGATAAAAATTTGTCCAAGAAAAAACTTCAGGACCGGTTTGGTTCTTATGAAAAATCAGCCGGAGATTATGAGGTCAAAGAATTTTTTCAACGGGAGCCCAAACGGGAAAATGCCAAGGCCAAAGATTTTGAAACTAAAACCGGGCTGAAATCCTTTGAGACCTTTGTTCTAGAATCAAAAGAGTTTATCGCCCAGGCGGCAATTAAATCTAACACCTGGCAAGACTTCCATCGGGAACTGGCCAGGATCGGTCTTGAAGTCAAGCCCAGGGGAGCAGGTTATGTTTTAACGGATATCGGCGGCAAGACTAAAAAAAATTCAAGCATCCCTTTTTCTAAAACCGGAATGCGAATTGCCAAAAACGGCATTATCCTTGAACGCCACAAAAAAGGAGATAAGAACAATGGAAGAAACACCGAACAGCCCGGTAATAGAAACACTGGAAGACAACGAAACTCAAGTACCTTTAAACAGCCCGGTTTTAGCCAACATGGCCCGCTCTCCAAAAACAATTTGCGCAAATTGTCCAAATGCCGTTTGGCATATCACGGAACAGGACAAGTTGAGGATATTTTGTCGTTTGATGCACGCGCTTATAGACGAGAGCCTGAAAGCTTGCGATGGGGCAATGATGGAAGACTAAAAAATTTAGGGAAATTTGAACCGTCCCAGGGCGGTTATACAATAGAAAATCCGTATAAATTTGAACCCGTGAAAAAACTCAAATCCGCCAAAGAAAGAGAAGCTTGGAAGATTTATATCCAGGAACAAAAAAAACGTAATTACAACTGGATAAAATTTAATAAAAATTTTCAGCGCTTTTATGGGGAAGATTATGGGATGTAACTTGCCATTTTTTAAATGATTTCACATTTAAGGGGGGAGGGGAGGCCGCAGTGATAATTTGATAGCCTCTCTCAACAATGCTTTTACTATTGAATGTTGGTTGGAAATAGGCCTGGATGGGAATAGATACCATCGATAAAATGAGAAAGATGGTCTCCTTAGAGAAAATGTCTTTCGACATGTAACTATTGTATAAACCAAGAGAGGAAAGATGAAAAAAAATATCGCCATTTATGCAACAATAATATGGGTGCTTTTTACCCCATTTGTATATGGGAGAGAACAAAATCATCTAAACATCAATTGTACCATTCATTCTCCATATGAGGCATTTTTTTTCCGGTTAGTGGAGGTGCTTTGCTCTCAAAATAATATAAAAGTAACACGAAACACACCTCCGGTTGGTAGATCTTTGATTCATGTAAACGAAGGGGTTGATGACGGTGACGGCCCAAGAATCGGCGGGTTATCAAAAAATTATCCCAATCTCGTTCAGGTCTCTGAACCCTTTGGCGAGTTCATCTTTGGAGCATTTACAAAAAATAAAAATATCAGGCTCAATGGATGGTCAAGTTTGATGAATTTAAACGTTGCTTATATACATGGATGGAAGATTTTTGATAACAAGGTGACCAATGCAAAGTCCGTCACAAAAGTAAAAAATAAGGAATTGCTATTTAAGCTTTTGCATACAGATCGCACTGATGTCGCTTTGGTCACAAAACTTTCCGGATATGCCGTAATTAAAAATCTCGGTTTTAAGGAGATTGAATTTATTGATCCACCGCTTGCTGTAGAACCAAACTTTTTGTATTTACACAACAGCCATAAATCTTTGGCACCGCTACTCGCAGAAACTTTAAGAAAAATGAAACAAGATGGAACATACAACCAATTTTATAACGAAATAATATCTCCTTATCTACCGGAGTGAATGAATGAGAGGTTTATTTTCTATTCTTCCGTATAGCAGGATTGCAAAACACCTGATAAGGAACGTGCTGTTTTTTGCAATCCTGACTATTATTCTATTTATTATAATTACTGGTTTAATTACGTGGTTTAAAGAAACAAAAGAAATAAAAAATAAATTTGATGAAATCCAGAATAGCTATTCAGATGTTATTCGAGAAACTCTATGGGTGGACGACAATGACAGTTTAAAGGTCATACTGCTAGGTATTTGTCGGTTACCGGGTGTCCAGTATGCAGACATCCACTCAAAAGACGTTCAAATTTGTAACGCTGGTAATAAGCCCAGCTCAATGAAACTATCTCGAAAGTTTTCGATAGTTCATACTTATAACGGCAAAACATATACTTTGGGTGTATTGCATATTGTAGGTGATCTGAACTATGTAAAACAAAAGATATCCAAGGCTATACTGGCCACGACTTTATCACAAACTTCCATAATACTTATTGCCTGCATTGTGATTTTATTTCTAATTTATCGCATGGTGATCGGGCCTTTATTAAAAATAACAAATTATACCTCTGCATTATCTTTGGATGCAATAGGCACACCATTGGTATTTAATCAAAACGCACAACAAAATAATGAATTGGATGACTTAGCGGTTGCTATTAATTATATGCAGAAAAATATGTATCACGCATTTAGTCGTCAGAAAAAGGTTGAAGACCAACTTAACGAGCATCGTGAAAATTTAGAAAAGATAGTAGAACAAAGAACTGAAGCTCTGAATTCCATCAATGAAAAACTTCGGTTGGAGATTGATGAACGAAAAAGGGCTGAAATTGCCCTAAAAAAGAGTGAAACCAATCTTAAAAGGGCTCAGGGAGTTGGACAAATGGGAAGCTGGCACCTGGATTTGACAACCAAGGATTTAGAGTGGTCCGAAGAAGCTTATCGCCTCTTCAATGTTTCAAAAAAAGAACCTATAACCTTTGATAGATTCCTTTCAGTAATACATCCTGATGATCTAAATTTTGTTTCGGATTCGTGGGCCGCTGCTCTCAATCGAGCCCCATATGATATAGAACATCGAATTATCGTAAATGGTAGTGAAAAATGGGTGCGTGAAATTGCCGAGGTAAAATTTGATCAAAATGAGATTCCATTGAGTGGCATTGGTATTGTTCAGGATATAACTGAAAGAAAACGTATTGAGGCAGAAAGGGAAAAACTTATAATTGAACTGAAAGAAGCGATTGAAAATATAAAAACATTAAGCGGATTAATTCCAATCTGCGCATCATGCAAAAAAATTCGAGACGACCAAGGGTATTGGAATGTATTGGAATCCTATATCCAGAAGCACTCCGAAGTTTCTTTCAGTCATAGCATGTGTCCGGAATGCTCAGATAAATTTTATGGTGATCAAGATTGGTATATTAAAAGGAAGAAGAAAAAAAAGGAATAGATAGCTGCGCTTTTTGTCTATAAGTTTTGACCGAGATGCTTATCAATTAAGGCGTTTACTACTTATGTTATTGGAGATGCCAGTTGAGATTTTATTGATTTTTAAACAGATACATCCTTTTTATTGTTAATCAACCGTTCCCTTGCATGGTGCATTCCAGAAAAAATTGCTGCTGAGATCTGTCCGGGAAACCCCGGGGGGAGGGTAGCACCTACCTGATCGATGCACCCTTGTGCCATATCGCAACATTTTTCAATAATTTGCTTCATCTCATCTTCCGGGTACCTGCATTTTTTTGCAGTATTTAACCAATGTCTTCTGGTGATGCTGTTCCATCTGTAATGACGGTTTTTCCCTGACACGGCCATGGCCATCTTAACCTTGTGCATGGAAATCTGGCCAGCCCTGGCCAAAGGATAGATTGAAATGACATCGTAAAGTGGGGTCAGGTGAAACCGGTTGCCGGGACGAAGAAAAATGCTGAAATTCTTGGCATGACCGTCAATGGCCCCCAACATCCAGAAAAGCAGCTGGGCCGTCATGAATAAGGTCCGGTCCTCATGAGCCTTGTTTGACCCCAGAAGCAGATCCATGACCGTGGTCATGCCTGGTCCCCCGTCCGCCTCATATTTCAGGGCCGAAGGGATTCCCGTGGCTTGGCAGATATCTTCCTGGGGCAGTCGGATCAGCCAGGTGCTGTCAGCGGACCAGCGTCGGTCAAACCGCTTCACCACCAGCACCTTCTGGCTGCCGAAGTTTGCTATTTGGGTGTCAGCCGCCGCCATGCCAAAGGCTCCCAAAAGCTTTTGGCAGAGCCATTCGTTTTCCACGCTGCCTGACAAATCTAAGCCGGTTTGGCCCAGTCGCCCCATGGGCAGCTTGAAAATATGGCTGGTAGGCGTAGCTCCGGAAGGGCGGTACCAGTCGTTCTGCATCCTTAGGAATGCGGTTTTTTCCTGGGCACCGGCAACGGACAGCCTGAAACCAGCATCAATGTCCACCCCCAGGGGCATGGCGGCATAGGATTTGAGAATATCCTCTACCTGCGTTTCATCTACCCGATCTGCGGTGACCATTTTGACATTTGGTGTTTTTCCTTCGGGCACAAGTTGCACAGCTCCCACACAATCCCTGCCGATATGGGAGAGCAGATCAAAGGCCCGGGTGGACGAAGCACCGACCCTGGCCTGCAGCCTGTTGCGCAATGTCATGTTGTCCGGCAGCAGGTTGTCAAAATAATTTTCAACCCGGTCACCAGAATAAACCTGGGTTGTGAGAGGCAGGGATAGAGACAAGGGTCTTCTGTTGCGGTCTGAAAGCCAATCCTCGTCATAACCAAAAGAGATAATCCCTTTGGCACTGCGGTTCAGCCGGCCCACAGGAATACCGTTCATAAGGACGGTAAGATTTTTTGCCTTCCCCATCACCATTCATCCTTATTATATTCCTGGTTCCCCTGGACTGGAGTCGTTCCATCAATGGCCTTCGGCTCAAGGGCCATGCCCACGTCCAAGGCGGAAAGCAGTCTGAATAGGCTATCCACCCGGATATTAGGATTGCCGTTTTCCATTAGGGATATCCGTTTTTGGTCAAGCCCCACCCGTTTACCCAAGGCTGTCTGGGTCATCCCTTTTTGCTTCCTCAATTCTCTAAGTGTTGCCCCAAGATCTCTGGGGGAGACCATGATCTGATGCATCGTGTCCTCCAAAAAAATATGTCGATAACGGTATAATATCAAATTATGTTTAAAACGCC
Source organism: uncultured Desulfobacter sp. (assembly GCF_963677125.1). Taxonomy (NCBI): domain Bacteria; kingdom Pseudomonadati; phylum Thermodesulfobacteriota; class Desulfobacteria; order Desulfobacterales; family Desulfobacteraceae; genus Desulfobacter; species uncultured Desulfobacter sp. Next base: position 2,689,719 of record NZ_OY781882.1, on the reverse strand, counting down.
ATATTTTTATTCTATGCCGTTTTCGCTATATAAGCCCCTTGGGAAAAATAATTGTCGTTGATCAAAGGAAATTCTTTCGTTCAGATTAAGAGGTTTCTCCTATGATGCTCTCCCAACTTTTACCTAAAAGTTGGGAATCTAAAAATTAATCCAAAGGCTTGTCAATAAAAGCGTTGGGACTTTTTTTTGAAATTCGGACTTGCTTTTTCAAAAAACATATCCTAACTTTTGTTTATATTTTTATTAAAAGTTGGGAATTCTTGAAGACATGAAAAATTTGAATCATCCTAAGAAAGGAAGCCATATTTCTGTTGAACCGATCCGGAGGCAAAAAGACATCAAACTGATAAAAAAAATTTTACAGGATTCTCCTCGGAACCTCTGTTTGTTCATTTTGGGAATTAATACCAATCTGCGGGCTTCAGATCTGCTAAAAATCAAAGTTGAACAAGTGCAGCACCTTCAGCCCGGGGAAGAAATCATCCTGAAGGAGAAAAAAACGCAGAAACAACGGCGGATCAATTTAAACCGGGCTTGCATTGAAGCAATTCAAAATCTGCTTAAATCCATTAAATATGAAGAAGATGATTTTCTTTTTCTGAGCAACCGGAAGGATAAAAATGCCCTGACGGTTTCTAGCTTAAGCACTTTGGTTAAAAAATGGTGTAAGGATATCAACCTGAAGGGGAATTATGCCAGCCACACCCTAAGAAAAACCTGGGGATATCATCAGCGAGTCACTTTCGGTGTTGGGATTCCAGAATTAATGGTTTGTTTCAATCACACCAGTCAAAAACAGACCTTGGATTATCTTTGCGTTCAGCCCGAAGAGATTAAGAATATCTATCAAAACGAGCTTTAGAAAAAGTTCACCTCAAACATCTCGGTTTGATCTACCGGATTTTACATGTCAGGCACCCAATAACAAAAGAAGTAAACGCCCGAATTGATGCTGCGTTGGGTGACCGATGATAGCCGTCACTCAATTCCTATTCTAAAACACAGAAAAATAAAGGGAAACCGGCCTGGTCAATATGTTGAGTATGGTTCGCTTATTAAAATCATTTATGTTTATCATTGATGAACTTTTCAAACTGAAAATTTGAAAGCAATACATCAAATATCGAATTTTAACTTTTAACATAAAGTTAAGATTTAGATCTGCCCACCACCGCAGCCTTATGCTTCACAAATATTTGAGCGAAATCGTCTGCCATAATTTAAAATGAAAATTAATTGGTGGAAACCTGGGCCTGTTTTGTTTTCATTTTATTGTTTACTAAGTCAAACGGGCTTATCCTGCTTCGGTCTTTGTTTCTATTATTTTGGAGCCTTGGCCCCAGGTAAAGTTTGCGCTGCAAGATCAAAAGTGAAAGAGCCATTAAAAGGTTTATTTTCTTTGTTGGCTATCTGCTTAGATTTGTTAACGATCAAAGCATCCGGAAAATCAGCTCCTTTACCCTTGACCGGTTTTGCATCTCTGTAATCTGTAAGCGCAAGCCACACGGCTTGACCATCCTCAAACCTTATATTCGGTTCCTGAAACAACGACTGAAGAACTGTCACTATTTCAGGTTTCTTTAACTGGTATTTTTTACCACGCAATGTCCAAATCGTCTCGACCAGCACGACATCAGTGACTAAAACCTTTTCCTGACCTGAAATCAACTTGACTGCTTTTCTAAACTGTTCGGCATCATCTTCAAGCAGGTATCGTAACAGAACGTTGGTGTCGATTGAAATCATTGCAGAGAACTCTCCATAGACTCTTCATCGGTCATAGAAGGATTCCCCTGGACGTACTTTAAAAGACCTCTTGCAGCTCCCTGCTTCTTTTTTACAATGGTTAACTGACCATAAGCTATAAAGCTTTCCACTTCATCCCCTGGTTCAATTCCCAGAGCTTCACACTGACTTACGGGCAAAGTGATTTGCCTTTTTGCACTAACCTTCGGCATAAACCCTCCTTTACAGTTTGTATATAACGGCCATGGGCCGATCTGACATATCAACTGCCAGGCATATCCCACAACAAAGATAGAAAGATCTGAGTAACCTGCCCAGACTTTCTTATAAAACAATATACCACCTTTCTTTACAATTTATCAATGAGTAAAGATTTTGCACTTAAACAAAATAAAAGACCATATAAAACACCCCCCTTCTTTTTCAATATCCATATTTTTTTTCATCTCGGGTCGGTGCCGTCTTCCTATTCTGATTTAGACTGTAGAAAAAATCGATATCCCACTATCCTGGACCACGAAGATCTTGCTATATTATTCCCATGCTCGGTGAATTAATATTATAGTGTGAACTGGTAGATTTATAACAATCCTACATTTTATGGAGATGATGTAAAAATGAATAACGAATTCATGGAGAGCCTTATTGAACAAAATCCCGATGCAATAATATTTGCCGATATAAAAGGCACAATACAAGTATGGAATATGGCGGCCGAACATATTTTTGGATTTAGCAAAGAAGAAGCTGTCGGAGCGAGCTTAGATATTATAATTCCGGAAAACTTACGAAAGGCTCACTGGCGAGGATTTAAACAAGCTATTCAAATTGGGAAAACTAAGTATGCCGGCAAATTTCTGCCTACGAAATCTTTACATGCAGATGGATCTGTTATTTACGTTGATCTCGGTTTCTCTATTGTTTTAGATTTCGCAAATAATGTTATTGGAGCGTTGTCAAGCGTAAGAGATATTACCACAAAATATAAGGAAGATCGGAAGATTCGAAAAAGATTGTCCGAGTTAGAAAATATTCAAAAATAAAATTCCAGGTGTCCATGAATTTTCATAATGTAAAAAAGATGGTAATTGCTTGATAAATCGGTATGAAGTTTATATGAAAGTAGCAATAATTTACTAAATTTCTATAATATTTTGTTGTGGCTTAAGCCTGGGTTTAGTTAGGATAGGCTAGCAGATGGCCGCGATTGAATCTTGACATTCCTTTCTGATATAGATAAGTTCAATTTAAGTAAAGCCGTACTCTAAATAAACGTTTTAAGCATTTCAATAACTTTCTATATTTTATAAAAAGGCGCGAGGTTTAAAATGAACAAAATACTCAAACCTATAATTTTTATTTTGATCGGCATTATTATAGCCTTTCCTGTATTCAGCCTGACCTATTACACAATGGCAAGAACATCAACGCCCGGATTTTGCGCCTCCTGCCACGAGATTCAACCTGCCTTTAACGCATGGAAGACGTCTACACACGTAAACAACGCCCAGGGGTTTGTCGCTGATTGTATGGACTGCCACCTGCCTGCCCCACAGGATACAGTAAACTTCTTTTATACAAAGACGATCCACGGCATCAAAGATGTATTTGTTCATTTTGCCTATGGGACTTATGACCGGGAAAAGAGCCGTGAACACGCCTATGCAACATTTAAAAATGCGCAATGCCAAAAATGTCATCGAAATCTTTTGAATATCCCAGATAAAAGAGGGGCTATGCTGGCCCACCGCACAGTTCTATACCCTAAAAAAGGATATGAAAAAAAATGTGTTGACTGCCATAGAAATCTTGTTCATGTGGACAGCGAAATTTATAAATACAAACAGAAACAGGCGCCATACAGAGCAATGGGAATTCAGGATTTATAAACCTTGTAACGGTTACAAATAAAATAAGGGGGGTCCATGAAGAAAAAATTGAGTGTATTGCTAACGGGTATATTTATCATCGGTATTTTCCCATCCACAGTGTTGTGTTCGGATGTTCAGATGAATATACCAAAATCAAAATCATTCAGGATTGAACGGTCCATGTCACCCGAGGCCATGGCATGTATCGAATGCCATAAAAAACAGCATCCCGGCATTTTCTCTGACTGGGCGGCCAGCCGACATGCCAGTGCCAACATCACCTGTTACGACTGTCACGTCGCAGAAGCCCATGATCCTGACGTCAGCCAGTCCCATTTTAAAGAGTACGAGGCAAATGACACGAAATACGGGCAGAAAAAATATATGGTGCCGGTCTCTGCTGTGGTTACACCCAAAGACTGTTCTCGTTGTCATCCGGATGAGGCAATGCAATACAGCAAAAGTAAACACGCAAATACCCTTGAAATTATTTGGAAGATAGATCCCTGGCTTAACGATGGAATGAATAGTGATTTTGAGCGGATAAACGGCTGCTATCATTGCCATGGCACCATTTTAAGTTTGAAAGATAAAGAACTTGATCCGGCAACTTGGCCCAATGTCGGTGTAGGAAGGCTGAACCTTGACGGCAGTAAAGGCAGTTGCAGTAGTTGTCATACGAGGCATCGTTTTTCTGTTATGGAGGCTAGAAAACCCCAGGCCTGTGGGCAATGTCACCTTGGTCCGGATCATCCCCAGATTGAAATCTTTACAGAATCAAAGCATGGAGATATTTACGATGCTTTTGGAGATGAATATAACTGGACAGCCGCACCGGGAACCTGGAGTCCTGGTGTTGATTTCAGGGGACCAACCTGTGCCTCATGCCATATGTCAGGTGCGGGCAGTGTAATGACGTCCCATGATGTCACCGAAAGATTGTCCTGGGAATTGCAAGCTCCGTTGACGGTTAGACCTGAAGAGTTCAAAGCACTTCCGGCCCAGACCAACTGGAAGGAAGAACGGGCTAAAATGCAGGAAGTCTGCATGCAGTGCCACGGAAAAAGATGGACCGAATCCCATTACAGTCAGATGGATCAAACCATCAAAGAATACAATGACGTATATTTCAAACCGGCAAAAGCTAAGCTTGACGAGCTTTATGAAAAAGGACTGCTCGACAAGACCCGTTTCTTTGATGAGCCCCTTGAGGTGGAGTATTATGAATTATGGCACCACGAAGGGCGAAGGGCAAGAATGGGGGCGGCAATGATGGCACCGGACTATTCTTGGTGGCACGGATTTTATGAATGCAAAAAACGCTTCAATGCGTTCATGGAAGAAGCCAACCACTTGATTAAAACCGGTAAAAAGTCTTACAAAGCTGAAAATTATCCCAATGCGACTGGGAGTACCACAAAACCACCAGAAATTTTTAAATAACAAACCATGGGCTGACCTGATCTCGTCTGTCAGGCTTCGGCCCGCAACAAAAACATGGAAGAATGCAGCCGCTAAAAATTAATTTAGCGGCTGCATTTATTTTGATAAACATAGTAGGTTTTGATCATTCATAGTCCTGCAAAATGGGGTTTGCGGATATCGCTAACCAGCATCATTATGCCAATGTGTTAGAATAAGAATGGTCTTTTGAGCATTTTTTCATATACTTCAATATAGCTTTCAGCGCATCGGCTGTGGTTGAATTCAAGAACTGATTCTATCATGATTCTGCGGAGCTGGTGTTCTTTTTCACCCGGGTCCAGGCTGAAAAAGTCCATGGCCTGGTCCACCGCCCAGTTCAGTCCCTGGGCGTCATGGACATTGAAAATAAATCCATTTCCTGTTGACTGATTGACATTCAATTGTCTTACGGTGTCATGTAGCCCGCCTGTGTCAAATGCAATCGGTAGGCTACCGTATATTCCTCCGATCATCTGGGGCAACCCACACGGCTCAAAGGAAGATGGCATGAAAATAAAATCACTGGCCGCAAATGCCTGGTGGGATAAATGTTCGTTGAACTTCAAGATACTTATGCGCTGGTGCAAGCCATGGAAATTGACAATATCGTGGAGATGTTTCTGATATGCCCCGTCTGCCACAGAGACAATCTGAATGCCAGTATCCCAGTAGCGGGAAACAATGTCATACATAGTTTCTGCTAAAAGCGTGCACCCCTTCTGCACAGGGTCAAGGCGGGAGGGCCAGAAAAACACAGGGGCATCGGGATTTGTCTCAAAACCTACGAATTTTTGCAGAAAAACTTTATTCTGTTGTTTCCTGACACGATGGTTTTTTGGCCCATAATTGAACTGAATCATGTCATCCACAGCTGGATTGAATTCAGGCTCAGGCGCATTTAAAATGCCTGTGGCGTATCCGGTATTCCATTTGTGGGACAGTTCTTGCCTGATCTCCTGTCCCACAAATGGATGGCGATTTTCAACAATTTCACGCAGAAATGTGGGGCTTACCGTATTCACATAGTGGGCGGAAAATATGCCTGAGACTAAAAAATCCACCCGGTTGGTATCTCGGCTCTCTTCGTAGGTAACGGGCTTATTTTTGAAGTAAAGCCACTGCCAGAAGGATGCCGCATCAATGCCTCTGTCCTCGATTTCGGTCATGGTGGAGGTCATGGTATATATGTTGTGAATGCTAAACAGACATGGGATCTCGTATCGCCTGGCCAGGGCCGGAATCAGTCCGGTCATCCAGTCATTGCAATGGATAATGTCCGGCTTTACCCTTGGGATGATATTATTTATCACTTCCCGCTGAAACGCCAGGGATACTTTGAGATCCTTATCCGGATAGCCGGAATAGACGCCGTCTTTGTAAAGGAATACCCGGTCAGTGGCAAAATGAATCCGCTCCTCCTGCAGGCACCGACGAATTTTTTCCACCTCCCAGTGATGCCTGGGTTTATTATTGCCATGATAGATAGATCTGTAGTCAGGTATGGCCACATGAACATCGCCGCTTAAATCATACAACGCCGAAATCAAAGCGGCCGACACATCAGCCAGGCCTCCGGCCTTGGCTGAATAATCATTAGCGTCAGGACAGATATCTTCTGGGAGCCAGGTGGCTTCCGGGGTTACAATAAGAATTCTTGGTCTGTTGGGCATGCGGTCTCTCATTTCCTGATTTTTTTTTGTCAGGCGTAAAATATGCGCCCAAACAAGGATTTTAGTTCAGGGACAAATCAAGAATTGAAAATCAACCCATAGATAAAATAGCGTCGCCCAGGGCCTTGCCATCATCGTCGTCTTCTGCTTTAGGCTCACTGAACACGCAGTTTAAAATAAGCACGTCTCCATTTCTTTTAGTTGTGATTTTATATGGCTGTTTATGAAAAAGGTTTATCATATTCTTGTTATGTGGATAAATATAGGCGATTAGTCCTTTAATGCCGTTATCAATGGCTGCCTGATTGATTTTTTTCTGTAAGATAGAGGCAATGCCCATGCCCTGATATTCTCTTGATACCGAATAAGCGACTTCAGCCATGTTAATGATAGTGTTTCTGAAATATTCGCCCACGGCAATAACTTTTTCAAACCCGAGTTCGCCAATCGTAGCCACAATGGTCTGATCATTGATATAATCAATGTCATATGTAGTTTCAATTTGATCATAGGCAAAATTTCTTTTCTCATGAAAGAACCTCGAAACAATATCTCCACGATTCATAGTGTAATAATGCTCCTGGATAAATCGTTCATCCACCGGCTTTGCGGGTCTGAAGGTAATGGGAAGATTGTTTATAATAATGGTTTCCTCGTATTTAAACGGGTAGATTCCTTTATTTGCCTGATTAAATTTGCGTTTACTGTCAACCAACCCCATTTCTTTGGCTTCGGCAAATAATTCATCCCTGAAATCCGGATGGGCAATTGAGACTAAAGCCATAACCCGTTCCTGAAGTGTTTTTCCAAAAAGATTCACTAATCCGTATTCTGTAGCCACAAACTGGACATCGCCCCTTGGCACCACCACGGCGTGTTCTGTTAATAGTGGTACTATTCGGCTTCTTTGTCCGTGATCCATAGTTGACGTCATTACTAAGATGGTTTTTCCTCCTTTGGACATTGCTGCCCCTCGGGTGAAATCAAGTAGACCATTAATGCCTGTGTAATTATTCAATGGCAGGGCATCGGCTGCCACCTGCCCGGTAAGATCAATGGCCATGGCTGTGTTCAATGTTACCATTTTATTATGACGCCCGATAATTCCCGGATTGTTAATATAATCTGAGGGGTAAAATTCAATAGAGGGATTATCGTCAAGAAATTCATAAAGTTGAGATGAGCCTACTGCTGCACCGGCCACAAGCTTTCCGTTATTAAATCCTTTTTTTTTATTCGTGATGACCCCCATGGAAAAAAGGTGCATGATTGCATCTGACAGGTATTGTGAATGGACACCGATATCATTTTTATTTGACAGAGCCATCTTAATTATTTCAGTCGTTAAGCCAAGACTTGTCTGAATGGTTGAACCATCTTCGATAAGACGTGAGATGAGTTTCGCAATCGCGATGCCTGACTCATGTTCAGGGAGTGGCTGGATGGTTAAAAGCGGGTCTTCATGTTCCACTATAAAATCAACATCATTAACATGAATAAAGCTTCTTCCCAGGACTCGGGGCATTTCGGGATTAATCTGGCATATGACAATATCGGCGGTTTCGCAGGCCGAAAGATTAATGTCAACAGAAATCCCGAGGCTCATCCAACCAAAGTCATCGGGCGGTGTGGCCTGAATCAGGGCTGCATTCAACGGCATGAGTCCGGATTTGAACAGGTGCGGGATCTGGGATAAATTAGTGGGTGTAATAAATCTTTGATTTTTTTTTATAATGCTACAGCCACAGGAGCCTAAGTAAAAGGACCTGATTTTGAACTGATGTGATGGGGACCCATTAGCTATAGGCGTTAACGGTCCATTTTCAATACTGAGCAGACGTACAATTTCAAGATCGATTAATCTTGTGGATATTTCGGATAGTTCTTGGACAAGATACTGGGGTTCAGCACAGGATGAGCCTATGAAAATGCGTTGACCTGGCCGGATATGTTTCAGGGCCTCTTGGGCACTGCAACGTTTATCTATGTAGGAATCTGCCCAGTAAGTGGATTTTGTCATTATTATCCTCCTCGAGTTTCTTGCTGCCTGATAACGCTTTTTAATATTCCTGAATTAACATCATAGGAAATGAAATCTCTTGATTACAAATTAAACTGCCCGCTGGTTTCAGGTTGGTAATGGATCTTGGTAAATGTCATTTTCTTTGGCCCTGAAGGAGCTATCCATTCTATGGATTCGCCCACTTTGTGCCCAAGGATAGCAATACCTATAGGAGCCAAGATGGAAATCTTGTTCCCTCTAATGTCGGCTTTTTCCGGAAAAACCAGTGTATAGGTTTTTTGTTCTTTGGTGGCCTCATTTTCAACAGTGAAGGTTGAATTCATTGTTATAATATTATTGGGAATGAATTCAGGCTGCATAACAAGACAATTGGATATCTTTTTTTGCAAAGTTTCCAGGTCTTCTTCATTAAAAATATTTTGCCTCCAGCATAGATCCAGAAGTCGTTCCAAACGGTTTAAATCAAACTCAGTTATCAATATTTCCTTTTCCATATTAATTTCCTTTTTTTGGTATAGGATGCCATGCTTATCTCCAATGCCATTTTTTGTTGTTTTCTAATTTCTACAAAAAATACTTTCTTTATTTTCAGGGCTTCCCGCAATCATTGAACATCGCGAGATTGGGTACAGGTAAATACATGGATTCAGCTTTGCTGGTGCGCTTTCTTTCTTTGGCTGAGGCTTCAGGATCTTCACACGTAAATTCTTCACAAAAATATATGGGTTGCTTTTTTTTCTTGTAGTGAAAACAATCTTTAACATTCAGACAATTGATACAAAGGTCTATCTGTTTGTTTATTCCAGCCATACTACCTCCATAATCATAATATTATTTTGATTCCAGAAGGGGCTCCCCTTCTGATTCAATGAGTCGGTTACAATTGGGGCAGGTCATTCTCAATGTTTCGATATGCCCTTTGAACAGTCGTTTTTGACAATACGGGCAAAAGTACCAGGTCGCTGGGTTTTCGGTTGTTTCAACATCTTTTAAAAGCATCTTATTCATGGTTCTCCTCATAATGCCCTCCTTGTCTTCAAAACACATGACAATAATAATAGTTCGTTCCGTTGCAGGCCCATTAAGCCGTTGCAAGGACCTTTTGAATCTGTTCATAAATGATATCGAGTGCATCATGAAACATTGGGGGTTCCGGTGAAGATAACAATGCCGTAACCTCATGGTTCGCATCATTGATGAACCGTCGGACAAGGTCCTTATTGATCCCTGCATTCGCCATAATTACCGGAATCAGCGTTGATAAGGTTTTGGATGCTAAGATTCTGATATTATAATAAAGATCATCTCGTACAATTAACTTCACTATCTGTTTTAGGGTCTCAATGGAGGGCATTTTCAATGTGGCTGCCGCTTCAACAGCCGCTTCACGCAGTCTCCAGTTTCCTTCATGGCGAAGCAGCCTGACCAGCTCTTCTTGATGGTTATCCAACGAAGCTGATTTTTTAAGGAGATTCAGCGTATCCAGTGCGTTAACCCAATCCGTTAGATTCCCAAAAATTTGATCTTTCATCTCTCCTCCAGTAAAAAAACAGATTTAAAATCAGTCTCCTGATTTTTTCATAGTAAAATGCCCTTTAGTTTGTTTCTTTTAAGAGCAAAGGATGTGCCACACACTATTTTTAGTGTAAAATATTGAAAATATATGATTTTTATGTGCGGGAGTAATGTTGAATATCATGATCTCATGTCGCATATTGCAACATTGGTGCATATTGCGCCTGTAGTCTGTGGCAGGCACGCTAACAAAAGGAGACTTTTCTTTTGTTTAGCTTTGGTGGCTTTTTTGTGTGTTAATTAAAAAAATACCAAGGCAGACCATACCTAATCCTGCCAGGGTATTTAATCCAACAGGTTCGCCTAAGATAACGGAACCAAAAAGGACACCAAAAATTGGTGTTAGGAATAAAAATGATGCAAGTATGCTGACACAAAAATTATGGATCATCCAGAACCAGAAAAGATAGCTGAAGCTTGCCACCACAACTACTTGATACCCTAATGCGGCAATCGAAACCGGACTTAAGACCACGGGTTGATTCTGTTCAAACAATAAAGTGCCCATTGCGAGAATCGGTATGGCAAACATCAGCTGAGCAAAAAGGGTTTGGTAATGATCAAGGGGGATAGATTGACTGATGCGTTTTATATACAGTGTGGATGCTGCCCAGAACACTGCCGCCAGGATCTGCATCACATCCCCTATCCTATGGTATTCGGGCAAGGTTTCTGAGTGCATTTTAAAAACAAGAATAAGCCCGATGAAAGATAGAAATGATCCTATAATCTTAATCCCCGACAATCGGTCCTGTTTCAGGGCAAAATGTGCCCCTACAATTACCCACAAAGGTTGAGAATACAAAAAAATAGTAGAGCGGGATGCGGAAGTGAAGGAGATTCCCCAGTAGATGAATAAAAATTCCAGGCCAAAAAGCACACCAATGATGACTGCGTGATGACTTTTCCCCGATGGGAATAAAACTGATTGACCTTTCCAAACAGCAACTCCCCAGACTATAAAACCTGCTATAATTGAACGAAGAGTGGCTGCCATAAGCGGAGGGATGTACAGGCTGCTGAATTTAATGCTGACAGCGTTACCGCCCCAGATGCCACATAGCAGAATCAGCCAGATACAAGCTGATATTGAAAGACGACTGCTTTTTCGCTTATCTAAATTCACTCAACGCCCTCTTTGCCCTCTTAGTTTACATAACTTTATTGAAGCTACCGAAAAGTAACAGCCAGCCTATTTGTCTTTTCAAGGTTTCAAGTGACTGGGATGTTGCTGGAGTAACAGCATCAATTGTGCCAGGTATAATTTTTTTTTTGCAATACAAAGAAATTACATGGGTTTTCAAAAAAAATTAGTATTTGAGGATAGGGAAAATGTTGCAGAATGCGACAGTGCTGCGGAATGCACCAGTCAACTTAGCAAACTTGACAGCCATTATTGAATTTTGAAGCGTTTCATAATCCGATAAAGTGTTGATCGATTAATCCCTAGAATTTTCGAGGCTTCGGTTTTATTCCCTCCGGTGGATTCCAGCACTTCTTCTATGTGCGTTCTGTTCATCTGGTCCAAGGAATTAATATTCCTGCGAGGGCTTATAGATACAGCGTGTCTAAAAATGCTGGGTAGACTCGTCACCGACAGCACAGGGCTTTCTTCGAATAATGTGGCCCTTTCGATGATGTTTTCCAATTCTCTTACGTTTCCCGGCCAGTTGTATTTTTCCATCAGCTTCATAGCATCCGGAGATATGCGATCAATCCGTTTGTTGTTTTGAGTCGTATAGCGTTTTAAAAAATGATAGGCCAACAGTACAATATCATCAACACGTTCACGTAATGGCGGTAAGCTTACCGTGACAACATTAAGCCTATAATACAAGTCATCCCTAAAGCCTCCTTTTTCTACCATGTCCTCAAGATTTCTGTTTGTGGCCGCAATAATTCGAACTTGGACCTTTTTTTGTTTAAATGATCCGACCGGTTGAATTTCTCCGCTCTCAATCGCCCGTAGAAGGGTTTGTTGAAGGCCTTTTCCGATATCCCCTATTTCATCAAGAAACAGAGTACCTCCTTCGGCAGCCTCAAAAACGCCCTTTTTATCAGATACGGCACCAGTAAATGCGCCTTTTACGTGGCCGAATAATTCGCTGCTCATTAAACTTTCACTGATTGCAGCACAGTTTACGGGTACATAGGATTTTGCTGCCCGGTTTCCATTATAGTGAATGGCCCTTGCCACCAACTCTTTTCCGGTACCGGTTTCACCGCGAATCAGTACTGTGGTTCTGGAATCCTTTACATGGTGAATGGTTTTAAAAACCTCTGTCATACCAGGACTGTTACCGATGATATTATCAAATGTATATTTGTGCTTTAACTGACGCTTTAACCGGGTATTATCCATGAGGAGGGCTTTTTTTTCCAATGTCTTCTTGACGATGACTTTAAATTCTTCCACATCAAAGGGCTTTAGAATATAATCTTCTGCTCCTTCTTTCATGGCAGCAACGGCAGTATCTACCGTGCCATAGGCTGTAATCATGATAACCATGATTCCGGCGTCGAATTGCTTTGCTGCTTTGAGAACCTGTTTGCCGTCAATACCCGGAAGCTTGAAATCTGCGATTATCAGGTCAAATGAATGTTTTTTAATCAATTTCAGGGCTTGTTCCCCAGTCTCTGTCGAATGGGCCTCGTATCCCATTTTCTTTATGACATGTACAAGCCCTCTGTTTAAATTTATATCATCTTCCACAATTAGTATTTTAAATGGTACGTCATCCATATCTTGTTAAGCCTTAATTGGAAGTTCCAGCGTAAAATGTGTCCCGGTTTTGCTCGTCTCATTCCGGGTTGAACTGACTACCTTTAGATCTCCCCCAAGTTTCCGTGCCATTTCATAGCTGATAAAAAGCCCAAGCCCTGTTCCTTCTCCTGGTTTTTTGGTTGAATAAAACGGATTGAAGATATTTGATATATCTTCTTTGGAGATTCCGATACCGGAATCTGAAACCTCAATTTTGACCAGTTTTAAAACCGGAACAAAACGGGTGCTCAACGAAAGATTTCCACCGTCAGGCATTGCCTCTATAGCATTGGCCACGAGGTTGGTTACAATGGACTGTAAGGTGCTGGGATCTGCCAAAACATCTGGTATATCAGATTCCAAAGCCAATTTGACTTGAATGTTTTTTGCATCGCAGTGAGGAATCGTGATTTCCATCAATTTGTTCAATAGATCATTACAATTGACTGTTTGCAAGTCACTTTGTATGTGCCTTGAGAAATACAAAAGATTTTTTATAACACTGCTGCCCTGTTTCACTTCATCAATAACGGTCAATAAATGTTGAGAGACGCTTTCTGGGTCAAAATTGTCATCCTCTATCTCTTCCAGGGCAATCTGTGTATATAGAAGAGCATTGGCCAAAGGGGTATTCAATTCATGGGCAAGGCCTGAAGTCAGAAGCCCCATAGATGCCAGTTTTTCTTTTTGAATGACCTGAAATTCCATTTCCTTTTCCCGTTGATACTTTTCCTTCACCATATTCACGATAGCAGTTGAGATAAAAAATGCCAAAATGAAAACAAGCCCCCCGGTCACTAACGCATAAATAAAGGCCTTTTTCTCCAGAATCCTGATTCGATTTAAAATTTCCCCCATATCCTGATCTGCCATAACGGTCCAGCCAAAAAAATCGATATTCTGTCTGGCCTGAAGAACAGATTTACCCCGATAATCGATGGCTTGATAGGCGGCCAAATCGCCTTCGGACTTATTATTTGTCACTGAAACCCTTGTCTCAAGTGTTTTGGCTCCAAACCGGGAAGTAGATAAAAACCATCCTGCTTCGTCAATTAAATAAACTTCGCCGGTATCTTCCATCTTGTTTTCTTGGAGCAGCACACTTACGGCTCTGAAATCCACCAACCCGCATAAAAAATGAAGTTCATCTTTTGCCGTATTTAAAAGTAACGATTTTGACAGCATCAATACAGGGAGCTGTTCATTGTTTTTCGTTATTTTGAATATCTTGGTTATTTTAGTTCCTTGCCATGACAGTTGTGCCTGTAACGCCATCTCTATAATTTGGTCGTTGATCTTTTTTGGTCCTGTATTAAAAATGAGCTGACCTGACTGAGTAACGATAAAAAAGTCAATATAAGGCCTGTGCAAATCATTGACTATTTGATTGAGATGATGTCTGAAATTTGGTTCCGACATATCTAAGAGACTGCTGACCAGGTGAATATCATTCACCCGCTCCAGTATAAAATGTTTTATAGATTCTGCGTTTCTTATCGCCAGATTAGTAAGGTAGGAAGCAGCTCTATCCTTGATCATCTGCTTGCTTCGTGATATCCCATTCAATCCAAAAGAAACCAGCGGAACTAATGCGATAAACATAAACACGGAAATCAGAAGCAAACGAAATTTCTGAAAATGCGATTCTGTAAATTTGGCATTGATGTTTTTATCACTATTCATTGCAATATTGATTCTCATCTTTCAAACTGCTTTTATCATGTCAAATGCCAATAGCCAATTAAATTCAAATCCAGATGATGTCTGGCAGTTTAATATTTGCAGGAGGGTGTTTATGACTTCTTTGAGCACCCCTGGAACCTCATATATATACAGCCGCCCGGATTAATCCAGGCGGCTGTATCTTATATTATTTTTTTTTAAATGCTTTTATTCTATTTTTTGAAACTCATCTTTTCCCACGCCGCAAACCGGGCAGGTCCAATCACCAGGCAAATCTTCAAAAGCGGTGCCGGGCTCAATATTTCCAGCATCATCTCCTTCTTCAGGATCATATACCCAGCCACAGGGGATACATTCATATTTTTCCATACGCCAACCTCCTTGATATACTAATTGCCTGCCATCATGGCTGCAATATCAGCATCAACGTCACCAATAGGTTTGATATCAAAATTTTCAACCAGGACATTCAATACCGCAGGTGATACAAATGCAGGCAGTGTGGGACCTAAACGAATACCCTTTACGCCCAGGTGCAACAATGCCAATAGAACCGCGACAGCTTTTTGTTCATACCAACCGATATCAAAGGATATTGGAAGTTCATTAATATGATCCAGCCCGAATGCATCCCGTAGTTTCATGGCGATCACAGCCAGTGAGTATGAATCGTTGCACTGTCCTGCGTCCAGCACCCGTGGAATTCCTCCAATATCGCCCAAATTGAGTTTATTATATCTGTATTTTGCACACCCGGCCGTGAGGATCACGGCATCTTTGGGTAATTTTTCAGCTACTTCAGTAAAATAGTTGCGGTCTTTTTGGCGGCCATCGCATCCGGCCATGACAATGAAGCGTTTGATGGCACCTGATTTAATTGCCTCAACCACCTTATCGGCCAGGGCCAGTACCTGGTTATGTGCAAATCCGCCAACGATCGTACCTGTTTCTATCTCAGTGGGCGGTTGACAGGTTTTTGCCAACGCTACAATTTTTGAAAAATCTTTGGTACCGCCATTGGTCCTATCCGGAATATGGATTGTGTCTGGATAGGAGACGACCCCGGTCGTAAAAAGTTTGTCCTGATACGTATTTTTCTTTTTAATGGGAATAATGCAGTTGGTTGTCATCAGGATAGGGCCGTTAAATGTTTCAAAATCTTCATTCTGGTGCCACCAGGAGCCGCCGTAATTGCCTTTCAGATGATCATATTTTTTAAATGCAGGATAATAATTGGCCGGCAGCATTTCGCCGTGGGTGTATACATCAACGCCCGTACCTTTTGTCTGCTCCAACAGTTCCTCCATATCTTTGAGATCGTGGCCGGAAATCAGGATTCCAGGATTTGTCCCCACACCGATGTTGACTTCTGTTATCTCCGGGTTTCCATAGGCCTGGGTATTGGCCTGGTCCAAAGCAGCCATTGTTGTCACAGCTGTTTCACCGGCTTTCATAACCATGGCGACCATTTCATCAACGCTCAGATCCTGGGTGGTAGAGTTTAATGCCTCATACAGAAAATCCCAGATTTCATCTTTAGTGACACCGAGTACCGCAGCATGGTCCGCATATGCACAGATACCTTTCAGACCGATAACTAGAAGCTCCCGAAGAGATCTAACATCTTCATTTTCAGTTGAAAGTACACCAACGGCTTCTGCCTTGGCTGCAAATTCGGAAGAATCATTAGAAAACCAGGTTACACAGTCATGGAGATTGGTTCCGACTTTGTCTTTAACACTATCAAACAAGGTCTTTTTAACAGCCTGGGCACGGTTGATCCAGTTCACTATATCGTCATCATTGAAATTGACATTTGTGATGGTTGTGAAAAGTCCTTCGGCAATAAATTTACCGTTGGATGCCGGGACCTCAATCCCTGCCGCTTTTGCTGTCTGTGCAAGGACAGCAATCCCTTTTAAATTATAAATTAAAAGATCCTGAAGATTTGCCGTGCTTCCTTTTTTGCCACACATTCCGTTAATGGTACATCCCTGATTTTTAGCGGTTTCCTGACATTGAAAACAAAACATGTAAAAGCCTCCTTATTTATAAATTAATTGCTAAGAATTCTCTGCTTTTCAGGTAACACTATACAGTTAAAAGTTGTGTAGAAACCTTGATCTGAATCAAGATATAAAGAAAAAATTAAAGATAAACGCTTATGCGATAAAAGTTGGGAGGTACATTGTTCATACTTAACATATAACAATTTTAAATTAAAGAGATTTTGAATATATCAGATCGACACATCAAGCTATTACCATCTCCCTGATATTGACGAAATCGTAAGAAAGTGTCGCATTCTTTATGAAAAGAATTGTGTTTTTTTTGATTTGGATCAAGGGTATAGCAGTCTTTTTCAGGCATGTTTTTTTAACAACCTTAACAGAAGGGTAAATATCTATAATGTTGCAAATTTTTTCAATAAAAGGAGAGTTATGAAATGGGCTATGGATGCTGAAAAAGAAATATCAAAAGTTCCATTTTTTGTGAGAAAAAAGGTTCGGAAATGGGTTGAAACGGAGGCAGCCGAACGCGGAGACGCCAAAGTTTTATTGGATCATGTCCATGCATCACGCAAACGCTTTTTGTCCAACATGGAATCGGAAATTAAAGGATATCAGATAGAGGCTTGTTTCAACCAAGGGGGGGGGGCCAATAGTTGCATTGAAAATAATACTTTAATGACACGGCTTGAAGCCCTGCTTGAGGCAGAAGACCTTTTAGGATTTCTAAGGAAAAACGTTCCGGGCAAGCTCAGATTCCATCATGAATTTCGGATCAGCATTTCCCTCTGCCCCAATGCTTGTTCCCAGCCACAGATAAAGGATATTGGTATCATTGCCGCCATGTATCCCAGAACGGAAGAAATCCTATGCAGCGGATGTTTGTCCTGTGTTAATGTCTGCAAGGAAAAAGCGGTTGCCCTGTCTAATACTCCTTTTCCCCTCATTAACACTCAGACCTGCCTTGGCTGTGGTGCCTGTGTTCGCGCCTGCCCCGAAGGGTGCATCCTGGCTGGAGATAGTGGATACCGTGTTTTACTCGGTGGCCGGTTAGGCCGCCATCCCAGGCTTGCCCGTGAGCTGCAACACCTCTTTACCGAAGATCAGGTTCTTGAAGTGGTAAGGGCCTGCCTGGCGTACTACAAAGAGTACCGCGGGGCAGGCCAAAGGTTTTCAGTCCTACTGGGCGATGACGATACCCCCCGGGAGATTCTTCAAACTGTTCTGCCGCAGTAATTTATTTTTCCAGTCGGGTTATTTCATCAAATTGGAGGTGCAATGGTGACAATGATTCGCATTGGGGTGTCTGCCATTACACCATGGGGTTCCCTGATTTCCGAAATCAGGATATCCCCCTTATTGGCTGGAATCTTGGTATCGTTCTCCCCCAGAAACCATCCCTTGCCCTCAAGAACCTGGATGGACAATTCCCCATCCAGATCGTGGGAATGAACCGGGAACGTCACACCGGCATCCAGATTGAAATTGATAATTTTGAAAAACTCTGAAGTTTGAACTAAAAAAAATCTCTTCATCGCTCCAGAGGTAAACTCGTTGGTTTCTGTGAGTTTTAAAACTTTCATGAATTTTCCTTTCACATTTTAAAAATTTTATTTTGCTGTTTACCTGGCCAATGAATCCAGAACACCATTCATGATATTATTGCTGTGTGAAAAATTACGCTTCATTGATAAAATTTCTGTTTCCGATTGAACGTATTTTGATCCATCAATTTCGTCTTTACAGTTCAGAACCAGGTTTTCGATAGTCTGCTGTGTAGATTCCAGATGGAATTGAAATCCAATAATATGATCTTCGAAAACAAAGCCCTGGTTTAGACAGGCTTCACTTTTTGCAATGTGTACCGCTCCTTTTGGAATATCAAACGTATCCCCATGCCAATGGAAAACTCGTGCCTGCTGGGGAAAAACGCCGGCCAGAATAGTATCATTGATCTCTTCGCAGACTTCTATGTCAAACCAACCGATCTCCCTATATTTATTTTTATAAACATCGGCCCCCATCACCTGGGCAATTAATTGGGCTCCCAGGCAGATTCCCAGAATCTTTTTGTTGTACCTGACGGACTGCTCAATTAATTGTTTTTCTTCATAAAGCCAGGGGCATGCAACTTCGTCATTTACCCCCATGGGACCTCCCATAACAATTAAACAGTCAAAATCGTCAACTGATGGGAGAGTGCAGGGTTTAAAAACCTGAGTTCCTGTTAACTGATGGCCGCCGGCTATTAATGCCGGGCTCATCATGCCAAGATCTTCAAATGGGACATGTTGCAGATAATGAACTCTCATGGACTTGCTCCTTTAGCCTGGATTATTTTTTTTAAACTTTAAACCAAAATCAAAGTTTTATTCATTGACATAGGTCAAGTTTTGGCTTTTTTGTAAAAACTTGATCTATGTCAATGTGTTTCCAGCCATGATTTTCGATATTCTTCCTACAATGGCCGGAAACGTTAGCAAAGAGAACGAAAGGAGAGTTATGAACTTCAGCCGTATCAATGAGTGCTTTCAGACTATCACAGACCAGGATGTACTGGAGGCGATGAAGGAGATTCCTGGATATCTGGATATCACGCCGTCTGACTTTATAGAGGTATACCGGATTGCTTTTGAACATGCGGTTAACCGTATTACGACTGCCATTTTAGCAGAACATGTGATGACTCGAAAGGTTGTTTCCGTTTTTGAAGACGCACCGCTTTTAGAAGCCGCCTGCCGGATGCGAGATCACGATATTTCCGGTGTTCCGGTACTCAATGAACAGGGTGCCGTAACCGGCGTCATATCTGAAAAAGATTTTCTGTCCAGAATGACTGAAAAAAAAGGCCCGTCGTTCATGCAGGTGCTGATTCAGTGTATGGATGACAGCCGTTGTCTTGCCCGGCCCTTAAAAGCACTGAAGGCCAGAGACATCATGTCTTCTCCGCCGGTGACTGTCCACAAAAGTCTCAGGTTGCTGGACGTGGCCAACCTTATGGATCGGAAAAATATTAACCGGGTCCCGGTGTGTGGGGATAACAACATTCCGATAGGGATAATTGCCCGGTCAGACCTTGTCCAGGCCATGTGCTGATAAAAAGGAGACCGACAATGATACCTTTTTTTAAAAAAATGGCCGGTGGCGGGCGGCGTCCACCCAAAGTAAACTCAAGCGAGATACTTTGGTCTTGGCTAGGGGCTTTTCTGGGGATCACCCCGGTGGCCTATTTGAATTACAATCTCTTATCCGGAAGTGATTTTGTTTATATCATCGGCTCATTCGGCGCGTCAGCGGTGCTGGTCTATGGTGCCGTCAGAAGTCCTTTGGCCCAGCCCAGAAACCTCATTGGCGGCCATCTGCTTTCTGCCTTTGTGGGCGTAGCCTGTTGGCAGCTTTTCCATCCCCTCCCATGGTTTGCGGCAGCCTTTTCCGTTGCAACGTCTATTGCCCTGATGCATGCTACCCAGACCCTTCATCCCCCTGGTGGGGCAACGGCCCTGATCGCTGTGATCGGCAGCGAAAAAATACACGAAATAGGCTTCTGGTACATGCTGATCCCCGTAGGGAGTGGCGTGGTAATCATGTTGATTGTTGCCCTGGTCATCAACAATTTGGCCACCAGAAGAAAATACCCCGAATACTGGTTTTAATGTCTATTAAACAATCTCTTCCAATTCAAACATTTTTATGCGATAAGGACAAAATTGAATTTTTTTGACGTTTAAACAGATTCACGCAAGGGGAAAAGCATTGCAATTAAATAAAGAATCAGATCCTTATCTTTTTAAGACACTGCTTCCCCACCATTATAAAGATTTTATTCAATATGGTATAAACAGGCACATGCCGCCCAAGACGTATCTGTTCCATGAAGGGGAGCCTGCCATAAGGTGCTATCTGGTGGTTGAAGGGTGCCTGAAGCTGTCAAAACTTAATGCCCAGGGCCGGGAAATTATTCTTCGCTATATCTCTTCCGGGGAAATGACGGCCACCCCCATTGTTCTTAAAGACGGCATTTATCCGGTGACGGCCCAAGCAATCAAAGATACGGAAGTCATCTCCTGGGACAGAAACGGGTTTCTTGAGATTGTTCAAAAATATCCTGAAATCACGTTGGACTTGATCTCTCTGCTTTTCGAACGTATGGAGGCCCTGCAGCAACGTTACCTGGACATATGTTCGGAACAGGCACCCCTGCGCATCGCAAAATTCATGATCAACCTGATGGCTAACACTGGCCGCAAAAAGGGAAACAAAGTGTACATTGATATTCCCCTGAGCCGACAGAATATTGCGGACCATATCGGTGCCTCTATGTTTACAGTCAGCCGCACGTTAAGTGCCTGGGAAAAAAACGGCTGGGTAAAATCATCCCGTGAAAGCATCACCATTATTGACCCCGGTGCATTGGAAACTTTTGCAAATCAATAATCACCAACCAGCCTTTATTCTCATCAATTTCTTATACTCTATTTCGTGTTGAAGAATGTATTAACAACATAACTTCTACTTTAACCCCAAAAAAAATTCGCTTCAACTTGCGGTGGCGCAAAGACAAGGCAAATTCAATCGATATGATGCATCATTTGTTTAACCCTATTATCTATGAGGAGAAGAAATGAAACGTTATATCGGAAAACAGCGCTGGCAAATGTTGATGATTGCCTTGTTATCTGCGGTCTTACCCGTTGCCGGAACAGCAAGTGGAGCAGATGGTGATCCTAAAATGAAGTATCCGGCTTTTTTTGACAAAATCAATCCCATTGTTTTGAGAGACCCCCTGGGCGAATTTATCGGGACAAGCCAGGGAGGAATTTTAGAAATCACCTATGTGGACACGGTGAAAATGGCAGGACATAGCTGTGCCGTCGTGGGTGGTGCCTACCTTGTGGCCCGGGAAGGGCTAAAGGCACTATACAGAGACGAATTGCCCTGCAGGGGAGAAATAAAGGTTGAAATAAGGCGGGGCGTAACCGACGACAATGCCGGTGTTGTTGGCTCTGTTCTTTCCAACATTACGGGGGCAACCTCGGATTTCGGATTCGGAGGACTTCCCGGGGGGCGGTTCAATCGGAGAAATCTGCTTTTTTACAATGCCCCTATTGATACGGATATCCGGTTGACTCGGTTGGACACAAACAGACAGGTTGGCGTCAACTATCACCCTGAAAAGGAAGTAAATCCCAAAGCCATCCTGATGACCGCCATTGGCCCGAATGCGACACAGGAAGACAAGAAAAATTTCCCAAAGCGATTTCAGAATATGGTCAAAAAATTGTTTGACCAGCCGGACCGGGTGATTGAAGTTATTGAATTTTCGGCCTCCTCCCAAAAGGATCAGGATACCCATGAATAAAAAGCATTTTTTTGTAATGGGGGCGCTGGTAACGGTATTTCTTGCCAATTGGACACAGGCGGCCTTTGCCCGGACCAATGCTGCCAGTGAGTGCATCCGGTGCCACCGGCCGCTCAACCCCTCCCTGGTTAAAGACTGGGAGCTGTCCAGTATGGCGGTCTCGGGTATGGAATGCACCCAGTGTCACGGTTCGGCACACACCAATGAGACCGATTCAAAAAAAGCTGTCATGCCGAATATCAAGGTGTGTGGTACTTGCCACACAACTCAGGCAAAGCGGTTTACCATGGGCAAACACGGCAAAGCCGAAGCCGCATTGTCCATCTCCGCCATGGGGAAAAAGGTAAAGGCCCAGGCTTCTGGTGTTTTTGATAAATCCTGCGCAACCTGCCACAACAGCATCTGTAAGGACGGAGGGCGGTGCAACGCCTGCCACGGCAGCCACAGGTTTTCCGCCCGGGAAGCGCGCAAACCCGAAGCCTGTCTTCCCTGCCACATGGGCAATCACCCCCAGTATGAAGCCTATGGAAATTCAAGGCACGGCGCCTTGTACCGCGCCCGGGGGCTGGACGGTAGTGTTCCCACATGTGCGACCTGCCATATGCCCGATGGGGATCACATGGTCAAAACCAGTTGGGGCTTTTTTGGGGTTCGGGGCGAAGAACCTGATCCACAGATTTCCGCCGATCAGGAGACCGTCAAAGGGGCAGTGGAAATGCTCGGTCCGATTCTGGCCCCGGACAGTTTCAGGCCTGATATGGCAGAATGGACCGAACATCGAAATAAGATGGTAGAGATTTGCAGCCAATGCCATGCCAAATCCCGGGTCCGGGAAAATCTGGCCGCCTGTGACGATATTGTTGCCCAGGCCAATCACCTGGCCGCCGGATTCATTAAGTCTGCAGACAAACTTAAAGAACAAGGTATTTTGGATCAAAAGGAATATTTTTGGCTTATTCGGGACAAGATGCACGCCCAGCGGATGGGCATGTATATCAGTGCATTTCATCAATCTCCCGAAGGTGTCCTTTTGGAACTGATCCATTTCAAGCGGGCCACGATGGCGGTTCAAAAGCAGCAGTCTGAAAAAATAGACTTAAAATAAACAGCGTTAAAGGAGATTTCAGATGAAGATAAAAATGACGGCCTGCCTGTATGCGGCACTACTCATCTCCATGGCTTCCGGCGCAGCTCTGGCAGCAAAAGCGGTCCAGGAAGAAAACCTGGTGGTCACCGCAACAAAGACAGAAAAAGAGGTGGACGGAATCACGGCATCGGTGGATGTGATCACTGCCCAGGATATAAAGATGATGGGCGCATCCACTCTGAAAAACATCATTGAAAAAACCCCGGGCCTGACCCTGCAATATGGCCAGTTTGCCCATGCAAGCTCTAAATCCAAGAGCACCATCTCCATCCGGGGCATGGGGGGCAACGGCACGCTGCTGCTCATTGACGGCAGGCGTATTGCTGGAGAAACCCAGAGCACCTATGAAATGGACAGGATTCCTGCCGGCATGATCGAGCGGATAGAAATTGTTAAAGGCCCCATGAGCACCCTTTACGGATCAGATGCCCTGGGCGGGGTGATCAACATCATCACCAAAAAGGCCGGCCGGAAAAAATTTGCCATGGATATGGATATCTCCACAGGGATGAACGACCAGGGGGACGCAGAGTCGTACAAGGCCGGCGTCAATGCCCGGGGACGTGTGGGAAAATTGGGGTATTCCCTTTATACCAATTACAATAAGACCCGTCCCTATACGGAACCCGAGACCTATTCGTCAAAAGCCCTGAATCCCAAAACCAGCATGACGGTTACCTCAGATCCCCAGCATGAAGAAACCGGAGAGGTCGACGTTTCTTACCGCGATGCCTCGGAAGTTTTTTCCACAGGACTTTCCCTGGATGCCGAACTGACAGATGCCCTGAGTGCACAGGCAGGTCTGAATTACTTTGAAGAAAACCGGGAGGGTACTTACACCGGCGGGTTCAAAAAGGCAAGGCCCGGGCAGACCCCGTCCGCCGTCATGGTTCTGGATACTCCCGTAGATTCAAAGGACGAAAACAACAGGATAGATGCCGATACCTCTGTTAAATACAAATTTACGGATACCCTGACAGGCCGGATAGGCGCCTACCGGTCGGAGTATGAAAAACGCAACAAGACCAGAGCAAAAAATTTTACGGCAACCACGAACACTAAATTCAGTGCGGATGTGGATATCACCGGATATGAAGCGGAGGCGACCTGGGCAGCAACATCTGATCACCTTCTGGTGGGCGGTGCCGGGTATCGGGAAATATCGCGAAATTCTGCCGCCATCAACCCCGATCCCACAAGTTACGAGTTTGTAAACGACACCCAGCGTTTCAAGGCGGTTTATCTCCAGGATGAATGGCAGATCACCCCAGACCTGAATGCCATTTTCGGCGCCCGATACGATGATATGTCCGATGCGGACAACAAAGCCACTTTTAGAGCCGGACTGGCCAAACAATTTTCTTCCATATTCAAGGTCCGTGTGAACTACGCCGAGGGCTACCGGGCACCGGACACCGCAGAACTTTATGTGGTCGCTCCGACACCAGGCGATATCCCACGGATTGGGGCTGAGACTGTATACGGCACCAAGACCACAGTGCATGAATTGAGTCCTGAATTTTTAAGAAGTTACGAGCTTGGGATTGGCGGAGACTATCAACGTTTCAGCTACGAGGTGGTCCTCTTTTACAACGATGTCAGCGATAAAATTGAAATCGAACGAGTGGACGTTGACAATGACGGAAGTGAGGATTACCAGACCTATGTGAATAAACCGGATGTTGATATCAAAGGCATGGAGCTGAACCTGGGATATGATTTCGGACATGGGGTCACTGCCGACTTCAATTGGACGGAGCTTTCCACCGAAGACGGTGAAACCGGAAAAGATCTGCTCTACAACCCGGACCGGACGTTTTCTATTGGCGTCGACTATCAGGTCACCCCCACGCTTTGCCTTTCACTTACGGCACGGCATATCGGCAGCCAATACAAAAGCGAAACAGAAAAAATAGGTTCCTACCAGCTTGTTGATATCAGTTTTCTCAAATACTTTGGCAGCAAACAACAGTATGAGCTATACGGCGGCGTAAACAATATTCTGGACGAATCTGTGGACAAGTCACTGGGATCAAATACAGGCCCCTATATGTTTGCGGGTATGCGTGTTCATTTTTAAGGAGAGTAAATGATGACCGTTCCTGTTTTGGGTGTGGATATGGGTACCAGTGCCGTCAAACTGGTAATTCTGGATGCGGATAAACGCATGGTGCACACGCGATTTCAAAAACATTCAGGTGATCCAGGCGGCTGCCTGAAAACCCTGTTTTCTGAAATCGTTTCAAAATTCCCCAAGGTCCGGTTGGGAATGACCGGCAGCCTGGCAGAACCCTTTGCCGAACAGATTAAAAAGGGGGCGGCAGAGCCCTTCGCAGGGGACAGGGGTGGCACGTCGCAGGTAGACGGCAGGACACCGGGCCAAAGTGTTGTGTTGGCGGATATGGTGCCGGCTGCGGTGGAAGGGTGTCTTGCCATGGTTCCCGGCGCCGGGTGCATCATGGAGATCGGTGCGGCCCGGGCAAGTTTTATTACCGGCATTTCAAAAAATGACGCCTCGCGGGTGAGGTTCTTTTTCAACTCAAGCTGCGCGGCCGGTACGGGCTCTTTTCTTGAAGAACAGGCCCAGCGCCTTGCCATACCGATTTCCGGACTGTCTGGGCAGACGCGGCAGGCAACAAAGGTACTGCCGATTGCCGGACGCTGTTCTGTATTCTCCAAAACCGATATGATCCACTTGCAGCAGGATGGGGCTGAAACGGCGGACATTCTCCTTGGCCTGATTCATGCCATGGTTAGAAACTATAAGACCAACGTGGTTAAGCGCAATCCGGTTTCCCCGCCGGTGTTCCTGGCCGGCCGGGTCATGGAAATCCACGGGATGCGCCAGGCTCTGGCCAAAATCTTCAACCTGTCTGCCGATGATTTCCTTTTGGATACACAACATACCTACGCCAACGCAATGGGCGCGGCCCTTTCGGTTCCCGGGACAGCACAGGTACTGGAATTGTCACGGATCTGCCAGTTTCCGGATGCGGGAATGCCGGGATCAGAATCCCAAGGCACGATGCTCTCTCTGGCCGGTTTCGGAGAAAACGATCAGGAAGGGCTGCACCCGGTTAAAACGCCGCACCCTCCTGTAACAGGGCATCTGGGTGTGGATGTGGGCTCCACATCCACCAATCTTGTACTCATCAGCCCGGACAAACAGGTATTGCACTGGCAGTACCTGCGTACCCGGGGCACCCCGGTGGAAACAGTACGTTCGGGCATGGAGAAACTTAAACAGCAGATGGGAAAAGACTTTTCCCTTTTGTCCATAGGGGTGACCGGGTCCGGGCGCTATCTGGCCGGCAAATCCATCGGGGCGGACCTGGTGGTCAATGAGATTACGGCCCAGGCCGAAGGGACCCTGTTCCAGCATCCGGAGGCAGACACCATCCTGGAAATCGGCGGCCAGGACGCAAAATTTATTCGCCTTGAGACCCAGGTGGTGACGGATTTTGAAATGAACCGCATCTGCGCCGCCGGCACCGGCTCATTTCTGGAAGAACAGGCCAAAAAAATAGGGGTGGACCTCCGGGATTTTGGCCCCCTTTCACTCGAATCCGCAGCCCCTCTGGATCTTGGGGAGCGCTGCACCGTATTTATTGAAGGGGCGCTCTCCAAGGCCCTGGGCCGTGGAGAGGCCAAGGCCGACATTGTGGCGGGCCTGGCCTACAGCATTGTTAGAAATTACCTGACCCGGGTGGCCGGAGACCGCCCCCTGGGAGACCATATTTTTCTCCAGGGCGGTATCGCCCATAACCAGGGAGTCGTCAATGCCTTCCGATCCCTTTTGGGCCGTCCAGTGACCGTCGCCCCCTACTTCAGCGTTACCGGCGCTCTGGGGGCGGCACTTCTGTCCAGATCCAGATATGAATCCGGTATTATTGGGGACGCTCCCGCAAGTACAGGCACCGATAATACTGCAGGGACTCGTCGGAGTGCCTCACAAAACCAGCAGGAACCCTTGGAACAGGTGCCCGATATCTGGGTCCAGTCCCGGGAGTTGTTTCTTAAAGGCTATGAACCCAACCGGTTTCCCAACCGTCCGACCATCGGCATTCCCAGAGTCTTGTTTATGCACAAGCTCTTTGTGCTGTTCAACCGGTTCTTTACAGAGCTTGGCTTCAACGTTCTTCTGTCCGATCCCACAAACCGGGAGATGGTAAGCAAGAGCAGGGAGACCGCTTTAGAGGAAACCTGCTACCCTGTAAAACTGATTAACGGCCATGTGGAGGCGTTGCTGCAAAAAGGAGTGGATTATATTTTTCTGCCCCGGGTATTCACCATGAAGCATTCCGGCTCCTGGACAAGAAAAGACTACGGCTGTCTCTATTTTCAGGCCGCAGCCAAATTGACCGAACATGCTCTGAACCTTAAAGACAGGGGCGTCACACTGCTCAGTCCTCAGATTTCATTTAACTTCGGCACCAAGTACATTGCCCAAACCATCCTGGACCTGGGAAAAACCCTGGGCAAGTCAAAACTGTCCACCATCCGGGCCATGCAAAAGGCCGTTTTTGCCTTTATGGGGTACAACCGCAGCCTGGTCCGCCTGGGCAAATCCTTTTTATCATCCATACCTGCAGGCGTGCCCGTCTTTGTCATCATCACCCGGCCCTATGGCATGAATGACCCGGTGCTGAACATGTCGGTGCCGGAGCATCTTTCTGCCATGGGACACCGGGTTATACCCTTTTTCGTTCTGGAAGCCGAAGAAGAAGGAATGAACAAAGATTATCCTAATCTGTACTGGCCATTTGCCCAGCACATTCTTGCCGGTGCCAGAAAGATACGGCAAACCCCTAACCTTTTTGCCGTCTACCTGACCAATCACGGGTGTGGTCCGGACACGGCCCTGCTTCATCTTTTCCGCAAGGAAATGGAAGGGAAACCCTTTCTCCACCTGGAGGTGGATGAACACAGCTCAAAGGTAGGCATCATCACCAGACTGGAAGCCTTTGCCTTGAGTTTTGACAAAAAAACTGTTCCCGAAGCACACCCGGATAAACCAGGCCGTCTGCTCTCCTCATTGGACAAAGACCGTCCCCTGGCCATTCCTTCCTTGTTTCCCTTTTCTGAACTGGCCTGTGCCGTTTTGGAAACCAAAGGGGTCCGGGCCAAACTTCTCAGTCCAACCGACTCAGACAGCCTTGAGCAAGGGAAGCAGCTGAGTGCCGCCAAGGAATATCTCTCCTTTGTCAGCCTCATGGGGGATGCCAGAAAGCATGCTATGGCAGGCCGGACAGGGTCCATTCTCATTCCCCAGACCGAAGGCGCAGAAGTAGAAGGGCTTTATGCCCAGGTTATTGCATCCCTCCTTGGAGATGATTTTCCCGGCACACGCATCTATGCCCCCTTTTTGGAGGATGCCGTTCTGGCCCCGGATTTTTTCCCCCGCTTTTTCCTTCCTCTGGTGGCTGGTGACATTGTTTTGGCGGGTCCGGTCCGGGACCGAAAAACGACCCTGAAACAGGTGATTGCATCAATAGACCGTCTGGATGAAAATGCTGTGGTTGATCTTGCCACCCGTACAGCAGCCTTTATTGTTCCGGATAAATTCAAGCTTCTGGTCACAGGTGAACTTGCTGTGGTTTTTAATCCCTTCAATAACCAGTTTTTTATGGACACCATTCCGGGCCGGATCTGTTGGCAACCGCTCTCCGAAGTGCTTTATCTGTTATGGAAAGACTGGAACCGCCGCCCGAAGAATCCCGAAGTCCATAAACGTCTTGATCAGTGCCGGCAACTGATGATCAGGGTGGCCCGCGCAATGGGAGCCGCAGGCGCTTTTGAACCCGATCCTGCAGCCTTGCAAGCTGCTGCCGACAATATATTACCGCTTTTTTCCGGCAGCAACGGGCGTTATCGCTTGGCCAAACGATTCACCCAGACAGCCCCCACCGGCATTCTTGAGATTGCATCGGCCTACGAAAATACAGGTATTATCGCAAGACAGCTTGGCGATGCAATACCCAATCCGATTCCAGTGCTCAATATGGTTTTTGACGGTAGCAGCCATAATGGAAACAAGGAACTGCTGCAAAATTTTATACATTATATTAATCCGAAATCAAACCGCATATCTAAATAGAATTTTTTCAATGCCTCGTCATTTCGGCTGAAATACTGAGTTTATCAGAAGAATAGTCCTCGCTACAACTCAAAATGCCGATTGGTCAAATCTGATTTCCGAGATTCAAATTCTCCATTGCTCTCTGGTGGCAGCCAGGATATTCTCCTGCTGTTTAGAGGATAAATGGAAAACGCTTCAGGACTGATTTTATAGCAACGCACTAAATTAATTAAAATTTAGGAGAAGGTGCATGAAATATAAAGGCTCTTGCCTTTGTGGTGAAATTACTTTTGAAATAATCGGAGAGTTTGAAAGCTTTTTTCTTTGCCACTGCGAACGTTGTCGCAAAGACACTGGTTCCGCCCATGCCGCTAATCTATTTTCCTCTTCGGCAAGGTTGATATGGCTGTCGGGAAAAGATAAGGCCAAAATCTTTGATTTTAAATCAGAGGGGCACATAAAAAGTTTTTGCTCGAATTGTGGCTCAGCTCTTCCAAGTATGCAGATGGATGGAGGATTGTTGGTTGTCCCTGCTGGGAGTCTCGACAGCGATGTGCGAATAAAACCTCAAGGTCATATTTATTGGGGGAACAAAGCCAATTGGGACGATGCGTTAGAAAAAATAGCCAAATTTAACCAGCTCCCGAACAGAAAGGAATAACGAAATCATTGTGGGGGAAAAGCCATTTCAAATTTCTAATACCCTCCCTTGGCATGAGGAGTGATAGAAGAGCGTTAATCATAAGTAGGGTAATTATCAAATTTTCATGGTTCTGATAGAAATGGATTTCATCAAATGTAGGTGGAGTTATAGAGAAAGCAGGAACTTTTCAAGATGGACATGCTCAATGCCTTTATATGTGCCGCCGATAACCGGGTCCATGGTCACCACTTTTTTAGGATGGTTGTCTGGAATAGCAAGAAGACTGCCGCATTCACGATCCCGAACCTTGTCATCTGGAATCATGTAAGCAGCCTGGATGTACAGGTGTTCCCCTTGCTTTTCACAGACAAAATCGGTTTCCTTTTTTCCAATTTGTCCAACGGTGACTTCATATCCGGCTGTTTTCAAGTGGGTGAAAATTACGTTTTCAATAATTTTATTGATGTCTGAGGTGTTGAACCCAACCATTGCATGACGGATGCCAAGATCCTCAAAATAGTATTTTTTTCAAATTTCAAAAATTGTTTTGTCGGCAATGTCATGCCGTCTTGCTTGAAGTACAAGCTGGGCGCTGGAAAAATATGACAGGTAGTCAATGACCAGGTTGTGGGCGATTTTGATCTGCTGGGATTTCAGGTAGGTGCTGATTTTTCGCGCCGTGACCAGGGAGCCGACGTTATCTGCGAGGAAACGGCATAACCGCTGCAGAAAGGCAACATTCCGGATGTCGTACCTGGCAATAATGTCTTTTAGGATAATGGCATCTGAAACGTTTCTCAGATAATCAAAAACAATTGAATCGTCTAAAGACAGATGTTTTAGGTAGGGACGTTCGCCAAATTTCAGATAGGTTTGCAGGCTATCCAGCCCTTGCTCAAGCCCGTGAAAAGTTAAAAATTCACTATAGGTCAGCCCATATACCTTTATTTCAACGTACTGGCCGGATAGATAGGTGGCCAGTTCCCCGGAAAGAAGTTTGGCATTACTGCCGGTGGCAAAGATATCAATGCCACCACCGGCCTGAAGGCTGCGCAGGGCGGTTTCGAATTGATCAATATCCTGCACCTCATCAATAAAAAGTGCCAAACGTCTGTCAGGATCTCGCCGGGAGGTTATATAATTCAGGAGATCCTGGGCATGACGGATCTCGGCGAATTCATGAAGTTCTTTGTTTATATAAATCTGCTGGTCTTCCGGGTGCAGGGCCGTGAGCCGGTCCATGAGTTGGAACTGCAAATAACTTTTGCCAACTCTGCGCTGGCCCACCAGGATTTTCATAATATCCTTTCGGACATAAGGCATTATTCTGTCCATGTATACCGGGCGTTCAATGTATTTGGTGGGGATATTCACGGCGATCCTTTTTTGTTTAATATAATCAATACAACCGCAATTAATATAGTTTTTGTACGGTATAATAAATAAAAGAATGTATTTCTTGCGGGCTACAAAAATGCGACTTTGGGAATGAGTAGTTTCCGGCTTTCTGCTAAACAGATTTTGGGTGCTATATGAGATGTTGACAGGTTGTCATTCGCCTGTTCTTGGCATCTGAAACTGCCGCATGGATCATCGGTGGTATTTTCCAAGTTGACGGGACGGGGTGGGGGGGGGGAGTGGGGCTGACCACGAACTGAGCCTTTTAGGTTTACGGCGATCATTCAAAAGGGATTTTCATGCTTTTATCCTTCCGGTAAACACCGCCGCCATTATGGTTCCGTTACATCCTAAAATCACCGTTGAGCATAGCGAATAAGGCCCGTTGAATGAAATGAATAAGGCAGGACGTAAAGTTAACCACCTTGAAAAGTGGGCCTACTTTACATGTCCTGCCCTCTTACCATCCAAGATTTATACAGAATATTCGAGATAAATGAAGATATCTGGCGAATTCTTAAATAATCTGCGTTTATCGATAAAAAACATGCAGAAATCTATAAAAAGGATACATAAATCTATAATAATCGCCCAATTTTTATTTAAGTTTTTGACTTATTATATTAACAGCGGCTTCTGCCTGGGAGGGTGCTAAATGCGCATATCGCATTGTCATATTAAGGCTGCTGTGGCCAAGCAATTTACTGACCACCTCAAGCGTAACCCCACCCTGAACAAGCCAGCTTGCAAAAGTGTGACGCAGTGTATGGAATACAACTTTTTGCCTGGAGTCTTTGATCCCATCATTGAGGCCGGATTCCTTGACGGCCTGTTCAAATATTTTTGGTGCAGACAAGGTAAATGTTTTTCTGTTTTTGTTATCCGAAATTATTTTAAAGGCTGTGCCATTTAAGGGTATAACCCTGTTTTTATGAGTTTTAGAATCTAAAATACAAATATTACGGTCACTCTTGTTGATATTTTCAAAACCGAGATTAAAGATTTCCCCTCGCCGCAACCCAGTGTTCACGGCAAATAATGATATGTCGACCCAGGCTTTTGATTTCTGCTTTAAAATATTTAGAAGAAGATCAAATTCCGGCCTTGAAAGATAACGGACCCTCCGGTTATCAAATTGGGGCATTACATTTCTGAATTTAGGCACCTGCACAGAGTGATCATAATCGACAATCCGGTTAAGGATTCTGCGCAGTAAGGATAAGCAATGAAAAACAGTCTGAGGGCTCAATTTCTTTGATTCCAACGATTTGCGTAATTTCAGAAGATCTACTATGTTTAATTCATTGATGATTTTTTCCCCAACTATCGGGGAAATATGGTTTTTCCATCGGCCTGTTTCTGTGGTTTGACTTCTCTTTGAAAGCGACTGTAAAATAAATTCGTCATAAAATTCCCACGCTTCATGAACTTTTCTGATCTGTTTCAATTGAATACCTCCTAAATAGAAAAATTAGGTAACTTTATCCCCTAAATGCAAAATTCATGCAGGATGTTAGCTCTAATAAATTCAAGTAGTTAAACCTAATAATTCTTGTGGATGAATTACAAAATTTGCATCTAACTAAAAAAATTGTTGCTTTTTGGGGAAAGCGTCTGATACAAGGTATTAGACGTAATGTTTCGAAAGAAGTGTGCGCGGAAATGATAGACTACGGCCTGCAAAGCCGTTATTCCCCGGTTCAAATCCGGGAGCCGCCTCCAACCCAGATTTTTAGGGCTTAGAAGAATTCTTTTCTTCTGAGCCCTTTTTTTATTTGGGCTCTCCTTAAGTGGTGGTCTGGCAAAATCCCGGACCACCTATCTTAAATCCTTTTTTTAAAACACTTCATTATAAAATTTTTAAACAGATTCATCCTTTTTATTGTTAATCAACCGTTCCTTTGCCTGGTGCATTCCATAAAAAATTGCTGCTGAGATCTGTCCGGGAAACCCCGGGGGGAGGGTAGCACCTACCTGATCGATGCACCCTTGTGCCATATCGCAACATTTTTCAATAATTTGCTTCATCTCATCTTCCGGGTACCTGCATTTTTTTGCAGTATTTAACCAATGTCTTCTGGTTATACTGTTCCATCTGTAATGACGGTTTTTCCCTGACACGGCCATGGCCATCTTAACCTTGTGCATGGAAATCTGGCCGGCCCTGGCCAAAGGATAGATTGAAATTACATCGTAAAGTGGGGTCAGGTGAAACCGGCTGCCGGGACGAAGAAAAATGCTGAAATTCTTGGCGTGACCGTCAATGGTCCCCAACATCCAGAAAAGCAGCTGGGCCGTCATGAATAAGGTCCGGTCCTCATGAGCCTTGTCTGACCCCAGAAGCAAATCCATGACCGTGGTCATGCCTGGCCCCCCGTCCGCCTCATATTTCAGGGCCGAAGGGGTTCCCGTGGCTTGGCAGATATCTTCCTGGGGTAACCGGATCAGCCAGGTGCTGTCAGCGGACCAGCGTCGGTCAAACCGCTCCACCACCAGCACCTTTTGGCTGCCGAAGTTTGCCAGCTGGGTGTCAGCCGCCGCCATGCCAAAGGCTCCCAACAGCTTTTGGCAGAGCCATTCGTTTTCCACACTGCCTGACAAATCTAAGCCGGTTTGGCCCAGTCGCCCCATGGGCAGCTTGAAAATATGGCTGGTAGGGGTGGACCCGGAAGGGCGGTACCAGCCGTTTTGCATCCTGAGGAATGCGGTTTTCTCCTGGGCACCGGCAACGGAAAGCCTGAAATCGGCATCAATGTCAACTCCCAGGGGCATGACGGCGTAGGACTTGAGAATAGCTTCTATCTGCTCTTCATCTACCCGATCTGCGGTGACCATTTTGACATTTGGTGTTTCCCCTTCTGGCACAAGTTGAACGGCTCCAACACAATCCCTGCCGATGTGGGAAAGTAGGTCAAAGGCCCGGGTGGACGAAGCCCCGACTCTGGCCTGCAGCCTGTTGCGCAATGTCATGTTGTCCGGCAACAGGTTATCAAAATAATTTTCAACCCTGTCACCAGAATAAACCTGGGTTGTGAGAGGCAATGACAGCGACAAGGGTCTTCTGTTGCGGTCTGAAAGCC
Organism: uncultured Desulfobacter sp.; assembly: GCF_963677125.1. NCBI lineage: Bacteria > Pseudomonadati > Thermodesulfobacteriota > Desulfobacteria > Desulfobacterales > Desulfobacteraceae > Desulfobacter > uncultured Desulfobacter sp. The sequence continues at coordinate 2,655,208 of NZ_OY781882.1, read as the reverse complement.
AAGCTTCGTCATAACCAAAAGAGATAATCCCTTTGGCACTGCGGGTAAGCCGGCCCACAGGAACACCGTTCATAAGAACGGTAAGATTTTTTGCCTTTCCCATCACCATTCATCCTTATTCTTTTCCTGGTTTCCCTGGGCTGGAGTTGTTCCTTCAATGGCCTTGGGCTCAAGAGCCATGCCCACGTCCAGGGCGGAAAGTAGTCTGAACAGGCTGGCCACCCGGATATTGGGATTGCCGTTTTCCATCAGGGAGATCCGTTTTTGGTCAAGCCCCACCCGTTTACCCAAGGCTGTCTGGGTCATCCCCTTTTGTTTCCTCAATTCTCTAAGCGTTACCCCAAGATCTCTGGGGGAGACCATGATCTGCTGCATCGCGTCCTCCAAAAAAATATGTCGATAGCGGTATAATATCAAATTATGTTTGAAGCGCCATATTTTTATTTTATGCCGCTTTCGCTATATAAGCCCCGTGGGAAAAATAATTGTCGTTGATCATATTTTAATGAAGTTTCAAAAACTATGGGTGTAATTGCACATTTGGGTGAAGATCCCCATAGGGTTTTGTGTAGCTAACTTTTCTTTGATCCATTCATTCTATACTTTTTCATTCATTCTCCAGGCCGGAAAAAGATCCAGTCTATTTTTAGTTCAACCAGGAGGTGATCTTTGGGTATTTTGTTTTGGCCATGCTGATGCAAGACGGGAACGGCCCCAACTTAAAAAGGCCTTTGAGTATTTGCGCCCAGGTGATACCCTCGTTGTCTGGAAACTGTCTCGTCTTGCCCGCTCTCTTACCCAAGTGATCAATACAGTCAAGGCACTTGAAGAAAAAGAAATCAGCTTAATGGTAATTACCCAGAAAATTGATACGACCACGCCTGAAGGACGGCTTTTTTTTCACATGAATGCTGCTTTTGATCAATTTCAAAGGGCAATCATTGTTGAGAACACCAAAGCGGGCCTTAAGGCTGCCAAGAAAAGAGGGCGAGTTGGAGGACGGCCAAAAGCAATGACAGACGAAAAGATACGGATGGCTGAAACAATGCTGAAGGATACAGAAAATTATCCTGCGGTCTCTGATATTATTAAAGCGTTGGGGATTGGCCGTACAACCTTTTATAGATACTTTTCCCCGGAACAGAACTGTAAGCTAAGGCGTCTGAATTGAAAAATTTAGGGAAAAGGGTTCTGTGATAAGGTTAACCAACAAGCCTCCGGTTAACCTTGCCTTATATAATTGCAATGACCTGATTTTATCACAGCCTGGGCATTTGCCGAAGTTTCGTTTTCAGGTTTAAAACAGTTACCAGCTGTTTATAACAGAGATTAATTATCATTTTTTATCAGGAGGTTGGCCTGGCTCGACCCAGATTTTTGACAAATTGAAGGTTGAGCTTGCAATTTGCAAGTATTTTATCTATTATCCGACTTATGCTGAACGGTATTCAAAACAGGACCATCGAGCCGGTATTGACGGAATTGGCCCAAAACTACCCGGTTGTCACGGTAACAGGCCCCAGGCAGAGCGGGAAAACCACCCTGTGCCGGAAGGTCTTTCCAGATAAATCCTATGTTAATCTTGAGGCACCCGATCTTCGGCAGTATGCCCTTGATGATCCCCGGGGATTTCTTAATGCCTACCCTGACGGAGCAATACTGGATGAGATCCAGCGGACACCTGACCTGGTTTCCTATATCCAGGCTTTTGTGGACGAGGCTCCGGTACCGGGCAAATATATCCTCACCGGCAGTCAGCAGTTCAATGTGCGGGAAGCGTTGAGTCAGTCTCTTGCCGGCCGGACAGGTATTTTGACCCTGCTTCCCTTTGACTGGAACGAAATCAGAACGTTTACAGATCCGGCTGATACAAACACCATGCTGCTCAATGGCTTTTATCCCAGGCTCCATCACATGCGCCTTAAGCCGCACCAGGTGCTGGCAGATTATTTTGAAACCTATGTCCAGCGGGATGTCCGCCAAATTATGCAGATCCGCCATCAGGGTCTGTTTGAAAAATTCGTGCGCCTTTGTGCCGGCCGAACCGGCCAACTGCTTAATCTTAACAGTCTGGGCAATGAAACCGGGATCTCCCACACAACAGCCAGGGAGTGGATCTCTATTCTGGAAGCAAGCTATATCATATTCCTGTTGCCGCCATGGCATGCCAACATATCCAAGCGTCTTGTTAAAACCCCTAAAATTTATTTTTGGGATGTGGGACTGGCCGCATATCTCTTAGGCATCCAAGAGGTGCGGCATATATCCCGTGATCCTTTGCGGGGCAACCTATTTGAGAACATGGTGGTGGCCGATATTTGTAAACAGTACTATCATCAGGGGCGTCGGCCACGGCTTTGTTTTTTCCGGGACAGCACGGGCAATGAAGTGGACCTGGTAATGCAAGGGGGAGACAGTTTGGCTCTGGTGGAAATCAAATCGGGACAGACCGTGTCCAGGCAGTTTTTCAAAGGACTGGACAGATTCAAAAAAATCGCCCCGGACCGCGTACGGGGCGGCATACTGATATACGGGGGCGCAACACCCCAGGCTCGGTCTGACTGGCCTGTGATGCCGGTGGCGGGTTTAGGGGATATGACCCGTCAAATCGACCAAATTTTACAAATTGAAACCTGAACCTTCAATTTGCAAATTCAACCCGGCAAATCAAACCCAATCCGGCGACGCCCAGAATCCAGCTGTTTATAACAGAAATTAATTATCTTTTGGTCAACCGTAAGTTTTTTCAAATGCGCCCCCTGCCTGCCGGTTGGTCTTACTTGGTAAAAGCGCGTTTTTACCCCCAAAAAGGCCGGTTTAAGGCCCTTTGGGAGACACATTTTTCGATTTTATCATTTTTATCAGGGGGTGGGTATGGCATGGCCCGGTTTTTGCATTTAAGCGGTAATCTGGCAAATACCATCTCGCCCGTCTTAACTTCTTTCTTTCTCTTCATCTGCCTGGCAATTAAGTATCCGGCAGCATTTTTTTGGGGGGCTGTGTAAAATATTGCTAAAAATACCCCATTGTTTTTCCTGATTTATAACTATTTTTCTTTATTTTTTATGCTGATGAGTTTCAGCCCTTTCTATAGGCTTTAGCGCGATGATTTTGATTTTATTGTGTTTTTTTTGCTGAGTTTGATAAATAGTTTGGGTCGGAATAAATTTTGCTTGTTAAAATCTCCCAAGTTATTCCAAAAATATTGATGTAAGACCATATGCTCGTCCTGGACCATTGTGTAGTTGAACCTGTAATGTTGAACCATAGACCGGGAATTGTTGATAACGTTGAGTGGAAAAAAAGACGACCGCATATCAGATCCTGACGTTCAAAAAATTATTTATAAACGAGTGCTCTGTAGTGACCGGCCGCTTCCCATGTTGGAGGCGGCCGGTTTTTTTGTTCAAAAGCAATTTTGTATCACATCAGGCAGATACGTGTGCGTCGTGTAAAAATAAATGGACAATTTCAATTAAGCTCATCAGGAGGGATGTATCATGTTGAAACGTGTTTCAGTAAAAAAAATCAGCTGGATTCTGGCTATTTGCATGGCCGCAATACTTTTGGCCGGTTCCGGTGCCTGGGCAAAGATTATCCATGTGGACAGCACTGTAGAACCTGAAGGGGACGGGACTTCGGCCAGTCCTTACCGGACGATTCAGGAGGCCGTGGACAATGCGGTTAACCTGGATGTGATAAGTGTCCGGGCCGGTGCCTATACGGAAGACGTTATTATTAACGGCAAGGGAATAAAGTTGGTGGGGGCGGATCCTAAAACAACGGTTATTAATGGTGTTGATATTGCAATTAAAATGACCGGCGTTTTCACTGCCGGGGAAAATGTGGTGGATATCTCAGGGTTTACCATTCGCGATGCAGCGGGTTCAGGTATATATTCAGACTCTGCGAGCGTGGTGGCCCACATTCATAACAATATACTTTCTTATAACAGGTTTGGGGCTCACCTGAATGAAAATTGCACCTTCATAATTTCCAATAACACGATTGTGAATAATACCAGTAGGGGGATCACCACATACTCGGCCGGTTCAGTGGTTAAAATGTTCAATAACGTATTTGGGAGTAATCCCGTAGCATTTGATGATAATTCTTCTAATGGCTATGCCGGTGTCTATGCCTATAACAACAATTGGAATACCGATTCAAATGAAGGTAGTATTGAGTACTCTTCCGAAAATATTAACTTAGCAGCCCAGTTTACAAACCCCGAGGAAGGCGACTATACATTCCTGGAAACCTCCCCGTGCATAGATGCCGGCCGTCAGACGGCAGCCGACAACGACCCCGACGGAACCCGCAACGACATGGGCGTATACGGCGGCCCTGGGGCAGCGGCTTTCTGGCCGGAAACTGCCGGCGGTCCTGTGGTGACCGAGTTGACCGTGACCCCGGCATCGGTAAGCCAGAGCGGCACTATCACCATCCGTGCCAAAGCCATTATCCCTTAACCGGGACAGTAACAGCTCCTTTCTTATTTTAGGGCTTGGTTTATAACATCGGCCAAAACGTAGGTTGGGTTGAACGAAGTGAAACCCAACAACTTATCGGCGTTGGGTTTCGTTCCTCAACCCAACCTACCGGTAATTCGTATGGCCTAAAATATGACCAAGCTCTTATTTCATAAAGGTGGCTGACATCGGGAAGAACATAGACGAGCACAGGACATAGAACACATTCAATACATAAAGCACCGTCACCAACAGTTTTGGGAGCCCATACCATGCTGCGCATTCATCGTTCTGAGACCAGAATTTACCGACTGATACCGGCTATACTGCTATTGGTTATCATGATTTTTTCAGGTCAGGCCTTTGCGGCCGGCCTCAAACAAGCCGAATATTTTTTTGATGCGGTAAATCCGACACCTGGGTCGGGCCTGGCTTTACCGGCAGTGGGCAGTGTTACGGGGGAATCCGAAGGTGAGTTTTTCCTGGAGAATATAGACGTCTCCCATCTTTCAGCAGGCCCCCACACCGTATCTGTCTGGATCCAGGATGATGAAGATAGATGGGGCATCCTGACCCAGGCCGGGTTTAATGTGTATGAACCGGCAGATATCATTGTGGATGCAGAATATTCCTTTGATCCGGATTGGGCTGCGGAGAATATTGGAAAGCTGACAGCGGTTGACGGTGCATTTGACGGCCCCCAGGAAGAAGCTGAACTGTCCGGTGTGGATGTCTCAGGCCTTGATGAAGGCATTCATACCCTTTATGTCCGGTTTCAAAATGCCCTGGGTCTCTGGAGTGCCCCGGTATCCAGGCAGATCGGAATTAACCGGCCCGTGGCCGAAACGTTTGAAACGCCGTCCCAGTCCATGTCAGGGGACGGCCGGATTCCTGTGACGGTGGCGGTGTCTGATGACGGCGGGAAAAATTGTCGCCTCAAGGTGGAATACAGCCTGGATAATACCACCTGGTCACCCTGCACCATTGAGGAGAGTAGCCTGTCTGCCACATTTGGCGCGCCTGATATAGACAACTTACGTGAATTTCAGATCGGCAGCGACACCGCCCCCATAACCACGGCCCAGGGTGTCAATCAAATCAACCTGATCTGGCTCTCCAGTGAAGATCTACCCGGGATTGATACCGGTAACGCACAGCTTCGGTTCACCGTGGATAACGGCGAACCCGACCAGGCAACCTCCCATTCAGCAGACAGCTTCATATTGGACAATGATCCCCCGGACGCCCCGGTCATTGATGTGTATCAGCCGGACCCTACGGGCAACAGACGACCTCTTTTGACCTGGCAGGATGCCGGGGCCGCAGTAAAATACCATATCCAGATCGCCCTGGATGAATCATTTACCCAGGTGGAAGTGGATGAAATTGTGGTTGATCCCCTGTTTCAGCCGGAAAGTGACCTGCCCCTGGGAACGGTGTTCTGGCGGGTGGCCGGCAAGGATGACCAGGGTAATGACAGCACTTTTTCCACAACAGATGCCATTGAAATAATTGAAGACACCACGGCCCCTTCCGTGGCCCTGACATACAGTGACGCCTCTCCTGTTGCCGCCGGTCCCCTGACCATCACGGCCCGGTTCAGCGAACCTTTGACAAGCGCGCCCCGGATTTCGGTATCCCGTTTCCAAAGCCCTGTGGTCAGTGAAACCATGACAGGCAGCGGGGATACCTTCCACTATACCTATGAGGTCCTTTGTGCGGATGCATCCACCTGGTATGACGGCGCTGTCACCGTCACCATTTCCGGCGGACAGGATTTTGCCGGCAATTCGAATACCCCGGCGTCCAATAATACCTTCCAGGTGAATACTACCTCCTGCAGCAGCGATACCATTACCGCTGCCGAGTATTTCATCGACCATGATCCAGGTCCTGGAAACGCAATTGAACTGACCCCGGCTGACGGCGTGTTTAATGAAAACCAGGAAGATATCGTTATTTCCGATCTGCCGGTGGCCGATCTTACCGTCGGTCCTCACACGGTGTATGTCCGGTTCAAGCGTGCTGACGGCAAATGGGGTCTGGCCCGGCCAATGGGATTTGATTCCCTGTTTGCCGGTCCCCACAATTTTATCGTGGAAGGGGAAAAACAGGTCAGTGCCGCCGAATACTTCATTGATTCAGACCCGGGTGTCGGGATGGGTACGCCGCTGGAGGCGGTTGACGGTGCCTTTGATTCACCGGAAGAGGACCTGATTCTGACGGATGTTGATGTGTCACATCTTATGCCGGGTCCCCATACCCTCTATGTCCGGATTCAGGACAATGACGGAAGATGGGGGATTTTAAGCCGGACCCGGTTCAATGTGTATGGCGAACCCGACGCCTTTGTAGCAGCGGAATACTTTTTGGACACGGATCCAGGGCAGGGCCTTGGAACCCCTTTGAACCCGGTTGACGGATCATTTGACAGCATTGAAGAATCAGGCGAACTCATTGATGTGGATGTTTTAGGGCTTGATGACGGTGTTCATACCCTTTTTGTAAGATTTCGGAATGCCCTGGGCCGGTGGAGCGAACCCGTATCCCGAAAATTAGGTATTAATGTCCCTGTGGCCGATGCGCTTAAAACACCTTCCCAGGCCCTGTCCGGGGACGGCAGGGTTCCAGTGGCCGTGGATATTTCCGATGCCGATGGCCGCAACTGCACCCTTAAAGTGGAATACAGCCTGGACAACACCAACTGGTCCTTGTGCACCATTGACCCATCAAGCTTGACAGCCGATCACGGCGCCCCGGATGTGGACAACGCAAGGGAATTTCAGATCGGAAGTGTTGCCGCCCCCATTGAGACATCACTGGGCACGAACCGGATCGGTTTTGTCTGGCTGTCAGGGGAAGATTTACCCGGCGTTGACACCGGTGATGCACAGCTGCGGTTCACCGTGGATAACGGCCAGGCCACCCAGACCACGTCCCACACCACAGATACCTTTACCCTAGACAATGATGCCCCGGATGCGCCGGTGATCAATATTTACAGCCCTGATCCCACAGGCAGCCGCCGTCCCGTGCTGACCTGGCAGGATGCAAGCGCTGCGGTTGAATATCGCATCCAGATCGCTTCAGATTTCGCATTTATTGAACGCCTGGTGGATGAAATCATCATTGATCCGATATACCAACCTTTAACCGACCTGCCTGCAGGCACCATTTTCTGGCGGGTGGCCGCAAGGGATGACCAGGGCAATGAAAGCCGTTTTTCGTCGGCCGATGTCATTGATATTATTACGGATACCACATCACCATCCGTAACCCTCACCTATAGCGAAGCCTCTCCGGTGACCGCCGGTCCCCTGGTGATCACAGCCAAGTTCAGTGAACCCCTGGCCGGTGAACCGGACATCACCATTTCCCGCCCCGGTACTGAAACCGTCATTGCACCCATGACAGGCAGCGGTGCGTTATGGCAATTCACCTGGCAAGTCCATTGTGCAGACGGCACCACCTGGCTGGACGGCTTGACCACCGTAACTGTAAACGGGATTGACTGGGCCGGTCTGGCCAATACCCCGGCCGCCAATAATACCTTTACCGTAGATACCAGCGCCTGCGCTGGCTTGGCCATTGCAGCCGCCGAATACTTCATCGACCATGATCCGGGACCCGGCAATGCCATTGCCCTGGATCCCCTTGATGGTGCCTTTGACAGTGTTGAGGAAGAGATCGAAATCGCGGACCTGCCCGTAGACCATCTGACCTCCGGCCCCCATACTGTTTTTGTCCGGTTTAAAACCACGGACGGTCATTGGGGCCTGGCCCGGCCGATGCGTACCGATCCCCTGTTTTCAAGCCCCCATAATTTTGTGGTGGAAGGGGAAAAATGGATTGCGGCCGCAGAATATTACATTGATTCCGATCCCGGCCTGGGCCAGGGCACTTCCCTTGGCGCTGTGGACGGCCTGCTTGATTCAAACCAGGAAGAGCTGGTACTCCCGGACATTGATGTCTCCCATCTCATGCCCGGCCTCCACACACTTTATCTCCGGGTTCAGGATAATGAAGGTACCTGGGGTGTAGTGCGTCAAACCCGGTTCACCATATATGAAGAACCCGATGCCATTGTTGCTGCCGAGTATTTCTTTGATACGGATCCCGGCACCGGCATGGGCATACCCCTTCCAGCCAAAGACGGCGCGTATGACGGCCCCGAAGAAGAGGCGGAGTTGTCCGGTGTGGATATTTCTGGTTTGTCCGAAGGCGTTCACACCCTGTATGTCAGATTTTTAAATGCCCTGGGCCGCTGGAGCGCTCCCATGGAACAGCCCGTGGGCATCAACCGGCCCGTGGTGTATGCCAAATCCGGACAAGTTCTCCTGGAAACCGGCAGCTCTGTGCCCCTGACCGTGATAGTGGATGATGCGGCCAATGCAGCCTGTGCCTTAAAAGTGGATTACAGCCTGGATGACAGTGGGGAGTGGCAGAATATTGCCATTGAGGAAGGATCTCTTACGGCATCTTCCGGTTCCCCGGCCCTGGATAACGACGCAGACTACCAGATCGGCGGCGCGTCCGGCGCTATTGATACGGCATCCGGCCCAAATGAACTCTCCTTTAACTGGGTGGTGGATGAAATCAATTTCTCAGGTGCTACCCGGATTGTTCTGCGCTTTACCGTGGACAACGGCACCTATGTGACCTCATCCCGGATTGAAATTGATCCCGGGCTCAATGAGTTCATCGATACAATACCGCCGGTGATCTCAGACCTGAAGTACAATAATGTCCTTCTGGGAACGGGCTCGGTCGTAACCCGGCCCGGCAGTTTCACTTTTATGGTCTCCGATGCCCATTCCGACATGGGCCGGGTGCTGATCTATATTAACGGAAAGCTTGTCGGCACTTTTGTGGGCAAAGCCGGCCTGTTAACACAGACCTGGGACATTGCAGATGTGGATGACGGCCTTTACACCATCACCATTGAGGCCTATGACCGGTATGACAACATGCAACGCCATGAACTATCAAATCTGGAAGTGAAACTGGCACCACCCCTGCCGCCGGTCCCGGATACAAACCTGGACGGCGTGATCATCAGCCGCAATACTCTGGCTGTTACCGGTACGGCAACCCCCAACACCTTTATCAACGTATACAACAACGGTGTGCTGGTGGCCGGAAACGTGCTTGTGGATTCTTCGGGTAAATTTACCGTTGTTATCCCCCTGGTTCTCGGAGACAACAGTATTCAGATCGGGGCGGAAAACCGGAGCGGCGAGAGTGAACTTACCGCTGTTCAAACGGTGATCCAAGACCCGAATGCATTAAGGACTCCCCTGGGATTTGAAGCCGCTTCCAAGCCCCTGGGGGTTATCCGCCTGGCATGGGGCCAACTCCCGGGAGAAATCCCTGCCGGATACCATGTTTACCGGTCCCAAACCTCTTTTTCCGACCTGTCGGATGCGGAACGGATTACAGCCCAGCCCACCACACGGTTGGTGTATGAAGACCTGCCGGAAATGGAAGGTACCTATTTTTACCGGGTCACCTCGGTGGATGTTTTAGGTAATGAAAGTGAAGAAACATCAGAAAAATCGGCTGTGTCCGATGCCGTACCGCCGGTTGTCTCAATGATAACCTATGAAACCGACGGCGTTGTAGATGAGCCATCCCAACTTTTTGGACCAGGGACAATCACCCTGACCCTGGACGTTTCAGAACCCCTGACAGGCATACCGTTCCTCAGCTTGAACATGGCGGGGGGCAATCCCATTCCCATTACCCTGTCTAAAGCCGATGAGCTGACCTGGACAGGCAGTTTTACCGTTGAACCCGAATCCCTATCCGGCCAATTCTTTGCTGTCTTTTCCGGAAAAGATGCCGCCGGAAATCCCGGGACCCTGATCGAACAAGGCAGCACGCTGGATGTGGATGCCATAGGACCGTCCGTTACCCTGCTGGAGATCAGCCCGGCCTCACCGGTTAAAAACGACAGCGCCGACCCGGTTGAAATCACCGTGACCATATCCCTTGATGAAGAGATAAAATCTGAAACCGAACCATACCTGACCTACCTGTTGTCCGGGGAAGACCGCATACTGGAACCGGTGGAAAACTGGACGCAGATCGATACCCTTCCCAACCAGGCCCAAACCTGGCAGGGCAGCTTTATCCTGCCCGGGGATGCCGGGTCTTGGGATGGTGAATCCTTCTATTTCAATTTCCAGGCAACGGATGCCCTGGATAACCCGGGACAGGCCATCCTGGCCCCGAACAATTTCCAGGTTTACCAGGGCGATCTGCCGCCTTTGGCCGTGCCTGACACCCTGACCGCAGAAAGTCTTTCCAACGGCAGAATTCAACTGACCTGGAACAGCGTGGACGATGCCGCCGGATATCAACTTTACAGGCAGGGATCCAATGACACCACTCTGTTGCCTTTCACGGAAGCGGCCACCATGCAATTCCTCGACCAGCCGGCCGTGGAAGGTGAATATATGTATGCCGTGGCCAGTATCCGCAGGTTTAACGGCCAAGAAACCATTAGCGGGATGTCCGCACCTGTAACGGCAACCGCAGATGCCACTGCCCCGCCGGTTCCCCAGGACCTTGTCCTGGAATTAAAGTCCAATGGTATCCATGCCTTCTGGACCGGAAGTGATACTGATCCGGCAGCCTTTTACCGACTGTACCGGTCAAGCCAGGATGACATTTCAAGTATCGCCACCCTGAGTCCGGTTGTGGACAATATTCAAACCCTGGAGACGGTCGATGCCCATCCTTCGGCCACACACCATACCTATGCGGTTACGGCGGTGGATGAGGCCGGTAACGAATCCGATCCCTCTGTATCCACATACCTGAATTTTGAATTGCTGCCGGTGGCGGATCTTGCTGTGGTCCAGATCAATGATGAAAACCCGGTGATCACCTGGAACGCCGAAGGCAGCAGCATTGCCGGATTTGACATCTACCTTGGAAAAGGTACGGACGGTGTTAAACTCAACAACAACCTGCTCACATCACCCGTATATACGGATGAGGGCTACAGCAACGATGAGCGGACCTATACCGTGGTGGCCGTGGACACAGACGGCCATGAAAGCCTTGGCCGCACCGTTGTGCTTCCCAAGGTGGCCATGGCCCTTCAGGAAGATGAAACCCTTCACCGCAACCTCATGAACCGGCTGACCTTCCAGGTGGAGAACCTCTCTTCGTCAACCATTGAAAATGCAGTGCTGGAAGTCGATGTGAACGGCTACACCGGTCACCAATCCGACATTTTTGAACTCAGCGCTCAGCAGTCCGCCCTCATCCCCGTTGTTATGGGCGGGCATGCCGATCTGCCGGATTACGCCGATTATTCCCTTAGCCTGGTAAGCACCCCCAATCCGGGGGAAACCGCTACTATTACCCGCACCGGCCAAATTGAAGTGGTGAACGACAGTCTGGTCGCAGGAATTCTCAGCGACAACTGGATTCGGGGCGGGATCGCGCAGGTTTGGTTTACCCTGGACAACACCGGCGAAGAGACCGTCGAGATCATCACCGCCAAAGGCTCGGGAACGTATGTTTCCCCGGATATCCGTGTACAGCTTACGGACACGGACGGCAATATTTTGTCTGAATCCCAATTGAAGCAATCCCAGGGTGGGGAGATCTCCACCTTGAATGACGGTACCAGTATTGCCCGCATTGATGCCGGGAAAATCTTTACCTCGGCGGCCATTGACCTGGCGGTACCGGTCAACGCGCCGGATGATGTGAAGGTGAACCTTTTCATTGATCAGGTCTACCACGACTTTGGGCAAACCAATGCCATTGTCCTTTCCGGGCTTACCACGCATACGGAAATCTCGGTTTCAGAGCCGCCTTACACAGGGGAAATTATCAGCATTGCCCCCATTGATTCCGACGGCAGCGAGAATATCACCATCACCGGCCAGGCCCTTGCCCGGGAGACCGGTGCGCCCGTCCCCTTTGTCCCGGTCAAACTGGTCATTTATCAAGACGGCTTTGAAAAGACCTATAATGTTTACACCGGTACGGACGGCCGGTTCATTCACACCTACTATCCCAGTGATTCGGAATACGGCACCTACCAGGTCCGGGCCGTTCATCCAGCCGTCAACCACGGTATCTCCCAGGGAGAATTCTCCATCCAGCGGGTGAGTATGACACCGGATAGCGTCAATCTGCACCTTATCCACAACCATCCCAAAACGGCGACCGTTTCAGTGCTCGGAGGATTCAATACCCCGGCCAATAACCTGCGGTTGGAATACCGGCCCGAGGATCAGTCCGGCGGCGATTTGCCCCAGGGTGTCACCGTCGATCTGCCCCCGGCCATTGCAACACTTGACCCCCAAACCACGCAAAAACTCACCGTCAGTGTTTGGGGGGACAACACCGTTGATCCAAACAACAGCATTGTCCTTAACCTGGCCAGCGACGAGAACGACTCCTGGGGTAAGTTAAGGCTGAGCCTCTATTTTTCGGAACCCCAACCGTCGTTGTACTTCTCGCCCAACTATGTGGAGACCGGTCTGGCTGTGGATGAGATCATCAGTGAGCGTATCACCCTGAAAAATAGAGGCACCGGCGTTATGAGCAATCTATCCCTGTCGGTTCATCAGCAGGGTGGGGCACCGGCACCGGATTGGGTGGTGCTCAACGGCAGCTCCGACCTTGGTGACCTGGCTGTTGGAGAAGAAAAAGATGTCGATATCAGTTTTGCGCCCCAGTCCGGCATAGCTGAAGGCATCTACCAGTTTATGCTGCGGGTGGCCGCTGACAACTATGCCGACACAGATATCAACCTGTTCGTATCCGTGTCCCAGTCCGGAATCGGGCATGTGCTTTTCAAGGTTTCCGATATCTATACCGGGACCATTGATCCGGATACGGAACAGGAAGTTTTTGGTCTGGCCGGTGCAAAAATAACGATCCAGAATGAAAACGTGGCGTCCATCAAGGAGACCCTAACCACGGATACCCAAGGCGAAGCCCTGTTCAGTGATTTGTCGACAGGTCTTTACAAGTGCCGCATCACAGCCGGAGACCACCAACAATATATCGGCCGTTTTTGGGTCAGGCCCGGTATGACGGTTACACGGGATATTTTTCTTGATTACAACCTGGTGAGTGTGGTGTGGGAGGTGGTGGAAACCACCATACAGGATCAGTACACCGTCAAGCTGAGTTATGTTTTCGAAACCCAGGTGGATGTTCCGGCTGCCGTTTTGACCATCGAACCGGCCAGCACCCATCTGCCCGATATGCAGCCCGGGGATGTTTATAACGGCGAGATCACCATCATCAACCACGGTCTGATTCAGGCGGAAAATGTGACCTATACACCGCCTTCGGACAATCAGACATATAAATATGAATTCTTTGGAAAAGTTCCGGATATCCTGTCCGCCAAGTCTTCATTTAAGCTGCCGTTCCGTGTTACCCGTGTCGGCAGTACCACGGATGACGAAAGCGGCGGTGCCCTTACCCGATGCAATATTAATAGAGCCACAGGGCGCACTAAAGGAACTATGACCTGTATCAACGGCACGTTAAGACCTGTCAGTGCGACCAATGAATTTGTTGATTCCGGCGAATGGTGTGATGATTTTGTGGAAGACTCCGAAGACGAAGTAGAGGGCAGCACCAGTGGCGAACAAACCTATACAAGTATCTCCGGGGACGAGAACCATTGCCAGGATGACCCGGATGAATGTCCGCAAGATGAGAGCTACGAATGCTGCTGTCAACAAAAGGGAACCTGTGAAAATGTCGACAGCTCCGTTAATCTGCTCTCCGGCAAATATGTATACCATGATACGGATTTATCCATCAGTGTGCCGGGGCATTCCATAAGTACGACACGCCGCTACTACAATGGGGTCTGGCATTTTAACCATAAAAAAAATCGGCTGGATCTCGACCTTGTTGAAGGCCCAAGCAGTACCCGCACCGTTTATAAAGATGGTGTGGCATACGAGGAGACGGAATCGGGCAGCAATCTTTTCTCCTACAAGGACAAATACTTTATCCAGTCTGAAGCGGACGGCTATCGCTGGAACGACCGCAAAGGCAACTGGATGATATTTGATGCTGAAGGAAAGGCCCTGGCCTATGGCGACCGCTACAACCAATCGGTTAAATATATTTATGATACCGCTGACACCGATCGTTTGGTAGGTATGAGTGACACCAACGACCGTCAGGTGCTCTGGTACGAATACCAGGGAGATCATATTTCTGCCGTGGAAGACATTGCCGGTCGTCGGATATCGTATACCTACGACGGGGATAACCTTGTCGACGTGACCGATGTGATGGACAACCACTGGAAATATACCTATGATTCAGGCGACCGCCTCACCAGCAAAACCACGCCCCTGGGCGGCACGACCTCTATCTCCTATTATGGGGACGGTTTTGTTAAATCCGTGACCACCAGCACCGGGGCTTCCAAGTATTTCGACTATAGCTACAATTCAAGCACCCATGAATATTATGCCCAGATTACACACAGCAGCGGTATGGTTGATGAACGATGGTACAACAGCAAAGGTAAAGCCATTAAGAAAGCCATCAACGGGGTCGTTCAAAAGTCGGTCAGCTACAACAACAACATCAGAACCTCTGTGGCATCCGGCGGACAGCAGACCGAGGAAGAACTGGATCAATGGGAGCAAATCACCAAGACCACTTATGCGGACGGCAGTTCGGTCAGTTATGAATATGACCCGGAAACTGGGAATCTTTTACGGCAAACCAATGAACTGGGCGTGATTACCGAGTACGACTATGATGAAAACGGCAACATGATCCGCATGACCGAAGCCGTGGGAACCGATGTGGAAAGGGCCACCGAATATGCCTACGATGACGTCGGCCGACTGATCGAAACCCGGCGGTTGGGGGATGCCGTGACTGCTGAAGCCGTTACCACCATGACCTATGATGCGGACGGAAACTTGGCCACCCAGACCGATCCCGAAGGGGGGGTGACTCAATATCTGGAATATGACGCACTGGGCAATGTACTGGAGAAATTGGATGCTCGGGGTAAACTTTGGCAATACAGCTATGACACAGCCGGACAGTTGCTTTCGATGACCGATCCTCTGGATCATGTGACCCTGTATGAATACGATGCTGCCGGGAATCAGACCAAGGTGATTGATGCCAATAAACATGCGACCAATTACACCTTTGATGATCACGGCAGGATGACGAGCATGACCGATGCCGAGGGCGGTATAACCCGATATGAGTATGATCAGTTTGGGCAGCAGACAAAGGTAATTGATGCGGAAGGCAAGATTACGGTTCGAAACGAATATGATGTCCGGGGTAGATTGATCAGAACCATTGACGGCAACGACAATGTTATTGAAAATATATATGCAGAGGAGAGCGATTCTGGTTGCTCTTCCTGCAGCGGTGGAGACGAGGGGCAGTTGGTGGCCACGGTCTATCCCACATTCGAACGTCAGTATGTTTATGATAAAAGGGGGCGTAAAATTTTAGATATTGATGTTATGAGTGAAAATGAATCCCAGACCGTTTATGAATATGACGGGGCTGGAAATCGTGTAAAGGTCGTGGATAAAGGTGGCAGGAAAACGAGCTATGAGTATGATGCTTTAAATCGTATGGTAACGACTGTGGATGCAGCAGGGGGGCGAACAGAATCTACCTACGATAGCCGGGATAACATTGTGGCATTAAGCGACGCCAATGGTAATACAACGTCATTCGAATATGACCGTAACAATCGCTTGATCAATGAAATTCGACCAATGGGTGATGAGACAACTTATTCTTATGATGCATTAGGTAATTTAGTAGAGAGGCTTGATGCCAAAGACCAAATAACGATCTTTATTTATGATGATGCTGGTCGAAGGACCGAAATAAAGTACTACTTAAATATAATTGACGAATCCCCAATAAAAACCGTAGTGTTTACCTATGACAATGCAAGCAACTTGCTATCATATGATGATGGTACAAGCTCGGCGAATTACGTTTATGATAACAACAATCTTAAGATTAGTGAAACTGTTGATTATGGTAATTTTAGTCTTTGCTACAGTTACTCATATTATGCTAATGGACTGAAACACACATTCACCAGTCCCGGTGGAATCACTTACACTTATACCTACGATGCTAACAATCAACTATCATCTATAAATATACCAGATTCTGGAAATATAACTTATCAAAACAATGTTTGGAACTGGCCGACACTGAAAACCCTCCCAAGTGGAACTATCGAAAAGTATACCTATGACCAGCTTATGCGAATTAATAGGATAACTGTAGAAGCCATCGGTCATGATGTCATCATGGATTATGCGTACACATTCGATCCGTCAGGCAATATTATCCAGAAGCAAACCGAGCATGGCACTTATACCTATGGATATGACGAGCTTGACAGGTTGACATCCGCCGATAATCCAAACATCACTGACGAAGCTTTTACTTACGATCCAGTGGGTAACCGTTTGACGTCGGCTGATACTACTAACAATTGGGCCTACAATAAAAATAGTGAGTTGGAGGGCTTTGATAATACAAAATTTGAATATAATTCAAATGGAAGTATGATTCAACTAAACCAAAATGGTTCTATTTTAAATTTCTTCTATAATGTAAACAACAGGTTGGTTGCAATTAAAGACAGTGAGAACCAGATTGCGGGATACTACTATGATCCATTTGGCAGGCGACTTTGGAAGGATGTTCATGGATCACGTACTTATTTTTACTATAGTGATGATGGGCTAACAGGAGAATACGATGCTGATGGAAATCCTGTTAAAATATATGGTTGGCATCCAACGCCCGTTTTGACCACTGGTCCTGTTTTTATGAATTATAAAGGTAAAAATTATTTCTACCACAATGATCAATTAGGTAGTCCACAAATAATGTCAAGCACAGTTGGTAACGTTTGGAAGGCTGAATATAGTGCTTATGGAGAAGCGATAGTTAAAGTTGAAACTATTGAAAATAATTTAAGATTCCCTGGTCAATATTTCGACGAAGAATTATCGATGAATTATAATTGGCACAGATACTATGAACCTTCATTTGGGCGATACACAAGAATAGACCCGATTGGGGTAAAGAATACTGATCATCTCTATACCTATGCTTCAAATAATCCAATAAGAAATATAGATATTGATGGTAAAAAAGTTTTAGAATGTTTAGGTAGCGTTCCTATACATAGAATTATCGTTATACAAAATAAGTGTAACGATAACATTAACTTAGTTGCCGGATTTGGCGTACATAGATATGGTGGTGCTTGGTATAGTGGCGCGACAAGTACTTTATGGGGGGCAGCACAAGGTATTCCATTTTGGACGGCTGGAAAAATTTATAGAGAATCCATTCCTTGGTATGGTTTGCACTGGGCCGGCTGCCGTGAAATTTGGAGTGATGACGATGGAATGGATATGTGGGTAAGAAAAAGAATATTAGCAGATGTCAATGATCCACCGTGTTATTCTGCTGCATGGCATAACTGCTGGCACTGGGCAGGTAATCGTGCTAGGAATATTTATAGTTATAATCATAGTTTGGCTATCAAGGCGAAAAGAATGGGTCTTTGCCCCGTTACATCGTGGAAAGATTTGTATGATACCTTATGGTAAATTGGGTTGGAACTCCGCAGCTATGTAGGTTGGGTTGAGGAACAAAAGCCAACAATTCCAACGAATAAAAATAATATTGATAATGATACCGGCAATAAATAATAACCAAATGCCCAATGATAATTTTGAATGAACATAAAATGGAATTTAATCAAAACCGGATTGGTGAAAATGAGGTTGATTGATGTTGGGTTCGCTGCGCTTAACCCAACCTACGGATAAATGAATAGCGTGATGACAAAAGGCAAGGGATGATGAAAAGATTAATCCAGTTTTTAGCGGGGCTTCTGTTTTTCGTGTTGATCATGCCGGTTTCGGCCATGGCTGCCGACACTCTTTGTGCACAGGTTAAAATCCAGGTCAACCAGGATCTTACTTTGGAGCGCCAGGCCTTTGAGGCCCACATGCGCATCAACAACGGGTTGACCGGCATTGCCATAGAGGATGTGGCCGTGCAGGTCAATTTTTCGGATGAGGCCGGCAATCCTGTGTCGGCCTCATCCGACCCGGACAACACGGAAGCGCTTTTCTATATTCGCCTGGACAGCATGAGCGGCATTGATGATATGGACGGTAACGGGCTGGTATCTCCATCCTCTTCAGCAAACATCACCTGGTTGATTATTCCGGCGCCCGATTCCTCCAACGGCGTTACTGAAGGCACGCTTTACTACGTGGGCGCCACCTTGAGTTACACCATGGCCGGCCAGGAACAGACCATTGACGTGATGCCTGATTACATCTATGTCAAACCCATGCCTGAACTGACTTTGGACTATTTCCTGCCCAGATATGTTTACGGCGATGATCCCTTGACGTCTGAAATTGAACCGGAAGTTCCCTTTCCGTTTGGCTTGAGAATTGCCAATAATGGGGAAGGCACAGCCAGAAGTCTGTCCATCGTTTCTGCTCAGCCCAAAATCACGGAAAATAAGTTGGGACTGCTGATAAGTTTCAATATCATTGGTGCGGAACTCAACGGAGAAGAGGGTGATGACGATTTGAGGGTCGATTTCGGGGACCTGGAATCCGGTACGGCGCAAACGGTTAAATGGATTATGGTCTGTTCCCTGTATGGTGAATTCAAGGATTTTAGTGCTGATTTTACCCATTCCGATGAATTGGGGGGTGAGTTGACCTCAGTGATGGAGAGCGTCAATCCCCATGAGTTGATCAAAGATGTCCGGGTGGACCTGCCCGGCAGCGACGAGATTGACGACTTTCTGGCCAGGGATGGTACGGTTGTCAGGGTGTTTGAGTCTGAAAACCAGGATACCGTGGTGACGGATTATGATGATGCCCAGGCATCAATCCAATCAGCAGACGCTGACGCCTATTCAATCACTTTTCCGGCAACCACCGGATTTGCCTATACCCGGCTGCCTGATCCGGAAAACGGGCAGAAGATCATTGCAGAGGTAGTTCGGTCCGACGGGAAAATCATCAAATCCGAAAACTGTTGGCTGTCCAAATCCAGGGACGAGGACAACAACTGGGAGTATTTTATCCATATTTTTGATGCCGACACGTCGGGAGCCTACACGGTCTCCTTTGACTTTCCTTTGCCTGAGCACGCCCCGGTGATGCAGTTTATCCCGGACCGGGCCGGGGCTGTGGAGCGGTATGTGGGATTTTTGATTCAGGCGTCGGATCCGGACGGCACCATTCCTTCCCTGTCCGTTGCGCCCCTTCCGGCCGGCGCGGCCCTGACAGACAACGGGGACGGATCAGCTTTGTTTGAGTGGACACCGGGTCAGGGCCAGGCCGGGGTTTACACCCTGACGTTTACTGCAACGGACGGGGAAAACACGGCATCACGCACAGCAACCCTCACCATTGTGGATGATGTGGACAGCGACAACGACGGCATGGCCGATGCCTGGGAGCTGCTCTATTTCGGCAACCTGGACCGGGACGGCACAGGCGATTATGACGGCGACGGGATCTCAGACCTGGATGAATTTTTAAATGGGTCGAATCCTGTGGAAGACCACCGGATTTTTGGTGATTTTGATGTGGATGATGATGTGGATGGCTGGGATCTGGTTCAAATGATAGGCGCAATGGACAGCCGCCTGGGGGATGGCAACTATCTGCCGGGGGCTGATTCGAACCGGGACGATCTGATTGACCATATGGACCTTGCAACCTTTTCGAGGAACTATGGCGCTCTTTTCCAGGGACAGAATTATCCGCCGCTCAGGCCCTTCAATCCTGATCCGGCTGACGGGGCGGTAAATGTTTCCGTGGACCAGCTCCTGTCCTGGACCGGCGGAGATCCGGATGAGGGTGATTTCCCCATGTATGACGTTCTGTTCGGATTGGAAGCGGACAACCTTGCACGGGTCCTGACCACTGACGAAAAAGAGTATTATCCTGGACTGCTGGATTATGACACGACCTATTTCTGGCAGATCATTTCAAAAGATAGGTCTCTGGCCCGTACGAATGGGCCGGTCTGGCAGTTCTCCACATTTGCCGCCGACGGGGATGCCGACGGCGACGGTCTGCTGAATCATGAGGAGATCGAAGGGGAGACGGTCACTGATCCCTTTAATTGGGATACTGATGGTGACGGGTATAGTGACGGGGACGAAGTGGATGGGGGTACCAGTCCGGTGAATGCCGATTCCAGGCCGCCTTTATAATGGCGATCTGGATAAAATGATGATCGAAGTTAAAGACGGAATTGATGATGAGAATTTTTTGGGTTTGCATGTTAATGGTTTTTCTGATTGCTGTCCAAGGATTGGCCGGGGAAGGTCGGGATTATTTTGTGTCTGCAGCACAGGTTAAAAAGCAAATCCAGTCCGGCCCCAAGCCTTTTTTAATTGACATCCGGCATGCAAGTGCATTTGAAAAATATAGAATTCCCGGCTCGATTAACTTGCCCCTGTACGCCGTGAAAACAAAGCGTATTTTTCAAACAGGTGCCGTTGTGTTGTTGAATGAGGGATATCAGAATACCCTTCTCATCAAGGAATGCAGAAACCTGAAAGAAAAAGGCTATACGGTTTCCATCCTCCATGGCGGGCTTAATGCCTGGCATAGAAGCGGGGGGCGCATTGACGGCGATGTGTTTGAACTCGCAAACGTGAACCTGATGCCGGCCCGGGCTTGGTTCAGCGAGCAGAAAAGCAAACGATGGATCATCGTGGATGTGTCAAAAGCGCAAACCCAAAACGCAGGAACACCCTTGACAGGTGCGGTGCATGTTCCCTATTTGGACAACCGGGATGACTTTTCTGACAGGATTAGTGAACTTCTGGAATCCGGAAAAGGCAGTTCATCCAGGCTATTGATGATTTTTAATACAGAAGGCACAGGGTATCGAGAAATTAATAAAGCCTTGTCCCGTGTGCCTGTCTTGTTTTTTCTTGAGGGCGGGATGACCGGCTATAAAAAGTTTCTTGAAAATCAGGCATTGATCCGCAACCGGGATAAAAAACAGGTGGGCACAAGAAAGTGCAACACTTGTGGATGAAATAACGATTTGGCTCAAAGGTATAGCCGGTACATGGGTGGCGGTCCTGGTCTCTTGCACTATTCTTTTCCTGGGCTTCTTCTCTTTTGGGTTTGGGCATAACATTGGGCACAGCGTAGGTTGGGTTGAACGAAGTGAAACCCAACAACTTATCGGTGTTGGGTTTCGTTCCTCAACCCAACCTACCGGTACTTTTCGTGGACAGGGGATGACCGATAGAGGGGTTATTACGGTTAACCCGGACATAGATCTGAAAGGCTTTCCCATTGACCGGAAGATTTCCTGGTCCTTTACCCTGGAAAACAAAACCCCAAAACCCGTCAGGAATGCAGAATTTTGGACATGGGGGCCGGTCAGGCAGACCGCGCACCAGCAGTGTAGAAAGATCATATCATCCCACCCGTATATGCTTGTGGCGGATGATGCCGGAAACCAGATCCTTAGTTTCCAATTTGATCGGATCCCGCCTTATGGATCAAAAATTGTTGCCATCAGTGCGACATTGGGTCTGTCCGATCTACCTCATCCCGCGGTTCCCGGCCTGGACAACGCCCTGTACCTTAAGCCGGAAACCTTTATCGAATCCGGCCATGCCCTGATTCGGAAAGCCGCAGTCCCCCTGAAACAATCCGAGGAACTATCCACCATCCGGGCAACCTATGAATGGGCGTCAAAAAAAATAAAGTACGGCGGTTATACCAGCCGGGACCGGGGCGCCTTGTCGGCCCTGGGGCAAGGCACGGGAGACTGCACCGAGTTCATGTACCTGTTTATCGCCCTGTGCCGGGCCAATGGTATTCCGGCCAGGGGCATCGGCGGATATGTCTGCCGGCAGAATACCGTGCTTAAACCCGCAAATTTTCACAACTGGGCAGAAGTCCTTCACGACAATCGGTGGCGGATGGCCGATCCCCAGGGAAAACGGTTGTTCGATCCGGGATCATTTTATATTGCCCTGCACATCATGGGAGAATATGTATCAAGCCCCTTGGGGCATTTTCACAGATTTGGATTCAAAGGAGAAGGGCTGGTTGTCAGAATGGATTAATACGCATTATATCCTTTTTTTACATTCTACATTCAAATAAATTTCAGCTAAAGGTAGTTCGCAATCAGTGGATTCAATCGTCAGCATCTGGTCTATCCCCTCGTATGACTGATATTTCCATATATCGTTTTGGCGTGTGTACTTCTCAACCCAACATTCATGTTGAGAAATAAGGATATATTCTTGAAGCGTGGGGATTTTTCGATAATGAAAAAATTTTTTCGTTCTGTCAAAAAGTTCTGTTGAATCTGAAAGAATTTCCATAATAACAACGGGATTTATCAGGGTGTCAAACTCGTTATCTTCAAATTTTGCATCACCACAAGTAATAACAATGTCCGGATACTTTTTGGATGGATGAATATAAGAGAATGTGTCACTAACGTCATAGTGAAAGCAGAAATTTTTCAAGGTGTACATGCTCAATTCCTTTTTTAAGAAATCACCGTTGAGCATAACGAATAAGGCCTGTTGAGTTGATCAGGATTATCTGCAAACATAGCGACCAGAACATAAGCAGGCGGCCGAATAGGGTTGGGGGTCAGATGGCATTTCCTATAGTGTAAATCGTTTGTTTCGCAATATGTAATGTGTAAAAAATGCACAATGTTTAATGTGCGTATCTGTCTATTTTCAAGGCGAGTATTCCTGTTTAAATTAATAATATTCAATTGCTTTTCTTCAAAATTGTTATTTTGTGTGGATGAAAAATTAAAACATGTTGTGTTTATATTTCACAATTAATGGAGTTGTTTGTAACAACCTGTGTAAAAAACACACACTTGCGATTTGTTGTATGGGAATACACACAGGATCCTTTCTCAACAGAATTGTAGCAGTTCTATAAAATAAATTGATTGTTTCATAAAATCAGTTGATTGAATATTCGAATGAATTATTTGGCATGGATATGGCATTGTGCGAAGGTTTTGTGTGTCAATTGAATACGCTGGTTTTTGTTAGGCTGTGCCGGTGTTGAGTTGTTGTATGGATGATATAGAATCATTAACAGGAGTTAGGCCATGAGCAAGATTAACGGTAACCAAGCATTCCTCTGCCCCCTTAAAATAAATAATATAGTGGGGTCCTGCCAAAAAAAAACATGAAAACATACGAAGAGATCAACAGCAGGATAGAATCAGGAGAGGCAGTCGTCCTTACGGCCGATGAAATTATAGATTATGTAGACCAGGAAGGCCTGGATAAAGCTGCAACAGAAGTTGATGTTGTCACAACGGCAACCTTTGGCACCATGTGTTCTTCTGGGTGTTTTCTGAATTTTGGCCATACCAAACCAAAGATGCGGATGAGTGAAGTCTGGATTGATGATGTTATGGCTTATGCCGGTATCGCCGCGGTGGACGCATATCTTGGTGCGACACAATTAAGGCATAATGATCCTGCCAATATGTACTATCCGGGGGATTTTCGATACGGCGGCGGGCATGTGATCGAAAAACTTGTGGCCGGAGAAGAAGTTCAGTTATTTGCCCTTTCATACGGCACCGATGAGTATCCGCTAAAAGAGATCAGGACATATTTCACAATTGACGATCTTAACCAAGCTATTATGACCAACCCGAGAAATTGTTACCAGAATTATAATGTTGCGGTTAATTGTTCTGATAAAACCATTTACACCTATCTGGGTGAATTAAAGCCGAACATGAAAAATTTCACCTATTCTTCGGCTGGGCAGCTCTCTCCTTTGCTTAATGACCCTTTGTATAGAACAATTGGCGTTGGAACCAGTGTCTGGCTTGCAGGTGCCCATGGTCATGTTTATGCCGAAGGTACCCAGCATGCGTCTGACTGCCTTCGGGGTGACAACGATGTTCCTATGGAAGGCGCCGGAACTCTCGCACTGACTGGAAACATGAAGGAGATGGATAGTGAATTTGTCCGCGGGGTCAGTTTAAAAGGCTACGGCACCTCACTGGCCTTGGGTGTTGGTATTCCTATACCCATATTGGATAAAGAGATCCTTCGGTGTTGCACGGTGCGCGACAGTGAAATTTTTGCTGAAGTAATAGACTATTCCTCAACATACCCCGAAAGGGGTGGCGATATTGTGGGCAGAGTCTCCTACGCTGATTTGAGAAAAGGAGAAGTTGAGTTGGATGGCAAGACCGTGGCGGCAGGGTCCATGTCTTCCTATTCTAAAGCACTTAAAATATCTGAACTTCTTAAGGAAGAAATTCAAAATGGGGAGTTTTTGTTGAGTAAGCCTTTCAAGAAACTGCCTGTTAACCAGGGAATGACCCCGCTTGATATAAGGGCTCAGGGAGAAAAAAGATGAATACAGCAGAACAGGTCACCAAACGAGTTATATTGAACTTTCCTAAATTCAATGCCGGGCAGCCGATCATTACCAAGCTCGTCAAAGAATTTGATCTTGAAATAAATATATACAGAGCCAGGGTTACACCGAATAAAGAGGGTTACATCGCCATAGATATTAAGGGCGAAGAGGCTCTGATCGAAGACGGTCTGGCATTTATAGCATCCTTGAATGTTGACGTTAATCTGACCATGAACAGCCTTTTGTGGGATCAAGACAGGTGTGTTGGATGTGGTAATTGTGTGCCGCATTGTCCTACCGGTGCGCTTTATGTGAGGGATGAAAGATCAAGAGTTATCGATTTTCACAGAGATAAGTGTATTGAGTGTCTTAGTTGTGTAGAGAACTGTCCTTTTGGCGCATGCATTTCGATATTTTAAGTGTAGGGTGTGCAAAAAGTATACAATTGGAGGCGTGTATTGATGTTGGATAATTAATTCTAATAACCGTTCTAAGATTTTGAAATTATAATTTAATATTGTGTGGTGATTCGGCTGGGAAGAATTGGCGTGTACAATGCATTGTGTCAATATTTTACATTTGCATGTGTCATATGTGATAAATTGTATAAGAAATATACATTTAGAGTAATTTTCCTCAAATAAATATTTCAAAATTGTAATATTTATAGTCAAGATATCTATTAAATCAGCATGTTAGATGTTTTTATGTTTGTCTGGTATGAAAATGGCAATGTATAAGGCTTTGTATTTTAGTTCTTAACGACCGCGGTCTCTATTGATCTCAATCTATGTGGCGCTGATAAAGCGTCAAAACTATAAAAATAATATATGTTTAAAATATAAATGAGAGGCGTTTATGATTTACCCCAATGAGTACGAGCTTGAAGCAGGGCGAAATTATCCAAGTCACGAAGATTTTAAAGTTAATCATTTTGAAACAACAGGTGCCGGCATTTATGTCAAGCGCAGTTTTAAAAAAGGTGAAATGGTGGCAAGAATGGCTGGGATTACCGTGCCGTATGTCCTCCAGCACACTCTTCAGATCAGTCCTTTTCTTCATCTTTATGATCCCCATTTTACAGGGCTTTTATTGCATTCATGCGATCCACTTGTCTCACTGGATATGAACAAGCTTGAAGTCTGGGCCTTGCAGGACATTGAAAAAGGCGAAGCCCTGACAATGGATTATGCTCAGACAGAGGACAAGCTATTTAAGCAATTTCCTTGCTCATGCGGTGCAATCAATTGCCGCAAATGGGTGACCGGGCGAAAAGAATCAATTAACCAAGAAGGACAGCAATATCTTCGCGAGCTGGAAAGGAAGTGTGGATGAAGCCACAAAACAATGGTTTGTGGTGGGAAAGGCAGGATTTGTGTTACCAAAACGGAACGTTGTATTTTGCCGGAAAATCAGTGACTGATTTAATCAGTACAACCGGCACACCAGCTTTCTTTTATAGTGGAAAGCGCATGTTACAAAATATCGGGCGGATCCATAAAGCATTGGACCAACTGGACGCCCATAAAATTTTTTATGCAATAAAAGCCAACCGGTTTGCCCCCGTGCTGACGCATATCAAAAACGGGGCAACATGTGGTGTGGATGTCTGTTCGCCCAAAGAGTTGCTTCATGCGTTTTCCTGCGGTTTCAACTGCAATGAGATTTCATATACGGCCAACTCCATGACGGATGATGAGCTCAAGCTTTTGGCTGATAATCCGGATGTAGCTTTAAACTGCGATTCTTTGAGCACAATCCGCCGATTGGCCAAGTTCTGTTCTCATCGGAGAATCGGTATCCGTGTTAATCCGGCAATGGGGATTGGCTACAGAGATAATGAAACCCTGAAATACAGCGGTGATAAGACCACCAAGTTCGGCATCTACAGGGAACAGTTTGATGAAGCCTTGCGGCTTGCTGAAAAAAATAATTTTACTGTGGATACCATCCATTTTCATACCGGATGTGGGTATCTGAATAATCAGCTCTCCTTGTTCAGCGAGATTTTAGATGCAACGCACTGGTTTTTAGATAAAGTTAAAGACCTGACATTCGTTAATCTTGGCGGCGGTCTAGGTGTCCCTCACGATATTGATGACGCGCAATTGGATCTGGATGCCTGGGCATCGGTTATCAAATCACATTTCGGCGGCAAGGGCGTCATCGTTTGTGTTGAACCCGGGGATTATATTGCCAAGGACAGTGGTATTCTGGTTTTGGAAGTCAATACGGTCGAAAAGAAGCGCAATACTGATTTTGTCGGTGTGAATGGCGGATTTAATTTGGCCATTGAACCGACATTTTATGGGTTACCCTGCGAGCCTGTTGTTACCACGCTACAAACGGATGAGATGAAACCTGTAACGATTGTGGGCAATATCAATGAATCCCTGGATGTATGGAAAGATAACTTTCCCATGCCGGATCAGATTAAAGAGGGTGATCCCCTTGTTTTTATCAATGCCGGTGGATATGCATCATCCATGATGTCCAATCATTGTATGCGGGGCCAGGTATCGGAAAATTTACTCGTATAAAAGGCGATTATGAATTTACAAGCAGAAGTTATAGATTGTGCAACTGAAGAGGCAACGCTTGCAGAAATAGATAAAAAGCACATTATTCACCCATGGTCGGATTTAGGCAGTGATGCCCGGTCAATGGTTATTGAATCGGGTAAGGGAATTCATGTGTTTGACAATGAGGGCAATAAATTCATTGATTCGATTTCCGGCATGTGGTGTGTGAATTTGGGATATGGAAACAAGGAGATGGCAGATGCCATTGCCGACCAGTGTGTCCGCCTGGTATATTATACACCCTTTGGGGCCATGGCAAGTCCGCCATCCATTGAGCTTGCACAAAAGTTGAGTTTGTTGACACCAGGCGATCTCAATTATTTCCAGTTTACAACCAGCGGGTCCACCGCTGTAGAATCGGCAATCCGGTTTGTCCATTACTATTTTAATTGTTTGGATCAGCCTGAAAAAAAACATATTATTTATCGTGAAAATGCCTATCACGGCAGTACCTATTTAACTGCTTCGCTTAACGGTAAAAGGTGCGATAGAAGCTATTTTAATTACATCACTGATATTGTCCATTCCATCCCGGATCCCAATCCGTTTAAAAGGGACCCAGGCATGAGTGTTGAAGATTTCTGCGATCTTCGTGTTCGTGAACTCGAAGAAAAGATTTTAGAACTTGGACCGGACAAAGTCGCATGTTTTATTGCTGAACCTGTCATGGGATCAGGCGGTGTGATTGTTCCGCCGCCCGGGTATCATAAAAGAACTTTGGAAGTCTGCAGAAAATATGACGTTCTGTATATCTCAGATGAAGTGGTTACGGCATTCGGACGACTGGGACACTATTTTGCCTCTGAAGAGGTTTTCGATATTGTTCCGGATATCATCACTGTGGCCAAAGGCATCTCTTCTGGTTATCAGCCATTGGGCGCTGCCATCATATCCGAAAAGTTGCTGGGGCGTATCAGCGGAGAGTCTGCAAGAGAGAATTCATATTACACAAACGGTTTTACCTATTCCGGGCATCCGGTGGCGTGTGCAGCTGCCTTGAAGTATCTTGAAATCATGGAACGGGATAACATCAATGAGCATGTCCGGGAAGTGGGTCCATATTTCATAAAACGCCTGGAAGAGCTTAAGGCATTTTCCATTGTTGGTGATGTTAGAGGTGTTTGTTTGATGGCGTGTGTGGAGTGTGTGGTGTCGGATGATGAGGACGAAAACATTGCTGTTGCTCAAAGAGTGGACGCATTTTGTCAGGAAAAAGGCCTCATTGTCCGGCCCTATGAGAATTTATGCATACTATCTCCGCCCTTAATTATCGATAAGGCAGGCATTGATCAAATTGTTGATATTTTAAAAGCCAGTATTATCGCGACAATGGACGAAAGAACTAAGGAGAACAAGTGATGGGGAAAATAGATATCCATCTTTTAATAAACGGAAAAATCGTGGATGGAGAGGCCGAAAAGACCTCTCTTTTCAGTCCTGAGAATAACGAATTTATAGCAGATGTGCCGTGTGCGACCACAGCCCAGGTCGATCTGGCGGTGGAGGCGGCCACTGCAGCGTTTCCGGCTTGGAAAAGAAAGTCTTTTGCTGACAGGGCAGCTGTTTTGTATAAATTTGCTGATCGCATTGATGAAAAAGCAGAAGCTTTGGCTCAACTTGAATCCCTTAACTGCGGTAAACCCTATCAGCGGATGCTTGAAGACGAAATGCCTTGCATTTCCGATCATTTCCGTTTTTTTGCAGGAGCCAGTCGCTGCATGTCCGGCAGTGCTACAGGTGAGTATCTTGAAGGCTTTACCAGTATGATTCGCAGGGATCCGGTGGGTGTCGTGGGGCAGATCGCCCCCTGGAATTATCCTTTAATGATGGCGGCCTGGAAAATTGCCCCGGCCCTGGCAGCCGGAAATACGGTGGTCTTCAAGCCGTCCGAATGCACACCGCTGACTATGCTTGCCTTGGTTGAAGATATTAAAGAGTTGTTTCCTGCCGGTGTGCTTAATATTGTAACGGGCAAGGGCAGTGTTGTCGGAAAACACATTGCCGAACATGAAAAAATCCAGATGGTGTCTGTCACAGGTTCCGTCAATACCGGCAAACAAGTACTGACCTCTGCAACATCCAATGTAAAGCGTACACATCTGGAGTTAGGGGGCAAGGCTCCGGTCATCGCATTTGATGATTGTGATGTTGATGATCTGGTGGAAAATATGAAATTGTGGGGATATTACAACGCAGGTCAGGATTGTACAGCAGCCTGTCGTTTGTATGTTCAGGATAATATCTACCAGGAAGTGGTTGAAAAACTGACTGTGGCCGTTAAAAGTATTAATGTCAATGATATCGGACCATTGATTTCTGCCGAGCAACGGGAAATTGTCAGCGGATTTGTTGAGCGTGCTAAGAAAGTTCAACACCTGAATGTCGTTGCCGGCGGTAATAAGATTGATCGCGGATATTTTTATGAGCCCACCCTCATCGCCGATGCCCGTCAGGATGATGAAGTGGTTCAAGAGGAAATTTTTGGGCCGGTGGTTTCCGTTACCCGTTTCAGCGATGCCGATCAGGCCATTGAATGGGCTAATGATTGCAAGTATGGGTTGGCATCCTCTATCTGGACCAAGGATATTGAAAGAGCACACAAAGTCTCCTCTATGCTCCAATATGGTGTGACATGGATTAATACATATTTTATGTACGCGTCCGAGATGCCCCATGGGGGATTTAAAATGTCCGGATATGGTAAGGACCTTTCAATGTATGGACTCGAAGACTATACAGTTGTACGGCACATTATGGTGAAAATGTAGGCCCATCCACTTTAAAAATCATCAAGGCAGATGGATACTAGTATGTGTCCATCTGCTTTTGTGTTTTTAAATAAATGTGTAAATTTTACACATGGCTTATCTAAGTCTAATATTTGTTTTTTATAGAGGAAACAAGGAGTTTTTTGTAATATTTTTGTATCATTGCAATGTCGGTTTATTAATGGTAGGTCAGGAGGGTTCGGTCGTATTTGGCCGGGAAGGAATGGAAGTCAATGTGTAAATTATTTACATGTAGTTGGTATCTCATCATCCGGATAGCCTTGGCAAAAGTGTTAAACGCTTATGGATAGCTTAGACGATCCCATCAGCGTTCTTTGTGTGGACAAAGGCAAGCTGCTTGCGGATCAGGTCAAAGAAGTATTTAACGAAGACCAGGTCACCATTGCCTTTGAAAGAAGTCTTGAGACAGTCGTAGACCGGTTTGAAAAAGAACGGTTCGATCTGATGCTTTTTTCAGGATCCATGGCCAGGAATCAGCCGTCAGACGCCTTGGATATTCTGGAATTAATTTCAGCCAAATGTCCTCAAACCCAGATTTTGCTGTTTACGCCACCAGGCGCTTTAAAGTTTGCTAATCTTGGGCTCCGGGCCGGGGCGTATCATTATTCAACGCTGCCCATCAGCAACGAAGAACTCAAACTGCTTATCGAGTCAGCCATTCAGGCCAAACCCCAATTGGGCCCCAATATGCTTTTAAAGGCCGAGACTGAGAAAACCACCTTTGAACGTATGGTTGGCAGATCTTCGGTGATGCAGAAGACCTACCGACAGATTCGCCAGGCCGCAGCCACAGATATCCCTGTCCTGATTTCAGGTGAAACCGGTACGGGTAAAGAATTGGTAGCTCAGGCTATCCATGAGCTAAGCAGCAGGGCAAATGCCCCATGCATTCCGGTTCATATCGCCTCTTTGCCCCAGGATCTGGTGGCCAGTGAGTTGTTCGGGCATGTGGCCGGTGCCTTTACCGGTGCCTCTAAATTGAGAAAAGGGTGTTTTGAGCAAGCCGAAGGTGGCACTGTATTCCTGGATGAGATAGGCACCATTGATCAAAAGATGCAGGTCAGTCTGCTCAGGCTTTTAGAGACCAATGAATTTTCAAGGATCGGCAGTCAGGAAAGCCAAAACGCCAATGCCCGGGTTATTGCCGCCACCAATGCAGACCTTGAAGATGAGGTCCGGATGGGAAACTTCAGAGAAGACTTGTATTACAGGCTGGACGTCTTGAGTATTGAAATGCCGCCCCTACGTGATCGCAATGGCGACATTCCTCTTCTGGTGAGTCATTTTATCAAACAGGCCTGTGATGATTTTAAAAAAAATATCCGAGGTATGTCTTCGGACTTTATTAATTGTGTTGAGGCGTATCCCTGGCCGGGCAATGTCAGGGAATTAAAAAACGCCATCCAGCGCGCTGTTATTTCCGCGACGGAGGATGTACTCAGAACCGGCAACCTGCCGGACCGGGTCAGCCGGAACCAAGACCGGGAGACCCGTATGACTATCCGGGTGGGCATGACATTGGCCCAGGTAGAAAAAGAGTTGATTATCCGAACCCTTGACCACACCGGGGGAAACAGGTCCAGGACCAGTGAAATTCTGGGCATTTCTCGACGGTCCTTATATAACAAAATGGATCGTTACGGGCTGAGCATGAAGTTTTCAAAGAAATAAAACCCGAAATCCTTAGCAAGAAATGATTCGGAGAAGCATGCAAGCAAAAAAATCATTGACAATAACGCCGGTTTTAGATATTGTTCGGCGTTAATTTGATGGGCCATTAGCTCAATTGGTAGAGCAACTGACTCTTAATCAGTAGGTCCAAGGTTCGATCCCTTGATGGCCCACCACCGAATTTAAAGGCTTTTGGCGTTTATGCGCTGAAGGCTTTTTTAGTTTATACCGCATTTAAAATTTGCGTTGA
Organism: uncultured Desulfobacter sp.; assembly: GCF_963677125.1. Taxonomy (NCBI): domain Bacteria; kingdom Pseudomonadati; phylum Thermodesulfobacteriota; class Desulfobacteria; order Desulfobacterales; family Desulfobacteraceae; genus Desulfobacter; species uncultured Desulfobacter sp. Next base: position 2,622,973 of record NZ_OY781882.1, on the reverse strand, counting down.
GCGTTTATGGATAGAAGGTTGTATCAGTTTGTATGCAATTGCCGCGGCAAAACTAAAAGACCTTTACCCAGTTCTGTTTTTTTTATATAAACGGTCACGGATCGTCTTTGGTCTTTGACCGTGGTTCGGCTCACAACGAATATTGAAATATCTCTGTGGTTTACAGAAAGTTTCATATAAAGTAGTATAGATAAAACGCTTTCCTTTGTTAAAGAATTATATTCTCAAGGAGAAAAAATGCCTGTAATTGTCCAATATATTGTTGTCAGGGATGGAGATGAAAAAATGACATTCGCGACAAAAAAAGAGGCAGACGCTTATGACAAGATGCTAGATATTGCTGACAATTTATTTAATTTTCTTGAAAATTCTAATATCGTTCTAGATGAAACCCGTAAAGAAGAAATTTCCCTTTTGTTTGCTGAAAAACGTGAGGAGGTAATGCCCATTTTACGGGGGGGCTCCCCTAAAGCCAAGGCAGAGCGGAAAAAGAGTGCTTCGTCTACAGCTGCCAAAACCCGGGGCAAAACAGGTCCCAAAAAGGCTGCATCCAAACGTGCCGGCGCATCTGAAGAAAACCACACTGCTTCTGAAGTCAAGTCCGCCGGCCAATCTGAGGCCAAAGCAACTACCCGCTCAAAAGAAGCATCTTAAAAAAAGAGTAGCCAGGCGGGATAATTTTTTTTAAGATCAACTGGGAGTCGGCAAATTCTGCCGGTTGGCAGATTGCTGTTCAAACACTTACTGCCTGTAACTTAGATGTTGCACGTCTGCCGAAGTTTAAAACGCAGTGTGCAGTATTCCGAAGATCAAATTGATTTCTTCAAGTCTCCCTTGGAGAAAAACATATTCCGTAACTACCTGTCGATTTAGGAGGGGGGACCCTTGGATAACGACACCGGTGTTTAATCAGAGGAAAATACCTATGCCGTCTTTTTTATTTAGACTAATGCGTGTGGCTGTGGTTCTGTTGGTTGCAGCCGGCTTGGCGTTTTGGCTGTTTGTTTCCAGAGATAAACCCCAAAAAAAGGAAATGACGCACACGCCGCCAACGGTGTTATGTGTTCCTGCAGTATCGGGCAGTTCTGATATGACCGTTGAGGCCTTTGGCACGGTTGAGCCCCGAAACAGTGTAAAATTGACCATGGAGATTGCAGGGCGGATTGATTATATCCTCCCTGATTTCCGGGAGGGTGCGCAGATTACTAAAGGTGAAGTCCTTTTGCGCATAGACCAGCGCACCCTTGTCCTGAATGAAAAAAGCGCCCGGGTCCAAGTGGACCAGGCACGGGCTGACATTCGCCTGCTTAAACAGGATACCCAAAATTTAAAAGCAGATGCCGAACTTGCCCGCTCCAATATGAAATTGGCGTCCAAGGAACTCGAGCGGATCAGGGCGTTGGCCAAAAACCAATTTGCATCCAAAACCAGTCTGGATAAGGCGGAGCAGCAGTATTTGTCTGCGAAAAATCAGTTGCAGACGATCATCAATGCCCAGGAACTTGTCCCCTCACGCATGGCATTGAAAAGATCAGTTTTGGCTTCAGCCCAGGCTGCCCTTGAACAGGCGCGTCTCACGCTTGAAAAATCTGAAATTAAAGCAGATTTTGATGGGTTTGTGATGACAAAACAGGTGCAGGTGGGGGAATATGTAAATCCGGGGCAGGTGCTTGGCGTTATATATGAAAAAGATGCCCTGGATGTTGATATCCGTATTCCACTTGAAGACCTTCAATGGCTGGGATCCGTATTTGAAAACGGGGGGCGGCCCCAAGTGCTTTTAACCATCGCCAATCTGGAAGGCGGACACTCTCCGGTATGGCCGGGGCATGTGGTCAGAATTAAGGCCGCCGTAGATGAAAAAACCCGCACCATGCCCATGACCGTTGAAATCGGTTCCGTTGACGTCAAAGATCCTTTGCTGCTGCTCAGGCCCGGTGTCTTTGTCAAATGCCGTGTTAAAGGCGAACAAAAAGGCGATGTGTTTAAGGTTCCGCGAACCCTCATGCGCTCCCCGGATACTCTCTATCTGGCCCGGGAAGGTCATCTTGTGATCACCAAGGTCAAGGTGATCCGGCGGTTTGAAGAAAATGTCTATATCACTGGGGGTCTGTCGCCGGGAGACCTGATCATTGAATCTCCCTTACCCGGGGCTGTGGACGGTATGCCCATCTTCGTTGAAAAGGGTGGAGATAAATAATGAAAGCCCTTGGTAAATGGTCAGTAGAACACCGTGTTACGGTGAACCTGGTCATGGTGTTTCTTATTGTGGCAGGGATGTTCACGGCCATGAACATGAAACGGGAGATGTTTCCTCAGTTCTCTTTGGATATGATCAGTATTTCCGTAGTTTACCCGGGTGCCTCCCCCGAGGATGTGGAAGAGGGCATCTGTATCAAAATCGAAGAGCAGCTCAAGAGCATTGAAAATGTAAAAAACATGTATTCTACTGCGGTTGAAGGCCATGCTGCGGTGACGCTTGAACTTGATGCCGGCACGGATATCACTGATAAGCTCAACGAAGTCAGAACGGAGATCGACCTGATTGACTCTTTCCCCACCGAGGCCGAAGATCCTGTGGTGATTGAGATCAAAAACAATGAGCCGGCCATTTATGTGGCTGTTTACGGCGAGGTGGGAGAACGAATTCTTAAACAAACAGCCGATAAAATCAGGGATGATCTGGTGGAGTTTGAAGAAATTTCCATGGCCGAACTCATGGGCGTTCGGGAGTATGAAATTTCAGTGGAGATTTCCGAAGAAAATCTGCGTAAATTTTCCCTCTCCTTTGACGATGTTGTGCGTGCCGTGGGGACGGGGAGCCTTGAATTGCCCGGCGGACTGATTAAAACCCCCGGTGGCGAATTTTTAGTTAGGGCCAAAGGTAAACGGTACACCGGTGCCGAGTATGAACAGATTCCGCTGGTGACACGAGCTGACGGCACGGTGGTGCGCCTCGGAGATGTGGCCCGGGTGGTTGACGGGTTTGAAGACAAGGATCTTCAATCCCGGTTCAACGGTCAGCCGGCAGCCATGGTGGTGGTGAAGCGAACCAGTTCCCAGGACACCATTGCCATTTCAAACCGGGTGCTTTCCTACATTGATAATGTTCGGGACGATCTGCCCAAAGGCATCCGTCTTGGGCATTGGTACAATATAGCGGATATGGTTCAGGAGCGAATCGACCTTTTGCTGAAAAACGGCATCCAGGGCATCCTTCTGGTATTTGTCGTGCTGGCCCTGTTCCTGGATTTAGGCCTTGCTTTCTGGGTGGCATCAGGTATTCCCATTACCTTTATGGGGGCGTTTCTCTTTCTGGAATACATTGGTGCGTCAGTAAATATGCTCTCTTTGTTCGGTTTTATCATGACCCTGGGTATCCTTGTGGACGATGCCATTATTGTGGGGGAAAATGTGTATACCCATTACGCTGCGGGCAAAACACCCAAGCAGGCCGTGATGGCGGCCATGGAACAGGTGGGCGGGCCTGTGGTCATGGCCGTAGCCACGACGATTGTGGCCTTTACGCCGTTAATGTTCATCACCGGCATCATGGGGAAGTTCATCGCTGTCATGCCCCAGTCTGTGATCTGCATTCTTTTTATCTCTCTTCTGGAAGCTTTTTTTATCCTTCCCGCCCATCTGGAAGGCACGTTGTCTCACCCACCTGCAGGAGAAAGCCAATCAAGAATTTACAAAATACTGTTTTTCTGGGTTCACTGGATCAAGACAGATATCGCCTATATTCATGGTATTTCGAGAAACCGGATGGAAAAAGGGTTGAACCGCGTCATTTATGGGTATTATCTTCCGTTATTGCGTTATTGTATTAAAAACAGATATTTTACCCTGGTATTGGGCGTAGGTTGCCTGATTATAAGTATCGGACTGATTGCCGGCGGGCATGTACCGTATAATTTTTTTCCGAAAACCGATTCCGACTGGATGCTTTCGGAAATTGTGTATCCTTTGGGCACACCCTTCAGCACCACCCAGAACACCATTAAGCAGATTGAGACCGGGGCTTTTATGCTCAACGATTATTTCAGGGACCGGGTTGAGGATAATAACGATATTGTTGTAAATACATTCTCTTTAGTGGGCGTTATACCACGCCGGGATTGGAAAGAGGGGGTGTCCGGCGGACATTGCGGCATCGCCTGGATTGAGATTGTACCGGCTGCAAAGCGTCCGGAGATTCTTGCTTCGGAAGTGGTGACCAAATGGCGGGAATTCACCGGTAACATTCTTGGGGCAGAGCAATCTACATTTTCAGTCATCGGTGGAGGCCCCGGGGGAAATCCCATTGAGATTCGTCTGCACGGCAGTGAGCTTTCACAGATGGCAGCGGCAGCACAGGCACTTAAAGACGAAATTTCATCTTATCCGGGCACGTTTGATATCACCGATGATTTCAGGCCCGGAAAGATGGAAAAACAGGTCTATATCCGGCCGGGTGCTGAGACTTTAGGTGTCACTATGGCCGATATCGCCACTCAGCTTAGACAAGCCTATTACGGTGATGAAGTCCTTAAAATTCAGCGGGGAAAAGATGATATCAAGGTGATGGTCCGGTATTCCAAACAGGAACGGGAGACCGAATCCAGTATAGACCGGCTTCGTATCCGGACAAAGGATAACCGGGAGATCCCCTTGAACCAGGTAGCCCGCATTGAGACCCAAAGGGGATACGCCACAATTAAGCGTGTGGATAGACACAGGGTGATTACGGTGACATCCGACCTTGATGAGGACGTTGCCAATGCCAGGAATATTGTAAAGGATTTAAGTGAAAATTTTCTGCCTGACATGATCAAGCGATTTCCTGGGGTTGATTATGACCTTGAAGGCCAGGCCAAACGCAGCAAAGAATCCATGGACAGCCTGGTGAAAGGGTTTATTGTGGCAGCCATGATAATTTTTTTGTTATTAGCAAGTCAGTTTCGCTCCTACAGCCAGCCCTTGATCATTATGACCGCTATCCCCTTTGGGCTCATTGGGGCAATATTCGGGCATCTTATAATGGGTCTGGATATTACTATGATTTCGATTTTCGGCATTGTGGCGCTATCCGGTGTTGTGGTCAACGACTCTTTGATCCTCATCGATTTTATCAACGTTGAAGTCGCTAAGGGGACCGATGTGTTTGAGGCTGTATTCAAGTCCGGTGAAACCCGGTTCCGCCCTGTGATTTTGACCTCTTTTACTACGGTGGCCGGCCTTGCCCCGCTTTTAACGGAAACAAGCTTCCAGGCCAAATTTCTTATTCCCATGGCCGTAAGTATCAGTTTTGGTCTGGTTGCCGCTACGGTGTTGACCCTGATTTTTGTACCGGCATTGTATGTTGTGCTTCGTGAATTGGCACTGCTTTTAAAGGGTGATCAGGATATACAAAGAGATGGATTTTAGCAGGAAAAAATTATGGATAATATGTTTACCGAGCAGTTTTGGATGGACGCCTGGGTCAATGATGTGGCAGGCAAAGATACACTTGCCGTGCATAAGGGGTATTCAACGGCACAGTTTTGGGACAAAGCTTCGGTGACTTATAATACCAATAAAAATGAAATTAAAAGCCGGCGTACAACCCGTGCTTTGGCAACGCTTAGGGAAAAAGGGCTGCTGTTTAAGGGGATGCGTGTTCTGGATATTGGCTGCGGTACCGGGATGATGGCCCTGGCCCTTGCCCAGGAAGGGGCTTTGGTTACGGCCATGGATTTTTCTTCGGGTATGCTTGATCGATTCAAAGCGGATATCCCCAAAGCGTTAAACAGCAAAATTACCCTTGTCCAGCAGGACTGGCACCAGCTGGATATTCGGCAAAAAGGCTGGGAAAAGGCCTTTGATCTGGTTTTGGCATTCATGTCGCCGGCTGTGGCTTCCCCAGAGGCCTTTTCAAAAATGATCCAATGTGCGGCAAAGGGTTGTGCAATACGGGGCTGGGCTGCCCGGCGTCAGCCAGAAATATTCAAAGATTTGTGGCAGATGATCATGAAACATCCTTTGGACGATAAACCCCAAAGCATTCTTTATAAGATTAATCTGTTGTTTTCCATGGGGCTGTATCCTGATATTTATTTTGAAGTGGTGGAATGGGATCAGATGGTTTCTGTGGAAACTGAAACCGAGAACCAGGTCTCTTTTTTTACAAAAGTGACCGGTAAAGCTGACAAGGATATCCGACCCGTGATCCATTCATATTTGCAGAACCGGGCCGGAAAAGGACAGATCAGAAAAGAGCAGAAGGGGGTGACCGCAACTGCTGTTTTTCTGGTTGATTCTTTAATTTAAAAATTGATAATCGGACTAATTGTCTTTCCGGGGGGCGCCTTCGTCCATGGATTGGATAAAGGCCTGGAACTTTTTAAAGGTGGATGTATCCATGGCATGTTCCATGCGGCATGCAGTTTCATCAGCCTTTTGTTCTTCCACCCCGATAAAACGGATCAGAAAATCTTTTAACATAATATGACGCTTTTCAATCTCTTTAGCTATTTTTTCACCTTTGGTTGTCAAGGTCACATAGCCGTAAGGTTCGTAATTGATCAGTTCCTGGGCTGCAAGTTTTTTGAGCATCCCGGTAACGGATCCGCGTTTTATGTCGAGCCGTTCGGCAATATCCTTTGAACGGGCAACCGTATTGGTTGTCTGGAGTTCAAGTATGGTTTCAAGATAGTCTTCCAGGCTTTCGGACAAGTCTAGTGATTTTGGCATTCATTTTTCCTCCGGTTGAAATTTAGCATTTCTTATAATGAAGTGTCTTGATAAGTTTATCAATATATTTTTTGAAACTTTTAAAATAAATTAGGTATTGTCTTACATTTTGCAAGGTAAGTTTAAAGTATTGTCACACCGTAAAATCTGATTATACTAATAGAATGTGTTTTTGAAGCCTTTACCCACAAGCAATAACTATTCATGATAGAGGTAAACATATGAGTGATGATTCCAGACCCATTACCCCCGAGATTGTATCAGAGGAAGAAGAGGGAAATGAAAATAAAGGCGGACTGATTACCCAAAGCACCAAGCCTAAATTTTTATATCTCGTCCCCATAACCGGACGCCCCCACCTGCCCGCACAGGTCCAGCCTTTATTTGTCAGTAAAAAGCGCTGGGAAGAGACTTTGGCCAAGTCCGCCAAGGAGAATCAGGGCCTTTTAGGGTTGTGCTATTTCAGTGAAGTCAAGGGAAAGTATGTATATAAAGAAGATTTCCCCGAAGTCGGATGCGTTGTGCGTATGCTCAATGCCCAGGAAGTGGAGGGTAATCTGCAGTTCATTGCCCAGGGCCTTGAACGATTTAAAATTAAGAAGTTTTTGTCTGACAAACCGCCTTTTGTGGCGGAAGTGGAATATCCCCCTGAACCCGAGGAAGATGAGGATAAGGTTAAAGCCTATGCCATCTCCATTATTTCAAATATCAAGCAGCTGTTATCCTTGAATCCTTTGTATTCTGAAGAGCTTAAGCAATATCTGAATCGCTTTTCACCGGATCAGCCCTCGCCGTTGACCGATTTTGCCGCAGGCATTACCACAGCTTCCGGGGATGCTCTGCAGGATATCCTTGAAACCGAATCCATTCTGGACCGGATGAAAAAAGTGATGATGCTTCTGCAAAAGGAGATTGAGATTGCTAAACTGCAGACAAAAATCCAGAAGGATATCAACACCAAAGTAGATGACAATAAACGTAAATTTTTTCTCAAAGAGCAGCTTAAGGCTATCCAGAAGGAACTTGGCATTCAAAAAGATGACAAGACCTCTGATGTGGATAAGTTCAAGGAGCGGTTTGCAGAACTTGACCCGCCCGAACACGTAGCCAAGCGCTTTGAGGAGGAAATTGAAAAGCTGTCTGTATTGGAAACCGGCTCTTCTGAATATGGGGTAACCCGTAATTATTTGGACTGGGTGACCTCTTTCCCCTGGGGAGTTTATTCCGAAGATAATATTGATATAGAGCGGGCCGAAAAGGTTCTTGACCGGGATCATGCAGGACTTTCCGATGTCAAAGAGCGGATCATCGAGTTTTTTGCCGCTGGTGTCTATAAAAAGGATATTTCAGGGTCCATTATTTTGTTTGTAGGTCCGCCCGGCGTGGGAAAAACATCTATCGGCAAGTCCATTGCCGAAGCCCTGGGCCGGAAGTTTTATCGGTTCTCTCTGGGGGGGATGCGTGACGAGGCCGAGATCAAGGGGCATCGACGCACCTATGTGGGGGCGTTGCCCGGCAAAATGGTCCAGGCGTTGAAAGACACGGCTGTGGCCAATCCGGTAATCATGCTTGATGAGGTTGATAAGATAGGCGCATCCTACCAGGGTGATCCTGCTTCGGCATTGTTAGAGGTACTGGACCCCGAACAGAATTCCGCATTTCTGGATCACTATCTGGACCTTCGCATTGATTTGTCCAAAGTGCTGTTCATCTGTACGGCCAATACTCTGGACACAATCCCAGGGCCTTTGCTGGACCGTATGGATCGTATTAATTTAAGCGGGTATATTACTTCTGAGAAACTGGAGATCGCAAGGAAACATTTGTGGCCGAGGCTTTTGAAACGAAATAAACTGAATGGGTCAATCATCACCATCACCGACCCCACAATCCGGCATCTCATTGAAGGCTATGCCCGGGAAGCCGGGGTGCGTAACCTTGAAAAGCTTTTGAATAAGATTATTCGCAAAAGCATTGTCAGGATCTTAAAGGATAAAGATGAGAAGATCCAGATCAACATCAAGTCCCTGGAAGATCTGTTGGGACCACCCATATTCACCCCTGAAAAGCAGATGACAGGGGTGGGTATTGTGACAGGCCTTGCCTGGACCGCCATGGGCGGAGCTACGTTGTCCATCGAGGCGGTAAAGGTGCATGGAAAAAATCCCGGGTTCAAACTGACCGGAAAGCTTGGGGATGTGATGCAGGAGTCTGCCTCCATAGCACTTTCCCATGTGCGCTCCTCATCAAAAAGTTACGGTATCAGTGAGGATTATTTTGATGAGGCTTTTGTTCATATCCATGTGCCCGAAGGGGCTACGCCCAAAGATGGCCCAAGTGCCGGCGTCACCATTGCCACAGCCATTGTGTCTCTGGCGTCGGGCCGCCAGATCAAAAGGCCTTTGGCCATGACCGGGGAACTTACGCTGACAGGTGATGTCCTGCCCGTGGGCGGAATTAAAGAAAAAATCATTGCCGCCCGGCGGGTGGGCATCAAAGAGATCATTCTGCCCGATGGGTGCAGCAGTGAGTTTAAGAAGCTGCCCGAACATATCAAAGAGGGCATTGAGTTTCATTTTGTGAAGAAATATAAAGAGGTATACAAGATCGTCTTCGGATAGTGTTTGGACGAAAAGTCACCCACCTGCGGCGTTGCATAAAAATTTGCAATCCTCACAACCACACGGTTGCTCCGGTTGCAAATTTTTATGCGCCTTGCATCTGGGCAACTTTTCGTCCAAACACCGGCGACCCTCAGGTATTAAGGATCAATATTTTATAAGAAAGTCTGGGTAAATTACTCAGATCTTTAAAACTTTGTTGTGGGCTGTGCCTGGAAGCAGATATGTCAGGTCAGCTCATGGCTTTTATATCATATCGTTGCCTTGATTTTTTCCCACACCGAATTCGGGATCTGGGCACCCATCACCTGACATACCTCGTATCCGCACATTGATCCTAACGCCCCGCTTTTTTCAATGGAAAGGCCGTTGGCAATGCCGTATAAAAAACCGGCTGCCCACAAGTCTCCTGCGCCGGTGGTATCCACCGGTGAATTGCCCTTTATCGGTTCAATGCGGGTGACTGAATTGTTATGGGATATATAGCTGCCACGGCTTCCTACTTTTAACACGGCATATTCAACATTGCCGGACAGCTTTTCTATGGCGGCGCTTTCATCTGATTCCCCGGTATAGGCCTTTGCCTCGTCTTCGTTGGCAATGAGGATATCCACATATTCACTGATCAGATCCTGGAGAATATCTTTGGATGCATTCACCACCTCAAAACTTGCCAGATCTAGAGCAACCAGGGCGCCCGCCTCTTTGGCCGCTTTTACCGATGCCATCATCAGGTCGCGGTTGAACAGTAGATAACCCTCCACAAGGGCAATAGCCGTGTCTGAAAACATCTGACTTGTCACACCGGCAGGATCCAGAAGGCTTGACGCACCAAGATCCGTGAACATGGAGCGTTGGGCGTCGGGTGTTACAATGGAGACCACCTTGCCCGTGGGGGTATCAAAGGAGGTAAGCATGGGTTCTACCCGGCACTGCCGGACCTCTTTTTCAAAAATATCCCCGTAGTCATCTTTGCCCCGGGCCCCGATGAATCTGGCGGCTCCGCCAAGTTTGCCTACACCTAAAATGGTGTTGCAGGCAGCCCCACCTGGTACAATCACCGGCACCTGGGAGGAGGCTGAGATGATGGCCTGCTGTTCATCCGCTGTTACATAGGTCATTCCGCCTTTTTCTTTGTTAAGCGTTTGTAAGAATTCATCGGTCTCGTTGATCAAAACGTCTACTAATGCAGAGCCGATTCCGGTGATGGTATTGGAAGGCATACGATTACTCCTGTTATAGATAATTGTTTTAAAAATGATGGTTATCATCAAAAAGTCCGGCTCGCTTGTCAAGGGGTTTTGTAAAATTTATGCAAATATAAAGATATCTTGATATATTTTTATGAGCCATTGACAAAGATAATGATAAGTGTCATTAATATATCGATTTTTGATTTTCCCGCATTGGATTTGATGTATTTGAACTTCCAATTTTTGCAGCGCAGGAGTCGGGAAATTTTATAAACCAAATGCGTATGCACAACTAAATCATCAATAAATCACCCCATATCAAATGCAAGGAGATACTATGTCAGAAGACAAATCTTTTCTGTTTACATCCGAATCCGTAACCGAAGGTCATCCTGACAAGGTGGCTGATGCTATCTCAGACAGCATTCTCGATGCCATTATGACCGAAGATAAAAGATGCCGTGTGGCCTGTGAGACACTTGTAACAACAGGTCTTGCCATGGTGGCTGGCGAAATTACAACTGACTGCTATGTTGATATTCCAGAGGTGGTCAGGACTACCATTAGGGATATTGGCTACAATTCATCCAACATGGGCTTTGACTGGAAAACCTGTTCGGTAATTACCAGTATTGATCAGCAAAGCGCTGATATCGCCCAGGGGGTAAATGAAGGCGACGGACTGTTCAAGGAACAGGGCGCCGGTGACCAGGGCTTGATGTTCGGTTATGCCACCAATGAGACCGAAGAATTGATGCCCATGCCTATCATCTATGCCCATAAGCTGACCAAGCGATTGACCCAGGTTCGCAAGAATGGGGCACTTGATTTTCTGCGTCCTGACGGAAAATCACAGGTCAGTATCGAATATGTGGACGGCATGCCCAAACGTGTCGATACGGTGGTTGTCTCCACCCAGCATTCTCCGGATGTTTCTTATGAGGATCTTAAAGCGGCTGTAATTAAGGACGTGATAAAAAAGGTGATCCCCGGTGAGATGATGGACGGTGATACCCGGTTTTTTATCAATCCCACCGGCCGTTTTGTTGTGGGCGGCCCCATGGGGGATTGTGGTGTGACCGGGCGTAAGATTATCGTAGATACGTATGGTGGTCAGGGCAGCCATGGCGGCGGCTGTTTCTCTGGAAAGGATCCTTCCAAAGTTGACCGTTCCGCCTCCTATATGGGTCGTTATGTGGCCAAAAATTTGGTGGCAGCCGGGCTTGCTGATAAATGTGAAGTGCAGATCGCCTATGCCATTGGTGTGGCGGAGCCTGTCTCTATGATGGTGGATTTCATGGGAACCGGAAAGATTGCAGAATCAAAAGCGTGTGAAATTGTCAGGGAAGTATTTGACCTGCGTCCGGCAGGCATTATCACTGAACTGGACCTGCTGCGCCCCATCTACAGAAAAACATCTGCCTACGGACATTTTGGACGTAAAGATCCTGATTTTTATTGGGAAAGAACCATTAAAGCCGATCAGATCAAATCACTTGCAGGGTTATAATTTAGACGAAAAAAGGAGTTTTTATGAGTCAGAAGGAAGATAACGAATGTATGAAATTGGACCTGTCCTTACCCTATAAGGTCAAGGACATCGGTCTGGCCGAAGACGGACACAAAGACATGCAGCTGTCTGAAAAAGAGATGCCCGGCCTGATGGCGATTCGGGAAAAATACGGCTCTGAAAAACCGCTTAAGGGGTTAAAGATCATGGGCAGCCTGCACATGACCATCCAGACGGCGATGCTCATTGATACCCTGTACGAGTTGGGTGCTGATTTGCGTTGGGCGACGTGCAATATTTTTTCCACCCAGGACCATGCCGCCGCAGCCATTGCAGACAAGGGGTCAGCTGCCGTATTTGCATGGAAGGGCGAAACCCTTGAAGAGTTCTGGTGGTGTACGGAACAAGCGTTGACTTGGCCGGATGGATCGGGTCCCGATTTGATCGTGGATGACGGCGGCGATGCGACCTTGTTTGTTCACCAAGGCGTTAAGGCTGAGAAAGATCCGTCTATATTTGATAACGAAGTTGGCAGTCTGGACGAACGTTGCCTCATGGATCGGCTGGAGGTCAGTTATGAGCATGATAAACAGCGTTGGACAAATATTGCCAAAAAGATTCGTGGTGTATCCGAGGAAACCACCACCGGCGTTCATCGGTTGTATCATCTTGCTTCTGCCGGAGAACTTTTGTTCCCTGCTATTAATGTTAATGATTCAGTGACTAAATCCAAATTTGATAACCTCTATGGTTGTCGGGAATCCTTGGCCGACGGTATCAAACGGGCCACAGACGTGATGCTGGCAGGCAAAACCGTGGTCGTAGCCGGTTACGGTGATGTGGGTAAAGGCTGTGCCGATTCCATGAAAGGGTACGGCGCCATCGTACTTATCACCGAGATTGATCCCATTTGTGCGCTTCAAGCTGCTATGGAGGGCTATGAGGTGGTCACCATGGACGAGGCGGTAATCCGGGGCGATATTTTTGTTACAGCCACCGGCAATTATCATGTCATCACCGGTGAGCATATTGCACAGATGAAAGATGAATCCATCATTTGCAATATTGGCCATTTTGACAGCGAGATCGAAATGAGTTTTCTGGATAACCATCCCAACGCCGAAAAGATTACTGTCAAACCCCAAGTGGACAAGTGGACACTGCCCTCGGGCCGTTCCGTTATTGTTCTGGCTGAAGGGCGTTTGGTCAACCTTGGCTGTGCCACAGGTCACCCAAGTTTTGTCATGAGCAACAGCTTTTCAAACCAGACTTTGGCCCAGATCAAGCTAGCCCATGAAGATTTGGAGAAAAAAGTATATACCCTGCCCAAGGAACTGGACGAAGAGGTGGCAAGACTGCACTTGAAAAATCTGTCTGTAAACCTGACCAAGCTGACCCAGGAACAGGCCGATTATATTGGTGTGCCTGTTAATGGGCCGTTCAAGCCGGATCACTATAGATACTAACCGGCCCCTGTCCGGACATACTTTAAAAAAGGCAGCCTTTGCATAAGGGCTGCCTTTTTGCGTGTTGATACGGATAATTATTCTTTGTGTTCAGAAAAATGAACTGTGTATAAATACATGATTCAAAAAAATGAATTGAGGATTTTATATGAAATATCAGTATGTTGAGGATGGTGTGTTGAGGCGTATGTGTACGGATGTTCAAAAATTTGAACTTTTTTCTGATAATGTACGCTGGCAGCGGATGGGCTTGAGGTGTGAAAATGAAAAAGAAAAATAATTTATCAAAATAATACTTTAAAAACAGTGCGTTGTGCTTTTTTTGTAAGGATGGTATTGGAGTTGGTACGGCGATTGCTATATTAATTCTGTAATTAAGATAAAATACAAATTCATCTTTTTTCCTTTTCCGAAAAAGGCTGCCGAAACCCGGCAGCCTTTTTTGGTTTAGGGGTGAGTTGTCTAATTACAATTGCATATAAAGAAGGGATTAAGTGCTTTCTGTCCATAGTCGACTACTTCGAATGAGCATTCCGACAAATTATACTCCTCCGAAGCACTATGGTTAAAACGGACCGTTTCACTCGTAAATTCAATTTGAAGCGGGATGGTTACCCCTACGTTCTCGGAACAAAGGCTCTCTTTTTCAGAAGGGGAATATCTGATCTGGCCACCTGCTTCGTTCCTTATTATTATGGCATTTTTGGTGGTGCTTAGCGCTGTCACTTCTCCTTGGCTGTCAAACTGCAAAGAGTTGATATCCCCCATAATACCTTCGGGGTCATTATCATAGGCAGATATTTTTCCAATTTTTGTTTCAACTGTACAAGGCTCGGCCGGTTCAACCGATTTAACAGAGCCGTCTTCATAAAAGGATATGCCGACTTTAACTGGTATTGTACCTACGGGCGTTTTTGCTTCAACCGTCTCCTGGGGCCAGAGGGTGATGCTTTTAATATTGCCGTTTTTATAAAAGACCAGATTAATGAGCTTGGCCTTAATTGTTCCGCTGGGTAGTTGCACTTCAAGGTCCTCGGCCAGGGCGTACTCGTCCTTTTCGCCCCAGTAACCGCTTAGCTTGCCGTTTAGGGGGAAAAGCTTTTTCAATGTTTCATCATTATAAAACATGACAAGTTCAGCAGATATTTTTCCATATTTTGTTTCAATCTCTGCTGCCTCTTGAAGTGGGGCCTTCCTTAGATTTCCATTGTCATAAAAAACAATCGGTTTTAATACTCTTCTTCCATGGTCATCTACTGAATACTGGGGAATGATAACCCCGACAGATGTGTTTATCTCAAGTCGTTCAGTAAAAATCAGGGAAGCGGGATTGCCGGATGCGTGTTTTTCCAAATTTTGGTAGCCGGATATCTCACCATATTTTGTCGTCAGTGCTTCCACATTTAACCTCTTTTTATTTTAGGGTCTCTAATTGAGCTTCTTTATTTGTTTGCTTATCAAAATCCACAGCCACCCATACCGCCCATGGGACTCTTTTTATTGCATGCCTTGATGTCTCGCTGGACCATAAAGTCTCTGCTGTGTCCTTCAAAAACGGCTTCAGCGGCATCTATAATTGATCCGTCCAATTCTAAAATATCTATTTTCTTTTTGCTGAGTATGCGCCGAGGACTGTCACCGAGTCCGGTTACCATCAATGCTCTGCAATCACTGAGCATCTCGCTTAAGTCCTCCCAGCGTTGGCTGCCGCCGCCGGGTTTGGGGGTCTTCCGGGATTCGACAAAATAGACGCCACCATCGTCTTTTTTACCATAGATTAATAATTCTTCGGCTTTTCCCAGGTGTTGATTGATTAGCCGTCCATCAACGCTGGCGATGGCCACGTACGGCCGCTCATCATCAAAAATTTCCGGCATTTCAGCGCATTGCTGCAGCTTTCTCATTATTTTTTTGCTGTTTTTTTGGCCTAAAAGCCCGACCGCATCTGCACGGCAGCGTTCACAATGTGTCATTTGGGGAAGGTATTTCCCCGCCTTTTTTCGAATATCCGACATGAACGCGTCCGATGGTTCTTCCAAATGGGCAAAGTTTGATTCGTTATTGGGGTAAAGGGGAATACAGTTGAGGATATCCACCTTCAGTTCAGCCATCTTTTGGGCAATTGCTTCAATGTGGCCGTCATTGATACCCGGTACAACAACGGTGTTGACTTTGGTGGTAATGTTTTTTTCTTTAAGGCGGGCAATGGCTTCAAGTTGTTTCTCTATCAAGACTTCGAAACCGGGTTTGGGGCCTAGCGTTCTTTTGCCGTGTCGAATAAATGCATACAGTTGTGATCCGATTTCAGGATCGATTGCATTTACTGAGACGGTCACATGGCCAAAATTCATTTCGGCCAGTTCATCGATATACGGGCCGATACCAAAACCGCTGGTTGCCGTGCAAAGAAGCATCTCCGGGTATTGCTTTTGTACCAATCTAAAGGTTTCCATGGTTTCATCGGGATTGTCAAAGGGGTCGCCCGGTCCGATAATTCCCACGACCGAAATATTTTTTACATTTTCAAGTACATACTTGAGATAGATCATCGCCTGACTTGGTTTCAGCACCGCACCGGTCACCCCGGGCCGGTTCTCGTCAAGGTTGTCGTGTTTTCGATTGCAGAAATTGCATTGAATATTGCATCGTGGTGCAACGGGAAGGTGAACTCGTCCGTAAACATCTTTCGCCTTGGCGTTGAAGCATGGGTGTTTGGATAGATCCATTTCTTTCTCCTGGGTGTTAAAATGTAAAAATTACCACCAGGCTTAAAATGATGCCTGGAGGTAATCATTCATCGTTTCAGCTGATGATTTAAAGAATAAGGCAATATAAATGCCAGGCAATAAGAAATATTGAAATGGTGGTCAACACCCTCGAAAATACAAGGAAAAAATAATTCGCTTCGTTGAACATTTTGAAAAAGAGTGGAGAACGGCTTATTTATCTACAATATTGTTAATAGTGCATTGACAAATTTGTTGATAATAAAAAAATAATCGTTTTTGAATGTTGTTTTGGGTAAATCCCGTTTTTGACAGTATTGGCTTAGGGGCTTGAAAAAATTAAATGCTATAGATGTAATGACATATTTTTTTCAAGCCCCTAAAGTTTGCTAGGAAAAGTTATAGAGATCAGGCATCCAACATAACGCTGGTTGCCTTAATTACAACAGTCACTTCTTTTCCTGCTTCAATTCCCAGTTTTTCCACTGAATTGGTTGTGATGGCAGATGCAATCTCTACGCCGGGTGCCACCTCAATGACGGCCTCAGCCATGACCTGGCCCTTTTTAACTTCTTTAACAGTACCCTTAATTACATTTCTTGCGCTCAATGTCATAACAAAATTCTCCTATGTTTATTGTGTTAATGCTGCCTTACTTTTGAACGATTCTGTGAATCTGAATGTGTCGGCAGTAAGTTTGTCGTTTATGTGGTGTGAGTATTGTTGATTGGCATATAAGGTCAGAATTGACTCGTTTATTTGTTACATTTTTGGACATTAAATAAAATAATTTTTTTAAAAAGTCAATTGAGAATAATTTAAAAACCCTTCGAGAACTATTCTGTTGAACAAAAGCTTAGCTTTGGGGTTGACACTTTCAAAAATCGTATGTTATCGATGTGCAAATTTGTAGCTTTTAAATGTCATTTAAAATTTAAAGACGACATTGAAGCCTGAATAGCTTATATATAATTTTTATTAAACCATTAGGAGAAAAAGTCCTTGGCACTAAGATTTGTTATTGTTGCCGGCCCGCCATCCTCCGGAAAAACATCCGTTATGATGCGGGTTATCCGCCATCTCCAGCAGGACAAGCTGCGGGTGTCAGCATGCAAGATTGATTGTCTTGAAACTTCAGATGACTCGCGTTACCGAAATCTGGGCATACCGGTTTGTGTTGGGCTGAGCGACTACATTTGCCCGGATCATTTTTATGTGGCTAACCTGGAAGAGGTGTGGGATTGGGCGGAAAATCAAAACACCGATGTGCTGATTCTTGAAACCGCAGGGCTGTGCCACCGATGTGCCCCTGCGGTTCAAGGTTGTTTGACCGTATGCGTAGTGGATAATCTGGTGGGGCTTGATACACCTAAAAAAATCGGCCCCATGCTGAGTACGGCGGATATGATTGTCATAACCAAAGGTGATGTTGTCTCACAGGCGGAAAGGGAGGTCTTCGGGCATCAGGTGGCATGTGTGAACAATAAAGCCCGGGTCATTCATGTCAACGGCCTGAATGGCCAGGGGGCTCTTAGGCTAAAAAGAGAAATTTTGGAAATAGCCCCCCTGCAAAGTATTACCGGGTCAAAATTGAAATACCCCATGCCGGCTGCCATCTGTTCCTATTGCGCCGGTGAGACCATTGTTGGAAGTGCCTACCAGATGGGTAACGTCAAAAAAATTGATTTTGGTGAGACCCAATGAAACTGAAGAAGATAAGTGTCTTGGGAGGACAGGATAAGGATTCAAACCCCGAAAACATCCGGCGCGTGGATATTCAGCCTGGAGAGGTCGTTGCCGTTGTGGGCCCTACCGGATCAGGAAAGACCCAGCTGATCTCCGATATTGAACAATATACGGACAGGCAGCCCCCCACAAGACGCACCATCCTGATAAACGACCTTGAAACGGGCAGCGATGGTCCGGATAAAAGTTTCAGGCACCTGATGGCAGAGGTCTCTCAGAAAATGAACTTCGTGATTGATTCCTCTGTGGAAGCGTTTTTATGCAGGCACGCCAAGGTGCGCGGCATTGAAAATATTGACCGGATTGTTGCCGATGTGCTTGAGCTGACCAATGAACTGGCCGGCGAGCCCATATCCTTGACGGACAATCTGACCCTGTTGAGCGGTGGGCAGGCCCGGGCACTGATGGTGGCGGATGTCGCGCTTATCAGCAACGCGCCTGTCGTGCTGATTGATGAAATCGAAAATGCCGGTATCGACAGGCTTAAGGCCCTTAAAATTTTGAAAGGGCAGGGCAAGATTGTACTGGTTGTGACCCATGATTTGACGCTGACTTTGATGGCTGATCGCAGAATCGTCATGAAAAACGGAGGCATGTGCAAACTTCACCGGTTAACCCGGGAAGAGATGAGGATTGCCAACGAGTTAATCGCCATTGAAGCGGATATTTCCAAGTTGCGTGATTTGGTCAGAAGCGGTGATTCCATTGAACAATCAAAAAACAATAAGGAGAAAAGGGTCCTATGGCAAGAATTTTGCTCCACTGCCCACTTAACATCAGCCGGTCTTTAGTTCAGATGATGGAAGAATTTTGCCGGGAATTTACAGAGAAACACAACATTGAGGTGACCATTGACACCCAGCCCCACCGTCCTTCGGAAAAGAGTCTGTTTGAGGCCTGTGTGGAAAAAGATGAGATGCCCGATTTAACGGTGGGACATGTCGATGATT
Organism: uncultured Desulfobacter sp.; assembly: GCF_963677125.1. Classification (NCBI taxonomy): domain Bacteria; kingdom Pseudomonadati; phylum Thermodesulfobacteriota; class Desulfobacteria; order Desulfobacterales; family Desulfobacteraceae; genus Desulfobacter; species uncultured Desulfobacter sp. The sequence continues at coordinate 2,604,047 of NZ_OY781882.1, read as the reverse complement.
TTGCCGACTTGCCTCCGGGTTTTCTGGCCGAGCATTTCAAAGCCATTCCCGGCCGGTTTCCCATAAGAAAAGAACTGGCAGATATGGGCTGGACCGATAACAATGGCTATTTTCATCCGTTTGTGGTCATCCCCTTTGCCATGTTTTACAACCAGAACATCCTTAAGGGAAACGATATCCCACGGTTGTGGGAGGACTTGCTTGATCAGCGGTGGGCGGGCAAAATTCTTATGCCCGATGAATTCCGCATTGTATCTCTTGTTGTAAAGGCGTTCATGAAAACGGATTTCCCCGAAATTTTCGATGGGGCGAATACAAACTTCGTTCATCTGGGGACGCCTATGGAAGTCATCACTGCTGTGGACGAGGGCCGCTATCCGATCGGTATCACCAATATTGCCTTTGCACGCATTTCCAAACAGAAAAATACCCGTATCATATGGCCGGCAGATGGTCTTTTTTGCATGCCCCAGGTCATGGTTTGGGGACGTAAAGCCCCGGAGCCGCTGTTTGAAATCGGAGATTTTCTGATGTCCCCGAAGGTTCAGAACTACCTTTCCCTTCAAAGTTTTGTTCCGGCAGCACCGGATATCCCCATGCATGAACTTGTAACGGACAACCAATGCAATTTGCGCTGGAAAGGATGGGACTCTTTTCTGGCGGCATTAAAGGGAAGACGGGCAGCAGCTTGACCTTCGGCTTGGTTTAAATTTTATGAAAGGAAAAATTGGCATGCAGACACATGGGTTTTCGCAGTTGGCACCCGTATATCCCTTGATCGCCCAGCAGATCGTGGATGACTATGGCATTACGGAAGGCATCTGTCTTGATATTGGTACAGGGCCCGGCTATGTGGGCATTGAGCTTGCTAAAATCACCGGTCTGGAAATGTACTTTATAGACGACAAACAGGACGCTTTGGACAAAGCAAAGAAAAACCTTTCAGAGTGCGGTTTGGGAAATACGGTTCATTTTACCAAGGCCGATGTATGCGATCTGCCCTTTGAAGATGGTTTTGCAGATCTCATTGTTAGCCGCGGTTCCCTGTGGTTCTGGGGTGATCAGGTCAAGGGGCTGCAACAGATTCACCGGGTCTTAAAGCCCGGTGGTATAGCATTTGTCGGAGGCGGCTTGGGGCGGTATTGTCCGCCATCCATGCGCAAACGCCTGAAGGGAAAAGGCCGTAAGAAATTGGAAAAACAGGGGAAAGGCAATTTCCTGAAGGGAGCCGGTTTGAAAGCGTTGTTGGAAAAAACGGGATTGGATGGATGCCGGGTAATATCAGACGTAGAGGGTGAAGAAGAGACCTGGATCGAATTTCGAAAATAGTGTTTGAACGAGAAGTCACCCACCTGCGGCGTTGCACAAAAATTTGTAATCCTCACAACCATAAGCTTGCTCCGGTTACAAATTTTTATGCGCCTTGCATCTGGGCAACTTCTCGTCCAAACACAGTGCCCTGTTCTGGCTCAAAATAGTTGGTTGGGAGAGATGATGAAGAAAATATTGGCTATTACTTGTATCTGTTTTGCTCTGTTTATGCCGGAAAATGCGGTATCCGAAGAAACCGGGACCCATGAAAATGATTCTAAAATTGAAGACATGGTTGTCACGGCAACGATGACGGAAAGAATAATAAAGGACGCGCCGGGGTCGGTGGAGGTGGTCACGGAACAGGAGATCTTTGAAATGGGTGCGGACACCGTTGCCCAAGCCCTTGAAGAGGCAACAGGACTTTTTATGACCACGGAAACCGGGCGTATGATGCGGCCCAGTATTCGTGGTACGGGTAACAAACACACCCTGGTGTTGATAGACGGGCGGCGGATGACGCCCGGATTCAAGGATCTGACGGGACTTGAGCAGATTCCCGTGGATATGGTCGACCATATAGAGGTGGTTCGCGGCCCTGCATCGGCGCTTTACGGCAGTGATGCCATCGGCGGGGTGGTTAACATCATCACGAAGAAACCTTCAAAAACTTTAACCATGGGCGCAACGGCCAAATACGGCCGGGATACATATGGCGATGGAGAAGAATCTGTCGGCAGTGCATATGTGGGCAACTCAATGGGGCGGTTCGGGTTCCTGCTGGCCGGAAGTTACCGGGATAAGAACGGGTATGACATGGACGGTGTTACCCCGGATGACGGTGATGACATTGATATGAAATCTGCCGGTGGCCGGTTTTCATATCAACTCAATGAAGACCACGAGCTTCTGGCAGGCTTCGAGGCGGTTGATCGAAATTTCAACGGGTTGAGAGACCTGCAGAATCTTGACCGGGAACGGGATACAGACGACCACAGGCTGAACTGTTTTCTGGAATATGATGGAAAAATCACCCCTGAATCCTCCCTGATGCTGCGGGCAAATCATTCCCGGCATGAAAATGAGATTACGGTTGATCCGCCGACTTCTGAAATTGTCGGAAGCATTGGAGACGAATCCAATGCAGAACGGACGCTGGACCAGCTGGAAGGCCGGTTTACCTCCCGGATTTTCGAAAAACATGTGCTGACCATGGGCACCGACTACATAAAGGAAAGACGGGAGGATGATGATGCGCTTGACGATTATGTGGAAACCTACAGCATCTATGCCCAGGATGAGTACCAGATTTTTGAGCCGCTTTACATGGCATTGAGTGCACGCTGGGATCATTACTCTGATTTCGGATCGGAATTGACGCCCAGACTTTCCATGACCTATGCCATTCTGGATAACTTGAGATTAAAAGGGGCATGGGGCATGGGATTCAGGGCGCCGGGGTTTCTTGAACTCTATATCCCTACCTATATGAGGCAGGGCAAGGTAATCTACGAACCCAATGCCGGTCTCGACCCTGAATCATCGCAGAGTTATGAAATCGGCATCCAGGGTGAGTACAAAAAATTCCAGGTCGCCGTCACCTGGTTTAAAACCGATATCGAAGACATGATCGAACCTGTCTTCTACACCTCAACCGGCTCCGGAAAAAAGAAAAAAGACTATTACCAATACCAGAATATTGCTGAAGCCTCCATATGGGGTGTTGAGTTTGAATGCAGCCTTGAACTGCCTGCGGGATTTACTTTATCCGGCAATCTGGCCTATCTGGATACCGAAGACAAAACCACCGGTGAAAAATTGGAAGGCCGTCCGGATTACAAGGGTTCTGTAAAACTTGCCTATGCATACCAGCCTTGGGGGATTCGTGCCAATGTCCGTGTGACCTATGTCGGTGAACGTTACTATGCAGATGAAGATGCGGACAGCATGACCATAGTCGACGCTTATGTGTCCAAGGATGTAACAGACCGTTTTCAACTTTTTGTCGGGGTGGATAATCTTTTTAACTCCGGAAAAGACAATTATGAGGCACCGGAGTTCTTTTATTGCGGGATTAGATTCAGCTACTAAAGATATTGAATCATGATGATATTTAAAAAGACTTTTGTTTTGATGCCGTTGCTTCTGTTTCTTCTTTTTGCCGCAGCGGTTATCTCCCTTTGCCTGGGACGCTATCCCGTCACATGGGGCGACATATATGATTTTTTTACTGCTGTTTTGTCCGGCCAGAGTCTGGCAGGCTGCCGAAAGCTTCAGATTTTGAAAAATCTTTTTATCGATATCCGCTTGCCGCGTATTGTGGCCGCCATGCTGGTGGGATCTTCTCTTTCGGTGTCAGGTGCGGCGTTTCAATCCATGTTTGTCAATCCTCTGGTATCACCGGGCCTTTTAGGGGTACTGGCCGGAGCCTCTTTTGGGGCGGCTTTCGGCATGGTGGCTACCAGCACCTGGTTCGCTGTTCAGATCAGTTCTGTTGTCTTTGGCCTTGTGGCTGTCGCCGCCGCTGTCGGGATGGCGGCGATATACCGTGGGGACCGGATGTTAATGCTGATTTTGGGCGGCATTATCAGCAGTGCGCTGTTTACATCACTTTTGTCAGTGGTGAAATATCTGGCAGATCCCTATAGCCATCTTCCGGCAATTGTTTACTGGCTCATGGGCGGTTTTTCAACCATAGATGCAAAAACCGTCTGGGTCGTATGCATCCCCATGGTGTCGGGCATTGTGATTTTAATTTCCCTTGCAAATTACCTGAACATCTTGAGCATGGGCGATGAAGAGGCCCGTTGCCTGGGGGTGAATGTGCGTTTGATTCGTATAATGATGATTTTTCCGGCCACCTTGATCAGCGCACTGACCGTGGCAATTGGCGGGATGATTGGCTGGGTGGGGCTGGTCATTCCACATATCGCCCGCATGCTTGTGGGGCCGGACAACCGAAAATTATTGCCGGCATCGGCTGTTATCGGTGCTGTTTACCTGCTGGTGGTGGATGACATTTCAAGGCTTGTCTTCACTGTGGAAATTCCCATTGGCATCCTGACATCCCTGGTGGGAATTCCCTTTTTCGCCCTTATTCTGGGAAAATCAAGGAAAGGTTGGAATTAATGAGTTTTATATGCATTGATCATGTCACCTATGGATATGGTGAAAAGGCGGTTTTAAACGACATCAACCTAACCTTGAAAAAAGGTGAAGTTGTATCGCTGCTGGGACCCAACGGGAGCGGCAAGACCACGCTTTTGAAGGTCTTGCTGGGGCTTTGCCGTCCCCAAAAAGGAGAGGTGCGTCTTGAAGGGAGCCCAGTCCGGCACATTAACGCCAAGGCCCTGGCCCGGCGGGTCGCTTATGTGCCCCAGACCCACAAAATATCCTTTGCCTACCGGGTGATCGACGTGGTGCTCATGGGCAGAATGCCCCATAAGCCCTTTTTTTTCAGGTATTCAAAACAGGATGAGAACGAGGCACTTAAGGCGCTGGAGCAGCTTTCCATTGCCCATCTCAAGGACCGGCCCTATACCGAGGTGAGCGGCGGAGAGCGCCAGATGACCCTGATCGCCCGTGCCCTTGCCCAGGGGGCTGATATCCTTGTGATGGATGAACCTGTCAGCGGACTGGATTACGGCAATCAGATCCGCCTTTTGGCGCAGATCGCCACGCTGGCGGATAACGGCTACACCTTTATCAAAACCACCCACTTTCCCGAACATGCCGTCTGGATATCGGACCGGGTGGTCATGCTCAAAAAAGGTCGGGTCCTGGCAAACGGCGATGCCCCTGAGGTCGTCAATGAGGAAAATCTGTATCTTCTTTACAATACGGATATCGGCATGGCGGATCTTGATGAAGGCCTCAGGGTCTGTGTGCCCCGGACGATGCTCGGCCACGTTAACAAAAAAAAGCCGGCGGATTCTTTTAATTGTTTTACCCCAAATCCTTTGAGACAGGTTTATTTAACTCATTAGTTTTACATGGAATGATATGAAGGCGTATACAAAATTTAAGGTCATTTTCATTGCAACGGTTGTCTTTATCTGGGGGACTGGCTTTTGCCATGCAGGATTAATAACGGATATGCATGGTCGAAAGGTTGAGGTACCTGATGAGATCCATACGGTATTTGGCACCAGCCCCCCTGTCTCCTATATGCTTTATGCCATTGCCCCGGAACTGGTTGCAGGCCTTAATTTCCCCTTCAGGGAAAAAGAGAAACAATATCTGCCGGCCCGTTTGCAAACGCTTCCGGTGGTCGGTGGATGGTTTGGCCAAGGACGCAAGCCCAACCTGGAAACACTGATGCAGGTCAATCCCGATGTTATTCTGGCATGGTATATGAAAAATTCTCCTGTCAGCCGTAAAGCAGAAGAGATGCTGGTTCCCATGGGGTTTAGGTTGGTTTACATCTCTTTGGACAAACTGGAAGACTATCCCGAAACCTTCCGGTTTCTGGGACGACTGCTTCACCGCGAAAAACGGGCAGCCGCACTTGCAGACTATGCACAAGAAACCATAGATAGGATCAAGGCCGTACGAGACGCCATACCTGAATCTGATAAGGTATCTGTTTACTATGCCGAAGGCATGGACGGCCTGAGTACAGAGTGTGACGCTTCTGTTCATGCCGAGCTTCTCGCCCTATGTGGTGGAAAAAATGTCCATATCTGCCCATCCCGGACCATTTACGGCATGGAAAAGGTTTCCATAGAACAGGTAATGCGTTACGCCCCGGATGTGATCGTCACCTATGAACACGGTTTTTATGACGCAATATTTCACGATCCGCGATGGCGAAATATTCCTGCGGTCCAAAACAAGCGGGTTTACCAGATTCCTAATGCTTCTCTTAACTGGTTTGACCGTCCCCCTTCCTTTATGAGGCTTCTGGGAGCCAGATGGTTGCTCAACAAGTTATATCCTGAAAAATATGATGTAGATATTGTGGATGAAATTCGAAAATTTTACAGCCTTTTTTTAAATGTGTCCCTGAATCGGAAAGCCGCCGCGGAAATTATAGAACCGTAACGGACGGCCCGGATATTGGAATCTATGGTTGAGTTTGAAATACATATTAACCCCAAAACCCGGCTCTGCCGGAATTTTTAAACAAGAGGAAAAAAATAGATAAATGGTAAAAAATACAATGCATCTTTTGATAAAGCGCATGATTTTGATGATAGTGGTTATTGTGATGGTTCCGGTTGCCTGCTTTTCCGAAGAAGAAACCGTTTATCAACTTCCCGAGACGGTTGTAAAGGGCGCGTTTGAGGAAGAGGACTTTATAGGTCCGCTGTTCACCGAGACCAGCACAAAAACAAAGGTTACAGAAAAGGGAATCAATGCCCTGGGACCTTCTTCCACCATGTCCGTTCATAAAGCCATAAGCCTAATTCCGTCCGTAAATCAACAAAGTGTGGATCCAAGCGGGCTTGCCGATATCAGCAATTATCATGAATCTTTCAGATTCAGAGGAGTTGAAGCCACAGGCGGCGGAAATCCTTCAACCCCTGTCAATGTGGAAGGTGTCCCTGTGAGCGGCAGACCCGGGGGTGGGGTAACCATATATGACATGGAAAATTTTGATACAATATCCATCTACAAAGGTGGTGTGCCGGCGGACCAGGGCTTTGGCCTGACAAATATCGGCGGAAAAATCGACATGGAAGTAAAAAGGCCTGTTGATGAATTTAATTTTAAGTTCAAACAGGTGATGGGAAGCGAAGATTTCAGGCGGACTTTTCTTCGCCTTGATACAGGCAAATTTTCAACTGAAACCAACGGCTTTATCTCATACTCCAACACCAGTGCCGATAAGTGGAAAGGAGAAGGGGAGTCTGACCGGGACAACGCAATGATTGGGCTGTCGCAAAAAATCGGCAGCAAACTGAAGATAGAAGCGTTTTCAATCTACAATAATTCCGATGTAAATACCTACAGAACCCTGAGTTATACCCAGGCAGAGTCTTTAAGCGACAATCATGATTTTGATTTTACCAATGATAAAAACGACTATTTTTATTACGGGTATAACAAGGCCGAGTTTGAGGATTATAACGTTTTCGGCAAGATTGAATACCGTTTTGATGATAATTCCACGTTGCTGTTTAAGCCGTTCTACTGGAATGACCAGGGCAGTTACATGGAAACAATAACAATGAAAAACGGGAATAACCGCATCAGAGAATGGGATATTGATCATGACATGAGCGGGTTTTTAAGCCAGTATTCAACCCGTATACAATCCGTTGACCTGACGGTCGGTTTTTTTAATCTTCAGCAGGAGAGGCCGGGTCCGCCAACTTCATGGAAATTATATAAAGTGTCTTCCGGTGAACTTGTATTCGACAAATGGCAGGCCCTGTCCGACAGCTCCAAGCACCGCCAGAACACCCCCTTTATTTCGGGCAAATATGCCAAAGGACGATTTACACTCCAAGGCGGCGTAAAATATCTCAGATATACCATGCCTTCCATAACGACCTATAATACAACCGGCATCGGCGATGTCAGTTATGAAACTGCGCTTGCCATGGCCACATCCATTGATGAGGATGCCTGTGCGGATTCCAGGGATTTCAACAAGTTGCTTCCCAACATAGGGGTCAATTACAAGATCAATGAGGATCTTAGTACCTATGTCTCCTATGGCAGAAACTATGGCATGAGTGTAAGTCTTTATCCCTATTTTATTTCCCAGAAACAAGCCTTTTATGCAAAAGGGATTACCCTGCAGGATCTATGGGATAAACAGGAACTGGAAACCGTTGATAATTTCGACATTGGATTAAGATACATTACAGACAAACTGTATGTGGTGCCCACGCTTTATTACGCCCGCCATAAAAATAAAGCCGCAACCTACTATGACCCTTCCCTGGAGGTTTCATATCCATCCACCAACGCAGAGGCCGAAGCATACGGATTTGAATTGGAGGCCGGGGCATTGGTATCCGAAAATTTGTCCCTTTACGGATCCTTTTCCTATAACCGGTTCTTTTTTACACAAGATATTTTTAACAGCGACGGCTCCGTTAATGCTGTTGACGGGGATCAGGTTCCCGATGCACCGGAATTTTTATGCAAGGCAATTGCAAGCTACCGCATAGGTAAATTTGTTCTTTCGCCGATTGTTAAATACACGTCCAGCAGGTACGGGGACATTGAACACGATGAGAAAATTGACGGTGCCGTGATATTTGACTTTGATTTGACCTATAAGGTTGGTGCTGTCCCTAAGATGAAAATCAAAAATCTTGATTTCTCTTTGACGGTCAATAATATTTTTGACAAGGAATATATCAGTATAATCAATACCACTGACTACAAAACACTTGGTTCAACCTACCAAACCGGCGCGCCTTTTACGGTTTTTGCGTCTGCTTCTGTTACTTTCTAAGGATTGTGGGATGGACCGGGGGGGGAGTACCTGTTTCCCTCTTTCTCCCTCGTCCATCCCATAATGTGGTGAAATTGGTGTAAAATCCGAAACCGGGCACAACAGAAACCCTGCTTTTGGGGGGACTTAAATCCGTTACAGGCGGAATTTTTCAATACCTTTTCTAAATTCCGGAACATCAACTGGTTGTTCTACAGAACGTAAAAATTCCTTAAAAATATATCAAAATATGAGCATAAATCGCAAATAGCTATTTGGCTATATCATAAGACTATTGCATGTTGTATCGTATATCTGTAGCGATAAAAATTACTATTGACATCTATACACGACAAGTAGTATTTCCAGTTTTTATGACGTATTTAAACGTCAATAGTATTTTTTAAAAACAATATATTAAATTGCGAGAATGCCATGTCTATTCCTATTACTTCTTCACAATTCATTTTTTACTGTGCCTGTGCATTATATTGTCTCGGTTTTGTCGGAAACCTGTTGCACCAGCACAGGACAACGTTGCTATTGCTGGGCCTCGGTGCTGTTCTTCATCTTGTCAGTTTGGGGCTTATTTGCAGTAATTTTGGTGTGTATGCATTGGGCAGAGCATTGAGGCAAGCCGTTTTTCTGCCCTGCTGCCTTGTGTTCATTGCTATTTTTCTTCTTAGGAAAGAATCGGCAAAAACAGCTTCCGCCCTGTCTATTCCTGTTCTCATTTTTACTATAATTGCTCTTTTTCAACCATTTCCCGCCATGCCGCCATGTCCGATGATGCAAACTCCGTCCGTTTTGATTTGCCAATTTTTGCAAACTCTTGCGGTGGCTTGTTTCTTTGCAGGTGGTTTCTACGCTTTGTTTTTTGTTTTAAAAAAGCAGCACGATCATCTGTTTAACCAGATAGTCCTTGATGGATTCGTTTTTTATAGTCTTGCGCAAGTTTTTGGCGCTGTCTGGAGCTACCTTGCATGGGCAAGCCCCTTTGCCTGGATGCAGGATCATCTTGATACGGCAGCGATATGGCTGGTTTACTGCGGTTACATTCATCTCCAGTACATTCAGAAATTTACTATACGGTCAAAGGCAATATGGGCTGTGTCAGGAGCGGCAATTGTTCTTGTTATTACTGTTCTTCTCCCCTTACCAACAACGGTAACCCGGAAGTTATCGCCCCCGAAAAAACCCGTTCTTTCGCAACTGACTGTCCTTGGGAATAATGTCAAATTCAATATTGGGAACAACATAGCATGAATACTGCAAACACCGAATATAATGGGGACAGCCTTTCAAAAAAGGGTTTCTCTCTTTTGGAATTTTTAAGCAATCTCAGTATTGCTTTATGGTTATTTATTTTACTTACAGCGACCCTTTGGGCCGGAGGTTTGTACGTTAAAAACGACACTGTATATAAAGAAATCAATTATCATCTTTTACCTGAGTGGTTTGGCCTGCAACCACTCCAAAAAAGCTGGTGGATTTATTTGCTTCTGCTCCTGCTTTTATTCCTTTTTATCAATACCGTGGCCTGTATTATAAAGAGATTATCGGGACTTCTACCTGTCCGGTCCAAGCACAGCCTGGGTGAATTTTTTAAATTGCTTCTTCCGTCTTTGATTCATTGTTTTTTTCTTATTTTATTGATGGGGTTTGCCGTTTCCGAATGTACCGGTTGGCGGCAACGTCTTCCCGGGACCCCCGGGGCTGCAATTGAAGTTGATGACTACCGGATTCAGGTTGTTGAGCAACAATGCAAAATGCGTCCAAAAGAGGAGATCGGACCTCCAATATGCAGTTGTTCTGCCGTCTTAGCCGTTTCTAAAAAGGGTAAACACATAAAAGAGCATAAAATTTCTATGTTACACCCAAGTTATGACGGCGATTTGTCATTTCACCTGAGCATGGCCGGCAAGCCGAAAATCATACAAGGAAAAATGGTTCCACAATTGGTGGTCATCATCAAAAAAGATTACGGCCTTTTGATCATACTGGCCGGTGACCTCTTTATGTGCTTGTTTCTGCTGCTGTATTACATGCGGCCCCGAAAGAAAAGCATAAAAGATGTTGCCGATATTCTGTGATTCCAGGTAACCGCCCAATGCCATAAACTTTTTAAGTTTATGGCATTGGGTACCCGCTCGCATTTCCATCATTATTGTATTTGGGGTGAATTTTATGAAATATAGTGTTTTAAAAGTTAATGCATTAATAATAATAGCTGTCTTTACAGCGTGTTGCCTGTGTGTGCCCTTGGCATCAGCAGATGACGATTCAAGTCAGGCAAATTCTGAGAAGTCCGCACTGGAACTTAAACAACTCGAGGTTATCGGAAAAAAGATTGCTGACGATGTTGATCCTGAAGCGATTGTTATTGATTCCCAGGAGATTGAAAAAAAGCAGATTTGGGGAATCAATGATCTTTTTTTGCTTACGCCGGGAATTGAGGTCGGGGGCGGGGCACCCAATGCGCGGCGTCTTTATCTTAGGGGGATTTCCGACAGCCTTTTGACGGTTACCATTGATGGGGCCCGTCAAAACAAAGATCTTCGCTGTTCCCGGGGAACCATGATGAATATGGATGTCGATCTTCTGAAATATGTTGAGGTTGAGGCAGGTCCCACATCTGCTGATCAGGGGTCTGCCAATCTCGGTGGATCCATTCGTTATACTACTAAAGATGCACAGGATATGCTCCTTGATGAGAAGAGTATGGGGCTGCTGGCAAAAACTTCATATTCGAGCGTTTCCGAAGGTTGGCGAAACAGCCTTGCACTGTATGGTGTTTATAATGACATGGGCCTATTGTTCTATGTTACGGATACGGATACTGAAAATTATGAAACCGGCAGTGGGGAAGAGGCGCTTGGAACTGCAGAGGAGCAACGCGACTATTTTGCTAAATTTACACTTTTGAACAAGGCGAATAACGATTTGCGGATCAGTGTGGAAAAAAATACCGAAGAAGGGCTCTACCCGTGGACAAAGCCGGGTGATCAAGGTATGCTTACTGATGAGTCTCTGGCAAGCCGGCAGGAGCTGGAGCAGGAAACGGTTACCCTTAACCATCAATTTTCGCCGGATTCTCCTTATATTAATACCGGTCTCAATATCTATTCTGTGGATACCAGTATTTTGAACAAGGATAGTAATACCAAATACACGAGTGACGGTGTTGGCGGCAGTTTAAAAAACACCTTTAATCAGGCCTGGGGAACAACAAAAAACGCGCTTTCCATTGGTACTGACTATCTTAACGAAGAAGGCAAAACCTCGACAGGTACTTTTACGAGTGCCAATCTTGGTTTTTTTGCCCAGGATCGGTTTTCATACCGCAATGTTCATTTGTCCTTTGGCGTTCGTTATGACCGTTTCGAGAATGAATTTAATGAAAATGATATTGATGGAAATGCTGCTGTTTCACCCAATATTAAGGGATCTGTTGATGTTGGATATGGGTTTTCACTTTTTGCCGGTTATGGGGAAACGGTCAGCGGCGCGAATACAATTCCACTCAATTGGGTGACAAATCTGGCACCAAATTGCACATTTAACGGAGAGGTAAACGGCACCCTGGATCCTGAGAGATCCAAAAAGAAAGAAGTTGGGGGTAAATTTAAGAAAAGTGGTGTTTTTATGGCCAAAGACAATCTGACGTTTAAAGCCACGTTTTTTGATACAGTGATTGAGGATGTTATTGTTGCCGGGACAGGCGGAGGAATGGCGGCTATTAGTGATATTGTTAATGATGATGATGAGTTGGAAACAAAGGGGTTTGAATTGTCTGCCCAATGGGGAATCCCGAAATTGGATTTTTACTTAGGCTATGCCCATAACGATGTGGAGTATGGTGATCAGGATGTCAGTAAAACAATCCAACGGACAGCAGCCACAACAGGTGATACCCTTTCTTTTGCCGTAAACTATATACCATCCCTGCAATTCAATATAGGATACACCTTGATAGTGGTATTTGACGATTCCGATTGCACTGACAGCGGCTACAACAGCGTTCTTGAAGACGGATATGTCCTTCATAACCTGACAGTACAGTATCACCCGCAGTGCAAGACTTTGAAAAATTTCACTTTGTCCTTGGCAATCAACAATATATTTGATGAGCAATATTCAAATCAGACGACAATTGCCAATTTTAATTACCCTGTCCAGGAACCGGGCCGGGATATCCGCCTCAGTCTTTCCTACCAATTTTGATAAACCGGCAAAAAGTCAATGAAATTAAACAGATCTGTTATAATTACAGCGCAAAAGAAAGTTGACTTTTAGGAACCGATATCTTAATGTCTACTATCTTAACACTATTGTAATTCATCTATATTTTAATTAATTTCTAAAAAAGTGAGATTCAAAATGAAAAAAGTCTTTTTTCCCATCATGCTGTTTTTTTCTATTTCCATCCTTCTTGCTTCCTGCGGAAGTTACTATAAAATAACCGATCCACAAAGCCAGAAGAGCTATTATACAACAGATGTTGATAAAGAAAAATCAGGTGCGGTCAACTTTACAGACGAAAAAACAAAAGAGGAAGTCACGATCCAGAATTCAGAAATTTCAGAAATTTCTAAAGAGGAATTTAAAAAACAAACTTGCGAAGAATAGCCATCATTGATGGCCTCGAAAAAAAATTCCAAATGGCGAATTTATCCATGAATGCCTTTAAAGAGGGAGCCGCCGTACCGGTGGGACAGGTTTATCAATAAAGGTTCTCGTTGTGTTTACCGATGCCAAAACAGCACTGGAGGCCGGAGTCATCAGTATTGAACATGGAAACCTGATGACGGATGAAATTTTCAGAATGATAGCCGATAAAGGTGGGTGGTTTAATATTACCAGCTGATTTTCTAACAAACCGAATTGATAAAGGGTGGTTCACAACAACATCCAAGACCCTTTAACGAACCTGTCGGCATACCCGCCTTGGGGTTGTTGAATTCAATTGATCATCCGGCGGGCAATAAACGCTTTTATAATGTCTATTGCCCTGTCCGTTTCAGGTCCAACTTTGAGTGCAAAATTGTGTGGCATGTCAGCAAACCATTCAAGGTCAACAATGCCCTTTGCGTTCCAATACGCTTCCGCAAACCGGTCTATAGAGGAAAGGGGCAGGTTGGTGTCCTCCGTTCCCTGGATAATCAATGCCGCAGGAAGGTCAAGCGTTTCGTTCCTTTCAAGGGCAAGAAGAGGGTTCCCTTCCTTCATGGCTCCTATATCTCCAAAGTACGCATCAGTGGCATGAACCAGAAAGTCACGGTTATTCTGCTTTGCATACAGATACCGTGCATAGGGGTCGATCACCGGCCAGGCGTGCATCCATGCCCTCTGTTTCCGGAAGATTCAAGCTACCATAGCGTACATCAAAGGGGCGCATGGCTGACAGGAACAGGGTATGCCCCCCGCTGGACGTTCCCAAGCCCCCCACGCCGTCCGGAACCGCATTGAACTCCCCGGCATGGGCCTTGGCCCAGCGCGTTGCAAAATTTACATCCATCACCTGGGAAGGGTACGGGTACGCTGGCGCCTTCCGCAATTCGACGGCTACCACGACCAGCCCGCTTCCAGCCAAAGCCGTATCAAGAGTTTCATTATCGGCACACCCACCTGTCCCCCAGGCCCCACCATGTACATCCAGAAGAAGGGGAAATGGCCCGTCACCTTCGGGCATGTAAATGCGTGCTGACCATGTCACATTATATCCTCACGGTAGGTTACTTCATCGACCCGGACGGTATATTTGCTTTTTGGATTGTAATAAATCATGTTTGTCATAATAATCAGCGTCCTCACTCATTTTGACAATTTGGATGGATCGGGGTTCGTTCCTCACACGACCTATCCATATTTGTCAGATAGCTGATAAATCAATGGACCTTTGCGTTAATAGTGGACTACTTTCTGCAAAAGTTACTATAAAAAAATCGACCTACAAAGCTAAAAGATCTATTATGAAATAAAAATGGTGCAGGTGAAGAAAGGATGCAAGATGGTTAAAAGCAGCGAAGGCAACAGGCGTAATGCATTGGTCAATCTCGCAGCCTCTGTGGGTGTGATTGCCGGAATGAAGGCGGCAAGTTCGCTTATTGTTCCTTTTTTGCTGGCACTTTTTTTGAAGAAAATCAAGGTTCCCGATGTTATTGCTTTTCTGTTGATTTTGATGCTGGTGATCGGGCTGTGGATGTTGCTGGTTGTTGTTTTGGGATCAACTCTTCAGGAGTTTACCCGCAGAGTGCCTGCATATCAAGACAGGATGAAACAACTTATCAGCGACGGATACACCTGGCTGCTGGCCCATGATATTGCCGTTGACAGGTCCATGGTTGATTCAATTTTTGATCCCGGCAAGATTATGAGACTTGTGACTAGTTTGATGAACAGTCTGGTGGCGATTTTAAAAAATGTTTTTTTTATTTTATTGATGTTTGCTTTCCTGATTATCGAGGCCAGCGGTATCCCGGATAAGATTAAAACTATCAGGCATAACAGGGAGGGCAGTCTCTCATCCTATGACGCGGTTATCGGTATGGAGAACCGGTATCTGGGAATTAAATTCATAACCAGTATTATAACCGGTGCCATGATTTATATGGGGCTTTTGTATATCGGCGTGGATTTTTCCATCCTGTGGGCAGTATTGAGTTTTATTCTAAATTTTGTTCCTACCATCGGATCACTGATTGCATCCATTCCGGCCATATTGCTTGCCCTTGTTCAGCTTGGCCCGGTGTATGCGTTTGGTACGTCCTTACTCTTTTTGTTCGTTAATACAGCGGTCGGGACCATAGCAGAGCCTCGCATAATGGGGCAGCGGGTCGGCCTTTCTTCCATAGTGGTTTTCCATTCTTCTGGCCCCCAATAGTGAGCTTTCCAGGTTTAAAGAGTCCTGATTCACTATCAAGGTACCGTCTGCTACAATTGAAAAGGACAATTATAAGTAGCTTCAAGGCTCAAACGGGTATTCCTGCAGCCAATCCTGCTGGTTCAGGAGCTGCAACGATGATTCATAGCCAATGATAATGCAATGCAGTAGCGCTTTTTCTTTTTTATTGGCTGTTTTTAATTGAGTCAATCGATCAAGGTACTGGTCCTTTAATTGCTTGATTACCCAGTCAATATCCATTTCATGTTTTATTTTACGCATTTTTCATAACCATTAAGAAATAAGTTTACTAACGGATTTTTTATATTGCTTGATTTTGTTATTGATGCTCGTGATCCTATGCTGTTTTCGTGAGTATCAATTACATGAATTATGTTAGAAAAATATTAAAAGAATATTAGAATTAACCACGCGTGGCGACTAATTAAACAGCTACATTTGACTCCCCTCTACACAGTGGCTAAACTCAGAGATCACGGAGCTTCTTAGAAAGAGACCAGTTTGTTTCTTCCGCCCTCTTTGGCTTGATAGAGGGCGATGTCCGCTCTTTTAAGCGCCGGCTCCAGATTGTTTTCAGCCTGCACATCAACCTCAGCAGCGCCGATGCTGACGGTAAAGTGAAGTTGTACGCCCGATTCGGTTTTCACAATCGATTCTTCGATTTGCCGTCTGATTTTTTCACCAAGGGTGCAGGCGCCGCCAACGCGTGTATTCGGGAGAAGTAAAACAAATTCTTCTCCACCATAGCGGCAGACAATATCTCCTTTTCTCGACATATTCCGCAGCCTTTCGGCCATGTTGATGATTACCGTATCTCCTACAGCGTGGCCATGGGCGTCATTGATGGCTTTAAACTTGTCAATGTCGATCATCAGCACTGACATGTCCTGGGACTCTCGTTTGCTTTGGGCAAGCAGGTTTGCACAGATATTGGTAAATGATCTTCGATTGTACAGTTTAGTCATCGGGTCTGTGGTTGCCAGAATCCGCAATTCTTCTTTTGAGGCTTCCAGGTCTTTTATCAACTGCTGTAAGGTCAGTTCCCGCTTTATCCGCGCCAATAGTTCTCTGGGACGAAAGGGTTTGGTTATATAGTCGATTCCGCCTGAGTCATACGCTTTTTCAATGGCATCCTCCCCGGTCTGGGCTGTGATGAAAATTACCGGGATCGCCCTGGTGAGTTCGTTTTCTTTTAAAAGGGTACAGACCTCATAACCATCTAATTCCGGCATTACGATATCCAGAAGAATCAGATCAATTTGTTTTTTTTCGGCAATGTCCAGCGCTTTTTTACCCGTGAGGGCTGGAATGACGTTGTAGTGAGTGCCTAAATGCGTCAACAGAATCTCAATATTGCTTTTTGTGTCATCTATGGCTAGAATCGTATATCGATTTTTCATTTTCATATCTCTGCTATTATGTTCAAGGCTTGGTCAAAGTCGTATTCGTCAAGTGCCTCTTTGACTCTGGAAAGGATTTCATTGATTTCAGCGGGGAACCGGTATCGGAATATCTCCTCTAACAAGGGTTCGTATTGGACCGGCTGCATAGATGCGATGGCCGCCTTGAGCCGGTCCAGTAACTCCCGGCCTTTCTCGGTTGTGATCTGGTGTGTTGGGGCAGGGGCCGATGCGGTGTCAGGCATTTTTTCTTCAATTTCCCCAATCAGGCGTTCAAGGGCCGCATGGAATTGGGGCACCATGCTCCTGTCCTGGGTTTCATCCAAATTTTTTGCGATTTCATGCAGAGTCGTTGCGCCGATATTGGCGCAGATGCCCTTAATGGTATGCGTTGTTCTTTTAAAACGGTCATTGTCCAAGTTTTCAAGGTTTAAGTGTGCGTAATCATTTTTAAAGTTCCAAATAATTTTTCTATAAAGAGTTGTGTTACCAGCCATATTTTTCAGCCCCTTGGCAACATCTAACAACTCAAACCCGGGCAATGTTATCTCCTCTTCCAGGTCCCCCGTCTCTGCCGGAAGGTCTTGTGATGGTTCTTCTTCTTTTGCGGAAATATACTGCAGCAAGGTTTTATAAAATTTTTCAAAATCAATGGGTTTATTGAGATGGTCGTTCATGCCGGCTTTTTGGGTTTTGATAATATCTTCTTTCATGGCGTTGGCGGTCAGGGCGATGATGGGAATGTCATTGTCTTGTTCCCGAATTCGCCGGGTTGCCTCGTATCCATCCATGACCGGCATCTGGATGTCCATCAGTATCAAGTCATACTTTTCCGGGTTCCGGCGATGTGCGGCCACTGCTTCACTGCCGTTGTTTGCCACATCGATCAGAATGCCGCTGTGCTGCAGAAGTCCCAAAACAATTTCCTGGTTTGTCATCGTATCATCAACCAGAAGGATTTTCGACCCCTTCAATTTTCTTATCTCTCCGGCAAGATTTTTATGCTGCAGTTGTGCTTTGTAACTTGCCTGGATTTCACCTAAGAATACACAGGACAATACATCATACAGGTTCGAGGGGTTTATAGGCTTTTGTAGAAAAAAATGGATCCCTTCCTTCTTGGCTTCCCGGACAACCGTATCGTGCCCAAAGCTGCTGAGCATGATGACGGTGGGGGGCTGAACTTGTGTACGATCCGTATCCTGCCGCTTCTTTTGGTACAACGCCCTTATTTTCCGGGTGGTCTGTATACCATCTATCTTTGGCATCTGCCAGTCCAAGAGGATCAGATCATATGTATTGGCGCTGGTGCGCAGCATTTCCACGGCCTCAAGACCGCCATAGGCTGATTCTGCCCGAAGCCCGAACCGGTTCAAGGTGGTTTTCAGGGTTTCATGCCATGTGGTGTTGTCATCAACAATGAGCGCTTTTTTACCGTCAAATGTCTGATGCCTTTTGTTTTTCCCGGAATCCTCGGCCAGTTCGATCTCAAAAATAAAGCTGCTGCCCCTGCCGGGTTCGCTTTTAATCCAAATACGGCCGTTCATCAGTTCCACCAACTGTTGGCAGATGGAGAGCCCCAGGCCGGTACCTCCGTATTTTCTGGTGGTGCTGTCGTCTGCCTGGGAGAATGATTGGAAAAGCTTGTCCTGCTGTGCAGCCGACAGGCCGATTCCGGTATCTTTGACTTCAAACCGGATGCGGTCTTTCCCGGCGCGACGTACATAGAGTCCGACCTCTCCTTGTTCCGTAAATTTTACGGCGTTCCCCATCAGGTTGACAATGATCTGGGAGAGACGCAACTGATCTCCGATATAATATTCGACAATGCGTGGATCATATTGAACGATAAGCTCCAGACGTTTTTCATGGGCCTGGTGCTCGATGAGATGGATCACCCGGTCCACGGCCCGGAAAAGATTGAACTCATCTTTTTCGAGGGTCATCTTGCCCGCCTCAATTTTGCTGAAGTCCAGGATGTCGTTAATGATATCTAAAAGCGATTGGGCGTTGTTGTCGATTCTTTGGATATAATTGCGCTGTTCATCGTTCAGTTCTGTTTGGAGGGCCAGGTAGGCCATGCCGATAATACCGTTCATGGGTGTTCGGATTTCATGGGACATTTTGGCCAGAAAATCGGCTTTGGCCCTGGTTGCATTTTCCGCCTGCTCTTTGGCTCTGGTGATTTGCCTGTTCATGATCGACATCCGACGCATCCAGTATAGTCCCATCGCGAACACCAGCAAAAATCCGCCCAGTGCCTTCCAGAGCAGGCTGTAGTCAAATTCATACGCGTAACGCACCGATTTCCATTGCGAGAGAACATTGTTGACATCCTGATCGGTCAAGGACTCCACTGCCTTGTTCAGGATACTGTGCAGCAGTGGCAGATCTTTTCGAACACCAATGCACAGGCCTTTTTTGTAGGGCGCATTGCCCACGATTTTAAGATTGTAGACCCCCATACTTGGAATGCGGTCACCGGCACTGAGAAGGTAGTCTGCGGTGAGGTCCGCCTGCCCGTCGGACACCATTCTATACGCCAGGGTATAATTTTTCGCTTCGATGGTGTGAAGACTTGGGAAATCTTTTTTCAAAAGTTCCGTGAGGCTGTATCCGGGAACCAGCACTATTTTTTCATGGAAAATATCACTGGGGTCAGCGACATAGGGGTGTGTGGAGATACCGATAAATACCGTGTGGCTGGTTAGATAGGCAGATGTGAAGTTCATGTAGGCATTGCGAGACTCGGTTTGGCTGAGCATCGGAATGATGTCGCATTGCTTATTCTTGAGCAATTGTAATGATTCTTTCCAGGTGTTGCTCTTCACCAGCAGGAAGGACAAACCGGTGCGGTTTTCCACCAGGCGCAGTATATCCGCGCTGATTCCTGCGTGCCGCTCGTCCTTGATTCCCTCGTAGGGCATCCAGTCAGGATCGACACACATGCGGATCGTTTTATGTTTTTTCATCCAGGTGCGCTCTTCTGTGGTGAGATCCAGTTGTTTTGTGGTGTCTGTAGCTGTTACTGCATTACCAAACCATCTGGTTTGCATTGTTGACAGTTCTTTAATGGTAATGCTGTCCATGGCTTTCTGGATAGCCGATTGCATCAGGGGCCAGTCATTTCGAATTGCAAAACATTCCGAGTTGGTCGTCAGGGACGGCGTGTTTTGGATCTGAAATGAAACCAGGTCAGGGATGGAGCGGGAGGTAATATGGTAGGTCATTACCTCGTAGGTGGATATCGCAGCATCCAATCGCCCAAAACGAACGTCGTTGAGCAGATCGTTATGATCCTTGTAGTCACGCAGTTTGATTTGCGGATAATACTTTTTGAGCTGATCTTCAATCAGGTAGCCTTTGATGACACCGACCGTTCTGCTTGAAAGCGCATTGAGCATGTTCAGGTCTGCTTTTTTCCGGTGAGTCGTTATCCCCCAGGAATAGGTCATATAGGCATCACTGAAAAGGGCAAATTTACGTCTTTTTTCAGTATTAATGGCCTGGGCGACGATGTCGATCTGTTTACTTTTCAGATTGTTGAGCGCATGGTTCCAGGATTCATTTTTGGAGTATTGGAAATCAATTCCCAGACGCTGGGCGACACGTTCTGCATAGTCAATGGAATATCCACTGAATTCGCCGGTTGCTTTACGGAAGGAATATGGTGGATAACTTTCTTCCATGTGGACTTTCAAAACAGGATGGGCGATGAGAAATTTTTGCTCGGTGGGTGTCAGATTAATTGTTGATTTTTTTGGGAGTTTATCGATCAACCATTTCTTTTTTAATCCATGTTTTTCCTGGTAGGAGACCGCAGACATCGCTTTATCCAGGATGCTGACCAGCAAAGGCCAGTCGTTGCGAACGCCGATGCGATCGCAAAAATCGGCCGCTCCGGGAAGCGTTGCATCCCCACTGATCGTCAGGTTGGTTAATCCGTGCTCCAGCCATAGGTTATGAATGACGGTCCCGGTGTCTATGGCTGCATCTGCTTTGCCGTAAGAGACCGCTTTCAGGCAGTCCAAAGAGTCCTTCCCAAGGTATAGCTTGATGGATGGGTCATATTTACGCAATACGTTTTCATGCCAGAAGCCTTTGACCACGGCGACTGTTTTTCCGGAAAGTGCTTCAATGGATTTTATTTGATGGTCTTTTCTGCATGCCAGAACCGGCAGATCTTCATTAACCGGTTGCTGGACAAAAAGGGCAAAATTTTGTCGTTCCTTTGTTTTCACTAAATTGCCGATTAGATCGATTTTTTTGTTTTCCAACATGCTGAGAAATTCGTCCCAGGTCGGGCCGCTGATATATTCGATCCTGATGCCCAGTTTGTCTGCCAGAAGGTTGAGCAGGTCTATGACGTAACCCTGGGGCTGCCCGTTACGATAGAAGTTAAGCGGTTTCCAATTTTGTTCGTTGTGGGCGCGAATGACAGGATGATCCTTTAAAAATTTTTTTTCTTCAGAGGTCAACGCAATGGCTGTCTTGCTCTGCCTTTTAAAATTAAGTGGAATCATCCACCGGGATTGAAGATTTGTCAGTTCCTGTTGGGAAAAACTCTGGATAGCCTTATTAATGATACTGTTCAGTTCCGGCAGGTCTTTTCGTGTGGCAATGTTGGTATAGAGGGGGTCACCAATAGGAAAACCCAGGTCGATATAATTGAGAACTCCCATCTGCTGGGCAATGGAGAGCATGTTACGTCCAAATACGGCACAGTCTGCCTCTCTTGAGATAACTGCGTTGATCATTTCCCGTATCGTATTCTTGTATATTATTTGGGGGTCTGATAGGGATTGAACCATTTGTTTGATCTTGGGAGCACTGTTCAGCATTACCAAGCGTTTATCTTTTAAATCCTTAACCGAGTACAGAGCCAAAGGATTTCCAGCCCTGACAATGACGATAAATTGTTCTGCCATGATGGCATCGGAAAACAAAAGATATGATCCCCGCTCCTTTCCCCGGACCAAAGGCAGCTGCCCTGCCAGACTCCCATTTTTTACTTTCTGGTTGATTCCAAGCCAGGTATCGTTAACCAGTTCCAGATTTAATCCGGTTTTCTGATTGATCCGTTGAATCAGGTCCGGCGCCAGGCCGGTGAGTTTGCCGTCTTTTTTAAGGATTGCGTACGGTGCAAGATCCGTGGATGTTCCCAGGCGTATGGTTGGGTGTTTGCGGATAAATGCCTGTTCTTTATCTGTCAGCTGTACAGTTTTAGCTGCATTGCTGCGGTCAAATTTGACGCCGATCCAGCGGTTGGCAAGTCGGTCCCATTCAGGTTCGCTGACAGCATCTAATCCTTTTTGCAAAATGGCGTGAAGCAGTGGTTTGTCCGGCCGGATTCCCAGCCGAAGATCTTCCCGGCCAAAATCGCCTAACTTGAACTCATCTACAATTTTGAGATTGGAGAGACCATTTTTGCTGATAAAGTAGTTTGATGAGGTGAGATTTTGTATGACGGCATCCACTTTGCCATAGGCAAGGGCTTTGATTTGTTCATCCATGCCGGCAAATCTTACCAATTTCATGTTCCCTAGTTCAATCAGCTCTTTTTCGTAAAAAATATCTTTCTGGATACCGATTGATTTTCCCTGCAGACTCTGTAATCCTTTGTAGGATTCAAAATCTTTTCGAACAAAGATCGCGGTGGGGATCTCATAATATTGGGTGGTATACAGGGTGAAAGATTGACGCTCTTTTTTGTAAGATATGTCTGTGATAACATCTATCTGACGGTTTTTAAAATTTTTCAGATTCTCCGGCCAGAGTCCCGTTTTTTTATCGAACTGCAATCCGGTTTTGTCCGCCAGAAGCGTCAGCAGATCCTTGACATACCCTTTGTGTTTTCCATCTTCCACATATGAAATGGGTGCATTGTCCGGTAAAACTGCAATACTGACAGTTGGATTTTTTTTGAGAAATGCTTGTTCAGTTTTTGTGAAAAGGGAGAGGGCCTTTCCAATACTTTTGTCCGGGAGAATACACAGTATGACCAGAATGGTGAATGTAACAAGCCGAATATGCCGTGTGTTTTTCATTCAGTCTCCATGGACAGGACGCCATGTGATATTAAAAGGATTTGGCGCTAAATTTGGCGTGACCAAGATAGATTGTCATGGAGTCCTTAAGTTTTACAGTATATTGTTAATTCAAAAAAAGTGAAACGAAAAAACAAAAAAAGAGATCCAAAGGAGACCAATTACTGTATTGATGTTAGATTTTTTTTGTTGCGGGGCAGGATACGGCTTTTATATGATGGTATCATATCCCCGCAATTATGCACCTTAGGGATAAAGACGTGCCAGAAATTCGACAACACAAGCCGGCTTATCACTGCCTTCAATATCAACGGTAATCAGATAACAGATTTGTATACCGCCCTTCACCTCTTCTACTTGTTGGATTGTCGTTCTTGCCCGAATTTTAGATCCGGCTTTGACTGCAGAGGGGTAACGAAGCCGGTTAAGACCATAGTTTACCCGATACTTCATGCCTGGATAATTTTTTTGAAAAAAATCAGGGTGATTGCTTTCGGTTAAATAAGGCAATAAAGACAATGTCAAATACCCGTGAGCAATTGTTGATTTATAGGGAGACTCTTTTTGGGCGCGCTCAACATCCGTATGAATCCATTGCACATCACCGGTAACGGCCGCAAAATCATTGATTCGTTTCTGGTCAATCTCGAGCCAGGGGCCCACATGAATCTGCTGACCAATCTGAGGTTTAATAAAATTTAAAAAGTCCTGACATCTTTTCTCATCGCTCATAGTTTACCTCATCAAAAGTTGAGTTAATAATTTGAAAATGTGCCCAGATGGGGTATAGTCCTGCCCCACAAGATAATTATATTAATTTTACGGGTATTTCACCCCTATAAAAATAAAAGGCATGATTTTATGGATTTTAACCCCTGCATGAAACACCAGGTGGTCAGAAAAACGGTGCGGGAGTTTGCTGAAAACGAGATCGGACCCCATGCCGCAAGCCTGGACAGGGAAGGGCGCTTCCCTACCGAAATTATAGAAAAGATGGGGCCTTTAAACTATTTTGGCCTCCAGGTGCCACCGTCTTTAGGGGGGGCCGGTCTTGACACTATCTCCTATGCCATTGTAGTCGAAGAATTATCCAGGGTCTGCGCTGCCATCGGGCTTTGTGTGTCTGTTCACAACAGCGTGGGGCTTTATCCTATCTTAAAATTTGGTACGGATGAGCAGATCACCCGCTTAGTCCCGGACATGGCTGCCGGCAAGCATATTGGGGCCTTTTGTCTGACCGAAGCCAATGCCGGGTCCGATGCCGGCGGCGTGGAAACCACGGCAACAAAGACGGACGAGGGGTATACCATCAACGGCACCAAGATTTTTGTCACCAACGGTGGGGTCAGTGATGTGGTCCTGGTCTTTGCCGTGGATGCAGGCAGCCAGGGTCCCTCCCGGCCTAATGTGTTTATTGTGGAAAAGACGTGTCCCGGATTCAGTGTAGGTGAAATAGAGGATCTATGCGGCATGCGGGCGAACCCGGTTTCGTCACTGTTTTTTGAGGACTGCCGGATTCCTGAAACCAATCTTTTGGGTAAACCAGGCCATGGGCTTAAAATTGGCTTGACTGCTTTGGATACCGGCCGTATCGGGATTGCGGCCCAGGCGTTAGGCATTGCCCAGGCAGCATTTGAGGCAGCGCTGAGTTATGCTAAAGAGCGCCGGCAGTTCAACAGCCCGTTGACAAAATTTCAAACCATCCAGAATTATTTAGCCGATATGGCCACATCCATTGAATCTTCACGCCTGCTTTTGTATCGGGCTGCCGCCGCCAAGGACAAAGGTGAAAATTTTAGTGCCCAGTCGGCCATGGCCAAACTCTCCTGCAGTGAAACAGCCCGCACGGTGACGGATCTGGCTGTCCAGATCCATGGCGGATACGGATATTCCAGGGAATATGATGTGGAACGATATTTCAGGGAGGCCAAGGTGACACAGATTTACGAGGGAACCAGTGAAGTGCAGAAAATGGTCATCGCAAGGCATCTGATTACCCGGCCCAGTTAAGGAAGAAGATAAACATATGGAAACTAATGTGCTTGATATCATTGTATGCATCAAACAGGTGCCCATGGTGTCCGAATTACCCTGGAATTCCAAAACCGGTACACTGAAACGTGAACTTGCCCAGGGCATGATGGATCCGGCCTCACGCCTTGCCTTGGAAGCCGGACTTCGTCTTCGAAGGGCAGGACAATCGGATGATCACAGCATCCGGATAACTGCATTGACCATGGGCCCGCCCATGGCCGAAGAAGTCCTTCACCAGGCCGTAGCTCTGGGTGCAGACCATGGGGTATTGCTTACGGACCGCAAAATGGCCGGGGCCGACACCAATCTTACCTCTTTTATCCTTGGGCGATACATAAAGATGTTTAAGCCCGATACCGGTCTTGTACTGTGCGGATCCCAGACCAGTGACAGTGAAACGGCCCAGGTCGGACCCCAGTTGGCTTGTGAATTGGACTGGCCGGCAATCGGCTGGGCATCGGACATCCGCCTGGCCCAAAAAACAGTTGTGGTCACCCGACTCGTGGATGATTTTATGGAAACCCTGGAGATGGATCTGCCGGGTCTTGTCACTATCGATCAGGGCGCATTTGTTCCCCGTTATGCCGGACTTGCCGGCGTGGCCCAGGCCTTTGCTTCTCCCAAAATTGAAGTTGTGGATGCCGATGGTTTGGAACTGGACAAGGATTTTAATGCCCTTAAAGATTCACCGACCCGTATTCTGGATGTGTTTTCGCCGGCTACCCAAAAGGAGAGCCGGGTACTCAAGGGGGCTGCGAAAACTGTGGTGGACCAGCTGTTTACGGATTATGGAAAAATTATTAGTTCAGCCATGGGCAAGGATTTGAAAAAGAAATGAGGGCGCAAATGTCGAAAAAATCAACGGGCAAAGATATCTGGGTGCTTGGGGACTACCGCAACTATTTTAAGAACCGGGTCACGCTTCAGATTCTGGGCAGGGCCCGGGCGCTTGCCGAAAAGACGGGTGGCCGGGTGTGCGGCGTGGTATTTGGCCACGATGTGGGAGGGTATGCCGGCGAATACATCTCCCATGGTGCAGACCGGGTTTATGTCATCGATCATCCAAGGCTTAAATCCTATGGCATTGAGACCTTTACCAACCTGTTGATACGCTTGGCCCGGGACATGAATCCGGATATCATTCTAATCGGGGCTACCAGGTTCGGCCAGGAGGTGGCGCCCCGGGTGGCAAAGCATTTGGACACCGGGCTGACCGCCGACTGTATTGATCTTGACATTGACGATGAACAACGCCTTGTCCAGACCGCCCCATCCTTTGGGGGCAACCTCATTGCACGGATACTCACGCCGAAAGCCCGGCCCCAGATGGCAACGGTGCGACCCGGCACGTTCCAGGAACTGCCCCATGATGATACGGCCCAGGGCGAGGTGGTCTCCCTTGATTTGCCCGAAGACCTGCCCACCGAGCGGGTTCGCTGCACCCATTCAGAATACCGGCCTGCCAAAACCCTGGGCATTGAAAAGGCGGATATTGTGATCACCGGAGGCAGGGGTATGGGATCCAAGGGTAAGTTTAAAAAATTGTTTGAGCTGGCAGGTCTGCTTAATGCCGAGGTCGGGGCCACTCGCCCTGTTGTCTATGCCCGATGGGTAGACCATGAGGCCCTGGTGGGACAGGCCGGTAAGCATATCCGGCCCAAGGTGTTATTTTCTTTTGGTATTTCAGGTGCCATCCAGCATACAGCCGCACTCATGGATGCTGATTTCATTGTGGCTGTGAACAAAAATCCTGATGCCACGATGATGAAACTTGCGGATGTGGCCATCGTGGCCGATGCCAACCAGGTCTGCTCCGGGATTATCCGTGCCTTGAAAGAGAAAATACGGGACTGATTTCTTCTATACAGTCTTTCCACTTTCGTTGTGGGTTGAACCTGGTGGCGGATACACCAAGCCGGCCCATGGCCGGCCTGAGCGAACATTTGTATCCATTTTATTATTTTGCAAGTTTTTCATTTTTAGTATATACAAAGCATAGTCACCTAACTTTCTGCATTCGCTATTGATGGATAAAAAAAAGAAAAACCGTAAAAAGAAAAACAAGCTTGAAAGTCAGTTCGTCATACGGATTACAGCGGCACAACGGGAGCGTTTCATCTTGCTTTGCGAAGAGATGGATACAAGTGCGGCGCGGGAGATCCGAAAATTCATACGCCAGTTTTTAGCGGAGCATGAACCGAAAAAGGATTAATTTTCGGTGGAGGTTCCACCGGCGGCCATGTTCCGGAAGGCATGACAACCTGCTGCTATAGCAGAACGTCACCAAACAAATCGTGCTATGAGGCACGATTTAAACAAAGGAGAATGAAATGGCAAAAAAGGTATCCAAAAAGGCAATGTCTCTCAAAAAAGAAATTAAGTCTCGGAAAGCTAAAATGGCTAAACAACAGGGCAAGATTAAAAAATTAAAAAAAGCCCTTAAAAAAGCCTGATGCCACCGTCAAATGGTGTTGTCGGGCTATACTAAAACACAACAGCAAAGGTGTTCTTCCCAACGGTGGAACCCCTTTGTTTTTTTTCAATGATCCCCCTGCAGATCATTTAATTCTTCCGTAACTCACTTTTTCCTTTTTTAACCACCAGCCGATGTGCCGTTTTCAGCCTCTTTTCCGCATTTTTAATCAGATGCTCAAAAGAACTGCGGGTATCTTCTCCTGGTTGTGCCTGCAGTTTGACGTAGCTGCCGTCACTTTGCATTTGCCAGCAACTGTGTCTGTCATTTAGCTGTATATCGAGCATCTCCCGCAATAGCGCCTGCAGGCGCGGGGATTCCACAGGCGTGCATACCTCTACCCGACTCTCCAGGTTTCGTTTCATCAGGTCTGCCGAAGAGATGAAGTATTCTTCGTTGCCGCCATTGCGAAAATAAAAAATCCTTGAATGTTCCAAAAACCGGCCGACAATGGAAATAACGTGAACATTCTCAGACAGTCCTGGAATGCCCGGCCTCAACCGACAGGAATCACGGACGATAAGATCAATGTGAACACCGGCCTGGGAGGCTTGGTACAATGCACGCGTGATATCCTTGTCTTCAAGGGCATTGGTTTTTAATTGAATGAGTCCTTGTTTGCCTTCGGCCTGCAACCTACCCTCCCGGCTAATTTTTTCCAGCAGCTTTTTTTTCAAAATATAGGGGCAGGGTAAAAGTTTTTTGTAATTACGGGTAACCGTATATCCAGTCGTCAGGTAATTAAATAGTTCAGTTAGATCGGAACCGATAACTGAATCGCAGGTGAACAACCCCAGATCACTGTATCCCCGGGCAGTGCCCGCATGATAGTTGCCGGTTCCGATATGGGCATAGCGATGCAAGCCGTCAAAATCTTTGCGGACCACGAATACCACTTTTGAGTGGGTCTTCAGGTCCACAACCCCGTATGTCACATGGATTCCCACCTCTTCAAGATATCTGGCCCAGCGGATGTTGGCCGACTCATCGAAACGCGCCTTAAGCTCCACAACCACGGCGACCTGTTTTCCGTTCTGGGCTGCATCAATCAGGTATTGTATGACTCTGGACTGCTCGGCTGTCCGGTAAAGGGTCATTTTAACGGCCAGCACTTTGGGATCCAGGCTTGCCTCTTTTATAAACCGTTCCACTGAGCTGTCAAAGGATTCATACGGATGTTGCAGCAGGATGGCGCCTTTTTCCTTTATGATGTGGAAGATATTCGGGTCCTCTCCCAGCAGTTCCGGGTGGTCGACGGCTTGATGAATCGGAAAGTGCAAATCCTGCCGGTCAAGTTGGGCAATTTGCATCAGATGCCGCTTGGCCATGATTCCCTCAACTTCGAAAACATCCTCTTCTTCGTTGATGTTGAGTTCTGCGGCCAGCATGCCTCGCAGGGCCGGGCTCATACCCGGGTTCACCTCAAGCCGGACGATCTCAGCAAATTTTCTGTCCCTAAGGGCGGACTCGATCATGGACAGAAGATCGTTAGCCTGTTCCTGGTCCCGTTCGGTAATGGCGTTTCTGGTCACCCGGAAAAAATCGCACGATTCAATCACCATGCCCGGGAAAAGCAAGTCAAGGTTATTGGCAATGATATCTTCTATGGGTACATATAAATCTTTTCGGCCGATCCTTATAAACCGTGAAGAGATTCCGGAATCGACCGGTACCTTGATTCTGTTAAGATATGCGTGTTCCGCATCCGGAAAGCTTACCTTGACCAGAAGATTTAAGGAGAGGTTGGAGATAAAAGGAAACGGATGTGCCGGATCGGTTCCCTGGGGCGTGAGCAGTGGATATACATTATCGAAGAAAAATTTGTTGGCAAATGTCTTTTGCGCTTTTGTCAATTGGTCGTAGCCGCTGATAACAATGCCCTCTTTATCCAGCAGTGTTTTTAACTCCACTTCCAACATTTGACTCTGTTTTAAAATATCCTGAACAACAATATTGCATTCGTTAATCTGCTCCTGGGGTGTCCGCCCGTCGACACTCAGCTTTTTGACCCCCGCACCTTCCAGTTGCTTGAGTCCTCCGATACGTTTCATTAAGAACTCATCAAGATTTGAACCGACGACTGAAAGAAAGAAGACCCGTTCCAAAAGGGGATTGCGTGAGTCCTGCCCTTCATGGAGGACCCGGCGATTGAATTCCAACCAGGTCAACTCTCTGTTCAGAAACCATTCCGGAGCTTTGAGGTCAAACTCCCTGGGACTTTGTTGTTTGGCCGGAGTTGCCTCACTTTCTATGGAAATCTTCTGTTCAGCAAGGGACATAATGCACTCCAAATTAGTTTATCCAACGTAACAAAATGTTTTATGTCGAGTTGATCAACATATTACTCATATCAAATAACTTATTCTTCAAGCCATTGGTCGATCCGGGAGCGGATTTGATCGCGAATCTGTTTTACCTTGATGATTTTTTCATCAAAAGAGCCTTCAAGCGCAGAGGGGTCTTCAAAACCCCAGTGCATTCGTTCTCCTTTGCCAAGAAAGACAGGGCACTGTTCTGCAGACGATTCATCACACACGGTGATGACATAATCAAATTCTACGCCGGCATCCAGGAATTCGTTAACCGATTTGGTCCGGTTACCTGAAATATCAATACCATCCTGTTTCATTGCTTCAACAACTACTGAGTTCAAATTTCCAGGCTCAAGACCGGCGCTGAACACTTCAAATTTTTTTGAACCGGCCTTTTTCAAATAAGCTTCTGCCATTTGGCTTCTGGCCGAATTATGAATGCAAACAAATAAAACTCTTTTTTTCATCCTGATATCCATTATAAATTTCCAAAGAATTATTGCCAGGACAGCACCAATAAAAGGGGCCGTCAGATAGATCCACAATGTTTGAGTGTTGCCGGAAACAAGTGCGGGTCCCAAAGATCTTGCCGGATTCATAGATGCACCTGTGAACGGGCCGGCAAACATTGCCTCGAGTGCAACGGTACCCCCAATCGCTATACCTGCCATCAATCCTTGTTCCTTACTTCCCGTTGCAACATGAATAATGACGAACATTAAAATAAAGGTAAGAATAATCTCTAAAAAAAATGCGTTGACTATGGGAATGGATGGCAATGTTGTTCCCAAATCTGACCCTGGGATATTAATGGAAAGTTTTAGCAGCAAGCTTGCAAAAATGCCTCCTGCAAACTGTGCCGCAAGATAAGGCAGAATTTGTTTCTTATCAAATCTTCCAGCAATATAAAACGCCAGTGTGACAGCAGGATTCAAATGGGCACCGGATTTTTCTCCAACACTGTATATCATTGACATTACCACAAATCCAAAGACAAGTGATATCCCAGTATGGGAGACTGCGCCTTGGGAAAAATTGTTTGCCACAATCGCCCCGGTCCCTGCAAAAATAAGCATAAATGTTGCTATAAATTCTGCAGAATATTTCCTAAAATTTTCCATAATGCTGCTATTCTACTTTTTTAATCATACCACGCTACCAAATAATCTGAAGGCAAATATAAACTAAGAATATGAGAATCGTGTTAGCCGTATATCATGTCCTTGAAAGCTTACAAAATATAGTAAGGTTCAACCCTTGAATTTTTTATTACTCGAGTTCAAGTTAATATCTTTCTAATGCAAACCTTATAATTATCAAATAAAGTGGATCTAAAAGGGGTTGAGTTTAATTTTTTTTGAACTCTACAAGAAGAATGAATTTGAGGATCAATCAACTGGCCTTCGCTATATATTGGGCTGAAAAAGAAAGTTGCCGGCTTATTCTTTCTTTTTATAAATGATTGTGGGAACAGGTATGCTGATAACTTTTGATCTCGACGATACGCTTATTTGCTGGCAACCGGAAACGCCTACCGAGCCTGTGACCCTGCCATGGTATTATAAGTGGTTCCGCATCGAACCCCTGCGGCACGGGACTGTTGATCTTTTCAACCAGTTGAGGAATCATGGCTGGCAAACAGGCATTTATACCACCTCCCATCGTAAGCCCGAATACATCAAAAAATTGTTCAAGCTTCACGGCATAAAGTTGGATTTGGTGGTTAACCAAAATGAGCATGAGAAAATTGTAAAAAAAATTCGAAAAAAGAGAAAACCCTCCAAACTCCCCAATTGGGTAAACTCCATGCTGCACATCGACAATTGCGA
Organism: uncultured Desulfobacter sp.; assembly: GCF_963677125.1. Lineage (NCBI taxonomy): Bacteria > Pseudomonadati > Thermodesulfobacteriota > Desulfobacteria > Desulfobacterales > Desulfobacteraceae > Desulfobacter > uncultured Desulfobacter sp. The sequence continues at coordinate 2,572,344 of NZ_OY781882.1, read as the reverse complement.
AACGGTCTTTGTTGAAGGAAAACGATTTCATTTCCGGGTTTTGATCGTCGACCCTTTGGACCACAATTGGACGGAAAAAGTGCTGGCCGAATCTATCTGTGTCGCCCAAATGCTTGAACAGGGGACTTACCGGACGTGACCCTCTCCTGTCTTTGTTCTTGACCCCCGATTGATAATTAAACGTTGGTGTATAGTCAATTGCTTTTAATTAAAATTTAATTGAATCCATAATGTTTAATAACACAAATTAGATAACCGTATTCTTAAATCTTTTAAAGAAATTACGGCAAAATATATAGAGGAAATCATAATGAATAAGATACCCAAGGATATGTTTGATAGTCTCAGGCAGATAGAACAAGGTAAAATTTTTGAACCTCAATTGGATTGGCGCAACTGGTCGAAAAACCTTCGTCATAAAGATAGCCTGCTAATCTCAACACGAAATCAGTCTGAATCCAATCAGGTTCAACATTATTCGGATATACCCGCCTGACACTCCGGATTTTAAGATTTTACAGCAAAGGGCAAGCTGGTTATAGACTATTGCCCTAATTATGTTCGCGACATTGCCTTGCATCTGAATCAGATTTAGCTCATACTGACAGTTATGGGTTGACTTGGGTTGTCAAGCATTCAGGCTCAACCCCACAACAAAACATGAAGGAGAGATTTAGATGATAAATGTAACCAAGCCTGCCCAGGAGCAGGTCAGAATTTATTTTGAAGGCAAAGAAATTGCACCCATAAGACTTTTTCTCAACAGTGCCGGATGCGGAGGCCCAAGCCTTGCTATGGCGTTGGACGAGAAAAAAGAGACCGATGCCGTGTTTACCTTTGATGGTGTGGAATACATCATGGATAAGGATCTGCTGGAAAAAGCAAGCCCTGTGGATGTTGATTTTGAAGTGACAGGTTTTCGCATTGAGTCCAGCATGAAACCGCCTGAGGGGTGTACTGGGTGCGGCGGCGGAACATGCTGTAGTTAGTGTTTGAACGAAAAGGCACCCATCTGCGGCGTTGCAAAAAAATGTGCAATCCTCACATACTCAAGTATGCTCCGGTTGCACATTTTTTTTGCGCCTTGCATATGGGCAACTTTTCGCCCAAACACGGGGGCGATTTTCAGGTTCGGCTGTAATCATGTACTTGTGCGATTATGTGCCGGCCTGTACAAGTTCGATTGCAGGTGGATCTATTTGTGTTGCCATAGATTGCACCTGCATTCTTTTTTCGTGCAGAACACGGATCATGCCGTCGGCAAGTCCCTGCATGGGCACATGGATTTTTTCACACCGTCCCCACGCCATGGCTTTAAGATAAATTCGTGCCCCCGGGATAATAACGTCTGCCCGGTCGGGCTTTAAATTAAACTGTTTCATCCGTTCTTCCAGCTCATAAGCAGCAAGCTCATTCCGGATTTTTTTGATTTTTTTCCGGCTCACCCATGTTCCGGGACGGCCTTTGGCCAGTTTAAACAGTTTGTTGATGTTTCCGCCGCTGCCAATGGCCTCCACGGGCTCATGCCCCCGGGTGATTTTTTTTAACCAGGATTTCATATGATCCCAGTCCTGTTGGCGGGCCCGGTTGTTGAGCAGACGGATGGTGCCTAGGTTAAACGATCGACTGGCCTGGACTCTGCCGTCGCAGAACAACGTAATTTCCGTGCTGCCGCCACCCACATCCACAAAAAGTGCTGCTTTTTCCGATGATGTCATTATTTTGTGGCGGTTCTGAAAAAGATACCGGGCTTCCTGTCTGCCGTTGATAATTCCGATGTCTATGCCTGTCTGCTCTTTGATCTTTTTGCATACCCGTCGGCCGTTTTTTGCGGTCCGCATGGCTGAGGTGGCACAGGCCTTCATTGCGACAGGCTGGTACGCGTCAATAAGCTTTGCAAATCCCCCCATGGTTTTTGTCAGTTTGCAGGCCCGTTCATCCGAAATTTCGCCCCGTAAAAAGGCATCTTCACCTAAACGGATGGGCATGCGCATCCAGGATATCTTTTTTACCCGAAGTCCGAACTTTTCTTCGGATACCATGGCTAAAAGCAGGCGGACGGCATTGGAGCCGATGTCGATGGCAGCGTATTTTGTCATTGAATCCATAATGGTTGACATCTTAATTTAATGACGTCATTATATCAAGGTTTGAAACAAAGATTAACAAGGATCTAACATGGTAAAAGCCAAAAAGGTGAATACTTCCCTAAGGTTGGAGAAGAAAGTGCTTAAGGCGCTTAAAATTCTGGCCATTGAAAAAGAGACCAGTGTCCAGGCCATTATAGAAAACCTGATCCATGAATACATTGAAAAGAACAAGGAAAAATCAAAATAATGAATCTTCCTGCCTCGCAAACGTTTATGCTGTCGGCCGCTATCAATGTCAATAAGATAAATGCCATACTCAAAGATGCAAATAGGGTCCTGGCAGCCACTGTATGTGATTCCCCGGATAAGGATGAAGAAGGGACTGTACTTGATACCTTTGATGCCGCGGTTTACAATTCGGATGCGCTTTTAATCCAGACGGAATCCAATCTGACCAGGATCGGATGGTCGGATGATGTAACGGTACAGGCTGCGCCGGAATCAAAATGGCAGTTTGCCCGGCAGCTTCCCCAGGGGCCTGTGCGGGATCTGCTTTTGGATCTGTCTGCCTTGCGGGCCTTTACACCTGTCGGCCAGGTGACTATCATCCAGGACACTTTGTCTCTTCTGGATGACGAGCAGAAAACTTGTTGCCGCATTGAATCGGTCACTTTGCGTCGCGGAAAGTTTATTTGGACCTGGCTTCGGACCCGTCCCATGCGGGGGTACAACGACAGTCATACCCTGATCTGCGACATTTTGAAAAATATGGAAAAACCTATACTTCCGGCACAAGCGCTTAAGCTCAGGATTTCAGATTATACATCCAAGCCGGTTATTCGTCTTTCTGAAACAGCCCCGGCCAGACAGAGCCTTTGTACGATAGTTCAGACTTTTTTGCAGGTCACACGCCGTAATGAACCCGGGCTCATTGATGATCTGGACACCGAGTTTCTCCATCAGTGGCGGGTTAGTCTGCGCAAGGTACGTTCCGTGCTCACCCTGTTTAAAGGTGTGGTGGCAACCGAGACCCTTGATCAATTGAAGCTGGATTTCAAAGAGATCATGCAGGATACCAACATGATGCGGGACCGGGATGTTTACCTGTTATCCAAGGACGATTATTTTGCCCTGGTTCCCCCCCAGGCACATTCGGGCCTTGACGTGCTTTTTGACCTGTTGCAGCAGGATCGGGATGAGGCCTTTGGAAAAGTTAAGGCCATGCTTAAGTCCAAGGAATACAAAAAACAGATAAAATCCATTCAGAAATTATTTGAGAATCCCAAAGCTTTGCCCAAAGGGCCCAAGGCCGATGCGCCGTCCAAGCTCTTTGCCGCGGACCTTGTTTTGAAACGATATAAAAAGGTGTGCAAGCTTGCCAAAAATATTACCGAGAAGACCCCGGATGACACCATTCATGAGTTGCGCATCCAGTGCAAAAAGTTGCGGTACTTGATTGAATCGGCCCAGCCTTTATTTGAAGATAAGCCGGTAAAGAAATTGCTTAAAACACTTAAAGGGTTGCAGGAGCATCTGGGCAGTTTCAATGACCAGTCTGTCCAACAGGCTACTTTGGCCCAGTGTCTCGACCGTTATCCGGATACCGGGCCTAATGCCACGGCCCTGGCCGAGAGTATCGGGGCGTTGACTGCTATGCTTTACCGCAAACAGCTGGCAGAGCGTCAGATGATTATTGAAAACCTGTCCCGGTTTTACAGCCCGGAGACCCAGGGTGCGTTTAATGCCCTGTTTGATTTAAAGAATACAACGACCAAACAAGCCAACACCCAGGTTGATTTATAAGGAGATAAAGAGTTATGAAACTTATTGCCTGTTATTCCAACAAAGGCGGTGTGGGAAAAACTGCTGCCTCGGTCAACCTGGCATATGCCAGTGCATTAAGCGGCAACCGGACACTTTTGTGCGACCTTGATCCCCAGGGCGCTTCTGGCTTTTATTTTCGTGTGAAGCCGTCCAAAAAATTGAAAAATAATACCTTTTTTGAAGATACGAAGAAATTTGCCGAGGCCATCAGAGAAAGTGATTTTGAAAATTTGGATCTCTTGCCGGCCAATATGAGTTTCAGGGATTTTGATATTTTTTTGTCCCGGATGAAAAAAAGCCGCTCCCGGCTGAACAAGGCCTTAAAACCGGTGGATGGTGAATATGATGTTGTCCTTTTGGACTGTCCTCCCAATATTTCACTGCTTTCAGAGAATGTATTCAAGATAGCGGACCGTATTGTGGTGCCGGTGATTCCCACCACATTGTCCCAAAGAACCCTTGAACAACTGTATGCGTTTTTTAAAAAACAGGGCTATAAGTCATCCAAGATTTTTCCTTTTTTTTCCATGGTCCAGCAAAGTAAATCCCTGCACGTTGAGACCATGGAAGAGATCCGGGCCGGACATGCGCAGGTGATGGACGCCTGGATACCTTTTTCAACGCATATCGAGCGCATGGGGGTTCATAGGGCACCAGCGCTCTCCTATGCCGGCAAAGAAGGGGCCGTGGCCGCCTATTCTCAATTGTGGCAGGAAGTTCAGAGTTAAGGAAACAGTATATAATGAAAGAAATAGAACGAAAGTTCCTGCTGACTAAAATGCCGGACATTACTTTGCAGTCCACCATATGTATCCGCCAAGGTTATATTTCCAAATCCCGGGATTCTGTTGAGATCAGACTTCGTCAGAAAGGCGATGTATTTTTTATGACCTTTAAACGGGGGCAGGGCCTTGTGAGGGAAGAGGCAGAGATCAAAATTGGTGAAGCTGATTTCAATCATCTATGGCCGTTGACCCAGGATCGCCGGGTAGAAAAGCAACGCTCCAAAGCCATTCTTAAAAACGGGCTTACTGCTGAAATTGATGAATTTTCAGGCGCGCTTTCAGGCCTTTTGTTGTGTGAGGTGGAGTTTGGTGATGAAACCCAAGCCAGGGCTTTTGTTCCGCCCCAATGGTTTGGGGCGGATGTGACCGAAGACGACCGGTATAAAAATAAAAGTCTTGCTGAAAATGGTCGTCCCTCAAGTTCAGCTTGAACAGAAGTCACGAGGTTCATCATTGATTATTTTTACCACGAAGTTCACGAAGAACACGAAGTTTTGCTCGCTATCATCTTCGTGAACTTCATGGTTTTTATCTTAAATAAGGCTATACGTGACCTGCAAGTTTTCGGGCAAACTCGCATGCCTGGCCTTTGACACCCTCGTCCAGCTGATCCGGGGTTGAGCATCCGCCAAGGAACAACTCTGCGGCGTTGACTGATTTGTGGTATTTCTGCATCCTGCCAAATGCGGTGAATGCTTCGGCCGCATTATTTTCAAATGGTCCGCCGCCTGTCATTAAAAGCCCCTGACGCTGACCTTCCACAAGGGAGATATGCTCAGGAGCAAAAGAGTGATACAGGACAAAGGATTGACTTTTCTTTTTATCGACATCATATTCATCTGTATATGACAAATTTTGGATTCAGGCCGGCAGGCTTTGCTTGACGTTTTTTTTCAATATTTTATCCTCAAAAAACGTGGCCTTTTATTTTCTTTTACTCAAAATTAACGATAGGGGCATCCATGAAAACCGATGTTACACTAAAAATTGCGGGCGCTGCAGGGCAGGGCATACAAACCATTGGTGATCTGCTCTCCGAAGTGTGTCACCACAGTGGTTTGTTTACCTTCTCTGTGGATGACTTTGAATCAAGAGTCCGGGGCGGGCACAATTTTAACCTGCTGCGAATCAGTGATAAAGAGGTTGCCGCCCCCGGCAACAGAATTGATATCCTTGTCTGCATTGATAAGGATGCCTATGCGTTGCATAAAGATCAGCTGCGCCCTGACGGCATTGCCATTGTGAATGCTGATAAATCCGAAACACAAAGCAAGACACGTTTTGACATCCCCTTGATGAAACTGGCACAAGAGGCAGGGGGGAAAATTACCGCCAATACAGTGGCCGCAGGTGCTGTCCTTTCCATACTCGGCACGCCGTTCAGTATGCTGGCTGATCTTTTGAAAAAGCGGTTTGCCGCCAAAGGTGAGAAAATCGTGGCGTTGAATATGGCCGCCGCCCAGAAAGGATTTGATGCCGCCAAAGATTTAGGCCTGGCCACGGGGTTCACTTGGGAGGCCAAAGAGGTCAAAAACGTCATTCTCAGCGGCGCCAAGGCCGCTGCCTTGGGGGCGCTGGCTGCGGATTGCCGGTTTTTTCCATTTTACCCCATGAGTCCGGCTACAGGTGTAATAACCAATGTAGTTTCCTATACCAACAAACTTCCCGTTGTTGTCGAGCAGGCAGAAGATGAGATTGCCGCTGTGGTCATGGCCATTGGCGCATCCTTTGCCGGTGTCCGTGCCATGACTGCAACGTCGGGCGGCGGCTTTTGTCTCATGACCGAAGGGTTGGGGCTTGCCGCCATGACGGAAACCCCGCTGGTGATCCTCAATGCCCAGCGTCCGGGGCCTGCCACAGGCCTTCCCACCCGAACCGGGCAGGCGGATTTGCTTTTTTCCATCCACGCCTCCCAGGATGAATTCCCAAGATTTGTTTTTGCACCGGGCACACCGGTTGAAACCTTTGAGACCATGAAAAAGGCGTTCCATCTGGCAGAAAAGTACCAGGTTCCGGCCATTGTACTTCTTGATCAGTTTCTGGCTGATTTCAGGATGACAGAGGTCAATACACTCGCGGTGGATTCTCAAATAGAACGCTTTTATGAGCAGAATAACTCTGGTGATGATGAAAATCCATATTTACGGTATAAAGTGACCCAGGACGGCGTCTCTCCGCAACGACTGCCAAGTTCCGGGCCGGGCCTTGTCCGGGTCACAGGCAATGAACATGACCCCGAAGGACACATCAGTGAAAATGCCGCAAATAAGATTGCCATGACCCAAAAGCGTGCGGCAAAGCTGCCGAACATGATCAAAGAGATGTCGCCCCCGCTTATAGAAAACCCGACAGCGCCAATTTTTCTGGTGGGGTGGGGTTCAACAAAAGGAAACATCTTGGAAGCGGTTGAACGGCTCAAGGCCGAGGGTGTAGAGGTCGGGGCGGCTGTGTTCAAAGACATATGGCCCATGGACAGTCAGGCTGTTAAGGATGCGTTGGCCGGCAAGCAGCTGATCATGGTAGAACAAAATACATCCGGTCAGCTGGGTCTCCTGCTTGCCCAGGAGGCAGGTGTCTCTGCCTTTGGTTCTATTCTTAAAATTGACGGCAGACCTTTTTTTCCGGACTATATTGTTCAAAAGGTAAAGGAGATGGTGAAATAATGGTTACTTCAAAAGATTTCGACTGTAATTACGAAAACAAATGGTGCCCCGGATGTGGTAACTTCCAGATTCTTGCCGCCATGAAAAATGCCTTTGCCCAGCAGCAGATTCCGCCTGAAAAGCTTACATTGATTTCAGGTATCGGTCAGGCCGGAAAAACCCCTCACTTTCTTAAATGCAGCATGTTCCATGGGCTTCACGGCAGGGCGCTCCCCCTTGCAACCGGGACAAAGATTGCCAATAACGACCTGACGGTGGTGGTAAACTGCGGAGACGGTGACTGTTATGGAGAAGGCGGAAACCATTTTCTCGCCGCTATCCGGCGGAATCTGGATATGACGCTGCTGGTGCACAACAACCAGATTTACGGGCTGACCAAGGGGCAGGCGTCTCCCACATCAAGCCTGGGAATGGTTACCAAAATGCAGACCACAGGCACCTCCTCATCTCAATTTTCCGCCCTGGCCATTGCCCTGGCGGCCGGTACGGGATTTGTGGCACGAGGCTTGTCCGGTGAGCCTGAACATTTGACGGAATTGATCGTCAAAGCGATGAATTACAAAGGCTTTGCTTTGGTTGATATTCTGCAGCCCTGTGTCTCCTTTAATAAAATAAACACGTTGAGCTGGTATAAAGAGCGGGCGTATAAGCTTGAGGATACGGATCATGATCCCCAGGACCTTGGCAAGGCATTGACGCTGGCCCAGGAGTGGGAAAACAGCCTGCCTTTAGGCGTGTTGTATGAGATGCCCGGCACGCCATTCCACGAACGGGTTCCTAATCTTAAGACAAGTGCCCTTGCCGCACATAATTATGACAGCAAGCTGACGGCAGAAACGCTTTTTAAAAACCTATAGTGAAACAGGAGTGATCATCTGATATGACTATCTGGCAATGTACGATGTGCTTTACTACGATGGATCAGGAAGAACAGCCTGAACAGTGCAGCGTTTGCGGATCAGACAACCGCGTTATTCTTGATAAGGAAACAGTGCCCGAAACCCTTGAAGCAGTCCGGGACAGGGCAAGGAAAAATCTTAAAGGGTTTTGCGCGGCTTACCCCGCCTGTGACGGCAATTTTGATAAAATTTGCCAGAAAGAGGCCTATGGCAAACCCATTGGATTCGGTGGTGCCGGTGCCGGTTTCTCCTTTCGGGCAAATGTTGCAGCCCTTGAGTCGGTGCGTTTTAAATTGAAGGTGGTGGGGGAACATACCGAACCTGATACCTCCTGTACATTTTTTGGTACCAAACTGGATTTCCCGGTTATGGGCGCTTCCACAGCTGGTGCCGAGCGCTATGGTAATGCCATCAGCGAAGAAGATTTTTGCCGGGCCACGATCCGGGGGTGTAAAGATGCCGGTACCATGGCCTGGCGGGGGGATACCTTTTTTTATACCCCCGATGACAATCCGGCCCTTCGTGCCATAAAAAAAGAGGGGTTGCCGGCTGTTCCCATCTTTAAACCCAGATCCCAGGATGTGCTCAAACAATTCATCCGCACGGCTGAAGAACTCGGCTGTCCTGCGGTTGGTGTGGATCTTGATGGGTGCGGGTCCACCATCATGGCCCGGCATCATCAGCCGGTATTCCGCAAGAGTGTAAAGGACATTAAAGAACTGGTTCAGGCCACGTCCCTGCCTTTTATTGCCAAAGGAATTATGACGGTGGAGGATGCCGTAAGCTGTGCGGATGCCGGTGCAAAGGTGGTCAGTGTTTCAAACCACGGCGGCAGGGTGCTGGATGCAACCCCGGGGACGGCAGAGGTGCTCCCTGACATTGCCAAGCAGCTTAAAGGTCAGGTTATCATTACGGCAGACGGCGGCGTCAGGACAGGCTATGACGTGCTTAAGATGCTGGCACTAGGTGCGGATTTTATCCTTTTGGGCAGGGATGTGATCCGGGCTGCTGTGGGCGCAGGGTCCCTGGGCGTTCAATTACACATGGCGCATATTCACAAGATATTGAAAAAAGCCATGTTTATGACCGGGGTGAGTACCATCTCCGATATTGATACATCCATATTGTGCTAAGGAATACAACGGCAAACTTTTTTATATATCGCTTCTATTTTGGAAAATACGCCTTCCCAGGTATAAGCAGAGACTAATTTGTTTACTTGGGCGAGGTCCGGTTGCCGGTTTTGATCCGCCTTTGTAATGCTTATTTTTAAAGCATGAGCAAGGGCCTTCTCCAAAGCCGGCATATCTTTTGGGAACGGTGTATCCACGGTTTCAAGGGCCGGTAGTTCCAGAAGATTGACCATGCCGGACCGGGTATCTTCAAATATTTCCCGGGTTCCCGGTAGCGCGGTTGTCAGTAACCTGCAGCCCGAAGACAAGGCTTCCATGAGCACCAGGGGAAGGCCTTCAAAAAACGAGGGCAAAACAAAGAGATGGGAGTTGCGCATCAGTTGGGCCAGGGTTTCATGGGGCAGAGGACCATGAACCTTTACCCGGTTGCCCAGTTCTGCCGCCAGTGTCAGGCATTCCTGTTTTTCCCGGCCGGTGCCGGCACCTGCCAGGTGCAGGCAAAAATCGGGGCCTGTCACCGTTTTCAACGCGGTAAGCAGCCAGGGCACACCCTTTGCTCTGCTCAGTTTGCCTGCATACACGATTTGCACAGGTCCTTTTTCAGGTTTTGGTTCACAATAGAACAATTTCTTTTCAAAACCTGCCCCCACCACATGCAGTTGTTTCGGATCTATTCTGTGAATATCTATAATCTGCTGTTTCTGGTGTCGGCTCAGGCATAAAATAGCGTCGATATCTGCCATGGCATCGCTGATATCCAGGTCAAGTTCTGTGCACAAAAGGTGCTGGCGAAGGCATGTGCCGTGGCAGGAGGTGACCATGGGCAAGTCCTGAAATACCTGTCTGGCTGTTTTGGAAACAATCCAAAGATGGTGGGTATGGATCAGATCCGGACGAAATTTTTTTCGCGCTTTTTCAAGGATCTGTCTGAATGCGGTTTTATACCGGCCAATTTGATCTTTGGTCATTGAAGAAAAAACCGTACTGGGGTAGGGCATTACATCACTCATGCCCGGGAGCCTGAAGTCGAGATCCCCATGGTTAAACCGGACAAACTCGGTGTGATCCGGGGGCAGCACAGACGAATCTAATTTAAAATCATCCTGGATGCCCGCCACAAGAAAGTTTTCATGTCCTCTGGCACAAGATTGCCGCATAATGGCCTGGACTGTTTTTCCTGAGCCTGTGAAATCAGGCATCTGGCTTAAAATATTAAGAATTCTCATAAATAATTCAACATGGGATGCATTAAAACACCATGATCAATGTTTTGCTCCCTGCAAAGGGTTTAGAAAATCGTTTTATCAGGGACCGGATCAGGTTTGCCATGGTAAAACCCTTGCTGATAATTAATCCCAAGGGCTTTTGCCTTGTCTGAAAGTGTTTCCGTGGAGATGAACTCTGCAATGGATTTCATCTTCAGCTTTTTTGTATAGGAGATAATGGAATTAACAACATCCACGGCACGCTCATCGTTAGTGATCAACTTGATGATGCTGCCGTCAATTTTGATGTAGTCTGCTTTGATCTTGAGCAGATAATCAAAGTTAGAATATCCTGTGCCAAAATCATCAATGGCAATTTTTGCCCCGGCATTTTTAAATTTGTAAATGATATCTGTTGCACCGCCAAAGGAAGACAAGCTTTCGGACTCCACAAGTTCAAGTATCATGCGTGACATGACGTTTTGGGCAACGGCATAGTCATAAATAAAGTCCATGGTCTCGCTGTTTAAGATATCCTCGGTCGAAATATTTATACTGAACGTACTGTCATCGTTCACAAAGGTGTCTATGGTCTTTTTTACGATAATTTTGGTCAGCGTCGGATAAAACCGGGTCTGCTTGCTGATTTCAAGGAATTGTGCCGGGGGGATTATACCGCCATCGGTATCCATAATCCGCATCAGGCTTTCATACTTGGGCTTGCCGGTGCCTGTGATCGGCTGGAAAAAAGGTATAACCCGGTCTTCATCAATGGCACTGCTGAGCATTTTTACCACCCGGATATTTTGTTCATATATCTTGCTGTTATCCACTTTTAAAGGATCGTAGGCGTAATGATCGATATTATTTGCCTTTGCAAACTGCAACGCCGCATCCGCATGGGCCAAAATGTTGTCCGAGCCATGGGCGTAGCCTGTGATGGTGCTGATCATCAACTCCTTGTTATCGATGACGAAGGTCTCTTTGACGATATCCTTAAGCGCTGTTTCAACATCGATGATAAAAAGATTTTTATCACTTTGTGTGGAAAATACGGCAAATACATCAGAGTGCAGTCTGTAAATAAAATAGCGGTACAGGTGCCTATGATCAGAAAGCCTTGAGGCAAATATTTTAAGCAGTTTGTCTCCGGTTTTCATGCCATAGGTTTCATTTATTTTGTGAAAGTCATCTATATCAATGACGGCAAGGTCTGCTGATTTGGCTTTTTTTATCTCCATGAGCAGACTGTTTCTATTGTTCAACTCGGTCAAGGTGTCATAATTGAGGTATTTTTGAAGCTGGGATTTGTTTTCAAACACTTCGGTGACATCATGGCTGATTGAAACATATTTGATCACCTTTCCATCTTTATCTTTAAACGGCACGATGGTTGATTTTTGAAAAAAATAGCCGCCGTCCTTTTTCAGGTTTTTAAAGATTCCGCGCCATGTTTCCCCTTTTTTGATGGTTGTCCACAGTTCCCTGTAGGTTGATCCCGGGGTGTCCGGATGGCTGAGTTGACTGTGGGTGGCATGCAGTAATTCTTCTTTATCAAATCCTGTGATTTCACACAGTTCGTCATTTGCATGAATAATGTTTCCGTCCAGATCCGTAATGCTGACGATTGCGCTTTTGTCTATAACGGTTTTGTACTGCAGCAGGTCATTGAGGGATTTTTTTTGTTCCGACTCAATTTTGTGGATCCTTTTATAAACGAACAGTGACGCTGCCAGTGTAAAGACAAAAAGAGCGATGATGATCAGGCTGTTTTTTATGATCTCCTGTCTGAGAAGTGAACTGCTTATTGACTCCACCGTTCCCACAAGTTCATAAAAATTTTCAAAATAAAATCCGGATCCCACAATCCAGTCCCAGTCCGGAATATATACCAGGTACGATATCTTTTTAGCTGTTGTGGCCTGTCCCGGGATTTCCCAGTAATATGAACTGAATCCTTGGCCTTTGGATGTTGCGATGTCAACAAACTCTTTGATAACCGGTTTGTTGTTTGCATCACGCAACGATTTCAGATCTGTATTATAGATTTTGGGATCAATGTGAAAAATCGTTTTATAATCAGTTGAAAAAATCCAGAAGTAGCCGTAATCTTGATAACCGAACCTGTCTTCGGCAATAAATTGCAGGATTGCCTGTTTACCCTGTTCATTCAGATCGTCCATGTAGTATCCCGTTCCGATAACGATATCGAGCGTCCTGTTGTATACGGCATATCCGAGCTTTTCGTAAGGTTTGTCCCCCTTGCCCGGTTTATAGTACATGTACTTTTCCATAACAGACCCTTGAGTTTTTGCGGTTTCAAAAAATGTTATTAAATCAGGGAACTTTTTTTTCAGGGAATAGATATTTTTACCGATCAGTTCAAGTTTGGTGCCGTGGTGCCTGACCGTACCGTCCCCGGATAAAATATAAAAATACCCCGCGTTGTTGGCCCAGTTAAAGGATGAGATCATGTTGTCTATATGCGCTTTATACTGAGCCTGGTCTTTTTTATGAGTCATGTAGATGTTTTGAATAAAATCTTCGGCCGAATGCACTTTATCTTTAAGATTAATCTGGGCAGACTTGATTACGGCATTTTTTGTAGCAGATATTCGTTTGGTCAGCCGTTCAACTTCGTTTTTGATAAGTTTTTTTTGCTGATCAACGTAAAAGGTTCGAAGTCCTTCCTTATTTTTCCGGCCGAATTTTGTGAAGGTGCTGTGCATATTCCACAGGAGAATCCCGGAGAACACGAATGCAATAGTAAGCGCTGTAAACAGTGAGATGTTTGAAAGTTTAGTTTTCATTGTGGCAGCCCCTTCCATTTATCTGGATATTAACTAGTGTCTGAACGAAAACCTGGAAATTTTGTCGAGTACAAGGCGGGCAAAAATTTTAACCGGAGGAATACATGGCGTATTTCGAGGATTAAAATTTGCGACCAACGAAGTAATCGGCAAAATTTACGGTTTTCGGTCGGGCACTAACTAACCGTCTTTTTATTCCCAGGACAGGCCTAACAGAAAAATGAGATTTTTGCATCAAAACTATGACGGTCTTTTGAGTCATCCGGATGCGTTGTCCTTGGTTCGGCCAGGGATTTAATAGACCCCATACCCTGGCCGCCGAAACGTTGATCCTGAGATCGGGGGGTGAGTTTCTGGCGTAGCCAGAATGGAATATACTGTTTTTTTAATTAGATATCCTATGTCGGCCCATGGCCGTTATTTAAACGGAATTTTCAGGGTTTGACCCACACGGATCATTGCCTTTTTCCCAAGCCCGTTCATTGCAATCAGCTCTTTAAGGGGGACCTTGTAGGTATTGGCAATGCTGCCGGCGGTATCGCCTTTTACCACCCGGTGAAAGGGGGTGTGTCTCTGAGCTGTACGGTATAGAGGTCCAAGGGTTTTGTTCAGCAAGTCCAAAGATATGTGCTTGGGCAGATACAGGGTTTGTCCGGGGGGGATGTATTTTTTACCGTCAAAGACCGGCTTTCTCAGTGCCGGATTCATCGCTTTCAAAGTTTGCAGATCCATAGGCAATGCGCGGACAAGATCTTTTGCCGCGACAAATCCTTGAACCTTATACCGGGTCTGCTGTCCAGGTTTATCCAGGGTAATATTGCCGTAATATTTATCATAATTTTTCGCTACATTCCGTGCGGCGATAAATTCCGGATAAAAATTGCGTGAGGCAAACCTAAAGGAGCGGCTGCTGTAATTTGAATATATGGCAGGATAGGTTTTGTGTTTATCCTTTGCCCGGGACATGCCGTAAAGGCCGTGGTTGTATGCTGTAATGGCCATTGGCCAATTTTGAAGTTTTTCATAATTTCTTTTCAGAAGCTGGGCTGCGCCATGGGTGGAGACAATGGGGTCCCGGCGCTGGTCCACTACATGGTTGATATCCATGAACAGTTTGCCTGTATAATGGGTGAACTGCCATAGTCCGGCGGCACCGTATTTTGAGTAGGTGTGGACGTCAAAGGCCGATTCAAGGCATGGCAGGTAGGCCAGGTCTTCGGGCAGGCCATAGGATTTTATTATCATTTTGAATTCATCTATCAGGGCGCCTGAGCGGATTACCCCTTCCATGAAATGCTCTTTTAAGCCGGTCTGCACCCGAAGCCTCTGGGCGGCACGCCTGAACGTCACAGGTTTGGTTTTGTCCGGAAACAGGGCCGCCACTTTTTTTTCCGTTGGCGTTTTCGGCGTCTTGCCCTTGGAGAGGCTTATCAATATGGCTCTGTATTTCTTAAGTACCTTTTTTTTAATTTTCTTGTTTGTCCGGGCTGCGGCCCTGCTTTTGGCAGGATTGAGTTTGATTTCTTCATAAATTCTGGACAAATCCCCCATATCGTGGACCAGGGCCTGGCCCCTGGTGTACTGGGTAAATATATTTGTCCAGAATGTTATATTGGGTTTGATTAGGTCATAAACCGGAAAAAGTTCTGTCTGCTCAGGGGATGCCGCGGGCTGTGACGCCTGACAGACTGGGGCGGCAGTGCCGCATACACCGATTACAATTGATACGAAAACGATTAAACAGACCGATGGTCCTGAAAAACGTGCCATATAAACTCCAAAAGAAAAAATTAGGTTGACGCGTTTAAGAATTTACTCAGAAAATAATCTTATCATATCAGGACGCAGTTTTAAATATTTTTGATGATAATCCTAAAGTCTGTTCACCGGTATATTGGCCAGCTTTTCCTCCCAGTAATCGTCTATGAGTTCTTTGTATTTTTCCTGGGGATAATTTTTCCCACAGGCATCACAGCATATGATAACATGGGGACAGGCGCGTCTGACAACAAGTTTCCCATCGCATGAGGGGCACAATTGGATGGTTTTTTTCATTTTTGTTCCTTTGTTTTTCTTGCCCGATAACATAAAAAAGGCAGATTTGAAAAATTTTCAGCCGATATTGTAAAGGAGGCATCTGTCATGTCAAATAAAAATGAACGGTATAATCAAAATTACCCTATTTCCTGGGAACAGCTGCACCGGGATGCCAAGGCGCTGTCCCGGCGTCTGCATGATCTTAACCGTCCATGGAAGGGGATTGTGGCAGTCACCCGGGGGGGACTGGTACCGGCAGCCATCATTGCCAGGGAACTGGATATTCATCTGGTCGACACCATCTGCATCACCAGCTATGACTGGCAGAGTCAGGGTGACTCCACCATCCTGAAATCCATGGCTGGTGACGGGGACGGAATGTTGATCATTGATGACCTTGTGGATACCGGAGGTACGGCCAAAATCGTAAGACAGATGCTGCCCAAAGCCTATTTTGCAACCGTTTATGCCAAACCTGCTGGAAAGCCCCTGGTGGACGTCCATGTCACAGAAGTCAGCCAGGACACCTGGATTCTTTTTCCTTGGGATTCAGAGTCCAGGTTTGTTGCCCCCATTGCCGGGCAGTGAGATTCGATCAATTTTTACATTGATCTTGATTTTTGTCGGCGCACAGCATTATAACCTGCCGGGCATGTGCAAAAACTATTTAGAAATTAAATTGGCATTTAAAATTCCTATCGTCACAATCAATTGGATAAAAATTGTCATGGATGACAAAAAATGTTGAATACGCAATCAGTTTTGTGTTGTATGAAACCTGTTATAACTTAATGACATGTATAGGAGGTAGCCGGGTCATGGCTAAAAATTTTTTTTCCACCCGCGTCGGCATCATTGTAGTCGGCGCTGTGATCGGCGTCCTTGCCGCTGTTTTACAGAAACTTGGAAATCCGGGAAATATGGGCATCTGTGTTGCCTGTTTTGAGCGGGATATTGCAGGGGCCATCGGATTGCACCGGGCGGGTGTTGTTCAGTATATACGCCCTGAAATTATTGGATTCGTGTTGGGTTCCCTGGTTGCGGCTTACAGCTTTAAAGAGTTTAAGCCACGATGCGGGTCCGCCCCCATTGTTCGTTTTGTTTTGGGCGTTTTTGCCATGATCGGTGCCCTTGTTTTTCTGGGGTGCCCCTGGCGGGCCGTGCTTCGCCTGGCCGGCGGCGACCTGAATGCTATTTTGGGAATTCTGGGGTTGGGGTTCGGCGTCTGGATCGGGGTCATGTTCTTGAAAAACGGGTATAACCTGGGACGCACCCAAGCCACCCATGCCGGTGCCGGATGGATGTTGCCCCTGGTGATGCTCGGTCTTTTGATTCTCATGTTCATCTATCCCCAGGTCTCAGGGGAAGATAAAAGCGGTGTGTTGTTTTACAGCCTCAAAGGGCCCGGGGCCATGCATGCACCGTTGCTGATCTCCCTTGTGGTGGGCTTAGGCATTGGCTTTTTGGCCCAGCGCAGCCGGTTCTGCACCATGGGCGCTCTTCGTGACCTGATTCTGTTCGGCCAGACCCATCTGCTCTCAGGCTTTTTGTCTCTTTTGATCTGTGCCTGTGTTGCCAATGTTGTTTTAGGCCAGTTTCACGTCGGATTTACAGGCCAGCCTGTGGCCCATAATGTCCATCTCTGGAATTTTCTGGGCATGGCCCTGGCCGGACTGGCCTTTGCCCTGGCCGGCGGTTGCCCCGGACGCCAGCTTTTCCTGGCTGGTGAAGGGGATAACGATGCCTCTGTTTTTGTGCTGGGGATGATTGCCGGTGCGGCCTTTGCTCACAATTTTGGACTGGCAAGCTCTCCCAAGGGGGTTGGCCCCCACGGTATCGCCGCGGTTATCGTCGGTTTCGCCGTTTGCCTGTTCATCGGATTTGCCATGAAAAAGAGAATCACTGTTTGATTTAAATGATACAAATATACAGATAAGGGGGATGTAATGAGCAAAATAGTCGACGCAAGGGGGCTTTCCTGCCCCCAGCCGGTACTGATGACCCTGGATGCCATAAAATCCGGAACAGATAGTGAACTGGAAGTTATCGTTGACAACATGGCCTCCAGAGAGAATGTGGTCCGGGCGGCAGAGAGCAAAGGCTGGAACGTTTCCGACATCAAGGACAATGCCGATGATACCCAGATTTTTATTCAAAAAGGGTAATGTCGGTGTTTAAACGCATATCCCGTCTGTTTAACCGGCCACAAAAGGGTCTGCCCGGGAAGGCAACCCAAGATCTGGGTATCCTGGTGTTTGAGAACACATCCGAAGTGATCCAGGCGGAAAATTTTTTAAAATCCCGGGGATGGGAGATCAAGGTGATGGGACCTCCTCCCGGGATTCAAAGCGGTTGCGATTTGGTGATTCAGTTTCCCCTCATTGAACGGCTGATGGTGACAAGGCAGCTTGAAGAGGCTGGCCTTCCGCCCCTGGAAGTGGTGCCTGTGACGCATCCTCTGCTCAAGCCCGTGGACCTTTTTCACACCAAAGATTTTGGCGATTATCTTATGGTCCGGGCCGCCAATATGAAGCTGACCATTGAAAAACAAACAAAAATTATCGTCAATATTTCAGGCGGCGGGTGTCCGGATGTGCCCTACCTTGCGTGTGAAATGGTGGGCAGACACCTGGACGAGGCCCCGCGACCCGGTGAAATCGGGCATACCCTTTGTGGATATGCCCTGGAGTTGGCCCATCAGGAGATGATCCGCCAATGCTCCTGATCGTCGGCACCGTGCCGAATGACTCCTTCCCGTTGACCTTTGGGGCGCCGGCTCTGGACGGGGCGGATATAATTGTTAACGGTATTCGTGTGCCTGTGAACCGGGGCACTGCAGCCTTGGTCGGCGCAGTGCTGGCTGCGTGTCAAGTGCTCGGATCAATGCAGGTTGAAGCTGCCTTGGTGGGTGACATCGGCACCGGCAAGGGCAGCCGCAAACTGTATGAACGCCTGTCTCGTGAACTGCCGGATATCGCCCCAACCACTCTGGTGTTTCACTATCTTCAGCCCGACGTAGACTGGCACAATAAGGTTCTTTTTACCGTGGAAGAGATGAGAAAAAGACCTGTACTCATCGCGGATGCCGGCTTCATGTATGCGGCCAAGATGAGCAGCCAGGCCCCAAGCTATGACCTGTTCACCCCGGATGTAGGGGAACTCTCTTTTTTGGCTGATGAAACAGCGCCCCATCCCTTTTACACCAGAGGTTTTATTCTGCATCAGGACAACCAGGTACCGGATTTGATTGCCCGGGCCTATGAATATAAAAACGGGGCCCGTCACCTTCTGGTCAAGGGCAGTGTCGATTATACGGTGGCTGACGGTGAAATTATGGACCAGATCAGCAGACCGTCTGCCGAAGCCATGGAAGCCATGGGTGGCACTGGGGATACCCTGACCGGGCTTGCCTGCGCGTTGATCGAATCCGGGAAAAGCATCCGGCAAGCCTGCCGGATTGCGGCCCGCGTCAATCGAATGGCCGGGATGCTTGCCGATCCCACACCCGCCTCACAGGTGATGGATATTATTGTGCAGATCCCCAAAGCCCTGTCCCAGGTTCTGGAAGATCCAAACCCAAGTTTTTGTTGAGAAAATAAGTATAAAGTGGTTAAAAAATGACGGATAAATCAGAGAATCGTTCTTCGACCTGTGCAATTGAGCCCGGCATGACCGTGCTGGACATTGTTTCAACATACAGTGCCACCCAGGAGGTATTTAAGCGCTGGGATGACAGGGCCGGGGAGTGTATCTGCTGTAACGCTCTCTTTGAATCCCTTGAAACTGTTGCCGAAAAATACAACCTGGATCTGTCCGCCCTGGTTCAAGATTTAAAAAAGGCAGCTGATAAGTAGAACATTGCCTGAAAAATACCCCACTAACGATATTCATCAATATATGTCCAGTTGTGATTGTTTTTATATATCCTGCTTTCATTGATGTTCAAAATGTCGTATTTTATTTTTGTAATCTGAAACGAAATCCCAATTAAATTTTTTATAGAGTCATGCGACCCATGGTTGTCTGAGATGATGGTCAAACGGGTCTGGAGTATGTATGGACAGGATTGATAACAAAAGAGGTCTAATGGGGCGGATAAGGCTTTTTTGGATACTGCTGGCCTTTCAATTGATAGTTCTTATCATTCAGTTTTCTCTTGTTAATTTCGGAACCGTTAGGGCGCTTAAAAATGAATTCAATGAAATGGTTTTTCACGACTTGTCCAACCAGGGTCATTTGCTACATGAACTAATCAGTGATGAAGAATTCTTTCAATACCGTATAGAGGATGAAAAAATACGTCAGCTGACAAGAATCTGCAATGAAGGGAAGATCCGGTTAACGCTTATGGACACGCAAGGCGTCGTTTTTTTTGATAGCCATCATGATTACCGAAAAATGGAGAACCATGCCGGACGGCCGGAGATGAAGGCCGCGCTCCAGGGACAACCCGGAAAATCTTCTCGATACAGCAATACATTGGAAAAGAATATGTTTTATTATGCTGTTCCCTATTTGTTAGACGCTAAAATTATCGGAGCAATGAGAATTGCATTTGCCGAAGAAAAAGCAACTGAAAAACAGATACGGATAACTAAACTGCTTACGACAATAAATTTGATCATTCTTTTACTCACAGCAATAATTGTCGCTATTTTGACCAATAAACTGAGAATTGTTATTCACAAGGTTGAGACGGTGGCGCTTAAGATTGGGGAAGGAGACCCGCCGTCTGAATATCCGAAACCGATATCCAGGGAATTAACCAGTCTTGTGGAAACAATTGCTCAAATGTCTGAAAAAATAACAAAACAGCAGGAAAAGCTTACACAGCTTACATTGGTGGATGGCCTGACCGGTTTGGGCAATCGCAGGAAGTTTGACGAAGCGTTGGCATATCAATGGCAGTTCTGCCGCCGGAGTGACAGGCCGCTGAGTTTTCTTATCATCGATATTGATTATTTTAAACGGTATAATGATACGCTGGGCCATCCGGCCGGGGACGAGTGCCTTAAACAAGTGGCGGCGCTACTGACACAAACTGTCTCCCGTCAGACAGATCTCGTCATTCGTTTGGGCGGAGAGGAATTTGGTATTCTGATGCCTGATACGGATAAATCCGGTGCTGTTTACATCGCACAACACATTCATGACAAAATAAATACAGTTCAATTGCCCCATCCGGATTCTCCGGTCGCTTCTTATCTTACTTTCAGCATGGGGCTTGAAACATTAAAGCCGTCAGATGATAATATTCCCATGTCGGATTTGTTTGAAAGCGCAGATAAGGCACTTTACCAGGCCAAACATGAAGGGAGAAATAGAATTCAAGTGTTTACGGACTAAGCCGCCTTTTAAGCTCCTATCAGTCAAGAAACATTTTCAGGCTGTACATATACTGATCAAACCCCTTGATAAAAATATCGTTGTGATTGGCGCCGGGGATCATTAAAAGATTTTTGTCTGCGCAAGGGCAAAGATTGTAAAGATCTTGGCCTTGTGAAAAGTCAATAATGTGGTCAAACTGGGCATGGATAACTAAAAGGGGCTTGTGCCAGTGCTGTATTTTATCGGCATTGCCGAACCCTTGAGTTTCCTGAAAACCAATTTTGCCGGGATCAAGCCCGAGGGTCTTCAACAGTGGGGCCGCATGGGCAAATCCGCTTTCGATGACCAGCCTGTCAATTCTGTCTTGACGATTGGCTGCCAACTCCAGAGCCGGTGCACTGCCAAGGGATCGGCCCATAACCGTCAGGGAACCTGTAAAAGCACGATTTTTAAGTTCCTTAATAACGAAATCCAAAATTTTATGGCAATCCAGCAGCATTGAAGAGACTGTGGGTGAGCCTGAAGATTTGCCGTATCCCCGGTAGTCGACAACTATAAAATTGATACCCTGTTGATTGAAAACGGGCCCAAGATCATCATAGTCGGATACGATCTCGCCATTGCCGTGAAAGAAAAGAATGGTGGGAAATGAGGGGGCTGCCAAGTGAAAGGTTGCCCCGATTTCAATATCCTGGTCAACGGGAATAAAATATTCCTTGTCGGAAACGGACTTTCCCGGAACGTCGCGCCGCGGATGAAACAGATATTGAAGCACCTGGGGCTGGTCCAGGACAGCGTATGGATTAGCTTGATTGTCTTCCATTAGATTCTCCTTGTTTTTCTCCTTTTTTTTGGGGGGGATGGCCTTCAACGCTCTTCAAATTTACCTAATTTTCTATTTTTAACGACCTTTCCCCCCATGAATATTTTTCCGTTCATGGCAATGTAAACACCAGGGTTGGCCTTTTGAACAGCACCTAGAGCACAGCCTAAATTGAAAACCGCGTCCGTGGCATTAAACATGGCAGGAAGAAGCGCGCCTGTGAGCACAACAATTTTATCCTTTGCACCGCCATGGCCAATGATGTGCCTGGCCGTCTCCGGCATGGTATCTGTGCCGTGGGTGATGATAATTTTCCTGCATGGGTCTGCTGCAACCGTTTGGGCGATACGCTCCCTGTCCTCATCGGTTAAATCAAGGCTGTCTTTCCTCATAAGTGACGTAATGGTGTAAGGGACTTGCAGATTGAATTGATCAAGCACCTGAATTGCGTTGGGAGGCCCGACCTCATATTCACTTTTTGCATCAAAATAAATTTTATCAATAGTTCCACCGGTAGCAATAATCGAAATTGTGTCCATGCATGACCTTTTTAAGCCCGTTATGATTAATTGTCTTCCAGAGTAGGATCGTAAGTTTCCATGCTTTGTATAAATAATTCGATATAAAATCAATATGTGGATAAATATAGTAAAATCATGGGGGAGGCGGGACATTTTTATTGAATTTTTTTTGTTCTATGGCTCTGAAACAGAGTCCGTCTTTTGTAAGATTTGTTTAAAAATTTTGTAACCAAAAACTAAACAAAAACGGCTTTACAAAAATGACTATATGGCATATTTGTTGCCAGAATACTCGCCTGCATGGTAGAACTTACAGGCCTTATAATTTGACGCCAATCTGTTTTTGGGTTCATGACATAATGTAACCAAAAGGGCGGAGCTATCTTTCTCCCTTAATAAAAATATCCCTCTTGATGCAATGACCGATCTGCGATTAAAGGACTAACATCTGATAGAGAAATATTGAACAATGAAGATAGTCAAATCCCCTTGTACCCCCTGAAGCCGAATAAATAATAAATAAAATTTGTAACATATCTGCACCACCCGACACTACCCCACCTCCACCCCCATCACTGTAAAAGTCATGCTGATCCAACCTTTGTGTAACTTGGTGAAAGTTGAACTTTTGCGTTCTTTGTGATTTTACAAACAAAAATCCCGAAGGAATTAAACTGTTTTCCCATACCCAGAAGAGTTGAAATGAAGGGCTTGGCCCTCTTTATATCTAACCTCAGAGCGTACAGAGAAACACAGCGTTTCTCCGTGCCGCGCACTGAAAAGTATACTCATCTAAAAATATAAAAATTAACCATGAAAAAAGCACTCATTACCGGTATCACAGGCCAGGACGGCGCTTATCTTGCGCAGTTCCTCCTTGGCAAAGGGTACGAAGTTCATGGCATCAAACGCCGTGCTTCTTTGTTTAACACAGATCGTATCGATCATCTCTACGAGGATCCTCATACGGACAATCGTAAATTGATCCTTCATTACGGAGACCTCACCGATGCTTCAAATCTAATCCGCATCCTCCAGCTGGTCCAGCCGGACGAAGTATACAATCTGGCTGCACAAAGCCATGTGCAGGTTTCATTTGAATCTCCTGAATACACCGCAGACGCAGATGCCCTTGGCACAATGCGCCTGCTCGAAGGCATCCGCCTATTGGGTCTGGAAAATAAAACCCGGTTTTACCAGGCCTCCACATCAGAGTTGTTCGGCAAAGTCCAGGAAGTTCCCCAGACAGAAAAAACACCATTTTATCCCAGATCCCCATACGCCTGTGCTAAGCTTTACGCCTACTGGATCACGGTGAACTACAGGGAAGCCTATAACATATACGCCTGCAACGGTATCCTCTTTAACCATGAATCGCCTATCCGCGGGGAAACTTTTGTGACGCGGAAAATTACCCGGGCACTGTGCCGAGTTCATTTAGGCATGCAGGATTGCCTTTACCTGGGCAACATGAACGCTCTCAGGGACTGGGGCCATGCAAAAGACTATGTTGAAATGCAATGGCTGATGCTTCAGCAGGATGTTCCTGATGATTATGTCATTGCCACAGGGGAGCAGCATTCAGTCCGGGAATTCGTGGAATTATCAGCCAAGGAACTGGGCATGGCCATCGAATGGCAGGGCGAAGGTGTTGATGAAAAAGGCATCAATCCGGCCAACGGTAAAACCATCGTAGCTGTAGATCCCAGGTATTTTCGTCCTACCGAAGTGGAAACCCTTTTGGGAGATCCTGCAAAAGCCAAACAAAATTTGGGCTGGGAACCGAAAATCAGCTTTAAAGAACTGGTCAGGGAAATGACCTTAGCCGATCTTGAAGAAGCCAAACGGGACGAATTATGCAAGCGCGCCGGCTTCAAGGTGTTTAATCAAAATGAATAAAACAGATAAAATTCTCATAGCCGGTGCTTCCGGCATGGTGGGCTCCGCCATTATAAGAAAACTGGTTGACAAAGGATTTAGCAATCTTGTCGGTACATATCACTCTTCAATCCTTGAAGAACAAATAAATATGCCGATTCAACACCTGAAAGCCGATTTGACAAACCAGGCAACCGTGAATGAATTGTTTGAAACAGAAAAACCCGCCCATGTGTTTCTGGCAGCCGCCAGGGTCGGCGGCATTCATGCCAACAACACTTACCCGGCCCAATTCATCCATGACAACCTGACCATCCAGACCAACATAATTCATTCGGCTTATGTGCATAAAGTACAAAGATTGCTTTTTCTGGGCTCCTCATGCATTTATCCCAAAAATGCGCCCCAGCCCATGAAAGAGGAACATCTGCTTACAGGAATACTGGAGCCTACGAATGAACCCTATGCCATTGCTAAAATTGCCGGCATTAAGATGTGCGAATCTTACAACCGTCAGTACTGCACCCGGTTCATGGCAGTCATGCCCACCAACCTTTACGGCCCAAACGACAATTTTAATCTTGAAACCTCCCATGTGCTTCCTGCCCTGATCCGTAAGTTTCACGAAGCAAAGCAGACCGGCGCCCCAACCGTAACTATCTGGGGAACAGGAGCCCCTATGCGGGAGTTTTTGCATGTAGATGACATGGCCGATGCCTCTGTCTCTATTATGTCTTTGCCGGACAGTACTGTAGACCGCCATCTCACCAGTTATCCTTCCCCCTGTTTTGTCAATGTAGGGACCGGAACAGACTGCACCATAAAAGAACTTGCCCGGACCATAAAAAAGGAGGTTGGATTCCAGGGAGACCTGGTGTTTGATTCATCCAAACCCGACGGCACCCCCAGAAAGCTTCTGGATGTCTCTCGCTTAAAGGAACTTGGCTGGTCAGCATCCATCCACTTGGACCAGGGTATCCGGTCTACCTACGACTGGTTTAGGAAGTAAGGAATGTTTAATCCCACTTTAGGCTGTCGTGGTATTTGCCAAAATCCAGAGCGAAATCCTTCCGGCAGGAGTGAAGGATGGTGAGGTTGTCTTTGGAATAACCACAGGCAAGGAGATACATTTTGATACATTTTGATACATTTTTAAATTGCTCATTTTGATATCAAAAAAAGGATGCGACATAGATTTTTTTTAATGGAAATGGGACATTTAATTATGGGTGCAACAAAAACGCATTTTATCATTTTAACCACTCAAAGAACCGGCTCAACGATGTTTTATCATTATCTTAATCAGCATCCCTCAATAAGTGCTCGCGGGGAGCTTTTTATGAAAAAAAGCAAGAAGGATAATAGTTACAAGGCCTTTAAAAATGCTACTGTCAGAAATAAAATCAATCATCTGTTCAATCGGAATGCCTCAGTGGAACAATTTTTAAGCGCGTATTTTTCAGCAGACCTGCCTGCCCAGGCCGTAGGCTTTAAATTAATGTATGATCAAATAAACAGTTCGATAACTCAGTGGATTATAGATAACAAAGTAAAGATTATTCATCTCATACGGCGAAATACACTCAAGATGATTCTTTCCCGAAAAACAGCAATGAAAAGGAAACTATATCATTCAACCGGCACCGAAAAAATTGAAAATGTTACTATTCATTTACAGCCAGAGAAAACCATAAATGAGATCAAAAACATACAGGCAAATATAAAAAAATATCAACAACGCTACCCCCAAAAAGAATATATTGAAATTTTTTATGAAGATTTTGTAGAAAATATGAACAAAGAAGCCCAAGCTATCTTTTCATTTTTAAATCTGGACCCATTTGAATGCTCAGTTCCGGAATACAAAAAAATTAATACGGATAATATTCAACAACTTATTGAAAATTATGAAGAAATCACCTCGTTTTTTGGAAAGACAGAATTTAACAGATTTTTGACATAAAAATGGCAATGGAGAAAAATGAATAAAAACAAGAGGCAGTTTTTCAAAAATGCTGCGACCGTAGGGTTAGGCGCTGTTTTATTATCTTCAACTAATAATGCTTTTGCCTCAAGTGCCGCCAATCAATTGTTGGTTGGGGACAATGGTGATTATCCGGACATTAGCTCAGCTTTAGATGCAATTGAGAACAACAGTGAATATAATCCTTATCAAATTTTCGTTTTACCAGGCACTTATGGAGGATTTGACTGCAAGGAATACGTTGATATCATCGGTTCCGGGCAAAAAAGCAGCTTTATAGAAACAAGTTTTTTACAAGGGGATTATATCCGTTTGTGCTCCAATATGGTTTTATCTAATTTTGGGATCAGATATTCTGGTACTATTGGATCCGGAACGATTCGCGGGGCTGTTCAGAAAATGCCGGGAATTGTGTCTGAGGTCATATTAAGTAACTTAGAGTTTGAGGTTTCAGGAATCACAGGATGTAGTCAGCCCAAATATGCGATTAACTTTGGCGGTAAAGTTAATCTTACTGCTTATAATTTAAGGATAAAGACTGAAGCCGGAGGAATCCGACTGAGCGATGGGAATTCAAGATGGCATAATTGTGATATCTATCTGACAGGAAATCAGACCGGGTTACCCAGGTATGGAATTGTTATGGAAAGTGGAAACCGGTTGGATTGGTATGGCGGGAGAATTGGTACCGGGTACTACTATGACCAAGATATAGAAGATCCTGATCAAGATGTTATCGGATTGTATATACCATCTTCAAACACTGGGGGTAATGCTAGAGCTGAAATTCACGATGCGGAAATGTTCGCTAGAAATGTTGCGCCATCTTCTAATGCCAAAATAAATGCTGTTCGAGCAGAAAACGGATGGGTTCGTCTATACGGCTGCTATTGCCAGACAGAGATAGGCCCGGATTTATATGACAATGGCAGTAAATCGTTATACGCGGCTAAACGGACTGATAGCGAGCCGTCCAATGGCTCCGGCGGAATCATTGAAGCTTACGGCTGCAGGGTGCGTAGTATGGAGGGATATGTGGTTGGCGGTGCTGGGCTGCAAGGATATTTTAAATATAATATGTCTGATGACAGCACGATCATTTCTCGATACGAAAATTTATGTCTGTGTGACGCAGGCTCCGGCCCCTTTACCTTGAAGTTGGCAAATGATTCGCCAACAACCTCTGGTGATGAACATATATTTAAGAAAATTGATGACACAGATAATGAAATAGTTATCGACGGAAACGGTTCAAAAATTGATGGAAGCGATTATAAGGTGATTAATGAGCAATATATGGTGATTAGAGTCCGAAGAATCGACGATGAGTGGATGGTGATTTAATAAGGCATTTTTTGAGTCGCAATTGACCTATGTTGTATGCAAAAGAAGACCGGAATAAAGGCAAGTTCAGCGAATGCCTTATTTAAAATCGTTTTTTCTTTTTGAAGTGAATAGACATAGGTCTGCTTCAAATAAAAGGAAGTAAACCGGGATGGCATTACAGCATAAGTGGTACAAATATAAGAAGTTGATGACCATAAGAGCAAACATTTACCTTCGGCTCATCAGGTTAAGGGTTCAGTTATTAAAATCAAGGATAAAACGACGTAGTCAAGGCGAGCTTCCAGACGTTTTGTGTGTTGGAGTTCCAAAGGCGGCAACAACTTGGTTATATTTTAATCTGCGCAGCTATCCTGAAGTTTTCCTCCCGCCGCAAAAAGAATTGCATTTTTTTTCACACAAATATTATCTAAAAAGCACAAATTCGGTATTCGACCATCTTAAAAAAAATTCTTATTGGCATTTTGAATTTAATCTGGGCGATCCGGTTCATTGGCGATGGTATAAATCCCAATTTAAAGGTGGCAAACATAAGATAAAAATAGATATAACACCGACGTATTGCCGAGTCTCTAAGGAAAGGATCGGACAAATCAAACAACAGCTGCCCCATACAAAAATTATTTTAATTATAAGAAACCCTATAGAGAGAGCCTGGTCCGGCGCCAGTTATTTTATGGATCGCAAAAAAGGGAAAAGTATGGCTGAGTTGAATCTCACACAAGAGGTCCTGCCATGGGTTCTTGACGCGGAACGATTGGATTATGGTAATTATATCGATATGATCAGTAATTGGGATGCTTTTTATGATTCCAAAAATATTAAATATATTTTCTATGATGATATAAATTCAGACCCGGAAGGAACATTGCATGAGATCGCAGCCTTTATGAATATTGGTAAAATGACCAATACGGGTAACAATAGAAAGGATCCAAACGAACGAATTAATTCTGACTATAAAAAGATAAATATGCCTCAGGAAGTAAAGTTAAAACTCAAAGACATATATTTTCCCCATATAGAATTTTTGGAACGCCGTTTTAGCAGAGATTTATCCGCGTGGACAGAATAATACATCTTATAAAAACATCCACTTTTTTAAAGAATGTTGCAACGTTAATTAGCGGCAAGGGTCTAGAAGCGATTATTGGTTTTGGACTTATGCCGGTTGTAACAAGGATATTTTCTCCAGAGGACTATGGTGTTGCCGCCAGTTTGACCGCCACTGCAACAATACTAATCCCATTGGCAACCCTTTCCTATCAATCTGCCATTGTCTTTACAAGAAGACCTGACCAGGAAGCGGCTTTGTTCAGAATTGTTTTAATTTTGGCTTGCCTGCTTTCTTTTTTTGTCGTGATACTTGTAAAGGTAAATGACTCGTTGTCTCTATTCACTTTGGAATCTGGTTTAAGCGATTGGCTTTGGGTTATTCCAATTTACGTCATCATCAGGGGAGCTTATGTCTGTTTCGAGCAGATGCTGATTAAAAGACGGGAATTCAAGTGGTTATCAAGTTCCGGTGTTTTTAGTGTATCTGCTGCTATGGTGATCCGGTTGGTGTGGGGCGGATTACAGGGATCCTGTGTTGGTATTCTAATTACAGCGTATGTGTCGGGTTTTATAATCAAGGTTGGGATATGTGCTTCAAGGATAAAAAATTTGAAAAATTTTCTTTTAAGCCGCTTGGAATATCGAACTTTGATTGCCGTTGCCCGGGAGTATAGCGACTTCCCCAAGTTTCAAATGGTTGGATCATTTTTTAGATCAATGGCAAATAATCTTCCTGTTACTTTATTTGTGACCCTTTATTCACCGGAAGTTGCCGGCGTTTATGCAATGACACTGGCATTAAGCCGCAGGCCCTTAGAGATGCTTCTGGTCAGTTATAGATCGGTCTTTATCCAGGAAAGCGCACGAATACAAGACGATTTCAAATTACTCAGAAAGCTGTTTTTAAAGCACACTTTGGCCATTTCCATCATTGGGGGAAGTAGTTCTTTAATCCTTTTCGAGGGGGCTCCAAAGCTGCTTCCATGGGTGCTTGGTCCAAAATGGGCAGGCGTCGGTATATATCTGCAAATACTGGTTCCCTGGTTATTCTCTTTGCTGTTGTGTCTGCCTGCAGCAAGTATGTATATTGTTATGAGAAAGCAACGAATATGGGCTAAGATTATTATTTTTGAATCCCTTTTACGTGTGTTGGTTATACCTGTCGGCAGTTATACAAATTTAACCATTGAGACCATACTTTGGGGCTATTCTATTATTGGAGCAATTTCAGGAATTGTTACAGTCTTGATTGTTGATAAACTCTTAGTGGAAGGGGGAAAGGGTTAAATTTTGGGTAAAAATAAAAATGTAAACAATCTATCCTCTGCACCTGTTTTTTTGTATGGCAGCGGACGAAGCGGCACCACATGGTTGGAGGAAAGAATCGCGGGGGCTTTATATGCAGAAGTCATTTTTGAACCGCTTCAGGAAAGGTTGAATGCAATAGCAAGCACCTATGGGTTTAGGTATTTGGCCGCCTGCGAAAATCATCAGGAACTCCAGGCCTATTTTCAAAAACTGATTATGGGTGATCTTAAATATTTTTGGACACGATATCGTATACTGCCGGACCGTTTATTGCCTAATGCTCAAACGTTCTCAAACAAAGGACCGTTTAAAGCCTGGCTCAAAAGATTTCCTGAAGCTTTCAGCCTAATGGCTAAGTATCGCTCAACGGTAAACAGACCAAGAAAAATCATCAAACTGATCAGAGCTAATTTGATGATTGACTGGATGGTTAAAGCATTTCCTGTTTCATTGCACATCGCAATCGTCAGGCATCCGGCTTCTGTGATTGAATCCAGAATGAGGTTGGACCGCGTTGCCCAGAATGTAGGAGGGCTTAAAGGCGCAAATGATTGGAACGCAGAAAATTTGCTGAAGAAATATTTGCAACATCCACTACCAAAAGATTTAAAAAAAAGTATCAGGGATGTTGGGCCAATGGCAGACCTCAATTTATATGAACGCCATTGTGTTCTTTGGTGCATTGAAAACAAGCTGTTGTTTGATAATAAAAGTATCGTTTCACAATTGATCTGCTATGAAGATCTTATAGATAAAAATAATCAAGCTTGGAGTAACTTGGCCGACACAATAAATGTTGTGGAAAGTAAATTAAAGCAAGGCATGGAAAAGCCATCCCAACAGTCGTCTAAACTAAATAATTTACACCAATATAGACCGTCTCATAGCCCGATTGAAAAATTAAAATTTATCCAAGGCGCATCTTGTATACACAGATTACAGGATTATTTGGATCTTTTTTGCATTAAATATTATCGGGCAGATTCTTTATTACCTGAACACCATTTTGAGAATTAAACTATGGACTTAAGCTACGGCCATGCCAGTCAATTAATTGCGGGATTACTTTTGGGAATCATGATGTTTACCGCATGCTTTATCATTTCCCCTAAAAAAATTTTTGCTGTATTAATTATACTCATCCCTTTTCAGATCATATCTTCCCAATATGGGACTCTAAATATGGTTTTGGTATATCTAATATTTTTGGCCTTTTTAATTAGTTCAAAAATCAAGTTTTGGCCTTTTCTCCTCAGTGTGTGTAGTATTTTTTTTATTTATATTTGTTCCACTATCTTTGCTCCAAGAAACACATGGTTTAATCACACCATATATTTAATTACCGTTGGTTCTGATTTTGCTCTGTTTTATATTACATACAACATGTTCTCCAGAGACTCAGATCTCAAATATGCATTGCGCTTATTGATGATTATGAATGCATTTGCCATCGTTTATTCATTGGTCGTTTTTTTCTTTGGGGCTGAGCGTATAGCATTTCTAGGCGTAAGTGAGTGGGCATTGAACTATAACACTATGGAAAGAGTTCGTCTTTTGGGTGCATTCAATTCACCAGGCGTAACTGCCATTTTTTTTGCAAGCCAGATGATGTTTTTGCTATACGCGGCCTTTTTTACTGAGCAGGGTAAGTCAAAGTATTTCTGTTATTTAATGGTTCTTATTAACTTCGCGTTGGTCGTTGCTGAGGGCAGCAGGGGCAGTTTTTTCGCTCTGGCTATAATGCTGCCGGTTTTAATCTTTATGTTAAAACCGGGTATTGGTGTTATCAAAGTAACCCGATTGGCAATTATCGGCTCTCTGTGTTTTGTGGCCTTAGCTTTTTATGTTGTATTTCAAACAGACCATAATCGGCTTTTTGAAAAAATAACCGGGACAGAGGTAAATGAACTTGGGATACCGGACACAAGGCAAAAAGCTTTTGAGATGACATTTAAAGAACTAAATGAAAAAATTATGTTTGGCCATGGCCCAACCATTCAATTGCTTATTGAGGCACAAAAAAAGCAAAAGATAATATTCGGCCAGTCAAGAGGGCTGCAGGTTTTTCCGCATAATTTGATTTTATATCTCCTTTATACAATTGGTGTGTTAGGTCTTGTTGCTTATGGTGTTTTTTTCTTTTTGATATTGCTTAAACTGCTCAAATCAAAACACAATCAACATCCTGACAATTCAATTAAATATGTCCCTGTATTAGGCATTGCTTATCTCGGATTGCTTTTTCTGGATCAACTTAAAATCGAATACCTGCGCTTTATGTTTTCCGATTATCAACACTATATATTTTACCTATTGGGGATGTTGACAGCTTTTGCAAAAATAGCCTCGTCAAAAGAGCCGCAAACAAACACGATGGACAGAATATGAAAAAAAAAATCTGTTTTATAGGTCTGGATAATTATCCGGTGATAAATCCGAAATATGGAAATTATTATTTTGGAGGTGAATCTGTTCAGCAAACCTTATTGGCAAAAGCATTTGCCGGTCTGGGATTTGAAGCCAGTATGATTTGTATGGATTACGGCCAGGGCGATAAAGAGGTTTTCGATGGTGTGATCGTGTATAAGGTATTCAAAGAAACGGCAGGGCTGCCTGTATTACGTTTTTTTTGGCCGCGTATTACAAGCGTTTGGGCTGCTTTAAAACGCGCTGATGCAGATATCTATTATCAATCATGTGCCGGTATATGGACAGGTGTCGTTGCTTATTTTTGTAAAGTTCACAATAAAAAAATGATTTTCCGTTTAGCACATGATACCGATTGCATACCCGGAGAACAGTTGATTCGTTTTTGGCGGGATCGAAAAATATACGAGTACGGCTTGCGTAATACCCATTGGGTTGCAGCGCAAAGTAGACATCAGCAAGCCTTGCTGAAAAAGAATTATGATATCAATTCAACCATCATAAATATGATTGTTGAAATACCTCGGTTAAACCCTGACCGCAGCCAGGACATTGATGTTTTATGGGTAAACAATTTCAGAACATTTAAACGCCCGGAAAAAGTTTTGGAACTTGCAAAGCTTTGTCCTGAACTGTCTATTACTATGATTGGCGGAGCCGTTCCCGGCAATGAAGAGATGTTCATGAAACTTAAAGCGCAAAGTGAAAATATTGCCAACCTGACGTTTGAAGGACCCGTCTCCTATCATAAGGTAAATGATTATTTTTTACGATCAAAGCTTTTGATTAATACTTCTGATTCAGAAGGTTTTCCAAATTCGTTTCTTCAGGCTTTTGCACGAAAAATTCCGGTTATTACCTTTTTTGATCCTGACGGTGTCATAGAGGTAAAACAAATGGGTAAAAGATGTTCTGATCTAAATAACATGGCTGAAACAGTCAAAAGTCTCATTCTGAATGACAGTGAGCGTGAACGGATAGGAACAAACGGATATAAATATGTTAATGAATGCTATGGCCCCCAAAAAATTATTCAAAACTACAGCCGGATGATGAGCAATGCCTGAAAAGCCTAACGTATTATTTTTACTGCCGTCGTTGAAAAGAGCCGGCGCAGAAACACAGATGGTTGATTTGATAAATAATATCAATCGAAAAGAGTTTAATATCCATGTTGTAACTTTTCTAAATGATTTTTCTTTATTAAAGCGGCTCAATACAAAAGACATCAATTATCAATATATTCCGAGGCGATCAAAATTTGCAGTGGGATACCTTTTTTCACTGAAGAATTTTATTAAAAAGCATGACATTAAGCTTATCCATTGTACTATACAATTTTCTCTTCTTGTTGCGTGGTTAAGTTTGGCAATAACTCTTTTCAAAAACAAAATCAAATTAATCTGTGCCATTCATACAACAATTAATGTCCGCCTTAAAGGCGACCTGATCGACCGCTTCATTTACTCCAAATTGTTACGCCAATGTGAAGAAATTATTTTTGTCTGCAGGGCGCAAAGTGACTACTGGGTGGCCAAGTATCCTGAGTTAAAAAAGGCATCTAAGGTGGTTTATAACGGTGTAGATATACGACGATACGACCCTGAAATTTGTGAAGTGCAAGGCACAAGGCTGATAGAGAGCCTGAACATTTCACCAGAGTGTCGGATAATTGCCTGTATCGCCGGTTTTCGTCCTGAGAAACGACATGATAAACTTTTGCGGGTATTTGCCAGGTTACCAAATGAGTACAGATTATTATTAGCCGGCGATGGACCACTAAAACAGGAAATGGAAGATTACGCAACCCAATTGGGTGTGATGGAAAGAACATATTTTTTGGGCAATATGTCTGATGTGAGACCGGTTCTTGCTGCCGCCGATATTACGGTTTTGGCATCAACGGCAGTAGAAACATTTTCCATAGCCATGCTTGAGTCTCTTTCTATGAATACACCTGTCATTGCGCCTGATATAGGCGGTTTAAAAGAGGCGATTGGGCTATCGCCCTGCAATGGGGCAGTCTATTCTATAGGTAATGAAGACGCCTTTTACAAAGCAATTATCCAATTTGATGACTCTTGTGAGGCAAAACGATGTGAGTCTCCAAGGGGTTGTGTGAAAAAATATTTCGATAACCGCAATATGGCAAGACAGACGGTTCGCATAATAAGCAAGAGTATGCATAGGGGGTAAATATGTTTAATTTAAAATGCTTATCTTTTAATAGAAGACATGGTTTGTGCAAAAAATCTTTTTTGACGGCTGTTTTTGTTTTGATATCTACTTCTGTTTATGCTGACGATTATTATCCTCTTGAAAATGATTGGAATAGAGTTTGGGGCG
Organism: uncultured Desulfobacter sp.; assembly: GCF_963677125.1. Classification (NCBI taxonomy): domain Bacteria; kingdom Pseudomonadati; phylum Thermodesulfobacteriota; class Desulfobacteria; order Desulfobacterales; family Desulfobacteraceae; genus Desulfobacter; species uncultured Desulfobacter sp. Next base: position 2,537,883 of record NZ_OY781882.1, on the reverse strand, counting down.
CACCAAAAATTTTATCGACCGAGCCTGATCACATGAAAAGCCCTGATCAAAAGGTCTATTGGGGGATAGCCACCGGAATTGGCAAGGATTGGCCGTATGCTGACAAACGTAAAAATGATCAATATATTAACTGGCTTTGCCGTGCTGGATTTAATTTCCAAAGAATTTTTGGAATTGATTTTAGGAGAAATAAATTAGTTTATACCTGGAAAAAAAGCCCGGCTCTTTTTTCTGAATCATTAAAGCCAATCAAAGGCCTTATTGAAGAGCTTACAGAAAGTTCAATTCCATATTCACTTAGCATTAATGGAATCAGCAATAAAATTGATGGGGTTAATTTAATAAAAAATGCCTATCCTGTGTCTTATAAGCAGTATAAATATAGTCAGATTATAGAACCTGCTGCCATAGCACTAACCTTAGATTGGTACAGGTTCCTATACGCTCAAAAGTTGGAAGACGGGAAAAGCTTTGCGGAGGATGAAGACAATTATTATATAACGGCACTCGGTGAAGACTCTCTGCTTTCCGGATATTTTTTTAATAAGGGACGCTTCCTTGGTCCTGCGCTTGAACAAGAGTTAAGTCGGCTTCTTACATCATATTTGACTGAAAAATACACAAGCACTGAAGCTTTTTATAATAGCTGGCAAATTGATACTAATTTTAAAAAAGCAATGTTTGGATCATTGGAAGATGGTGTGAATCTACCTTCAGTTAAAACGTATGATACACTGTCTAACACGGCAAAACGAGATATCATCTCATTTTTTGTTGAAAAAGATACTGCTTATGCAAAAAGGATACATCAAGTACTTGATCAGGTAGGATTCAAAGGGCGGTATACATTTACCAATGATTGGTACGGTCCGGCGGTCTTAAATACGAACGCAACCACGGGAAACCTTATAGATATCCACGCCTACTTTGATCATAGTGCAAAAAAGAGAGCAGGTAAGATCACTAAAGAAGTCATCCGTAATCAGTCTTTCATTCAGCAAGTAAACATCCGTAAAGACGGATTTATATCTTCTTATAGAAAAAATATGTATCACATGTTTGCAAGTTCAGTAAAAAATTTACCCTTAATTGTGTCTGAATGGAATCATGCTGCCTGGAGTGAATATGCATATGAAGGCCCTTTATTGATTACCGCCTATGCCTCACTTCAAGGTTATAAAGGATTGATGTTGCATACCATGAGACGCTGGGATATGAATATTGATCAGACTTTTTCCAATGACAGCTTTGCTGTTTTGGGAAATCCCGTAATGCTGGCCTTGAGTCCAACACTTTCTTATGTCTATCGCAATCAAAAAATAAAGCCCGCTAAAAGCAGTGTTGATATAGTTCTTTCTGAAACCACACAGGATCTCATGGCGTTGGCAGGAGATGTTGGTTTAAACATGGGTGACTTTTATAAATATGCGGCACTTAACAATGGATTTGTGCACAAAATAAATATTATTCCTGTGGGGGAAAAGAACACTGAAACACCAATTTCTAACCCGAAATCTTGCAATTTTATATCAGATACGGGGGAAATAAAGTTGTATCTTGATGATAGCCATCCGCGCTTAGAAATTGACACGCCTGAATTTAAAGCCATAGCAGGGACAACTCCACCAGAAGGAATAAATTTAGGGAACCAGTGTATCACAATCCATGGTCATGGCGTAGTTACGATTTTGTCACTTGATAACCATTCAATAGGAAGCTCAAAAGATCTTCTGGTGACAGCCGTCAGAGACTTTAAAAATTCAAATATGACGGTTAAAAAGTTAAAAAAATTTCGTCACATAAAAAACGCGACCCTGATTGAGGACAGTGGCAGTGCACCCGTTTTGATGAGGCGTGTACATGGTTCCATCGAATTTAAACTGGCGCACGCAGACACAATGCAAGCCCAAGCTGTATCTTTTTCCGGAAAAACTAAACAGACAATTTTAAATAACAAGAAAACTTCAGGAACAATACAAAGTAGTATTTTAAAATTAGATCAAGAAGCTGCCCCTTGGTATAGAATTAAATCTATAAATTAAACATCTTGATATTCTTACTTGGATTTAAACGGAAACGATGAAAGATAAAACGGTTTTTGCCTTTGTACATATTGAAAAGGCGGCAGGGACAACACTTAATCATATTCTCAGAAATAATTTTTTCCCGAATTATATTGATGTAAGGCCCTTGAAAAATGAAAGTACGCGAATTTTTCAAAATGACGATTTAAATGTCTATATGAAAATAAATCCGTGTTTAAAGTGTATCTCAGGGCACTCGATTATTCCGCAAAATTTATTCGTAGATAACATCAAAATTAAATATTTCACTGTGTTAAGAAATCCAGTTCACCGATATGTATCTCAATTCTTACATTTGGTTAAAATTAAATCCATAAAAAATGATTTTGAGTTTTTTTTATCCCACAGCCACTTCAATAATTACCAGACAAAAAAAATTGCCGGAAACGAGGATTTGGATAGCGCTAAGTCAATTTTAAGCAATAAAATGATTGAAGTCGGTGCGGTTGAAGAGTTTGATTCATTTTTATTACGGCTTAAAAAATCTTTTCATCCAATAAAGTTTGACCCCACATATACGAAAAAAAATATAACCGGTAGTAATGCAGCTAAAGCACGCTTATTTGCCGAATATGAAAATGAAATTTTGCATCGTAATGAATTGGATATAAAACTTTACAACTATGTTTTTAATCAATTAATACCTGAGAGAAACAATCAATACGGTCAAACCGTCTTAAAAACCGATCTTGAGCGATTTCGAAGAGAAAATGTGCATACGAAAACACATGCTAAAAATTATGCAGATTATATTATTCGAAAAGTTTATTACGAACCCATAACAGGACTAATCCGAAAGAAATCCGGCATGCCGGCTAAGGGATCATATTGAAATGAAAAAGAAACAGATTCTTATCATTGCACCTTCTATCAATGTGAAAGGCGGTATAAGCACTGTAGTAAAAGGGCATTTAGGGTCTGAGTTGTCAAACAAATATCAAATGTGCAGGGTCTCATCTCACAAGGATGGTAATAAGCTTATAAAGCTGCTGACGGCAGTGAAAGGTGCTGTTAGTATATTTTTTTATCTTCTGTCAAAGCACATTGATATCGTACACATTCATGGAAGCGACCCCTTAAGTTCGCTTCGAAAATATTTCTTGTTTAGAATAGTAGAGCAATTTAATTGCAAAACTATTTATCATTTCCACGGCGCATCTTTCCTTGAAAGTTATGTCTCTAAGTCCCCTTTTTTTCAGCATAAGATAAATTATTTGTTTCGAAATGTGGACAGAGTTATCTGTTTGTCACATACATGGGAGAAACAAATAGCGGAACTCATCCCCGGCACTGCGCAAACTGTTGTCATTCAAAATACCGTTAACCTGCCGGAACGCAGGACCGAAAAAATTCATCAAGAAAAAAGGGAAGTGCATATTCTTTTTCTCGGACTAATTGGTGATAGAAAGGGGATTTTCGATCTATTAGAAGTTATGGCCAAGTTGAAAAAGGCCGGCCACCGTATCAAATTATATGTCGGAGGAAACGGTGACGTTAACAAATTAGAGCAAACAATAGATTCTTTGAATATAAGAGACATGGTTGCCTATAAAGGATGGGTTACTGGTAAGGATAAAGAAACCCTTTATCTAAATTCTGATATATATGTTCTCCCATCTTACGGAGAGGGGATGCCGATGTCGATTTTAGAAGCCATGTCATATGGTTTGCCTGTCATTTCAACCGATGTCGGAGGAATTCCGGACTTGATAGAGGATGATAAAACCGGCTTCCTAATTGAACCGGGAGATCTCCATGGGATGTTTAATAAAATTGAAATATTGATTAAGAATAGAAAATTAAGAAGCCGGATGGGGCTGAATGCCAGGAAGAAAATTGAAAAAGAGTATAATTTTGATGCCAATATTTCTAAATTGGATGCGCTTTATCAAACGCTTATAGCTGACTGAGATCCTTGCATGAAAACAAATATCGATCTTACTAATTACCTAAAAGGGTTCGCGATCTTAACGGTGATCTCGGGTCACTTTTCACTAAGGTTTATGCCGGAAGAAATAATGTCATTTGGCAACTATTTCATTTCTCTTTTTTTTATTTTAAGTGGTTACGGGCTCTACTTTTCTTTAGAAAAATACATGGATTCCCGTAAAACAACATTGTGGTCATTTTATCTGAAGCGATTTGTCCGGATCTATCCCCTGTATTGGATTAATTTCTTTTTGAATTTTGCAACAGATTCGGCCGCAACACTCTCCGTATCAACCTTGTGGGAATTTTTTTTATTAGATTTTTCAAATCCGGCAAGGCTTTGGTTTTTAAATGCGCTGATTCCCTGCTATATATTTGCTCCTTTGATTTTTAGGATAATTCGTCAGACAAAAATTTATTTCCCGTTGTATTTAATTGTATTATTTGTGCTTATAAATTATTTGTTTGCATATTTAGGGGTGCCAAAGGTAAGGTGCTGGGTTTATCGTGGGATTTATTTGAATCAAATGCTGCTTTTTGCTGCCGGTATGTGGTTTCCGGTATTGAGGAAAAAAGACCATACGGTTTTTGGACCACTCTGGGTGGTATTATCATTTCTTTTGATGTTTTATTCCTTTATTCAAACTTCAAATTTTTCGTTTGAGTTCATGAGCTATCCAACTTTTAACCAAATATTATTTTCAGTGAGCACCTTAGTATTCGTATATATTTTCATATTTGGTGATGTGGCTATCCCATTTTTAGGAATAATCAAAAAAATAGGTGCTTATAGTTATTCATTATTTTTATTCGAGGGTGCATATGCAACCATTTTAAATAGATTAAAAATTATAGACAACAGAGCAAATGCAAATTTGCTTTGGTTTGTTATTTTTTTTCCAATTTTTATTTTTTTAGCTGCAAGTTTAGAAGAAATCGTTAATAGTAAGATGGATTTAAAAAAAGCATATTTCAATTTTAGAGCGCAATTTTTTCCGAATCACGCCCCAATTAAAATTCCCTAATATCTGTTCGAACCTGGCTTAATTTTATTATTCAGTACAAAAGATTTCCCCGGGTAAGGTCAGGTCGACAGTCTGCTATCATCCCATTTGCAATTCCGATAGGGACTGGGGTATTGATGAGACGGGTTATATACCCTGGATCTGACACATAGCTCCAAGAAGAGTTTATTGGGGAACTTGTAGACTATATCAGTGAACGTGTATGGTTGAATACCAATAGATTAGATTGACTATGGTTATTTTAAATGAGAGAAAACCTAAAATATCATGAATAAATCAAATATTATCAATTTATTGACGTTTGATATTGAAGACTGGTTCCACATTCTTGATCTTCCCGGAACAAATTCGGCAGATCACTGGGAGGAACTGGAATCAAGGGTAAACAAAAATACAAACAAAATTCTTGATTTGCTTGATCAATACCAGACAAAAGCCACTTTTTTCATCTTGGGCTGGATCGCTGAAAGGCATCCTGATCTTGTTTTAGAAATATATAAAAAAGGGCATGAGGTTGCATCTCACGGCTATGGTCACCAGATGGTTACCTCACTGTCAAAGAATGAGTTTAGGCAGGATTTGGTAAAATCCAGAGAGATACTTAAAGACATTACCGGAGAATATCCGGTCTCTTACAGGTGTCCTGGATTCTCCATTACAAGGGAAAATGACTGGGCTCTCGAGGAAATCTCAAAGTGTGGTTTTTTATACGACGCCTCCATTTATCCGGGAAAGCATGGCCATGGTGGGCATCCTTTATTTGATTCGAAAATAGTAAAGATTCAATTTAAGGCAATCAAGAATGAATTGGTCGAATTCCCTGTATCGGTTGCATCAATTTTGGGTAAAGAGATGTGTTTCAGCGGTGGCGGATATTTAAGATTGCTGCCGCTGTTTCTGATTCAAAGAAAGTTTAATGAGTTTGCCTCTGCCGATAAATCCGTTGTGACTTATTTGCATCCAAGGGAGTTTGATCCCAATGGCCCTAAATTAGATATGCCTTTAGAACGGAAATTCAGGTCTTACGTTAACGTAAATAGTGTTGAAAAAAAAATTATATGCTTGCTTCAGAAGTATAGTTTTACTTCTTTGCACAATTATTTCACTCGTTTCTCTTCCAAAAGATACAGAACATTCATTATTTAACGATGCTATAATAATAGGTTCTCAATATGGAAATATCATTCATTGGCGATGTTATGCTATCGAGATTTGTTGCCAGTCAATTTGAAAAAACTCGATATCAGGTTTTGGATAAAACCATTGTGGAAAAATTGTCGGAATCTGACTTTGTTATTGGAAATTTGGAATCTCCAATGGTTGAATCTGCAGTCTCCGATGGAGATCACCTTTCTTTTAAGGGCAATCCTGCGTTACTTAACCAATTCTCATTTGTTAATTGTTTTTCATTGGCCAATAATCACATAAATGATTGCGGGCTTCTCGGAATGAATGAGACAATTAAATTTTTAGATCAAAAACAGATTCCCTGGAATGGTTTGTACAAAGATGAATATGAGCCGTTTCTTTTTGAAAAAGATGGGTTCAAATGTGCACTTTTTACATGTACTGATATGATGAACCACCCAATTCCAAAAGAGTGCCCATGGAACGTTCTTTCAATAGACGATGACGGTTTGGATGAACTGATAGCACGTTATAAGGATGAAAGATATTATGTCATATTGTATGCTCATGTTGGAATGCTTTTTACAAGATTTCCTAATCCGGTTATTAGGACACTATTACATAAAAAAATAGACGCCGGAGCGGATTTGATCGTTACTGCACACTCTCATGCTTTGGGCGGTATGGAATACTATAAAAACAAACCAATTTTTCATTCAATTGGTGATTTTGTCATGGATGGTAACTCATATAGAAGACGGCAAGCCGCTATTTTAAAAATAAAAATAGGCGAAAGTTCTTTGATGGATTGGAAAATTCTCCCTACTCAGATTGATTATAATTTTAAAACGAATTTCCCAATTTCAAAAATTGAACGAAAAATGAAAAAGAGCTGGGAATTTGTCAGCGAAAAATTAAAAAAACATACTGATGATTATACCTCTTTTTATAAAGTTCAATACAAAAAAGAAATGCTGTTGCATACGATAAGTACTTTAAAATTCCTTTTAGACACCAAGGGGATACGGGGTATGCTTCTTTTAATTTATAAAAGATTTGAAGAGGTTAAAAGAATGAAGGACTGGATAACAAAAGATCGTTCTCGCGAGCGTATGGATGAGGACGCAATTTCTCCTGATAGGAAACGCCATACTCAAAAAGATTTATTCGATATCGATTGAGGGGAAAAGGTGAGAACTGTTAAAGGGAAATTCAAAAGACCTTCTAAACTTGAATATTTTTTTGAAATCATTAAGGCTATGCTTAGCCTTAGATTTTATAAAGTGATAACTTATGCCTTTGCATACTTTATTGTAAATTTTGTCGTAGGAAGAAATAAGGCAAAAATTGAAAAAAGTGCCAAAGTTCATCCCAGCGTTATTATTCGACAGGGAGAAAGAGTTTCAATAGGAAAGGACTGCTTAATCAATCATAATAATGTTATTCAAGCCGGTAAGTTTGCCGGTAAGGTGAAAATCGGAAATTATGTCCATACTGGACCAAATGTTATGATTTTCGCTTTTAACCATGGCATAGAAAAAAATGGGCAGCCCTCTATCAAGCAGGATTACTGGGATGGAGATGTGGTAATCGACGATGATGTGTGGATCGGTGCAGGGACTGTGGTAACAGCAGGGGTACGGATTGGGAAAGGTGCGGTTATTGGGTCAAATTCAGTTGTAACTACGGATATTCCACCTTATTCCATATATGGTGGTGTACCGGCAAGGCTAATTAGAGAGAGGGGTTGATCGTGAGAAGAAGCGTGCTTTTTTTAGAGGGGCAAACAGTTCAAACATTGCCTTGCTTAGAGTCCCTGAAGCGAAAAGGATATCAAACGCACATTTTTTGTAAAAACGTTTCCTATGGATGCCATAGTCGCTTTACAGATCAAATTCAATTTACCGTCGATTGCCAAAAAAATCCACTTCAATATAAGCAAGATCTTTTAGAATATTTGGAAAAGAACAAAATCGATGTGATTGTTCCAATGAACGATGAAGTCTCCCCATTTACAAGTAAATTTAAAAAGGAACTTAATAAAGTTTCTAATGTATTAATACCTGAATTTGAAGTTTTTCTTAAAGGTTTTGATAAAAATCAATTGATGGGGGTTTGTAAAAGCATAGGCATTGATCATCCTAAAAGTTGTGATTTGAATAGATTTACTCTAAAGGAAGCAGCCGAATATGTTGGATTTCCAGCTATCATAAAGCCTAATCATACTTCCGGTGCCAGAGGTATGAGGGTTGTAAACAATTATAATGAACTACAGAACTATGTCCCCGCCATAATTGAGAATTTTGGCGATTCACATTTGCAGACATTTGTTCCTGCAGGAGGGAAGCAGTTTAAAGTTCAAATCTTTACAGATAACAAAGACATTCATATCTCAACAGCGATGGAAAAAATACGTTTTTATCCGGTATCAGGTGGCAGCAGTACGTGTAATATAACGATTGAAAATAATGAACTGGTAGAGATGTGTTCTAAGGTTCTTAAACATATCGGTTGGGTCGGCTTTGCGGATTTTGACCTGATACAGGATCCAAGAGATGGGCGGTTTAAAATAATGGAAATTAATCCAAGACTTCCAGCCTGCATCCGAACTGCTTTTGTTAGTGGTGTAGATTTTGTTGAAATTATAGCGGATTATACACTGACTGGTACTGTCAAAACATATGTTTATTCCCCCGGGAAAATCTTGAGATATTTTGGCCTTGATCTTCTTTGGCTGTTAAAGGCTAAAAAAAGATCACCTTTTCAAAACGGGTGGTTCAATTTATTTGGGAGGAATGTGTATTATCAGGATGGCTCTTTCAAAGACCCTATGCCTTTTGTAATTGGAACAATCGAAAATATTAAAAAGCTTTTGAACCCAGAATTTAAAAAAGCAAAGCAAGGATTAGGGTAATTCTTTAGTTGTTGAATGAATTATGATTAAATATCTAAGAAAGTCAAACGAAGTATGGATTTAAAAGAATCAGATAATCGGTTTTCAATTGGTGCGGTAAACATTTCGCTGGTGAATATGCAAACCGCAGTGAATGCAATTGAAAAAAAAGTGGACGAAAAAAAATCGGCTTATATTTGTGTGACCAATGTGCGCACGTCGATGCTTTCCCAAAAAGATTGTGAATACTGTCAAATTCAAAATGACTCATATTTAACCGTTCCGGATGGCAGGCCTTTGGTATGGTTTGCCCATCTTCTTGGAGAAAAAAACTGTGCACGAGTCAGTGGTGTTGATCTGATGCAGGAAATTTTTGCGTTATCAGCAGAAAAAGGCTATAGCCATTATTTTTATGGTAGTACTGAGATTGTCTTAGAGAGAATGGAGTTGCGACTGACTGAGCTCTACCCAGAAATGGCATTAAAAGGATTTTGCTCCCCTCCCTTCAGAGAACTGAGTGATGTCGAAATCGATGAATTCGTTAACCAGATAAATACAATCCGGCCAACTTTTTTATGGATCGGTTTAGGTGCCCCCAAACAAGAACGTTTTATGAAAAAAGTTGTGTCACGTTTAGATGGGGTTATTTTAGTAGGTGTCGGTTTAGCATTTGAATACATTGCCGGTACGGTGGATCGAGCTCCTTTGTGGATGCAGAAAAACGGTCTTGAATGGCTTTATCGCTGTGGCCAGCAACCTATTAAAGCGAGGCGTTTTATTATACCTTTCTTTAAATTTTTATGGATATTGTTCTTTCAGACTATAAGACAATTTGCACAAATAATTTTAGCCCAGGCTAAAGCGCAAAAATAATATCCTTATCAATTTAAACCAATTGAGCGCAGTTGTTATGACAAAAAATACAAAAGTAATTTCTGTCGGATCCTTGATAACAATAGGCAGTTATGCCGTATTGCTTTTCCTTCTTTATCTATCATCTTTTGAAGGGCTTATGGAGAAATGGAGTCGTGATGACTATTCATATTGTTATTTGATCCCATTCATTGTCCTTTACCTGTTGTGGGAAAAAAAGAATCACTTTCTTTCAATTGAAGCTAAAACTGATTGGACGGGAATCGGTGTCATAATTATAGGTCTGGTTTGTTTCTGGTTAGGAGAATTGGGGGGTGAATTTTACATCTCTTATATTTCTTTTTGGCTGATTTTAATGGGACTGTGCCTGCTTCATTTTGGGGTACAAAAAATTAAACCGATTCTATTTCCTCTATTTTTTATTCTAACGATGTTTCCGTTGCCGTATTTTGTTAACAATCGGATCACCCTTAGCCTAAAGCTCATGTCCTCAAAGCTGGGTGTCATGATGATGCATCTATATGGAATGAGTGCATACAGAGAAGGCAATGTAATTGACTTAGGGTTTACTAAACTTCAAGTTGTTGATGCCTGCTCCGGTCTTCGATACCTGTTTCCAATGATTATTCTTAGTATTTTAATTTCTTATTTTCTTCGGTGCCGGTTTTGGAAAAAAATTGTTCTAATTGTTTCTTCGGTTCCTTTGACCATACTGACGAATGCGCTGCGTATTGCTTTGACTGGTATTTTATCGGAAAAGTTTGGCTCCAAGGTTGTTGAGGGCTTTTTTCACGATTTTGAAGGGTGGCTGATTTTTATGGTTACCCTCGGGGTGCTGCTGGGCGAAATATGGGTGATGAACCGGTTGTTTCCAGAGGTGGTCCATATCGAGAGCGATAGTAACGGTGAGGCAACAAGGTGGGCAGCAGGAGAGGATGCAGATGTGGGTTCACAAAAAAAAGGTCTGCTGCAGCCCCAGTTTCTTGTTTCGGTCGTTTTGCTCGGATTGACCCTTGTGCTGTCCCAGGGGATCGAATTCAGGCCCGCGATTCCCATTTCAAAACCACTTAAACAGTTTCCCATGCAGATTAATGAGTGGTCTGGAAAAACGCATTCCATGGAAGCTAAGATCATAGATGCGTTAGACTTCAGCGATTATGTTATGGCTGATTATATGAATCATAAAGGCTGGGCCATAAATTTTTATGTGGCTTACTATGAGAATCAACAGAAAGGCGAGTCTATTCATTCCCCAGCGACCTGCTTGCGGGGTGGTGGATGGGAGTTTAAGCAGAGCGGTAAATCTTTTGTGGACTTAGGTCATGGCAGAGGGTTGCCTGTAAACCGTGCCTTGATTCAGAACGGCCAGCGTAAGCAGATTGCCTATTATTGGTTTCCCATGCGGGGACGGAATCTAACCAATGCTTTTGAGATGAAGTGGTTTAACTTCTGGGATGCGCTGACCCGGCAGCGGACAGATGGGGCGCTGGTGAGAGTAATTGCGCCTGTTGGAGACGGGGAATCCCTTGATACGGCGGAGAACCGGCTGCAGGGATTTGTAAAAGCTGTTGTTCCTGTGTTGAATACGTATCTGCCGGGCACATAGCGGCCGTTTGTGTTTGTTTTGGATGGTGATATCAATGATGAAGCCTTTTTCATTCAGTTCTTTCAGGATTCCATTTTTAAAAACCATAGAGGGCACATAGGTTTGGCTTGAGACAAACTACCCGGAGTGCCGATGCTAAGCTGGACGATATGTATTTATTCTCAACATTTATTCTTTCATTGTTCCTAACCATTGGCTTGGTGCCGATATTTAAACGGATGGCCTTTAGCATGCATCTGGTGGATGAGCCTGATGATAGAAAGATCCATGTGCTGCCCATGCCCCGAAGTGGTGGGATCTCCATGGCCATCGGGGCTTTTTTGCCGGTATTGATCTGGGTGCCCATGGATAATATGATCCGGGCAGTTCATCTGGGCTGTGCCATCATTGTGGTGTTCGGGATTCTGGATGATGTTAAAAATCTAAAATATTGGCACAAGCTATGTGCCCAGGTGGCTGGTGCCCTTGTGGTGATGATTTACGGCGGTGTTCAGATCCGATGTCTTGGGACGCTTTTGCCAATAGTGGTTTCCATGCCTTTGACCCTGCTCTTTATTGTGGGCGTGACCAATGCCGTTAACCTGGCCGATGGGTTGGACGGGTTGGCTGGGGGAGTGGCCCTGCTCAGTTTTGTTTCTATTGGATTTTTTGCTTACCAATGTGCAAATACCTACCTTGCGCTGATGTGTATTGCCGTGTCTGGTGCTATACTTGGTTTTTTGCGCTACAATACACATCCGGCCGTGGTATTTATGGGGGATGCAGGGAGTCAAATGCTGGGCTTTTTATGCGTGGTTTTTACTTTGATGCTGACCCAGGCCAATACCCCTTACAGTGAGATTACCCCGTTGTTTTTGATCGGTTTTCCTATTATTGATACCCTCACCGTGATGGGCGAGCGGATGGCCAAGGGCGGGTCTCCTTTTAAGCCGGATAAAAATCATTTTCACCATCGCCTGATGAAACTGGGCCTGTTTCATTCCGAGTCCGTGGTACTGATCTACCTGCTCCAGTCGATGTTTTTATGTTGCGCATTTCTGCTTCGGTTTTATTCCAATCTTTTAAATCTACTGGTGTTTATCGGGTTGGCCTGTGGGATTGTTTTTTGGTTTTACCTGTCCCAAAAGACCCGGTTTAAATTCAGAAACGGTAACGAAAGCATTTTGGGCGCCCGCAGTTTGTTGGCCCGGCTAGGCGGAGAGCACTTGTCTATACGAATGTTTTTTGCTTTACTTAAGTGGGTGTTCTGTCTGGTGTTCATGGCCCAGTGTTTGATTCCCCAAGAGATTCCATTCTATATAAGCGCTTTTTCTGCCGGGGCTATTATTGCCATTTTTTATTCCCGTTTCCGGTCTTCAATACACACAAAAATGGTGCTTAGAACTTCCTTGTATTGTATTACGCCTTTTTTAATGTATGAATCCATTATTTATCCCGCCCTTTGGGTGACCCACCAGGTCATGATGGTCCATTACGGGGCTCTGGTGTTACTGGTGCTGGCTGTGATTGGGACATTGAATCTGACCAGGCGGGAAAAGGGATTTAAGTTTAATCCCCAGGATTTTTTGATTTTTCTGGTTATCATTGTTTTTCCAGCCTTGCCCAGTTCTCACTTGAATATTCCGGAATTAAGGACTGTGGTGGCAGCGGTGCTGATCCTGTTTTTCAGTGGTGATGTCCTGCTTGGCGAGTTAAGAAAAGACAATGCCTTTTTAGATAATATTTTGATTGCCTGTTTGTCCATTGTTATGATAAGAGGGTTTCTTTAGTGGCGTCAGTAAGAAATCTACCACCTACTGCATTATGGCGCCTGGCCAGACAATTGGCGTACTATTTGTAGACCTTGGCCTCTGGTTACACTCCACACCTTGTTGGTAAAAATGTTATTTAAACCTCGGTTGGACTTTTTACAGATTCATCTTTTTTTAATGGAGTTAAAAATGAAATCAATCAAACCGTTTCTGGTCAGGGCAATGGTTCTGGTCTTATTGATTCTTTTAGCGGCCTGTGGTTCCCCGGATGAAAAGAAAATGGCTTTTTTTGAAAAAGGGAAAAAGCTGTTAGAGTCCGGGGATGTTGTAACAGCTCGCCTGGAGTTTAAAAATGCCATCCAGATTGATCCGGATTTTGCACAGGCCTACCATTATCTTGGAAAGGCTGAGCTGCGCAGCAAAAATCCCAAGGCTGCTTTTGGTGCATTGGCCAGGGCTGTGAAGCTGGATCCGGAAAATACCGCAGCTCGCCTGGATTTAGGCCGGTTGTTTTTAGCGGCCAATGCGTTGGACCAGGCTGACGAGCAGATGGATGTGATTTTGAAAAATGCGCCGGACCATGAGGATGCTATCCTGTTGAAGGCCGGTATTTATTTGAAAAAAAAGGATCCCAAGGCCGCCTTTGCTTTAGTTGATAAATTAGAAGGCAAACCGGATCTCCCCCCGGGCTTTTACCTGGTTAAGGCCAGTTGTCTGGAGATGGAGAAAAAGGACCAGGAAGTGGCCAGCGTCTTGGCCCAGGGACGGGCTGCCCACCCTAAATCCATGGTCCTGATCCTGGCCAGGATCCGGTATTTTGGAAAACAGGGCAATGCTACGGCCATGGAAGCAGAGCTTATAAAGGCCTTGGAAATGGTCCCGGGCGATCTGAATCTAAGCCTGAACCTGGCCTGGGTTTATTTGCAAACCGGGCAGCAGGAAAAAGCTGACACTATTCTTGACAAAGTCATAGCACAGGACCCAGAGGACCCAAAGCGGGTGTTCGCTGTTGCGGCCCTGCGGTTAAAGGCTAATCAGATTGACAAAAGTGCCGCCTTGATCAAGCAGGGCATGAAAGTGCATCCGGAAATATATCAGTATACTGCCCTACTCAGTGAGATTTATTTAAAAAAGAAACAGCTTGAACAGGCCTCCCAGGTGTTGGAAGATTATATTGCCTTGGGGGATAAGGCACCAGAGCCGGACAGGGTTAAGGCCCGCATCAACATAGCCAAGCTTGAGATTATCCTGCGCAGGGCCGATCAGGCTGAATCCCAGGTGGATCAGGTACTAGAGATTGATCCCAAAAATATTGATGCCCAGTACCTCAAGGGGCGCCTTGCTCTGGCCCGGAGGGACGGAGATGAGGCCGTGTCCCGGTTTCGGGCCGTAACAGAGGCCCATCCCGACCATCTGGAGGCGTATATCGGTCTGGCTAACGCCTATGCGCTTGGTAAAAATTATGACCTGGCCTTGGATATTTTGAAAAAAGCCTTAAAGCGGGCTCCCAACTCCGCCAAAATTCTTAAGGGAATGGTCCGGGTAAATATATTAAAAAAAGATACCCAGGCGGCTGAAGAAAATTTAAAGCGACTTGTGAGTCTGGATCCTTACAATATCGGTTCCATTGCCGGGCTTGGCGATTTTTATCTGGCCCAGAATCGGTATGATGAGGCCATGGACCAGTATCGACTGATCCAGCAGAATAAAAAAGGGGAAGCCTTGGGGCACCTTAAGATGGCAGAAGCTTTGTCCCGGACAGACCAGGTGGACCAGGCCATTGAAGAGCTTAAGGCCGGCGCGGAAAAAACAAAAGATTCTTCCGTTTTTATCACGTCCTTGGGTAAATTGTACCTGAGACAGGGCCAGAAACAGGAGGCTGTTGAAAAGTTTAAAGAGGCCCTTGCAATGGATCCGGACAATAAGTTGGCCTGGCTGACACTGGCTGGAATTTATGAACGGGATCAGGAATATGAAAAAGCCATTGCGCTTTACCGGGATTTTCTTTCTCGGCATAAGGATGCATGGTTGGCTGCCAACAATATGGCCTTTTTGCTTGGAAAAACCCGAACGTCAAAGGCAGACCTGGATGAGGCCCTGAAATATGCCAGGATGGCTTTAGAACTCAATCCCAACTCCGGCCTGGTTTTGGATACCCTGGGATGGGTTAATTACAAAGCCGGTGATTTGGAACAAGCGGAAAAGAATATCGCCAAGGCAATAGAAAAGCTGCCGGATAATCTGGAAATCCAATACCATTATGCGCAGGTCTGCCACGATCTGGGGAAAACCAAGGAGGCGGCAGCCCACTTGAAACAGGCACTGGCCGGTAAAAGAAATTTTCCATGGCGGCAGCAGGCACAGGCTTTGTATGAAAATTTTTATCAGCAATAAATGAAAAAAAGATAATAAAAACAACAATATAATAGTTGGATGTGGCATTTTTTTTATATTGTATGGATTTTTTTTCTATGGGGAATATTTGACACGCCAACGGCGTGATGTTTTTGGGTAAAAAAGTTGGTAAAATGGTTTTTTTGCCAAATAGCAGAGTTGTTTTTGTGATGACTGCATTAAAATTCAGCCAAAAATAAAATATGCATAGGTTCTGGTTAATTTTTTGCATGTCATCTTGAATGGAAAATTCGATCGACTGATTCTTTCAGCGTGATCGAGGATGTAGTTTTTAATGTGTCATAATCTTAAAGAAAATGGAGGAATTTGTATGAAAAAAAGTAGTATGCTGTTTGCAGCTTGTCTTGTGGTTTGCGGGTTGTTATTGGCCCAGCCTGCATTTGCAGCTTTGTACAGCGGTCCGTGGACGTCGACTTCCGGCAGTATAATTACGATTGAAGATGAGATCGGCGAGTTTGGGTTTTATGACTACAACGACGAGGGCTCTTATTATGCTCTAACTAATGGCTTAAATACGTTCTCTATTACCGAAAATCAAGTTACGATTTTTTCGGGTGAGGATTTAACAACCACTACGCTTGCTTTCAGCCTGAATGGTGATACTGTTGAATTCGGTTTCTATATGAAAGAAGACAATGGTGCCAGTGTTACCATCTTTAAGGAAGCCGAATTAACCGTTAACAGTGCCGGCATGTATGTGTTGGATTTTGGCGGCGAATCAACCCTTGAGCTGTTGGGTGCACTCCCAACAGAATTGTCGCCCGTAGTAAGCGAGACTCCTATCCCGACAGCCGCACTGCTTCTTGGTTCAGGTCTTATCGGTCTTGTCGGTTTCAGAAGAAAGACGGTTCAGGATTAATTCTGACTTTTAAGGGCAGGGGTTAAAAGAACACGTGTAAGACATCATTAAAAACTGGCCGGATACCTGTAAAGGTATCCGGTTTCCTTTTTTTGTTTGGGCCTTATGTGTCAATGCGGTTTTTGGGGCGCAATGAGGCCAAAAACAAAATTTATGTTGTTTTTGGCAGGGGGTTGTGTAGACTAAATTTAATATTTATTCATTAGGATGAACGCTATGAAATTATTAAAAGGTTTGGTTATAGGGTGCTTGTTCCTTGCTTGCTGGGCAATGACAGTCGGTGCCGGGGAGTACCGCATCGGGGCCGGAGATGCATTGGACATTAGTGTATGGAAAAATGCCGATCTTACAAGGCAGCGGGTGGTCCTGCCCGACGGTACCATACAGATGCCACTGCTGGGCCAGGTCATGGTAGAAGGAAAAACTGTTGTGGAACTGGAAAAGGAGTTAACAGAAAAGCTGATTCATTTTATCTCCAACCCGGTTTTGTCTGTGAGTCTGCTCCAGGTGAACAGTATGGTGGTTTATGTCATTGGCAAAGTAAATCATCCAGGCCGGTTTGCCATCCATAAAAATGTTGACGTGCTTCAGGCCTTGTCTGTGGCCGGAGGTCTGACGCCCTTTGCCAAAGAAAAGGAGATCGGCATTTTTAGGAAAATCGACGGACAGACTAAAATTTTGAATTTTAATTATGACGAGGTCTCTGAAGGAGAAAATTTGGATCAGAATATCATGCTCCAACGGGATGATGTGATCGTGGTCCGATAGGAGAAACCATGAAAAAATGCCTGGCCCTGATTATTATGCTGGTTTTTTGGTCCTGCGCTGCCTTGGCTGATCCAGATACCATTACGCCTTTTATTTCCCTAAATCAGCAATATTCAGACAATATTCTTTTTGTTGACGATCAGCCGGAGGCAGACTGGATTACGGCAGTTGAGGGGGGATTGACCCTGAAGCGGAAAACAGAGCGTCTGGACACGTCGCTTACAGGTAGGTTGAAGCAACGCTGGTATGCCGATAACAGCGAGCTTGATGCTCTGGATGGATCTGCGTCGGGCGGTATAGATTATCGCTTGAACGAACGGTTTTCCCTGGGAGGGACTGCCGATTATTCAAAGGACTCCACGCGAGACCGTGACACGGATACCACGGGGCTTAAGATTTCCGGCGACCGGGAAAAATTTGGCTTTTCGGTCTCTTCGAATTATTTTGTTTCGGAAAAAACAAAGGCCGGCCTTGAGGTCCGATACGGGAACACGCAGGAAGATGAGGACGATGAACAGGAAGATAATGATTTATTCTCTGTAACCGTGTCCCTTTCAAAAAATTTGTCTGAAACCTTTAAGAATACCACCGGGCTTTTGAATCTGAGCTATTTCAGGTATGCGACCGATATTGATCATCAGTACCCTGAGCAGCTGATCAACGGTCTGCTGGTCAGCCGGGATACATTGCAGGAGTACACCTCGGATACGTTTCAGTTTTCGGCTGGATTTTCCCGGCAGCTGACGGAAATTTTTGATGTCTACTGTATGGCTGGAGCCAGTTTCAGCCAGACCGACGAGAAAACAAACACAAGGTACGTTCATACACAGACCGGTACTGTGATCAGTTCAGGAAGTGTTGAAGATGAGAATGGCGGTGTCTGGGGCGGTGTAATTTCCACAGGCGTCAATTATAACGGGCTTAAATCAACCATGGGCCTGGCCTTGTCCCAGGATATGCGAGGTGCTTCCGGTACCAATGGTGTGGTCCAGCGGACCAGTCTTTCCGGCAAAGTCCGTCACCGGATCACAGAAGATCTGACATTGAGCCTGAGAGCCTCCTGTTATCTAAATGAAAATGAGCGGACAAACCAGGATGATACAGATGATCTGACCTTTAATGTCCAGCCTGGTTTCAGATACAGGTTCACACAGACCTTGTTTTTAACAGGTTATTACCGGTATACTCACTTGGATGATCGAATTGAGGATACCCAGACGGAACGGAACCTGTTCTCCCTAACACTGAAAAAAGAATTTTGATGCTGTTGGAAAAAATTTGCTTACTGCGAAATGGCGCCTGGCCAGACGACGACACCATTCATTGTAAGTAAATATTTTATTTAGCTAACCACTGGCTGGTTTTTTTACAGGTTTATTAATTTTAATATTTTATTAACCCAGGATAGAGAAAGCGATGGAAGAACAAATACTGACCCCCGGCGATTATCTGGCGATTTTAAAAAGACGAAAATGGGCATTGATCATTCCTTTTGTGGGGATTGTCTTGGTTGCGACCCTGACAGCACTACTCTGGCCCCCGTCTTTTGAGTCATCAGCCACCATTCTTATTGAACAGCGTGAAATTCCGGCGGAGTATGTAACCTCAAGTATGACCACCTTTGCCGAACAGCGCATGCAGAGCATCAAGCAGCGGGTATTGACTTCTAGTCAGCTCCAGGAACTGATTTTAAAATTCAATCTTTATCCAAAACTGCGGGACAAAATGGGCATGGACGAAATTGTGGACGGAATGCGTGAGCAGATCATTTTGACCCCGGTGAATGTCGAGATCGCTGACCGCAGGTCAGGAAGAACAGGCACCGCTACCATCGCTTTTACCCTGAGCTTTGAAGGAGACAGTCCCAAACAGGCCCAGCAGGTGGTCAGCACCATTACCACCCTTTTTCTAAAAGAAGATTTAAAAGTCAGGACCGAACAGGCCACTTCGACCCTGAGCTTTTTGAAGGTGGAAAAGGAAAGAATTAAGGAGGAGCTGGCCGAATATGAAAGGCAGCTGGCACAGTTTAAAAAAGAGCACGTTGATTCTCTGCCCGAAGTGTTTCAGCTGAACATGCAGGGTCAGGCCAATATGGAACGGAATATTGAGACGGCTAAAGAGAGCTTAAGAGCCCTGAAAGAAAAAAAAGAATCTCTGGAAGATGAACTGGCGAACACCCCGAAATATATGGAAGACATTTATGTAGGTGGGCTGCGTAAAGACGAGGATGAGCAGCGGCTGGAAGTGTTAAAACTGGAACTGATCAATCTGAAGACCCATTTTTCTGATCAATATCCGGATGTGCAAAAGAAGAAAGAGGAGATTGCGGAGGTCGCTGCCAAGGTAGAAAAGAAAAAGAAGGAAAAAGCCCAGGGGGGTGGTGAAAATCTCCAGAAGAATCCCGCCTATGTCACCCTGTCCTCCCGACTGGCTGGGCTTAGATCAGATATCCGTTCCACAGAAAACCGGATTCAGGACTTCATGGCCCAGGCAGCAGATTACAAGCAACGGCTGGCTGCGGCCCCCGGGGTGGAGGAAAAATACAATGCCATCCTGGCCGAGCGCAACACACTGAACCTAAAATATAAAGAGATGCAGGCCAAAATGCTGGAAGCGGATGTGGCCAAAAAGCTGGAGACGGATCAGAAAGGGGAGCGTTTTACTTTGGTGGAATCGGCCAAGTTGCCGGAAAAGCCGTCAAAACCCAACCGGCTGGCTATTATTCTGATTGGATTAGTGCTGGGGATCGGTGCCGGGGTGGGGATGGTTGCGGTTATGGAGTATTCCGATTCCTCTTTTCTGGATGCTGATTCTCTTGCCAAGGGTACGGGCATGCCTGTACTTACGGTGGTGCCGAACATTGAGACCCAGCAGGACCGGTCGAGGAAACGGATGAAAGCTACGGTCGTGGCCCTGGTGGTTGTTTTTTCAGCGATCACGGCTGTGGTTTTGTTTGATGCCTACGTCATGGACCTGGATGTGCTGTGGGTTAAGGTTATGCGCAACATAGAGTTAATGGGCAGTTTTTAGACACTTTACATCTAAAGGTTATTTATATGAAATTGCGAAAAGCCCTTGAAAGGGCAAAAAGTCAACGACAGGAAAGCATAGGATCAGAGGCAGGAGAAGAGACCGATAGCCAGAAGACCCAAAAAAACGGATGGTCCGCTCCAGTCTATTCCCGGTCGCGGCCTTGCCAGATTAATTCCGAGGTGGCTGAACGTTATCGAAGCGTCTGCCTGAATCCCAGTGCGGCAGAAATTGAGCAGTACAAGATCTTGAGAACTCATATCAAGAACCGATCTGCCAGCAAGCCCATCAAGACCGTTATGGTCACCAGTGCATGGTCCGAAGAGGGAAAAACCGTGACCTGTATCAACCTGGGTCTGGTGTTTTCCCGGTCTATGAATCAGACTGTGCTTTTAGTGGACTGCGACCTCAAAGGGCAGGACATCCACCGGTACTTAGGCGTAGAAAGCCAGAACAGCCTGATAGATTATTTCCTGGATGATATGCCGTTAGATGATTTGATTGTCTGGCCCGGGGTGGATAAATTGACCCTGATTTCAGGCAGCCGAACCATTATGGATTCATCAGAGCTTTTATCCTCTCCTCTTATGGCAAAGCTGGTCAAGGAAATGAGTGAACGGTATGATGACCGATATGTGTTTTTTGATGCGCCTCCGGTCCTGGAACGGTCCGAGGCAATTTCCCTGGCCCCGCTTATGGATGGTGTAATCATGGTGGTGGAAGCCGGGAAAACATCAAAGAAGGATATTATAAAGGCGGCAAATCTTCTGCCCAAAGAAAATTTTCTTGGCTTCGTTCTGAATAAACAGAAATAGTTATGTATACAAAGTTTTTTAATCTGAAAGAAAAGCCTTTTAACTTGGTGCCCAATCCCAATTATCTCTATGCCAGTACGAGGCATCAGAATGCCTTGTCCTTTTTGGAGTATGGACTGTCGGAGAAAATTGGGTTTGTCATGCTCACTGGGGAAATCGGCATCGGCAAAACCACATTGATTCGCCATTTACTTAACAAGATCGATAAGGATATGGATGTAGGCGTTGTTTTCAACACCAATGTGGTTTCCAATGACCTGATATATCTCATCCTCAATGAGTTCGAAGTCCCTTATGAGGATGGAATCAGCAAAGCCAAAGCCCTGGATATTTTTTATCGGTTTTTAATTGAAAAATATGCGAAAGGCCGCAATGTTCTGCTCATCATTGATGAGGCCCAGAATCTTTCCCATGAGGTGCTCGAAGAAGTCCGTATGTTGTCCAATCTCCAGACCGACGAGGAACTTTTGATTCAGATCATGATCGTGGGTCAGCCCAATCTGCGTGAAATGATTGAAAATCCTAAGCTGGAGCAGTTTGCCCAACGAATATCGGTCAGCTACCATCTGGCAGCGATGGACATCAAGGAGACCAAAGCCTATATTGCTCACCGGATTTCCAAAGCCGGTGGTGATCCCTGCCTTTTTCCTTCCGATGTTGTAAAAAAAATCCATGAGATTTCCGGGGGTATTCCCCGGACAATTAATCTTTTATGCGACGCTGTTCTGGTCTACGCTTATGCTGATAATAAACAAGCTATTACCCTGGGGGTGCTCGACCTGGTGGTTGAGGAAAAGGGGGGGCTTGGAATTTTTACCAAAGATCGGCAAAAAACTACGGCCCTGGTGTCTGAAATTGAATCTGTCCCGGATGATGGTGGGTTGCTGAATCGGGTTGTGAATCTGGAGCAGCGAGTGGAACGTCTTGCTAAATCCGTTGATAAGGAATTAAGCCGTGTATCAGCCAAGTCTGAACGTTCCAGGGATGAGCTTATCGATCAATTGAAAACACAACTTCAGCAAGAACGAGCCCGGTATAAAAATTTGGTGCGGCAATATAAGAAAATATGTAGTGAAAAAATACCGATAGACGAAGCCCGGCATAAAAATTTGGCACAACAATTCGGCACAACGGTATATGAAAATAAGTGGTGAAAAAACTTCGCCATAACGCTGTTTTTTTATAAGGCATCTCTTTTTTAAGATAGATAAACAGAATCACAAAAGCCCCCTGGTGAACCCCCCAGGGGGCTTTTTTTATTTTGCAGTTCTTTAATCACGTTATACAAATATGATAAACAGAGATTTGAAAAATAACAGATTGGGAAAACAACTAAATGACACCAGCTATTGATACAGTTAGAAAAGCAAAAATTGATTTTAAAATTCATGAATACAGCCACGACCCCAGGGCAGATTCATATGGGCAGGAGGCGGCTGAAAAACTTGGCGTCAGTCCGGATCAGCTTTTTAAGACCCTTGTGGTGTCAATGAACGGAAAGGAACTTGGTGTTGCTGTATTGCCTGTGTCCTGCCAATTGAATTTAAAAATGTTTGCCAAGTCCATGGGAGTTAAAAAGGCCGCCATGGCAGATAAAAAGTTGGTGGAAAAGACCACCGGTTATATCCTGGGGGGTGTCAGCCCCATCGGGCAGAAAAAGAAACTGCCAACAGTGGTTCATGATACGGCAAAGGATTATAAAACCATTTTTGTCAGTGCCGGGAAACGGGGGCTTGACATTGAATTGACAGCGGGCGACCTGGTTAAACTGACCAAGGGAAAATTTGACCGCATCTGCGAATAAAATGACATACCAAAAAAAACTGTTATTCATGGATTAGGGATGTTAAAAACCGCTCAGGTTAAAATACGATAACGAAATAAAAACGTTAAGATTGATATAATGGCCGCATATACCGCCGCTGCTGGTGAGAAATTGAAGGATAGGATGAACCGCGTTACCCAATTTAGTTGTCTGATTGATACTCTGATAGAAAAAAATACTGCATTTGCCGGTTGGTTCCAACCGTCCAGTGACAGCCCCCAACTGATTGCGGGATCAAAGGAGGATATTGTATTCCCGGAGAAGATAGAGCAGTTAAGCCGGGTCCGGGGGTTTGTGTTTGCCCCGTTTGAGATATCGGATCAAGTTCCCGTGATCGTTTTGCAGCCGGCCATACATCTTAAAGGTTACGATCAAATCCTTTCGTTTGATCCGAAAAGCCTGACTGCTGACCCTTTGCGTCAGGATGTAAAAGCACCGTGCATCTCAACAAATTATGATGATTACCTGGTTTGCGTCAATCAGGCCATTAAACAGATCCACACAGCAAAGTTTTCCAAGGTCATTGTATCCCGGCGTATTTGCAAGGAGAAAAAAAATGAATCCATTGGCCGGTTGTTTCTTAAGATGCATGATGCAAATCCTGGGGTATTCGTATTTGTGGTAAATCTGCCCAAAGCCGGGCTTTGGATGGGTGCCACCCCTGAGCTTTTGTTTCGTTCCGATGGGCGACATGCCCAGACCGTTTCCCTGGCAGCCACCCAACCCCGGCGACCCGATGGCCAATACTGCTGGTTTACCAAGGAAATTGAAGAGCAGGCCTTTGTTTCCAGGTATACAGTGGATGTGCTTCACCGGTTTGGATTCTCCGCTTATCAGACAAAGGGTCCCCAGGACCTTGAAACCGCTACTGTGGCCCATTTGAAGACCTCCTTCTTTTTTTCCGGGGAGCATATTGAAGATCGGCTTGGCGAATTTGTTGCGCAGCTTTGCCCGACGCCCGCGGTTTGCGGTTTGCCCAAGGTTGAGGCTGCTCGTTTTATCCGGAACTTTGAACCCCATGAAAGACGCTATTATACCGGTTTTCTTGGGCCCTGGCGCCTTGAACAAAGTGGCACCGACGTTTATGTAAACCTACGCAGCATGGAAATTGAGGATACCCAGTATGTCCTTTTCACCGGTGGGGGGATCACAAGTCGGTCCAACCCGGAACAGGAATGGGAAGAGACCACGCAAAAATCCAGAACACTTTTAAATGCCATTGAGGACTTGCAGGAACAGGTATGATGATTTCAACAAAGCGGCACGTCCAGCAGTTGGCCTCTCTGTTTTTGAGCAGAAATATTACCGACATATTGCTGTGCCCCGGCTCCAGGAACGGCCCTTTAATCCACACCCTGGCTGGGAGCGGACAATTTGACTGCAGGGTGATTGTGGATGAGCGCAGTGCCGGTTATTTTGCCTTGGGGGTTGCCCAGGCAAAAGAAAAACCGGTTGTGATTGTATGCAGTTCCGGTACGTCTGCTGTTAATTTTGCCCCGGCTGTGGCCGAAGCCTATTACCAGAAAATTCCTTTGATTGTTGTGACTGCTGACCGGCCCGCCTATTGGATCGATCAGCTGGAAAACCAATGCATCCAGCAAACGGATCTATACCGCAATTTTATCAGGCAGTCGTGTTCACTGCCCCTGGAGGAATCGGACTGTCAGCTGTGGTCCGGGGCGTATTTGATAAACGATATACTGAATACGGCTGTGTCTCATAGGCCGGGACCTGTGCATATTAATATCCCGTTAGAAGAACCTTTGCACCGGACCGTAGATGTACCCTTGCCTGATGTTAAATTGATTGAGGCGTTGGATAGACGAATCAATTTTGATGAACAGGCGTTGGCTGGCGTAGTCGAGGATATTGACCGGGCAGATAAAGTATTAGTACTGGCAGGCCAATCCTTTGCCAGTGCAGCGCTTAATAGCGCATTGGCCCTGTTTGCGGCAAAAACCGGAGCCCTGGTTGCTGCGGAACACCTGGCCAATCTGCAGATCCCTTCTGATTGCTTTTGTGCTCGTCCGGAATTAATCCTTGGGTCCATATCCCAAGCAGACGCAGCTATGTTTCAGCCTGATTTACTGATTACTTTTGGCAGGCATTTTGTATCCAAGCGTATTCGGCAATATTTAAGAGCTTACAAACCGGGCAAACACATTCATGTAGATGCCGACGGCCGGCATATGGACACCTACCAGGCATTAACCCGAGTTTGTGCAATGACTCCGGAACAGTTTTTTGAACAAACGGCCGGAATGCAGATCCACAAAAAATCCGCCGATTATGCCGGGGTCTGGAAAGATCGGGAGAAGACGGTTTTTCAGGTTTACGAACGGTATTTGGACCAGGCTCCTTTCAGCGATTTTACAGCATGTGCCGATGTGTTGAGGGCTGTGCCGGAGGATTCAGTCATACATCTGGGCAACAGCTCCACAGTAAGATATGCTGTGTTAAATTCCGGAATTAAAGGCGCAGCCTGGCTTGGTAACCGGGGAACCAGCGGCATTGATGGTTCTGTTTCAACGGCGGTGGGGTATGCATCATGCACGTCTAAAATAAATACCCTTATTCTGGGAGATCTCTCGTTTTTTTACGATTCCAATGGATTGTGGAATAAATATCTGGGGGGCAACTTAAGGATTATTCTGCTCAATAACGGTGGTGGAAATATTTTCAGTTTTGTGGAAGACCTTGCAGGGCGCACCGGAGAAGATAATCAACGGGTGTTTCAAAATTGTTTTTTTGCAGGCCACAGTACAAAAGCCAAAGGCCTTGCATCAACATTCGGCCTTGACTATCTGCAAGCAGATTCAGGTGCTCAGTTGGACAAGGCACTTGAAAAACTTTATAATCCTGACCGGACTGTCCCCACCCTTTTAGAGGTGTTTACGGATGCCCAAATCAACACAAACGTTTTTAAGGGCCTGTTTAGAGAAATTAAAAAAGTACTAACCATAAACGTGGAGTGAGAGATGACAACAAAACGCCAGTGGGAACCCATCAAAGAGTTTGAAGATATCTTTTTTGAATATTATGAGGGAATCGGCAAGATTACCATTAACCGTGAACGCTACCGCAACGCCTTTCGGCCTACCACCGTCCATGAGATCAGCGAATCTTTGCGCATCTGCCGGGAGGATAAGCGTATCAATGTGATTGTTTTGACCGGGGCCGGGGACACAGCTTTTTGTGCCGGCGGAGATCAGAATGTGAAAGGGGAGGGCGGTTACATCGACAAAGACGGTACACCACGGCTGAATATCCTGGAAGTTCAGAAACAGATTCGGTCTATGCCCAAGCCCGTGATTGCCATGGTCAACGGGTTTGCCATCGGCGGTGGTCATGTGCTGCATGTGGTGTGCGATATCACCATCGCCAGTGAAAATGCCATCTTTGGTCAGACCGGTCCCAAGGTGGGCAGTTTTGATGCCGGATTGGGCTCATCCTATCTGGCCAGCACCATCGGCCAGAAAAAGGCCCGTGAGATCTGGTTTATGTGTCGTCAATATTCGGCTGCCGAGGCCTTGGAGATGGGGCTGGTTAATCAGGTGGTGCCCCTGGAGCAGCTTGAGGATGAGACCGTGGCCTGGGCCATGAAAATGCAGGAACACAGTCCTTTGGCCCTGCGCATGATCAAGCTGGGGCTCAATGCTGAGCTTGACGGGCAGTTGGGGCTTCAGGAGTTTGCCGGTAACGCCACGCTGTTGTATTACCTTACCCAGGAGGCCCAGGAAGGTAAAAACGCATTTTTGGAAAAACGCAAACCGGATTTTAATAAATTTCCGAAATTCCCATGATTTCAATACGATAACTATTCAAGATTATAATTCACCACGAAGATCACGAAGGACACGAAGTTCTTGGTTTAATTTCTTCGTGCCCTTCGTGATCTTCGTGGTGAACCAAAAATAGTATTGAAGTCTGGATAAAAGATATGAAATCACGTGTCATTGAGCATAAATTACAATTTAAGCGGCCGGCAGGGACATCCCGTGGGGTGCTGAACCACCGCCGGGTCTGGTATCTTGTTCTGGAAAAAGAGGGCCGGGTCGGGGTGGGAGAGTGTGCACCATTACCGGGGTTGAGTGCTGAGAGCATCCCTGAGGTGGAACAGGCACTTGCAGGCCTTGCCGCAGATCCGGATAGTTTTTGTTCCCGGGCGGTTCATCAGAACATACCCTCTTCGGTACAGTTTGCCATGGAAACCGCACAGAAGGATTTGGAACAGGCTGGTACGCAGATCCTGTTTCCGTCCAGGTTCACCCGTGGGGATAAAGGCATCCCCATCAACGGACTGATCTGGATGGGGGAGCTGTCGTTCATGAAAGAACAGGTGCGGCAGAAACTGGATCTGGGGTGGCGGTGCATTAAGCTTAAAATCGGGGCGCTTCAGTTTGATGATGAGCTGGCCATCCTCAAAGGCATTCGGTCGGAATACAGTGCCGACGACGTCATTTTACGGGTGGATGCCAATGGCGGATTCTCTCCGGACGAGGTTTTGGACCGGCTTGGACAACTGGCAGAGCTTGACATTCACTCTATTGAGCAGCCCATCGCCAAAGGACAGTGGTCTCAAATGGCCGAATTGTGCAGGCAGTCCCCCTTGGACATTGCCTTTGATGAGGAACTTATAGGTATCACGGCGCGTGAAGACAAGATTCGCCTGCTGGACGCCCTTACCCCCCATTACCTGGTATTGAAACCAAGTCTGCACGGTGGGATGAACGGGTGTGACGAATGGATTGAACTGGCTGATGCCAGAGGGATCGATTGGTGGATCACCTCTTATCTTGAGTCCAACCTGGGGTTGAATGCCATTGCCCAATGGGCGTTTTTGAAACAACCTCTTCTGCACCAGGGGCTTGGGACGGGGCAGTTATTTACCAATAATATGGATTCCCCCTTAGAAATTCGTGGGGAAGAGCTGTTTTTTGATCCGGATAAGCGGTTTGTTTTTCCGGGGATTTTTTAACATCGTGAATATTTTTCCGCAGACTTTAAGTATCAACGGTGCCGTGCACCAGGTGGCAACGCTTGTGCGATCAGAGCGTCAAGTCTTCCCCCGGGGCATTGAATCCGATGTCATTGATTTTCTGGCCCAATGGTATGGGCCGCAAACCTTCATCACCGTGCACACATCGGGCAGCACAGGACCGCCCAAACCCATTCTTCTGGAGAAAAAGTTTGTGGCCCAAAGCGCCATGCGTACCCTTGACTTTTTTGGTCTGCAACCTGGGCATCGTATTCTTTTATGCCTACCCCTAAGGTATATTGCAGGGAAACTTATGGTGATCAGAGCGCTTGTGGGCGGACTGGATCTATGTACCGCAGAACCAACCGATGATTTCGGCTTCCTGGCCCGGTGTCAATCCGATCCCTTCCGTTTTGCCGCCATGGTGCCCAATCAGGTGATAAAATTGATGAATGATTCAAAACGGTTTGACGGTTTGAATAGTTTACTGATCGGTGGTTCTGCGTTGCCGTCACGGCTTGAAGCCGAACTTGGGAATGTGTCTACTGCCTGTTTTGCAAGTTACGGTATGACGGAAACCGCCACACATATTGCCCTTCGCCGGATAAACGGTCAAAACGCGTCCGCCGGCTTTCATTGTCTTAAAGGGATCCGGGTGGAACTGTCTGAAAGGGGATGTCTGACCATTGACATGCCGGGCCTGGATGCACCAAGTCTTGTGACCAACGACCTGGCTGAGCTTGATGGCAATAAAACATTCAAAATACTGGGGCGGGCCGATAATGTGATCATCTCCGGCGGTATAAAGTATTTTCCCGAAATTATAGAAAAAAAATTGGAAGATTTGATTACATATCCCTTTTTCATCGGGGCTTTGCCTGATAAAATTCTTGGCCACAGACTTGTCCTGGTAATTGAGGCCAGGCCGAATGAATACATTGAGAAAACGTTGAGAGCTTTTTTTACTCAAAGATTGGACCGCTACGAGAGGCCCAAGGATATAGTGTTTAAAGATACGTTTAAGCGCACTGAATCAGGAAAAATCATACGACAGTTTTGACCGCCATCCAATTTGAATCGTTGACATGGGTTTTTATTTTTCAATATAATAATATCATTGAGTTCATTCTTTTTCGTCTTATTATTGGCGCGTCTGTGTAACCCACAGATATTTTTCAAATCATGTTGTGGGTTGAACCTCGGTGGAAAATTCGGACGGTCCATGGCCAGTGTTCAATTAGACGGGCGGCCCGAAGAGAGATTCGAGTTTTATTGTTCCCACGCGGTCGGCCTTAAAGAGCCGTCAGAATTTTGTCTAAACAGGGAGATGTGAAATGACCAACGCATTGGAACGCAAGTTCAATCTGGAGCAATTCAGGTCCATAAGCCATGCAATTTCAACCTATGACGATCCGAAGCTTTTGTTGGCACATATCACAGAAGGGATCGCTTTAACATTTAAAATCAAAGGCTGTTGTACCCTTGTTTTGGATGAAAAGGAAAATCAGCTTTTTATGGTGAGCAGTTACGGTATTAGCCAGGAATATTTGGAAAAAGGCCCTATCTTTATTGATGAAAAAGACTCTGCCCTTGTGAAGGGGGAGCCTGTTTTTATTCAAGACATGCAGGACGATCCCAGGGTTCAGTACCCAAAGCAGGCGGCAGATGAAAATATCGCGTCCATGCTCTCCATACCGATTAAATTCAGGCATACGGTGACAGGGGTTGTGCGCATGTATCATAATAAAGTCATTGCTATCAGTGAAGAGGATATGGAATCTTTGTCCGTATTATTTGAGCATCTTGGGGTCGTGATAGAAAACAACGGCCTTAAAAATGTGATTGATCAGTTTAAGGTGGCTATGAGCAATTTGCCCCATAGACTCCTTGATTAAATCGGGATCAAACCAACGAGGCCATGCTATGGGAAAATCATCCATCCAGGATATCAGTAATTTTTATGCCATAGACAGCGGGGATATTCTCCATCTTAATGACCAGATCTATAAAGTAATCGGTCACGCCAAGGAGCAGCGCTTCGGCATTGAAGATCCAAAGTTTTGGGTAAAGAAGGTAATTAACCAGAAAACAAAGGATATTCAATATCTTAAATTTGCCTTTTTCGAATCCTTTCAAATAACTATTGGCGAGGTAAAAATAGATTGTTTTCGAAGTCCTGAAAAAGAAGGTAAGATCCTTGATCTGGTGGCTGGACACTCTCTTTTTATGCAGGGCAAAGCCTTTATTGATGAAAAGGGCAATAACATTCGGGTTCTTGAGGTGGTCCGGGGGACAAATTTTTTGCAATATCTGGGCAAGTTCAGTGATATGCCTTACGAGACTTATTTTAAAACCATACTTCCGGGGATACTTCGAAATCTGTCAATGGCCTTTGGGGCAATTAGTTTCTTGCATAGGAACGGATTCAAGCACGGGGACATCAGAAACGATCATCTCTTTGTGGAAAGGACGACGGGTAACTATGTCTGGATCGATTTTGACTACGATTACGAGACAACCGAAAATCCTTTCAGTCTGGATATATTCGGCCTCGGCAATATCTTAACTTATACCATTGGTAAGGGGTTTCATACGGTTTACATGATTAAAAACAACCCGAAAACCTATGGCAATCTGATTGAGCGGTTAACCGACGCTGATTTTTCCATACTGGATCAAAGGCGGCTGGTAAATCTCAAAAAATTGTATCCGGTTATTCCAAGCACGATGAATAATATTTTAATGCATTTTTCAAAACAAACTGAAATTTTCTACGAGATGGTGGACGAAATCATCGAGGATATTGACAGATGTATTCAAGCCTTTGATGAAATATAGATGACGAATTATAACCCCGTTTTTAAAAAGGATTGAACGATGAAGCAATCCATACTCATAGCCGTAAACGATTCATTCAGCTCAAAAGCTACATTGGAATATTTTTCAACCCTTAAATTTTGCCCTGACAGCATTGATGTGACATTGATTCATGTGTTCAGAAAACCCGCTGCCGGTGATGAACTCATGGGTAAAAGCTTTATGGAAGCCCAGCCGGAACGATACCTGTCTATTCTTGAAAAGGCAAAGCTGGGCCTGGTGGAAAGAACAGGAATTCCCAAAGAAAATATTCAGGTTAAAATCGTAAATGAACCCTGCGATACGGTTGCGGACGGGATCATTGAGGAGTTTAAAAAGGGGGGCCACTCTATGATTGTCATCGGCCGGAGGAAAAAGTCCAAGGCTGAAGAATTTGTCAAAGGCGATCTTTGCATTAAGCTGGTCCGTGAGCTGGAGGGTGCCGCCATTCTGGCCGTAAAAACCAATTAAAGAATTTTTTCAAAAACCTTTAATTCTATAGTAAATTTCGGTAATATTAAGGGCTAAACTGTTTTTAGGGTACCAAGGTCTGTGGTATTTGCCGGAAAAGACCTGATGTGCAAGAAATGTGTGCCCTCAACCTGCAATAATGAAAGGCTTTAAAGATCATGTGCAACCATTGTAGTGATCACAATCACGACCATCACCATCACCATGAACATCCTGAAATTGTTCAGCTGATGCCTGTCCAGAACAGTCTGTTCGCTGTTTACCAGACTGACACCCCCCTGGACTTCAGTGTTGAAACCGGCCAAAACGGGCTCAGCCTTGTTCCGGTATTGTTCATGGGTTTAATTCGTCATGGGGAAAAGACCATGGTGGAAGGTTTTTTTGCTTCCAGTGCCATTAATTCCTGTGAGGATACCCAGGGGTTTAAGGGGTATGCCTCGTCCCTGGCACACGCTGAAAAACTGTACGCCTGAGAGAAAACATTTTTTACAATTACCACTTAGATAGTGTTTGACCGGAAAACGATGCCTGGGTGGTTCGTCAGAGAACCGCCCGGGCATAATTCTACCCGGATGCAACACGGCGACGGGTACGGTTTTGTTCAAACACTGGATGACCTGGCGGGAGATGCACCTGTCAGGGTTTTATGTTTAAGGAGCTGTGCACATGCATAAACTGTTAAAGGACAGCCCTGGAGAAAAAATTATGCTCCTGGGCAACGAAGCCATTGCAAGGGGCGCTGTTGAAGCCGGTGTCGCCTTCGCCACCACATATCCGGGAACCCCGTCCTCGGAAGTCTCTTTGAATCTGTTTCAGATGTCCCAAGAGTCGGATCTGTATTTTGAATATTCCACTAATGAAAAGGTATCTCTGGAAGTCGCGGCTGCTGCGGCCAACTCCGGGCTTCGCACCTTTTGCATGATGAAGCATGTGGGGCTTAATGTGGCTGCCGATCCGCTGATGACCCTTTCCTATATCGGCGTAACCGCCGGCATGGTGATTTTAACGGCGGACGACCCGGCCATGTTTTCCAGCCAGAACGAACAGGATAACCGCTACTATGCCAAATTCGGCCATCTGCCCATGCTCGAACCTTCTAACGTGGCAGAGGCCAAGGATATGATCAAAGCGGCGTTTGAACTGTCCGAAACCTTAAAACAGCCGGTGATCCTGCGCACCACCACCCGGATCAATCACTCTAATGCGTTTGTCACTTTTGGGGAGATCAAAGAAAGAGAGACAAAGGGACGCTTTGAAAGGGATCCCATGCGATGCGTCACCGTGCCCGCTGTGGCCCGGGGCCTGCATGTCAAGCTTCTTGAGCGTATGGACAAGGCCGCCGGCATGTCTGAATCTTCAGGCTTTAACTTTACCACAGGCCAGGGTGTCTGGGGGATTGTGGCCAACGGGGTGAGCTACCATTATGCCCTGGATGCCGTAAAAGACCTTGGCATTGAATCAAAGGTCAAGATTCTTCGTCCCGGATTTTCCAATCCCCTGCCCAAAAATAAGATTAAAAATTTTCTGTCCGGCTGTGAAAAGGTGCTTGTCATCGAAGAGGGCGAACCGTTCATGGAAGAGGCGATTAAAGCATTTGCCCAGGAAGCCGGACTTGTTCTCCCTGTACTGGGGAAAACGGATGCGCTGTTTACCCCATTAGGGGAATTTCATCCTGCCATGGTCCGGGAGAAGATTGCGGCCTATTTCGGCATAGAGTATGTCCCGGCCCCGAAGATTGATACCTCCGATGTGCCTGAAATTGCCAACCGTCCGCCCAATCTTTGCTCCGGCTGCTCCCACAGGGCTACCTTTTATGCCATTAAAAAGGCGGCTGAAGGAATGGATGTCATTCATCCCAGTGATATCGGCTGTTATACATTAGGGTTTATGCCGCCCTTGTCCGTTGGTGATTTTGTGGTCTGCATGGGCGGGTCCGTGAGTACCTCCTGCGGTTTCAGCAAAGCCACGGACCAGAAGGTGGTCAGTGTGGTCGGCGACTCCACTTTTTTCCATTCAGGCATCACAGGTCTTGTTAATGCCGTGTTCAACCGCCACAACTTCACGTTGGTGATCCTTGAAAACGGCATAACCGCCATGACTGGCCATCAGCCCCATCCGGGTGTGGATATGGAATTAATGGGCATGCCCGGGTATGGCCGGGTGAATATTGAAAATTTGGTCAAAGCCCTGGGTGTCGAGCATGTCTCCGTGATCAAGCCTTTTAAGGTAAAAAAGAGCATCGAAACCCTGAAAGAGGCCATGGCCTTTGACGGTGTCTCCGTTGTCATTTCCCAAGAGCCCTGTATCCTCTGGGCAAAGAGTATTAAACTCAAAAAGCCCCGAGCCTTTGAAGTGACTGATAAATGTACAGACCATAAGGAGTGCATCAACGGGATCGCCTGTCCATCCTTTTACATTGAAGAGGGTCGGGTGAAAATTGATGCGGATACCTGTGTTGGGTGTGCCCTGTGCGCCCAGATCTGTCCTGACAACGCCATCCGCCCATTGAAATAGACAAGGAGACAAGTTCGATATGAAAACATTAAGAATGGTCATTGTAGCAGTTGGCGGACAGGGCAATCTTCTGGCATCCAAGGTCTTGGGCGAAGCCGCCCTCATCGAAGGAGTGGAGGTCAGAATGAGCGAGATCCACGGCATGGCCCAGCGTGGCGGTGTGGTGGAGTCCTCCATTATTTTTGGGGATGCCTCGTCTTCAATTATTTCCGATGGGGAAGCCGACATCCTGCTGGGATTTGAACCGGCTGAAACCCTGCGCGCCATTGGCCGGTGTTCTGCCAATACCAAAGTGATTACCAATACGGCTACCCTGCCGCCCTTTACTGTGGGCATCGGCAAGGGGGCTTACCCCGAGGTGGATGAAATCAAACGGGTACTCAAAGAGAAGACCGCGGGGCTTGTGGCCATAGATGCCATGGCCTTGGCCAAGAAAGCCGGTTCCCCGATGAGTGTGAATATTGTGCTGTTGGGTGCCTTGATTCAGACCGGTGCCTTGGGCTTTTCAAAGGAAAACGTTAAAGAGGCGATCAAACGCAGGATTAAACCCAAGCTTGTTGAGATGAACCTTAATGCCTTTGATTTGGGATTTGAGGCAGCAGCCGATAGTGCCGCATAATTGAAACCCGTTGTTGAAAATTCTACACAAAGACACTGAAGTACAAAGATTTAATTTTTGTACTTCAGTGTGAGAATAAATTTCAGGGCAAATTGGTTTGTGGTTTTTGTTAGACCCTCTAAAACGGATAAAAGCAATGAAAACCACGAAGAACACGAAGTTCACGAAGAAAATTAAGATTCTTCGTGGTCTTCGTGAGCTTCGTGGTGAAATCAAAACTTCCGCTTAGAGCGAATTTGCCTTGGGATAAATAAAGAATTGCTGGTTACAGGAGGAAATGATGAATACTCAAAGGCAGATAACACCCGGCATGCTTCATGTCATCAATGGTCCCAATTTAAACATGCTGGGGAAAAGGGAACCCGAGATTTACGGGGCGTTCACCCTTGATCAGATCAACGGAGAGCTCAAAAAACGTGCAGATGAATTGGGGCTTTCCCTGGATTTTTTTCAATCCAATCACGAAGGCGCGATCCTTGATTACATTCATGCCGCATTTGAACAGGGTCCTGCCGGTGTGATTATTAATCCGGGTGCCTTAACCCATACGTCTGTGGCTCTGCGCGATGCCATGTCCATGCTGTCATGCCCCATTGTAGAGGTGCATCTGTCCAACATCCATAAACGTGAAACCTTTCGTCACACTTCCATGATTGCCGGTATTGCCACCGGCCAGCTCACCGGATTCGGCCATTATGGTTACCGCATGGCCCTTGATTTTCTCCACTCTTTGGCCGGTTGAGTATGACCGGATTCATTGACGTCCATACCCATCTCCATGATTCACGGATAATTGAAAATGCCCTATATATTGTTCGGCGTGCCCAAGACGCCGGGGTGGAAACAATAGCTACCTGCGCTACCATGGAAGAAAATTTTGGGATTACAGCCCAATTGGCTGAAGAATTTGCTTGTGTGGTGCCTTTCTTTGGGATCCATCCCTGGTTTCTTGATACCCTGAGCCCGGACTGGGCTAAGAATTTGGGTCAATGGCTGGAAAAAATTCCCGCTGGAGTAGGGGAGACCGGGCTTGATTTTATGGGTAAAGGCACCGATCGGGATCTACAGGTTAAGGTTTTTAAAACCCATCTAAACCTGGCCTGCGATCTCAAGCGCCCCATTAACATTCATGTTCGCAAGGCCTGGGATGCAATCGTGAATATTTTAAAATACCATGGGCCCCTGGCTGCGGGCGGGGTTATCCATTCTTACTCCGGGTCTGCCGATCTAGTTCCGGTTCTTGAGAAATTTAATCTTCATATCTCATTTTCCGGTTCCGTAACCCGGCCCAATGCCAAAAAGGTGGGCTTGGCCCTCAAGGCGGTCAGCCTTGACCGAATTGTTTTTGAAACCGATACCCCGGATATCGTGCCCCAGTTTATTCTGGATGCCTATCCAGGAGAGACACCGTTAAATGAGCCGGCCAATGTGCCTGAGATTGTCAGGGTAGCGGCAGAGCGCAAAAACATGGACTTTCAGAACCTGGCCGGACACGGATATGAGAACAGCCTGCATTTGTTAGATTCTGTTTTGGGCAAAAGGGAGAGCGCCGGATGACCCGGAATTCGAATTTGATAAGCCCCTTTGCCCGGCTGGAACAGCTGATGGGAAAGGATGCAGTTGACCGGTTTAAGAGTTCTAGGGTCGCCGTCTTCGGCCTTGGGGCTGTGGGGTCGTTTGTGGTGGAGGCTTTGGCACGGTCCGGCATCGGATATTTGCGGCTTGTAGATTTTGACCGGGTGGATGCTTCTAATATCAACCGGCAGATTTTTGCTTTGCACTCCACCCTGGGACAGGAAAAAGCAGTCTTAGCCCGGGAAAGGGTTTTGGATATTAACCCCGATTGTGAGGTCGATCTGCGCACTTCTTTTGTCAACGCCGACAGTCTGTCTCAGTTTTTAAGCCGGGATCTGGACATGGTGGTGGATGCCATTGACGGGCTCAATGCAAAGGTCAGTCTAATCCTTGGGGCAAAACAGATGGGACTTAATATTATCTCTTCCATGGGAGCGGCAGGCCGAACCGATGTCGCCATGATCCGGACAGGGGACCTTTTTGACACCGAAGTGTGTCCTTTGGCCCGAATGGTGCGAAGACGGGCACGTCGCCGGGGGCTTTCCAGCGGCGTGTCCTGTGTCTATTCCATTGAACCTCCACTGAATAAGGAACCTTTTGAAGACAAAGACGCCGTAGACCCCTTGGCTCAGGGCGATGTTGATGGCGGTCAGGGGCGCCCACGGTCGCCCATCGGGTCTGCCGCCTGGGTACCTGGGTGTTTTGGTCTGACCATCGCAGGCCTTGTGCTAAAAATTCTTGCGACAGAATAATGGGATCAGAGGAAGGGGGATAAAAGTGGGGATCACTGCTGTCTTATGAATCCCCACTTAGGTATTCAGTGTCTGAACGAAAACCTGGAAATTTTGTTGAGTACAAGGCGGCCTGAAATTTTAACCGGAGGAATACATGGAGTATTTCGAGGATTAAAATTTCAGGCCAACGCCGTAATCGGCAAAATTTACGGTTTTCGGTCGGGCACTATTTAGTTGATTATTTTTTTATGTCTGGAAACGCCTGCAATACCAATCAACCCAAATCCCAATAATAGAATGGTAGCAGGTTCCGGTACAGCGTTATTAGGATTTCCAATAGGATCTACATTTTCAATTGTGCCAATGGTAAAATCGTCAAAGGCAAAAATGTCTGTCCCAGCAGCAGTATTGGTAAAAGAAATGGAGGTATAGGTGTTTTCCAAATCATAAAATCCAAAATAAAGCACACCGCCACCTGATACATTGATGGAGTTCTCAATATTAAGTGAAACTGTCGTGCCACTTTCCATAGACAATACAACCTGTCCATTAAAATCACCGATGTCGACACCATAAAAGCCAAATGCCGAAATTGCTTCAGAAAAAGTTAGGGTGAAATTCGTTGATACTTCCCAGTACTTATCTCCGGAAATGGGATAGCGTCCATAGCCGTTCGTTCCTGAAGTGACGCTTTGCAACGCTCCATTAGAGAGTGTGGCCGTTATACTACCAAAAGTGGCTACGGATCCAGTCATGGCCTCGAAATCTTCAGTTGTGATTCCTGTCAGGTTTGAGTAAAAATCAGTTTGGGCGGCACTGGCATTTTCCCAGGAAGTCAGCGCGGTTCCCTCACCTATACCCTGGTCTTCACCAAAAAAAGTAATCACTTCTGCGTACAGCGTTGTACATGAACACAATAAAACAAGCGTTGCCAAAAAAAACTTTTTCATTCTTTCTTACCTTTCGATATACGTCTCTATTAATAATCTTCACTCAAAAGCACTTTTTTTAATTTAAAGTCATCTAATGAATGATTAACAATAATGTGAAGTTGAATTTAGCAATATGCGTGCCATTGATTTTAATGGTCTAGGAGTGAAAATATTTTATTTTTTTAAGTATTTGTAATGTATATGTTTTATGTCTTAGATTGTTTTTTGTTTACAATGTGGAGAAAAAGTGTGAAATGATTAATCACCTCCTCTTCGTTCTAAGAAAATGTGAAATAAAAGTTTTATTGTGAAAAAAAATATATAATTTATTGATTAATGTCCAATTCCTCCTGGGTTCACACGCTTATCAGGTAAATTGTAGTTTGAATTTTGTTTTAATTAATGCAACCTATGTCCTTTTTGTGTATACTGACCAAATTTTTATCAAACCTGTAATATGTAAGGAATTAAAATGAAAGTGGATTTAGATAAGGTCAGTTATGTTTTTGGACAAAGCGTAGGTGGTAATTTTAGAAAACAGGGCATCGAAATTGATCCTAAAATTTTTGCGGATTCGTTTATTGCCGCTTTTAACGGGGAAGAATCCGACATGCCTGTTGGTGAAATGCAGCACATTATGCAGAATTATCAAAGAGCAATGGAGGACAAAAAGCAGGCGGATCGGATGGAATCAGGAAAAAAAAATATAGAAGCCGGAAAAAAATTTCTTGAAGAAAATAGTAAAAAAGAGGGTGTTAAAACCACTGAAAGCGGACTTCAGTATAAAGTGCTCACTGAAGGAAGCGGAAAAAAGCCCACTGCAAGTGATACCGTTGAAACGCATTATGAAGGCAAAACACTTGATGGTACAATCTTTGACAGCTCATATAAACGTGAACAAACAACTACTTTTCCACTGAATGGTGTAATTAAAGGCTGGACAGAAGCGCTTCAGCTTATGAGTGAGGGGTCAAAATACGAATTGTATATTCCGTCGGAGCTTGCATATGGTGCAGCTGGTAGTGGGGGGACGATTGAACCTTATTCTACATTGATTTTCACTGTTGAGCTTATTGCTGTAAAATAGCAGATCATCTGGGAATTCCGGGGCCATGGTGGATTGGCTATTGCTTTGAGGTGAAGCTCTTTCATCATATCCCCGGAATTAATGATATTGCTTTTTTTAACAAGCATATCTTGAGATGGACATTTTTTGGGATCTAACCCAGGTTCTTTTCAACAAATTAAAAATGCTTTTAGGCATGCCAAAGGGCAGATCCACCAAAGAATAATCATAGTCAATATTGATGGCACCGATAAACTTGCTTTCCAGGCCGGATTCATTTGAGATGGCCCCGACAACATCGCCGGGTTTAAGGCCATGCTTGTAACCCACTTCTATACGATATCGTTCCATACCTTTTTCAATCGGTGTAATTTTATTTAGATGCGGTTTAATAGGTGTCTTCTTCGGCTTGGGTGCAATTGATGCTTTGGCTTTTTTTTCAAATTTTTTAGCGGTTTTTTTCACGGCGGGTTTGTCTGCCGTCTCCTTAAGCAGAAACGGAGTGTCGCCCTGGATCATTTTTGCTAAGGCTGCAGCCACCTGGGAAATCGGGATATCTTGTTCCTTTGCGGTTGTCTCCACAAGATGCGTAAAGGCAGTTAGATCTTCGGTGCTGATGGTTTGATTAATTTTATTTTTAAAGTCTCGCCGCCGCTTTTCATTGATTTCCCTGTTGGATGGCAGCGCTATCTCTTCAACTGTCAAGCGGGTGGCTTTTTCAATTCGCTTTAACATCCACTTTTCTTTGGGCTGGACAAATAAAATGGCTTCACCGGTTCTCCCTGCTCGCCCGGTCCTCCCGATTCTATGAATATAAGGTTCGGTTTTAGATGGTATATCGTAGTTGATGACGTGGGAAATCCGATCAACATCAAGTCCCCTTGCTGCCACATCCGTGGCCACAAGAATATCAATATTCCGGTTTTTCAAGCGGTTAACTGTCCGTTCTCTGGCTGCCTGGGCAAGGTCTCCGTTCAGTGCTTCAGTTTTAAATCCTTTTTCTTCCAGAACCTTTGCAAGCGTCATCGTGTCATTCCGGGTCCTGGCAAATACGATGACACCATCATGGGATGAGGCTTCAAGGATTCGGACAAGCGCATCGCTTTTTTTTACAT
This sequence comes from uncultured Desulfobacter sp., assembly GCF_963677125.1. NCBI lineage: Bacteria > Pseudomonadati > Thermodesulfobacteriota > Desulfobacteria > Desulfobacterales > Desulfobacteraceae > Desulfobacter > uncultured Desulfobacter sp. Next base: position 2,498,022 of record NZ_OY781882.1, on the reverse strand, counting down.
TTTTAATCATCAAAAATTTTTGGTGAATGGTGTTGGTGACATCGGAATCATGCCGGATAATTACTTTTTCAGGATTTTTCAGGTATTTGGCGGCAATTTTTTGGATGGGAGCAGGCATGGTGGCGGAAAACAGTGCGATCTGGGTGGGTTGGGGGATTTGGGATAAAATCCATTCCACATCATCAATAAATCCCATCTGCAGCATTTCGTCCGCTTCATCCAGAACCAGGCCTGTAAGATCGTCAAGGCAAAGGGTTTTGCGCCGCATGTGGTCCATAAGGCGGCCTGGTGTTCCCACAATGACGTGGACGCCACGTTTTAGCTGGCTTAGTTGAACCCCATAGCTTTGGCCACCGTATACAGCCAGGACGTTAAGGCCCTTCATGTTTGTACCATAGTCATTGAAGGACTGGGCCACCTGGATGGCAAGCTCCCGGGTAGGGGTAACCACAAGAACCTGGGGCCGTCTGTTTTTGAGATTGATCCGGGAAAGCAGCGGCAGTGCAAAGGCTGCTGTTTTCCCGGTTCCGGTTCTGGCTTGGCCCAGCAGATCTTTGCATTCTATCATATGGGGAATAGTCTTGGCCTGGATCGGTGTCGGGGTTTCATAACCAACGGTCTGCAAAGCTGCAAAAACATCCGGACTCAAGTTCATTTCGTCGAACCCGACCAATTCTAAATTTTTAGGGGACATGGTTTTCCTTAAAAGCAAAAAAGGCCGGCGCAGCCAGCCCTGTATATCAATATTAATTAAAATTCACGATAGAACGTTACTAAATATATGAATTTTTTAAAAAATGCAAGTTTTATTCGTTTGTTATTCGACGTCATCGTCTTTAATAGCAGGTACGCACTGATTCCCCAATTTTTGTGAATTGGCGTTGATCAGCCTTAAAAAGTCGATATTAAAGCCTGGTTCGCTGGGTAACCATATGAACTGAAGCGGGGTAACAAAAGATGCTGCAGGTTTCGAATTGAGGGACAGGCACTTCCCCTGCAGACGGAACCAGGGGGTGGATGTGGTGTCGGTCAGATGACCGCAGGGGAAGGCCTGCTGCCCCAACGCATTCTTTAAAACTGGTCTTGCATGAAAAATGGTTTATTTGGCCTTTACAAAACCCAAGGCCTATATCGGTTTTATTTGCCCTTCATTAATTTATATAAAAGTATCAATAAGTTAATTCTGTGTTTCGTTGTGGGCTAAGCCTGGCAGGTGATATGTCAGGTCGGCCCATGGCCGTTAATCGGCTTTACGCCTTAAAAAAGTTGGGATTTCAAGATCGTCATTATCATAGTCCGTACCGTAATCCTGGGGCTGGTTCTCATCTCCTACCACGCGTTTATGGCGAGCCACGCGCCGCACCGGTTCATCCCAATTGGCCATGTCCTCTTCCGTGGCGTCTCTTATAACGCCCCGGGCAATGGGGTCTTGGCGGCCGGTAGGTGCGGTCTGACCCATGTTCGGTGTGTTTTGCCCATAGGCCTGTGCCCCGTATACCCCATACGTGCCGTTGGCGGCCGCTGTTGTTTGCTGAGGCTGATGCCCATAGGCCTGGACGGGTTGGGGATCAAATCTGTGCATATTCTCAGCATATGCCGGCTCTTCCATACCGATACCCGTGGCAATAACGGTGATGCGGATTTCATCCCCGAGTTCCTCGTCAAAGGTTTGGCCCCAGATGATTTCAGCATCGTCACCCACTTCCTGATAAATGCGGTCGCAGGCTTCGGTCATTTCGTCAAGGGTCAGATCTGAACTTGATGTAATATTCATCAGCACACCTTTGGCGCCTGATACAGAGACATCTTCCAACAGTGGGTGGGAAATTGCTCGTTCGGCAGCTTCCGTGGCCCGGTTTTCTCCAGAGGCAATACCAATACCCATCAACGCCTTGCCAGCTTTCTGCATGGTGGTTTTGACGTCGGCAAAGTCCAGGTTGACATGGCCGGGCATCATGATCAGGTCTGTGATGCCTTTAACAGAGTGATGCAAAATCTCATCGGCTTTAATGAACATGTCTTTCATACGCGCCCCTTTGCCGGCTATGCCGCGCAGCCGGTCGTTAGGGATAGTGATAACGGTGTCTGTAATTTCCTGGAGTTTTTCCAGGCCCTCAAGGGCAGCTCTTTCCCGTTTTTTGCCCTCAAATGAAAAGGGTTTGGAGGCAACAGCTACGGTGAGAATACCAAGATCCTTGCATATTTCTGCAATCACAGGTGCGGCTCCTGTACCGGTACCTCCGCCAAATCCGGCGGTGATGAAGACCATGTGGCTGTCTGCAAGTGATTCACGCAGTTCATCCATGCTCTCCAAAGCGGCATCTCTGCCTACGCTTGGATCCGCACCAGCCCCAAGGCCTTCGGTAAGCTGGACACCCATCTGGATTTTGGATTCTGCCCTGGAATGTTCCAAGGCCTGGGCATCTGTGTTGGCCACAATAAATTTAACACCCTGAAGCTTGGCATCTATCATATTGTTGACTGCGTTGCCACCGGCCCCGCCGACACCGATGACCTTAATTTTAGCTGTGTTGTTGTTTTCCACATAAGAAAAAGTCATATCCACCTCCTGTAAAGATTTAAATAATATTTTTAAACCATTGTTTCATTTTCTTTAAAATCATCTGAAGCCCGCCGGCATCAGACTTGACATCCTGGATGACGCAGCTTGTTTTTGATCCAAAAATTACAAGCCCAACGCCGGTAGCGTACGCGGGATTTTTAACAATATCCTTGAGTCCGCCGATACGGTCGGCTTCACCAATACGCACAGGTACGCTGAAAACGGATTCGGCCATTTCAGCAATGCCATCCATGACAACGCTGCCGCCGGTGAGTATAACGCCGGCGGGAAAGCTGTTTTCAAGTCCGTTGGAAAACAGCTCCTGCTTGAGCAGAGTAAAGATCTCCTCTACCCGGGGTTCCAGGATTTCCGCAAGAATACCCTTGGGCAGACGCTTGGGAGCTCTGCCGCCTACCGCGGGTACCTCAATGACATCATGGGCCTTGACGTGTTGGGGGATGCAAGTCCCATGTGTTTTCTTAATCTTTTCCGCTTCGGGCAAGGGGGTTCGAAGCCCAACGGAAATATCGTTGGTCAGGTTATGGCCGCCCACGGTAAGTTCGTAAATAAATTTTAAGTTGTTGTCTTTGAATAACGCCAGGTCCGTGGTTCCGCCGCCCATATCGGCCAGGATGCAGCCAAGTTCTTTTTCTTCATTGGTGAGAACGGCATAGCCCGAGGCCAGGGATTCAAGGGCAATGTCGCACACCTCAAGCCCTGCCTTGTGGCAGCACTTGACAATGTTGCGCGCTGCAGATACCGCACCCGTGATGATATGAATTTTGGCTTCCAGGCGCACGGCAGTCATACCCACGGGGTTCTGAATGGAAGTCATTTCATCCACAATAAATTCTTGTGAAATGACATGAAGAATTTCCCTGTCCGGGGGGATGGCAACTGCCTTGGCCGCGTCAATGACTCGTTCCACATCCATTTCGGTGATTTCGCGGCCTTTAATGGCAATGATGCCATGGCTGTTAAATCCTTTGATGTGGTTGCCTGCGATGCCCACATACACCGAAGATATATTGCAGTCTGCCATTAACTCGGCTTCCTCCACAGCCTTTTTAATGGAATCCACTGTGGACTCTATGTTGACCACGGATCCCTTGCGAAGCCCTGTGGAGGGGTGAGAGCCCACGCCGATGATATTAATCTCATCTTCAAGCATCTCACCCACGACTGCGCAGATTTTGGTGGTGCCGATGTCAAGCCCCACCAGTAATTTTTCGTTCCCCTGCAAGTTAAACCCCCTTTGCTATTGTATGTTGGGCAGCATCTTCAGTTGTAACAAACACCTTTTCCAGGCTAAAAAGATCTATGGCCGATATGGTTTTATCCGGATAGTTGGTCTCCATATAGCGCTGAATCTGCCTGGCCCTTGCAAGTTTTTTTTCAAATTTTTCAAATCCGAGCTTTATCGGAATAAGGGTGTTGTTTTCAGACCCCCCCTCCTCGGCATTTTTTGTGAAACTTGTATCAGGATATGTGTTTAATATATTGATGAGTATGCCTGTGTTTTCGTCTCCCAAGATCGTCTGAATTTGTCCAAATCCTCTGATTTTTAAGACTTCCATCACTGCATTGAACAAATCTCCTTCAAACAGATACGTGTTGTCGGACAAGCTTAGATCCATCCCGGAGATCACCGGCAACGCCTTTAGATTATCCTTGGCTGGTTCATATTCTTTAAAGGGCGCTCCCTGGGCGTTGATGACGATGTCCGCCAGGTTTTCAATACTCACGATGGCCAAGGGTTCCTGTTCTTCGATTTTAATGGAAATGGTTGATAAAAGCTTTCGTTTCACCATGGCCATGCGAATCCACGGATGGGCCTTCAGCTCTTTTTCAAGCTTTTCCGGCTGCAATTCAAAAATGTTGCCGGGTTTGTCGAGTCCTGTCCGGGCCAGGACTTCGTCTCTGGTTACCCGGTCAAGGCCGTCAATCATAATGGTTTTAACATCAAATAGAGGGCTTTGGAGAACCGCATCATGCATGTAGATGCAACCCACACTCATTGCACCCACAAAAAGAACAAGAAAGAGTTTTCCCCCAAGGGCTTTTCCGCTAAAAAAAGTTTTAAATTTCCAGGTCTTTTTGCCCTGCACCTTGTACCGGTTTTTGGTATTTTTCTTAGTCGCCAATGGTTTTCACCTCTTCTTTAAGGTTAATCCCGAACTTCTCGTATACGCTTTTTTTTACCTGGCCGGCCAGGTAAAGAATGTCGCTTGCGCAGGCGTTGCCGTGGTTGACAATGAAATTGGCGTGCAGATCAGATACCATGGCCCCGTTGCACCGGGCACGCTTCATGCCGGCTTGCTCAATGAGGAAGCCTGCTGGTTTATCGCCCGGGGGGTTTTGAAAAAAACATCCGGCAGATGCCTGGGACACCGGCTGGGTGGATTGTTTTGTCTTAAGGTTGCGGTTAAATTCATCTCTGACGGTTTCGGCGTCCGCCCTGGACACCCTAATAGTGATTTTAAGTATAATGCTGTTCTCAAGGGCAAGTTTCCGGTAGGAAAATTGAAGACGGCTTACCGGCAAAACCATCGTTTTGAAGGTGTTAAGGTCCAATACCTCAATTTCTGTGACAACCCGGCTCATGTCGCTGCCAAAGGAGCCGGCGTTCATCATGACGGCACCGCCAATAGTGCCCGGAATTCCGGCTGCCCACGCCAGACCGGCCAAGCCGGCGTCAGCCGCATATCTGCAAAGGCGGTTAAGGGGTTCTCCGGCAAGTGCCGTCAAATAGATCCGCTCCGGTGAGGCGTCGACGGTGTCTATGGAAGGTTCTGTCTGCTCAATGTTTTGTTGCAGCCGGGTAAGAACCATTACAAGCCCTCGGATGCCTTTGTCCGAAATAAGCACATTGGTGCCGCCCCCGATAATCGTAATCGGCAATTGGGCGCTGTGTGCGGTTTTGGCAAGGGCGATCACCTGCTCCACGGTTTGGGGCAGCACCAGAATGTCTGCCGGGCCACCTACCCTGAAACTGGTGTACCGGTCCATGGCCTTTTGCGTTTGCGGCGCAAAGGAAGCGAACATGTTTTTTATGTTATCGCTGAGAACCATGGTTTTTACAAAATCTCCACCAGTTTTTCTCCAAGGGTGTATACATCTCCTGCCCCTAATGTGAGTACCATATCACCGGGCTTTGCCTTATGGGTGATCATGGACAATGCCTGGGTGAAATCCGGGGCAAAGCAGGCATCCTTGTGCCCATGGGCTTTTATGCCTGACACAAGTTTTTCTGAATCCACCTCGTCAATGGGGGCTTCGGACGCCGCATAGATGGGTAGTACCAAGAGTACGTCGGACTGGTAAAAGGCCCGGGTAAACTCCTGGAACAATGCCTGTGTTCTTGTGTATCTGTGGGGTTGGAAGACCACAATCAGCCGTTTGTCCGGATAGCTGTCCCTGACCGCTGTCAAGGTGGCCTTGATCTCGGTTGGGTGATGTCCGTAATCATCCATCACCGTGATACCCTTGGCTTCTCCCTTGATCTCCAGTCTGCGTTTTACGCCTTTGATCTCTTCCAATGCTTTTTTAATGGTGTCAAATGGGATGTTAAGCTCCAGGCCCGTGGCAATGCCGGCCATGGCATTGAGGATATTGTGCCGGCCCCCGATGTTCAACAGAATATGGCCTAAGTCCTGTTTCCCCTTGAATACGTTGAACAACGATTTGCCGTGTTCAAATCGGATGTGCCGTGCCTGCAGTTCCGACTGTGCCGTCATGCCGTAGGTGATGTGCCGTGCCGTGATCCTGGGCAGAATGTCCTGGATATGGGGGTTGTCCAGGCAGAGAATGGCAAGACCGTAAAAGGGGACCGAGTTGATGAACTGGACAAACTTATCTTTTATGTCGTCAATATCTTTGTAAAAATCCAGATGCTCCAGGTCGATGTTGGTCACTGTGGCAATGGACGGAGAATATTTAAGAAATGATCCGTCACTTTCATCTGCCTCGGCCACAATAAATTCACCGGACCCATGCAGGGCATTGGTATCCAGACCCTGAAGCAGGCCGCCGATGATTACCGTGGGGTCAAGTCCTGCGGTGTTGAGGATCTGGGAGATCATGGCGGTGGTGGAGGTCTTGCCATGGGCACCTGCCACGGCAATGGCGTATTTGATGCGCATCAGTTCCGCCAGCATTTCCGCTCGCGGAATAATAGGGCACCCCAGCTCTTTTGCCCGGATCACTTCCGGGTTTTGGGCGGAGATAGCCGATGAGGTGACCACCACATTGACACCTTTTATATTATCCTTGGCATGCCCTTTATAAATTTGTGCGCCTTTTTCCTTGAGCCGGTCGGTGATGTGGGACAGCTTAAGATCAGACCCGGATATGGTGTAGCCAAGGTTTAACAGCAACTCGGCAATGCCGCTCATGCCGATGCCGCCGATGCCTACAAAGTGTATGTGATAATCATGCTGGTACATTTTCTTTCCTTTTTGAAACAGTTGCCCCAAGAATATGGTCGGCAATAAGGTCTGCGCCGTGGGGCATGGCAAGCGCTTTCATAGTGCCTGCCATTTGTGCTCTTTGTGTTGTGTTGTGTTGCAGCGCCTCAATGGCTGCCAATAAAGTTTGACCGGTCAGGTCTTTGTCCGCAATCATGATGCAGGCACCCTGGTCGGCCAGAAATTTTGCGTTTGCGGTCTGGTGGTCGTCTGCCGCATAGGGGTAGGGCACCAGGATGGCGGGCTTGCCCTTGATGCACAGCTCTGACACGGTTCCTGCACCTGCCCGGCTGATGACCAGGTCTGCCCGGTCCTGGATGGCCGGCATATCGTAGAAAAAGGCTGCGGCTTTGTGACGGATATCTCCGGCATTATAAAATTGCCGAATTTCGGCTTCCGCGGTTTTTCCAGTCTGGTGGATAATGAAAATCGAACTTATCTCTTTCATCAATTCCACGGCATCCATAAATGCCTTGTTAATGGAGGCTGCGCCCTGGCTGCCTCCGGTGACAAGAATTAGAAAATCATCTTCGGTTATCTGCTTGAGAACAGTGTCATCCGTGTTGGTGTTTTCCGCTTCATTGCTTAAAGGACGGCGTACCGGGTTGCCAACCAGAAAGGTGGCGTCGTTTTCCGGCATGCCCTTTGTCTCTTTAAAAGAGATAAACCGGGTCCGGGCGATTTTGCTCAGCATGCGGTTGGTCATGCCGGGAAAGGCATTCTGCTCATGGATGGCCGTGTCCCTGAAAAGGATACGCCCGGCAAGCACCAGGGCAAAGGATGAAAATCCGCCCACGCCCAGGATGAAATTGGCCCTGAACCCAATAATGATTATCATGGCTTGGACCAGGCTGAGCCCCACAAGAGCGGCGGACCATGCTTTTGCAAAAATATTTTTCCCTTTGATGGGCCGGGAGATAATTGCCTTATGGGCAAATTCGTACCGGTCAAGGGTGTCGGTTTCAAAGGGGGCGTTGGTGCCTACAAACAATATCTTTGTGGCCGGGTCTTTTTCCATTAGTGCCTGGGCCACGGCAATGCCCGGGAAGAGATGCCCCCCTGTTTTTCCGCCGGCAATGATAACACGCTTATTTTTTAACATGATTTGCCGACGCTCCTATGTTCATTAAAATACCCATGGCTGCCATATTAATGATCAACGATGTCCCGCCGTAGGAAATAAAGGGCAGAGTCAAACCCTTGGTGGGCAGTACGCCTAATGTCACGCCCGTATTGATGATGACCTGAAGCCCTAGATACAGCGTGATGCCCGTGGCGGTTACGGCCCCGAAAAAGGTATCTGACTGCCGGGCAATGCGGGTGCCGGTGTGCAGGATCAGTCCATAAAGCGCCAGGATGCCCATAACCCCAATGAGGCCGAGTTCCTCACCGATGATGGAGAAAATAAAATCTGTATGGGGTTCCGGCAGAAAATGCATTTTCTGCATGGACAGTCCAACACCTTTACCGAACAAACCACCTGATCCAAAGGCCTTAAGGGAATTGGTGAGCTGGAATCCAATGCCCAGGGGATCTTCCCAGGGATTGAGAAATCCCATGATCCGCTCCAACCGGTAGCTCACCTTAAAAACCAGAAAGTATGCCACAATGGGAATAATCACAGGCAAGGGACTGAGCAGATAAAGCAAAGGTACCCCTGCCACGAACATCATTCCCCAGCAGATCATGCCCAATACCACAATGGTGCCGAAATCGGGCTGGCACAGGATCAGTAAAGCCATCAGGCCAAACACGATTGCATGGGGCACAACACCAATGGAAAAGTCTTTTAGTTTTCCGATTTCCTGTTTTTTAGACAGGGAGTAGGCCATGAAAAGAATCATGGCAAGCTTGGCAAATTCTGCGGGCTGGAATGCGAATAACCCTACATCAATCCAGCGCCGGGCATTATTGGCTTTAATGCCCAAAGACGGGATAAGCACGGCAACCAGAAGTCCGATGGCGGCAATCAAAATGATGTACGCCATGCTTTTGTATAATTTGTAAGGAAAAGAGGCTGTTACATACATGATACATAGGCTTGCAAACAAGAATATGGATTGGCGTTTCAGGTAGTAGAACAGGGTATTATGTTCATCCATGGAGATGGAGCAGGAAGCTGAATAGACCATGGCCAAACCGATGCAGGTAAGGATAAGTACTGGAAATAGAATGGTCTTTTCTTTGAAGAAAGGATGGAGGCGGCCCGGGGTGTATTTGCCGGCATGTAAGGTATCAGCCATGGCAGACCTCCTGAACAGAAACAAGCCGGTTGACAATGCGGGCAAAATCCTTTCCCCGTTCCTTGTAATTGGCATAGAGGTCAAAACTTGCACAGGCCGGAGATAACAGCACTACATTGCCTTTGTCTGCAACGGACACAGCTTTGTTTACGGCGCAGGCCATATCCCGGCAGGAATATGCGGGACAAACACCTTCAAATGTTTCCATGACATGACCTGCCGCTTCGCCCATGCCGATAACCGCCTTGGCCCGGGCTTTAACTTCGGGTGCCAGGGGAGCAAAATCCAGGCCCTTTTCCCTGCCCCCGAGAATAAGAATGACACCGGATTCAAAGGATTCCAGGGCGCGGAGCACGGCGTCCACGTTGGTGGCTTTGGAGTCGTTGTAGAAACGGACGCCATCAACCTCCCGGACAAAGGCGATGCGATGGTCCGACAGGGTAAAGTCGTTTAAGGCCTGCCTGATACCTTCAATAGTGCCACCGCAGCTGAGCGCCGCAAGGGCCGCTGCCGCAACATTTTCTTTGTTATGGGTCCCGGGAAGTCCGGTCAATATATCTGTGGCAAGAACGTCACTGACGTTACGGGTGTGAATATCGATTCCCATTTCGTGAACACTTGCACCCCGGCCCACAGTCTTCGTGGAGGAAAATTCAAGAATTTCGGCACAAATAGCGTCGGTCCGGGTTGAAAGATTGTTGATGCGGCTGTTAATTATGGCCGTATCTTTGGCCGTCATATTTTTAAAAATAGACCATTTTGAGTCGGCATAGGCGTGAAAGTCTATATAGCGGTCCAGGTGATCTTCGGCAATATTGAGAAGTGCTGCTGTGTGGGGCCTGAAGGTCTGGGCAAGATCAAGCTGGAAGGAGGAGACTTCGGCCACCACAACATCCTTGGGGTCCTCCTGCATGAGATATTCTATCAGTGGGGTGCCGATGTTGCCGCCCATGAAACAGGAGATGCCTGAGGCTTCAAGCATGGCTGTTGTCAGTTCCGTGGTGGTGGTTTTCCCGTTGGTTCCTGTGATTGCAATGGTCGGTGTGGTGTTGTATTGGGCAAAAATATCCAGTTCGCCTTTGACCGGTACGCCTTTGTTTCGGGCAGATTGGATGTATGGCATGTTTAAGGGGATTCCGGGGCTGGGGATAATAACGGATGCGTTGTCGAATATCTCATGGGTGTGGCTGCCGATCATTACCGGGATACCTAAGTTTTCTAAGGCTGCAGCTTCATCGGTCTTTGTTGCGTCGATGTCCGTGGCCGCGACGCAGTGCCCCCGGCAATTCAGAAACCGGGCCATGGCAAGCCCACAGGCGCCTAAGCCAACAATTAATTCATATGTTTCAGGAAAATTGAGCATCTTTTATCTTATCTTTAACGTACTTAAGGATAGGGCAGCCAGGGTAATGGAAATAATCCAGAATCGGACAATCACCTTGGATTCATGCCAGCCTTTTAATTCAAAATGGTGGTGCAACGGTGCCATTCTGAAGATTCTCTTACCGTGGGTGATTTTAAAATAGGCGACTTGAAGAATCACCGAACCTGCTTCCATGACAAAAAGTCCGCCCACCAGCACCAGCATGATCTCCTGTTTGGTTACCACGGCGATGGTGCCCAGGATGGCGCCAAGGGGGATGGAACCGGTATCGCCCATGAAAATCTGGGCCGGGTGGGCATTGAACCATAAAAAGCCCATGCCTGCCCCTGCCAGGATGCCGCAGATCACGGATACTTCACCGGCTGCCGGAATGTGCCGGACGTGCAGGTATTGTGCGAATTCGGCATGGCCGGCCACATAGGCAAACAGCATATATGTCAGGGAGGCCACAATAAAAGGCCCGATGGCCAGGCCGTCCAGGCCGTCGGTGAGGTTCACGGCGTTAGATGTACCCACAATGACCAGGCAGGCAAAAGGGATGTAAAAAACACCTAAATCAAAGGCCACGTTTTTGAAGAACGGAACCGTGAGCACGGCATTAAAGTCCGGGCTGCTGAAGATCAGAAAGCCGATGAGCAGGCCCGAAAGAATCTGCAAAAGAAATTTGCTTTTTGCCGTGAAACCCATATTGGTTTTTTTGGTCAGCGACAGGTAGTCGTCAATAAAGCCGATGGCACCGAAAAGCAGGGTGACCAGCAGCAGTATGCTTACATAGTGGTTGGTGAAATTACCCCATAAAAAGGTGGAAACAAAAATGGAAAACAGGATCATGATGCCGCCCATGGTGGGGGTGCCCTGTTTTTTTAAGTGGGACTGGGGACCGTCTGTCTGAATGATCTGGCCAAAGTGCATGATCTGCAGCCGCCGGATGACAAAGGGGCCGAGGACAAAGCAAATGATAAAGGCGGTCAGTCCCCCGTATATGGTGCGGAAGGTGATATACCGGAAAATATTGAAAACGGTATTAAGGTCATGTAACGGGTATAAAAACTGGTAAAACATTGGATCAGTCCGCCCTTTCAGCAGGAATTTCTTCAAGTACTGGAATCAGTGTCTCCATGGCCATTCCCCTAGAGCCTTTGATCAGTACCCACGTTTCGTGTTGCGTTAATTTTTTAAGGGTCTCCCCTAACAGTTGTTTGGAGCCCATGACGATTCTGGTTTCAGGGTATCCTTTTTCCAGAGCGCCTTCACGGATTTGAGCGACCTGGGTGCCGAACAGCAGAAGTTTTGCCGGTGAAAGCGATGCTGCCAGGTGGCCTACCTGCCGGTGGTGCTCCTGGGTCTGATCTCCCAATTCCAGCATATCCCCAAGCACGGCAATGGCCCGGTTGCTTCCGGCCATCCGGTTTAACACGTTCAGGGCTTGATCCATGGAACTGGGGTTGGCATTGTAGGTATCATCAATAAGATGAAGGCCGTTGCTAAGATGCCTTACATGCATCCTGCCTTTGACCGGGACAAACAGTTCAAGTCCCTGGGCAATGTCTGTCTCATTAATCCCTGCCGCCTTGGCCAGGGCTGCGGCTGCCGCGGCATTAAAGGCCATAAAATCAGCCGGAGAAGGTACAGTATATTGGCGGGTATGTCCATCCATGGTCAGAGAAAAAGTAATGTCATGGTCTGTGGGGTTGATTTTTGACAAACGTACATCGCTGTCGGGTTGGGTGCCAAAAAGCATTAATTTTGCTGTGTTGGCGTCTTTTTTTGCGCCTTGAACAAGGATATCAACTCTTGGATCATCAGCAAAAATAATGGCTGTGCCGGATGGGTTAAGGCTTTTAAATATTTCTGCTTTGGCCCGGGCCACATTATCCAGCGAACCCACACCTTCCATGTGAGACCCATGGGTGTTGGTGACCATGGCAATATCTGGTTGGGCAATGGCGGAAAGCCGGGCGATTTCGCCGGGATTGCTCATGCCCATCTCCACCACGGCCCATTCATGGATATCCGCCAGCCTGAGCAGGGTCAGCGGCAGGCCGATTTCATTGTTCAGGTTCCCTTGGGTGGCCAGGGTGTCATGGTGCTGTGCAAAAATTTCCTGGGCCATTTTCCGGGTGGATGTTTTTCCGTTAGATCCTGTCAGGGCTGCAATTCGCGCATTTGAGCGCAATCTGTGATACCGGGCCAGAGTTCCTAACGCAGTCAGGGTGTCCGGTACTTCAAAAAAGCAGGTGCGGGTTTTGTCTATCAGGCGTTTTTGACTTGAATCAAGGTTTTCTATGTAACCCTGTCTGACAACAAACGCTGAAACCCCTTTTTCTGTTAGGTTAGGAATGAAGCTGTGCCCGTCAAACCGGTCGCCTGTCAACGCCAGAAATACCATATCAGAGGAGATGGTTCTTGAATCAGTCCCAATGCCTTTGAAAATCGCGTCCTTGGCATCTTCGCTGCTTGTTTGTCCTGATACAGTGACGGGGGTACACCCAAGAGCCATGGAAAGATCCGTAAGATCCCATGGCTTTGGCGTTAACAAGCTGGTACAGGCTTGGGTTAAGTGTTCTTTGTCATCAAAGTGGATGGTGCCTTTGTTGGTAATCTGGTAGGTTTCATGGCCCTTGCCTGCCGCCACGATAATGTCCCCGGGTTTTGAAATCTGAACGGCCAGGGCCAAGGCTTTGGCCCTGTCGGTTATTCGGATATATCCTTTTTCACAGGTATTCGGGCTGGAGAAATCAATGGGGTGGAACCCCTGGGCACGAATGCCCTCTATAATTTCGTCAACAATAGCTTCCGGATCTTCGGTCCGCGGGTTGTCCGATGAGACAATAGCGATGTCAGAGTATCTGCAGGCAATGACACCCATGGGCGCGCGTTTGGTGCGGTCCCGGTCTCCGCCGCAGCCGAATACTGTAATCAGTCGCGCAGGGGCGCGGCCGGAAAGGGTTTTTAAGATGGATTCAAGGGCATCCGGGGTGTGGGCATAATCAACAAAGATATGCCGGTTCAGTTCCGTGGACAATTTTTCAAGACGGCCCGGTACCCGTTCAAGGGCGGCAATACCCCGGGCTATGGATTCCGGGCAGATACCTGTGGTCAACGCCGCACCAGCCGCGCATAATATGTTTTCCAGGTTGAAATGGCCCGTGAGCACGGATGTCAGGGGGGCTTTAACGCCTGTGAAATCCAGGGTGCCTTTCAAACCATGGATGTCGTCTGTGATGTCAATGGCCCGGATATCTGCGTCACGATCTGCACTGACCCGGATTACAGGCGGGTTAAGGCTGTCTGCCAGCCGGGTGCCATACTCATTATCAATGTTGATGACGGCCTTGCCCCGGGTTCCGTCTTCAAAGGGACCTAAGTAGTTGGTGAACAAGGTTTTTTTGCAGGCAAAATAATCATCAAATCCGTCATGGTAATCCAGGTGATCCTGGGTGAGATTGGTGAAAACCGCCGCATTAAATTCACATTCATCCACCCGGTGCTGGTCCAGGCTGTGGGACGACACTTCCATGATGACATGGGTAACGCCGGCAAGTTTCATGTCATGCATGGTTTTTTGCAGGCACACCGCATCCGGGGTGGTGACGGGGTTGTCAATGGTCGTGCCGGGATATCTGATATTCACCGTGCCGATGACACCGCAGGTAATCCCGCAGGTCTGGTAAATTTGTTCCAGAAGCCAGGTAATACTGGTTTTACCATTCGTCCCGGTGACCCCCACTACGATTAGATCCCTGGAAGGATGACCGAAAAAATTGGCAGCGGCAATGGCCGTATCTTTACGGGTGTCCTTTGATAAAACAATCCGCAGGGCCTGTTCCCTGGGCAGTTCCAGGGGAATCCTTTGGGCCAGAACCAATGCAGCGCCTTGTTCAAATGCCTGGGCAATGTAATCATGGCCGTCTGCGGCGTGGCCGTCTACAGCGATGAATAGTGATCCCTGTATCACCTGTCTGGAATCGCAGGTAATATGGGTGATGGAGGTGTCGCCGATACCTGCCTGTTCCTGATCAGGTGTGAGCACGACTTCAGTTATGTTCAGGATTTCAGTCAACTGCATGGGACACCTCCCGGGGTAATGCTGCTATCATATCTGTGTTAGGGGCAATGTTCAGATAGTTAAAGGACCGGGCCATGATATCCTTGAACGCCGGTGCCGCCACAATGCCGCCGTAATGATTTTGTTTGGGCTCGTCCACCACCACCAGAATGGCCAAAGCCGGGTTGTCAAAGGGTGCAAAGCCTGCAAACGCAGACGTGAACCTGGAATCTGAATATCCCTTTTTGCCTCTGGCTGCTTTCTGGGCGGTGCTGGTTTTGCCGCATATCCGGTAGCCGGGGATGGCGGCCTTGGTCCCGGTCCCATCTTCCTGAACCACCCTGGCCATCATTTTTTTTACAATGTCTGCGGTTTTTGTGGAGATCACCTGGCGGACGACGCAGGGTTTATTGTCCTGGACAACCTCACCCGTGTTGGAAAGGACCTTTTTGACCAGCAACGGTTTCATTAATTTGCCCCCATTGGCGATGGCTGATACGGCGCTGACGAGCTGGAGCGCCGTCACCGACATACCCTGGCCAAAGGACATGGCCACGGCATCAATGCTTGTCCAGCGCTTTAACGGCAGAATAACGCCCGATCTTTCTGCCGGGCAGTCAATGCCGGTTTTTGTACCGAATCCAAAGGCCTTCAGGTAATAGTGCATGGCTTTGGGGCCGATGTCCTGGGCAATTTTTGCCGCTCCGATGTTCGAGGAGAATTTTATAATCTGTCCCGGGGTCAGGTAATTATGGGGATGGGTGTCATGGATCACGGATCTGCCAACGCGGTAATTGCCGTTCTCACAATTAATAATGGTTTTGGGGGCCATGCCCCTTTCAATGGCTGAGGCTACAGTGATCACCTTCATGATGGAACCGGGCTCAAATGTGTCTGCCACCGCCCTGTTTCTGTATCGGCTCCGGCTGAAATCGCCATAGTTGTTGGGGTTGAATTCCGGGTAGTGGGCCACGGCAAGCAGTTCACCCGTGGCAGGCTGCATCACAATGGCCGTTCCTGATTTGCCCCGGTGTTTTTTTACGGCCCGTTCCAGGGCCTGTTCGCTGAAAAACTGAATTTTTTTATCTATAGATAAAACAATGGTGCCGCCCTTAAGTTCGTCACGCTTGTTTTTTTCCGTATCAAGCACTGTACCCTGACCGTCTCTGTACTCTTGGATTCTCAGGGTTTGGCCTTCCAGAACTTTATTGTAGGAGAATTCCAATCCTTCAAGGCCGTGATCCTCTTTGCCTGTGAACCCGATGACCTGGGCTGCCAGGCGCCGGTTGGGGTAAAAGCGTTTGGAATTATCCGGGGTATAGATACCAACAATGTTCAGCTTTTTAACCGCTTCAGCCTTGGCCGGGGATACCCTGCTTGCCAATAGCGCAAACCGGCGTTTTTGGGATAGTTGTTTTTCTATTTTAGTCCGGCTGCCACCAAGGATTCTAACCAATTGATCTGCTGTCTGTCGGACATTTTTAATCTGGGTGGGGTCTGCCGTTATGTTGGGCGCATCAATGCTGGCACCTAATTTGTTTAAATGACGGTCAAGGATCAGTCCACGTTCCCCCTGGATGGTGATCCTTCTAACATAGGTGTTTTCAGCTTTTTTCTTGAGCGCAGCTCCCTGGAGAATCTGAATGTCAAATGACCGGATGATAATACCCACCAGGCACAGGAGCAGAAAACAACGTATGACAAGAATCCTTAAACCTAATTTTTCATAAGGGTTTGCCGTCATTTAATTTGTTCCTTCGGGCAGGTAAATGGTTGGATTGAAAATGTCCGGCGCCAGGCCTAACCGGGTCCGGGCAATACGAGTGATCCGTGATTCGGATTTAAGGCGATCTATTTCCACGCCCAGGGCCTGACGGTAATCTGCCAGGTCCTGTATCCGGCTTTCAGTTCTTGCAATCATGATCCCGACCTGGTTGGATTCGCTTCTGATCCAGGCATTGCAAATAAGTTCGGCGGCCAGCACAATTATAATAAAAAACCACAGCAGTCCTTTTTGATTTTGGGTGGCATCAATTTGTTTTTGTGGTGTGCTCACAGCCGAATTGCCCTTTTTTATAAAATTCCAAGACGCTGTTAATTTATTTTATGTTTTATTGTGGGGGAGCCTGGTGGGTGATAGCCCAGGTCATCCCATGACTGTTATACTCTTTGTGCCACCCGCAGTTTGGCGCTTCTGGCCATGGGGTTGGCTTTTAATTCGTCTGACTCCGCAGTCACAGGCTTTCGGGTAACCGATTCCATTTGTTTCACAAATCCGCAGATACATTTGGGGAATTGTCTCGGGCAGGTGCATCCGTTTTCAAAGGCGCGCAACCGTTGTTTGACAATACGGTCTTCCAGGGAGTGAAAGGAGATGATGCTGATACGCCCACCCTTAACCAGCATAGAAGGAATCGCCTGCATGAATTTTTCCAGGCGTTCAAGCTCCCGGTTGACTTCAATGCGCAGGGCCTGGAACGACCGGGTGGCCGGATGAATTTTCTGCTTTGCCTTTGCACGGCCCGGCATTGCGCTTTCAATGATTCCGGCAAGTTCAAGGCTGGTGGCAATGGGGGCACAAACTCTTTTTTCAGTAATTGCCCTTGCTATCCGTCTTGAAAAGCGTTCTTCCCCGTATGTGAAAAAAATATCGGCCAATTGTTTTTCCGAATATGTGTTTATCACCTGGTGTGCGGTTAAGGAATTGCGGACATCCATCCGCATATCCAATGGTTCGTCTTTTTTAAAGCTGAACCCTCGTTTGCTTTGGGTCAATTGGTTGAGTGAAAAGCCTAAATCAAGAAGGATGCTGTTAACCCCGTTAATGCCGGCATCTTTAAGAATGTCGGGGAGATCACTGAAGTTATTATGGTACAGCCGGACATTGTCTTCAAAAAGATGAAGTACGTTTCGAGCGTTGGTAATGGCATCCATGTCCTGGTCAATGCCGATGAGCAGCCCGTCGGAACCTATCGCCTTGAGTGTTGCCATCGCGTGTCCGCATCCCCCAAGGGTACAGTCCACACATATGTCTCCGGGTTTAAGATTCTGATACGCATGCACCTGATTCGGCATGACGGAGATATGTTCGAAACTCATACTATAACCCTATGGAAGCAATTTCTTCTCTGACGTCCTCCTGCTTAATCTCCTGCTCCATTTCCTTCTGCTCCTGCTCCCATTTTTCTTTGGCCCATATTTCAAATCGGTCCAGAACACCCACAAGAACGACCTCTTTGTCGATTTGAGCATAGGTTCTTAGATTCTGGGGAATTAAAACTCTGTCCTGTTTGTCGCATGTCAGGGGACAGGCATTGCCCAGGAAAAATCGCTTAAACCTTTGCATGGATGCGGTCTTGACCGTTTTTAGGCGGTCCTCAATATCCTTCCATTCGCTGAAGGTAAATGCGAAGATACAGCCATCCTTGCTTGAGACCACGATTCCGTAATCATCCTCCGCTTTGAGCACTTTTCTGAATCGTGCCGGGATAATGAGTCTTCCTTTGTCATCAATGGTATGACAGGAACTGGATCGGAACACTGGATTGGCCTTTTTTATTGAATGCTACATCCACTTTGCACCCACCTTGCTGCCACTTTTACGAAAAATATAAAAGAAGTCAAGCTAAAAAATGAAAAGTTTTAAAAAATATATGGGCAAGTATAAAAAGTAATAGTGCATCTGATAAAAAAAATCAATGAAAAAAAGTTAATAAATTTTTAGGAAAAATAGATAGTTGAACGGAAATGTGGCGTTTACGGTACAATGTTTATCTCGAATGTTCAATGCGGTGGCGGTTGTGTGGAGGATTGTGGGTGGACTTTGTGGGGCGATGTGGGGGCGACGAATTATGCTAAAATTATGGTAAAAAAGGCTCATTCTTTGTAAGAAGCTTTGGACTGATACGGTCGGTTACTTTGGTCAGGTATGGTTTGCTGGATAGGACTCATTCGTTACTGCCGTGGGAATTTTGCCAGATGGTATCTGCCGGCTCAGGGGATTTGAAAAAACGCTGTCTCAACAATATCCCAGAAGGATTAAAGGGAATCGGCTATGGTCCGGTGTATCTGAGCAATTTTTTTATTCAGTTCTGCCTTGCTGCAGTTTGGAATATGCACTGGGGGATGGATGATAAGATCCACCGTCCCCGGCATAAGGTTCAGGGTATCAGAGGGGAGAATATGTTCAGAATTTTTGATCGTTATCGGCAAAACAGGCAGACCTGAATTCATGGCAAAGATAAATGCGCCTTTTTTAAAAGGCAGAAGGTTGCCCCTGGATCTTGTCCCTTCGGCGAAAAAAAGTACGCTGGCCTTGTCTGACATTGTTTTTTTTGCCGCTTTGATGGATTCCACGGCTGCCTGACTATTGGATCTGTTTACGTATATACAACCCAGAAAAGTGCAGGCTGTACCGAAAACCGGAATTCTTTTAAGTTCCATTTTCATCACCCATTTGATGATGAGCCCTGTGAACCCGTGCAGTACGGGAATGTCCACCATACTTTTATGGTTGGCCACCACCACATAGGATGATTTTGGATTGTAATTGTGTCTACCTTGGATTTTAACCCGTATGAGCGCGATGGCACAGAATATTCTGGCCCAGGTCACGGCCAACGCATCCGCCTTGTCTGGGCCCCAAATAGCCCCCACAGCGATGCAACTCAAGGCCATGACCAGGGTGTTTAAAACCATGGCAGGAATCACAAAGATCCATTTATAGAACCGATAAGCTATTTTGAATAAAACGTTCACTCCTCGCCGGATTCAGTGCTGTCCTGTTGTTCAATGCCCATTAGTTTATCCGTATATGAAACAATGTCATTTGCTTTATAGCTGGTCAGTGTGAAGGCATAGGGTGTATATGAACACAATCCTTCTACATCCTGATCGTTATTTTTGTCGAACAGATTTAAAACAAATGTTTTGTCGTTTTCAAGTGAAATTTTACATGAGGGCGCTATTTCCTTTAATCGAACTGCCTTGTCATCATCCATAAAGGCCTGGCATTCAAGCGTTGATAAAGAAGATAGAAGGTCCGATATTGTTTTTTTATCCACAGCAGAACCATCCTCGTTTTTCCAGGTCGCTTTTGGGGGGGGCGTCTTTTCTGCGGTTAAATCCTTTTTGGTTTCGTCTTTAGCCTGATCCGGTTTTACAGGTTCCATGGCTTTCACCAATGTGACAATTTTTCCCTGTTTTTCCAGTGTGATCTTTTTTATACTATCTTGGTCGAACTCAAGTACTTTTTTATCCCTGAAATCAGCCGCCGGTTTGTCAAACCGGTTTTTGAAATTACCATTGGCCTGGTATACGGTACGGTCCTTGTCGTTCAGGTAGATAAATGTATGGTTGTAGCTAGGTGCTGTTTTACCGATAACAAAGGTGCGCAACACCTCATTTTCGGCCATGGCCTTAATTTTTAAGGCATGGGGGTCATCCAGTTCATACCTTGTAAGGTCCTTTGCCTCGGATACCAGAGCGGATAGTTTAATCTGCTTTAACGTGTTGAGTATTTGGGTTATTTCATCCGGATTGGCCGGATATTTTTTGTCGGTAACAGTCCAGCCGTTTTCGCTTTTGTTAAGGGTTACCACTCGGTCTGCCTTTGAGATTTCCATTCGGTCAATGCGGGCGGTATCTATTTGGGGGATTGTTGGCAGTTCATAATGGACTTGGTTGTCCTTTTTAAGGCTGAGGTAGACGCTTAAGCCAATAATCAAAATGATCAGGATAATGTATTCTTTTTTCATGATTCTTCCTTGATTCGGGTTTGAACGAAGAGTCACCCACCTGGGCGTTGCAGGAAAATTTGCAATCCTCACAACCTTCCAGGTTGCTCCGGTTACAAATTTTCTGCGCCTTGCATCTGGGCAACTCTTCGTCCAAACAGAGCGTTAACATTCATTCAATCAACTAAACATATCGGCAATTTTTTTCTTTTTCATGCTTCTGAAAAACCAGACGACCAGGCCGAACAGGAAAACCAGGACGCAAAGTCCTATAATATTGAATCCCTTAATGATGCTTTTAGTCAGAGGCGCCGTTTCTTCGATGGGGTTCAAGGTCTGTTGCTTGCTTCTTAAAAGCGCTGTGCCGTCATCGCCGTTGAGGTGGTCTATGGCGTTGAGCAGGAAGGTGGCATTGGTGCTGCGCCCCTCTTCGTCCAGCATGTTGTCATGCAGCATCTGGGCACATCCCAGTACAAATATTTTAGCAGGCGCGGATGTTTCGATCACGCGGTTAGCGGCTTTAAGCCCTTCGATGCTTTTGGTCTGCGCTTTTGGGGCTTGCGGGCCTTCCTCGGTGTTTTCGTCTTGGGTGTCGGTTTCTCCTGCTTCTTTTTCGGGAACGGGTTTGCCTTTAAAATAAGATGTAAAT
The DNA here is from genome assembly GCF_963677125.1 of uncultured Desulfobacter sp. Taxonomy (NCBI): domain Bacteria; kingdom Pseudomonadati; phylum Thermodesulfobacteriota; class Desulfobacteria; order Desulfobacterales; family Desulfobacteraceae; genus Desulfobacter; species uncultured Desulfobacter sp. The sequence goes on along the minus strand of NZ_OY781882.1, from coordinate 2,476,934 downwards.
TTGCCTTCCAGCAGATATGCCAGATCATAGGTGGATAAATCTTTATCTGAGGACGGCGGACTTAAAAACATGGGATTCAGGTTAATGTTGTTTTCCATGAGCCATGCCTGGTCCGATGATGATAATAAACGAACCGCATTCACCTCTTTCTCGTCCTGGCCTCCCTTGATGTGCTTGACTGGGGATATCTGCATAGCCACAAGCCCTTTGATATTTTTCATGAATGCAGGTTCGTTATTGATGGCGTCTTCTTTGATCACCGGTGCAAAGTAGATGGTCTGCTCGCCGCCGCCCTGGGATTGGGGCAACTGCTGCTTATACGCATTTTTATCCAGCAAATAGGCTTTCTGGATTTCGACACCATAGTGGGCCAAAAGTTTTTCGAGACCAGTATCAATGGGAGCAAATGAGGGCATGCCCATCATGCCTCCCTGTCCTTGCTGCTGCTCAAATGCATCGGCAAACACGGCAATATTGGTGCCTTTCATCAGCGCCTGGTCAATCTGGAACAATTCATAATCGGAAAAGCGCTGGGTGGGTTTGGTAATGATCAGGCAATTGAGCCCTTCGGGAATAGTTTGATCTTTAAGGGGAATCTGTTTGATGTTGTACCTTGACCCCACAAGTTGATCAAAAACGGAAAGGCCGTTTCCGGCCCGGCCCTGCATCATGGCCATGCGGTCGGGGCCAAGGGTCGGGCAGCCATGATCGGACAGATAGCCGATGTCTTTGTTGATGCCAATCAGTTTTTCCATGATCGCTGTAATTTGTTCACCAAGCCCCTGGGGATCTGCCATCTGATAGGTGGTGCCGATGATGGGGATCTCCACTGCCGAGATTAAGGGCAACGTCTGGGCTTTGCCTTTATATTCCACCACAAGACCGGCTGTGCCCGCGCCTGCCTGGATATTTTTTTCAGGTACTTCAGGCCAGTGCATGGCCATCAGATCATATTGTTTTGCGATTTTTTCAAGTTCGTCCGGATCTGAGATATCTTTGCTTTCAAATTTGAAAATGCCCAGATTTTTGTTGTTCAGTTTTTCCACAGCTGCTGCCACCTCATCACCAAGATGCGGGAGGGTATCTAATCCGATTAAAGGCGCGATATCATTGAGTCCGGAAGACATATACATGGTGATGTTGATCTTATCGGTCTGGCGCAAAAGAGCCGATACTTTATTGTTCAGCTTGCGGATGGCGCCGGTCAGCTGGTATTCAAGGCCGTCTGTGGAGGTGATGGCCGGGATTTTTTCGATGAGATCCCCATGGAGGATCACCAGACCCATGTATGCGTTTTTGAATTTCAGCTCATCGTTTTCCATTACCCTGATCTGCACCGGTGAAATTCCATAATCCCGGGCCATTTCACGGTTTTGATTTGCCTGGTCCCCCATATCGGTTTCCTGGGAGACGTTATAAAACGTAAAGTTGAAATAGCGTCCGGCCTGGGCTGCGTATTCCGTGAGCAGATCCCTTAGGTACCGTTCCGTATTGTTGTGGGGGGCCGGCAGATTTTTTGAGAAAAATACTTTGATGTTCAAGGGTTCTGACAGGGTGGACACGGCCTGTTTGCTGGCATCGGACAAGAAATAGATCCGGTTGGCCGTCAGGTCAAACCTGAAAAACAGGCTTAATCCAGCCACATTCAACAGCACGATAACCACCGCATACAAAATAAATTTGAGATAATATTCTTTAAGGATAGACTTACCCATGGTGACTCCTTAATTTTTTTCTTTCATGGCAATGTCGGTTGAGAAAATGAAAATAAAGATCACGGATGCAAAGTAAATAAGATCCCTTGAGTCAATGATGCCCTTGGATATATTTGTGAAGTGGGCGTTGGCGCCAAGGTATTGTACTACCGGCACAAGAACTTCGGGTACAAAAAACAGCATCCGGTCAATAATGGTCAGGGTAAAACAGATGGCGCACCCGATAATAAATGCGATGATCTGGTTGCGCGTCAACGCCGAGGCAAACAGCCCAATGCTACAGTATGCACCACCAAGAAGAATCGCACCAATGTATCCGCCAACCACAGGCCCAAAGTCTACATTGCCGATGAAGGAGATGAACAGTGGGTAGGATAGGGTAGGCAGCAGCATGGCCGCAGTAAAGGCGCCGGCCGCAAAAAATTTACCCAGGGCAATATGGGTAAATGAGACCGGCATGGTCAAAAGGCTTTCATAGGAGCCCACGTTTTTTTCTTCGGCAAACATGCGCATGGTCACGGCCGGAATGAAAAAGGAAAAGGTGATTGGCAAAAGGGCGAAAAAGTCCCTTAGGTCGGCCCGTCCGTAAATAAAAAAGGTGGAAAAGAAAAACCATCCCGTTACAATGAGAAAAAGGGAGATCACAATATAAGCAATGGGTGAAATAAAATAGTCCTTAAATTCCTTTAAGGCGATGGTTTTGATCGGTGTCATGAGTTAAGCGCCCTCCCGTGTCAGTTCGTGGAATATTTCCTCAAGGGCTAAGGATTGTCGTGCAAGCTCGGTGATAATCCAGTCGGTTTTTTTTATGGACAGGTAAAGGTCCTGGCGGATGTCACTATCTTCCTTGCAGCACAGCTCAAAACTTATACCTTCGCCGGCCGGGGTATCCGCGACAGTAATGTCAAGATTTGCATCAAAGGCCTTAAGATGGTCAAGGGCCTCCGTTATCTCTGCATGTTGCAGCGTTAAACGGACCACGCTGCGGCGCTGGGCATTTTGTTTTAACTGCTCGGTGCCGGCGTCCGCCACTTTTTTGCCCTTGTTGATGATGGCGATTCTGTCGCAGGTGGCTTCGGCCTCGGAAAGGATATGGGTGGAAAAGATAATGGTCTTTTCCCTGCCAATACCTTTGATGATGTCACGGATTTCCGCGATCTGGTTGGGGTCAAGCCCCGAGGTGGGCTCGTCAAGGATCAAAATATCCGGGTCGGACATCATGGCATGGGCCAATCCCACCCGCTGGCGCAGCCCCTTGGACAGGTTGCCGATGGGCTTGGCCATGATATCGGAGAGCCCGCACAGCCTGGCCAGTTCCTTAAACCGGGACAGTTTACGCTTGGGATCATCCATGCCTTTGAGCCGTGCCACATAATCTAGGTAATCATACACCAGCATATTGTGGTATAGCGGCGCGGATTCGGGTAGATATCCGATCATGGATTTAATTTTCAGGGTGTCTTCCGGCATTTTAAGGTCATTGATCCTAATGGTGCCGGATGTGGGGGTAAAAAAACCGGTGAGCATCCTCAATGTGGTTGTTTTGCCTGCCCCGTTGGGGCCGAGAAGGCCAAGTATCCGGCCGGGTTCAATGGTGAGGCTGATGTCGTCAACCGCACAGAAATCACCGTAATACTTGGTCAGATTCTGAACATCAATCAACGTTTTCTCCTAAAAATCTTCAAGTATTTTGCTTTTTTCAAGGAACGCATCCACGTCCTCTGCAGTTCGTTTCATTTGATCTATTAGTTTTTCAAGATGCCTACAAAAGGGATCGTCTTCGCCTAATGTCAGCGCTGATTTCCGGTAAAGTGAAAGAATGTCGTTGAAACGGCTTTCCAAATTTCCGGCCAGTTTTTTTCGTTCTTCATGCTTGATTTTTTCAGACTGGATAACGGATTCCAGTTTTTTGATGGAATACTCAACAAGCGCATCCCGGGGCATACTATAAGTTTCGGATATGGCCGTCAATGCTTCAATGGTTTTACGGCTGAGTACAAAGGTTTTTTGCTTTCGGTCCAGCTGTTTAAATTTGCGTATGCGGATGGTTTGTGCCAGTTGATCCAGAGCTGCATGGTCTTCAATGATGTGATCAAATAAAGATTTTTGTTTGATGCCCATGTGAACGGCCACAAGGCCGATGGCATCAATGGCTTTCTGGGAAAGCTTAAAAGTCGCTCTGACCGATTGTTTGCCCCTTAAATCAAACATGGATAGTTCGGCAAATGGGTCCTTTGATTTTGCCATATGTTCTCCTTTTCAGGACATAGTATTATTTAAGATTGACTGTCCAAAAAAGTAATGAAGGTTTATTGTGAGCGCGTATGTTAGCTTAAATGGTCATCCGGATCAATGATTAATGTCTGGATAACCAAAATGTAATTTAATGCTTGCGGGGTAGGGGGATTAAAGGATTCTACCGGTATTGCGCTCCACTCGTATTGCACGGTCATCATACAGACGTTCCATGTAAAAATCTTTTACATTGGTAATTTCCAGGTCTGGTAGGCCGTTTTTGGCCATCCAGGCCCGGATTTTTGGAATTTGGTCAGGGTCACAGGCACGGGCAGTAAAAATTTTTACCCGGATGTCGTTGTCCACCATGCGGCGGACCATATCAACCATAGCCGGTATAGGGGCTCCGATGCGATTAAGTGTTGAGGTCTCGTTCCAGACTGCCAGGGTGCCGTCCAGGTCTACGCCGAACCAGGGACCGTGGGGCGCGGCATCTGGTATGGTTTCCATATTGTTGGAGGGGTTTTGATTAATGCGTTGTAAAATTTTTTTTATAGCTGAGAACATAGTGCTTTTTTGTTGTTGAAAGGGTCATTTAGCCGGGATATCTTCTTTTTTTTGGGGCGCAAAACCGAGTTTGTGGGAAATTTGTGCTCAAGCGGTGTCAAGAGCATGGTGCCCAAAGGGGAAACAGTGATGGCGGTCATAGCCAAAACCAGACACGCAAACATCGATTTTGCCTTTTTTACTGCGCCTGAAACCCAGAATAGCATTCCCATGACGGTAAAAGCAACCAAAAGAAAATCCGGACGGATGACCATCCAGATCAGCTTGGAGATCCGAAAAACAACGAGTCAGACATACGTAAACAACTTCGGAGCGATCAAAATGGATTATGGAATATTCGGGCGATACTTGTTTTCCAGCCCGGTAAGCATCAGGTCAAACATGCCTTCATCAGTCTGCTTCAGATTGACCAGCAGTTCATGAATATCTGCAAAGTAGGGAACCCTTTCGCCATGATATTGTACAGGCTCCCCGATCTGGTGGAATAGAAAACCATATTTTCTCAAAGCATAGAATAATTTTTTTTCAGTGATCATATACCAATGGGTCAATCCCAGTCGCAGACTCTCTTGGAACATGACCTGGTAAAGCCCCAGGACAATGATGGGGTTTTTCCTGCCCTCCATCTCTTTTGGGATGGTCCCGTCGTCGGGTAGTATGCCGCCTTCTTTTTCCTTTAAGTATGATTCTACACCGTACATTCCGTCCTCTTTACGGCGCCTGAGGTCTTTGGTTACCGTAAGCCGGGAAATTTCACCAATTTTATCCGGCTCAGGTTTTTGACCTGGAAGACTTAATTCTGTGGCATGTTCAATGGGAAACCCTTTGTTTGAGTTTCGCACCAGTCGTATGGTGCCGACCACGGAATCGGTTTCATTCAGACAGGCAAAATGAATGGAGTCTTGTTCGTATTCATCTGTTTCCAGTCCATTGGGATGGTCAGCTTTATTTTCAAACCCGAACTCATCCACATAGACTTCATACCTCATCCGGAAGGTATCTTTTAAGACATCGCCGTCTATGACCTGACCAAACCGGAATCTGTCGTAGGCTATACTTTTGCTGATCATCTCTATTTTAACCTATATTATTATTTTTTTAAGATAATCGTGCCCGAAGTGATAATAATATCGTGAAGTTTTTAGCCCTGTTTGTCAAGCGCTTTTCCTTGGGGGACAGAATGAAATGATTTCAGAATGATCTGGAAAAGACTTAAGCATCACTCAAACATTCTAACCCCCGAAGATGTTGTGAGAGTTTTCGATGCTATACATTAAAATTTGCCGCTGTTTTTCGAATGATACCCAGGCCGCTTAACCTCTTCCCGAATAAATTCCCGCGGCAGCGTTGTGCATTTGGTCAGAGTCTTTTTCAATGCCTTCATCCTCCACAGTCACTTCAAAAAGTACAGTCTCTCTTGGAAGCGTTTTAATTCAGATGATAATGGTGGACATAAAGGCTGTGGTCTTTGTCTAATGCGGTTTTGAGATAGGGATATCGTCCTTTCATGACCATTGGGCGCCAGGAATTTTAGTTGACAATACTGAGTATCCCATAATACAAGTTGTGCATGAAATTCGATCGTTACCACAGAGTAATTAAAAAGCCAATTCACTTTTAAAGAGGCTGTTCATGAAAAATTGTTGTAGATTTATTTTGGTTATTCTTATTGCACTGATCACTTTTATCGGCTGCGCAAATGAAACTGAAAAAAAAACCGCATATATTAAAAAAGGTGATGAATATTTTGATGCTAAAGAGTACAAAAAAGCTGAGATAGAATATAGAAACGCGGCCCAGATAGACAATAAAGACACAGCCCTGCTTTTGAAATTAGGCGATACATTTATGAAAACAGGCCAGTTTAGATCGGCCTTTGCCTTCTATTCCAACGTGGAAAAACTCGATCCGGAAAATACTGAAGCCTTGGTTAAGCTGGCTAAATTTTATTTCCTGGATAAAAAATTGCCGGAAACCCAAACCAGGGTTGATAAAATTCTAAAAAAAGAGCCCAAAAATCTCAACGCCCTTTTTCTCAAAGGCCAAGTTCTGATCAGGCACAAGCAGATCGAAAATGCCCAGACCGTTTTTGAAAAAATCCTTGAAATCAAGGACGGCCATGTCGGGGCTTTGCAGTCCATGGCTGCAATAAAAACCAGCGAAAAAAAATTCGACGAGGCTGAAGCTTTTTTGATTAAAGCGGTAGAATCAAGCGAAGATACAACGACGGCCAGAATTGTCCTGTCCCAGTTTTATCTCCAGCGAAAACAATTGAATAAGGCTGAAGAACAATTAATTCTATTAGCGGCGGAACATCCTGAAAATGCAGCTCACCAGAATTTTTTAGGAAATTTCTACATGAAAACAAAAAATTTTCAAGGAGCTGAAATCGCGTATAAAAAGGCAGTTGATATCCAACCGGACAGCCCTCAGCCCATGGTTGCCTTGGCCGGGTTCTATAACGTGACGGACCAAAAAGATAAAGCCCTTGAATGGTACAAGAAAGCCGCTGCACTTGATCCTGAAAATTCCAATACCCAAATCATCCTGGCAAGATTCTTATATAATGAGAAAAAAACACAAGAAGCAGAAATTCTGGTTTCCGGTATTCTCAAGAAACGGCCTAAACTAACGAATGCCAGAATGCTGAAAAGCGAAATTCTGATTTTTCAAAAAAAATTTCAAGAGGCACTTAATATCCTGCTCTCCCTTGAAAAGGAAGAGCCAAGGGCCCACAGGGTTCAGTATTTCAAAGGCCTTTGTTACATTGGATTGGGGGAGCCGAACATGGCGGTACCAGCCGTGGTCAAAGCAGTGGATTTGAAACCGGATTATACCAAGGCAAGGCTGTTGCTGTCTGAAATTTATTCTCGGCAACACTCCTATGATCTTTCAGTAAGCCAGGCTACTGAGGTAATTGCGCTTGATCCTAAGGCCTACCGGGCTTATATGATCCGTGGCAATGCTTATATGGCTTTGAAAAAAAATCAGCAAGCTGAAAACGATTTCAAGAAAATGATCGAAATGGGTTCTAAAAATCCCACAGGCTATTATCGACTCGCCTATTTAAAATCAGCGTTGAAGCAATTTGACCAGGCAGCCCCCTTACTGGAAAAAGCCTGGGCCCTGAACAACAAACTCATTGACGTATTTACCTTAAGAATTAAAAATGCCGTGGCCCAAAAAGAATTTGATACGGCCCACTCCCTGTGTATTCAGCAGATGGATGTATTTAAGGATAACAACAATTTGAAGGCCCTTGTGCACAACACCCGTGCAAAAATATACCTGGCTCAGAAGAATACTAAACAGGCAGAATCTGAATTGTTGAAAGCCGTTGATCTTGCCCCGGATTATCTAAGCCCATACGAAATGTTGGCAAAAATATACCTGGCTCGGAAAAATATTGAGGCGGCCAAAAAACAATATCTGACCATGATTGAAAAGAACGATAAACTGGCACCACCTCATATGCTGCTGGCCGTCCTTCTTGAAACAGAAAATAAATTTGACGAAGCAGAAATCCATTACCGTAAAGCCCTTGAAATCAATCCCAACTATGTAGCAGCGGCAAACAACCTGTCATTTTATCTGGCAAGCCGCACAGATAAGTTTGATGAGGCCTTATCCCTGGCGAAAATAGCGAAAGCCCGTTATCCTGACGATCCGAGTATTATGGATACCATGGGATTTGCCTATTACAAAAAAGGACTGTATGGAAATGCCGTTGCCGAATTCCAGGACTGTCTGGAAAAACAACCAAATAATCCCATTGTTCGTTATCACTTAGGCCTGGCTTATTACGGAAGAGGTGAAAAAGAGCTGGCCAAAAAAGAATTAATTCAGGCCTTGGAGCTTAATGGAAATTTTCAAGGTGCCCAAAATGCCAAAAACTTGATTGAAGAAATAAATAAGAGATAATTTGTTTGCTCCAGAGCCAATGCCCAATGCCATGCGAGGGACGAAAAATCCGGATCAGATATATCGATCTCGTAATGCTTTAGGTACACTATTCCCTTTCCCGTTCTGATGCTCTGCCCCATGCATTTAAGTTTAAGAGGGCGCATCTCGATGCTGTAATTAAAACCTCCAATTATTGCGGATGTATATTAAATTAAACATACATGCTTTTGGAAAATTTTAAATGCATAGGCGTGGGTATTTCAAAGTAATCGTTTCTTTTGTTTAATGAAGCTTTTTCCATGCCTTGGTGTGTAATGAAATGTTTAGTAAGCTTTGCACCAGGAATTTGTATATTGGAAAAAAGCTCCTTCCATTCTTTTGGGGATAGGGATGCTTTAATTGAATCCTCATATTCTTTTTTCATGAGCCGATTATATCTGAATCCAAATATGTTTACGTAGAAGGGGATCATAAATGAGGGTACTCGTATTAAGTCCCTGATAAAAACGCCACCATCGTTTTTAACAACCCGTTTTATTTCGGCCATCATCTTTTCCGGTTCCGGTATATGATGCAGCGTATTATGGCAGAATACTGTGTCAAATGAATTATTTTCAAAAGGGATGTCTGTTGCTGATCCAAATTGGAAGCTGATACGATCTGAAACATTTTCTTTTCTGCTGTTCTCTTGGGCTACTGTTATCATGTTCTCAGAGAGATCGATGCCAGTGATATGAACATGGGGGTTATATTTTGCAACGCCAATAGAGATCCATCCCGTTCCTGAGCCTACTTCTAAAAATTTTCCAGCCTTATCTCCTTTGTTGAGGATTGTTTCAACAAAGCCGTAATGAAGTATTTCTAAAAATTGCCTGGTAAGTACATCATAGGCAAATACCTCTTCAAGGGATTCCATCGATTCTGGTTCAAGGATTCGTTTTGAAGACATAATAAATATTTCCTCGTTTATTGTCACATCAAAAAGAGAGGGGTACATATCTATGTACCCCTCTTCTTTTTTTAATTATTTAGACAAGATCTTTCTTTCATCTAGTTTATGCGTTTTTTCTTCTACTGATTGCTGCAAGCCCCAAAAGGCCAAAACCGAAGAGCGCGAAGGTTGCCGGTTCTGGAACCGTGGATATCCGAATGGTGTCACCATTATCTGAAAAGGTCAGAGTAAGTTGGTCATCAGTTTCATCATCTGGGTCGCCAACGTCACCGGAGACGCTCTCGAGATTGGCACCAGAATCAACAAGACCGATAACAAGGGATTGGGGGTCAAGTGTTGACATATCAACGCCACCCATGGTGTACCAGTATCCTGCTGTTAACTCTAATGCAACTAAAGTGACACCTGTCGAACCGGAAATGGTACCATTTGTATTTGCCGTAAAGGGAGAGTCTGTTCCACCCCCTGTAACAAGGAATCTTCCAATGACGCTACCGTTATAGGTAATGGTAGCAACACCTGTACCGGCTACTTCATCGCCAGCGTAAAATTCAAGATCCCAAGTGTCATTGTCAATTCCAGAATAATCACTTGCAGAGGTGGCATCTCCGCCGTCAGAGTAATTTGTTACCTTACCTTTAATATCCGAAATGCTTGCTGTAAAACTTCCTAATGAAAAGATTTGAGTTGCAGAACCACCGCTGTCTTCTGAATAGAGAATGTTGAGTGAGTAGGAGTCGGTAAAAATATCGTCGTTACCCAAAACACCATCGTCTCCTAAATCGACAACGGCATCAAAGTACTCAGCTGAATCTGCTTGAAATAATGCAACCTCAATGGTATTCGAAGACATTCCAGCTGCGTCTCCATCAAGATCGAATAAAAATGGAGTTGCCCCTACTGGGATACTAGAAAATACAAGTAAGAATAAAATAATAGCTAATTTTTTCATTTTAAGTCACCTTTTTTTAAGTGTTTTGAAATTTGGGGGACTTGATAAAGATATTCACCCCAAGTTAAGTTGTATAATTCAGTGGGCACGATACCTAAATCGATCCCCGAATTAAGATTGGTTATTAAAAACCAATGTGTCTGATTCCCCCCCCCTTTCTCTCAAGACAGCCTTAATTTATTAATTTAATGCTCACACATGCCATTTTGTTTTTGTGCTACACTGTTTTCTCATAAATTGCAACAACGGTGCCATGGAATTTGGGTTTTGGTGTGTTTTTGCCTGTTCTTGGTCTTTGGTGCAAAAATCATTAAAATATAAATGGTTATATCTGGATCTGCTTTTGGGTTCCATGTTATTGAAATTTGCTTATGAATTTAAAGAATTTTTTTTTTGTGAAAAAAAGTCTTTAGGGTTGTGAAAAAAAACTCCGTTATGTGAAAAAAGTTTTTCATAGTTGGGGCCGGAAATGGGAATCGGAAACTGTACATTCCTCGCATCTGCTTTTGGTGCATCTTATTTCGTGAGCTGTTAGACTCGCATGCATAGATCATTGTATATACCCCAATATTTCAAAAGTCATGAGTGTTTTAGCTTTAAGGATATCGTTGCAATATTCCACAACAAAAGCTTGATAACTTGAAAATGATTCATATCACTAACCTTTCAAAGGTATTACTCGACGCCTTTCAGATACGATTGCTTCTTAGTTTTGTGTATCGGCCCTGTTTTTCGGAGATCAGTTTTTGAATATCCGGCAGCCGTTCAGAGCAAGCCTCCATGCCACGGCGCATGAGTGCAATGCCTTCATGAAAGTCATCCCAGACAAACGCACCCACATCCGGGTATAGTACAAGATCTGCGTTTTTTACATAATCTCCTGTAGCCCGTCCGTGAACAATGCTGATGGTTTGCGAAATGATCTCTTTAATGCCCGGTTTTTTTTTCTGCATTATTGAGCCTGTTGACTTGGATTCAATGCTCACAGCAATCACCATATCCGCACCTTTTCTGAGCAGTACATCCACAGGCACCGGGTTTAGAAGTCCGCCGTCCACCATCCAACGGTTCTGGTGCTTAAAAGGGGAGAACACGCCTGGAATGGCAATGCTGGAACGGACCGCATCCGTAACATCCCCGGTATCAAAAACTACTTCTTCTTCGTTCAAAATATCTACACCTACCAGGTAGGTCGGGATCATCAAATCCAGAAAATCGGCATTGTTTACGGCGTTTCGTACGAGCTGGGCCGCCTTTTTCCCCCTAAGCAGGCCTTGTCTGGGTAGGGTATAATCAAAAATTTTTTTACGGGTGTCTGATCGGGTTCGAAACAGGTCAATGGTGGACTGCTTTAATTTTTCAACAGAGGCTGTGGCTGCGTAAATTCCACCCACAAGCGCCCCCATGCTGGTTCCTGAAATCATATCGATGTGGATGCCGGCTTTTTCCAGTACTTTGAGCACTCCGATATGGGCCCACCCCCTTGCACCTCCGGCACCCAGCGCAAGCCCCAACCGGATACCGGCAATTTCCCGGGCCACAGCCCTCGGCCCCCGTACAGGAAAACATTTCTCCGTATCTATTCGGTCGTTAACCGCCAACTCAGAGCGGTCCACCCAAATTCCGGGGGTCTCAGAAAGCCCAAGGCGCTGCTTTAATTCCTGCCGGGGGATCCCTTTTTCTCCGTACAAATGGCTGACCCCTACCCGGATTCTGCCTAAAAAGGCACTTGCTCCGCAAATTGCCTCAATCTCTGAGAGCCGGGACCTGACATCTCCAAGTTTTTCCTCGGTGTTATGAATAAGCAAAAGCGTTCGGTCACACAACCGCACAAACAGCCGTTCCATCTCATTAAGGCAATAAATAAGATTTATAAAAACAACATCATAGGAATCTTTAAGACCGGCCATCAATACCGGCATGATTTCAGAAAGCCTGTCGGAAAAGCCTGTGCGCAACTGCAAAACATGAAAGCCTGATAAATGTTCATACCAATGAATATCTGCCGGTTTATAGCTGTTCGCAGGCAGGAGCCTGAAAAGTCCCTGGTCCGGGCATGCTATTCGGGACAAGTCATATTTATCCATGATACTGCCGGCTTCAAGGTGCGGCTCAATCACCACCACCCGTTTATGTGATTCATCAGAGATGTGGAAGGAAACAGAATACAAAAAATAGGACACCCCCAGCTCCGGGCCCGTGGCAGACACGGCATAAAATGTCGGGGTCATGGTCTGCGGACTACCTTGCGCTGCCTCCACGCTCATGCGTTTGGCATAAAAACGACTTAGATATAAACCAATACTTCTATTGGTTTTGACCAAAATGTCAAAATTTTCACGTGCCAGGCAATACACAGTTACATCCAGTGAGGCCTCTACCGTTGAGTTCCTATGCGCACCGGAAAGCAGGGACATTTCACCAAAAAAATTCCCCCGTTTCAACTCACTTACAAAAAAAATTTGTCCATCTGCTTCCTTGAACACTGATACTGTACCCGAATGAATCACATACATAGAATCCCCGGGCTCGCCTTGGCTGCAGATAACATCGCCTTTACGATAGAATTTCTTTGAAAATAATGCGGCAATTTCTCGGATTTGATCCGCCGGCACCGATGAAAACAATGGCATCCGCGAAAGAAAATCATGAAGGTCTTGTAACTTGGTCATCATAGAATTAAAATTGTTCCTGGACACAGATAGCCCGGTTCTTAAGCACAGATACTAAGTTGTTTCTTTTTTAATAATTTTACAACACCCTTAATGGCTTTATCATTTTCATTTTATTTCCTTATTGTTATACTTACTTTTAAACATTTAAAAAAGCCATAGAAAATATGAAAAAGTTGCCCATTGGTATACAAACTTTTGCCAAAATAATAGAAAATGATCTGTGCTACGTGGACAAAACACCGCTGATAGCCCAGCTTGCTGAACAAGGTGAATTTTATTTTTTGTCCCGTCCCCGACGTTTTGGGAAAAGTCTGCTCATTGACACCATAGCCGAAGCATTTCAGGGGAAAAAAGCTCTGTTCAAAGGGCTTTACCTTGAAAATAATTGGAATTGGGACAGCAGCCACCCGGTCATCCGCATTGATTTTGCAGAAGGTGTTTATAAAACCCTTGATCGGCTGGAGAGCCGGATGATGAGGATTTTGACCAAACATGCGGAACAAGAAAAAATTATTCTATCCTGCACCCACATTGACGATTGTTTTGAAGAGCTCATCACCGCTCTCCATAAAAAAACAGGCCAAAGAGTGGTGGTTTTGGTGGATGAATATGACAAACCCATTCTTGACAATATCGAAGACCCTGAGAAGGCTAGGGAGATCCGTGACGGATTAAGGAATTTTTACTCTGTTCTCAAAGCTCAGGGAGCTCATCTGCGGTTTGTTATGCTGACTGGGGTCTCAAAGTTTTCCAAAGTCTCTCTTTTTTCCGGGCTTAACAACTTATACGACATTTCACTTGATAAACGGTATGGCACCCTTTGCGGGTATACCCAGAAAGAACTGGAATTTGTTTTTCAGTCATATTTATCTGATGTTGATTTAACGTTGCTTAAACAATGGTATAATGGTTATTCTTTTTTATCGGAACCTGTTTACAACCCCTTTGATGTTCTACTTTATCTGGACAGCCGACAGTTTAAACCCTATTGGTTTGAAACGGGGACACCCTCATTTTTGATAAATCTTATCAGAACAAAAGCGATGCCGACAGCGCTTTTGGAGCGCATCAAGATCACCGATACCTTTATGGGAAGTTTTGATGTCGATTACATAGAACCGTCTCCCCTTCTTTTTCAAACTGGTTACTTGACGATCAAACGGTTAAGTACCTATCCCGGTGGCGTGTACTATACGCTTGGGTTTCCAAACCATGAAGTAAAATACGCATTTAATGACGCATTGCTAACGGATTTGACCAGGGCTGGTCAGGAAAAAGAGCAGACAAAGCTTGCCATGCTTGATATTCTAATATCAAACAAGCTTGATAAACTAAAACAAATATTTCACGCTTTTTTTGCCTCAATCCCCCATGATTGGTACCGTAAAAACGACATGGCCGGCTATGAAGGGTATTACTGTTCCATTGTTTACTGTTATTTTAATGCTTTGGGGCTGGATGTCCGGGTTGAAGATTCAACAAATCACGGGAAACTGGATATGGCAGTATTGTTTAATGAAAATATTTATATTTTTGAATTTAAAGTAAACGAACTCACTGATTCTGCCAAAGCACTGCCCCAGATCAAAGAAAAAAAATACCATGAAAAATATACCGGTAAGGAAATCTACCTTATTGGCATAGAATTCAGCAAGCAGGACCGCAATATTACCCGCTTTGAGTGGGAGAAAGTGTAAACGGTTGTCATTTGGATAGGTGCTTTTGGGGGATCATAAAAATTATGGTTGGATATGCAAGTCTCCGGGCAAACCGTTCACGGCAGATTTTGAAAAAAATATTGCCTGGTGGCTGATAATGATTATTGGGCTTGTGCTCAAATGCAAATTGATTTATTCTGCAAGGCGTCTATTGAGTTGGATGAGGTATGATTCAGGGAACTATATTTTACTGCCAAATTAACCAGCTTCCCCTTCTATAACTAAAATTCAAATTGTTAGGTTTAAACGTGACACAAAATAAAAAAGTAGCCGTCGTTGGATTAGGGTATGTGGGCTTACCTTTGGCCGTTCATTTTGCACAGATTTATACCACAGTTGGGTTTGACCTAAAGGAACAAATTGTAGAGAATTGCAAAATTCATGAAGATCCGACCGGCGAAGTCTCAAAAAAAGAATTTCAACAGGCCAGATTTTTTACGCCCACAACGGATCCTGAGATGATGTCGGATGCCGATTTTATTGTGGTGGCGGTTCCTACTCCCATTGACAAGGCGAAAAAGCCGGATCTTACCCCGGTGAAAAGCGCAGCTTTCACCGTGGGCAAGGTCATGCAAAAAGGTGCGGTTGTTATTTTTGAATCCACAGTTTATCCGGGTGTAACCGAAGACATCTGCGTGCCCATCCTGGAAAAGGCGTCCGGCATGACATGGAAAAAAGATTTCCATGTGGGATACTCTCCTGAACGGATTAATCCGGGCGATAAAGAACATAGCCTTACCAACATCGTCAAGGTGGTCTCCGGGGATGATGACAATACCCTGGAACAAGTGTCGACGCTGTACAACTCCATTGTGAAGGCAGGGGTGCATATCACCCGAACCATTAAAGAGGCGGAAGCCGCCAAGGTTATTGAAAACACCCAGCGGGATCTGAATATCGCCTTGATGAACGAACTATCTCTTATTTTTGATCGTTTGGGTATCGATACCCAGAATGTCCTTGAGGCAGCCAGATCCAAGTGGAATTTTTTGAATTTTACCCCCGGGCTTGTGGGCGGCCACTGCATTGGTGTAGACCCGTATTATTTGACATTCAAGGCCCAGTCCGAAGGATACCATCCTGAAATCATCTTGGCCGGTCGGCGTATTAATGATAACATGGGGAAGTTTGTAGTCGAAAAAACCATTAAACTGATGATCAATGAAGACCTGCATATCAAAGGGGCCAAAGTAGGTATCTTTGGGTTGACCTTCAAGGAAAATTGCCCTGATTTAAGAAACACACGGGTGGTGGATATTATCGAAGAGCTCAATAACTATGGATGCCAGACCCTGGTTCATGATCCGATGGCTGATGCGGAACAGGCAAAGGACTATTGCGGCGTTACCCTGGTGCCTTGGGGGGAGATGACGGACCTATCTGCAATAATTCTTGCGGTTTCTCATGCCTGGTATAAGGAAAAGAATCTAAAAGATTTTATAGATTGCCTGGTGCAGGGCGGTTGCCTTGTGGATGTAAAAGCCATGTTTGATTTGGATGCGGTGGCACGGACAGGTGTCCGGTTCTGGAGGTTGTAATTGATATGAACATGATATATGATCGGCCTAAAGACACCAAAAAAGATAAAAGAAATACTTAATTGAGAACGCAATTGGGATAAATTTTTATAAAATATTACCTTTTTTATACTTCTTTTGGAGTCTGCTATGTAAAATAAGCTGTGCTTATCAATCGCCCCTCCGGAAAAACCAAGTTAAACGAAAAATTATCAATAAGAATATGTGGTTGTGGCTTCTAATAGTTTAATGAAGAATTAGGGTGCGGTCCCAGTCTTATTATCGTTTTTGCAATTGTTACTATGATGCGAATATTGTTTGGAAATCATATTTCATATAGGATATCAATTAATGGCCATGGTTGACCGCGCTTATATTACTAAAAAATGCGTGAGCTTGATTGTAAAAGAATTTTTTAAGCCTATATAGTAGTTAGTAGTTCACCGAAGGGAAATAATTAAAACAGGAAAAAAAAATGACTGATCCCTTTCAAAAGCAAAACCAGTTTAAACCTGAGCAGATCATTGACATATTGATCCGAGGAAAATGGATACTGATTATTCCGCTGTGTATCTCCCTGACCTTGGGATTGGCATACACCCTTACCGCTGATAAAACCTACGAGGCTTCCACGTTGATTTTGGTTCAGCCCCCACGAGTGCCTACATCCTATGTCCAGTCCGTAGTTTCATCCTCCATAACCGAGCGGATCTCCACAATTTCTCAGCAAATTTTAAGCCGGAGTAACCTTGAAAAGATTATGGATCAATTCGACTTGTTTGAAGACGATCAAGACATGTACTTGGAAGATAAAATCGAAATGCTGAGAGAAAGAATCCAGGTTAAAATAGAGAAAAAGCATAGCACAAGAAGGAAAGAGGAAGCTGACACCTTTTCAATATCATTTGTCGGAAACGATCCTAAGCGGGTCATGCAAATCGCCAATACCCTGGCTTCATATTTTATGGATGAAAACCTTAAAGTGAGAGAAGCTCAGGCCATTGGCACCAGTGAATTTTTGGAATCAGAGCTTGAAAAAACCCGGAAAATGCTTGAGAAACGGGAGCAGAAACTGGCTGAATTTAGAGGCAAATATCTTGGTGGGTTGCCTGATGAGCTTGAAGCCAACCTGCGTACCATGGACCGCCTTCAGATGGAGTTGACTGAAAAAATTAAACTGCTGCGTGAGGTAAAAAACACCCTAAGTCTTTTGGAAACCAAAATTGCCCAAGCAAATATGATTCCAGAGGAATCATCTCTGACTGGAAACGAGTATGAAGGACTTACCGACGAGCAGAAACTGGAATATGCTAAGGAGAAGTATGAATCTCTTCTGCTCACATATACGCCAAAACACCCGGATGTCAAAAAGTTGAAAAAGACCATTGAAAAGCTTGAAACTTCAATTGCCGAAGCAGACAAGAAGCCTAAATTGGGGGCAAAAGATACAAATTCTTCTATTCTGGTCATGGAGGTTCAGCGCAGGCAACTTGCCGGTGAAATTGAAGGCATCCAAAATGAAATTGCACAAATCCAGGAGAAAATGAAACTTTACCAGCAACGGGTAGAGGATACGCCTAAGAGGGAGTTGGAGATACAGGCCCTGAAGAGGGATTATGCCAATATACAGAGTACATACAACTCCCTTCTGGACAGGAAGCTTGAAGCACAGCTTTCCGTGAATATGGAAAAAAAGCAAAAGGGTGAGCAGTTCAAGACACTGGATTATGCAAGGCTTCCGGAAAAACCCATTTCCCCTAACGTTAAAATGCTGTTTCTTATTTCCGTGGCTTTAGGGCTTGGCATCGGTGGGGGCATCTTATTCTTAAAAGAATTTATCAATTTATCTGTAATACGCTGGGACGACCAGATCGAAAAAAATCTACGGTTGAATATTCTTGCCTCTATTCCCCCTTTGGAGAACCCGGATGACGGAAAGAAACGGAAACTTGAATGGCTTTTGTTTGTAGGATTCTGTTCCTATGCTATTATATTTTTTGCCTTTTTTGCCGTGTTGTACAGCCAAGGACTGGACAGAACCGTTTCATATATAAAAATGACCCTTAACGTATAAATTGGGGAGCATGTAACCGTGGGCAAAATTTACAACGCCTTGGAAAAAGCAGATAAGACCAAATCAAATAAAGCTTCTGCAATGTCAGACCGTACAGGTAAAGCTGAGGCCACAATCCATTCAACCCTCCCGGAAGAGGCAGAGGTATACCCGCAACATGAGATTCCCCAAATCACGGACAACTGTCTGGAAACTGTTTTAAAACCACATTCACCGATATCAGAGCAGTTCCGCCTGCTAAAAAATAACATTCTGTTCCCTGAAAAAGGAGAACCATCTAAAACCATTATGGTAACCAGTGCTTCCCCTGGCGAAGGTAAATCCTTTACTGCGGCCAACCTGGCAGCCAGCATTGCCCAGAGTATTGATGAATATGTTCTTCTTGTGGACTGCGATCTTCGTAAACCAACCATTCATAGCAAGTTTGGATTTGATTCTGAAGATTTGAAAGGGTTAAGTGACTATCTCTCCTCAGGCATCCCCTTGTCTTCTGTGCTGAAAAAAACAGCGGTAAATAAACTGACCATCCTGCCGGCGGGTCCGATTCCACCTAATCCGTCCGAGCTTTTATCATCTGAGCAGATGCGTCGAATGCTCCATGAAGTAAAACTGCGGTACTCGGACAGGTATATAATTATTGATACACCGCCCCCCTATATAACATCGGAAACCAATGCCATTGCAAGATATGTGGACGGTATTATCCTGGTTGTCCGACAGGGACGGACCCGGATAAAAGAGATTCAGGATATTGTTGATATTTACGGAAGAGACAAAATTTTAGGGGTTATAAAAAATTTTTCTAAAAAACCTGTCGGATACGGATACGGGTACGGAAAATACGGGTACGGAAAATACGGGTACGGAAAATACGGAACCCACGCTGAAATACGGAAGTGATCTAAATGATCAGGATTTTAAGACATTACTTTCCCATCAGGAATATGCTTTTTTCTTTGTTTGAAGGGTGCATTATTTTCGGTTCTATTCTTTTCTCCACCAGGTTGCTGACCTCATCGGAATCCTTTTTTTTTGATCTGATGCTGGTTTTGAGAATAGCTCTGATCACTATTATCTGCCAGGCCTGCCTCTACTACAACGACCTCTATGATTTTGAAAGGGTCCCCACAATGCCGGAAATGGCTATTCGGCTGCTCCAGGCACTGGGAATTACTTCAATTGCCCTGGCCTGCATTTATTACATATTCCCTTTAGCTATTCTTGATCAGAAAGCTTATATCTTAAGTATATTTTTTCTAATGATTTTTATTATTTTTTGGAGAATCTGCTACATTGAGATTCTTAATCGTGGCATCTTCAACGAGCGTATAATTATACTTGGATCGAACAGTTTTGCAAAAGACATCTATAAAAAAATTTGCGGTACCATAGACTGCGGTTATACAGTAACTGGCGTTATTCCTGATAATGACACCCCCAATTTGTCCAAAGACATTCCCGCGGAACTTATTCTACCCAGGGAAGGAATCCGTATTTGCGAACTGGCGGAATTGAAAAATATTGATAAAATTGTTGTGGCCCTGAAGGAAAAAAGAGGGTGCTTCCCCATCCAGGAGCTGATTCAATGCAGAACCGAAGGTGTTGAGGTCGTTGAGGGCAGTTCTTTTTATGAAATGCTTACCGGAAAAGTCCTGGTACGGCAAATCAACCCCTCGTGGCTCATCTTTTCCCATGGTTTCCGAAAATCAAAAACCAAGGAATTTTTAAAGCGCGTAGAAGATATTGGTTTTTCCTTTACCATGCTGACGTTGCTTTCACCGTTGCTCTTTCTTGTGGCAGTCTTGATTAAACTGGATTCCAAAGGCCCTGTTCTGTTTGCCCAGGACCGGGTAGGCAAGGATAAGCAGGAGTATATGATGCATAAATTCCGTTCCATGGTTGCGGATGCAGAAAAGAAAACCGGCCCTGTCTGGGCCGGGGACAATGATCCAAGGATCACCCGTATCGGCCGAATCATCAGGAAATACAGGATAGATGAACTACCCCAGTTATGGGAAGTGTTAACCGGAAAAATGAGCTTTGTGGGGCCCAGACCCGAGAGAAAATATTTCACAGATCAGCTTGAAAAAGAAATCCCTTTCTACGATCAGAGATTTAATGTAAAGCCGGGTCTAACAGGATGGGCCCAGGTCTGTTACGATTACGGTGCAACTGTGGAAGATGCTGTCGAAAAACTAAATTACGAGCTTTTTTATATAAAAAATATGTCCTTTGCTCTGGATATCGTTATTATTTTGAAAACTGTTAAAACGGTTCTTTTTGGCAGGGGGGCAAGATAAAAAAGTTTTAATTTTAATGAGTTATATTTTAATAATCGGGAATATTAATGTAACCGAGGAGGCGGAGCTATGTCCAGACACTATGTTAGCTGTTTTATGTCATTATTGATAGTATTAAGCTTTATTTTAACAATTTCACCAGCTTTTTCCAAAGAAAAGAAAATCGTTGAAGAGGAAAAAGAGTGTACACAAGAGCCGGCTGAAGATTATAAAATAGGCGTTGGCGATGTTCTTCAAATAAGTACGTGGAAAGAAGAAGATTTAACGTTTGACAAAGTATTTGTCCGCAACGACGGGAAAATTACCTTTCCCCTTCTAGATGATATTCAGGCAGCAGGCCGGACCACCGTGGAACTAAAGCAGGATATTCAGGAAAAGCTTGCCGAGTTTGTAGAAGCACCAACGGTTACTGTGACTTTAGCCAATCCGGGAAGTCAGAAATACTATATCCTGGGCGAGGTTCAGAAAGTAGGTGAATATCACCTGATAAAAAAATTAACTGTTGTCCAGGCATTTGCTCTTGCAGAGGGATTTACCGAGTGGGCTTCAAAAGATGAAATCATTCTTTTCCGCCGGCACCAGGGAAAAGAACTAATGATCAAAATTGATTATGATGATATAACGGACGGTAATCTAAAAAATGATATTCAGCTCAAGGCTGATGACATTATCATTGTGCCGTGATTTCTCAATTATCCGGTAAGGCAAGGAGGAAAGATGAAACTTGATATTGAACTTCAAATACCATCCTGCCTTTATTTTGTGGCGGTATTGATTATTGTACTGATTCCTTTAGGAAATGCTGATGCCAGGATAGTTACCCAGCTTATACCAACCCTTACCGTTACCGAAGAATACAACGACAATTATTTTCAAACGGACAAGGATCCCTTTGAGGAATGGATTACCTCATACGGACTGGGTTTCTCCATTGGGCTTTTAACTCAGAAAACCAATATATTTCTTGAATATGAGCCGGAATATCAGGATTTTAAAAATTTGGATGACAGGGATGGTTTAGACCATAACGCAAATTTATCAGGTAACTTTAAACTGACACGGCATACCCAAGCAAAAGCTGATATTGTTTATGACGGGGATGGAGATAATGAGGAAGGGGAGTCCTGGGAGCACTCTGCAAGCGCATCCATAGACAGTCAGTTGAGCAGAACCGTTAATGCTCGCTTGTCCTATGCCTATGCAAAAACATTTAATCAACAGGGCAGCACAGGTGTGTATAGAGAGTACGAGACCAATACCGCTTATGCTTCAGTCAAAAAAGCGTTTAGTGCCCAAAACAGCATAGGAGCCAACTTTACCTATAATACAAGGGATTACAAAACAACAGATGCCGATACCTATGATCGCTATTCACCAAAAGCGTTTATAAAATACTGGATGACTCCACTTGACGGCGTCGAGGTCAACGCCGAATATGAAAATAAAGATTTCAGCACTGCATCTGGTAACGATTATTCCACCATTGCAGGTGATATCAGGTATATCCGAAGATTTAACCGCCACCTTGACGGATATATAAAGTATCGTCATTATCTGTCTGACAGGACCGACGGCGACCACCGGATTTATCATCCGTCCGTGGGGATTGACTGGGATATTACGGAGGATTCGGGTATTTCGTTGGGCGTAGGCGTTCTTTTTCATCAATGGGACAATGAGAATGACGATTCTCAAGATCCTTTTATCGACTTAAATGCATATAAAATATTTAACTTCAGCCCCAAAGGGGTTTTGTCTTTCACTGCTAAAAGCAAATATGAGGAATCTGATGAAGATTCGGCCAGCCTTGGCTATAACATCACCTATGAACTGGGCGCTAAATTAAATTATGATTTAACCAGACATATATCATCCAGTCTGTATGGATCATATAAGCTTCAGGACTTCCAGGAGGCCACAGTAGACCGTATGGATCACAAGGCAACGTTTGGCGGGGGCCTGACCTGGCATCCGCTCAAATGGCTTCAGTTATCTGCAGACGCATCCCATACCAGCTTTAATTCCGATGATGACTCCCGTAAAGACTATGAGGAGAATAAAGTTACTTTTTTGATCCGGCTGATCCCGGAAACGCCAATCAGGGCGGATAGCATTAACGGCAGAAAATCTCTGGAAGATCAGCTTTTTAATTAATGAAGGAGCATTCTTTGAAAACAAGACGGAAAACCATCCTTCTTACCTTTGATGTGGAAGACTGGTTCCAGGTTGAGAACTTTAAAGAATATATTCCTTTTTCATCTTGGGACAGTAAGGCGTTGAGGGTTGAAAAGAACATCGACCTGATCCTTGATCTTTTAGACTCGTTTAAGTTTAAACCCAAGGCGACTTTTTTTATTCTAGGGTGGATTGCGCAAAAAAATCCATCCCTTATGCGTAAGATAGCCCAACGAGGCCATGAAATTGCCTCTCATGGTAGAAATCATAATCTATGCACGGCCCTTTCACCAAAAGCTTTAGAGCAGGATTTAAAAGATGCTAAGAGTCTGCTGGAAGATATAACAGGGGAAGCTGTGTATGGATTTCGGGCCCCAAGCTTTGCAGTCAATGACAACATACTGAAAATTATAAAAAAAACAGGTTACATGTATGATTCTAGCTACAATTCATTTGCAATGCACGGCCGATACGGCAAAATATCTCTTTCCCCAAATCAAATTGGAAAAAGCTGTCTCAAAATAGACAACGCCTTTTATGAAATTCCAATCAGCAACCTTAATTGGGGTAGAAGAGTTATGCCACTTGGCGGCGGTGGCTATTTCAGACTTTTTCCTTTAGTACTATTTCTTCAAGGCATGAACCAAGTTCTAAAGAAAGAAAAGACGTTTACTTTTTATTCTCATCCATGGGAGTTTGACCCGGATCAACCAAAAGTAAATCAGGCCTCCAGATCCTTTAAGTTCCGTCATTATGTGAATCAGGTGTCAGCGGCTAAAAAGCTAAAAAAAATGATAGAAACTTTTAAAAACTGTCGTTTTATCTCTTGTGTAAATTATATAAAATCGCGTACCAATTAATTTTCAGGCATATAGATGACAAATTTTAACAAAAGAATCCTATTAATTCTGATCATCTTTTTGTGTACTTTTTTAATCCTCCAGCAAACCGATACAGTCAAAATGACCCCAATTATGAAACCATTATCCGACTTTCCCAAAACCATCGGTGATTGGCATCAGGTAGAATCAATTGATATGGCGGATGATGTGGAAATTATGCTTGGTGTGGATGACTATATAAACTGGAATTACATATCCAATAGTGGCAATACAATCAATTTGTACATCAGCTACTTTGAAGCAGTGGGGGTTTCTGGCGAGTATCATTCGCCTCTGCATTGTATGCCGGGCGGCGGAAGAAAAATTATAAAAGAAGAAGTCATTAGAATTCCCGGAATAAAAGATAAAATCAAGAAGCTTACTTTGGTCTATAATGGAAGTGTAACTTATTCTTATTATTGGTATTTTAACCGTGGCCGGGTCATCTTTTCCGAATATCTGGAAAAGATTTATCTTGTCCTTGATGCTGTTTTTACAGGGCGTCGGGACGGATCATTCATCCGAATCATTACGTATCCTGATAACAGCGGAAAGTTCAACGTCAATGAGACATTTGAGTTTATTTCTCAAATAAATGAAATTTCCTCGCACTTCATTCCTGGAGAAAAGCTTGAAAAATAATATGGATACGCCAAAAATTAAAACTGTTTACGGAGCGTTCGTTTTTCTTGGCATCGGCTTTATTCTTCTGTATTTTCCCATTTTGAAAAACCTGTATGAAGATTGGGGCATCAACCCAAACTATTCTCACGGCTATCTTATTCCTTTTATCTCCGGTTATTTGATTTATTTTTTAAAAGATGAATTGAAGAAGCTTCCCTCGATAAGTTCCAATTGGGGGCTTGTTTTAATTGTTATGGCCTGTTTTCAGCTAATTGTTGGAACGATTGGCTCAGAATACTTTCTTCAACGAACTTCTATTATTACTCTTTTTTTAGGTATCAGCCTTTTTCTTTATGGCAAAGACATTACATTAAAACTGTTTATTCCTATCATATATTTAATTTTTATGATCCCTTTGCCTGGAATAATCTGGAATAAAGTGGCTTTCCCGCTTCAACTTTTTGCTTCCTTTCTGACCGAACAGGTCATTCGAATTTCAGGTATGCCCATTCTCCGGGAAGGAAATATTTTGATTCTTTCGACGATTACTTTAGAAGTGGTTGATGCTTGTTCTGGAATCCGGTCTCTAGCAACTATGATGGCCTTGAGTATTCCATTCGCTTTCTTTATGTCAACTGGAAAAATTAAAAAGATTTTACTTTTTTTCTTCTCCATACCAATTGCAGTTATCGTTAACATTTTCAGGCTTTCTATCACAGCTTGGTTTTCAGTTCTATTTGGAGAACAATTTGCTAAGGGCTTTTTACATGAATTTTCAGGTATGGTGACCTTTATTATAGGCTTAGCAATGCTTTTTGGTTCAAAAATGGTTTTAGAAAAACTGCACCTTGAATAGGATTTAAGATGCATAGGCTTTTATTTTATGATTAGTGAGGACAAACACAAAATTAAAATATGCTTGGTCGATGATAGTTTCGAAGCACGTTGGAATAAATTTGTAACAAAACATCCACGTGCAAGTCATTGTCATCTCTTTGCCTGGAAAAAGGTCATTCTGGACACATATAATCAACCCGCTTATTATTTTTGTGCCCAAAGAAATGACTTGCTGGTTGGTGTCCTGCCATTGATACATATTAAAAGTCCAATTTTTTCATCAAGCCTTGTTTCAATGCCTTATTTGAGCTATGGAGGGGCTTTGGTGCAGGAAAGAGAAGCCGAAAGATTGCTCATGGACGCAGCTGTCGATCTGGCTGGAAAATTGAAAGTAAAACTTGTTGATTTGAGAGATAAACCTTTCAATAATCTGGAAATTTCAACCAGCGAACTCATGGAACACGAAAAAGTTCGTATGGTGAAGAGCCTACCCGATTCAGGGGTAAAATTACTTAAATCATTCCCATCAAAGTTACGTAGCCAGATTAAACGCCCATTGAAAGCTGGAATGACTTTTTCTATAGGCGGCAGAGAATTTGTTGATGCATTTTACGATGTTTTTAAAGTAAATATGCGTGACCTTGGAAGCCCGGTCCACAGTAAACTTTTTTTTAAGAAAATTTTTGAGCACTTCACTGACAAAGCGAGGATTGGCATTGTTAAATATAATAAGATTATTGTAGCTGCGGGCGTTATTATATCATATAAAGGAGAGGTTGAAATTCCTTGGGCTTCAAGTCTTAGAAAATATAATAGATTTTCTCCAAATATGTTGTTATATGCATCCCTTTTGGAATATTGTTGTGATCAGAAGATGGAGTTTTTTGATTTCGGTCGTTCCACTCCAGGAGAAGGCACATATAAATTCAAAAAACAGTGGGGTTCAAAACCGGAGCCGCTTGTCTGGCAAGCATTACATGTCGAGAAAAATCAGAATCGTAAAAAGTATAAGGATTCATCTAACAAGGATAAAATGCAGCCTTTTATACGGCTTTGGCAGAAACTACCAGTTTCTGTTGCAACAACTGTAGGTCCTTTGGTTCGTGGTGGGATATCAAATTAAGCGAACAACGTGTTCTACAACCGTACTCGTAATTGATTAGCTTAACATTAATGAACCTGTAAAAAATCGAAAATTCCCAAATCGCTGTTAATAATTTCAGTTGGCTATAGCCGACAAGTTGTCAAAATTTAATTTTACAGATTCATTAAACATTTGGATAAACATTGATGAAAAAAAAAATGAGGCTTGCTCTCTTTTTGAATACGGTTTCGTTTGGGGGCGTTGAGAAACATGTTGCCGAAATAGCCATTGGAATGAATCCAAAAAAATTTGAAGTTTTTTTGATCTGTCCCCTCGAATTGGCACCCCATTTCCATTTAACATCAGAAGATAGATATACTATTTTTCCTGTGAAGCAAATTGAAGGCTTTAGTTATCGTCCTTTTATGGAATTCATTACTCTTCTTCGTAACCTTAAACCGGACATCCTGCATTGTCATTTGTATAATGCAACAAGAGTAGGAGCACCGGCAGCGGTTTTTTCCGGAGTTCCTGCAGTCATTGAGACCGGTCACCTTGTTGAAAGATGGCGGTCTGGATTCAAAAAGGTGATCCCCAATGGGATAGATATGCTGATAAGCAATTTGGTTGATCAAATGGTTGCTGTAAGTACGCCTGTCGCAGAATATTTCATTAATGAAAAAAGATATCCGGTTCAAAAAGTGAGTACGATCCATAATTGGTGCGATCTGAATTCCTTTTCACATAGAGGCGTTTCCACACAGAATATAGCAAAACTTAAAAATGAGCTGGGACTGCCAGGCGAAGCAACTATTCTTGGAATCATTGGAAGGCTTGAAGAACAAAAAGGGCATCGATATTTGTTCAAAGTTTTACCAGACCTGATTAGACGTTTCCCCAATACCCATATTTTGGTTATTGGCCAGGGAAGTCTTGAGCGTTTTCTTAGAAAAAAAGCGAATCAGGATCAAATACAAAATAATGTGCATTTTCTGGGGTTCCGGGAAGATATCCCGGAACTGATGGCTTTGCTGGATATACTTCTTCTTCCTTCTCTTTTTGAAGGCATGCCGCTTACTCTTATTGAAGGTGCTGCTATGGGGATACCATCTATTGCTACAAACGTGGACGGAAGTGCGGATGTTATCCAGAATGGTGAATCCGGTTTTTTGATACCAGTGGCAGACACAGAAGCACTTAAAAGTTGCATAGAAAAACTGATAATCTCGCCTGATTTGCGAAAAACAATGTCTATCGCTGCAATGAAGTTTGCAAAAAAACATTTTGATATGAAACGGCAGCTGCAGAAATTAGAAAATCTTTATGAAGCTGTGCTGGAAAGAAAAATTGAGAAAAAGTAAAAATACCCCGAGAACACAGGAGTAACAATGAAAATCTTAATTGTAGGCGGAAGCGGGTTCATAGGGACCGAATTAACGGGCATGCTTTTGAAACGTGGACATATCATCGTAATATTAGATTTGAAAAAAAGTTCTCAGTTTCCGGAATTATGTATTCAAGGGGACATCAGGGATCTTGAAGCTGTTATTGAAGCATCAAAAGAGTGCGATCTTATCATTAACCTCGCTGCAGAACATGCCGATAACGTTGAACCGATCTCTCTTTATTACGATGTAAACGTAGGAGGGATTAAAAACGTTATAGCTGCGGCAAAGGCCAACACAATTAAAAAAATACTTTTCACCAGTACCGCTGCTGTATATGGCCTAGATAAGGGGGAAGTTGTTGAGACCATGACCCCGGATCCGTTTAACGATTATGGGCACAGTAAATATCAGGCAGAACAAGCGTTGCTTAAATGGGCAGAAGAATATCCGGAATCTGATCTGATTATATTACGTCCAACAGTGGTTTTTGGAGAAAACAATCGAGGAAATGTATATAATCTATTTCACCAGATTTACAGTAACCGCTTCGCAATGGTTGGTTCCGGCAGGAATGAAAAATCCGTGGCATATCTTAAAAACATTGTCGCGTTTATGGATTATATTATTAGCAAAGGTAGTGGTGTCGGCATATATAATTACACCGACAAACCAGATCTCTCAATGAATGAGCTGGTTGAAATTACAAGGGCAAGTCTGAAGAAAAAAGGGCGGTTGCTCAGATTCCCCTACGCTTTTGGCCTGATGGTCGGTTATTTTTTTGACCTCCTTTCTACTATTACCCACAGGGAGTTTCCCGTCAGTTCCATCCGGATTAAGAAATTTTGTGAGCATACTACATTAAATGGGGATAAATTATTTGCAACAGGGTTTAGGGCTCCTTACAGCTTGGCAGAGGCAATTGACAACACGATCAAATATGAATTTTTAAAAGGATAACCTGAGTCTGTAAGTTTTAAATGATGATCGCACTTTTTATTATCAGCTGCCTTTTTATTGCGCTTATTGTTTTTTCGCCTTGGTGTATCAGCTTGATGTCTGCTGTAAAACATAAACAGGATGCTTATAAAGGCGAATCGATATTAAAAGTATCTATCATTTTGCCTGCTTACAATGAGGAAGAATGCATTGAAGAAAAATTGAGCAATTTGAAGGAAAGAAGTGAGGAACTGATGCTGGATTATGAGGTTCTTATCGGTTCTGATGGCAGCACAGATAACACTGTTAAGATTGCAAATGAATTCATTGCCCGTCACCGACTGTCCAACTGGAAAGTTTTTGACTTCAGCAATGTTGGGAAATGTCAAACTATCAACCGCCTTGTTCAGCAAAGTACTGGGGAATGTATATTGTCAACAGACTGTGATACCATCCTGCACCCGTTTGCTCTTCATGCGCTTATCGACATGTTTCAGAGCAACCGTTCATTGGGTTGTATATCTTCTGTGCCGCTATACGATTTAGGAGAAAAATCTGTTCAGCAGAGATATTGGTCTATAGACCTTCTTATCAGGGAAAAAGAGTCAGAAAATGGAGAGCTTATTGTATTCAACGGCTGGCTATATGGATTTCGAAAGCAAGCATTTGAAACTATCCCGACAGGCGTCATGGCGGACGATCTATGGATACCTATTTCAATTCTGTTAGGTGGTTGGCGGAGCATGCAATGCCAGGAAAGTATCGTCAGTTGTCACCGCACTGATGAAGAAACAGAGCTGCACAAACGATGTCGGGTTATGGCTGGCGGGATGGACGTTGTATTTCGATTATTTAAAAGACTACTTCTTTCTCCTGTTCTTTTGAGCATTGTTTTTCTCCATAAAATTAACCGGTGGATGGTGTCCATTTGGGCTCCTTTGGTCATCACCAGTTTCTTTCTTGCGTTTTTTCCTTTTTACATTGTCGTTTGTTTTTTTTTGATTTTAGTCCTCTCTTTTTTGTCTATTTCCAGATTTCGAAATATTATTATTACAATAATACAGCCTATTCTTGCTTTTTTTAAAGTTATTCGCAGCAACGATTTGGGTAGATGGGATCATGCTGGCCGGAAATGAATTAATTTTAACAAACTATATATTTTACTCCATCAGCGTTGTAAATTTGAATAGAGGGACGTGAAAATTATTTCTTTAACACTAAGCCTTGCGAGAATATTTGCCACATTTGGTATATATATGTTTCATGTTTTAAGTCAATTTGGAGTCAACAATCACAACATCGATTTTATTTCTATTTTGGTCTTCTGTTTTTTAACTGGTTATCTTTCATCTAACGTGAAATTAGATCGTTATCAGTGGTTAAAAAAAAGGGTGTTTTCGATAATGCTACCATACTGGTTGGTCATCATACCTGTCTTGTTGGCAAATCGGGTTGTTTCTTATAAGGAAACCACGCTTTTGGAGGATTTAGTTACTTTTTGGGGTGGGAATATGTTTTTAAAGAATAAAGTATATGTGATTGCCTGGTATATCACTTTTATACTTCTTATCTATCTGTTTACATATTTCCAATCTTTATATAAAAACTTATACTTTAAAATCATAGTTTGGGCTATTGGGTCCTGTATTTTTTCGTTGTGGTTGCATAAAGAATATTATTTTTTATCATTTGCTATCGGTTTTTTAATATCTACTCGCTATCCAGTTCTCCCGGGCAGAAAAAATAATAAAAATTATATGGAGAATAAGTTGTTTTCAATTCAGAGCTATTGTTATTGTTTTTTTTTGATCCATGGTGGTGTATTGGTCGCTTTATGTTATTTTTTACATATCAATATCGTTGAATTGTTTTTGTATGGAATGCTTTTAAGTGTTTTTGGTGCAATCACCTTGAAAAAAGCTGTGAAATTAGTACAAAGACAAATACCGAGGTCTATCAATGTTGGATGATACGCGTGCCCGAAAAAAAAAGAAAGCAGTGATTGCAATACTTATTGATGCTTTGGGATGGGAACTTGTAAAAAAATATAAAGCGTTTTCCGACATCGCTGATTATAGAACAGGGTTGAGGACCATTCTTGGTTTCAGCAGTTCGGCAGTGCCGACAGTACTTTCAGGCGTGTCCGGGGATAAAATGGAGCTTTGGAATTCTGTTTATTATTCTCCTCAGACTTCTCCTTACAAGTGGTTGAAACGGTTTGAATGGGTACCTGAACTACTAAAAGAAAATAGATATTCTAGATTCCTTATTCGACAATTTTCACGGAGAATGGCAAAACATAGAGGGTATTTCAGCGACTTTGCAATTCCTGTAAAATATCTCCCTCAATTTGATCTCTGTGAAAAAAGAAATATTTATTCTCCTGGTGGGCTGATAGGTAATCAATCTATTTTTGATGATTTGGAAAGGATTCAGAAGAAATACAAGGTGTATTCCTATGTTCAGGGGGCTTCAGATGAGCATATATTCTCAAAGGTTAATAACGATATAATTAATTCAACTTCTGATGTTTTTTATCTTTATTTGTGTCAGCTTGACGCCTTCCTCCATGCTCATGTAAATGAACCGGAAAAGGTGAAACAAAAGATAAGGTGGTATGAAAGACAAGTTACAAACCTGGTCGAAAACGCTCAAAAACATTATTGCAACATTGTTCTTCATATATTTTCCGACCATGGCATGGTACCTATAAAATCAACAGTCGATATGATAACAACCATCAAAGAACTTGGATTCACAGAAGGTAAGGATTATGCTGTGATGTATGATTCAACCATGGCACGTTTTTGGTTTATGAACGCAAAATGCAGAGACGCTATAACTCAGAAATTATTCGAACTTGAATACGGTAATATAGTCAGCGATACAATACTGAAAGAAGAAGGCGCTTTTTTTGAAGATAGAAGGTTTGGTGAAATTATATTTCTTATGCAACCCGGAACATTGATTTGCCCAAGTTATATGAGTTATACTCCTGTTCAGGGTATGCATGGGTTCTCTCCAGATGATCCAGATATGGAGGCTTCTTATTTGGCTAATATAGTACCGAAAGCGCCACCAAAACATATTCGGGATATAAAAAGGGCTATTTTAGAAACAATATAGGTTCTGTGGACATTTGACGGACTGTCTATAAGAGACCTTTTCAGGCACTGGGTCTGAACCGTTGAACGTACATTCCTTTTGAATGAGGATTGATATTATATGGATGATGTGATTAACAGCGGTTATGAAAAAAACCACCCTACTCCAATGCCCATACTGCTGCTCATCTGACACATCGGTTTTTAAGCATTATCCGACCATACACAATGGAATCCGGAAACTGTATATGTATATATCTGTCGGAATTGTAAAGGCTTGTTTTCAGAAACCCACAATACAGCCACGAATAATATTAAAACTCCAATCAGCAAGGTTGCATCTGCATTGAGACTTCGCGGTGAAGGACTTGGGCTTCGAGCAACTGGCAGGGTCTTGAGATTAAACAAAAGTAGCATTGCACTATGGGGAAATAGATTTGCCGACCAGAAATCCACATTGTTGCTATATGGTTTTTGTCATGAATTTATATCTCTGACATTTGAAGGAGATGGGCTCTACACCATTGTCGGTAAACGGACAATGCCATTGGAATCCGAAGGCTGGACAGCGGTCATTATGTATGGAAAGAATCAGCCGATTTATTGTCTAAACGATGTGGGAAAAAAGATACATCATTATTCAAATCAGTTATGAAAACCGTATGCGGGTATATCGATCATACAGATGATTTATCGTTTTTTTCAGATGGTGAAAGACGATATGGTAATATGGTTTTTGAATTATGTTCCGAGGTTTTTCAAACTGGCAAAAGGGGGAGTTCTCCCGGGGTTCTTCCTAAAGGAGTCTGAGTCCGTGTTAAAAACAAAGGGGATAAAAAACACAAAAAAGGCCGTAAGCGCCCAAAATACCAAGCTACACAGCGAGAATATCTTGATACGCCTCAAGATTTAAAGGAGTCCGAAATCCATGCCAACCACCTTGAGGCTCAAAACGCTGCAATCAGGCGAACGAATAGTACCTTCAGGAGAAAAACAATCAGTTATGCAAAAACGGTAAAGGACCTACAAAGCACACTGGAGGTTCATAAAATAATTTACAACTATGTCCGTCCGCATTGGACGACAAGAGAGGTCCCCGCGTTTTCTTGAAGGTATCTTATACATGCAGAGAGCGGCCTAAACCAACAAGTTAAACTGGCGCTTTGATAAGATGCCTGATTCTCCGAATGTTAGAGGTCCCGTGCCCAGCCGCTTTGATATGCCTACGCTAAGATGTCAACAGAACCTAAATCAACATCAGAAATATTGCCAGTTGTAAAAAATTAGGAAACTATAAGCATTTATCATTTTCTGAATGACATGCCTTTTGGGTAACCAAAATTTGGAAAAATTGAATTATTCAAAGCTTTTGCTTTATGATATTGAGCTCTTATGAGCCTAACTTTTAGAAGGGAATAATCATGATAGAAAGCATCAATGAGTTAAGAGAAATATGTTTTAAAGACCCAGACAAATATGGGAAAATACCTTTTATTAGTAGAGCTATAATTCATCCATATGTATCAATTTATGTTACTAAATTATTGATACTTTTAGGGCTTTCTGGGCTTCAAGCAACGGTTCTGATGCTTTTTATAAATGTTTCTGCATTGTTTTTTTTGTTTTTGGGGTATACGGCAATCGGAGGAGGGTTGCTTTTGCTAGGTTGGATTTTAGACCATTCTGATGGAGAAGTTTGTCGGTACCGAAATGAATCGACTGCCCTTGGAATATTTTTAGATTGCCTAACACATAGACTTACTTACCCTGGCATATATTTGGGCCTTGGCTATTGTGTTAGTGTCAATAGTGGAATGAATTATTTTTATTTGGGTGCGGGAGCCTCATATTTTATGTCTTTAAATATTATGAATCGTTTGGATAAAAGAATTATCTCTTCCTCCCGTAAAGATATTAAGTACTGTTACTCAGTGATCTTGGAATACATAAATAATTGTGCAATTACTTATAACAGCAAAATTGTAATGGGTGTTAAATATTTTTATGCGCTTTTTTTGTCTGGCTATGGGGTGATATTTAATCTTCTACTAATCGTTTCATCACTGTTTGGCTTTGTTCAGGTATTTTTTATTTTTATGTCAATTATAGTGATCTTTAATGCACTATTTAGTCTATATGCAGATCAACAGTATACATTCAAAATAAAGGGGAAAGACCTGCGAGGAGAATGACTCTAAGAGCAGTGTTAATGCATGCAAGGGATTTTTCAAAGGAATTCAAAGGAAAATGAGATTTATTTTTGAATGAATTATCTAATGGAACTGTGGCGGAAAGTCCTTACATAGCAATGGAGAACAGGTGATGAATATATTCCAGCGGGCAATCAAAGTTACAAGAAATGCAGAAGTTTATTTTAAAAGTGACGAATTTGCTGACATCAATATAAATAATGTTCATATCATCCTAGCAGATTCACGATCAGGATCAACCTATTTTCAGGAGAACCTTAATTGTCATCCTGAAAATTGTGAGTTTGGAGAGATTTACGGACAGAAATCTTTTGCCTCCATTTTCAGTGACCAGCGGCGGCAAATTAATTTTTTCAGTCAGATTGTATCAAGATCTGGGGCAGTAAATAACGGCTGTAAGATAACCTTCACACAATTGGTGAGAAATATTGAAAGTGTTCATTTTCTAAGAGCTTACCGGCAGTGCAAATATATTCTTTTGGAGAGAACAAATATTGTTGCTTCTACGGTATCATTATTGAAAGCGCAAAGGTCAGGTGAATTTCACTCAAGACAGGTTCCAGTAAAAACAGAAAAAATAACTATCAATCCTTCGGAATTGAAAATGATGATAGAATATAGGAAGGCCTTTCGCAATATTTCAATAAATTTGTTGGATTTATTGAATATCCCCTACTTTAGGGTTACTTACGAAGCTATGGTTGAACAGCCAAAAAAGGTTTTTGATGGAGTTTTTAATTTTATCGGATTGTCGAAATGTGAAACTTTTTCTTCTTTGAAAAAGTCAAACCCAACTCGACTACTTGATATTATAGAAAATTATTCCGAAGTGAAACGGTGTTTTGACGGTACGGAGTACGCTAAGTTTTTTGATTAATTCAATAACGAAATTAGCCGGGCATTAAGACGGTAATTATATGCGAGATCTTGATTGAAAGAGTGATCCCAGCTCAAAATAATTGAAAAAAGCCGGCCCGCCTGAAGACTTAAAAGATTTGGGTATCTGACAGGGAAAAATAGAATATGTTTTTTTATTATTTAATGATTTTTTTATTTGCGTTCAATACTCATCCCATACTTTCTGCTGAAATAGGTGGCTTTACCACTGTGAAAATAGCCGGAGGGATAGCTTTGATTTATGGCATTTGGAATCATTGCGGCTCTAATAGAAAATCAAAAATATCAAAATCAATGCTTGCATTTTTCACATTTTTTGTATTCGCTTTTTTAATTTCTTCTTTATTGAATTGTGTCCCGCTTAATGTGCGCTACGGTCCTCGGTTCGTCTCTGCCCTTCTTCTTGTAGCCTGTACTATATTTCTCGTAAAGGATACTAAGCAAATTAGTAAAATAATTTATATTCTAATTATTTCAATGGATTTTTCTACTCTATGGATTATTAAGCAATATCTTGGCGGGATGCGAAGGCCCGGCGGTACATTTGGGGATTCAAATTATTACGCCATTGCAGCAGTCTTCATCATTGGTTTGACTCTGGTATTGGGTAAAAATGGACAGCAAAGATCATTATTTTTTTATGGAAGCACTATTTTGAATTCTGTTGGGCTCATACTATCAGGATCTCGGGGCGGAATACTTGGAATAGGTGTTGCCGTATTTTATCTGTGGTGGACTTCAAAGAATAAAATACGGAATGCTATTGTGTTCATAATTACAATAACTACATTAGTCACTGTGGTACCCAATAATCTTGAAGAAAGATTCAACAATACAAATACGGGTGCTCGTGTCTCTACAGAGCATAGAGTTAGAATTTTAGAAATTGGATGGGAACTTTTTAAGACAAAACCGGTTTTTGGAATTGGTCCCGGAAACTATAAAATTGAATCAGGAGATTTTTTTGAGGATAAACAGTTGAGCAGAATGGCTCATAACTCCTACTTGGAAGTTTTAACTGAGCTTGGGTTGACAGGAATTTTTCCTTTTCTTGGGATGTGCTTCTGTTGTATCCGGCAGTTTCAAAAAAAGATCAGATCTCTGAAACAAAGAGATGAAAGGAAAAGCGAACTTGAAATATATTGCCGTGCCATTCTGATAGGGTTCATGGGGTATCTCATTGGAGTAGTTTTTTTGTCTGCGGAATATGAGAAAATTTTATGGTTGTGTTTCGCTCTTGCCTTAATTATAGCTGCGATACCATCGGCAGCAAGTGAAGACAGCGCATTGGACGAAGCATGATAAAAAAATTACATACATTTTTTAAGAGCTTTCTTTTTTCAGGAGATGGTTCTTTTTTAAAAAAAATTTTTCAAGGTGGCACATGGCTTTCCCTTGGCTTGGCTGCGACAAATTTGATTGGCTTGTTTAAAGCCGCAGTAATGGTTCGTTTTTTAAAGCCTGAAGATTTTGGTCTCATGGGTATCGCCTTCGTTACCTTACGATGGCTTGAAGTCCTTTCAGAAAGTGGATTTAGTGCAGCATTAATCCATAAAAAAGGTGATATAAGCCCGTATCTGAATACAGCTTGGGGAATTCAGATCTGTAGAGGCACTCTTTTGGCCGCCCTCCTTTTTTTATTTGGCAATATAATTGCGAAAATCGCTTTTTCTAATGAACAAGCTGGCATCATTATTCAGGCTACCGGGCTCATCGCTTTTGTAAAAAGTTTAATTAACCCGGCAGTTATACAATTGAAAAAAAGACTTGATTTAAAGGTGGAGTTCTGCTGGCGACTTTCAGGAGCTATTGCGGGGTTCATTGCTGGAGTGGTAGCAGCTGTTATGCTTAAAAACGTCTGGGCACTTGTTCTTTCAGTTGTTATTTCTCAAACAGTCGTAGTCGTTGTTTCATATTGGGTTTATCCTTTTAAACCACAATTTAAAATTTCTTTTAGGAAAACGAAAGAATTATTCGGATATGGACGATCAATTTTTCTGGCAAACTTGTTTGCATTTTTTCGAGAATGGGCTGACAGCCTTATTGTTGTTAAAACATGCGGCTTAACATCCCTTGGGTTTTATCAGATTTCAAGGCAATTTTCCTATGATCCTTCGATTCAATTTGGGCTAGGTATTCGAGGCGTTATGTTTCCTGCTTTTTCCATGTTAAAAAATAAAACGGATATTATTTCCACTTATTTCAAATCCTTGAAATATATTTCAGCTCTTATGTTCCCTTTTGCTATTGTTTTTACTTTGTATACGGACAGCATTATTTCTCTTCTAATGGGATCAAACTGGCTCCCTGCTGCCCCAACTTTAAAATGGCTTGTGTGGGCATCTATAGTATTGATGCTCAGTGGAATCAACCATAGTTGCCTGGCAGGAATAGGCAAGCCCCAGTATTCTGCAATCGCAAACGGTGTGAGTATGCTTGGATTGGCGCTTTTTTTCTTGCCCACATTTAGGGCTCTTCACGAAACTGGAATGGCTATTTGTATTGCCATCACGCTAATTATATCTTTTACAGTGCAAATTTCTATGGTCCTCAAGTATTTACAGGTGAGTATCTCAGACTTTATTGCTTTTAATGGTTTACCCATTGTCTGCATCATTCCTTTTATTGTACTTATTTTTTTCCACACGGACCTTGGTGTCTTTCAACAAGTCTTTTTTCTTATAGGTGCTGTGATATGGATGATGCTTTGCATCATACACACCATAAGAAAAGAAATAGTGATAAGAGAAAAAGGAGCTTTTCATGGTAGCTAATAAAATGAGATTTTTTTTGTTTTTTGTTTTAATCGAGGGAATAGATGGAATAGTCGAAGGGTTAAAGCTGATAAAAAGTTTTTTATTATCTCTTTTTTTTCTTTTGTTTTTGTCGACAATGTTTTGTTCTGCGGCTGATAAAGAAGAGTTCGATCAATATGGAGGTTATAAAGGGCTTAGCTTTCCAGCAAAAAGTATTTTTTACACAACTAAGTACAATAAGCATTGGTGGCTTGTAACTCCTGAGGGGCATCCTTTTTTTATGCTTGCTGTTGGCGCCGTCAATTTGAGCAGCGATGAAGATTTGGAAGGTTTATTTTACCGAGATCATGTAAAAGAGAAATATATAACTTCGCCCAAAGAGACTGATGGACTGGATGATAACTGGAGGGATAGATGGGGTTATTATGTACGAGAACGATTAAGAATATGGGGTTTTAATCAGCTTGGAACTTTTTCTTATCCTCCTGTTTCTGCATCGATAAGAAACAAAAAATTCATTCCCCCGAAAATCGGTACACTATCACAAAATCAGCTTCCTATGCTTATTACTAACAGGGCAGGGGCTAATGCCATGCACAGTAAGAAAAAATGGAAAATTAAAAATATTTTTGCAGCCAATTTCAAGAAAGGTAATGGTGGTAGATTCCCTGATGTTTTTGACCCGAAATTCAAAATGTGTCAGATGGAGGCAGCAGAAAAAATTCCTCTTGGTTCGCCATGGATAACTTTCGTTTTTATGGATCAAACTGATGAAATGAGGGGGGTTAATAAACAACATCCTCATCTTGGTTTTATTGCCATGGCTGCTGATGCCCATCAAAACAAAGATCCCTTTGGTTTACGAGGACCAATTGTTTATGAAGATTCAAAATTATATACAAAATACGCCTTAAGAGATTTCCTTAAAAAGAGATATGTAGACCTGAAAAAATTAAATAAAGCCTGGGAAACACGATATACATCATGGGATTCTAACGGTGGATGGGGTATAGGGAATGGGGTACTTGATGAAAATGGAAAAAATCTTGGAAAATACTGGTTTTGTAATCGCGCTATCGGAAAGACCAAGGCACAATATAAAGATTTGGATGATTTTGCCGAATTGCTGATGCGCAAATGGTATAAAGATGTATATACTTCCTTTAAAGAAAAGCTTCCCTACCTCATAGCAACTAACAATTTAAATACCCCCCGTGATTACGTTTACAGGAGTTTGAAAGATCCAGTCAGCTCGAAAGTATATGCGGATATTGTTGTTGTACAAAATGACGACAAGGCGGGGTACTGGTCTGATTTTTTGAACCGCCCGTTTCATAGTTGGAATATGTTGGGGTATCTCACAGCGGAAAATGACAGTCCCTTGGGGTTTACCTGTTCAATTACCCACATAGAAACGAACGATATTTTTAAAACTCTTACCCTAAATTTTAAAGGTTGTAAGATTCCATGGGGAATTGATAAAAGATTCTCTCCCGTACATGATACCCTTTTACAGTTCTCCGGATTGCCACCAACCATTTCCAGAGAAAATCGCAACTTACCACAATATTACAGAGCAAAAAAAAGAGACTGGCTTTCCGAGAATAGTGTACGTATTCGAGAATATGGATATTTCCATGGAACCTATAGTGAATTAAAAAAGCACGTTAAAATTGGGGATACGTTTCAAAGGGTCAATTATATGAATAAGCAGGGTCCTTTTCTTACGCAGGAAGAAAGGGGTAAAGCATACGCTCAGCAACTGGAGGAGACTCTTCAGGAAAAATCGCCAAACGGCGATTTTTTTAGAATCGGCATTCATATCTGGCAATGGAAAGATAATACTCCCTTTTACTGGGAAGTCTATAATTTCGGGTTGGTAACGGCCCTGGATAACGCCTATGACGGGAGACAGGCCTGTGATAAGTCAATAATAGATGAATTCGGTTTCAGAACCTTGCCGGAAACAGTTTCTCCTCATTTAAATAGTTCTTGTTTCGGAAATTATCTTGCCCCTGTTACACAAGCAAATAAAACTGTTTATCAGACCCGCCTTCAACAGAACTGATGTATAAACTTTGTGCGGATAAAGCAGCAAACCTCTGGCTTAATGAGGTGCTGCAAGAGACCATCAGACTCCTGTCAATAGAATGTCACATATTACCTGTAATGAATATCATTTTAACCGGAAGTCTGTCCCGTGGAGAGGCGAGCGTTAGAAAGAAAGGCGACGGTTACATTCTCAAAGGTGATATTGAGTTCCTGCTTTTGTCTAAACGCAATACAAGACTGGGTATATTAGTCCAAAAATGCAGTCTGATAAAAGGTGAAATTAGCAAACAGGTGAGCCGAAAATTTCGCTCTGAAATTGAAGTGGATATTGGTGTTGTAAGAAAAAATTATTTTTACAACGATCTTAAACCATCGATATTTACCTATGATTTGACGCTGAATTGCATATCGG
Organism: uncultured Desulfobacter sp.; assembly: GCF_963677125.1. NCBI lineage: Bacteria > Pseudomonadati > Thermodesulfobacteriota > Desulfobacteria > Desulfobacterales > Desulfobacteraceae > Desulfobacter > uncultured Desulfobacter sp. Next base: position 2,436,970 of record NZ_OY781882.1, on the reverse strand, counting down.
TTTTTGGTCCCGCATTGGAATTCAAGCGCCCACTTTTTCATAAAGAAATGATCCCTAGGGAAGATGCTCTTGAACTTCTCCTTAACCGGACAATAGAGTTGATGATTTTAAAATGTGAAGGCGATACTGATCGCGTAGATTACCATTATATTAAAATTTTACTCGACTTGGCCGGTTCACTGCTCGCTGCCACAGGGGATTATGTTTCCCATTATTCGAAAAGGCCTGAAGCAATTAGAAAGTTGTTGTCGGACAATAAAGGTTTTATTCATTTTGATGCCACAGAAAAAATGCTTACATTGATTGATAAGGCTGCACGGTTAAAGATGGATATATTTTTTTCAAACGGAACAGAGATTAATGAAACGGAAAAAATTCTGGTCGAAAAGTGGCTAACGAGTGCAGTTTTATGGGAACTTCAACATCTGACAAATTATCAGGGAACAGATGTAATAGAACTCTGCAAAAGATTTGAAACAAAAGGGAATGTGTTCTGCTGGTTCAAACAATGGGTGAAAATTCTCCTTTACTCAAGGACTGCAACATCAGGCCCATCTTTAATCAATGTTTTATTCAATTTCTTCCGCTATAATCCGAGGAATAGAATTTATATATGCAATCTGTTGTTTTATTTATCTATTCAATTGAACAATGATGTATTTGCAGCGAAAGCAAAATCGTTAAGAAAAAATTTTTCTTACTTACCTGATGGATTAATCTCTACCAAAGAGGTCACTTGGCTCTGGAAGCACTATATTCGTGGTCGTTAAAAAGAGTTCTTTGCATGTCATATCTTTGCGACCTGGCCATTCTGTATGGAGGTTTTTTGAATATAGAGGTTTTCTTTTGTCACAATTATCACAAACAACAGATTGGATAAATTTAATTTCATTGATGGTGATAGCACGAGAACTGTGCATAACTTTTGTTGGGAAATTGATCAAAAATATAATGACTTAATTTTATTGCTAAAATGGTTTACAATAGATTCGGACTAAGAATTAGAAAGATAGATCAATGACAGCAATGCGTTTAGATTATTTTTAGCCTTGGGAGGCCAATGAACCTTCGCCGGACTACGCAACCTTCTGACGTTTCGGAGGACGTTTAAACAAGCGGTAATACTATTTGTTTGATTAAACCGCGCCTTTAGGCGCTTTTAAAAGACCGCTTTGAGCGGTTAACAATCAAGCCCCCAGTTTCTACTGTGGGGCATGGCTTTCTGAAAAAGGTTTGGTGATAAATGAGGGCAGCATTGCAGTAGATGCCCGTGTTGTAAAATTAGCAAGTAAGCGGCCAGTAAGTCAGAAAAAGCTTAAACGTTCGAGGGAAGAGCGTTAAATCCTAAAGGGACAGTCAGATAAAACGGGTACGATTCGTTAATTTTTCAAGGATTTCGAGTATGCTACATGTTTTTGATCAAAGCATAAAGTCATATGACCGGAACTATAGATAATTATGGTAATGTAGAATGTTTTCATTGGATGAAATTTTTTTCATAGTTTTTTCTGACGATTGGGGCGAACATCCTTCTAGTTGCCAACATCTTTTTAGATATATTGGTTCCAGATATCGTACCCTTTGGATCAACACCGTAGGGATGCGAACACCGAAACTGACGAAAACAGATATTTATAAAGCTGTTCATAAAATTCGTAGAATGTTTTCTCGTACTGCCAAACATCCATCTCCCCAAAAGTTTCCTGATAAACTTACTGTCATTCAACCATTGATGTTGCCTTTTCAGAATATTAGCTGTTTACGGTATTTTAATAAGGTATCAGTACAGCGGGCAATTCAGCGTTTTATGCGTACGCAACAATCGTATAAACATCTTATTTATCTTATAACTGCACCGAATGGCGAAGATTATGCAGGTTTATTGGATGAAAGTAAAATTGTTTATTACTGTGTTGATGATTTTTCAGAGTGGCCGGGGCATGATAAACAGCTTATAATTGAAATGGAAAAATCCCTTATATCAAAAAGTGATTTGTTTTTTGCAACAGCAGACACTCTTTTTACGAAGCTGAAAAAGTATGGAAAACCTGTTTTCTCTTTTTCCCACGGAGTAGATGTCGAGCTTTTCAGTAATCTGCCTGATCGAAATCACCATTGGTTAGACAATATTCCCCGTCCCATTGTCGGATACTTTGGACTATTTGATGATAGAAGTGATCAAAAGTTATTGGCTGATACAGCAAAAAATCATCCTGATGTTTCTTTTGTCATAACCGGAAATGTAGTGACAGATGTAACCCTTCTTGAAAAGGAGCCAAATGTCTATTTTACGGGGCCTGTGCCTTACCAAAGTTTGCCAGCTATTGTTGCCGGGTGGGATATTTGTATGCTGCCATACAAAATGAATGCACTTACCGAGTCGATAAATCCGTTAAAGCTTAAAGAATATATCGCTACTGGCAAACCTGTAATCTCAACGCCCCTTCCTGAAGTCGTATCACTTAGCCAATGGATTCATATCCACTCAGGCCAGGATGAATGGCGCAAGGCTATTACTCAGATTCTATCAGGGAAAGAACTTACCGGGAATTGCGAAGAAAGGCGTCAATTTATTCATGAGCACTCTTGGGAAAACAAAGCGTTATTTATGCTTGATAAAATTTTTGCACAAATCGGATAATAAAAAAAGTTTCTCATTAAAGGTCTTGAAACCATTGAGGTTTTCATAAAGTTATGGATTGTCTATTTCTTTTAAAGGGGCTATCTGTTCATTTGGGGCGTATTATGATTTGATTTGTGTATTTTTATTCGGTACAAAGGGTCTCCAACAAGAACCTGTTTCCAGGACAGATACGGTAGGCTGACCAGATAGGATTCGGCCAAGGTCAGTTTGCCTTGGGATAGAAAATCAAAAAATATTTCCGGTAGCGGAAATGACTGAACATAAGGCTCTCCAACAGGACCAATAGTGGCAGCAATGCCCTTATCTAACATTTTTTTGCACCATACATTACTGTCTTTGCGTTTTAGAGTCATACATTCCGAGCTTGCAATATGAAACCCAACCGCTCCTTTTTCCCAGGTAAAGGCATCCACATAGTTGGCTAAACTGTACCACCCGCAGTAAAGTGCAGCATTGGGGCAGTCTCCAGGCTGAAACAAATTCTGCTTATCATCCAACACCGCCTTTACCCCCTCTTTTTTCAGGCGCTTTGCTGCATTATGGATGGATTTATCATAAAGTTTATATCCGGAAACTTTTTTTTGATCCGGATACTTCCATCTGGCATCAAAGTAGGCAGTACCTGACAATCCCTTTTTTTCTGCTTCAATACTATCATTTACAATCCGTTTGACAATACTTGCGTCCGCCCCGTCAAGACGGCTGACCATGATTACGTCTGATTTGCTGATGGACGTTTTTGGGGAGCGCCATGGCAAGAAAAAAGGATTGGGCAGCCAGAAATTAAGCTTGTAATTGTCTTTTTTGACAAGCATTAATTCAGAATCAAGGGCTGCCACTTTGTCCGTGGAAGCTTTGAATTGTTGGAATTTTTTATTTATCTGCTTCAGTGTTTTTTTTTGCCCCTCGGTTAATTGACTGATTTCTTCTTTCAGCGCATCAATCTTTTTCTTCTGCTCTGTCAATCGGTCCATCTGGATTTGTTCCCCTTTTGTCATCCCTGGAGAGGAAATTCTTAGCGGCAGTCCATACATGGTTACAATCGCATTGATTTTTCGGTTTTTTTCCAGGGCGCGGCGGACAGGGGGAACGATTTTTTTCAAATAAGCGTCACGAGAACAGGTCTCCTTGTCTGTTATGAATACCATCAACAGATTTTCCTTGGGGATCTGCCGTCTCTCCATGTACCAGGTGGCAAGACCTACGCTTTTAGCGGCATTGCGGTTGGCAATGACAAGTACTTCATTCGGAGACAAAGCCTCGGCCGGCATGATGTAAAAGTTTAATAATGAAAATAAGACTGTAAGAATGCCAATGGAAAAACGCATTATGCTCCTTCCGGATTTATAAGAAAGTCTGGGTAAGTTACCAAGATCTTTTAAACTTTGTTGTGGGCTGTGCCTGGCAACTGATATGTCAGGTCGGCCTATGGCTGTTATTCAAATGGTTCATGTACCAGAGCGCTGTCTTATCGAGGCCGTCCTGAACCGAGTATTGTGGGCTGTATCCTAAAAGGTCTTGGGCTTTGGATATATCGGCTAAGGAGTGGCGAACATCTCCCTGCCTGAAATCCCTGTATTCTGCGGTTACACCAGCGCGGTCCGGCAGTTCATTGGTAACGCGGTCACGGATCAATGAAAACAACTGATTTAAAGTAGTGCGCTCCCCAAATGCAACATTGTATACCTGGTCTGCGGCGTTATCTTCGGCCGTTGCTGCCAGCAGATTGGCTTGAACACAATTATCGATGAAGCAGAAATCTCGGCTGGTTTCACCGTCCCCATTTATATAGACCGTGTTTTTACGGATCAATGCCCCAAACCATAACGGAATCACTGCGGCATAAGCCCCATTAGGATCCTGGCGGCGGCCGAATACATTAAAATAACGCAGTCCGATGCTTTTAAATCCATAGGTGGAAGCAAATACCCGGGCGTACAGTTCATTAACCAGTTTTGTTACGGCATAGGGGGAAAGAGGGTTACCGATATTCTCTTCTTTCTTGGGGAGTGTTGGATGATCTCCATAGGTAGAACTTGATGCCGCATATACGAATCGTTTTACGCCCGCGTCCCGGGCGGCGGTCAGCATGTTTAAAAAGCCTGTAATGTTATTTTCATTGGTGGTAAGGGGATCGGCAACAGACCGGGGTACAGAACCCAGAGCAGCCTGGTGTAGTACATAGTCCTGCCCTTTGCAAACAGCCTGGCAGGTGTCGGCATTGGTGATATCCCCTTTGACAAAAGAAAAGTTTTGCCATGCCTCGGGATCTACGGATTCTTTGACTTGGTCCAGATTATGCTGAAATCCTGTTGAAAAATTATCCAGGCCGATCACTGTCTGCCCGAGCTTAAGCAGGGCTTCCAGAAGATTGGAGCCGATAAATCCGGCGCATCCGGTGATCAGCCAGGATCTTGGATTCTCTCTCAAATGTTTTTGAATTAATGTGATACGCATATGTGATTCTTTAGGTTTATCAATGTGATTTTTATTGCCTACGGCAAATAGCTAACAGCCCATCCGAAGGACGATAATCAATGTTTCTTTCAACTATGCCTTACCACAGTTCCCAGTGCCCGAAGTAATAGACATAAAGGGCTAACCCGATATTGGTTACCCCGTGGGCAACAATGCAGGAGATCAGATCTTTTCTTAATATCCACAAAAGGGCCATGAGAAATCCGTAGGCAATGGCTGCGGGCCATTCGCCAACGACATGGCCTGCAGCAAAAATAATAGTTGAAATCCCAATGGCGTAAACGGTCCACTGGCCCGGTGCCACATCAAAAATACTGGACTCATCCAGCGCTGCAGAAAAGGGTTTTGGTGTTTTTTGCCTGCGTAGAAGATCCCATTGCAAGGCGACCGGAGGACAAATCCACGCATAAACAACTCTTCAAAAACCGGCACCACAAAACCGGCTGTCAAAAGCCTTAAGGCAAATCCAAGATCAGACCAAGGCGCACCATCTTCAGGGGTTGTGAACGGGGCATATAAACCGCACCACACTACCAATCCAATGATCCCGAAAACAATTCCCCACAAACAGGATATCCACTTATTTTTAGGGCCGGTTAAAGGAACGTACCATTTCCAGGCCCATATCAAAAGCCCAGGTACAATTACCAGCTTCATTATGTATATGATTTCTTCAGGTAACTTGTTCTGCAGAACAGAAGAAAAAGCCACATATGCAAAATAAGGTGCTGCATATGGAATCAGCAGATCCATATTTTTCCATTTTTTGCGGGAACAGGTAATGTTGGATGTATTCATTAGGATTTAATTACCTCTATTTCAACCCTGCGGTTCATCTTTCGGCCCCATGCCGTATCATTGCTTTCAATGGGGTTCTGCCCGCCTTTGCCTTGAATTCTCATCTGATGATTTTTGACGCCCAGTCCAAGAAGGAAGCTTTTAACAATATTGGCTCTGAATTCGGATAATTTTAGATTATACGCGTAATCTCCTATCGTATCCGTATATCCGGTAATGAGAATTCTTGAATCCTGGTGAACAACCAGAGATTTTGAAAATGTTTTAAGCTTGTCAAGGTCCTCTTCTGTAAGATCATTGGCGTCGTACTTAAAGCGGACTGTAATTTTATCCCTTGGAAGTGGGGGCGGGGGCAAAGGATCGTCTCGTTCAGGTGATGTATTTGTTTCTGGGGTATTAATAGTAAACATGACTTCTGAAGTTTTTTCAGCCTGGTCCTGGATTTCTTTTTCAACGATGCCCTCTGGGTTGGACGGAATCGAGGCACCCTGGTATTCAGGATTCAGGGTGACGGCCTGATTCTGCGGCTGGTGCGCTTGATTTGTTACTTGTTCTTCTATGCGTTCCTGCTTTTTATCAAACGGTACTTTTTCCTCGGCACGCATGAAAGGAAAATGGTCTGGAAACATGAAGTACCAGGCAAAAATAAAAAAGAAGATTAAAATTAACAGCTTGTCCCATGAAAATAGTTGTTGGTTTTGCATCTGTGGAACTGTTGGGATCTGCTGCCTATAGGGTTGTTGATCAAAAGCATGGGCCGGTGGGTCATCCGGAGGATCATTTTTATTTTCATGGTGGGTCGTGGACTCAAATGATTCATTGATGTCACGGTTACTCACATGGGCCGGGATTTTCAGTTCTTTTGCGCATTCCTTTACAATGCCTGAATCAATGATCCGTTGTTCTTTGACAAATCCGGATAACAGTGAATGATCGCATAAGATATTGATGCGTCTTGGGAATCCGCCTGAATACAGGAAGATTTCCTGAACCGCATTCCAATCAAACAGCCGCTCCTGTGTGCCTGCAACTTTGAGCCGGTGGCGGATGTATGCATCCACTTCCTCCGGGGTCAATGGGTCCAGGTTGTAGTTAAGGGTCATTCGCTGGAGGACCGCCCGGTTCTGGGGCCTGTTTAAAATTTCATTGAATTCATTTTGTCCGATGAAAAATATATTGATCAGTTTTGCATCCGGTTTTTCGATATTTGACAGCAGACGGATCTCTTCCAGCATTTCCTGGGTGAGCAACTGGGCTTCGTCAATAATGAGCAGCACCTTTTTATTTGTTTCGCTGGCACTGAGCAGAAACTTTTTAAAATGGGCAAGAAAGGCACCTTTGGATGTAAACTCTTTATCTATGCCGAAAGATGCGGCAATATAGTTAAAAAAATCAAGTTTGATCAGGCTCGGGTCCGGTACGGAGGTATAGATGATATCTTGTTCTAAGCTTTGGAGTAATGCGTTTATCAGGGAAGTCTTGCCTGTACCCACATCCCCGGTTAACAGCAGGAATCCCTTGTTGTCCAGGATGCCGTACTTAAGCGTGGCCAGGGCTTCCTGGTGTTTTTCCCCGAACCACATGAATGCAGGATCACAACTGATCTTAAAGGGAGAGCGCTTGAGATTGTAAAATTCATTGTACATTTATAAATTATGGAGATATTCCATATCCTTAGTTTGGCTCTGTTTTGTTCCTATCACCACCACTTCGGTTTTGTTTGGATGATTCATGAAATAAAGCCTGCCGTTATATGCAAACAATATTTCGAAACAGGTGGCTTTATGTTTTTTGCCGGAAAACACCTTTCTTTTCACAATGACTGATCCCGGATCCCGATCCAGTTGGTGAATGGTCTCTTCGGCCTTGATCTGCTGGTCTTCGGTGAGGGTTATAAATCCGTCTAAAGCTTTTCGGCTCATTTCAATCTGCTTGTACAGCGTCTTGAATCGTTTGGATATAAAATCGAACTCCCCTCTTCTGGATTTTCCCGTACTTTTTCTTCGTTCATACTTTTCAAGATTTGATTTGAGCTCGTCTATCTCAACGTCCCGCCGCTCCTTTAATTCGATATATGTGTTAAGCTGGTCTTCAAGGGCGATGATTTCGTTAAACATTTCATCTTCATTTGTTTTTGCTTTTTTTTGTTCCGACTGGTATTTTTGATCTAATTGCTTTATATTTTTGAATAGTTCCGCCCGTTCCCGTTTAAGATCTTCCTCCAATTGTTCATGGCGCATCTCATTTTTTTCTAAGTTTTGTTTTAAATCCTGGATCAAAGCGTTTTTAATGTCTCTTTCTTGTTTCGCTTTTTTTATACCCTGTCTATAAAATACAAAAAAGATTAAAATTGAAATACCGGAGTAAGCGGCAAAGATGAGGTTCGCAAGAAATGATCCATGATCCAGATGCAGAACGGTATGAACCTTAAGTTCGGAATTAAGAATGGCAAAGTTTTTATCTGCAACTGCCTGGGCATCGTAATAGCCCAGTGAATCCTCCTGAAATTCGTCCGCTCCTACATAAGTGGGATAGATGATTTTTCCCCGGCCTTCTGTCACCTGTACTTCAAGGTCAAGTTTCGCTATGCGGATCAGAGCGTCCCGGTTTAAAATGGCCTGGATATTCTTTGCTATCCGGTCTTCAATGTGTACTGAACCGTTTAAGAGTTCATTGGAGTTTCCAATGAATTCATTTTCTATTGTTAAACGGTATTTTTCTTCCAAATAGTCCCGGCATCCGGCAAGGGTAACCGTATATAGAATCGGGGTGATGACCAGGCAGGATATAACAACTTTAAATGGAAAATGTTTCATAATGTCAAGATAAACCGCCTTTCCGCATCAGACAGGATCAACAGCTAGCCGAAGGAATGGTTATGTCGTAGTAGCCTCCTTGTTGATCTGCCTTGTTAAACTCTACGCTGGCACCCAGGCGGTTTTTTATCAGGAAAAAATCAGGCCCTAAATCTGACGGGCTTGAGACTGATTTGGAGTCCCGGTAAATGATACACAGATGATCTTGGACAAGTGATGCATTTATATAAATGAGGGGCTTTGAATTGCCAGCTATGGAGCTTAGGATCAGTTTTTCAAATAAAGCAAACACCGGATCAAAATCACATATAAAAGGATTTTCGTCCGACTTGTCAAAGGATAAGTGCAGCCGTTCATCCTTAAACCGTTTTTCAAGCTGCTTGAATAGATGTTCAATATCGAGTATATCGGCCTGGAACGGTTTCCGGCTTTCACCATAAAGCGCGTCAATCATATCTGATTCAAAGTTTTGGAGCTTGGCACTTAATTCATCCGGTATGATCATAATATCCTTGTTTTTTTTATCCAGAGAGCCCACGGTCAAAATACCCTGCAGCTCTTTTATCCAGATTCCTTTTTTGAATATTTCGGTCTCTTTTTTAGTGCCCATATTTTTTCCGTCCATTTGTTGATAGGGTTATGTAGGGATTCAAATCTGGAAACGATTGGTTAAGATTACCTTCATAAGCCGAAAATCGCAAGGTATTTTGGCTGTTATTCAGGGGATATCGGTTTGGAAAAATGAATAACGTTGAAACTACTTGGTTGCCGTGTAAGGCCGTTGCATATCGTCGCCAAGCGATTGTGTAGATTTTTAAACCGGATATCATCCTTGTCTTGATTCGCCGGACATTTACCGTTATTAAGGTTGTTAATGATGCAGGGCGTCTAAAATGGGAAATGTTAAATTGTAACTTTTAATATGAGATGGATAATCAGCAATGACGACGGCATGTGTAAGAAAAATCCTGCCCAATGTAAAGAATTTTAAAGCCTTCTGGAAAAAACAAGGACCTTTTAGGTACGCACTGACCAGCAAGGAATATCCGCCTGTATTACTGGAGCCTGAAGAGTGGATATTCGGACAGGATCAACAATCCGTTATTAAGGAGCTAATGCAGTTCTCCCGTATGAAGATGTCCTTTGTTCAGGCACCGTTCAATCCAAATAATAAAAGTATCCTGCGTCCCGATGATATTTGCGCCTGGAAGATTCTCCATTTCCCCGAATCCTGGAATGCCATGGTTTGCGACGGGTTTCTGCCTGAAGGTCAGCTTACCCGGGCTGTGGTGGATGAGTGCCTGAGTATGGGGCTTGTCGAGGATAAATCCGGTATTGAACAGGCTTTTTTCAGTCTACTGGAACGGCAGCTGGATTGTATGGGTTATGTATGGCTGACACCTCGGGGGAACGCAAAAACCGCATTTATTCATGAATACCTGGAGGAGTGGCGCCAGGATGAGAATGAGGCCGGGCTATTGTAGCACCTGAACCTGACTATTTCCCCCCGGCCAGGGATTTGATCTGGCTGGTTTTTGGTGGAAATTCCCAGAATCCGTTAATGCCGCATCTTTGGAACATTGACGCTAAATTTTTTTTATCCAAATGCCTTTGAAGAGAACTTACGATGAGTGGAACTTCCTCTTTAGAATAAAATTCTCTTATTTCCCGTGCAAGATCGTTGACCCGCATCTGCCTGATAAAAAAATCTGTTATGATGCCAGCCGGTTTTTCGCTTACAATGAATTCGAAAGCCTCCTGGGGGCCCAAAAACGTTTGGGCACAGAATCCGCATCCATGAATGAGCCTGGAAAAAACATCCAGATAGGTAGGTGATTGATGAATAACGACAAATGCCGGGCGGTCGGTTTGGTTTCGTTTATCCCTTATCCGGGCAAATTTTTTAGCGGTTGAGGTTCGTTTCCGTTTTTCAAGAATGGTGACCCATGTGTCAATTACCTTGGCCGGTGCAGACGATTCCAGGTAATTTGAACTGATATATGAAAACGTATCCGAGGGCATCAATGCCTCAATGAGCTGGGGCACGCAGGTATCTAAAATGGTCGTGGCCAGCATTTCGCCAACTTTGGTGCCGGATTCAATTTTTTTTCTGATTTCGGCAACCACATAATCCGAACAATGGGTGTCCAAGGCCCTGATGGCTGCCATGCTTACAAAGATCGCCGGATCTGTAACCGCCTTTACAATAGGCGCTGTTGATTCAAGTTCAGGGTAATGTGACAGGGCCGTATACAAAGAAAAACGAATCGCATTATCAAGGTCTTTTCTTTCGGTAAGGGTTAAAAGATCGCCCAAAGATTCTTGGGGAATAGTCCTTGTAACAAGCCTTAACAGGTTTACGATCAGATCTGGTGTTTGGTTTTCAAGGTTGTCATGCAGGGCATCTGCAACTTCAGGCCCTTTGTCTCCAAAGTATTCAAATGCATTGAAGCGGTCTTCAATTTTGGGGGAGACCAGCAGCCGTAAATTGGAATCTTCAGGCTCCTGACACAGTGGTTCCGACTTAGCCTGTTGGGTTTGCCTATAAGGTTTTTTTGGGGGAAACGGTTTTGCCTTTTTCGGGGACTGGAGTGCCGGAGTTACTTTTCGTTTACTTTTTAGAAAAGCCAGGGTTTCCAGAATATCCGGACCACATTTGTCCGTCTGTTCAATTTGTTCCAAACGCTGTATGGCTTTACTGGTGCCGATACGTTCCATGGCAACAATCGCTTCTTTACGTAGTTCAAGATCATCGTAAAAAACAAACTCGGCCAGATCATCAACAAGAAATTCCATGCCAAGGCGGCCTGCGGCCCGGAAAATGTCCTTGAGCAGGTCTTTGTTGGTTTCTTTGCTCAGGATATGCCTGATTAAATGAGTGATGGGACCAGGTTGGGAAGGATTGGTGTGGTTAATCAGGATCATTGCAAATTTAAAATTCATATGTGCTCTGTCCATGGTGAGTTGATACAGACGCGAGCGAAGAGGGTGGGTGGGGCCCATGGTGTTCATAAGAAATGATAAAATATCATAGGCAACATTATCCTGGGCCAAGGCAAGTTGTTCAACCACCGCCTGTTGTTGATCTTCATCAAGGTTTAAGATATGCAGCAGGGTCTCTGAATGCATTCTCCCAGTCTTGATAATGCTTTCAAATTTGGCAATAAATGAAGCCATACAACCTCCTTATGAATCATAGCCTTTGGGGTTTTTCTGCTGCCAGCGCCAAGTATCTTTGCACATATCATCCATGTCCAGGGTGGCTTTCCAGCCAAGTTCCCGCTCGGCTTTAGACGGGTCTGCCCAGCATGCGGCAATGTCACCCGGCCGGCGAGGCGCTATTTTATATGGGATATTATGTCCGCAGGCCTTTTCAAATCCTTTAATCATTTCAATGACGGAATAGCCCCGACCGGTGCCAAGGTTGTAAATCCCCACACCAGGGTTTTCCATTAGCTTTTGAAGGCAGCTGATATGTCCTTTGGCAAGGTCGGTGACATGGATAAAATCCCGGACACCTGTGCCGTCCGGAGTCTCGTAATCATTGCCGAAAACATTGACCCGGGGTAACTGTCCGATGGCGACCTGGGCAACATAAGGCATCAGATTGTTGGGAATGTCCCTGGGATCTTCGCCAATCTCTCCGGACGGATGTGCGCCCACCGGGTTGAAATATCGCAGTAGGGTGATGTGCCATTTGGGATCGGCTGTATATAGATCAGACAAAATTTCTTCAATCATCAGTTTGGTTCTACCGTAAGGATTGGTTACGGACAACGGGAAGTCTTCAGTGATGGGAAGATGTGCCGGGTTGCCGTAAACCGTGGCAGATGATGAAAATACAATGGCCGTAACACCTGCGTTTTCCATGGCTGCTATCAGGTTCAAAGTGCCTGTGATATTGTTGTGGTAATAGCGCAGGGGCTGTGAAACGGATTCTCCCACCGCTTTAAGCCCGGCAAAATGGATGACGGCTTCAATATCTTTATGGGCATTGAACACTTCGTGGGTGGCGGCTTCATCCAGCAAATCCGTTTGAAAAAACGATAACGCTTTTCCCGTAATGTTTCTGACCCGGTCCAGGGCCTGGGCAGACGAGTTGACAAGATTGTCTATGACCACTACTTCATGGCCCTGGTTAAGCAATTCGACGCAGGTGTGGCTGCCGATATATCCGGCACCGCCGGTGACAAGGATTTTCATTGGAAGTCCTTATAAGATTTGAAAGTTATGTCTTTTTTCCAGGAAGCCTGGTTGAATATTTTGGAACATATCTTACATGGTTTGCACATTTTTGTACAGGAGGTAAGATGGGTGAAAAATTGAGTCCCTATACGGGTATTGTCTATGTGCCATTGCCGGGCAAGTATTTCCGGTGTGTCCATCAGGTCAAGAAGGTTGCCGTCAAAACACCCGCTAATATAGGCGCTGATACACCTTTTTAAAAATTTTACGCCCCGGGTGCGGCCGCAAAGCTTTATCCCGTCGGCAATCCCCTGATAATGGTGAATGTCCTCGGGGCGGATAAAAGGGGATTTTAAAAACGCATGGGGGCGAAAGTTGAAATAGGCCTGGCATCCCAAATTTTGATTCATTTGAAATGTGGTTTCCCTGGCAAACCCGGTATTTGAAAGGGATATATGGGCATCATGGCTGAGCTTGAACGGGCATTGGTAAATGCAGCCCTCATTGGCTAAAAGTTCAATACGTATGTCCGGGTCGTAATTTTTGGCCGCCTTTGACAAAACGGATAGCTTTTCAGGGTTTCTGTTTAAAGCGCGGTCCGGTACGATACGGGCCGGTTTTTTAAAACGGGAAAAGGCAAGCAGTTCAAAAAAAGAGAATAATTTCCCAGGGCTGTCCTGCATGGTGTTTATGCCTGGTACCAGTTCAAGACGAGGAACAATTGCATGTCCTGTCTGGTCAAGGGCGCGCAATAGATACATATCTGAAAGTACGATGCCTTTTATACCGATATTTTTATCAAGGCGTTCAATATCGTTGAGTATACCGGACAAAAGCGTATTGTTCGTATAAACATTGGGGGGCATGAAGCGGGTGTTCATTAAAACATATTTATCAATTGCCTTTAACAAAGACAGAGTGGCGCACAGATCACGGGTCTCAGCGGCAAGGTCTTCACCGATGCGCACCCTTGCATCGGTTACAGGTCCTGACGGCAATGGAAAATATATGGAAGAAAGGCTTGATGCATGTCGGGTGAGAAATCGGGCATAGCCTTCATCCGGAATAAAGGGGACAGACAGTTTCATCTCTGGTGAGTTCATAAATAAATCGACGTGTAAAGCAAGGATAACAAAACTTCAATATGTTACAAATGAATCAAAAAGGCAAGATCTTGACATTGACACATAATAATGCATGGTTAAAATTAGGTTTAATACTAGGCCAAGGCCTGGGGTTTATATACTGAATAAAAGGAGTCTTTTCAATGATTGAACTTACAGATGCTGCAAAAACGCAGATCGACAATTATTTTCAGGGGAATGAGCCGTCCCCTATCCGGATTTTTCTTAACTCCGGCGGCTGAGCGGGCCCGTCTTTAGCAATGGCTCTGGATGAGCCTAAAGATAGCGACGACCTTTTTGACATCAAAGGGTTAAAATTTCTGGTAGACAAAGAGTTTATGGAAAAAGCACAAATGATTAAAATAGACTTTAACGGTATGGGGTTCAGCCTTGATTCGAGTCTTGATCTGGGGCAGGGCGGCAACTGCGGGGGATGTTCAGGATCTTGCGGATAAGTTAGACCAAAACGTATCGTGTTATTTCAGAAAAGGCGTCTTTTGTTTATAGGAAAATAAAAGACGCCTTTTTAGTTTTTTTAAGTACTACTATCCACTACGCATCGAAAGACTTTCTATTTAGTGCCCGACCGAAAACCGTAAATTTTGCCGATTACGGCGTTAGACTGAAATTTTAATTCTCGAAAGACTATATGTATTCCTCCGGTTAAAATTTCAGTCTGCCTTGTACTCGACAAAATTTCCAGGTTTTCGTTCAGACACTATTTAACTGTTAGGGGGCTGTTGGATGGGGCCTGCAAGCAGGATAGGCGACGCGTCTAATTTATCTGCCGCCATCAGGCTAACCACCCGCTCAAATGCACTTATAATCATCATCTGCTCCCAGTCTTCAATATCAGAAAAATGTTCCGTGAATGTTTCCTGAAGCAGTGGTGGCAGGTCCTGAATAATATCCTGACCTTTTTCCGTGAGAAAAAGACTGACGGCCCGCCTGTCATCCTCTCTTTTTTTTCTGGCAATGTATCCACGCGTCTCGAGACGCTTGGTAATATCTGTTACTGTTGCCTGACTTAAGCTTGTGGCACGGGATAACGGGGTAATGGAAATCTGGCCATGGGAGGAAATTTCCTGGAGTACAATAAGCTGGGGGCCGGTCAGACCAAATTTTTTATTCAGCTTTCTGGAATGAATGTCGACTGCCTGGATGATTTTACGAATTGATATCAAAAGGGTTTGACATCTTTGATTGCTCAGTTCTGTTACGGCCATGATTATACTGTATTTATTGTGTCCGGGTTCTTTATCATTAAATGGGTATTTTAAGATATTTTAGTTTTTAAAATGCTATTGTATACTATTATCCGGGCATGAGGCAAGCAGCCAATGGTTTTTGTCCTGGTTGACCCGTAACATCGACCATGGTAGCTTGTGTAATCACAAGTGAAAATCAAACGTATTCCAATGTCAATTTTTTCGGGGAAATGTCATGGAACAACAGGTTGGAAATGTGTTTCTGAGCAGGTGGGCTGTTGTCTGCGCCGTCATCTTCATAATTCTTGCCGGTATTGCAGGGTGCGGTGGCGAAAAGGAAAAAGACAATACCGAGCTGGTTCTGGGTAACTGGGTCTACTTTAGTAATCGCACATATATTCTCACCTCAATTGATATGAAAGGCACTTGGAAATCTTCGGTGAGGATTGCAGATGTGACCTCTAAAGTTGTTGATTCCAGAGGGACAGCCAGTGGTACCTGGCACTTAGATGAAGGGCAGCTTATTTTTACCGTTGTGGATTCAGATATAAACGATGTCTGGGAAAAAGACAGTACTGCCTTTTACAAAGTACTTGAACTCAGCAAACATCTGATGATTCTTGAGGGTGAAAACGGCCACAAGCAAGAGTGGAAGAAAACGGTTCAGAAAAAAGGAAAAGGCGGCCCGGGGGAAGTCAATCCGATTGTTTCCATGGCACCTTATGCCGTTAATCTGGACAAGCATTCTTCAGCCACTCAGGATCGCTACCTGTGTTTGAGTATGCATTTGGAACTTTTGGAACTGATGCCCGAACAGCCGGTACCTCAATTTCATCCAAGGGCCAGGGATGCCGCCATCATGTACCTGGCTTCATTGACCTATGATGATGTTTCTGATTTTGATCGCATCAAGGTTCAGAAAGAGAAGGTCAAAGCCATACTTAACCCATATATGGACGGGCTGATCAAAGAAGTTGCCATTGATCATGTGGTTGTTGCCGTTTCTGCCGCCAAGGTGGAAGAATTTATCATTGAACATACGCCTGCACCAAGTAAGGAGGAGCCCGCTGAAGGAGAAGAGGGCGAGGCCGGTGAAGATAAAGAGGAAACCTCAAAGGCCTCCTGACAGGCCGTTGGTCAGTTTTCTTCCTTGGGTTTTATGACCAAAACAGCCCCGGACGTGAGACTGATGCATGCGTTATCCTGTGTGAATACATTGCTGATTCCCATGGTTGAACCCATGCAAAGGGCTTGATTCGTCAATGGGTACTCCAGCCCCTCCAGGGTCAATCCTTGAACATGGTCTGATATCGGGATGACGGATAGCAGGTCGCCGGGGCAGCCTGTGAGTGTCAGATGGGAAACAACAATATGAATGTCATTATGTGCATCAATGAGCGTGGTCGGGATGCCTTGGGCTGCAAGTCTGCGCAGGATAAAAATATTTGCCAGGGTATGATCAAGGCGGGTGCTGGTTGCTCCTATAATAAGAAGGTCTGTACATCCATGGGTGATGGCATATTCCATACATAATTCCATATCTGTCTGGTCTTTGCGTACCGGATGCTTTAAAATTTTAACTTGTTTTTCCTTAAACAATGAAAGGATGTTTTCAGGAATGGAATCAAGGTCGCCGATGATAATCCGGGGAACAATGCCCATGTGGTGAAGATGAACTGCGCCGCCGTCTGCCGCAATAACCATGTCCGCTTGTTGTATTCGGGATAAAAGCCTGTCTGTTTGACACAGGGTGCCGTTTGCTACAATGACTGTTTTCATAATATCGATTCATACCAGAAAAATAATGTAATGCAAACAATACTAATTGACACAATGAGCGGGAGCTCTTATTTTCCAAGCCGATGAAGCTTTTTAAACGCATACATACCTATTTGTTTTTTGAATTTATCCCACCTTTTGCCATAAGCACCTTTTTTTTAACCTCGGTGTTTTTGATGACCCGTATTCCGGATATTACAAATATGGTGGTTAACTATAACGCCAGTATTATGGATATTTTTCTTTTGATATCTTATACCCTGCCGCGATTCATGGAGTTTACCATTCCTATGTCAGCTATGGTTTCGGTGCTTTTGACCGTCATGCGCATGTCAGGGGAAAATGAAATTATCGCCCTGAAAGGCGCCGGCATGTCTTTGTATAAACTTTTACCGCCGGTTCTCTTGTTCTCTTTGATGACCTTTTTAATCACCATGTGGGTGACGGTTTATGGGATTCCCAAAGGTAAACTGGCCTTGAAGGTGAAAACCATAGAGCTTGCCAGATCCAGTATTGATGCGGCGCTGCAGGAACGTCAGTTCAACAGTCAGCTTGACGGGATCATGATTTATGTGGCCCATGTGGACATGAACACCCGGGATTTGACGGACGTATTCATTGAGGACCGCCGAACGGCCGATATGGTTTCCATCTCAACGGCACCCCGGGGGCGCCTGGTGCGCCAGGAAAACCGCGATGTATACACGATTCGGCTGTATGACGGTATGATCAACCAGGTCAATGTTCAGGATCATTCCGTGACCAGTATTAATTTCGGCCACTATGACATCAATATCGATCTTGCCGGCATGCAGAAAAATCAGACCAAAGCAGTGAGAAAAGATTTTGATGAAATGGGTCTGCATGAGCTGGTCCAGCGTATCCGTAAGGGGTTTAAAAATTCTGAAATGGACAGTGAGGCGCGGCTGGTGCTGCATGAAAAATTTTCCATTCCCTTTGCATGTCTTGCCTTGGGCGTGTTGGCGTTTCCTCTTGGCGTTCAGTCCTCCTCTTTAAGAAAATCAAACGGTTTGGGTATGGGCATCGGTTTTTTTCTGCTTTACTATCTGCTGCTGGCCTTTGGCTGGTCCGGCGGCGAGGCCGGGCGCTATCCGCCGGTCATTGGCATGTGGCTGCCCAATGTGGTCATGGGAGGGGCTGGGATTTTCCTTTTAATCCGTAATGCCAAAGAGCGGCCCGTGCATCTGCCGCTTTGGATACAACATCTTCCGGCAGCTGTTATGGGTCGTTTTAGAAAAGGGACCACAAAGTCATGATCAAATGCCTGCACAAATACTGGCTCAAAGAGTTTATCCGAATTTTTATTATTATCCAGGCATTGGTCATGGTCTTGTTTGTGTTCATTGATTACTTGTCGCATATGGACAGGATGCTTGAATATGATGTTTCCTTGGGCCGGGGGCTCTGGTATGTGCTGCTTAAGATGCCGTATATGTTTGTTCAGTTTACTCCGGCAGGACTGCTTCTTGCCGTTATTTGCGTGTTTGGTCTCATGAACCGGAACGAAGAGCTTACTGCGTTAAAGTCTTCGGGCATCTCCGTTTATTTTCTGGTCAAACCGGCCGTTTGGGTCGGATGTGCATTGGCGCTGTTGATGGTGTTGCTGGGTGAAACTTTGATCCCCTTGTCCATGGCACGTTCCAACCACATCCGCTACCATGAGATGGTTGAAAATAAAGGCGTTGTTCACAGTCGAAAAGACATCTGGATCCGTTCGGACAAAACCCTGGTGCACATTAATTTTTTTGACCCGGTTCAAAAAACGGTGGCCGGCGTTACATGCACAACCATGGGGGATAATTTTAAGATTGCTTGGCGTATTGATGCGGAAAAAGGTGGCTATGACAACGGGCAATGGATTCTGGAAGATGTGACGGAACAGGTGTATGATCCTAAAATTGATGATTATCGTGTGGCTATAAAGCCCAGAAAGGTCACCACCCTGAATCTCAATCCTGAAGATCTTGGTCGCATGGCCAAAAAGACCAACGAGATGAGTTATACCGAGCTTAGACAATATGTCGAAAAAGTAAGTGCCGAAGGGTATGATGCCACCACGTATAAGGTGGACATGTATGGTAAGCTGGCATTTCCTTTTATCTGTGTGATCATGGCGTTGACAGGGGCCGCTACAGGCATGAGGGGTTTTGTGAAGACCAACCTGCCCGTTGGTATTGCCGTGGGCATGGGGTTTTGTTTTTTGTACTGGTTTGTCTTTGGGTTTACTGCCTCTTTGGGCTATGCAAAGATTTTGCCGGCGATGGTGGCGGCTTGGTTGGGCAATATAGTTTTTCTATGTCTGGGCTGTATATATCTGATTCAAACGGAATAATGCTGATTTTATGATTGTTTTTTATCATCTTTTTACCTTTGCGGTGTTTTTTTTCTGCCTGCCTTTTTTACCTGTGATCTGGATGGTTTCAGCCAAACGGCGGGCCAATTTATTGCAGCGCTTAGGGCTTTTTACCCGGCTTCCTAAAAAAGAAGCGAACACCCGAAGAATTTGGGTGCATGCCCTGTCTGTGGGTGAAGTGAATTCAAGTCTGCCCCTGGTACAGGCTTTGAAAAAGAAATATCCGACACACCACATTGTGTTGACAGCATCCACTAAAACCGGATTTGAGCGTGCCCTTGAGTTGATGCCACCGGAGCGGTCAGGCTCCCTGGTCTCGGCTGTGGGGTATTTCCCCTTTGATTTCTGGTTTGCAGTGATGCGGGTTGCTTGGCGCATTTCACCGGATATTGTTTGTCTGGTGGAAACGGATCTATGGCCAGGTTTTTTGTCTGTCATGCATCGACGCGGGATTCCCGTGGTTCTTGTGAATGCCCGGTTGTCGCCAAAATCCTTAAAGGGGTATCGATGTATAGGGCCGTTGGCTCAATTGTTTTTTTCAAAGCTTTCCTGTGTCATGGCCCAAACCCGGCAGGATGCCTTGGGTTTTGAACAGCTTGGTGTGCCCGCAAACCGTATACAGGTTACCGGCAATATCAAGTTTGACCAGCCTCGTCCCGGGTTGTCACCAGAAGATATTTCAGGCCTTGCCCGGGATCTGGGGTTTCACCCGGGTTACCGAATAATGATTGCCGGCTCTACTCATCCCGGTGAAGAATCCATGGTGATCCGAGCGTTTATCCAGGCAAGGCGACGGGATCCTGCGCTCAAACTTGTCATTGCGCCCCGGGATCCGTGCCGGTGTCCCGTCTTGCTCAGAGAATTGCCCCTGGAAGGATTCAAGGTGGCATGCTACCTGGATCCATTGGAAAATAAAAGAAATGTAGATATTATGTTTCTTAACACCATTGGCGTTCTGGCCAAGGCCTATGCTGTCTGCGAGTTTGCCTTTGTGGGTGGTTCTTTGGTGGACAGGGGCGGGCATAATCTTTTGGAACCGGCCGTGTTTGGCAAGCCGGTATTATTTGGCAGCCATATGACGGATTTTCGTGAAATGGCACAGTTATTTATCCAGGGTGAAGGCGGTATCCAGGTCAATGACGAAAAAGCCCTGGCCCGTGAATTGGAGCACATGCTCCGCAATCCGGATCATTGCAGGCGTATCGGACAAAATGCCTTGCAAATTTTTAAAGACAACGCAGGGGCGATCGATAATTGTTTAGGCAGGATGGAGTCCTTTCTTGATTAAATCTTGGCTGGACCGGATAGAAAAACGGGTATTGCAGACCATGGAAACCCCTGGACCTTTTGATGCGTTATCCTTTGATCAGGTGCTGGCCGGATGTGCTTGTCTTTATCAGGCCGGTGTCAGGCTGCGTTATGCGATGTATGAAACCGGTTTAAAAAAAAAACGGCGCCTTGATTGCCCTGTGATCTCCATTGGTAACCTTGCCGTGGGCGGGTCCGGTAAAACTCCCATGGCGGTTTGGCTGGCAAAAATGTTGGTGGAAAAAGGATTGCGGCCTGTTGTGATCAGCCGGGGTTACAGGGGAACACTTGAAAACGGGGCGGCTGTGGTATCGGATGGCCGGGATGTGTTTCTGGATGCAAAGACCTGTGGGGATGAGCCCTACATGATGGCCATGGAAAAAATCTTTCCGGTAGTCGTGGGGCAAGATCGGTATGAGGCGGGGCTTCTGGCTTTGGAAACTTTTGCACCCGATGTGATCATTTTGGATGACGGATTCCAGCATTTGAGATTAGCCCGGGATCTGAATTTAGTGCTTCTGGATTACACACAACCCTTGGGCAACGGTCGCATGCTTCCGGCAGGTCGTTTGCGTGAAACCCTTTGTATGGCCGAAAAGAGAATTGATGCTGTGGTGTTTACCCGGTGTCCCCCGGATGTATTTCAAATGGACCCGTTTCTGGAACCTGGAAACCGATCCTTTGTAGACGATATCATCAAAAGATTGCCGTCTGTGCCCATTTTTTTCTCTATGCATGAGCCTTTTGTGGCGCAATTGTTTTCAGCCGGGGAAGACGATTATAAAGATGATTTTCAATCCCAGTGGTTGCAAGGGAAACGGGCGGTTTTGTTTTCAGGCCTGGCCCGGAACGACTCCTTTGCACAATCCGCACAGGACCTGGGTGTAAACATTGCCGATCATTTTGAATTTTGTGACCATTATCGATATATTGAGCCTGATTTTAGAAAGATTTCAAACCGGGCTAAGGCGTTGAATGTTGATCTTATTCTGACAACTCAGAAAGACTGGGTAAAGGTAAATCCCTTATACTTCAGGGATATAACAGTTGCTGTTATGGGTATTCGGTTACAGTTTTTCAATTCCCAGAGCCTAAAAAAATTTGTTTTGAGCCAAATAAACAGGCAAAGCAGGGCGTCTTCTGGTTACCCCGAATAAGTCAATGGGAATTGATGCACTGATGATGATCATAATTATCGGTTATTTGGTATTCTGATGGACGTCCTGGAGCGCTCGAGTTTTGCTATAATCAATTTTGCCGTAGGAAAGCAGCTCTTTTTTTTCGGTAAAGAGTGTCGATTTCTCGCAAAATGACCGCCAAAACGTATCTGCCTGACAATTATCCAGGTAGTTTAAAAATCTACGACCCAGTCTGCTCATGACCATTCGGGCCAGCGTCTCTTTATTTTTGAAGTGTCTTAAATCCGAGTCTATCCAGGCCAGCTTGTCGTTACCCGGATGATACATGATATTTCCAAGTCCCAAGTCCTTAGGGCAGAGCATTGCATTAAGCATTACTGCCAGATCCCGCCCAAAGCACCGGATGATGTGAAGGCAATCCGGGCGGTATACAAACCTGGGATTTAAGTCGTCGTAACCAACCATGAAATTCATTTCATGCATTGATTCAACACCATTGCGCATTTTCGGGAATACAGAGAACGCTGAAAAATTAGTTTTTGGGGTAAGCAGACCCAATTCAGACAAAATGGCAGCACTTTTTGATTCTCTTTCTGCCTGGGAGCTTAAGGCATATTTTCTAAACATATCTTTCGGGATTGATTGGCCGTAACAAACCTTTAGAATATGATTGTCCACCTTATAAATACTGGCGTGTAATTGCCTTTTAAACAAGAATGCATTTTCAACTTTTCCGGTATTCGCTACGTGAGAACACCCTTTACAGGCAAATAAATGGGCGTCACCTTCAATAGCTATCCTTTTGAAAAAAAAGTTATCCATGTTCCTTCCGTCTGAATCCTCTCTCATGTCGCGGGCGCCAGGTTCTTTTCGTTTATTTTCCATACAATAGTCACCAATGCAAAGATGATAAATTGGATCATATCAATAAAGTGTGTGGTCATGACCTGCAACACGCCATTTGCCAGAAACATGGTTAAAAGTGCAAGGCAACATCTTGAAAGGCTTTGTATGAAGGGATCTTTTCCATATAAAATCAGCCGACAGCAAACGAATATGCAGACGGCAAATATTCCAGCGTACAGTACCATCCCCAAAATACCTGTCCTGGTGGCCATGCTCAAAAACATGTTATGTGGCCTGTGAAACGGAATCTTTCCGTATTTTTGAGGTATTCTGGATATATATGTTTTTTTATCGATGAATTTAGGGTTCCGGAACGTATCAATTGAAAAGCCGGTTCCAAAAACAGGATAATCTTTTATTATCTCTATTGAATAGAGAATTAAACCTCTCCTCGCATTGTCTTTAAGATGTTGAAATGTAATTCTCTTTTGCATAGGGCTTAGGGATATAGCTAAAATTATAGCAAGCAGCAGAAGGCTTAAAATTTTTTTGTGATACTGTAGTTGTACAGGAAAAGCGATACACAGCGCCAAAACCGCTCCCCTTGATTGGGTTGCGATGGTAGATATGGTTAAAATCATAATTGCCACTGCCAGAAAAGAACGCTGGAATCTATTTTGACACATTTTAAACAACCACACGGCTAAAAAAAGGCCAAACATAAATCCAAAAGGAATCGTATCCGTGGCAATTGCTTTAAAACCCTTGACAAAAAAGCGCGAAATGATGTCATGCTTTAGTATACCGTAATATAAAATCAAACCGCCGGCGGCAAAAACAACTTCCGAGAGCACAACACAAGCGGCAAGGAATAACAGACGTTTTTTTGTGGTGAACAAATTTATTACGACCAGGTAAAAGATCAAATAACGGATCAAATGGGAATACAGGTCATGGGCACTATCCGGCTTATCCATCGCAAACACGACACTTATTGCGGCCCAGAAAAGAAACAAGGCCAAGGGATAGAGCAGGGGCGTCTTATAATAAAAAACGTTATGGTTATTTCGAACCATGACGATCATGGGCAAAATGGCAGTATAAAAAAACAACTGGTCTAAAAATGTTGTGTGTGGGAAGGGATTTAAAAAAACAACCAGCAGCATTAAAAAAACAGCGATGCTTTCCAATCTGCTATTTAGGCTATAACCCTTTTTGAGCACAGTTGTCGACGGCTGTACCCAGGAAGATAATTTTTTCATAAATTTAACTATATGAGGAAGATTATTTTTTTGAAGTAAAGATTTCCATGTAATCTTGGGGCAAAATTTTTTGCATATAATCCAAGGCCTCATAAGGGGAATCCGTGCTGTGTATCAGGTAACGCTTGTGTTTAGACGCAAAGTTTTCTTTTACATATCCACGGATCTCCTTTTTTACCTTGGCACATTCTTTTGACAAATATTCAATGTCGTTTTCGGTAGTCCCAAAAGAATGGGACCGGCATACAACAATCGAATGAGGCACGACCAGTTGAAATTGTTTTTTATCCAATTCCACCCAATTCCCGCCACGTGTGAATTGAATGGCATTGTTTACCTGCTCTTGGGTTAATTCTTTAGAAAACAGAACTGAATAATACTCACGGATCGTCCCTTTTATATAGTCAATGATATCCGCCTGGCCCGCATCATCTCTAATAATAAAGACGACTATATTTTGGTTGTCAGTGCCAAGTTCTTCCCTTAGTGATTGCTCTTCCATTTGCGTAATCGCATCTATTGTTTCATTTCTTTTCGGCCATTTTACGAGCATATCATAGGGCATGTTCACATTTTCGCTTTTTAGAAACTGATGGAATCCTTTTAGAGAGAGTTCAAACCGGTTTTCAAAGCCATTGGATTCAATTAAAGATATAATTGTATCATAATATTTGCTCTCTGGTGTCATTTTTCCATCAGCGCGGTTAAACCCTTTAGTCAGTCCCTTATGATAGGTGATATGATATAAAAGCGACACCAAGTGGTGATAAGCGTCCGGTACATAACAGTCTTGATTGTTTTTTACCTTTTTTTCCAGAATTTTTAATGCGAACACAGGCGGGTAATAAGGATAGCACTCTACACTTTGGTAGGTATCAAAATATACATCACAGGGATGAGAACCCGGGAAACAGGCTGCAACCCGGATTATTTTCAGAATATGGGAGGCCTTAAGCATGAAATCTACATCTTCATCAAAACTGGGATTACCGTCATGCAGCCCCCTCAATACTACGTAATCCACGTCATTTTGATTTAAGGCGCGTATGAAGGAATGAAAGTCACCAATCCTTAATCGAAGCGCGCCCCCTTTTTTGCGCGCTTTCCTCCACCGTAATCGTATTTTGGGGTATTGGTATAAAAAAAACAGGAAACGTTTAAAATTCATATGTTGCACCATTAAAAAAATTCCAGTTCTTATTGTTCGGGAACTTCGTCTTAATACTGAAAAAAATTTATTTCTATTATGTTTTGATATAATTTTTTTGTTTTGCAGGCTATATATCAAAACATGGGGGCCTTTATCTTTTATAATCGCTGACGTAAGATAACCAGATATCTCACTGAGCAACTCAAACAAGGCACGGTCTTTTGTTTTTTCCTCTAAAACCGGAGACATCGCAACCGCATTAATGGGCGTATTGACCTTTTCTCTCATTAATTTAAATTGTTTATATACGTCAGATTGTTTTGAAATATTGTCAAAATAAAAACCGATCCTGCGCCGTTCCAAATATTTGATCAACAGTCCTAATTGATAAATATTTTTAAAAAAGATAACCGGGGAGCCTTCTTCTGTGACGAAGGGATATAAAATGTTTTTGCGTTTCTTAAAAACCGCAAATCCGGAAAGGACGTCATCATGCCAGATTGTAACATAAAACAATTCATCTTCACCCTTTTTCCAGGATGACAACGAATCTAATAAATGTGTCACAAAAATGGAAGGCGTTTCATCCATAAACGCCAAAACTTTACGTTTCACCAAATGGGGCAGTTCAGAATATACAGTTATTTCTTTTAAATTGTTGTCTATGGCAAAATTAATTCGTTCATTTAACTTAAATTTCAAGCTGTGTAGATCTCTGTAATAATCTTTTCTTTTCCAAAAAACTTTTGTTTTATAGGTCGTCCGGCGGTACGCGTATAAATCAAATCCTGCGGGCTGGCTCTCCCGGCTGAATTCAAAATCAATCAAATGGTTTGAATTCAGATCAGTCAATATATTATTCAAAGCAAAATCCCCATGCTCGGGACTAAGAACGATTTCTTCATAAGATCGTAACTGCGCAAGGTATTTTAAATATTCCGGCAGATACCGAATGTAATTATGATATTCTTCAGGCCAGCTGTTTAGAAAGGCATCGGCAATCTCCTTGATACTTTGTTCGGATATTTTTTTGACCGATGTGTGCTCTTTGTACAACGCCTTTAAGATCTTTTCGCCGTTAAGATTCGGTTTTCCCGGTGTACTATCCAGATATGGGAACACAGCAAAATAGATACCGTCAATTTCATCCGTTACAATCGGCATATTTACAGTGGCATATTTGATTATTTCTCTAAAAAACTTTGAATAATGAATGGATCTTTTAAGATAAAATTTCTGGATACCGTTTTTAGCCAGCTCGACATAATACTGCCCTTTACGCCCGCTGACAATGATAGACTTACGGGCACGCGGTCTGTTTTTGGGGCGGTGAATATATAATATGGAAAGTTGTTGTGAAAGCCTTTGAGAGACAGCGTTTAGAATTTTTTGTTCACTTTCATTAAGGCTGATTTTATCATTCTCACTGATATTTATCATAACATTTCTACAGACCTGAATAATGGATATCCATGAATACTTGGATAGTTCGCCTATACGAACGTTTACTACCCATCGTATTTATCCAGTTTATCCAGAAACCGTTTTTGAAGTGCCGGTGGAATATTATAAAAAATATCTTTTTTAAGTCCCCTGATATCTCTATTTCTAACACGCGGTAGTTTGTACCATTGGCTTGGCCGCATATCATCAAAGTCCAATAAGCAAATCCGGTTATCTTTAAAAATCAGGTTAGACATTCGTATATCACCATGAATGATTCCTAATTCCCTGATGCTATCCACAAGGGAAACCACCATATTCATTCCCTGCTCTGCCTTTTCAAAAGATTCCATATTGTGCTTAAAATAGGTTTCTCCTGTGATACCTTCCACATATTCATAAACAAAATGTGACATGCCGCGTAACACGCCTGCAATCCGTTGTTCAACAAAGGCCACCGGGGTTGGGACAAAAATTCCTCTGGATATTAAAAAATTAGAATAGTACCAGTTTCTGTGTGAACGTGTCGGTCTGAAATATCGCCTAAACTTTTGCCACTGGGATTTATAATTGTGTCGTTTGATCACAAGTTTTTTACCATCCAAAACAATAATGCCGACTTTACTTTTAAAATTATCTTGTATGATTTCAGTCCTGCTGTTGTCCAGAAAAGCATCCGGATTGTCCAGTAGTTGGCGCATGTCATCTGACAGGAATTGTTTATTGCACATCACTATGGCTGAAAACGTTTTTTTTGAATAGACTTCATCGATCATGCGTTGTTTGTCTCATTGCCCCATTTATTTTCTTTTAACTCTCTCTTTGACAAGATTTTTTTATATAGGGCTTCATGGGCGGCACCAACCCTTGACCAGCCGTATTGTTCAGCTGTTTTTCTTGCACAAAGGCCTATTTTTTGCCTCTTCTCATCAGACCGTAACATTTTTAAAAATTCAGGCAGCTCGGATGTTTTGCCTATCAAAAAACCATTTTCACCATGTCGAATCAAGTCGGCAACGCCTGAATTCCGGCTTACAATCACCGGCAACCCGCATGCCATTCCTTCAAGTATACTCATGCCAAAAGCTTCCGACCGGGAGGGTAGTACAACAACATCGGCAAGGGCGTAATAATTTATAACATTATCCGTGATGCCTTCCATACTGATTTGCTGCCCGCAATGATGCGCTTTGATCATTTTTAAAAACTTGGAGAGATGATCTCCCTTTCCAACGATTATTAAGCGCATCCCCTGGGTAATGGCGGGGATTAACCGATCAAGTCCCTTTCGCTGGAACGCAGAACCGACAAAAAGGACGGCAAGTTCATTTTTGGGGATATTTTTTTCTGTTCGGGCCTGCTGACGTATAGCATGAACAGATTTCTCATCAAATACTTTCAAATCGACGCCAGGCGGGATCTCAATGATATTCTCGGTACGATGATAGTTCTCTTTAACATCGTTTGATATGGCCGTGGAGACGGAAACCAGCCAAGGGGTTTTCATTTGCTCTCGTTCAAGCCATAGGTAAAGCTGGCTGCGCAGGCTCAGGTATTTCTGATCAATTTTTCTTAACAAACCGTATTTTTTCAACCCTTCATAATAAGAAAAGCTGTGTAAAGTCAAAACCTCCTGTGTATAATTCCGCTCGTGGGAATGAACAATATCATAGTCATGCCCTTTAAGCATTTTTGCCGTTTCCTTCACAAATGAAATGGTATTTAGAACACTTGAAAAGGTCATTCGGTTCGGCACACAGAAAAAACCGATGCCGTTTAAAAGCTGTTGCTCTGCTTCACAGGCAAATACATCAACCTGGTGTCCAAGACGGCATAATGATTTAACCAGTTCTACAACATAACGTTCCTTGCCGCCTGACAAGGTAAACCGCTTTACCAAAACGGCAATTTTCAACGCTTTTCCCCCAATGTTCTATTATTTAAGTTAAAGGCCGATTCTTGACTACGACATGTCTTTTCTTTATTATGAATGACTTTTCAAACAAGTTTGAAACAAATATCATAAAAAATATATTTTTAATAGAAAATGAAAAAATCATCCGGAAAAATGACATGGTTGATACTTGCCCACTGCTACAACATGGACGGTAGAGCGGCAAGCCAAACAATAACGGACCGCATTCCGTTCCTCAGAAAAAAAGGGGTTACCCCGGTTGTCATCAGTGCCCCAACCGGCAGGAAGGATGTCGACTACCCTCATTACCAGGTATTTTCGCCGGCACCGTCCGGACTGAAATTCGAACTGCGCCATGTCATGAAAGACCCTGCACATGATACCCTTCCCGGCAGAATCATAAATTTAGTACTGACGCTGATTATTCTGCCTTTTTACCTCATGGAGAAAACAGTAATTCACTTGGACAGTCATTGGTCATGGCTTTTATCGGCTTCATTGTATGGCATCTCCATCATCCCCAAACATCGCCCGGAACTCATTTACTCCACTGCCGGACCCTCTTCAACCCATTATACCGGACTCATTTTGAGCCGGCTCTTTAAACTGCCCTGGGTAGCGGAACTCCATGACCCACTGATTTATGACAATGAAACCCCTAAATGGCACAAATACTTTTTTCATAACTACCTGGAAAAATTGATCTTCAAATATGCCGACAAGATCATTTATTTTACGGATCAGGCCAGTGCCAAGGCACTGAAACGAAACCCTGGGTTCTCAGATAAATTAGTTGTTATCCGTCCCGGTGCATCTCCTGCTGAAAACTGGACCCAAGTCTATCAAAAACAAGAAAAAATTCATTTCGGATATTTCGGCTCCCTTGCTTCCAGGCGTAACCTTAAAAAAGTGTTTAAAGCTTTTCATGACCTGTTGCAGGACGAACCGGATTTGTCCAGGCAGGTTGCCATTGACATTTATGGTACCACCCTTGATCCAGTAACCAGCCAGGCTCTGGATGCGTATCATTTACAGGATATTGTAACGGTGCACGGCAGGCTGGAATATGATCCGGCGACGGGAAAAACAGGCAGAGAACAGGTGCTTGAAGCCATGAAGAGAATGGATGTACTCATCCTGGTTCATGGAGATGATCTTTTTCGGTGCGATGAATACATTCCTTCTAAACTTTATGATTACATGCTCGTTCAACGTCCTATTCTGGGGTTAACTCATCCGGGTTCCGAACTTCAAACAATGCTCGAGGATAACGGTTTTTTTGCCGCAGACAGCCAAAATGAAAAACAGATACAATCGATATTGCTGCAACTTGTTTCCCAATGGAAAAACAGCGGCTTGCCGGATTGTGAGCATGCATCACCTTTAACGGTTAAAGGCGCTGTCAATCAATTGATGAAAATTAGAGCAGATATTCTAAAAGACTGATATTTTATGGAAAAAATCGCATTATTTTGCAAATCCTACTCAAAAGATTTGCTCAGAGCAAAGCGAATGGCGCAAAGCGTTCAGAGATTTAACCGTGACGCCATCCCCCTTTACATCAGTGTGCCGCCACAAGAACTGGATTTATTCAAGGATCAGTTCAACGATTTACCCTGTCATTTTTTAACCGACGAGGAGATAATAGACAATTGCATTAAAGCGTATGGGCCGATTCCCAGGCTTTTTCCAAAGTATTTGATGCAACAGCTTGTCAAGCTTGAATTCTGGCGGTTAAAAAAATGCGCGCATTATCTGTGGATTGATTCGGACGCTTATTTTTTAAGGCCGTTTTATACAAAAGATTTTTTCCAGGACCAAGACACCCCTTTGCTTGTGATGCATAACGCTAAGGACCTAAGAGCTTTTTCAGAAAAACATGATCCCAGGATAGCTGAAAAATTAGATAATCGTATTGAAAAAATACAGCAGTTATTTGGAAGAAAAGGAGACGCATTCTACTTTGGTGATCCGCCCCTTGTTTGGAGCAGTGCCGTTCTTGAGGGCCTGGCTACTGATTTTTTGAAACCAAAGGCAATGACCATCTATGAACTGCTTTATACATACCCCTGTGAAATGCAGCTTTATGGTGAATTCCTCCTGGCATCCGGCAACTACAAATTTGCCCCTACCGAACCATTTTTCAAAATATTTCATTATGCAGAACAATTTTTTGAAGCCCAGAGACAGGGTGAATCTGAGTTTAGTATTGCCAAAACACATATGGGCGTCCTGATACAGTCCAACTGGACCGATATTAGAAAAAAGAAAAAAAACGATCTGGCAAGATTCAAGAAATTTTTAAGGGAACAACAAAGAAAACTTGGATTGATGGGGACTCAAAAATTTTAATATTATTTTTTTTCCTCAACGCCATCATCCACAAGGCCGTCGGCACACCGATAACGTCCAGCGTCCATGACTTCTTTTAAAAGCTGATCGTTTTTTTCTATGTTGGTCCGATCATTTTCTTGGTGCCAGAGATGAAAGCAAACCGCCATAAACGGATGTTCTCTGCGCTTTAACCCATAGTTATAAAGTCTAACTGCAAGTTCAGAGTCTTCCCGGCCCCATCCCTGAAACGCCTGGTTAAATCCATTGACGATAAAAAGATCTTTTTTAAAAAAACCCATATTACAACTACGGATACCTGACATTTTAGTGGTTGTCACTACCGGTACAAAAGGGAGCCTAACCAGATGATGGGCATTGGAGATCTGTCCTTTAAGGGCGTTGGCAATAAGCCATAATATTTTTTGTGTATGAGAGAAATTAAACGCCTCTTGGAGCGCCTTTTCCACAAGAACCCGTTTGCCTTGAAAAAAATATCCGGGTTTGGCAAGGTGGCGGTGATCCTGAATAAAATGCCGATCAGGAATACAATCTCCGTCAAGGGATATGATATAGTCGCCCGAAGATTTCAAGATCGCCTTATTTCTTATCTCAGCCGCCCTAAATCCGAGGTCCTCATGCCGGACATGATGTATCGGGCAATCCGGGGATGATACGGCCATTTGCTCGACAATATGTGAGGTCTCTACTGTTGAACCGTCGTCTGCAACAATGATTTCCAAAGGCAATACGGTTTGATACAACAGGCCTTCAAGCACTTTTTTTAAACTGTCCGGCCGGTTATAGGTGGTGACAATGACGGATATGTTCATAGCTTCAGCCCCATCTGTTTATCTACTGCAGACATGACTTGATCCACGGATATGTCACGCATGCATGTCCTATGCTCACATTTTCTTTTGAAGCAGGGAGAGCATCTTTCGCCTGACCGAACCACCACATGATTTGAACCATACGGCCCGGTTCGCCACGGCGCGGTAGATCCGAAAATGGCAACCACACGTGTCCCGGCCGCAGCCCCAAGATGCATGGGGCCGGTATCTGTGGTGACAAGAACCTCTGCCTGTTCATACAGGGCGGCCAGCATTTTCAGTGTGGTCAAACCGGCCAGATTGATACCGGCTTTATTTGTCATGGATATAATGGTGTCAATGACTGGCCTGTCCTCAGGCCCACCGGTGAACACAATCCGGGCGCCGTATCGTTCTTGTATCCGGTCGCTTAAATCTGCAAATTTTTTATTGTCCCACAATTTGGTTTCCCAGGTCGCCTGGGGATTGATACAGATGATTTTTTCTTCGGCGGTGATGCCATTTTTTTGAAGCAGCGCAAGAACTGCACCCCGATCTCCAGGTGTAACCGGCAATTTGTATTCAACCTTATCCGCCTTGACGCCGAGAGATTCTATCATCATCAAACCTCTTTTGAGGGCATGGATCTCCATACTCACCGGCGCAATTCGATGATTATAGAACAGATGACTGCATTCGGCATGTTCCATACCCTTATTAAATCCGATCTTTTTCTTCCCCTTTGCAAGCATGACCATAACACCGCTTTTCAGTAAACCCTGAAAATCAATGACCATGTCATATTCAGTTTCCCTGAGCGCACGGATAAATGATAAGATTTTAACCAAAGCTCGTGGGAAAGAAGAAGAAAAAAGGGCCTTTATCCATCGCTTGCGCTTTGAGACAATTACATTGTCAACAGACGGGTGTCCGACAACAAGATCTGCTGCAGCCTCTTCCACAAGCCAGGTGATACGGGCATCCGGGAAATGAGATCTGAGAGCATTCAATGCGGGTAGGGTGTGAATGACGTCGCCTATGGCACTCATTTTAACGATCAGGATGTTCATGGGTTTGGACGCTCCATCAAGGTAACAGCCTCGTTGAAAACCATATCAACGGAAATACTCTCCATACATTGATGATGGTCGTACCGGCACACAGGTTTCATGCAGGGACTGCAGTGAACGGGCACCCTGACGATACGGCTGTTGGGATTAGATGGCGGTGTTGTAATATGGTTGGTGGACCCGATGATGGCGACCTGGTTTATGCCAAGGGCCGCTGCGGCATGCATCAAACCTGAATCGTTGGTGATAAAAAGCGAACATTGGTCAATCAGGGCAAAGGCCTGGGAAAGGTTTGTTTTTCCCGCAAGATTCACACAAGCATTGCCGGATAATCCAGAAATTTCATCTCCAAGGGCATTATCGCCGGGCCCCCCGAATATTAATACTTTTACACTAAAATGTTGGGCAAGCTTTGCAGAAAGTTCGGCAAAACGATCTGGAAACCACCGTTTTGCCGTTCCCCCGGTGGCGCCTGGATTAATGGCAATCACAGGTTTTGACGTATCAATACCATTTTCCTGAAGTGTTTTTTCGGCTTCCCTTTTTTCGCCGTCACTGATAAAGAGATCAAGGGTGCCGCCATCGTCGTGCAATCCCCCGCCTCTAAGGATTCCCCGATAATAATCAATCAGATGGACCCGTTTAAGTTTAGGATCAAGTTTAATACACCGGTTCAGCAGTACCCCCCTTGCGTCGGTATCATATCCCAGCCGCTCGGCAATTCCCCCAAGGAAAGTGATCAAAGCAGCCTCAAACGCATTTTGCATTAATACCGTAAGGTCGAAATGATACTGTCGCAAATCCTTTGCAAGGCGTATTGTACCCCAGCCCTTCTTGTGGCGGCCTTTGTCTTCATAGATCAGTACCTTATCGACAAAAGGATTGTTGTGAAAAACCGGTGCAACCCATGGTTTTACAAGTATAAAAATTTCAGCTTTCGGAAAGTTTTTCCTGACAGCTCTTATCACGGGGGTGGTCATGATTGCATCGCCAACCCAGTTTGCTCCCCGTATCAGTATTCGGGACGGATTTGATTCTCTAACTTTAAATTTTGTCATTTCTTCTTATCCCTGGGCCAATGGCAGAAATTTTTTGTTTTCCACCGGTTATGAACCCAGAAATACTGGTCTGGATATTCCCTGACCATGGATTCAATAATATTACTGTAATTCTCAGTATTGATCTCAAGATTTTTGATTGGGTCATCCGTTTCCACCGTTGGAATTTCCGGTAAAAATTCGATGGTGAAGCTTCTATCTTTGCGAGCCGTATACGCGGGGAGCACCGGGGCTTTGCTTTTTAATGCCAGTATCGCAAGTCCCTGGTTGGTACAGGCCGGCCGACCAAAAAAATTCACAAAAACGCCCTTGTGCCAGCTGACATTTGTGTCCAGAAGTGTCCCCACGATGCCGCCCTGAGCCAATGCCGCCTCAATTTGCTTAAAAGCCCCTCTTGTTGGGATGACCGTTACCCCGAACCGTCGGCGAAGTTTTTGGAGCAGACGATCCAGAGGTTTAAAATCAAGGGCTCTATAAATAACATATCCTTTGAGACCGGTCTCGTAAATGGCCGGTGTCAGCATTTCAAAATTGCCCATATGGCAGGTTAATACGAGGACGCCTTTTCCCTTGGCATGGGCTGCACGGATATGTTCAAGTCCCTTAATTGTAAAATGAGATAACAAGGCTTCTTTGGAAAATTTTTGACTCCAGGCCACTTCAAAAATTATGGCAGCTATATTTTTAAATACTTGTTTACCCATAATTTCGATCTGTTTAGGCCCCATTTGATTGCCAAAGCAGTGAGTTAGATTTTCCAGGGTAACCGTCCGGTGGCGTTTGTCAATCTTGAACCAAAGCAGACCCAAAAGATTTGAACAAAAATCGGCAAACCAAACCGGCAGTCTGCTCAACGCATATGTCAGAAGCTTCAGCAGCCTGTAAATATGGTCATCGCTTATAAGTTTCATATTAATTTTTAAGCTTGTCGCAGCTGCAAAAGGATATGTTTTAGGTTGGCATTGTTGAGGTACTCTTTAGATAAAGCCTTTTCAAACCGCTCCCATTTCCTAAGAATTTTTTTATTCCCGAGAAATTTATTGTACGTACAAATGGGTATGAAATCCGAGTTGCCGATATTATCGATGATCACACATCTACCTGTTGTCTGACTCAAGCGTTTATAGAGGATGTTTTTGGGTTTGAACGCCATTGTTATTATATTGTATTCTAAAAGGTAATGCTTAAGTTCATAAAGGCATTGGATCACATTTGAATACGATACGCTTGTCTCATCGGTTAGGTTAAAATATGTATCGAGTGTTTTAGAAATACTGCTGTCATAATCTCTTACGAGATCAAAAACAGCACCTGCTCCAAAATTTGTTTCAATGTTACCATGAAATTGAGCCAACATTTCCCAGGAAATACCTTTTTGGGATAAATATCGATAATATTTTTGTTCCCGAATGGTTTCGGCCTGCCCACCTCTGTAAACAATTTTGATACATTGATCAGCGTTTTCCGGATGAATATAGCACTTTCGGTGTACGCCGGTTCCAATTAAATCAGATGGCTGGATGTTTATCACGGTTGATTTGCTTTCGTATATAAATTAAATTTGTTCATTATATAAACAAATATCGCTCTATAAACAAGTGCCCTGAAACTGCTTTGACATCAAAAAAAGTCGCACAGGAGGGATGCAGGTTCTGTCATTGGAGTCTCTAACGGCCATAATAGCAAAAAGGTGAGTGAAGCCAGATGGTATTTCCAGCGAACAGGGAAACCATCTACTCAGATAAGCCAGGGATTTCGTGAACTGATCAATAAACTGTATAGTCAGTGTGTCATGTGCCTAAACGCTTTGGGTGCCCAAAAAGAAGTATTGTCGTGTGAACTTGAAAAGGTGTATGTTTTTGCAACACCGCCCAAGCTCTCTTTACAGAGTCTTGAAATAGTAAAGGACTACGACGAATTATCTGATTCTGAGATCGCCTCTATCTCCAAGGCTAACCGAAACAAAATCAAGAAGCGGCTGGCAGATCTGATCCATGACAAGTATCTGCTTAAACAAGGACAAAGGGAAGGGAACACAGTGCCTGCCTGGAATAAAATAACCAGGACGCAAAAAAGGCTTTCAAGAAAAATCTTAAAAGCCTCTATATTCAGTGGCTGGCTGACTAGGATTCGAACCTAGATTGACGGAGTCAGAGTCCGTAGTCCTGCCGTTGGACGATCAGCCAGCAGATGAACAACGTCAGGGTATATACACTAAAGATATGATCGAAGTCAAGAAAATATTCGTTGAAAGTTAAGATTGAATTGGGCTATTGTTTTCACTTTGGTCAATTTATATGAAAAAATGAGGGGCTATCTGAGTCTAATGTGCTGACTTAAGAACAAATTTTTTAACTAATTAAAGTTTAAGAACAACAATATGGCTAATTGGAGAGATTTAGGAAAAGGGTTGGCAGTTAAAAACAAAGAATTTTCCCATCTTATTGATTTGTTAAGAGGTACTTCTGGGGTGGCGATTGCATTTTCGGGTGGTGCCGATTCAGCATTTCTGCTTGCGGCGGCATTGATTGCTGGGGTTAAATCAGTGTTGCCTGTCGCTATTATTTCTGATTTTTTTACAGCGACAGAAAAAGATAGGGTGACTCGTTTGGGGCAATGTTTGAGAATAACCCCCATTTTTGTTTCCTCAAACATTCTGGAGGAGACCCGGGTTGCTCAAAATACCGACAGGCGCTGTTATTTTTGTAAATTGTCTTTATTCTCCAAAGTTATGGCGGTGGCAAAAAAACACGGGATTCATACTTTTTGGCACGGCGCAAATGTGGACGATTTAAAGGAAGTTCGACCTGGCATGGATGCGGCCCGGGAGCTGGGGTTTAAGGCTCCTTTGGTGGAAGCGGGGTTTTCAAAACCGAAAATCCGTGCATTTTCAAAAATATTGGGGCTTGAGACCTGGAATTTGCCTGCCCAATCCTGCCTGGCCACCCGTATACCCACAGGAGAAATCATTACCAAAGAAAAACTTGTAAAGGTGGAGTTGGCAGAAACGTGCCTTCATATGTTGGGGTTTGACCAGGTTCGGGTTCGGTGCCATGGGACTACAGCCCGAATTGAAGCAGAGCCTTGTGAGTTACAACGCCTTGTGGAAGCGAATATAAGGCAGGAAATAGTACGAACGCTTAAACGTGCGGGATTTCATTTCGTCTCTCTTGATTTGGAGGGTTATGTCCCTGCGTCCGGCGTGTAGCAATAAATATGGATCATTCCCGGCGTCAATGGGCGGCCGGGAATGACGTTTTCGAACGGTGCTATCGGGCGTGCAGCTCCAGGTCATTGAAAAAATATCCAATTTCAAAAGCAGCAGTTTCCGGGGCATCGGAGCCATGGACAACGTTTTTTTCAATGTCTGTGGCATATTCTTTGCGGATGGTGCCTTCTTCTGCTTCTTTGAAATTTGTGGCACCCATCAGTTTTCTATTTTTTGCGATAACATCTTCGCCTTCCAATACCATGACAACAATGGGGCCCGATGTCATGAAATCAGTCAGGCTGTCGAAAAACGGACGTTCCTTGTGAACCGCATAGAACCCCTGGGCCTGGGGTTTGCTCAGATGGATCATTTTCATAGCCGCAATTTTGATGCCGTTGGTTTCAAAGCGTTTGATAACTTCGCCGATGACGTTTTTTTCTACACCATCAGGCTTGATAATGGATAAAGTTCTTTCCACGTATGTTCCCCTTTAAAATTAAAATCAAGGTTAATTGTCGATTTGACGGGCTTGATAAATATCACAGGAGTATATTATAAGTCAAATTAGATAAACGCTGGGAATTGAAGGGGAAATACAATTTAATAAAACTATCGGGGAATAATGCTTAAAATCGGTGTCACCGGATCTGCAGGTTCTGGAAAAAGTCTTGTGTGTGAAGGATTCCGGCGTATCGGCCTGGAAACTTTGGATTGTGATGAAATTGCACGGCAGGTGGTGGCGCCGGGTAGGGCTGCGTATGACCAAGTGGTTAAGTCCTTTGGCCCCCAAATTGTAGGCCCGGACCGCGCGTTGGATCGTTCGGCCCTGCGACGTATGATTTTAACCACAAAAGGCAGTCGGGAAAAACTCGAATCCATTCTGCACCCTATCATTATTAGTGAAACCGTTAGACTGATGAATGACGCTGTTCATGTAAAGCAAAAATCTTGTGCTGTTGAGGTGCCTCTTTTGTTCGAGCTCGGCATGGAAAATCTCTTCGATGCCGTCGTGGTGGTGACGGCTTCGGACAGTATGCTCGTTGACCGAATTTCCTGCCGGGACGGTGTGGATAAAGAAAGTGCCCAAAAGCTTTTAGCCATCCAGATGCCCCAGTCTGAAAAGGTCAAAAAGGCGGATTGTGTCATTGAAAATACAGGCGAACCGAAAGCTGTTTTCAGAGCAGTGAATGATTTGTACAAAAAACTTGTCAATCAGCGCTTGACAAAAAAAGATTAATATCTTAATAAAAATTACTAACTACTGAATTTTCACATTATCTGTCCTTTTTTTCCGCAAGGCCGATAGGCCTCCAGATTGTCAAAAAGGCATCCCCAATAAAAAATTGCATTGTGAATTCATACACTTTTAACCAAACGGATGGATCAGACCAGGAGATTGCATGAATCTTGTAGAACTCAATCAGATGAAAATCAGTGAGCTGACAAAGCTTGCCAAAAAATACAATATCCAGGGTATTGGCGGCCTTAAGAAGCAGGAACTGATTTTTGCCCTGCTCCAGGCCAATATTGAAGAAAGTGGACAGATTTACGGTGAAGGTACTCTTGAAATCCTTCCAGATGGATTTGGTTTTTTGAGGGCGCCGGGATATAATTATCTGCCGGGGCCCGACGATATTTACGTGTCTCCCTCTCAGATCCGGCGGTTTAACCTGCGTACCGGAGATACTATTTCCGGCCAGGTCCGGCAGCCAAAAGATTCTGAGCGATATTTTGCATTGCTGAAAGTGGAAGCCGTTAACTTCATGAATCCTGAGATGGCGGCTGAAACCATATTGTTTGATAATCTGTTGCCACTGTATCCGGATCGTAAGATGAATTTAGAGGCCGAATCGGATAACTATTCCATGCGGGTTATTGACTTGATGTCTCCTATCGGGTTTGGCCAGCGCGGGCTTATCGTATCTCCGCCCAAAGCCGGTAAGACGATGCTGCTTCAGAATATTGCCAATTCCATGATCCGGGCCCACAAAAATATTGTTCCCATGATTCTGCTGATTGATGAGCGTCCCGAAGAGGTGACGGATATGGCGCGTTCCGTAAATGCGGAAGTGATATCCTCTACCTTTGATGAACCAGCCGAGCGTCATGTGCAGGTTGCTGAAATGGTTATTGAGAAAGCCAAGAGGATTGTGGAGCAGGGTCATGATGTCGTGATTTTGTTGGATAGTATCACGCGCCTTGCAAGGGCCTATAATGCCGTGATGCCCCCATCGGGAAAAATTCTGTCCGGTGGTGTGGATTCAAACGCTCTGGATCGCCCAAAGCGCTTTTTCGGTGCTGCCCGGAATATAGAAGAAGGCGGTAGTTTGACAATTATTGCCACAGCACTTGTTGATACCGGGTCCAGAATGGATGAGGTTATTTTTGAAGAATTTAAGGGTACGGGCAACATGGAACTTGTGCTTGATCGAAAATTGGCAGACAAGCGTGTCTTCCCTGCCATTGATATGAACCGTTCCGGTACCCGTAAAGAGGAATTACTTCTTGACCCTGAAGTGTTGAATCGGGTCTGGATCCTACGAAAATTGCTTTCAAGTTTAAATTCTGTGGATGCAATGCAGTTTTTGCTTGAAAAAATGGACGGAACAAAGGATAATAAAGAGTTCCTCGAAATGATGAATTCATAACAAGGAATTTTTTGTATTTAATATTTGAACGCAAAACCTAAGTGTTTGGGCGAAAAGTTGCCTAGGTGAAATATCCGGGGGCTTTTCGTTCAAACACCATTTACGGTCTTTTATAACGAAGGCTATGAAGGAGTGACGTGTAAGATGAAAAAAGACATCCATCCGAACTACACAAAAACAACAGCAACATGTGCCTGTGGCGCAACATTCGACATCAGTTCCACAAAAGAGAACATCAAGGTGGAGATTTGCTCCCAGTGCCATCCCTTTTTCACCGGCAAGCAGAAGTTGGTTGACTCTGCCGGGCGTATTGATCGCTTTAAGAAAAAATATGCAGGGTTTGACGCAAGCAAGCTGGTTTAGCTGTTTTATCGGTAAGTATGCAAAAGGGGTCTTGAACAAAGGCCCCTTTTTGAATTTTCATCCGGGATAATTTAACCATGATTGAAAAATTAAAAGGCATTGAAGAAAGATTCATAAAAATTGAGCATTTGCTAAGTGATCCCACAGTCATGGCGGATCAAAAAAAGTACCAGGAGTATCTCAAGGAACACGGTGAGCTGAATAAGATTGTGCCTGTGTTCCGGGAGTATGAGGGTGCTGAAGAAGAGCTTAAGGAAGCCAAAGAGCTTCTCAAGGATAGCGATGCTGATATCCGGGCGATGGCTAAGGAAGAGATCCCTGTGCTTGAAGCCAGAATTGCACAATTGCATGAGCAGCTAAATGTTCTTTTGATGCCCAAAGATCCCAGGGATGAGAAAAATGTCATTTTGGAAATTCGAGCCGGCACCGGCGGTGAAGAAGCCGGTATTTTTACCGGAGACCTTTTTCGTATGTACACAAGATACGCTGAGTCCAAGCGCTGGCAGATTGAAATCATTGAGAAGAACGATTCAGCATCTGGAGGCTTTAAAGAAGTGGTTTCCATGATAAAGGGGAAGGGTGCTTATTCGCAGTTTAAGTATGAAAGCGGTATTCATCGGGTTCAGCGGGTTCCTGAAACCGAAACCCAGGGGCGTGTCCACACGTCTGCGGTAACCGTGGCTGTGTTGCCTGAAGCTGAGGATGTGGATATTGATATCAACCCTGCGGATTTGAAAGTGGATGTATTCCGTTCTTCGGGGCCTGGCGGTCAGTCCGTAAATACCACGGATTCCGCTGTTCGTATCACTCATATTCCCACAGGTGTTGTGGCGACCTGTCAGGATGAAAAATCCCAACATAAAAATAAGGCCAAGGCGCTAAATGTTCTCAAGTCCCGTCTTCTGGATGCTAAAATCCAGGAAGAGGATGCCAAGCGGGCTGCGGATCGGAAAGGTCAGGTCGGCACTGGTGACCGCTCGGGTCGTATTCGTACTTATAATTTCCCCCAGGGGCGGATGACCGACCATCGTATCGGCTTAACGCTTTACCGGTTGGATAGTATCATGGAAGGCGATATTCAGGAAATTATTGATGCCTTGCGGGCGCACAATCAGGCTCTGGCTTTAAAAGAAAATTAACCTGGGGAAGTTGATCTGTGGATGTCTGGACTATAAAATCCATTCTTTCCTGGACAGATACCTATTTTTCACAGCATAGCGTTGATAGTCCAAGGCTTACAGCCGAAATTCTGTTGGCTCAAGTTTTGGGGCTGCGTCGTCTTGATCTTTACCTTCAACATGACCGGCCTTTAGAAAAGCAAGAGCTTTCAGCTTTTAAGGTGCTGATCCAACGCAGGGTCGCAAGAGAACCTGTGGCGTATATCACGGGGCGTAAGGGTTTTTTTAGGGAGCAGTTCAAGGTCGCTCCGGGTGTTCTCATTCCAAGGCCGGATACGGAAACTTTAGTTGAAACGGCTGTGGGTGTGTTGTCGGAAATGAGCCAGAGCGGCAGGCAGGCTCGGGTTATGGAGCTTGGCGTTGGGTCCGGTGCGGTGATTGTTTCCATTGCCAATGCTTGTGATGGCCATCTTTATTTTGGAAACGACCTTTCTTGCGATGCGCTGGAGATAGCCCGTGCAAACGTTAACGCATTTGCTCGTACCCCGGTGTCCTTGTTTAGAGGGGATTGGCTTGAAGCGGTGACACCCCGACCGCTGTTTGATCTGATTTTGTCCAATCCGCCTTATATCCCAAGTGTTGATATCGAAGCTCTGGCGCCGGAGATTCGGGATCATGAGCCTCGGCAGGCATTGGACGGGGGGGGTGATGGTCTTGATGCCGTCAGGGCTATTCTTGTTCAGGCCGGTGACAGGCTTTTACCTTCCGGGCGTCTCGTGCTTGAGATCGGATTTGACCAAAAAAAAATGGTCAAAAGTCTTGCCCAAGGCCTTTTCTGGTTGGCAGAATTGGATTTTGTTAAAGATCTTGCCGGGCATCACCGGGTGGCTGTTTTCAAAAAAACAAATTGATTGTTTTCGATCTTTTTGATATATAAATTTGGATTTTGCTTTTGCAAACATATAACACACGCTTGCGGACCTGTAATCCGGTGCTTTTGAAAAGTCGATTCCAGGG
Organism: uncultured Desulfobacter sp.; assembly: GCF_963677125.1. NCBI lineage: Bacteria > Pseudomonadati > Thermodesulfobacteriota > Desulfobacteria > Desulfobacterales > Desulfobacteraceae > Desulfobacter > uncultured Desulfobacter sp. The sequence goes on along the minus strand of NZ_OY781882.1, from coordinate 2,394,873 downwards.
GTGAAGTAAGCGGATGAACATTAAAAACCATTGAATAACTGGAGAAAAAATGGCTTACATTACGATTAAAGAATTACTGGAAGCAGGTGTACATTTCGGTCATCAGACCAAACGCTGGAACCCCAAAATGAAACGGTATATTTTTGGTGCCAGAAACGGTATTTACATTATAGATCTTCAGCAGACCGTTAAACTGTACAGACAGGCCCATGATTTTATAAAGAATATTGCTGCAAACGGCGGCGATGTGATGTTCGTGGGAACGAAAAAACAGGCTTCCGAAGCCATTTATGAAGAGGCCAACAGGGCGGAAAGCTATTATGTTGAAAATCGTTGGCTGGGCGGCATGTTGACCAACTTTCAGACCATAAAAAATAACATTTCCCGTTTTCATTTTCTAAATTCCATCGAAAACGACGGCACATTGGAAAATTATCCCAAAAAAGAACAGGCAAAAATGCTTAAAGACAAGGCAAAGCTGGAATTTGCCATTGGCGGTATTTCCAATATGAAAAAGCTTCCGGCCGCCCTGTTTATCATTGACTCTAAAAATGAGTCCATTGCCGTAAAAGAAGCAAAACGTCTTGGAATCCCCATTGTAGCCGTTGTAGATACCAATTGTGATCCCGATGATATCGATTATGTTATTCCCGGCAACGATGATGCCATCCGTTCTATCCGTCTGTTTGCCTCCCGGGTTGCCGATGCCGTAATTGAAGGTCGTCAGGTTTGGGAAGAACGGCAGCGTGCGCAGTCCGACAAGGAAGACGGTGGCGGTAAAGCTGCTGAAACTTCAGGTGAACAAATTGGTGTAGAGGTCGTTTCTGACGGTACCGATGGGCCTGTGATCGAAAAAATTAAAAGAAAAACGGCTGCAGCAGAAACGTCAGAAACCCAGGAACCTGCAGCTGCTGAATAGCAGGCAAAGGTTTGTATCGGCTTTTTAAATTGTGGGGTGTTGCCCCACAATAAAATAAGACGTGAACGTAATTTAATTAACTTAATTGTTATTTTAAAATAAAAGTAATAGAGATTCTAAATATCTGATATAAAAGGAGCTTACAAAATGGCTGAAATTACTGCACAAATGGTAAAGGAGCTTCGTGAAGCCACCGGTTCGGGGATTATGGACTGCAAAAAAGTCCTGGCCGAAGCGGACGGGAATATGGATAAGGCAATTGAGCTTCTGCGTAAAAAAGGCCTGGCCAAAGCAGCCAAGCGCGCAGGGCGGTCCACCAGTGAAGGCATTATTTACTCCTATATCCATACAGGTGCAAAACTGGGTGTGCTGCTTGAAGTGAACTGCGAATCTGATTTTGTTGCAAAAACCGAAGACTTCGAAGCTTTTGCCAAAGATATTGCCATGCACATTGCTGCTGCAAATCCGGCAGGTCTGGTTCCTGAGGACGTGGATCAGTCCGTTATTGAAAAAGAGCGTGAGATCTATCGCGCCCAGATGCTGGAAGAAGGAAAGCCTGAAAATATCATCGACAAGATCGTGGACGGCAAGGTGGAAAAATTCTACAAAGAAGTTTGCCTGTTAAGCCAACAATACATTAAAGATCCCCAGAAAACCATAGAAGATGTTCTCAAGGAAACCATCGGGAAAATCGGCGAAAATATTCAAATTAAAAGATTTGCACGCTTCCAGATAGGAGAATAAGCGCTTGGATACGAAACCTGAGTTTCAACGGGTTCTGATCAAGTTAAGTGGCGAAGCCCTGATGGGTAATCAGGGCTTTGGCATTACGCCCGAGATGATAAACTATGTGGCCGGTGAAGTGGCCAAAGTGTTTCATCTGGGCATGGAAATTTCAATCGTCGTGGGTGGCGGCAACATCTTTCGCGGGGTAGCCGGGTCCTCAGCAGGCATGGACAGAACGTCTGCTGACAATATGGGAATGCTGGCCACTGTTATTAACAGTCTGGCGTTATGTGATGCTTTGGAAAAGCACGACATCCCCACAAGAGTTCAGTCTGCCATTCGCATGGACAGGGTGGCGGAACCTTTTATACGCAGAAGAGCAATTCGCCATCTGGAAAAAGGCCGGGTGGTTATATTTGCTGCCGGTACCGGAAACCCTTACTTTACAACGGACACGGCAGCTGTTCTTCGCGCTAACGAGGTCCGTGCCCAGATCCTTTTCAAAGCCACCCAGGTTGATGGTGTGTATGACAAGGATCCCCAGATTCATGATGATGCTGTAATGTTTGATAAGCTGTCGTATATGCGGGTGATTGAAAAACAGCTTCACGTCATGGATATGACGGCTATATCTCTTGCCATGGAGCATGATCTTCCTTTACAGGTACTCAACCTGCACACGGCCGATAATATTTACAAAGCGGCCACGGGCGGAAAAATCGGTACACGGATTTATAACAAATTAGAGGACGTGTGAATATGATTAATGAAGTGCTTGAAGAAACCAAAGACCGCATGGGCAAATCTGAGAAAGCCTTTGAAACTGAACTTGGCAAAGTGCGTACAGGAAGAGCTTCCCAGTCCATGCTTGACAATGTCAGGGTCGATTACTACGGCACACAGACCCCACTTCCCCAGATGGCCACTGTATCTGTGCCTGAAAGTCGCCTGCTTACCGTAAAACCATGGGACGCCTCAGTAATCAATGAGGTGGAAAAGGCCATATTAAAAGCTAATATTGGGCTGACACCTTCCAACGATGGTAAACTGATTCGCATTTCCATTCCGCCGTTGACCGAAGAGCGTAGAAAAGAGATCGTAAAAAGCGTAGCCAAAACCTGTGAGGAGTTCAAGGTTGCTGTTAGAAATATTCGCCGGGATTCCAATGAGATGCTCAAGGATCTGCAAAAAGAGGGAGATATTTCCGAAGACGAAAGTTTTAAGGCCCAAAAACAGGTCCAGGAGCTAACGGACGCGTCTATCAAGAAACTGGATGAAATTTTTGCCGATAAGGAAAAAGAGATCCTTGAAGTCTGATTCTACGATTCAGGTGCCCGACGGATTAAATTTAAATAGGATTCCTGCCCATGTAGGATGCATTATGGACGGAAACGGCCGTTGGGCAAAAAAACGGCTGATGAACCGGGTTAAAGGTCATGAGCAGGGGGCGCAAACCGTTGAAGAAATCGTCATGGCTTCCAGAGAAATCGGCATTAAGGTACTTACCTTGTATGCATTCTCTACGGAAAACTGGGCAAGACCGAAGGAAGAGGTCAAGGCCTTGATGCATCTGCTTAAACGTTTTCTCAAAAATAAAACCGAAAAATTAAGGAAAAAAGATATACGGCTTAATTTCATCGGTCAAACATACCGCCTACCTGATGATGTACGAGATCGAGCGGAGCAGGCCATGGCTGCCACATCGAACAATTCGGCCATGATCTTAAATCTGGCTATCAGCTATGGGGCTCGTGAAGAGATTACCATGGCGGTTCAACAGATTGCCGCCAAAGTCAAATCCGGAACTCTTGATCCCGAAGAGATTACGGATAAAACCGTTTCTGAACACCTTTATACAGCCGGTATGCCGGACCCGGACCTTATAATCCGAACCTCTGCTGAGTTTAGACTTTCTAATTTTCTTATGTGGCAGGCTGCATATTCTGAATTTGCCTTTATACCAACCCTTTGGCCGGATTTTACCAGGCAGGAGTATTATCAGGTTTTAATTGATTATCAGCAGCGGGATCGGCGTTTCGGAAAGGTATGATGCAGCATTTCAAACGATGGATCACGGCATTAGTTCTTATCCCCTTTGTGCTCTGGGCCATTATCAAAGGATCTATTCTGGTCTTTGCCGCCTTGGTATCCGTGGTATCTGTTTTTGCAATACATGAATATTTTGATATCATCTGCGCCAACGATACCGGCAGCATTTCCAAAACCATGCGGTTTATCGCCTATTCTGCCTGTACGGCATTGGTCATGGGGGCGTGTTTAGGATCCTGGCCGATCCTTTTTTCTATTCTTGCACTGAATATGATAGCACTTTGTGTGTTTGTTCTGGCCCGTTTTTCTACTGTGCCACATATTTTTGACCTGGTGGCCCGGCAGGTTCTTGGTGTGGTTTATATTCCTTTGTCTTTGGCCCTTCTGGTTTTTATTCGGAACGCAAACGCCGGGGCTTTGTGGGTGATCTGGTTACTTATTGTCTGCTTTGCCAATGATACGGGCGCACTGTATGTTGGAACATTTAAAGGTAAACATAAACTTTCACCTAACATCAGTCCCAATAAAACCATTGAAGGTGCTGTTGGGGGGCTGGTTGTTGCGTTGACGGCCGGTTTTGTTTTTAATCTGGCTTTTTTTCAGGATGCGTTTCTTGCCTTGAAAAGCATACCCTGCGCGTTGTGCATTGCCGTTGCAGGACAGATCGGTGACCTGTTTGAGTCTGCTATGAAACGGGTTGGTCATATAAAGGATTCGGGAAAAATTCTGCCGGGCCACGGTGGTATGCTCGACCGAATTGACGGGCTTCTTCTGGCCATTCCGGTCTTTTATTTTTTTACGGTGTTTGTCCTGTGAAGTCGCTGACCATACTGGGGTCCACAGGTTCCATCGGTACCTCAGCCCTTAAAGTGGTGGGTATGCATCCGGACAAGTTCACTGTCAAATGTCTGACCTGTGCCACAAATATTGATCTTTTGACTGTCCAGATAAAACAGTTTATGCCGGATATGGTTGCCGTGCTGGACGAACAGAGTGCCGACCGCCTTTCAAAAAAACTATCAGGCCGTTTCTGCCCTGAAATCCTGTGGGGTGAAGCAGGTTTTATTGCCGCAGCCCAATGGACAGATTCGGATATGGTGCTTGCCGCCATGGTGGGGGCCGCTGGCCTTGCCCCGGCGCTTGCCGCCATTGATGCCGGTAAGCAACTGGCCCTTGCCAACAAGGAAACCCTGGTCATGGCCGGTGATATCGTTATGGCACGTGCACATGAAAAAGGGGTAGATGTTTTGCCTGTGGATTCCGAGCACTGCGCCATATTTCAATGCCTTCAGGGAAACCGGAAACACGATCTTAGGAAAATATTCCTTACGGCCTCAGGCGGTCCTTTCAGAGCTTTGCCTTATGATCAATTCAAGCAGATTACACCTGCCCAAGCCCTGGCTCATCCCACATGGAACATGGGAGCTAAAATTTCCATTGATTCGGCTACCCTCATGAACAAAGCCCTTGAGGTTATTGAAGCGGTTCGGCTTTTTGATGTCAGTGTTGAACAGATCCAGGTGGTCATTCACCCCCAGAGCATTGTTCATTCAATGGTGGGGTTTAAAGATGGCGGTGTTATAGCGCAATTGGGAAAACCCGACATGATGCATGCCATTGCCTATGCTTTTTCCTATCCGGAACGTGTAGATCTTGATTTAAATTTCCCTGATTTTGCCGGCATGTCCGGATTGACTTTTAATGATCCTGATACAAAACGCTTTCCATCCCTGGGGTTTGCCTGTGAAGCCTGTCGCAGGGGCGGGACCCTGCCTGCTGTTATGAATGCAGCCAATGAAATTGTTGTTGACGCTTTCCTTAAAGAATATATCGGCTTTCCGGATATTTTTACCCTGATTCGTGAGGTTATGGATGCCCATACCTGCATTGACAATCCTGAGCTTTCAGGTATTATTGAGGCTGATCGCTGGGCCAGGGAAGAAACACGATCTTTGGTCCAACGTCTTCATGTCTGAACGAAATCACCCCATTTGCTGCGTTGCGAGAAATTATGCATTTGGAAAACTTTGCGGCCAAAGACAAAGGTTTTGGGGACTGACACTAAGTAACAAATTTTAGGAAAATCGAAATGGGATACTCCTTTTTTGCATTTATCATTGTTATCGGCGTATTGGTTTTTGTCCATGAATTGGGGCATTTTCTTGTCGCCCGGGCCTGCGGTGTCGGGGTTGAGGTTTTTTCCCTTGGGTTTGGACCAAAGATTTTGAAAATTAAACGCGGGATGACCGACTATTGTATCTCAGCCATTCCTTTGGGTGGATACGTGAAAATGACCGGGGAGGAGCCCGGTGCTGCCCAGAGCTTGGCGGAAAAAGATCATCATCTTTCCTTTACCCATAAAACTGTAGGACAAAGGGCGCTGATTGCCGCAGCCGGCCCGGCATTTAATTTTTTTCTGGCCATCGTGATTTTTTTCCTCTTATATCAATCCATCGGCGTTTATATGGGACTGCCCCAGGTCGGTCAGGTGGTGGATAAGTCTGCGGCTATGTCGGCAGGTATTAAAAAGGGAGATGTTATCAAGGAAATTGACAGCCTCCCAATTCAGTCTTTTGAGGATATTTCCAGGATTGTCTCCAAAAGTGCGGGCAAATCTTTGGCTTTTCTTGTGGAACGCGAAGGGGAGGTGCATACCTATACGATTACACCTCGAACGCATGAAGAGAAAAATTTGTTTGGGGAAACCGTGGACAGGTATGTGATTGGCATTATCGGTACCGGAGAAACCTTTCATCACCCTTTAAATCCTGTTGAAGCTGCGGTCAGGGCCGTATCAGACACTTACGGGATGGTGAAATTGACGATTTTATCCGTGGTGAAAATGTTTACTGGGGCCGTGTCGGCCGACAACCTGGGCGGCCCTATCATGATTGCCAAAATGGCTGGAGACCAGGCTAAGGCCGGCTTTGAAAATTTTGTATGGTTTATCGCGCTTATCTCTGTAAATCTTGGCATCATCAATCTGTTTCCCATCCCGGTTTTAGATGGGGGGCATCTTTTGTTTTTAAGTATTGAGGCGGTTAAAGGCAGCCCTGTCAGTACCCGGGTGCGTGAGAAAATGGTTCAATTCGGGGCCGCTGTGCTGATGACTTTAATGATCTTTGTCTTTTATAATGACATAGTCAAATTATTCAACGGTGGATTACAATGATTTCCAACATCGAAATCACGTTAAAAAAGGATTTAAGGGATGCCGAAGGCCACTCCCTGGTGAAAAAAGCCAATAGGTATTTCGGCATAAAAATAGACGATGCCCGATGCATCAATATCGTGACTGTAGAGTCTGATTTGGGGCCGGATGAACTGGAAACCATACGTCGGGAGGTGTTTACCAATCCGGTTATACAGCAGTCCAGTCTTTCTCCCTTAGAGATAGATTTTAATTTTTGTATCTGGGTCGGCTTTCGTCCGGGGGTCCGGGATAATGCAGGGGCTACGGCTGTGGAAGCGGTCAGCGATCTTCTTAAAAAAGAGTTCACGTCCCATGAAAATATCTATACATCAAAGCGATACTGCCTGACCGGGGCAGATCTGACCCGGGCGGATGCTGAAATAATTGCGGGCCAGATTCTGTCAAATGGTATTATCCAACAGTACAAGGTGTTCAGCAAAGATGAGTGGGATACAAAGATCGGGGCAAATGTAAAACCTGCCAAGGTTATTCTAAATCACACCCCCGGCTTTGACACCATGGATATTGACACCGATGAGATTCTTGCCCAGATTTCCCATGAGCGCAGCCTGTCGTTAAATCCCAGGGATATTCCTGTAATCCGGGGATATTTCCTGGATGAAAAAGTGTTGGCTGATCGGGCAAAGATGGGATTGTCAAAACCTACGGATGTGGAGCTTGAATATATTTCCCAGTCCCGATCCGACCATTGCTGCCACAACACGTTTAACGGCATTTTCAGGTATACGGACACTCAAACCGGTGAAACCACGGTGGAAAATTCGTTGTTCAAAACCTATATCAAAACACCGACCTTGGCCCTGAAAGAGGATAAAGACTGGGTGGTTTCCGTGTTATGGGACAATGCCGGCGTGGGGTCTTTTGATGATGAAAATAATTACGTCATCACCGGCGAAACCCATAACTCACCTTCAAACATGGAGGCCTACGGTGGTGCCATCACAGGGATTGTGGGGGTTTACCGAGACCCAATGGGTACTGGGTTAGGTTCCAAGCTCTTCATGGGCAGTTTCGGATTCTGTGTGGGGGATATCAATTATAGCGGTCCGTTAAAGCCGCCTTTGCACCCCCGGCGTTTGCTTGACGGCGTGATTGAAGGTGTCAAGGACGGTGGGAATAAGAGCGGAGTCCCCACGACTTTTGGCCAGACCCTGTTTGATCCGGGGTACATGGGCAAAGCTCTGGTTTTTGTGACCGCTTTGGGCATTATGCCCAAAACGGTGAATGGCAAGCCAAGCCATGAGAAGACCACCGCTCCGGGAGAGTTGATCATTATGAGCGGTGGCCGTGTGGGTAAAGACGGTATTCACGGGGTAACCGCCTCTTCTAAAAGCTTTTCCGAGAATACCCCGGCAGGCCACGTTCAGATTGGTGATCCTTATACCCAGAAAAAAATGCACGATTTTTTACTGATCTGCCGGGATGAAGGCTTGATCACTTTTATTACGGATAATGGTGGCGGTGGATTGTCCTCGTCCGTAGGCGAATCAGCCATGCTCTCCAACGGGTGTGAAGTCTGGCTTGACAAGGTTCCCTTGAAATACGAGGGGCTTGATATGTGGGAAATCTGGATTTCCGAATCCCAGGAGCGCATGACCATTGCCATTAAGCCTGAAAATCTTGACCGGTTTATGGCATTGTCTGATCTTCATGAGGTGGAATCCACGGTTATCGGCAAATATACGGATTCGGGCAAACTGCACATCAAGTACCAAGATCAGACCTGTGCGTATGTGGATATGGATCTTCTTGATAAAGGATTTCCGGCCTGGGAATTTGAAGCGGTCTGGATACCGCCTGTGGACCGGGGATTGACAGAACCTGTGATTTCCACGCCGGCAGATTATAACGGTCTGATTGAGCAGATGCTGGCCAGGCCCAATATCTGCAGTAAGGAGTGGATCATCCGTCAGTACGACCATGAGGTCCAGGGCGGATCTGTGATTAAACCCCTGGTGGGCATCAACCGGAACATTCCTACTGATGCGTCGGTGACCCGGCCTGTGATTACCAGCGAACGCGGGCTTGCCTTCTCCCAGAGCATCCTGCCCTGGTACTCAAAAATTGACGCGTATCATATGATGGCCTGTACCATTGATGAGGCCGTACGGCGGCTTATTGCTGTGGGGGGCTCTTTGGACCACATCGGCGGCGTGGATAATTTTTGCTGGCCGGATATTGGATATGATGCCACATCCAATCCAGATGGAAAATTTAAAGCCGCCCAGCTTGTCCGGGCCTGCCGGGCCTTAAAAGATGCCTGCATGGCCTATGGGATTCCATTGCTTTCGGGTAAGGACTCCATGTATGTGGACGGTCACCTGGAAGGCGCGTTTGGCGAGCGAATTAAAGTGTCAGCCCTTGAGACGGTTCAATTTTCAGCCGTTTCGCTGGTTTCCGATGTCAGCCGTTGTGTGACCCTGGAACCTAAAACAGCGGGGGACGCTGTGTATGTGCTGGGCAGCACCGGAGATGAACTGGGTGCTTCGGAATACTATGAAATGTATGATAAAACCGGTCTCAATGTGCCTTGTGTGGATTTTTCAAAGCTTAAAACCTTGTATAAGGCACTGGAAAAAGCTATTGATACTGAGCTGATAGCTTCCTGCCACGCCGTGGGACGCGGCGGTTTAGGTGTTCATTTCAGCCTTGTGGCAATGGGCGGCGGCCTTGGCCTTGACATTGATCTGGCCGGATTGTCCATGACAAACGATCTGCCGCTTTCCAATGACAAGGCGCTGTTTTCAGAATCTGCAGGACGGTTTATTGTTACCGTAAGTCAGGATAAAAAACAAACCTTTGAAAAGCTATGCAAGGGACTGCCCTGTGCATGTCTGGGGACGGTAACCGACAGCCATGATCATCTTAAAATAGCATCGGACGGTAACCTATTGGCAGATATGAGTATCGCAACCCTTGATTCGGCATTTAATAAGACCTTTGGAGATAAGATATGAGCGGCGCAAGCGCTGTAAACGCGCTGATACTGACGGGATTTGGCCTGAACTGTGATAATGAAACAGCCTTTGCCTTTGAAAAGGCCGGTGCAGATGCCCACAGGGTGCATATCAACGCCCTGATTCGCGGCGATGTGCGGTTGGCGGATTTTCAGATCCTTGCATTCGGTGGTGGGTTTTCCTGGGGCGACGACCATGGGGCCGGGGTGATCCAGGCTCTGAAGTTGAAAAACAATATCGGCAAAGATTTACTGGATTTTGTGGCTGCCGGCAAACTGGTTATCGGTATATGCAACGGCTTTCAAGCCCTTGTGAACCTAGGTCTTTTGCCAGGCCTGGACCAGGATTATACCCGCAGATCCGTTGCCATTACCTATAATGACTGTGGTAATTTCAGGGACCAGTGGGTTCGGCTTGTGCCCGATACCGACAGTCCCTGTGTGTTTACAAAGGGGTTGGGTGTATCCGACTATCCGGTACGCCATGGTGAAGGAAAAGTGGTCGCCGATCCTGACGTGATTGAACGCCTTGTTGCCAACCGCCAGGTGGTATTCCGGTATGCCGATGAGAATGGCGTGCCTGCAAAGGGTGTTTTCCCGGCCAATCCAAATGGGGCCGTGGATGATATTGCCGGAATCTGTGATCCCACAGGCCGAATATTCGGTTTGATGCCCCATCCCGAAGGATACAACCATTTTGGGAATCATCCGGACTGGCCCAGGCAGAAAGCTGCGGCGGCACGCCAGGGAAAAACCTTAGAAGATACCATTACCACAGGGATTAAGCTGTTTGAAAACGGTGTAAAATATATTCAAAGCGCTGTGTCATAATCTCAAGCCCTGCGTATTTTTTTACCATGAACTGCATGAAGACTATACTGGAAAATTAATCTGCATGTCCTTCATTTACTTCATGGTTTTTAATTGGAAGCATCTTAATCATGCTGGGAACCATTGTAAATATCCTTGCGATTCTGGCGGGGACAACTATCGGCATGCTGTTTCGAAACGGCATTCCGGAAAAATACAACATCACCGTTCTCCAGGCCATTGGACTGTCCGTCATTCTCATTGGGCTGAAAAGTGCTTTGGGGTGTCCGGACGTTCTGGTGATCATCATCAGTCTTGCCGTTGGTGCCATTATCGGTGAGTTTTTAGCCATAGAAGCGCATCTGAAAAAACTTGGGGATTTTCTGGAAAAAAAATTTTCCGATCCAAATGCCTCAACCCCTTCCATGTCAACGGCTTTTGTTACGGCGTCCCTCTTGTTTTGCGTGGGTTCCATGGCCATTGTGGGGTCTCTTGAAAGCGGACTCACCGGCAACCATGATACCTTATTTGCCAAATCTTTTTTAGACGGTGTCACGTCAATTATCCTGACCGCATCTTTGGGCATCGGGGTGGGACTTTCCGCCGGGGCTGTGCTGGTTTACCAGGGTGCCATAACCCTTGCTGCGGGGTTCATAAAACCCTATCTGATTCCTGCTGTGGTCAGTCAGATGTCCGGGGCAGGGGGACTGCTCATTGCTGCTATTGGCTTGAATATGCTCCGGGAAAAAAAGATTGCTGTGGGCAATATGCTGCCAGCCATCTTTCTGCCGTTGATCTATTATTTTGCCACTACCCTATTCTAGTAACGACATGGCCATTGATATTGCATTTTTTCTTGGGACATTAAAGCCGGAGGTGGAGAGATATCAGGTTCCGGTGGTGGATCTGATTGCCGTTCAGAGCCGGTCTGCCTTTAAAGTACTTGTGGCCACTATCCTGTCTGCAAGAACCAAAGATGAGGTGACTGCGGTAGCTGCTCAGCGTCTGCTGGAACAGGCTCCGGACCCTGACGCCCTTAGGGCGCTTTCTATTTCTAAGATTCAGGAGTTGATTTTTCCTGTGGGGTTCTACAAATCCAAAGCGCAATATCTATCAAAACTGCCCCAGGCACTGGACACCTTTCAAGGACAAGTACCCGATGAGATTGAAGATCTGGTGACACTGCCGGGAGTGGGGCGAAAAACTGCTAATCTGGTCAGGGCAGTGGCCTTTGACAAGGATGCTATCTGTGTAGACACCCATGTTCACCGGATCATGAATATCTGGGGCTATGTGAAAACAAAAACCCCCCTTGATACGGAAAAGGCATTAAGAAAAAAGCTGCCAAAAAAATTTTGGAAAGAGGTGAATCGTATTTTAGTCACCTTTGGCCAGGGCACCTGCCGGCCGGTTGGTCCTCATTGTTACCGGTGTGTGCTTGAAAAATACTGTCCCCAAAAAGGGGTGAAGCCGGCAAAACAGCCAAAAAAGTAGAATAAAACCGGATTTGATGATCGGCCAGGCAACCAAACAAAAACGCCCGACCAGGATAAACCTGGTCGGGCGATCTTATTTTGTTATGGGGTAAAGCTATGTATTTATATGAGTTGTTCTTTCATGGTAATATCGTGGCGGCGTTCCTGCACCGTTCTATTTCCCAAACTTCTATCACGATCCTCGGAATAGGGTGACGTGCACACTTTTTTAAGCTTTTCAGCGTTATCCTCAAATCTGGATCCCATTGTTCCTGAAAGTCTTTCGATGCAACTATTATATTGTTTACGCAGTTTTCTTTTAACTTTTATTTCCTGGTGCCGTCTGACCGCTCTGTTTCTCATCTAAGGCTCCTCTCATATAATAGTAATGACGTGTTAACCTCAACTTGCCATGTGTTCCGGTACAGCAAAAGGGGTGTTCATAAGGACAAAGATAAACAGCCTCTTTTGTTTGGCAAGATCAAAATGGAAAAAAAGTTAGTCGAACGAAACAACGAGCTGATCTGATTGCGATGAGGTGAGGGGAATTCATGTGTCACTATCCCTTATACACCAACGCTTTTAGGATATGCTTGATCATGGCCGGATTCTCTTTAAGGCGGCGGGTTGAATAGCCGAACCACTGCTCTCCAAAGGGTACGTACACCCGCATTCTGTGACCATTTTGTACAAGTTCCTGACGTTTTTTGGGGGTTACGCCGTAAAGCATTTGGAATTCATACTTGTCCTTTGACACCTGATATTTTTTAATCAGGTCAAGTGCTCCTTGGATGAGAGGGGTGTCATGGGTGGCGATGGCTGCATATACACTATTTTTAAACATGAATTCAAGATCTTCAAGAAAGTGGGCGTTTATCTCGTGGTAGCCTTTATATGCAATGGTTGCCGGCTCTACATAAATTCCTTTGACCAATCTGAAATTCAAATCAGCATCATCACGGCGTAAATCCAGCATGGATTCAAGATCCCCCATGGTGCGTTTCAAATATGCCTGGAGCACCAGGCCAATGTTTTGGGGAAATTCCTGTTTAAGTTTTCGGAACATATCAATGGAGTCATCTACACAAGCAGAGTCCTCCATGTCAATGCGGATAAAATTGCCATGGGATGCCGCCTCGGCCGTAAGTTCGCGTATGTATTCAAAACAGGCTTTTTTATCGATGAGAAGACCGAACATGGTTGGTTTCAGCGAATAGTTGCCGTTAACACCCGCCGCTTCGATGGTGCGGATCAGGGTAAGGTAGTCATCCCGGTTTTTTTCTGCCTGGGCCATGGTTTTGATAAATTCGCCAAGAATGTCCAGCGTCACCATAATATTATCTTGGTTCAGGGCCCTTGACGCGTTGATGGCATCCTGGGTGGTCTCGCCTGCAATATAGCTTTTTGAAAACTGCCAGATTAATTTTGGAGGGAAATAGGGTAGGGCCTGGCTGATTATTTTATGTAACATATTGTTCTCCTGTATATTTAACTAATGGTTTAACCATTAAACTCTAGTCGAACTATGTTATTATTATGAACGGTTGTCAAGTTTTCTTTAAATAGGTTTGCATTATTCTTTGTTCAACGCACATACAATACGTCCCAGTTTCGCAATGCTTTTTTCAAGCTTGTCCGACCAGGAAAGGCCGCAGCTCAGACGCAGACAATGCCTGTACCTGTCTGTGGTGGAGCAGATCACCCCGGGCATGAAAGATATTCCCTTTTGCCGGGCTTTATGGAAAACATCCATGGCATCAATTGATTTATTCAACTCAATCCATAAAAACATACCCCCCTGGGGGAAGGTGATTCTGGTATCCTTGGGAAAGTGTGCGGCAACAGCAATGGACATGGCTGATACCTGGTTTTTAATCTGGTTTCTAAGCCGCCGCAGATGGCGCTCATAGCCCCCGCTTTCTATGAAACGTGCAGCCACAACATGCCCTGTATTTGGGCTTGCCAGCTGGGAATTGAGTTTGAGCCGCATAACGCGTTGAAAGAATCTGCCCGGCAGGGTCCATCCGGCCCGAAGCCCGGGGGCAATGGTTTTGGAAAATGATGAACAGTACAGCACGTTCCCGGTTGTATCCAGCCCCTTAAACGTGCTGGGACGTCTTGCCCCAAAAAAGATATCTCCGTAAATATCATCTTCAATAATTGGTATGTTATGATGATGGGCGATTTTCAGTACGGCTTTTTTTATTGGGGTGGACATGACCGAACCCAGGGGGTTATGGAAATTGGGGTTGAGCAGGCACGCCTTAACTCGGTTATTTAAAATCATGGATTCAAACGCATCAGGTGACATGCCATTTTCAGGACATCCGGGCAACTCAATCACATACATGCCTAAATCTTCTATGAGCTGGAGAAAACAATGAAACACCGGGGATTCCATAAGAATCACATCGCCTGGCCCTGCCACCGCCCTCAAACAAAGACTGACCGCTTCCAGGCAACCGTTTGTGGTGATAATTTCATCCACGGCCACGGAACCAGCATACCCCACCATCATTTTGGCTAATGCGTAGCGCAGTTCCATGGCGCCGGCGCAATCGTCATAAAGCGCCATACCCGCACAGATCTCACCCACGGACATGGATTTGACGATTCTGGAAAGCTGTTTTAAGGGCATTAGTTCCTGATCCGCCACCGCAGCCCCGAAACGTATCATATCCGGCCGCTGCAGATCCGAGACAATGGTTTCTGCCAGATCATTGATCCTTACCGGGCTGGGCGGCTCCGATGTCACAGGTTTCACCGGCAAAGGCAAAGGGCTTTTTTCTATGGCTTTAACAAAAAAACCTGATTTTTGTCTTGCCTCAACACGCCCACGTTTTTCAAGTTCAATGTAAGCCTGGTGAATGGTGCTGATGCTTAAGCCTAATCGATTGTGCAGTTTTCTCAGCGAGGGCAGTTTTTCTCCTGCACGGTACTGGCCGGAAAGGATTTTATCCTGAATTTCGTCAGCCAGGGCCGCATATCTGAAATTGCCTTGGGATACAGGATTGGTCTGCATAGTTAATTGTTCCATCTGTTATGCCTAAAATGAATAGATTTTGTAACTGTTTATTATTCTATTTTTAATCTATTCATAGTTTGTTTTGCAACCATTATTAGAAGATAAGTTCAGGTTGCATAGTTTAAGGCTTCTATGTTAATTTATCGGGTATGAAACAGTATGTGATAGACGGCTTTACGCTTAAGGATTATACCGCTTTAAAACAGTATTTTGATAACTATCTTGAGGCTGCCACTGTGGGCGGGATCTACTGGCTTGAGATAGATTCCGATATTTTGACCCAAACCCAGGCGGCCCATAAGGACTGTGGTCCCCATGTGTTTGCCCTGATGCTCGAAGAAAACGCCTTGTCCTGTGAGCTCTTGGTAAGAATTAAAACCAATATCAGATGTGATTGTATGGCCTATGCCACGGTTGAGCAGCGTAATTGGCTGGTTGACTGGACAGACGCCGTTCTCGAAAAATTGTCCATTTGTATTTGATGTCGGGTCGGGATGATTTAAATGCTTAAACTCATACCCCTTGGGGGGCTTGGCGAAATTGGCCTGAACATGATGGTGGTGGAGTATGACGATGTCATCTTCATCATTGATGCGGGTATCATGTTTCCTGAAGACCATATGCTGGGGGTGGATATTGTTATTCCGGCCATGGATTACCTTCGGGAGAACGTGGATAAAATCGAAGGCGTTATCCTGACCCATGCCCATGAAGACCACATTGGGGCTTTACCCTACCTTTTGCGCGAAATCCGTCTGCCGGTATACGGCACGGCTTTTACCCTGGAAATTGTACGCAACAAGCTCATTGAGTTTGATCTGATCACCCATGTGGATCTAAATCTGGTCAACCCCGGGGAGGTGCTGACCATTGAACCCTTTGATATAGAATTTATCCGGGTCAGCCATTCCACCATTGACGGTGTGGGGATGGCCATCACAACGCCTGAAGGGGTCGTGGTTCACACCGGGGATTTCCGCATCAGCCACTCCGCAGATGTCATGAAAAACACCGATATTTCAAGCTTTGCAAGATTCGGTCAAAAAGGTGTTTTGGCGCTGCTTTCCGATTCCACCAATGTAGAAGTAGAAGGCTATGCCATGTCCGAGCAGGAGGTGGCAAAAAATCTGGGAGAACTGGTTGAAGCTTCTCCCGGACGGGTAATTGTAGCC
The DNA here is from genome assembly GCF_963677125.1 of uncultured Desulfobacter sp. Lineage (NCBI taxonomy): Bacteria > Pseudomonadati > Thermodesulfobacteriota > Desulfobacteria > Desulfobacterales > Desulfobacteraceae > Desulfobacter > uncultured Desulfobacter sp. Next base: position 2,378,527 of record NZ_OY781882.1, on the reverse strand, counting down.
CTTTTTGCCTCCAATGTGTTCCGGATCCAGCAGGTCATTGATATTGCCAGACATAATAACCGCCGGGTCATATTTAACGGCCGCAGCATGGAGCAGATTACGGATGTGGCCATGCGTTTAGGCTATCTTAAGTGTCCTCCGGGGCTTGTGGTGGATATCAAACAGATTCATAAACTCGAAGACCGTGAGGTGGTGATCATCACCACAGGCAGCCAGGGAGAACCCATGTCCGCCCTGGCACGCATGGCTTCTGGCGTTCATAAGCACATCAATGTCCGCAAAGGGGATACGGTGCTTTTATCAAGCAAGCATATCCCGGGTAATGAAAAAGCCATTGCCGGTATTATCAACAAGCTTTACCGGCGAGGTGCCGAAGTGGTCTATTCCAAGATCGCACGGATACACGCTTCCGGCCATGCCCACCAGGAAGAGCTTAAGATGATGATCAATTTGACTAGGCCTCAATATTTTATTCCCATACACGGTGAATATCGGCATCTTGTGGTCCATGCAAGGGTTGCCGAAAAATTGGGGATGCCCCGCAAGAACGTGATTGTGGCTGAAAACGGCCAGGTAATCGCCTTTGACAAGGAAAACGGATGCAGGATTGCGGATCGGGTGCAGACCGGTCGAATTCTTGTGGATGGGAAAGGCATCGGTGATGTGGGGCGCTCAGTGCTCAAAGAACGCCGGGAATTGTCCGAAGGCGGTCTTGTGGTGGTGACCATGATCATTGACGAGGAGACAGGGGTGGTGCTGTACGGCCCGGAATTGATTTCCAAAGGGTTTGTATTTGACTCTGCCACAGGATACCTTGTGGACGATGCCCAGTGCGTCATCCTGGAGATCGTTGAAGAGATTGAAGCCGGGATCGATTCGAGAGTGGAACTGATTCGAAAAAAATTGCAGCGGGCACTTAAACAGTATTTTGCCTTCGCCATCAACCGCAGGCCTTTGATTGTACCCATTATTATTGAAGTATGAAAAAAGAACTGTTCGGCATCTTTTTAATATTTCTGATTATCCTGACATCGGTAAGCCTATTTTCATACCATGCTGCTGATCCGTGTGTGGGTAATCATTTTTTTTCCTTTCCTGACCATGTGCACAATCTGTTCGGTCTGATCGGTGCCCATGTTGCCGGGTTGTTTGTGTTTTTGTTCGGCATTGGTGCCCTGTGGGTACCTTTGATGCTTTGCCTTTTAGGGGTTTGGCTGATCAAAAAAAAATCCCGGAAAGTCCTCTGGCTGAGCCTGGCTGGGGCATTGATTTTGATGACCACCACAGGTAGCGTTTTTTTTCTGTTTGATGAAACCTATGCATTTTCCGACACCTCGATTCCCGCCGGGGGGAAAGTCGGGGGTTGGCTTGCAATGGGTTTGCTTAAATATGCCAATATTACCGGGTGTGCCATATTATTATTTTTTTTGGTGTTGCTCGGCGTTATTCTGATTACCGGCATTTCTTTAAAAGATGTACTGAATGTTGTCTGCCGTTGGCTGGTCCGGCTTGCCCGGACAATAACCCAGGACATGGCCGAAGGGGCCGGGCATTTAAAACAGACTTTTGAAGATAAAAGGCAGGAGAGGAAAGCGGCCAAGCTTGCCCGGGCAGAAAAGCTAAAAGCCTTAACCGTTCTGCCAAGGTTCAATGAAAAAAATGGCAGGGATGGTGTTGTCTCTGCAATGGATACGCCCGATCTTTTTTCTAACCCGGCAGCAAACCAGGATGTGATTCAAGAAAAACCTGATGATCCTAAGCCGCCTGCCGTTAAGGTTTCTTCACCTAAAAAGAAATCTCAAACAATAAAATCCGTTGCTCCCACTATTGTTGCACTGGAAACCGATGACAAAGAGTATGTGGCGGATTCAGGCCTGAAGGATATCAGGGAAACGCCCGATTTTGTTTTGCCCACGTTGTCTTTTTTGGATGAGAAACAAAAAATTCGTCGTCAGATCGACACGGATGAACTTCAGAACAAGGCAAGTATCCTGAAAAATAAGCTGGCGGATTTTAATGTTAAAGGCGAGGTGGTGGAAATTCTTCCCGGACCTGTGATCACCACCTTTGAGTACCGTCCGGCCCCTGGTATCAAATTGTCAAAAATCGTAGGGCTTTCCGATGATCTTGCCCTTGCCCTTGCCGCCATCTCCATACGTATTGTGGCACCGATCCCGGGCCGGGATGTGGTGGGTATCGAGATTCCCAACGATGAGCGCGAACTTGTCAATTTACGGGAAATGATTGCATCCAAGGAGTTTGTCCAGTCCAAATCCTTATTGACCCTTGGGCTTGGTAAGGATCTTTTGGGTCAGCCCGTGGCAACCAAGATGGATAAAATGCCCCATCTGCTCATTGCCGGTGCCACAGGCACGGGTAAAAGTGTGGGACTCAATGCCATGATCATCAGTCTGTTGTATAAGGCCACCCCCGATGAGGTCAAACTGATCATGATTGACCCCAAGCGTATTGAACTTTCCGTGTATAATGATATTCCCCATCTGATCACCCCGGTGGTCACGGATATGAAAAAAGCCACCAATGCACTTTTTTGGGCTGTTCGGGAAATGGAGCGCCGGTACGAACTGCTGGAGTTGTCGGGCTTAAGAAATATCGGACAGTTCAATGCAATGGTTGACGAACGGCTTCAGGATATTGCACCGGACGCCTCTCCCGAGGATATTGTGCTGCCTGGGGGGCTGCCACTGGAACGACTGCCCTTTATTGTGGTAATTGTGGACGAACTTGGGGACCTGATGATGGTGGCCTCCAAGGACGTGGAGTACGCCCTGACGCGCCTGGCCCAGATGGCCCGGGCCGCAGGTATCCATCTGATCATCGCCACCCAGCGCCCATCGGCTGATGTGCTTACCGGCACGATCAAGGCCAATTTCCCAACCCGGTTATCTTTTCAGACATCGTCAAAAATCGACGGACGGATTATTATTGACCAGGGAGGGCCTGAAAGCCTTCTCGGCAACGGCGACATGCTGTTCTGCCCGCCCGGCACAGGGAAGATCATGCGCATCCAGGGCGCCTTTATTTCCGAAAAAGAGATTGCCCGGATAACCTCCTTTCTTAAAGATCAGCGTCAACCGGATTACAACGAAGAGGTGATCCAGGGCGATGATGACGGCCAGCAAAAAGTATTTGACGAATCCGAATATGATGAAAAGTATGACGAGGCTGTGGCGCTGGTGACGACCGATCGCCAGGCCTCTATCTCATATGTTCAGCGGCGGTTACGGGTGGGTTATAACCGGGCTGCCCGGCTCATTGAAATGATGGAGCATGAAGGGATTGTCGGACCCCAGATAGGTTCCAAACCCCGGGAAATTCTGGTAAAAAGCTATGATGAGGAAAAGATATCGTGACCCGGTCCCTTGATTTTGAATTTTTGAATACCATCAAGGGGTTTATGGATGACGATGAGGCCCTTCGGTTATATGATCTTTCCCTGACTGCTTCCAAGATCGGACCGGTGCTTGAAATCGGCTCCTATTGCGGCAGGTCTGCTGCCATTATCGGATCTGCCTGTAAACAAAACAACGGTATTTTATTTTCCATAGATCATCATGAAGGTTCAGAAGAACAGCAGCAGGGTGAAGCGTATTTTGATGCGGACCTTTACGATGAGAAAACGTCAGCGGTCAATACCTTTCCGTTTTTTCGTCAGACGCTTTCCCGGGCAGGCTTAAAGGAGACAGTCGTGCCCATAGTCTGTGGCTCAAAAACAGCAGGCCGCATGTGGAAGACACCACTCTCCATGGTGTTCATAGACGGTGGTCACTCTTTTGATGCGGCCCATGCGGATTTTTTGACCTGGGCTCCCCATATTATTCCGGGCGGTTTTCTGGTGATCCATGATATCTTTTTCAATCCCCAAGAAGGGGGGCAACCTCCACGTCAGGTGTATGAACAGGCACAGGCCACAGGGTGCTACGATGTGCTTGATATGACGAAAACCTTAGGCGTGCTGAGGGTAAAGAAGTAAGAAACAAGGTCGTATCCGGCGAAATCTTCGCGTTGACTTTGGTTTTCATTCTTGTTATCTCTTTATTAATTCAATTTTATAAGAAAGTCTGTGTAAGTGACGCAGATTTTTCAATTTTCGTCGAGGGCTGAAGTCCGGTAGCTGATATGTCAGGTCGGCCCATGGCCGTTAGTTAAATTTTTCCCATAAGAAGAGTCTATTCATGAAAAAGCTGTGTCTTGTTACGTTGGTCTTTTTTTGTTTGCAGGCGATGGCGTTTGGGCAGGAAGGTTCGGATCCGGGCAGTGTTGCTCAGGGAATTGAATTGTTTAAAATCGGGCAGTTTGAACAGGCGTACCAGATGCTGCTTGATTTGTCGGATAAGGACCCAAACAATCCTGACCTTAATTTTTATTTGGGCCGCGCTGCCTTTGAATCCGGTAATTTTGAGATGGCAATCATGGTGTTTGAGCGCATTTTAATTTTTGCACCCGGCCATGACAGGATCAAGCTCGAACTGGCCCGTGCATTTTATGCCATCGGTGATAACAATACAGCCAGGCGATATTGCCGGGAGGTGCTTGCCGCAGACCCGCCTGCAACCGTCAAGGATAATATCAAGGCCTTCATGGCCAGAATCGACAAGTCCGAGCAGACCCATTTTTTCCATGGCAGTGTTACTGCCGGCGTGGATTGGAATGATAATGTCTGGTCCTCTCCATCCAGCCAGACCATCGATACCGCAATCGGTGATGTGACGCTCACCGGATCCTCGGCTCAGGAGACCGAAGACTGGTTTTTTTATACGGCGCTAAGTCTTGATCATACCTATCGGTTCCTTCGCACACCCTGGGCCTGGAAAACCGACGGCTCTTTTTTTTCCGGGTGGTATGATAAAACCCATGCTCTTGATATTCGTTATGGGGAAATACTAACGGGTCTCCAGCATATTTCGGGGCGGCGCAAGCTTGGATTCAAATTGCTGACCCGGCAGATTGGTCTTGACAATGAGCGGTATATGGCCAGCATGGGGGGGCAGGCGACCATGGATTATGTGTTTTCTCCTTCGATTATGGTGCGTACGGGCATGACCGTTGAACAAAAAAATTATCCTGATCTTTCGGCCATGGACAGCAACAACCTGAGCCTTGACGCAGATTTGGTTGTTTTGAAGTTCAACACCTGGTTTGACATGGGTGTGGGTCTGGAGCGTGAAGATGCAAATGACGATGAGTATGGATACAAAAGATTGCGTTTTAATTTTTCCGCCTCCCGTTTCTTGTTCAACAAGGTGAACGGCTTTTTTAATTATGAATTTCGGATGACCAATTATGATGAACCGGGTTTTTTGTTTGTAGAAAAAAGAAAGGATACCCAACATACGCTCTCCTTTGGGCTGTCCAGGAAATTGTGGCAGCGCTCCGGCCGTCCTGACCAATACTGTGAATTGCGGTTAAAATACCAACGTATCTGGGCATTTTCAAACCAGGATCTCTATGATTATACCCAGGATCTTGTCCAGACCAGTCTTGTGTATAATTTTTAAAGGAAAAGGCTCATGATAAAATATAAAATTATTGGATGGATTATATTATCTGTGCTGACCTTCCCTGTATTGTGTATGGGCAATCAGGATGATTTTATCGGAAAAGTTGTGGCCGTGCGGGGAGCTGTGGTGGCTGTGGAGGAAGATGGGCAGCAAAGAGACCTTCGCCTCAATGCCCAGGTGTTTCGCCGGGATGTGATTGAAACGGGCACAGGACGGGTTCAGCTTATGTTCCAGGATAATACCCTGATTACACTGGGCCGTAATACAACGATGGCGCTCGCAGCCTATGAATGGGATCCGGAAAATAAAAAAGCCGCGATGGAAACCCAGATCCGGGAAGGCAGTTTCAGGATTATGGGGGGCGCCATCACCCGGATGGCGCCTGAAAAATTTAAAACGACATCGGTGTCCGGGACCATCGGCATCCGGGGATCTATGTATGCCGGAAATCTTCGGGGCACCCGATTAACGGTCCTGTTTCACGGTGGTAAAGGTATTTACGTCCAGAACCGCGCCGGTCGGGTCAACATCCGCCGTCCCGGCTTTGCTACCCGGGTGGAGCGTGGGGATAAGGCTCCGGCCTCTCCCACAAGAATGTCGACCGCTGACTTGATGGAGCTTGATTCTCTTTTGTCGTCTGACCAGGCAGGGCAGGGGGAGCAAGGTGGGCAGGATGAGGGCGGCACCGAGGTTGCCGACACTTCCCAGTCCCCGGCACAAGAGACTGATGGAACCCAGGAAACGGAAAGCACCTCGGATGACGGGTCCGACGTTTTGGCATCGGACAGTGATGGCTCCTCCCAGTCGGCAGACGATTCAGAGACCTTCGACACATCCCTTTCCACGGATACTGTTTCAGACACCGCATCAGTGGTATCGGAGACGACAACAGACTCCGGCCAGACATCCCTGGAGGAAGACGCCACGGCTTCAGTGGAAAATCAGGATGTTCTTGACCATCTTAAATCCCTTGGATTTACAGGTGCCCCGTCCACGAATGTACCCACAACCGGGTTGTGGAAGTACACCGGTACCATGGTAAGTACCTTGGAGAAGGAAGATGTCCAGGATGCTATGACATTTGTTGTGAACTGGGATAATCGACGCATTATGGTTTTTGAGGAGTTTAGTACCGGTTCAACAAACCAGGGGTTAGGGTTCGGTTTTGGGGAAGTTTCCGATTCCGGAGAAATTTATAATGTGGTGGTATTAGGTTCGGATGCATTTTCTGAAGGCCCTGTTTTCGCTTTGGACGGTACGCAAACATTTGGATGGTTTTACGGTGCTTCCCAAGAAGCTGTTGGGCTTGCCATGGAAGGGGAAGATGTGAATATCCAGGACCAGACCGACACATCACCCTGGTCCGACACATTGGCCGGTACACTTTCAGGTATGATCACCAATTCCTATTCCGGGATTGAAACCTGGTCCGGTTTTTTTACCGGTGTGGGTGAAGATATGAGCGATCCCTTAACAGACCGTCAGGTGTTTTTAAATTATGATAAAGACGGGTTTTCCTTTACCATTAATAAAGACAACGGCACCTTCCAGGGTGTCATGTACGGATACGATATAAACGGGTCTGCCGGCATAAGTGACATGATTATTGGCGGGAATACTTCAAATTCAGTTTATCTGACGGACAGGATTCTGGCAGCAACCCTGAGCGGCAGCAATGTCATATATAACAGCAGCGGCACAGCCTCCTTAAAGCCATATGGCAACTATATGGTTACGGCCAAAGATCCCCAGCTTTCTTCGTACACCACTTGGGGGTATTGGGAAGCTGCGTATGTCGATCCTGCAACAGCCAATGATTATCATATCCATATTCCCGGTTCTTTCTGGATTGCCGGTGTGGCCACGGACCCTGCTGTGGTGCAAGGGCTGATCGATAATAAATTTTCTGCCGTTTACCAGGGAAAGGCCCAGGGCGTAATGTTCAGCGAGACCATGGCTTTGAACAAACTAACCAATGGAACTACCAAATTAAGTATTGATTTTGGTGCCCCCAAAATTTCCGGCTCAATTGATTTTGATGAGGTTTCCCTTGTTCTTGATTACGGCTATATTAGCTCTTCGGGCTTTTCCGGCCAAATTCAGGGGGCAACGACAAGTCAATTATCCGGAGCCTTTTACGGTTCCAACGCGCAAGGTATCGGGGGGAATTTTTCAGCCGAAATTAACAAAACCAATTACCTTGGTATTTTTGCCGGAGACCGGTAAGCGTATACCCAAACTGTCATGTTAAAAGATATCTCTTTTTCCTGGCGCGCATTTTGTCTCGGCTGCTGCCTGATTGCTGCAACCTGCGGCATCCTTTACCTGTGTGGTGGTGAAAAACCTGCCTTGATCGCAGCCATTGACAACCGGACCATGGATATCATGTTCCGGATTAGAGGTGTATCAAAGGACTCCGGCCAGGTCGTCATTGTGGACATTGATGAAAAAAGCCTTTCGATTCTCGGACAGTGGCCCTGGTCCCGGAATATCATGGCCCAAATTACGGACCATCTGATTCAAAGCGGTGTGCGTGCTATTGGGTATGATATTTTGTTTGCCGAACAGGATCGAACTTCTCCGGCCTACTTTTTTTCCCATCTGGATAAAAAAACTGCTCTTAAAATTCCAGAAACCTTGGTTCAAACATTGGGCACGGATCCGGCCATGGATTATGACCAGGTGTTTGCAACCGCGCTTTCCCGGGGGCCCACGATCCTTGGGTATGGGTTTCAGTTTGTGGACGACGGATTAAAAACCTACGATGCCCAGCCCTTTCCCTCGGGTGTAATCCGCCTGGACCCTGCAACCTTGCAATTTGACAGGATTTCTTTGATCCCGGCTTTCAGGGCGGTACTTAACCACCCATCTGTGAGCGCATCCCAAAGCGAGGGATTCATCAATGTGCTCACGGATGGTTCAGGACTCGCCCGTCAGGTGCCCCTTGTCATGGTGATGAACAATATCCCCTATTCATCCCTGGCTCTTGAGGTGTTCAGGGTGGGGATGAATATTGCTGACATGACCATTCATGCATCCTCCCGGATTAAAGCTGACTTGCAGCCTATTCTCGGGCTGTCCCTGGGTGACCGGTTTATCCCCACAGACAGTGTCGGACAGATTTTTGTTAATTACAGGGGGCCTTCGGGTACATTTGATTATATCAGTGCCGTCGATGTCCTGGAAAAAAAGCGTGTGCCGGAATTGAAAGATAAGTATGTGTTTATTGGGGCTTCGGCCACAGGGCTTTTAGATCTCAAGGCCACCCCTTTCGGGTCTGCTGTCCCCGGGGTGGAGATAAATGCCACCATCGTGGACAATTTGATCCAATCAGACGCGTTTACCTATGACCGGATGACGGAGATCGGGCTTAATTATACCCTGATTGTGCTAAGCGGCCTTGCCTTGACCCTTATTCTGTGTTTTCTGGGGCCTGTGGCCGGTGGTATTGCAACGGCAGGCTTTTTGATCTGTATGATGTTGGGGAATTATTATTATTTTTTTTTAAATCATCAGTACGTGGGGATCAGTTTACCGTTGATCTCTTCGATATTCATTCTTCTTGTCATGAGCATTTTCAAGGCATTCAGGGAAGGCAAATCCAGGCGTTTTATCCAGGGAGCCTTTTCCCGGTATGTGGCCCCGGATGTGGTTGAGCATTTAATTAAAACACCCAAAGCCCTTTCCTTAACCGGCCAGGAAAGAATCTTAACGGTAATGTTCTGTGACATCCGGGGATTTACAACCCTGTCGGAAAAGATGACCCCCCAACAATTAGGGCGTTTCATGAATCAGTTTCTTACGGCCATGAGCGAAAAAATCATGGAAAACGGCGGTACCGTGGACAAGTTCATCGGAGATGCCGTCATGGCCTTTTGGGGAGCACCTAAATCTAATCCGGATCATGCGGAACATGCCGTCCACACAGCACTTCAGTTCAAAGGTGTTCTGGAAAATTTGGCCCGGACATGGCAGAAAAAAGGGTTGTCTGGCATATCCGTTGGCGTAGGCATTAACACCGGGCCTGTGAGTGTCGGTAATTTCGGCAGCCTGCAACGGTTCGACTATACCGTCATGGGGGATAACGTAAACCTGGCCTCCCGCCTGGAAGGGGCAAATAAAAATTACGGCACATACATTTTGATTTCCAAGGCAACCCGGGATTTGATTCGAGATAAGTTCTTCTGCCGGTTTGTTGATAAAGTACAGGTTAAGGGCAGGCAGCAGCCCGAAGATCTGTATGAGCCCTTGTGCCAGGGCTTGCCTTCCCAGGACATTATTAACGAGATTCGTGTATTTGAACAGGGGGTTGAGGCCTTTCAGCAGGCGGATTTCAAACGGGCAAAGAAAATTTTTTCACAATTGGATCAGACCAATCCCTGCCGGCTTTATCTGTCTTATCTGGATCGTATCAACGGTTATCTGGAAGCGTCAGTTCCTCCGGATTGGGACGGGACCGAACGCCGGGAGCGGTTGCCGGTGGTTAACCGGCTCACCACGAAGTAGCGCCCAATCGAAGACCGTAATATTTGCGTTTCGCCTTGTACTCGGCAATATTTTCAGGTTCTTGTTCAGGCACTACATTGCTCATTTTTTATGTCTTTTCATTTTTTCCAACGCGCTTTTAAATTTTGCGCATGGATCTTCATAGGAGACCCGCTGGGTGAACCACAAAAAGTCTGCAGGGGGCACCGGCTTAAATCCTTCAAGGGAAAGCGGGGTTAAATACTGTGCCAGGTCAGCCGATTCCCTTTCTATTTCCGTTATGGCAAGGTTTGTCTGGGTAATCTCCGGGTTCAGGTGATGTACCCGGTCCAAAACGCCTAAACCATACTCAGTATGCCCCGCCCCAATGATAATAACAACAGGGCCTGTTTGCCTTCCTGCCGTGTCGCGGTTTTTTGCCTGCACGGCATTGAATAGTTCAACCACGGATAAGGCCATCCGGTCATTGCGCATCATCCAGGTATCATACAATCGCTCGGTCATCCTGCCATGATCCATACCGCAATGAACCGATACAAAAACCGATTTCATATACGATTCATAGGCTGCATTTGAAAGTTTTGTGGAAAACAGCTGCTGCAATTCAATGGGGGACAGATCGCCAAGTCCTTTGCGGGTAATCCGGCGCTTTCGGGTGGCGGACAGATCAAGGCCTGCGGCGGGCAGATCGTTATCCACCGCAAGCCTGATTAGATGCCAGTAGTACCCCCACATGGTATCTGATTGTTTGTCCCATCCCAGTTTTTTTCTGATTCGCTGTTCAACCGCTTTTTCCATCTTGGGTGAATGCGGTTTTTTTTCGGCATCCACCAGGTTGAGCAGCAAGGGGGTATCCTGGTATGAGAAAAATTCAAATCCAATGACCGGCGCATGCCCCCGGTCAATGAGGGCCTGGATAACCCGATGCTGGATGGCATGGTGCATGGGGTTATCATGCTTTTCGGACAGATAGATGATATCGCTGTTAATAAGGGTTTCCATTAAGTCGGCAAAACGGACAGGCTCCCCTGTCTTTCCTTTGACCAGGGTTCCGATTAACGGATCATCACGCATAATAACCTTGTGCGTTGTGGCACAACCGCAGAACAGACACAGTATACACCCTATTAAAAAATAAATCAGACGTTGCATTAATCTCCATCCAACAGGCGTCCAAGTCCGCCTAAGACGGAACCTTCACCTTTCGATGTGCCTCCGGCACTCGGTGCATGGCTGATGATGCGGTCTGCCAGTCGGGAAAAAGGCAAACTTTGCAGATAAACGCTGCCGTGTCCTTCCAGTGTCGCCAGAAACAACCCTTCACCACCGAAAAACATGGATTTAAGACCGCCTGCCCGCTGGATATCATAATCAATTCCCTGGGAAAAGGCCACGATACAGCCGGTATCCACCATCAATTTTTCGCCGTTCAACTCTTTTTTAACGATTGTACCGCCGGCATGAACAAATGCCATGCCGTCCCCTTCCAGTCGCTGAAGAATGAATCCTTCGCCACCGAAAAAACCGGCCCCAAGTTTCTGGTTAAAGGTAATGGAGACTTTTGTGCCAAGGGCTGCACACAAAAATGCATCTTTCTGGCAGATTAGCTGTCCGCCGACAGCAGCCATGTCAACGGGAATGATTTTTCCGGGATAGGGTGCGGAAAAAGCCACTCTTTTTTTGCCAGGACCCTGGTTTGTAAAATGGGTGAGAAACAGGCTTTCCCCGGTAAGCGCACGTTTGCCGGCACTAAAAAGCTTGCCCATCAGCCCGTTGTCTGCTTCTGAGCCATCCCCCATTTTTGCTTCAAATGCGATACCCTGTTCCATCCAGTTCATGGCACCGGCCTCGGCAATAACGGTTTCGCCGGGATCCAATTCCACCTCGACAGCTTGCATATCATCCCCGAAAATTTCGTAATCCACTTCATGGCATTGCATGGTTTACCTCCTTTGACATGTTACAGTGAAAGATTTCTGTCTTTTTTGACAGGAAAATAAGATTTTTGATATAGAACGAAGTATATCAGATAGATCAGTTGTTTTTCCATTAAAAAGTCATTTAAAAATTAAGGGGAGGCGTACCGTGCATGGAAACGTACATACAAAATTCATGAATATTAAAAAGAAACGGGCTGAAACTCAAGTAAGTTTCAGCCCGTATTGTATGCTATTGGCGGAGAAGGAGAGATTCGAACTCTCGGTACCGATTTCTCAGTACAACCGCTTAGCAGGCGGTCCATTTCAGCCACTCATGCACTTCTCCACATAGTCTCTTTTTGGCGGAGGAGGTAGGATTCGAACCCACGAGGCTTTAACACCTAACGGTTTTCAAGACCGCCGCCTTCAGCCGCTCGGCCACTCCTCCAAAAATCAACCCGAGTAATATAACACCCCATTTTTGATGGGTCAATTAAAAAATTACGTTTAATCTCAGTGTAGATTTAATTTATTGACATGGGAATTGGTTGGGCTATATTAAGAAGTTTCAAGTTAATGGATGATAACAGGAGAATCCAATGAAACAGAAAATCAGGTTTGAAAAAAATATAAAGGACAATATACTGACTGTCCTTGAATCTGCAGAGGTGGATCCGGGTGTGATTTTGCCTTTGCACGAAGAAGACTATGACCTTGAGGTCATCAGTGCCGCGTGCAAGGAAGGGTTTAATACCTTTCTCACCGCATTTCGTCGCCGCAGTTTTTTCCCCACCAGGGATTTGTCTGAAAAGCTGTTTGAGAACGCCGTGGAATTTCTTGCCGATCCTGACTCGGACAAGCTGGTCATTGATTTCAACGATGTGGACACATTGCCCGGGGAAGAAGATTTTTCCCTTGAAGACGATGATGTGGAACTGGATGAATTGCTGGATGAAGATGGGGACACCAAGGAAGACGAGATGAAAGAAATTGATTCCGAAGATGATACCCCTAAATTTACCCCTGAAGATACTTCTGAACACGAGAATTAAGCCTTTATGAAAACAAAAATCAGAACCATGGTCCTGGATGCCGCCCGGGCAGCATTTGAAAAGGGTTTGCTGCCTTCGGACCAGATCCCCGAATTTGAGGTTGAAACCCCTAAACATGAAGGTCAGGGGGATTTTTCAACTAATTTTGCCATGGTGTCGGCAAAATTACAGAAAATGGCCCCGGCAAAAATTGCCAAAAGTCTTGTTGAGTCTATATCCGACAGTGACCACGCTCCTTTGGGTTCGGTGTTGGAAAAAATAGAGGTGGCCGGGCCTGGATTCATCAATTTTTTCTTGTCTCCAGGGGCCTGGCACCCGGTGGTGGATCAGGTGCTGAGCCAGAATGCAACCTTTGGCCGATCAGAAATGGGGCAGGGGCAACGTGTCCAGGTTGAATTCGTGTCGGCCAATCCCACAGGACCGCTTCATGTGGGGCACGGCAGAGGGGCGGCCGTGGGGGATGCTGTGGGTAATATTCTTTCTTTTGCCGGGTTTGATGTTCAAAAGGAATATTATATCAATGATTCCGGCCGGCAGATCAGAACCCTTGGCACATCGGTGTGGCTGCGCCTGCAGCAAATACAGGGAAAAGATGTGGATTTTCCCCAGGACTGCTACCAGGGTGATTATATCCAAGACCTTGCCCGGCAAGTCCTTGATACCCAGGGAAAAGACTTTGCTGATGCCGATGAAAAACAGGGCATTGAGACCTGTGCGCGATTTGCCGCCGGTGAAATTCTGGCGGGTATCCGGTCTGATTTGGATGGTTTTGGTGTCCGGTTTGATAACTGGTTCAGCGAGCAGAGCCTTTATGATTCGGGTCGAGTCCAGGCAGCCATTGAAAATTTTAAAGAAAAGGACCTGATTTACGAAAAAGACGGGGCACTTTGGTTTCGCACGGAAAAGTTCGGAGATGAAAAAGATCGGGTGGTGGTGCGTAACAACGGACTGACCACATATTTTGCTTCGGACATCGCCTACCATGATGAAAAATATGAGCGTGGATTTGATCGGGTTATCGATGTCTGGGGGGCGGACCACCATGGTTATATAAAACGTATTGATGCGGCAGTGGTGGCCACGGGACGAAAAAGTGAACAATTTGATGTTATTTTGGTTCAGCTGGTCAATTTGCTGCGGGATGGAAATCCTGTGCAGATGTCCACCCGAGCCGGAGAGTTTGTAACACTTAAGGACATCGTGGACGAGGTGGGAAAAGATGCCGCCCGGTTCATGTTTTTAAGCCGCAGTTATGATTCGGGTCTTGAGTTTGATCTTGAATTGGCTAAAAAGAAAAGTGCCGATAATCCAGTTTATTATGTGCAGTACGTCCATGCCCGGATTACCGGGATTTTAAACAAGGCAAAGGATGAAGGGCTCATTGACCAGACAGATTTTAATGTCGGCGTTAATCTTGAGCAACTTGTGACCGAAGAGGAGCTTAAGTTGATCAAGCAGGTTGCCGGGTTCCGGGAACAGGTGGAAAAAAGTGCGGCAACCCTTCACCCCCATGTGATTTTTACCTATCTGACGACCCTTGCTGCGGCCTTTCATGCCTATTATAATAACCATAAGGTAATCATGGACGATAAACCGTTGTCCCTGGCCAGGCTCTCCCTGGTGTTGGCGGTTAAAAAAGTGATTCGTAACGGGTTGGCGCTTTTAGGGGTGTCTGCCCCTGAAAGAATGTAGGAGGATTTAAGATTCGTGGCGTTGGGACATACGGCAGGTATTTTTTAATCGGAATCTGGATGTTTGGCCTTGGGGTGATCGTGGGCAGAAGTTCAAGCCCCGTAATGTTTGAAACCCGTCCTTTCCAGGAACACCTTGGGCAAATAGTCAATGACGGTTTGGACAAATTTTCTCAAAAAGAAAAAGTCGATCTTAAATTTTACGATGTCCTTGATGAACCGATATCTTATCCGATCAAAGGGAAAAAAGATGATTCCGGGGAGATCACCCCGGGGCCTGAAGCCGGGAAAATCGCTTTGAAAAAGCCGAAACCGAATAATTCCCAGGCTGAAGAGATTCCTGTCAAGCGTAGTAGAAAATTGGCAACCTGGCATCAGGCCGGGCCAGGTTATAGAAATGATACAACCCCGACGCCGTTATCTAAGAAGCGCGCTTCGGTCAAAACTGAAAAAAAAGCAGATGAAAAACAAACCGTGACCAAGCTTGCCCCAAAGGTTTTGAAATCCAAGCCCCAAACAGATAAAAAAACCGATGCAGCACCTAAAGAGGTTAAACCTGATACCGGGAAAGCACCCGGATCTGCCCATGGTGAATACACCATTCAAATCGCCTCATATAAAAATTTAAATGATGCCCTGGCCCAGATGGTTCTTTTAAATAAAAAAGGCATCGCCGCTTATCGGGCCAGTGTGAAGATCAAAGGGACAACCTGGCATCGGGTCAGAACCGGCTCTTATGCCGAGTATGAAGCAGCCAAAGCTGGTCTGGCAAAGCTTGCCGGCTCAGACGTCAGTGGCATAGTCATTAAAAAGGAATAAAAATGAAAATATCACAACAGGAAGTGGAAAAAATGGCCCATCTGGCCCGGCTGGATGTGGATGATGAACTTAAGGAAACCCTGGCCGGACAGCTAAGCGATATCCTTGATTATATTGATGCCCTTAAGGACGTGAATGTCGAGGGGGTGACACCGGCATCCGGGGCGGCATTCATGAATAATGTGCTTAGAGAAGATGTGCAAAAACCGTCTCCTGGCCCGGATGTTACCTTGGCCAACGCACCGGAACGTGACCAGGACTTCTATGTAGTGCCAAGAGTAGTGAAGTAGTGTTTGAACGCCCCTCTGTCGAGCCGTCCAAACACGCGTCGCCATTCAAGTTCAAAATAGCCCCAAAAAGATGAGAGAGCGTAAGGAAATAAAATGAATCTGCATACCCTGACCATTGCCCAGGCCCAGGAACTTCTGGCCAAAAAGGAAATATCTTCTGTTGAACTGACACGGGCTTTCCTTGATCGTATTGATAAATATGACAATACCATTTCAGCGTTTATCACTGTTGCCCCGGAACTTGCCCTTGAACAGGCAGAACAGGCAGACCGGGTTATTGCTAAAGGAGAGAATCAACCCTTTACCGGAATCCCGGTGGCCTTGAAAGATGTGTTATGCACAAAGGGAGTGAAAACCACCTGTGCGTCTAAGATACTAGAAAATTTTGTGCCCCAATATGACGCCACAGTGGTTGAAAAATTTAAAGCTCAGAATGCCGTGCTCATCGGCAAAGCCAATATGGATGAATTTGCCATGGGGTCTTCCACTGAAAATTCAGCCTTTTTTGCCACCCGCAACCCCTGGAACACCGACCATGTACCGGGTGGTTCTTCCGGCGGATCTGCCGCAGCCGTAGCGGCCCAGTTCTGTACAGGGGCTGTGGGTACGGACACAGGTGGCTCTATCCGTCAGCCCGCCTCCCATTGCGGGGTTGTGGGGCTTAAACCCACTTACGGACGGGTGTCACGGTTTGGTGTGGTGGCCTATGCGTCATCCCTGGACCAGGTTGGCCCCATTACCCGGGATGTGACGGACGCGGCCATGATGCTTAATCTCATGGGAGGTCATGATCCAAAAGATTCCACCAGTGCACCTGAGCAAATGTCAGATTTTACACAGGGCATTGCCAAGTTTAAGGAGAATGGTCTTGCCGGAATGACCGCAGGTATTCCCAAAGAATTTTCAACGCTTGCAGGTATTGACCCGCAGGTTTCAGCCATGTTCGAAAATGCCCGAAAGGCCCTGGAAGGATTGGGGGTTACCGTTAAAGAGATCTCTTTGCCCCATACCAATTATGTGGTGGCGGCCTACTATATCATTGCCCCCTGTGAAGCCAGTGCCAACCTGGCCCGGTTTGACGGGGTAAGATACGGGGTCCGGGATATGGAATCCGATGATCTCATTGAAATGTACAAGAAAACCAAATCCAAAGGATTTGGGTTGGAGGTCCAGCGCCGGATTATTATCGGTACCTATTCATTGTCTTCGGGGTATTATGATGCCTATTACGGCCGTGCCTCCCAGGTCCGGGCTTTGATCATGGATGATTTCAAAAAGGCATTTGAAGAATGCGACATTATTGTGTCCCCTGTGGCGCCAACACCTGCGTTTAAAATTGGTGAGAAGGTGGCTGATCCATTGACCATGTACTTGAGTGATATTTTTACCCTGGCCTGCAATCTGGCAGGTGTGCCCGGGATATCAGTGCCTGCAGGAATCTCCGACACCGGGCTTCCCATGGGGCTCCAGATGATGGCCCCGCATTTTGATGAAATGTCGTTGATCCGGGCTGGATACGGATTTGAACAGACTGTGGGGCTGGGTGTTGAACTGCCCGAATTGTAAATTTAAAACGATACAGGAAAGCCGGGCGACCATATTCATAGTGAAAGAGCTATTTTAGTTTTTATCGGGATCGCTATCGGGATCGGAGTTCAAAATAATGGGAGACTTCGATAGCGATCCCGATCCCGATAGCGATAGCGATGTTAAGATTAGGCTAATTATAAAAGCTGTTACCAGTATAAGGAAAGTTACATATGTCCACTGTTGTTCCCCAGGGCGATGCCCTGAAAAAAGCCGTTGCGTGGGTCTCTGAAAAAAGAGGCGCCCAACCGGACCTGAATGTGAATAAATTAGTTGATGAAGCGTGTCTGCAGTTTGATTTAAGTCCCAAAGACAGCGAATTTCTGCTGCGTTTTGTAAAGGAACTTCCGGATACGCCTAAATGAGCAGAATCCGCATCCTTCCTGATATTCTGTCCAACCAGATTGCCGCAGGTGAAGTGGTTCAACGCCCGGTCTCTGTGGTTAAGGAGTTGGTGGAAAATGCCATGGATGCAGGAGCGGACAGGATAATTGTTGAGATTGAAAACGGCGGCAAAACCCTGATCCGTGTCTCGGACAACGGGTGCGGGCTTTCCCGGGATGAGGCAGTGCTGGCATTGGAACGGTATGCCACCTCAAAGATCTACACCAAAGAGGACCTGTTTTCCATTTCTACCTTTGGGTTCAGGGGCGAAGCGCTGCCGTCCATTGCTTCTGTATCAAAGTTCACGCTTGTGTCACGTACGGCAGATAACGTCACCGGAACCCGGGTGGATATGGATGGCGGAAAGCTTTCCGGTGTAACGGATACCGGCGCGCCTGTGGGTACCATGGTGGAAGTCAAACGCTTGTTTTTCAACACACCAGCCCGAAGAAAATTTTTAAAAAGCGAAAATACGGAATCCGGCCATATTGCCGATGCCCTGGCCGGTCTTGCCATGGGGAATCCCGGGGTGGGATTCCGCCTCGTGGTCAACCATAGGTCCGTTAAGAGCTATCCCCCAGACCAGACCTTGTTTCAGCGGGCCCAGATGGTGTTGGGTAAAGATGTGGCGGATCAGCTGTACGAAATACAGTGGCCCCAGACAGATGGAGACGGGGAAGGCGGCCTGTCTGGGTTAAGTATCCGGGGGGTATGTGCCAATCCCGGTGTTACACGCAGTACGGCCAATCGGATTTATCTGTTCGTCAACCAGCGTCTTGTGTATGATAGAGGGTTGATCTCAGCCATGTTTCAAGGTTACCGGGGCCGGATTATGAAGGGGCGGTATCCTGTGGGAGCGGTATGTGTGGCGTTGCCCTGCGACCAGGTGGATGTAAATGTACATCCGACTAAACGTGAAATTAAATTTATTGCGCCAGGTCCTGTATACCATGCTTTAGCGGTTGCCGTGGCAAGCACCTTGTCTCGCAGTCAGGACGATAAATTGGCGTATGCCAGAGCCGCCATGCCTGAAAAAAAAGGTATCCCAACGCCTGTTCAGGCTGCATTGAAATCGGCATCCCTGCCGGAAAAAAAAGTGACTTCTGACTTGTTTGAAAGCGTTTCTGCCCCAGAGCCGAAACCTGAGTATACATCTTTTGATTCACCCTTTGATTCTCTTGAGGCCGCGGAACCCCGTGAAAAATCCTGGGCCCCGGTCCCGGAACTCAAATTGTCCATCCAACCCCCTTTGTCTGACCATGAAAACCAAACACCAGATCAGAGGAAAACAACGCCTCCTTCCGAACCGTTTCTGGAAATTCGTTCCGGGGTAAGGGTGGTCGGCCAGGTACTCAATATTTACATTGTGGTGGAAAACGAGAACCACCTCATACTGGTAGACCAACATGCCGCCCATGAGCGTATTGTTTTTGAGCAGCTTTTAAAACGCCACAAGCAAATGGATGTGCAAAGCCAGTCCCTGGCGGTTCCCGAGGTTCTGGAGCTGAGCCACAAGGAAGCTGTGGTCCTTGAGTCCATTACGAATGAACTGGCCGATTTGGGAATAAGAGTTGAACCTTTTGGCGGGACATCGTTTGTAATAAAAGCCGTGCCTGTGTTGGTGGAAGAAAAAAATGTGGGATCCATGGTGGTAGAAATGGTGGAGAAAATCAGCAATGCCAACGGCACAGGGCTTCAAGACGATTGGCTTGAAGATGCCCTGGCCACAATGGCCTGCCATCGCTCTGTACGGGGTGGGCAGTCCATGTCTGTAAAGGAGATGACGGCGCTTGTGGAGCAGTTGTTTGCCTGTGAAAACCCAATGCACTGCCCCCATGGCCGCCCCGTTTTGGTCTCCTTTGATGCCCGCAGCCTTGAAAAGCTGTTTAAAAGACTTGTGTGAGGCCGACTGATGGGATATAACCTCTGAGAATCTTAGGTTTTCGGTCGGGCACGAGTTCAAATCCCTGGGGCCCGGTCTTATGTTTAATCTGACAGGAGTGTAGGAAATACCCATGCGAAAATTTACGCAACCCTTTTTTGCTTTCAAGACAACGATTGTCGTTTTGACCTTTTTTGTGGTTTGGGCTGCAGCCGGTACAGGATTGTGCAGTGCCACTAAAACTGTGGCTGTCATCCCCTTTGAAATGAATTCTGCTCAGGATTTAAGTTTTTTGCAGAACGGATTGTTTTCAATGCTTTCCTCAAGGCTTTCCGATGCTGGAAAAGTGGATGTTCTGGACCGGGAAACCATTGATAAAGCCTTAGCTGGAGCAAAGACCGACGGGCTCGTTAAAGGCAGCCTCAATGAAGGATCTGCCCGGGATTTAGGCGCACGGATGGGTGTGGATTACGTCCTTTTCGGCAGCCTGACCCATTATGGGGATAGTCTCAGTTTGGATGCCGCCATGGTGGATGTGACAGGCAAAAAGAAAACCCTTGCCTTTTTTGAGCAGAGCAATGCCATGGGCGATGTTATTCCTCTGGTGAACTCTTTTGCCGGTGATATCAACATGAAGGTATTCAACCGCAATATTGATAATAAGATGTATGCCCGGCCCCAGGAACCCAACCCCACCCTTGGGGGCTTGCAGTACGCCGGCAGTCCCGGTCTTTACGGCGGCGGCATGATGGCCATGCAGGCAAGCCAGGGGTTTAGCACCCACTTAAAGGTGAAAGAGGTGATCCGGGCCATGACCACCGGTGATTTGAACAAAGACGGTCGTATCCAGGTTGTGACGGCAACGGACTCTTCCCTTCAGATCTACCATCTTGAGGGCAGTTTGCTGACCGAAGAAACTCACCTGGATTATGCATCCTACCTTAGAATTATCGGTTTAGATGTGGCGGATATTAACGGCAACGGATATCCGGAAATATTTGTCACCGCCATGACCATAAACAGGGAGACGCTTTCATCCTTTGTGGTGGAGTATAATGGTTCCTCTTATACAACGATTCAGGATGGCTTGTCCTACTATTTCCGCGTGATTGATTCTCTGGACGGTAATCCCGTACTCTATGCCCAGGAAAAGGGCCGGGATCCATATAACGGAAAGATTTTCATCATGACACCGGCCAATGACAATTATCAGGAAGAAAAATCCATCCGTGTTCCCAGGGGTACGTCTGTGCTGTCACTAAACAGGGGACCGGTCCGGGAGGATAGTGGCGTTGAATTTTTAAGCATTAATCAGCATCATCGCCTGGTGCTCATAAACGATGCGGGATCAATGGAGTGGGAAAGTACGGACAAATACGGAAAAACCAATAACTATTGGCTTTCCGGGGCTCGTGGTGCTGATATTACTTACCGGGAACGGGACTATTTCAATCCCAGGATTAAATTTCATCCCGTGGGAGAGGACCAGAAAGAAAAAGTCTTTTTGATTACGAATAATGAGATCGGCGGCGGGGCGCTTGGTCGTATTAAGCGATTCAAAGAGGGCCGTGTTGAAGTCATGGCCTGGAACGGTATTGCCATGGCGCCGGTATTCCAGACTGTGCCTCTACAGGGCTGGGTCTCTGATTTTGATATTGCCGATATAGACAATGACGGTACGCAGGAGTTGGTGATTTCCGTTGTAACTCGGTCCAAAGTAGCCATCCTAGCCAAAGATAAAACGGCGAATATTATTTCCTATAAATTGAAATGATCTGCGAAAAGTTAAAAAAAACGTTGACAAACCTATTAAAATAGCATTAAAACGGAAGCTAATTGGGCATCCTGTTTTTAAAAGGAAGGCAGGACGTCTGTTTTCAGGCAGTAAATAAATCCCAAAAGGAGAAAAAGATGAAAAAACTTATTATTGCTGTTGCAGTGCTTGCACTGATGGCAGGTTCTGCTTATGCAGCAGAGTGGAATTTTTACGGCGAAGCCAAAATTTGGACCGGTTGGTACGACAAAGATCGCGCCGATGGAAATGATCCCGCTACCGATGATTATGACACCCAGTATAGCGAAGGGCTTCTTGCCAGTTCAAAGGTTGGTGCTAACATAACTGTTTCTGACGAACTGACCGCTCGTTTTGAATATGGCACTGGCGTAAATGTACGTCACCTCTATGGCGTTTGGAACTTTGGTTCCGGCACCCTGTTGGTTGGTCAGAGCGACACCCCTCTGAATGTTGCATATTCCAACCAGCTTGTTCCGGTTGAGAACGGTGATGGCATTAATGACCTTGGCCTGGCCGGATACGGTGATTTGGATAACAGTCGTAATCCTGAGTTGATGCTGACTTTCGGCGGTTTCTCCATTGCTTTCCTGGCTCCTGAAACAGAAGCCTGGACTGTTGCTGAAACAACAAAATGGGGTGGTCAGACTCAAGCTATCATGCCTATGATCGCAATGTGTTACAAAGCAGCCTTTGATATGGGCGAAGCTCAGGTTGCCGCTGGTTACAATCGTTTTGAAATCAATGATGACGAAGATATTGATGCCTACGCCATTGCCTTGGGTACTAACCTGAACTTTGGCGCTGTTGGTATGTTTGCTACCTTTGTATGGGGTGAAAACATGGGCAACCTGGGTGCTGATAATGGCACTGAGTACGAAGGTCTTGCTGTCTATGCTGGCGGCGACGTTGACGATTGTGAATCCATTGGTGGTACTATCGGTGTAACTTTTGCAGTAAGTGAGATGCTTACCCTTGAAGCCGGTTATGGTTATATCCATGACGAACTTGATGATGCCAACACTACTTCTATTGCTCAGTCTTACTACATGCAGGCTGGCATCACACTGGCTCCGGGCGTTGTTGTAACTCCTGAAGTTGGTATGATTGATAACAGAGAAGCTGGCGAAGACGAAACTCTGTACTTCGGCGCAACTTGGGCAATTTCCTTCTAAGTTAAACAAAATATATACATATAAAACTGCCTGAATTATAACGGGCTGCAGAGTTGAAATCTGCAGCCCGTTTTCTATTTGTGAAAAAAGAAAGTTAAGGGCATAAACTTAAGCATAAGCATTGATAATTAAACCACGGAGAACACGAAGTCCACGAAGGTATTCGCCCACTATCCTTCGTGTTCTTCATGAACTACGTGGTTTTAATTTTAAAGCCGCGTTACATATGGCATTGAGGAAAGAGCCGGGGGGGGGAATTGATTGCCTGTGTCCGTACAACTTAATGAACGGTACTGCAGTGGTTTTATCGTTCTATGGGTACCGGCTGTTCCGAGTAAAGTTATATCGAACTCATTTTTTAACAACATTGACGACAGCCGGCTTATTTTATGAAGATCTTCTTAGGCCCCAATGTCTCAATCATATCACAGATATAATCTCTATCCTTTGTCCGTCTGGTTCTATTGCTGACCATTGAGAATACAGGCATGGGACTTGAGATAGGTCCGCTGTGTTATGCAGATGCAGGGTCTTATCGCCGACATAGGGTCGGGTTGTGATGTTTTACAATACAGGGGTCGGGCTGTTTTCAGGTTACATATCATTGCAACCGGTCTCGGCAGGAATACAGAAGCAATTCTTGATACATGACTTTCAGACCAGAATATAGTTCCAAACCGGAGATCGTAGATTGTATAGCGCGGAAAAAAGAACAACCAAGGATTATGTTGTAAAAGGCTGGTTTGCGGGCCGCTAAAAAAATGCCGGCAAGGGAGTTTTCCCTTGCCGGCTAGTTGAGTTAAGCTGCTGCTTGTATTACTGGAGCAGGCTGGTCAGGTTTGAAGATGCGGCGTTTGCCTGGCTCAGAGCATAGGAGCCTGTCTGGGCCAGCAGGGACAGCTTGGCAAAGTTGGCTGTTTCTTCCGCAAAATCAACGTCTCGGATGGTAGATTCGGAGGCCGTGACATTGGTTTTGGTCACCGAAAGGTTGGAGATGGTGGAAGACAGCTGGTTTTCCACGGAACCCAGTCCACTTCTTATGGCATCCAGGTCAGCCAGCGCGGCTTCCGCAATTTCAATGGCAATTTCAGCATCCTCCTGTGTCAAGACATTGATATCTGCCAGGGTCAAGCCTTGCTGGTCTGAAACAGTCACATCTTCGCTTGATGCGGTTATTTCAAGTATCGAACCTTCTTCAATTGTACTTCCGGATGCAAGGGTCATATTTTCGGTCAGGAGAACGTCGTTAGCCAAAGTGATATCAGTGCTAAGAGTTGTTCCTGCAGTATAAGTATTGCCGTCGGAGCCAAGGATATCCTGGTTAATCGTTGTCCCGTTTAGGATTTTAGAACCTGAGGTAAGGGTCGATCCGGCAGAAAGGGTCATCTCGTCTTCCAGGACTTCTTGTTCCACTTGCACTGGACCACCCATCAGAGAGCCCTTTGTTATTGTTGAAGCTGACGCGATCTGAGAACCGGCTGCCACATCCATATCGTCAGAAGTTGTCATCTCTGAATTGAGTGTAATTGAATCTCCCAACGTAGAGCCTACGGCAATCACTGACCCGGAGGCGATGTCTGAACCGGCTTCAAGCGTCATGTCGTCAGCTAGGGTCATGCTATTGCTGATGGTCATGTCAGCACCTAGTACCGTTCCTGCAGTCATTGTACTGCCTGTGGTAATGGTGGAGTCATCTGCTAGCTGCATATCCGAGGTGACAATCAGTGAGGAGCCAAGCGTAACATCGGCAGCTAATGTGGTTCCAGCTTCATAAGTCATACCGGCATTCGAAAATGACTGATTAACCACTGTACCTGCGCCAAGCACTGAATTGCTTGCAAGGGTTGATCCGGCAGTGATCGTCATGTCTTCTTGAAGATCGGCCTGTGTTGAAAGTGTTATATTTCCTGTTATATTGGTTCCTTCCGCGATTACTGAGCCGGTTGCTATCTTAGAACCGGCCTCAAGTTGGAAGTCGGACACAATGTCGGTTTCCGCTGCGATCGTGGCATTGCCGCCAAGAACAGTGCCTGCAGTCAACACCGACCCTGAAGCGATTGAGGACTCATCGGCAATGATTGTGGTCCCGGTGGACGTATATTCGGTGTCAAGCGTGAATTCAGTAGTTGTACCGCCGGATATGGCACCGTTAATGTTGAACTGACTGGAGCCTTCCTGGGTCAGGGTGATGTACCCGACAGTGCTGAGGTCTGCTGCTGAAATGGTATCACCGAAAACGCCGCCTGTTTCGCCGGTCACATCAAGCACCCGTCCGTCTTCAGATGTCAGCGTAATGGTGCCTGAATTATTAAGGGCTGCGGAAACGCCTGTCTCACTTGTCTTGTCATTGATGGCTGTGACAAGAGAGGCATCGGCATCATTGTCTTCAACATTGATGGCACCGATGTTAACGCCGTTGATTGCAAAATCGGCACCTGTGGTGCCTTCCTGAATCGCTCCACTTGTGGTGGTTTCCACAATCGCCATTGCAGAGACGCCTGTAAGAGCGGAAACCGAGTTGATTTCATCGGCTAAGGCACCGAGGCCGTTTTCCTCCTCGTTATTGGCTTCAATGGTAATGGATTCCAATTCAACATTTTCGCCGGTGATGGCTGAAGTGATGGATAGCTGAACAGCGCTGCCTACTTGCCCATCAAGTTCCAAAGTGGCTGTTGAAATGTGGCCTATGGAATCGGACTCAGTGTCTCCTATGCTGATAGAAGTGGTCTCATTGGCAGAGGCACCGGTGTGAATAACCTTGTTGGTGTAAGTGCCGTTGAGAAGCTGCAAGCCGTTGTAGGATGTGGTGGTGGCAATGTTGTCAAGCTCTTCCATCAGTTTGTCAATATCCTGCTGAATAGCAGACCGGGTTGCCGTCGTCTGGGTGTCTGATGCCGCCTGGATGGCTTTGGTTTTAATGGTGTTTACAATGCTTACCGACTCTTCGAGGGCACCGTCTGCAGTCTGGACAATGGAAACGCCGTCATTTGCGTTCCGGATGCCCTGGCCAATACCGTCTGCCTGTGCTGCCAAAGAATCGGCAATGGTCAGACCTGATGCATCGTCTGCAGCTGAGTTGATTCTCAAGCCTGTGGACAGTCGCGTCAAGGATGTACGCATATCATTGTCGTTGGAGACCATGTTTCTGTGCGCGGTCAGTGCAGCAACGTTGGTATTAATACTTAAACTCATGTTATTTCCTCCGTGAATTTGGGTCGTAAAGTGCCGGCGTCATTGCCGGGTCACTTGGGGCATTCGTCAGATCCGTCTGATGAATGGTTTATAGGTTTATGGCGGGGGCCGGCCGCCTGGATTAATCCGTTGTTCTGCTATCTTATCGTGATAAAAAAAGGCAACCTTTAATCTAAAGTTTATTTAAAGAAAGGGACTGATAACGGTCTTCTATGGTAGGAAAATTTTATCTATTTGAATTTATTATTGAAATATGTGTTTTTTGAAACTAATCAAGTGAGATTTTCTTGTGATAAAGTTTTTGATTTTAAAGGAGATTGGTTTTCTTACGGACTGCGCCACAGGCAAGCGAATGATCAAGAGATGGTCGGCTTGTGTTTGAAACTGCTTGGAAAATTGGTGTAATGCGCCTCCATTGCCTGGTAGGGTGTTTTCTGTTTTAAAAAACTCAGGGGTAATTTAAAGTTGTAATGGCTTATCTGTTTTACCAGTGCTTCATTTGTTCCCCAGGTTGGTGCTTCTTTTTCAAAATCAGGTTGGTTAGCGATTTTTTCCATCTGCCGGCATAATTCGTTTTTTGTGTCGGTATGCTGATCATCCATGTGAAAGCATGTAATGTCCAATGTGCTGCATAATTGCTCGATGGTGCTGTCACAGCTGTTCTTATATTTTTGTTTGTTTGTATGATCGGCACTGAGTCTTACCGGGTCATTATAAATAACGCCTAAAACCTTTAAGGGAAACTTCTGGATGTGATCTGAAATGAATGTGTGCGCTGTTGCAGCGTATTGTGCATGAAAGGTTCTGAATGAACAGTCAAGAAGGGTTTGCAGTACCACAGGCGGTTTATCCGGCAAAAAAGAGGGCAGATGGAAACAATTGTAATAAAGATATGTGCCGGTATAATCTTTAAGGTTAAATGGTACAGATTGCTTGAGTTTTGGCATCCTGGATATCTGATACCGTTTTAGACATCTGTTGAGGCCGGCCCTCGAACAGGTGATGTTAAAAAAAGAGTCTGTAATTTGAAGCAGATCGTCAAGGCCGGCTCTGGATGCCATGCGGCAGATAATGATTTTAATCTCTTCAATGGGTGTCAGGGCCTTTTTAATATGTTTGGGAGTGTGCGGGCGGTCATAAACATCCATACGTTTTTGCCATCTGCGTATTGTGGTTTTACTAACGCCGGTTTTTTTTGCCAGAGCGGCAACGGACAGGTGTGGATTATTTTGAATATATGCCCGCTGGGCAGGCGTTGTTGTGGCATTTTTATGAAGACGTATTTTCATGGCAATACCTCAATCTTTTTTTTGTTTATAATCTTTGTTTTGGATATCCTAAATATCTCCTTCAAAAGAATAATTATAAACACTTCACATGAATTATGCTTGTAAAAATTTTAAAGATTTTAAGACAAAGAAGCGATTTTTAGAAACGAGAATCAAGATTTATATAACAGGTGTAATTGATCTTATTTTTATATGGTCGGGATGAGAGGATTTGAACCTCCGACCCCCTCGTCCCGAACGAGGTGCTCTACCAGGCTGAGCCACATCCCGACGCATAAGCCGCTATTTTTTACCCCAGAATTAAGCGAATGTCAATTTAGAAAATATTTTCTTTGATAATTGTGGCTTCACGGCCTGGGCCTACGGATACAATTTTAATTTTTACTTCTGATAATTCTTCTATCCGGGCAAGGTAAGCCTTTGCTTTTTCAGGCAGATCCTCAAAATTGGTTATGCCTGATGTCTGGGTTTTCCAGCCGGGATGTGTTTCATAAACTGGTGTACAATTAGCCAGGACATCAATCTGGGCTGGAAATTCTGCTGTGACATTACCCGAATATTCATATCCTGTGCAGATTTTAATTTCCTCTAAATCATCCAGAACATCCAGTTTGGTGATGGCAAGTCCGGTCAGGCTGTTTAGGCGGGCGGCATTTTTTAATACCACCATGTCCAGCCATCCACAACGCCGTTTGCGTCCGGTTGTGGCACCGAATTCAGCCCCGGTTTTCTGGATTTTGTCCCCGATTTCGTCAAACAGCTCCGTTGGGAAGGGGCCTGCCCCTACCCGGGTGGTGTATGCTTTGACAATGCCGATGATTTCATTGAGTTTTCCGGGGCCCACACCACTGCCGCTTGCTGCATTGGCAGAAACGGTTGTCGAGGAGGTGACAAAGGGGTAGGTGCCGTGTTCAATGTCAAGGTGCGTACCCTGGGCGCCTTCAAATAAAATTTGCATACCCTGCCGTATCCCTTGATCAATGGAGACGGAAACATCACAGATATAGGGGAGGAGCCGGGCACGAATGGTTTCAAACTGATCAATAATAAGCGCCGGGTCCATGGGTTCGGTTTTGAAGTAGTGTTTCAGGTAAAAGTTTTTTTCCGCCATGACGGTCTCAACTTTTTGTTTGAACAAATCAAAATCAAGAAGATCACAGAAGCGGATACCCACGCGACTGGCCTTATCTTCATAGCAGGGGCCGATGCCGCGACCGGTGGTGCCGATTTTATCCTTGCCTTTTTTTATTTCCCGGGCTTTGTCGATCTCCTGGTGATAGGGCATGATCAGATGGGCACGATTACTGATTTTCAGCATGTTGGGTGACACATCAATGTTATTGCCTGCCAGATAATCAATTTCATCGAGCAATACAAAAGGGTCAACCACCACACCGTTGCCGATAAAACATTTTTTCTGCTGAATTATGCCGGAGGGAATCAAGTGGCTGATAATTTCTTTTCCATCGACCACCATGGTGTGCCCTGCATTGTTGCCTCCCTGGAACCTGACCACATAATCAGCGTGTTCGCTGAGCAGATCGACAATCTTTCCTTTTCCTTCATCACCCCACTGGGTTCCCACAACAACTGTGTTTGTCACGGTTTCTCCTTTTTGCCTCAAAAAAGCTTTTAATAATCTGTCTTGTCTGTTTTTCACATATTCCCTGAATAATTTCAGGGTGATGGTTTAATCGTAAATCCGATCCCATTTGATAGAGGGAGACCGCAGCCCCCCACTTGGAATCGGACGCGCCAAAAACGATTCGCTGGATTCTGGCATGGATTATGGCCCCCATGCACATGATGCATGGTTCAATGGTTACATAAAGTGTTGTTTGGGGCAGACGATAATTATTCATGAATCTGCAAGCCGAGCGAATGGCTTTTATTTCAGCATGGCTTGTGGGATCGTTTTCTGATATCGGGCAGTTATATCCCTGTCCGATGACCGTTCCGGTCGGGTCCACCACAATGGCGCCAACAGGTACCTCGTCATGTTTTTCGGCTTTTTTTGCCTCATCCAAGGCAAGCATCATGTAATATTCATCATTCATAATCCAACCCTAACTTATATAAGCCTTTTTTCATCAGGTCAAATGTTATGAGATACTATTTTATATGCCGGGCAAAAATCAAAGCGGTTGACCCTTTTCAACTCAGTTTGGTATATTCCATCTTTCAAGACTAATTATGTGGTAACCGTGACACTTCGCAGTAAATATACAATAAGGATTAAATATGGAACGTACTAAATCAGCCGCTTTATTTTCATCGGCCAAAAATTTGATACCCGGTGGGGTTAATTCGCCGGTAAGGGCCTGCGGTTCAGTGGGCGGGGAGCCCGTTTTCATTGAAAAAGGAGAGGGTGCAAGGCTTTTTGACGCTGACGGCAACGCTTATATTGATTACGTCTTGTCCTGGGGGCCGCTTATTCTTGGCCATCGCCCCGGGCCTGTGGTTGATGCGTTGAAAAAAGTGCTGGAGTCGGGCACAAGTTTTGGTGCGCCCACTGCCGTTGAAAATGAGTTGGCCCAGCTTGTTGTGGATTCAGTGGCTTCCGTGGATATGGTCAGAATGGTTAACTCCGGCACCGAGGCGACCATGAGTGCAATCCGTCTGGCAAGGGGCGTTACGGGCCGGGATTTGATTGTTAAATTTGACGGATGTTACCATGGCCATGCAGATACGTTACTTGTGGCCGCCGGGTCCGGTGTGGCTACTTTGGGGATTCCCGGAAGTCCGGGGGTTCCTGCTGATGTGATCCGAAATACGTTGTCTTTACCGTACAACGACATAGAAGGGTTTGAACAGCTCATGGCTGAAAAGGGCAAAGACATCGCCTGTGTGATTCTTGAGCCTGTGGCGGGGAACATGGGCATGGTCGCGCCTGATCCTCTGTTTTTAAAAACATTGCGCAGTGAGACTGCAGCTCATGGCGCCCTGTTGATTTTTGATGAAGTCATGACCGGATTTAGGGTTGGGGGCAGAAGGTGCGCCCAAGGGTATTTTGATATTGATCCTGACTTGACCTGCTTTGGTAAAGTGATCGGTGGCGGACTGCCCGTGGGGGCCTATGGCGGAAAACGCGAAATTATGGCCCAGATTGCCCCTGGGGGATCTATTTACCAGGCCGGGACTTTGTCAGGTAATCCTCTGGCCATGGCCGCAGGCGTCGCCACGTTAAAAGCGCTTGAAAGTGACCAGCTCTACGCTGATATGGACCGCCGGGCAGATATGCTGGTTAATGGTCTTCAAGCTGCAGCCGATGACGCAGGGATTCCTTTTTCTGCCGGACATTTCGGCTCTATGGCCGGGTTCTTTTTTACCGGTCAGAAAGTACGCAATTTTGATGATGCCAAAACCTGTGATCTGGACCGCTTTGCTAAATTTTACCGGGGCATGTTGGCCAAAGGTGTTTATCTTGCGCCATCACAGTTTGAGGCCTGTTTTATCTCTGCCGCCCATACGGACGAGGATATTGAAAACACCCTTGCCGCCGCACGGCAGGTCATGGCGGAAATTTAATGACGGATTCAATTAAGCGG
This sequence comes from uncultured Desulfobacter sp., assembly GCF_963677125.1. Lineage (NCBI taxonomy): Bacteria > Pseudomonadati > Thermodesulfobacteriota > Desulfobacteria > Desulfobacterales > Desulfobacteraceae > Desulfobacter > uncultured Desulfobacter sp. The sequence goes on along the minus strand of NZ_OY781882.1, from coordinate 2,347,900 downwards.
ATTCATCTGATCGCAGCCTGTGGCACCGGCATGGGGACTTTGGCCTGTATTTTAAAAAAGATGGGGTATACTGTCACAGGGTCAGATCAGAATGTTTATCCGCCCATGAGTGATTTTCTTATAGACAACGGGATTACTTTGTTTAGCGGATTTCACCCGGCCAATATCAGTGAGGACCCGGAACAGGTTCCGGACCTTGTGATTATCGGCAATGCCGTGACACGTGAGAACCCGGAGGCCGTTGCCGTAATGGAAAGAGGGCTTTCCTACATGTCCATGCCCCAGGCGGTGAACCGATTTATCGCCGGTGACAAGAAGATTATTCTTGTCACCGGTACTCACGGAAAGACAACCACCTCTGCCATTATGGCTCATTTGCTCGAAACAGCAGGGCTTGGCCCCTCATTTATGATTGGGGGGATTTTAAAAGATTATAACTCTTCGTTTAAAATCGGTGACGGGGAATATATGGTAATAGAAGGAGATGAGTATGATACGGCCTTTTTTGATAAGGGTCCGAAATTTATGCATTATGATCCTTTTATAACCATTATGACCGGCATTGAGTTTGATCATGCCGATATTTTTGATGACCTGGATCATATTTGCCGGGCCTTTGAGGCCCTGGTGTCAAAGATCAAGAATCAAAGTCGTATTATTGCCTGCAAGGAAAATGCTAATTTGATGAAGGTGCTGGATCAGGCGTGTGCGGTAAATCTTGAGACTTACGGTACAAACGCCATGTGGCAGGTGCATGACCATCGCCTGAGCAGTACGCCGGACGCCGTTACGGGACGTTTGCACACCCTTGCCCGCATCACAGGACTTGGTACGGCTCTCGAGATACAAACGGACCTGCCCGGGTACCACAACCTTCTTAATGCAACGGCCTGTATTGCCGCAGCCCGCAGTCTGGGAATAAAAGAGGCTGATATTGCTCGTGGGCTTTCAACCTTTAGCGGGGTTAAAAGACGTCAGGAAATAAGGGGGCAGGTTGCCGGTATCACGGTGATGGATGATTTTGCTCATCATCCGACCGCTGTTAGAGAGACCATTGCCGCAGTCAAACCGTTTTATCCCCAGGGCCGTTTGATTGCCGTGTTTGAGCCAAGAACAAATACCAGCATGAGAAATATTTTTCAAGATACCTATCCCGCATGCTTTGACCTGGCCGATCTTACGTGTATCTGTTCGCCCGGGGTTAAAAAGAATATTCCCGAAAAAGAGCGGTTTTCTCCCGAGCGTTTGGCTAAAGATATCTGCAAAAGGGGCAGGGTGGCTCACCATTTCAATGACCCAAGTGAGGTCATAGATTTTCTTGCTCTGGAGCTTAGGCCCAAAGATCTTGTTCTGGTCATGTCCAATGGTGGGTTTGATAATATTCACCAGCGGATTTTGGAGCGGTTGGGGTGACAAAGATTGTAATCAGAATTATTGGTATCGGGATGCTGCATTCATTTTTGTACGGCTATCTGGTGCCTTTTGTCATTTATCCCCGGTTCGGGCAGCATGGCATTACCTTTGCCGTCATTATTGCCGTACTGATATCCATTGGTATCATGGCCACTTTGTGGCTGGGGAAAAATAAAAAAAAGAATAAAGGAGAGTAACCCATGACCAATATTATTGAGTGGGATAAGAAATATGGCGTGGATGTGCCTGAACTTGATGAGTGCCGTAAACAGCTTATGGATATGTTTAATTCCCTCATTGAAATGCGGACAAAAAAGGGCGATGCAAAGGATGTTGTCAATTTGGTTACCGATATCAATGATTTCAGCAAGATGCTTTTTTCAAAGGAGGAAAAAGTTCTTGGCCAAAAAGGGTATCCGGATCTTGACATCCATTCAAAGTCCCATCGCCGGTTTGTTAAAAAAGCCCTTGGGCTTCGTCGTGAAATCGCAGAAGATGTTGATAATTTATTAGTTGAGGATATTTTGGAATTGCGGAACCTGCTTGTCACGCATTTTGAATCCGCAGATACCCAGTTTATTCCGTTCTTGAGAATTCACAGATATGTGGATGAGTGTGAAAATAAAAAATGAGCCAATGCTGTAATGGGCACTGTTTCCGGTTTTTGAGCGGGTGCTGAATATTAAAGAAATACATAGTCGTTGACGATACTTGTGTTTGGAAGTTAAAAGTGCTTTTTAAATTAAAAGAAAAATAGATAAATGATTATGATTGCAGAAAATGAAATAATACCAGGTGCGGATAAGATTGTGGGAAATGGCGGCAGGGGCGCAGGCTTTGAGGGTGGATATCAGACCAATAAAAGCAATCGGAAAAAAGACAGGCGCAAAGCCAGGTATGACCGTAGAAAAAGTGTTAGAGATGGTGTGATTGTTACATTGTCATTTAAGAAAGATCGCAGGAAAAAACCTGACCGCCGTTTTCAGGGTGCGGTCAGACCCGTCTCCTCAGATGATGCCAAGAGCTCCGGGTATGATATCATTGCATAGTAGTTGTGTTTGATGTTTTTTTATAAGAAAGTCTGGGTGCAGATAGGCCAAGGACGGCCCGTGGCCGTTATATGAAAGTTCCAATAAGTTACTTTCAATTTTTGTTGCGGGCTAAACCTGGCAGTTGCTATGTCTGATTAGCCGTGGCTGTTATAAGGCTTTTGGGAAATTTTTATTAATCCGCCTTTAATGGGGCGGATTTTATATTTTTCATCGGCTTTTTTTTTGACCCTTGTAGATACCGCCGAAAATAAAGGATATCCGGCACGCTTGAATCTCGTATCCTAAGAAGAGTATAAACCGCTTTGGAATGCCGTATCTGTGGCGCACGCAATGGTTGTTATAGAGGGTTTTCTCGTACTGAGCTCCCATCATTCAGGTAGCAGGGGAACATTACAAATTAATCATCTATGTGAAAAAATATTACGATATCAGAAGAAAGATGATATAGAACGGCCTATTTTTAAAAAGCTTTTAATGGTCCGGCGCAATGATTACAAGTGGTTGCTGTTTAACGGTGATACTCGTGTAGTCATTGAAGAAAACAGGAGGTCTTGGGCTTGGATTGCTGCAAAACAATCAGGGCCCAAGCTTATCAGTTTATCTGGTCTGCCCCGAATGTGAAAGCGGATTTGCCATGACTGGCCATAAAAGCCGGGGATCAGAATTTGACATTGTGTAGATTCTTATTCCTGAACAGACATTACCGGTTGTTACCCGTCAGCTGCTTTATGCGGGTATCACACGGTCCCGGAAAAAGTGGTTATTTTTCTGCAGCATGCCCATGAGCCGGCAGGCCGTTTTGACCTCGGGTGAACGTGGGGCTATCCTGCAGGCCGTACTGGATGAGCAATAGATTTCCAATAACGGCGGGCGGATATGGGGTGGCTTGGTAAGCGCTACCGGGTATGGCATACAACACAACATGAAAGCGTCATTAAGCAGCCTCGGGGCTTTCGTATAAATTTTAGTGAAAGAATAGTTTTGAAACAAAAAGACAGCTTTGCCGACCAGATTTGGATGTTTTTTGCCTCGGTGAAACTCACTGTTTATACCCTGGTGCTATTAGCCGTAACCTCTATTATCGGCACTGTGGTGTTGCAGAATGCAAGCCCTGAAGCCTATATCAGGCTTTACGGCCCGGGGGGGTACAATATGATTCAGGTACTTGATCTGGACAGCATGTATCAGGCCTGGTGGTATCTGTTGCTCATGGTGGTATTATGCGTTAATATTGTCGTATGTTCCATTGACCGGCTTTCAGTGACCTGGAAAATTATTTTTCCTAAAAATATTTCAGTTAATCCACGGCGGTTTGAAAAAGCTAAAAACAGGCAGGAGTTTGACTGTCACCTTCCCATGGAGCAGGTTGCCGGCCGAGCAAAGCAGATTCTTGCCGGCCGGGCCGGTAAGGTGATTGAAAAGACAGATAACACAAATCTGATATTTTATGCGGAAAAGGGGCGGTGGTCCCGCCTTGGGGTTTATGTTGTTCATGCAAGTGTGCTGATGCTGCTTGCCGGTGCCCTGATCGGGTCTGCGTTGGGATTTAAGGCCAATTTGCGCCTTGATGAGGGGCAAACCGCCGATACGGTGTTTGATGCCCATACACGGTTGCCCATAAAACTGCCGTTCACGGTCAGGTGTAATGACTTTCAGGTTAAATTTTACGATACAGGGGCGCCAGACGAATTTAAATCCAGTTTGAGTATTCTTGAAAACAACCAGGAGAGCTTCACAAAGGATATTCTGGTCAATCATCCGTTAAGGTACAAGGGGATCAATATCTTCCAGGCGTCCTACGGTGCAACCACACCTGATCAGGCCCTGTTTGAAATTACTGACAGTGAAACCGGCACGGTTGAGACGCACACCATAAAAAACGGCGGGGGCGTGTCACTGCCGGCTGATGCCGGGAAATTTATATTTGAAGGCTTTATGCCCCATTATGATTTCAACGGTCATAACCTTGGAGAGGCTTTTATCGGCCGCCTTGACACAGCCAATGGCCGGAATGTCCAGGTTGTATTGCCCACAAAGTTTCCCACGTTCGATAAAATGCGCAAAGGCAGGTTTACCGTTGAAGTCAAATCCTGGGATCAGGCTTATTATACCGGCCTTCAGGTGACAAAGGATCCAGGTGTGCCCTTTGTGTACACAGGCTTTTTGCTTATGATTATCGGCTGCTGGGTAACTTTTTTTGTTTCCCATCAGTCTGTGTGTATCGGCCTTGAGCAAGCCGGGTCCGGAAATACACGGATGTGGGTGGCCGGTCGGGCCAACCGCAACGCCCAGGGCACCAATTTGATCGTTAAAAAACTAGTGAAGGAATTAAAGGAAGTATCAGGCAAATGAATTCATCCCTGCTATTATCGGCTGCAACATTTATCTATGCGTTGGCATCGATATTTTATATTGGATCTTTTTCTTTTAAAAAACAGACATTTGCCCGGCTTGGATTCTGGGTGATTGTTATTGGCTTGGTGGCCAATACCGGCGGGATTTTACTGCGCTGGGTGGAGTCTTACCATATGGGATACGGGCATGCACCCTTTTCCAATATGTATGAGTCTTTGGTCTTTTTTTCATGGACTGCCGCGGCGCTTTATGTCTTTGTGGAATGTAAATACAAGGAAAGCATCATTGGCGTTTTTGTCTCTCCCCTAATTTTTTTGGGTATTGCCTATGCGAGCTTTGATCCGTCCATCACATCAAAAATCTCACCGTTGATCCCGGCCCTTAAGTCCAACTGGCTTATTGCCCATGTAATTACATGTTTTCTTGGATACGCAGGCTTTGCGCTTGCTTTTGGCTTCAGCTTTATGTATTTCATCAAACCCAAAAATCCTGAAAAAAAACGTTTGTTTGCAAAATTGCCGGACTGGGATACCATTGATGAGCTGACCTACCAAATGATTGTATTCGGGTTTCTATTTTTGACCATTGGTATTATCACAGGCTCGGTCTGGGCCAATTCCGCTTGGGGTAAATATTGGTCCTGGGATCCTAAAGAGACCTGGTCGTTGATTACCTGGTTTATTTACGCCATTTTTCTGCACCTGAGGTTAATGCGCGGGTGGCATGGGAAAAACCTTGCTATTGTTTCCATTATTGGATTTATAGGCGTACTGTTTACCTATTTTGGGGTAAATTTTCTTTTATCCGGGCTTCACAGTTACGGATAAGGAAATCAAAAAAAGTTGCTGCACAAATTTTGTGCAGCATTTTTTTTATATTCAAAAATTTTTTATGGAAGTTATGACATGGCCAGGGTGCATATAAATATGCACCCTGGCCATCTAAGATCCTCTTTGTTGTACCAAATTCTTCTCTCAAAATTTTTACTAAAAATTCCATTTTGTGCGGTTCTTTTTATAAACTGCTACTTTAAAGCTATTATGTAATTGTATATAAATATAAAATAGCCATAGAAAAAGATTTTAAATCCGTTTTCATTCAGGACGTTCCACGCCAAGGGTTTCCCAATTAAACTTGACAAGGGAAACAGATGTTAATATAGAATGACCGAATTTGTATTTTCCGGACGTATTGCAGAAAATAGGCATGGTAGATGCTTTTCTGCGTAAAATATTGGCCTGGGGCAAATCCCGTGGCCGCAAAGGTATGGTAACATCAACATTTTAACATTGATGGAGTTTTCATGAGCGAGTTAGAAAACAAAGCAAACGATGGTCCTGGGGATGGTGCGCATCATGGCACCAACAACGGTCCAAAAGATGACAAAGGGTTAGGCCTTGGTGTCATCTTTTTTATGGGGGCATTTCTGGTATGTTTCCTGTCGGGCTGGCTGCTGTTTCCAAAATTGCTTTATTCAAAAAAGGAGCAGCCGTTTAATTTCGATCACAGCCTTCACGTTGAAGAAACAGGTGATTGTGAAACCTGCCATTTTCTCAGAGAAGATGGTACTTTCTCCGGAATCCCGGGCATAGAAGCCTGTATGGAATGCCATACGGATGAGCCCATGGGTGAAACCGACGACGAAGCCGTGTTTGCCGAGGAGTATGTGGCCCAAGGCAAAGAAGTACCCTGGCTGATTTATGCTAAACAGCCTGATTGCGTCTATTTTTCCCATGCAGCTCATACCGTTGCAGGCGGCATGGATTGTAAGACTTGCCATGGTCACATTGGTGAGTCCTCATCTTCGCGGCCCTATGAGGAAAATAGAATTACCGGCTACAGCCGTGATATCTGGGGCAAAAATATCTGGGGGATCAAAAAGAATTCCTGGGATCGCATGAAGATGGATGATTGTGCGGCTTGCCACTTGGAAGAAATGGGTCACAAAGGCTACTGCTTCCAGTGCCACAAGTAAGAAACCTCAAGGACAAGAATTTCAAAGTTTATAAAGGATGACTTATGAAAATTGACAGACGAAGCTTCTTGGGATTGGGACTTGGCGCGGCAGCCGGCATTGCGCTTTCCCCTGTGGGTGTCAAGCTGACAGATGATTCTTCCATCTGGACCCAGAATTGGCCCTGGACCCCTGTTCCTGAAGACGGCGAAATAACCTATGACCAATCCGTATGCGGCCTGTGCCCAGGTGCCTGCGGTATCAGCGTCAGAAAAATAAACGGACGGCCTGTTAAGATCGAAGGCCTGGACGATTATCCGATAAATTACGGTGGTGCTTGTCTTCACGGCATTGCCGGTTTGCAGTATCTTTATGATCCTGCCAGAATCAAAACGCCGTTAAAGAAAAACGGAAACAAGTTTGAAAAAATTTCCTGGGATGAGGCCATCGCTCTTGTCGCTGGAAAATTGGGTGAGATTCGTGAGAGCGGTTCACCTGAATCCCTCGGTCTGATCACTGGTGCCGGCAACGGCTCCATACCTCAGCTTTTTAAACGGTTTATGGCGGCTTTCGGCTCTGCCAATACCTATACCATGCCAAGCCTGGAATCCAACCTGGCGTTGACGGCTGCAACCCTGCACAGCGAAGACCGGAGTCTTGGGTTTGATTTGGATCATTCCGATTTCATTTTAAGCTTTGGTGCGGCTATTATTGAAGGATGGGGATCGCCTGTTGCCTGTATCCAGGCCAATGCCTCAAGACATGAACGCAAGGCCAAGCTTGTACAGGTGGATTACAGAATGTCCAATACAGCCTGTGCCGCTGATAAGATTATCGCCGTGAAACCCGGCACCGAAGCCGATCTGGCTTTAGGGCTTTGTGCGGTACTGCTTGAAAAAACAAAGATCGCAAAAGATTCGCTTTCCGGAAACGAAAGCAAAGCTGCTTTTGCTGATATGCTGAAAAAAGAATATTCTCTCGAAAAAGTCGAGCAGCTTACAGGTGTTAAAGCTGCGGATGTTGAAGCCCTTGCCATGGCGTTCATCAAGGCCAAGGCGCCTGTTGCCGTGCCTGGAAAGGGCAGGGGGGACGTGGGGCAAAACCTTCGTGAATTCGCTGCAGTCCATGCCCTTAATGCTCTGGCAGGCCGCCTGAATAAAGAAGGCGGTGTGTTTGTTATGTGGCCGGCCGGTTATTTGAGTTTTCCTGAAAATGTCATAGACGATGTTGCCGAACAAGGCGCAGGAAAGGCCAAGCTTGCCGGTTCCGTTAATGAACTGGTTGATAAACTTGAAACGGATGGGGGGCTTTCCGCCCTGTTTATTTACAATGCCAATCCATGCTATGCTTTGAACAATCCTGAAAAAGTAAAAGCTGCCATGGATAAAGTTGGATTCAAAGTCAGCTTTAGTTCTTTCATGGATGAAACGGCCCTTAAATCTGACGTAGTTCTGCCGGCATCCATTTTTCTTGAACGCCTCGAAGATGTTGCTTCCGGCGCAGGGCTTGCTAAAACCGTCGTGGGGCTGTGTCGGCCCATGGTTAAACCCATATTTGACACCAAACACCCTGGAGATGCACTGATTCTTCTCGCCCAGGCGATGGGAGACAGCATGGCGGAAAGTTTTGCATGGGACTCCTATGATGCCTGTCTTGAAGAAGTCACGGAAAAAGTTTGGGATACCCTGTCCGAAGACGGGTATGTCGTTATTGATGATAAGCCGCCTGTGGGAACCCCGACAACGGATTTCACCTTCCTTGCTTCTGCAACTAAAGTTGCCGAAACCATGGGAGAAGGCGATTATACACTGGTACCTGTTGATAAAATGCGACTTGCAGGCGGTTCAATGGCATCTTCTCCTTTTGCTGTTAAAACCGTTTCCGATACGGTCATTGCAGGCAAATTTAGTGTCGTTGAAATTAATCCGGCCTCTGCAGGCGCTTTGAAAGACGGTGATATTGCTGTCCTTAAAACCGCCATGGGAACGGCAAAGGTGAAAATCGGCCTTAATGAAGGCATCATGCCCGGCGTGATTGGTATGCCAAGGGGACTTGGACACACCTTCAACAATCCTTATGTGGCCGGTAAAGGTGTCAATGTCAATGATCTGATCGGCCCGGTCATCGAGCCTGGTTCAGGACTGGATGCTGCCTTTGGAGTTAAAGCCTCCCTTTCCAAGGCGTAAACTGTTTTAAGAAATCATTATAAGAGGTTCTGATGATAGAAAATAAAAAAGTCCATAAGTTCGGAATGGTTATTGATCTGGACAAATGCACGGGATGTGGTGCCTGTATGGTCTCGTGCATGTCCGAGAATAACGTTCCGTTTAAGGAGGATGAATCCAACAAAAAGGACAGCATCACCTGGATGCGGGTGTACAAACTGACCAATGGAAAGTCCTTTCCTGAAACAGAAGTTGTTTATCTGCCCCGTCCCTGCCAGCACTGTGGTGGTATCGGTGATCATGGTCATTCTCCATGCGTGTCCGTATGCCCTGCTACGGCAACCGATTATGGTTATGATACAGGTATTGTCAGCCAGATCTATACCCGCTGCTTTGGCTGTCGGTACTGCATGGGAGCTTGCCCATACCATGCCAGATACTTTAACTGGTGGGATCCAAAATGGCCCGAGGGTATGGAAAACTACTTGAGCCCCAATGTGTCGCCGCGTATGCGTGGTGTGGTTGAGAAATGCTCATTTTGCTATCACAGGTATCAACTGGCCCGGGAAAAGGCCATTGTTGAAGACCGTGACATAGAAGAGATGGAGTATCAGACCGCATGCACCACCGCATGTCCGGCTGGTGCCATTGTGTTTGGAGACCTGAACAACCCTGCTCACAAGGTCCATCAGATTGTTAAACCCGATCCCCATCCCGACCCCATGAATCATAAAGTTGTGGGTAAATCCAGAAACCCGAAAGTTTTCAGGTTGCTTGAACGTCTTGGCACCAATACCAAGGTGTATTACATGTCTGAACGGGAATGGGTCAGAAAGGCCGGGGACAACTACCTTAAAGGTGAGTGGGAAAATGTTAAAACCCATCATGGGGCGTCTTCATCCCATGGTTAACTTGCATAACACTATTTAGGAGTAATTAGATATGTTAGATGATGCATTAATACCCGAAGGCGCCAAGCGGTGTGCATTCCCGATATTCATGATTGGGATCATTATTGTAGGTGCTGTTTTGCTCTGGGGCGTTTATGCCATGTTCCTGTGCTGGTTTAAAGGTCTAAACCAGACCAATATGAACGACTACTACGGATTCGCCTTGTGGATTTGGGCTGACCTGGCCGTTATTGCTGTTGGTGGTGGTGCTTTTTTTACTGGTCTTTTGAAATATATTTTCAAGGTTGATGACCTGAAAAATATTATCAATTTCGCTGTGATCATTGGGTTCATCTGTTATAGTTCAGCCCTGCTGATCCTGGCCATTGATATTGGACAGCCGTTGCGCGGTTGGTTTATTTTCTGGCATGCCAATGTACATTCCATGCTTACCGAGGTAGCCTATTGTCTGTCCTGCTATTTTGCAGTGTTGACCATTGAATTTATTCCCAACATCCTGGAAAACCGCCAGGCCAACAAGGTACCGTTTTTTCACCACCTGGCGCATAACATGCACGAGGTGATGGCCGTATTTGCTGCCACCGGTGCTTTTTTGAGTTTTTTCCATCAGGGTTCTCTGGGTGGTGTGGCCGGCGTTATGTTTGGCCGTCCTTTTGCCTACCGTGAAGGTCTTTTGATCTGGCCCTGGACCTTTTTTCTGTTTACCTGGTCTGCTGCGGCATTTGGCCCCTGCTTCACCTTACTGGTGACCAAAATTACGGAAATGATCACAGGTAAAAAGCTGGTAGGGGATAAAACAGTCAATCTGTTGGCAAAAATTTCCGGGTGGATGATTACCACCTATATGATCGCCAAGATCATTGATACCATTTACTGGGCGTACGTTACTGCACCTTCTATGGGCTTTAAGCTTGGCCATTTTTACAGCAATAATGGATTCTACGGATACTGGATCTTGATTACAGAAGTAATTTTGTGCGGTGTTGTGCCGGGGCTGCTTCTTATTAATAGAAGTACCCGGGAAAATCCGACCGCCCGCACCGTGGCCATCATCCTTGGCGTTATAGGTGTATGTTTGAACCGCTGGGTTATGGTGCTTCAGATAATGGCCGTACCTGTAATGTCCTTTGACACTTGGGCATTGTACATTCCAAGCTGGCAGGAAGTGGCGACCACTATTTTGCCTGTTGCCTACGGGATTATTCTGATTGCCGTTGCATACCGGTATCTGCCGGTATTCCCCCAGGAATTGGAACTTAACGAATCTGCCGAAGCGGCACAAAACTAATAAAGGAGGTTTAAATGTTTCCCTTTTGTTTTGAATGGGCCTGGGATATCGGCCATGCAATTTTTTTCGGTGGGTTTTGGTACGCCATCTCCATTTTAGGAGCCGGCATGACCTATTGCTTTCTTAAGGCAGCCTATGACACGGTTAATGATCAAGGTGATTCTCATCACTAAACTATAGCCTGCATTTTAAATTAAGAAATTAAGAATATAAAAAACCGCCTGCCTGACGCTTTGAGTCGGGCAGGCGGTTTTTATTGTAAGATTACGATGCTGCTAAGCTATACTTTTTAATCATCATTTGTGGACATCATTGTATCAATGTAACTTTGTGTATTGGCTATTTCTGAAAGATAAGAGTCCAACTCCGTGTATTCTGCTGCCATTCTTTCATATTTTTTTTCAATACGTTCCATATCCTCTTGGTAATCATCTCCCAGCCGATCTACCTTATCTTCAAGAGTATCGATTTCATCTTGAAGATATCCACCGGACAAAGCATAGCTGCCAAAGGAATCATTGAGAATATCTCCCAGCCCTTCTTCGTCATCTGTCCCCCGAAGCAGCGCAACAACATCATCATAACTGCTGTTTAATGTTTCATTTAAGGCGTCTTCGTCAAGGGTAATAGAGCCGTCACTGTTAATTTCAAAACCGATGTCTAATAGGCTGGTGATAGATTCGTTTGTATCCACAGTCGTTGTAATCAGATCCTGAAGGGTCTGTTTCAGGGCTTTAACGGTGGAGCTTCTAGCCAGGGTTCCCCAGGTTTCTTCATTGTCGTCGTAATCATCGTTCTCATTAATTTCGGTGAGAAGCGTGTTGTAGGTCTCAACAAGTGACGTTAATTCAGATACGATGTCTTCGGTGTCGTTTTCTACGGTAATGGTGGTTGAACCTGTAGCGTAAAGCTTTAAGGCCACACCTTCAATGATATCATCAACGCCTGAATTTTTCTGGCGCTGGTAAGTGATGCCGTCAACGGTAAGCATGGAATTCAGCGAGGCATCCATGGGTTTTATGGTTTGGTTTTCCGCAAATCCCAGGGTGGCCGCGGCTGTACTATCTGTATTTTCCCAGTCAACAGTTACGCTTTCAAGGGTCCCCGCCTCTGAAATGGACATTAGGCCGGTATCAGCGTCAATGTCTACCTGGTAATCCGCATTGTTTCCATCTTCTTTGGAAGCATTTTCAAATGCTTTTTCAACCGCTTCAGCTAATTCTTCAGCGGTTGCGTAATCCCCTGCATCAATTTCAGCGGTCAAAGAAACTGCTTGGCCGTCTCCATTTACCTCTTCAAAAGCAATGGTATTATTTGTGTTGTCAATGGTTACGGCTGCTCCAAAGGCGATGGCATTCTCCCCAGTCATTGTGTAGCCTCTGCCGTTTGATTCGTTTAAACCGAACCCGTCCGGCTGACTAATGATGTTTATTCTGTTGTCTTCTCCGGTTTCGTCGGCTTCGAGAACGAGCTGATATGGGTTGTCCCCTGTGCCGGTATAAATGACTGTTGCCGTTACGCCGGGATTGTCTTCCGTTTCGTTGATACGCTCTGCAAGGTCTTCAAGTGAGATTTCCGCCGGCACTGAAAAAGTAAAAATTTCACCGTCTCCCACCGTTAATGACAGTTCTTCTTTAGGAGCCGTGAAAGAGGTGACCCCGTCGGAGCCTTCTACGTCAACGCGACCATCTTCTCCTGTGGTTCCTGTAGCGGACTCAATCTGAATATGTATACCGTCTTCATCTGTGTAGGTTGAAGCGGTTACATATTGACTGATGGTTGCGTCATCATTGACGGCAGAGAGCAGGTCTTCAACGGTCATGCCGCCGGAAGTCCCGGTAATGGTAAACGTTTGAGGATCATCTTCGTTACCGTAACTGATCGTCAGTGTCTGGCCATCTTCTAAAGCCGTATCCGTCACTGCACCGTAGCTATCGCTGGATTGCTGGGTGGTGGGCACATAGACGGTGGCTGATGCAGAGGCAACCCCATCCGACATGTATGAACTGGCAGATGCAAGGCGGGAAGTGGTAACGGTGTGGCTGCCGATCTCTGTTCCGTCAAGGACTGTTGCTGTTGTTGTTTCGTCGTTAGATGACGTGGCGTTTCGGTAAAGGTAAGTCGAAGATAAGGAGAGGTTCAACGCACTGGATTTCATGGTTAGAAGCTGACTTTGGACTGACGAGAGTGCTTCCTCTTGGGCCTGTAGTTCTTCAATGTCGTCCAGCGTCATGTCTGCAATGGTTTCATCTGCTTCTCTCTGGGTGTCTAACAAACTTTGAAGATCAAGGTCAGACCCAAGTCCAAGTGAGGTGATGGTACCGGTTGCCATGATTTTTCTCCTTAAGATATTATCAGCCTTTGACAGGCAAATTCTTCCGAGTATTGAGTCTCGTATCGCCCTAAACAAATATATCCTTTAGATGGGAAAATATCGACTTTGAGAAGTGTATCAAGTAATTAAGTTTGTATAATATACTGTTTTATTTGAATAATTATATTCAATGTTGTAACTAAAATGGTGAGACTATTTTCTCAAAATATTATTTGAGTATCGATTATAACTTGTCTGTCAGCTGAAATAAATCAATGGAATAGGTAAAAAATTCCAGGTGTAAAATACGAAATGCCGACACCTGAATCCTTTATGAAGAAATAAATATAAATTAAATATCATAAGATTAGTTTGAGATATAGGTGGATGTATTATTTTAATATGAACCAATTAATCAAATTTTTAAAATGATATTTATAGAACTAATCAAATGATATATTTTGTGTACTTCGTTTTAAATGCTTATAGGTAGATCTCTCAGGCACTTTTCTTGATCATGAATAAAACCAGAATAAGTGCCTTTGGCATTTTTAAACACCAAACCCATCATTAAAAGAATCAAATAACAACAACCAGAGGAGGCAGGCATGTCTGATAGTTCGATACTTTCATCACTGGTTAACAGCTATGAGGCTTATGATGCTGAGACGAACTCAACAAAAAGTGGGTCCAGCTCGGATACATCAATGGGAACCGAAGATTTTTTAACGCTTTTGGTGGCCCAGCTTGAGAATCAGAACCCCCTTGATCCGGCAGATACGGAACAGTTCACAGACCAGCTGGCCCAGTTTTCTCAGGTTGAACAATTGATCAATGCCAATGAAAAACTTGATGAAATGGTAGCGGATGTTGAGGATTCCGGATCGGATATTGATATCAACTCATTTGTCGGACTGACCGTTACAGCAACCGTCACCTCAATGACCATTGATGACGGCTCTGTAACTGCCGGTTTTTATGAGGTTGATGAACCTGCAGAGGTGATTGTGTATGTGTATGACACCGATGGAACCAAAGTGGCGACGCTTTCCCAAGGTGAGGTTGAAGCCGGCTCTTATTTGGTCTCCTGGGACGGCACGGATGATGAAGGTAACAGCCTGGATGACGGCGAATATTCCTACGTGGTGATGGCCAATACCGGGGACGGGTACACAGAGGTAGAATCCTATCTGTCAGGAACCGTGGATGCCGTGTCGTACCAGAATGGAAAAGGATATCTGGTGGTTAGTGGTGTACTGGTGGATCCGGAAAATGTTACGACCGTAACGCCTTCTTCGTCCTCTTCTTCATCTGCCGGCACTTCGACTTCCGTTCTTGAGTATCTGGGCACCACGGTCTCTTCCAGTTATCCAATCGTCCAGGTGGAAAACAAAGAGGTTCAAGGGGATGCCCTCAACTTTAGCTTGACCACGGCTTCCGATGTCACCGTGACAATTTATAATAGCGATGATGAAGAAGTTGATACCATTGAGATAGCAGCTGACGATACAACTACCGGAGAAAATGAAGTTACCTGGGACGGGCTGACGAGCAACGGTTACATGAGCGGTGACGGACTTTATTATTATACGGTTACAGCGGAAACAGGAACAGCCTCAATCGATATTTCCGGAGAGGTGAGTGCCATCACGTCCGTTGACGGAACCCAGTACCTTGAAATAGGCGATACCGGACGTCTGGTATCTGTATCAAGCATCACTTCTATTGAATAAAAGCACGGGCAGATGTGGAGAACCGGATCTGCCCCAACGTATAAAACTATACAGCCAAGGAGAACCCAATGTCATTAACCAGTTCCCTTTATTCCGGTACCAGCGGCCTTAAAAACACAGGCAGCGCACTTCAGGTAACAAGTAACAATATATCAAACATAAATACCATTGGATTTAAAAAAGGAACCGCGACCTTTGCAGATACCCTTTATCAGGCCATCGGCACCAATTCCGGTTCTTCCCAGGTCGGTCTCGGTATGAATATTGACACCGTCGCCCAGGTATTCACGGACGGTTCCCTTGAGACCACCGCTAATTCAACGGATCTTGCCATTGGCGGGGACGGTTTTTTCATGGTGTCCGAAGAAGGGTCGGATGAAACCTTTTATACACGGGCCGGTAATTTTTCCTTTGATGAATCCGGTGCGTTGGCCACACCCAGCGGCTATATTCTCCAAGGCTGGTATGTTGATGCGAATACCGGTGAAGAATACGGTGCCATTAAGGACCTTGTCCTCTCCGACTATACGTGTCCGCCGGATAACACAGAAGAGATGTCGCTTATTTTTAATCTGGATTCAGATGCAGAGTCTCTTGCCAATGTACTGTCAAATGTTTTTAAATATGATGCGGAAGAGGGCACCACTGTGGACTCTGACTCCTACGAATACCAGACCGTTCTTACGGTGTACGACTCTTTGGGCTCTTCCCATGAAGTGACCGTTTATTTTGACAAATTATCAGATACGGATTGGGAATACATTATTACCTGCGATCCTCAAGAGGATAATCGCAACAATGTGGAAGCGTTGGATTCTGCAGGGCTTCTGGCCAGGGGCAACATTACCTTTTCCGAAAGCTCGGGTGAGATCGTCTCTATGACCATGGAGGAATATACCGGGCAAATCGGCAATGTGGATATATCCGGAAACAACACTGTCGAGACGGTGAATTTTGATATTCAAGACACCGAAGCCTTGGTTCTGGATGGATACGGGATCGAAATGACCTTTGACGGGGAGGAATGGGTTTTGAGTGACCCTGATCTATCAATAATATCAAGCTGGGGGGATTCCTATGAAGACGCCGCAATTATTTATTCTGATGAAAATGAAATTCAGATTGTACTTGACCCGGACTCCAGCGGAGGGATAGACGAACCGGACATCATCATCACGCTGGGTGAAGATGCCCAGGACGGGGACACGCTGACTTTTGACGTCAACAATCCAATCGATTGTCATGTCCAGGATGTTGAGGACATTGTTTACGGCTACGATACATATAATAACACCACCATGTCAATTAATGACCCCAGTGTCATGACCGTGGATGCAGAAGGCCTTGCCATTGTCTGGAATCCGTATACTGAAACCTGGGCCTGGAGCAATCCGGAAGAAGCGGCTGCCGCTGAGACTCTCATCTCTGAATCTAGTACTTCTGATCTAATTTTACAAGCTTCGCCGAATGGCGTCACCTACCCGCAAGATGCGGACGGTGAGGACGATGTGGGTGCAATGTCCATGGTGGCCGATACGAGCTTAATTTGGGATGATACTAATTCTAAATGGGCCTGGAACGATGAATTAAAAGATCGTGATATCACTGTTGACGCATCTGCATCTACAGTTGATGGGGTCGGCGATATATCCATGACCGTCCAGGAATCCAGTTCGTTGGGCGCTGGTGTCCTGAATGGAGATTACACTCTAACATGGAACGGATCGGCCTGGACTATTTCTCCTGGTTCGGCAGCACTGGGTGCTGTTACCTATAATTTTACTGTCAAGAATTCGACGGAAGAAGGTTGTGAGGTGCTCATCGAAGATGCGAGCGGAAATTCTTCCACCATAGAAGTTTCCTTTGATGACGAAATGACCGACCCGACTTTAGCTGGTCAGACGATTGAGTTTACGATTCTATCTACACCCCCTGAGGAATATGCAAATGCGGTAATAAACGACTCCACGAGTGACGCTTCCACCATTAATATTAATTTTGATACTGAGTATGTCTATGACGACCCAACAGATGCATTTGTCGCCCTGGCTATAGATGGCAGCGCTTCAGATGGCGATCAGCTTATCTTTACGGTCGATCCTGATGTTGCCCCGGAGGAATACGAAAATGCCATCCTCATCGGTGACGAAACTTATGCGGCCATAGATCTGGACGGTTCAGGGGCTGATGATGGTCAGGATCGGGATATTGTATTTACCTTTGACGAAGAGCTTTCAAGCGGCAAGAGTACAGATCCCTTGGAGGATTCAAGCACCATCACCTTTAATATTTCAGGGTCCACTGCCTGGCGGGAAGTAACCACGGATGAAGCAAAGGATACCGGCTACCTGCAATTTACAGTTGATTTTCTGGGCGGCGAGGCCGGATCAACCGAAACCGATATTTCTTTCAACATCGGTACCAGCTGGGACGGCAACAACTGGATCAACGATTCTTTATCATCCACCCAGTACGCCACATCCTCTTCCACGATATACATGGATGCCGACGGTTATCCCTCGGGCGATCTGGAAGGGGTTGAAGTGGATTCCGACGGACTTCTCTCCGGTACCTATTCCAATGGTCAGACCTTGGCACTTTTTTTGATCGCTCTGGCGGATTTTAATAATTATAACGGCCTTGATAACGCAGGCGACAACCTTTATGCCGCCACCACTGAAAGCGGAGACGCGATTACCAATAAACCCGGCGAGAACGGGCTTGGCACCTTATCTTCCTACACCCTTGAAGCCTCCAATGTGGATATTTCCGATGAATTTGTGGATATGATCGAACTGCAGAACGCTTATGAAGCCAATGCTAAAATCATCAGCACCGTGGATGAAATGATGACCACGGTCATCGGCATGAAACGTTAGTAAGAAGGGGTAAATCATGACACGTCCCCTGGTTAATGCAAAAATGGAAACCGATCTTATGGCGGTGCTTGAAAGGACAATGGTCAGGATTCGGGCGCTTCACAAAGAGTTGAACCGCATCCTGGATGCTGAATATATGGCCGGCACGGCCTATGATCCGAAATCCTTGAAAAAGCTTATCTTGAGAAAGCAGAATTGCGTTAACCGGTTTGAGCGTCTTATTGGTTCCATGGCTGATCAACTGGATATGATGGCAGGCCGGGAAATGCCCTCCACCATGCCGAGAACCCTTGTTAACCGGGTAAAAATGCTTCAGGGATTAACCCCGGAGCAGGAAGCGGTGTTGTTTGGACTTGCAGAGGATCTTGACCAAAGGCACCGGACGCTGATGAAGGCCGCCTCCCGAAATGGTCTGTTGTTTAAAAGCGTGCTGAGCCGCCTGTCCGTCACGTCAAATTACGTTAACCACAGGAGTATGGGGGCACCATGAGCAGCCTTAACGCCATATTAAATACTGCGTCCAATGCCGTCACCGCCTACCAGGCTTCCATCAGCGTGACGGGCCAGAATATTGCCAATGCGGATAATGATGACTACAGCATCCAGACAACGGAGTTATCCGCCACCCCCACGGTGACCTCGAGGGGGAATGCTTATGGTACAGGGGTTACGGTTTCTTCGGTCACCAATTCCGTAAACCAGATTATTGAAAATGCGCTGACGTCTGAGATGTCCAATCAGGCGGCCCTGGAAGAGGCCCAGCTCTATATGACTTCCATTGAAGATCTCTTTTCCGAAGACAGTGACGACAGCCTGAATACCCTTTTGGATGCCTATTGGTCTGCCTGGGAGGATTTGAGCAACAACCCGTCCGGTGAAACCGAACAAAACGCCGTATATGATGCAGGCCTTGCCCTTACGGAACGTATCAATGCCATTGAAGAGGCCCTGTCCGATCTGAATACCGACCTGAACAACGAAATCACTTCTTCCGTTGCCGAAGTCAACAGCATCTCCGATCAGATCGCAGCGTTAAACCTGGCCATCGTCACTGCTGAAAGCATAGGCGGGAATGCCAATGACCTGGAGGATGAACGAAACGCCCTGGTGGATGATCTTGGAGAACGCATTGACATTGATGTCACCATTAAAGAGGACGGCACCTACCTGATCACCACCTGTGGCCTGCCGCTGGTGG
The DNA here is from genome assembly GCF_963677125.1 of uncultured Desulfobacter sp. Classification (NCBI taxonomy): domain Bacteria; kingdom Pseudomonadati; phylum Thermodesulfobacteriota; class Desulfobacteria; order Desulfobacterales; family Desulfobacteraceae; genus Desulfobacter; species uncultured Desulfobacter sp. Next base: position 2,328,638 of record NZ_OY781882.1, on the reverse strand, counting down.
AGGACGGCATTTCATACGATTTGAGCATGAAACAGGGAAGTGTGTACTGGCACGGCAAATCCGTGAACACCTATGACATCACCGATGATATCTCCGGCGGTGCCATTGCCGGATGGCTTGAGGTCCGGGATGTGGTTATCCCCCAAACCCAGGCCGAATTTGATGAGCTTGCCGCCAACCTGATCTGGACGTTGAACTATCAGCATTCCCAGGGGGCAGGGCAGACCTATTTTTCCGGCGAACTGGCGGGAACCTACGAGGCCGGGAAGAGCGGCACCTTTGATAGTTTGTACTACGGGGATGAGATCGACTACACCAGGGATTTTTCCATGGTGATCCAGGATGCCACGGACACGACCTCAACGTATCAGACCGCGACCGTGGATATGTCCATCTCCACATCCGACATTTCAGATATTACCGGGTCCGGAGAGGATGACAGCATTTATGAGCTCACCGTGATTGATGAGGGGACCCTGGGAGAGAAGACTGTGGTGCAGTCCAGCGGGGAGTATCTGGGCGGTTTATATCGTGACGTGGGCTTTTCTACGGCCCTGAATAATGCACTGCCTGAACAGACCCTGACCATAACCAATGGTTCCAGTACTCAGACCATAGAAATTTCAGACACCGGTGCCGATGCGATTCGATCCGCCGCCGCCATTGCCGAAGATCTTTCTGATGTAGACGGTATATCCGCCTATGCATCCTCGACATCAGCCAATTTTGCCATTTCTAGTGTTAACACCGGTGATGATATTGAATTTACTCTGTATGTTGACGGAGTAGAGGAAACTGTCGCTTTTACTGTGACGGATATTGCTGCCCTCGACGACCAGTTCGAAGATGAACTTAAAGCCGCGGTGGAATCCATTAATGAGTCCAACCAGAACACGGATCTGGCTGTGGACGGCACGTCTATTGAAAGTGCGTCCGGTGCCACCATCGGGGTCTACGGATTAGACTCTGTAGCTAGTCTATCGGTTTCCTTAGATTCCAGTGACTCTGAAATTCAAACTTTGACTGCCAAAGACGATGCTGTGGTAATCACTGGTTCCGTGACCATTATCATGGATCCGGGAATGGAGATCAGTTCGGATGAGGAATCCAGTGCCGGTTTGTTCGGTGACACCGGAACACCAGTGTCCGGAACCAGTATGATCACTCTCGGTGGGAGTGACGGTTATAAAGATTTTGATGGTGAAACTATTGAGTTTGCAGTGGATGGCTACTCTATATTATACACGGCTCCGTCCGGGGTTTCGGATGAAGAGCAGGCCCAGGCGCTATACCTTGCTTTGACGGACTCAGCAACTGGTCTGGAAGCCCAGGCCCAGGGATGCTATGAGGTCATCAAGAACGGCACATCCGTCACCATTGTGAAAATAGACGAAGAAGACGAAGATGCCATCGAAATTTCCAATTTCACAGGCAATGCAGAGTTAAGCGTATCCACAGGAACCGGAATCGGCAGTGAATCTCCTGAAAATGACACCCTCTCATCTACAAAAGATTCAACCACAGCCGTCACGTTCGGTGACCCTGCAATTATCTACTGGGAAATTTTGGACAGCAGCGGCTATTCCACCGGCGAGGACGGATATATTGAAATTGATGAATCCGGTGTGGTGGAGATCACTGAGAACGGTAAAACAACCTTAAGTTTTGAAGTATCCGACGGCACGCTTGTGGCCGGAAACACCCTCCGGATTAATACCGATGCCGACGGCGAAGCCGATACGCTTGAGGGTTCGGTTACAGGAAAGGCTGCAAGTGTCGATGATACTTATGAGTTTACCGTAATTTCCGGCGGCACCCTGCCGGATAATGAAGAGGATGTTGTGATCGAATGGAAGTCTGAAACCGATTCAGGCACCATTGAACTGGAAGGCAATGAGAATGAAAATTCCCAGATCATCGTGGAAGTGGACGGCATGACCATCGCATTTGACAGCGGCACCCTGGTGAACGGCGATGTCTTTTATGTCACCACGGATGAAAATGGTAAAGCCGTGGCCGATGCAGCCGGAAATACCCTGAACACCCTTTCGGACTGGCACTGGACCCTTGATTCCTTTGCCGATGAATTTAACCGGAGCGCAGGCGGGGTGACCGCTTCGGTCACCAAAGACAATGCCATTGTATTTAACACCAATGATAACTATTGCGCCATTGAAAACGTCACCTGTTCGGGCAGTGACAACATTGATGAAGAGAATTTTGAAATCACGGTGTTAAATTACAGCGCTCTTGAATTTGAGGCCGAAGCCCTGGAATTTGTGCGTAGCACCGATGCAATTAGCGGATTGACCTCCTGGGACGTTGTCAATCCTACGGGCCACACCATCACCCTTATTCCGGAAGGCGGTGATGATGATGGGTTTCAAGTTGATCTGGATGGCGACGGTGTCGGGGATATTGAAATCACCTTTGACCAGCCCGTTTCAGGAGACGGATATATTCGCATGGATTTGGCATCCAGGGACGCGGATGATCTCTCATATGCCTTTGCAGGGAACGAAGACGGGGACAGCGGCGTTGCCGCAGCCCTGGGCGTGAATACCTTTTTTACAGGCACCGGGACGTCAACCATCAGTGTCAATGATGTGGTGGCCGACGGTGATCTGCTGGCTTCAGGCATTTTGGATACTGAAACCTTCGAGCTTGCCTCCGGCGACAACACCAATGCCCTGGCCATGGCTGAAACCCGGTACGACAGTGTGGACATGAAATCGTACACGTATACCAGGGGCGAAGCGGTTACAATTACGGTCACCGCCACCTCGCTGGATGATTACCAGGCTTCCCTGATCTCCAACGTCGGGTCCACAGCGGCCGGCATCAGTTCTGCTTTAGAGTATTCTGAATCCTTGATGTATCAGCTTACGGAACAGCGCGATTCAATATCAGCCGTCTCCCTGGATGAAGAGATGATTAACCTGACAGCCCAGCAACAGGCTTATCTTGCCGCAGCTAAGTTGCTGACAATGGTGCAGGAAATGTACGATGCTCTGCTCGCAACACGTTGATTTTTTAAATGTTTAGACTTTTGGGGTCAATTAATAACATCGGTCCTACAGGAGGTCTGCCATGAGAGTAGCAACCATAAGCATATACAAACAAGCCACGTACCAGCTTGGACGGCTTACCTCTGATTTAAACGAGGCCAATGAGACCGTCTCCACCAATCTGAAAATCAGTTCCGCATCTGATGATCCAACGGGGATGAAACAGGTGCTGACCATCAATTCCGACCTGGCCGCTTTGGACCAGTATCAGGTGAATGTGGACCAGGCCCAGAATATGCTGACCACGGCTGAAACCTCCCTTGACGCCATGGCGGACCAGTTGTCTGAAATGAAGCTCTTGTGCTCGTCTTTGGCCAATGCCTCGGCTTCTTCCCAGGAACGCTCTGACGCTGCCGAAAGTATGTCGGTTTACCTTGACAGCCTTCTGGACCTTGCCAATACAGATGCCTATGGCGGCTATGTGTTCGGCGGTGACGACAATCAGACAACGCCTTTTACCTATGACGATGAAGACAATCCCACCAGCGTAATCTACAACGGTAGCAGTGACAGCGTGAACATCAGTATCTCTGAGAATACCACAATATCTTTGGGCTGCTGCGGCAGTGATCTGTTTTATGAAGACCGGATCATTGTGGATACCACCAATAATCAGATCGTTTTTTCCGAAGATGCCGGAAATGGAGCGGATAATATTCTCAACATTGAGGCGACCATTACCAGCGGTACCTACAGTAAAGACGAACTTGCCGATGTTGTTGCGCAGACATTGAATAAAGCATCCGAAGAATATGGATACGGTGTTGTTTATGAGGTGGAATATGATGCAGATGCCAATACCTTTTCCATTGGGACAGACGGCAGTGATACCACCGTCACCACAACCTTTAAAAATATTGAGACCGAAACCGCCAGGATTGCCAACTTTGAATCCACAGGCCAGGATTTCAATGACGTTGAAATTCGAGTTGTAAACGACTCCGCCCTGACCGAATATACACCGGATGACGGCTCTGAACCCATTACGTTAACTTACACCGCAGACGATACCTGGAAGATTTCCAATGATCCAGGTTACGGACTTAATGCTGAAATTGGGGCCGGCGGTGATACCATAGAACTTGATGTAAATGATGACGGGGAGATTGATCTTGTCATTGATTTGAATGAGACGCCCGAAGTGGATACCTCCTTTTCCTTTGACGTTACCCAAACATATGAAAATACAAGCATCCTGACGGATCTTGGGTTTGCTTCTCAAATCATAACGCTTTCACCGGTAACCAGCCATGCGCCAGTGGCTGGGGAAGTTACCGTGGATGATGAAAATAACGCCATTGATTTTACAGAAACCACTGAGGATGGAGAGACCAGCGTTCAGTTGACAGCCATCATCCCAACCGATACTTACACAGATTCCGAATCCTATGCCGAGGCCGTGGAAGAGGCCCTTGAAGCGGCATCCGCTGAAAACGGCAACCGGGTTAATTATTCGGTGGAATACGATGAGGACAGCAAGAAATTTACCATCAGCGAGGACCTTGATACCGGCCGCAGGCTTGAATCCTTTGAATTGCTTTTCGCGTCCGGCACCCATGTCGACTCCAGCGCTAATTTCAATTTAGGTTTTGGTGATCTGGATGTTTCATCCGCTCCTGTGGAAGGCCAGGAAGCCACCTGGAGCATCTGGGATACGGTATTCGATCTCAAAGAAGCGCTGGAAACGGATGATGTGGACGGCATTGAGCGAGCCATGACCCGGCTGGAAAATCATTATGAAAGTCTTACCTCAAGCATATCAACTGTGGGGTACGTTTATAACAGCACAACCATCACCGAAACCACTATCACTGATTCAGATTTAACACTGACCACCCAGCGCTCCACGGTCCGGGATGCGGATACCGTGGAAGCCATTATGCTACTTAAATCTTCCCAGACGGTTTATGAAGCTGCGTTAAGTTCCACATCCTCTGTGATGGGATTAAGTCTAGTGGATTATATGTAATGAGTGTTTGAACGCAAAGTCACCCACCTGCGGCGTTGCAGAAAAATTTAAAATCCTCACATACTCCAGTATGCTTCGGTTTTAAATTTTTCTGCGCCTTGCATCTGGGCAACTTTGCGCCCAAACACGGGGCCGTTGAGGCACTATTTAGAAAAGATATTTCCAGACTTTCCAGCCCACTTTTTCTTCGCGTTGCCATCCAGTAGGCACCTGCATGAGGTTTTCCGGATTTTGATTTTTTAGCTCGTTGAGTTTTTTCTGCTTTTCCTGTTCCATCTGTTCCCAGGTAAGGGTTGTGCGTTGGAATACTTTGTGGTTTATGGCTGCCGCGATGCGGTCCACTTTTTTAATCAGATCGTCGCTGTTTTTGGATTGCTCAAAAAACGCCATGTATTGTTTTTCAGCAGTGTCAAACACCTTGGCATCAATGCTGAACGCGCCTGCAAGACTGGTGATGGTGCCGTAAAGCACATATCTGGATCCGGTTTGCCGGGCAGTTTCATGAACCAGTTCACTGCCGGAAAATTGTTTTAATTCGGGCTCAAGAGCCGCCATCTTTTTGGGGGAGATGACAACAACTTTTTCAGGGTAGGTGAGCCTGGAATAGAACATGGTTGAGATGCCTTGTTTCAGGTAGTCCAGATTTTTATTCTTATCGGCATTGATGTCAAAAGAGAGTACGGCAAGGGTTTCAGGGGAAGCGGCAAAGCCCGTATATGGAAAGATCAGTCCGCCAAAAAGAAAAACGGCGACAATCAATTTAATCAAAGTATTCGGTTTTTTCATCTGCTTGTTCCCTTTACAATTTTGATTTGAGCATGGGCGTGACCACTTTGGGGTCTGCCTTGCCCCGGGTCTTTTTCATGACCTGCCCCATGAAAAAGCTGAACAGTTTGGTCTTCCCATCCCTGTACGCTTGAACTTCTTCGGGGTTTTCTTTAATGATTTCATCTACCATGGCTTCAAGTTCACCCTGGTCTGATACCTGTTCAAGGCCTTTTTCTTTGACAATGGCTTCTGGATCTTTGCCGGTTTCAACCATCTGTTCAAAAACTGTTTTTGCTGCATTGGCATTAATCCGGGAGGATTCCAGAAGTCCAAGAAGTTTTGAAAACCCATCGGCATCAACGGGTGACTCGTTAATTTCAATACCCTTGGCGTTAAGCATGGCCATGAGCGTTGTCATGATCCAGTTGGCGGCCTGCTTGATGTTTTTCAGTGGTTTAACTGTCTTTTCAAAATAATTGGCCATGTCCAGGCCGGCTGTTAAAACGCCGGCATCATATTCAGACAAACCGTATTCCTCTATAAACCGCTGCTTTTTTTCATCGGGCAGTTCGGGCATGCTGCTGCGGACGTCCTGGATCCAGGTGTCATCCACGATCAGCGGCACAAGGTCAGGGTCCGGGAAATACCTGTAATCGTGGGCCTCTTCCTTGCCCCGCATAGATGCGGTGCGGTTTTTGTTAGGATCCCACAGACGGGTCTCTTGGATAACCTTTCCCCCTTCTTCAAGGACATAGGTCTGGCGTTGGATTTCGTACAGAATGGCTTTTTCCACATTTTTAAAGGAGTTCAGGTTTTTAAGCTCTGTGCGGGTGCCGAACGCTTCCTGGCCCACGGGCCGTAGAGAGACGTTGGCGTCACATCTGAACGAGCCTTGCTCCATGTTTCCGTCACATACGTCAATGTATTTTAAAATGGCGTGCAGTTTTCTTAGGTATGCACCTGCCTGGGCCGCCGTACGAAGATCGGGCTCACTGACAATTTCAATGAGTGGTACCCCTGTTCTGTTCAGGTCCACCATGCTTTTGCCCCGCAATGGATCATGGATCAGCTTTCCGGCATCTTCTTCCATGTGAATGCGGGTAATGCCGATGCGTATTTGCTTTTCATCCGCTTCAATGTCCAGAAAACCGTGTTCGGCAATGGGCATGGCAAACTGGGAGATCTGGTAACCTTTGGGAAGATCCGGATAAAAATAATTTTTTCTGTCAAACCGGCTTTCCCGGTTGATGGTGCAGTTGGTGGCAAGACCGGCCTTGATGGCAAAAGTGACGGCCTTTTTATTGAGTACCGGCAGAACCCCGGGCATGCCTGTGCATACGGGACAGGTATTGGCGTTTGGGGCCTTGCCGAAAGCGGTTGAACAGTTGCAAAATATTTTAGTTTCAGTTTTGAGCTGAGCGTGGACTTCTAATCCGATAACAGGTTCAAATGCCATGTGATGTTTGATTCCTTTGAGTGCCCGGTGCATGAAGGTACCCATGCCCGGGGTTGAGTTCTTAACAGCCTTCCTTTATAACCTTGATATTTTTAATAATCAAGGGTACCTCTAATAAAAGGTTAAAAGGAACTTTTTTCAATGAAATTTTTTTTCTGTGTTATGGGCATGGTCATGATTGTGGAAGGGCTGCCCTATTTCATCTCGCCCAATAAAATGCGGGAGATGGTAATGATGATTGTGCAAATGCCTGAAGGCGCTTTGAGGCGGTTTGGCTTCTTTATGATGCTGGCGGGCCTGGCGGTCGTATACCTTGCCATGGAGATGGGTTGATGTACAATTTGTCTGATTATGCGTATGATTTGCCCGAATCCTTGATTGCCCAAACGCCCTGTGAACACAGAAGCCGATCCCGGCTGATGCATCTGGCGCGCAATAGTCACGGCATCAGTCATCGCAGATTTCTTGATATTGCTGATTTGCTGCGTCCAGGAGACCTGTTGGTGGTCAATGACACCCGGGTGGTTCCGGCAAGGCTTTTAGGCCATAAACCCACAGGCGGCCGTGTTGAGGTCCTCATCATTGATTATGCAGCCGGCATGAAACATCTGGCCGAGACAGGGCGGTTTCAGTGTGATTGTCTGATCAGGGCGTCACGCAGACCCGGACCGGGAACGGTGCTTGACCTGGGCCAGGGTATCAAAGCCACGGTGATTGAGCATCGGGACCGGATTTCAGTGGTCTGTTTTGACGGGGGAGCAGAGTTTTTATCCCGGTTAAAAAAAGCGGGTAAAATGCCTTTGCCGCCCTATATAAAGCGGGATCAGGATTCGGAACGGGGCAACGACTCATCTGCACAAATGGATGAGCAAAAAGACCGGCAAAATTACCAGACGGTTTATGCAAATGCCGAGGGGGCTGTGGCCGCGCCTACGGCCGGGCTTCATTTTACGAAAGATTTGCTTAAAACCCTTTGTGCAAAAGGTGTGGAGGTGGCCAAGATTACCCTGCACGTGGGGTATGGTACCTTTGTGCCGGTGCGGGTAAAGGATATCCGGGATCACCAGATTCATTCGGAATATTTTATAATAGATGAACAGACGGCTGAAAAAATTAACCAGGCCCATGGGGGCGGCCGCAGGGTAATAGCCGTGGGCACTACATCTGTAAGGACCCTGGAGTTTTGTACCAACGATGACGGCATCATTTCGGCAGGGCAGGGCCGGTGCGATCTGTTTATCTATCCGGGCTACAAGTTCAAGTGCGTAGATGCCATGATTACCAATTTCCATTTGCCTGAATCCACCTTGCTCATGCTGATTTCCGCCTTTTATGACCGGGAACGGATTTTGAAAGCCTATAAGGTTGCTGTGGCTGAGAAGTACCGGTTTTTCAGCTATGGTGATGCCATGTTTATAGAGTAACTAATAAAAAAAGATCAAAGATGCTTACATTTGACCTGATAAAAGACAATAGTCAAAAAGATGACGGCCGGGACCGCTCGCGTTTGGGGCGGATCACCACGGACCACGGGGTTATTGAAACACCCATTTTCATGCCCGTGGGTACTGTGGGATCAGTTAAGGCCGTGTCAAAGGAAGATTTAGAACATTGCGGTGCCCAGATTATTCTTGGCAATACCTATCATTTATACCTGAGACCCGGTTGCGAAGTGATTGAAGCCATGAACGGGCTTCATTCGTTTACGGCATGGGATAAGCCCATGCTTACCGACTCCGGGGGATTTCAGTTTTTCTCTTTGGCAAAACTTGCCAAGTTCACCGATGAGGGGGTGCATTTCCAATCCCACATTGATGGTTCCCGGCACTTTTTTTCCCCGGAACGGGCCGTTGAGATCCAGATGATTTTAGGATCGGATATCATGATGTCCCTGGACTGGTGCCAGGGACATCCGGCAACGGATCAGCAGGTGGCGGATGCCTTGAACAAAACAACCGCCTGGGCGAAAAGAGGCTTTGATTTCTGGCAGGAAAACGGCGCGGTCAATAACCTGTTCGGTATTGTCCAGGGCGGCATGATCAAAGAACTTCGCTCTTTATCCGCCGAACAGATTACGGCCATTGATTTTCCCGGTTTTGCCATTGGCGGCCTTTCTGTGGGAGAACCCACCGACGTGATGTATGAGATGGCCGACCACACTTTGCCGCTTCTGCCGTCACAAAAGCCCCGGTACATTATGGGGGTGGGCACGCCTGAAAATCTGGTGGCCCTGGTGGGCATGGGATGCGATATGTTTGATTGCGTGATGCCCTCAAGAAACGCTAGAAACGGCCAGCTTTTTACCAGTACCGGGACCGTAAATATCCCCAATGCCAAGTACAAGACAGATGATCGCCCCATTGACGAAAATTGTGGGTGTTACACCTGTCGCAACTACTCCCGGGCCTATTTGCGACATCTGTATAAATCCCGGGAACTTTTGTCCTATCGTCTGAATACGATTCATAATCTCTATTATTATCTTGACCTTATGGCAAAAATGCGTCATGCAATAAAGGAAGGCAGATTCCCCGAATTTCAACAACAATTTTTTAAAATGAGGCAGGATCAGTAAGTATGCATGAGATGGGTATTGCCCAGCAACTGGTAAACATCGCCCTGGATGCCATCCCCGATGACATTGAGAATCCCAGGGTGGAAAAAATGAATTTAAGGATCGGTAAACTGGCCGCCGTGGTGGAGCACAGCCTCTCGTTTTGTCTGGAGGTTATCACAAAGGACACCCCGCTTGAAGGCGCTGAAGTGATCATCGACGCGGTGCCGGTGTGTCTGCGCTGTGAAAGTTGTAACCACGAATGGCAGACCGATGCCCCTGCATTTGGTTGCCCTGCATGCAAAACCGGGCAGGTGACCATGGTTTCGGGACGGGAGATTGAGATTTCGTCCATAGAACTGGCAGACGATTAGACCATTGAGTAACAAAAAAAATTGAGAGATAGTTTATGGAGATAAATATACAGAAACGGGTACTGGCAAAAAATGAATCCGATGCAGATCGGAACAGATCTTTTTTTAAGGATAAACAGGTATTTGTCCTGAACATGATGTCATCGCCGGGATCCGGCAAGACCGAAACCCTGTGCCGGACGTTGGAGGCACTGATGCCCGATATCCGGGTGGGGGTGATCGTCGGCGATGTCTGCACCACCAATGATGCGGACCGGCTTTCGGTAACCGGTGCCAAGGTGACCCAGATCAACACCGACCAGTTCGGGGGGGACTGTCATCTGGCAGCCCACCTTATTGAATCATCGGCCAAGTCCCTGGGATGCGACGATCTGGATCTGCTCATTGTGGAAAACATCGGCAACCTGGTCTGTCCTGCGGAATTTGACATTGGCGAGGATGCACGGGCCGTTGTTTTAAGTGTCACCGAAGGCGAGGATAAGCCTTTGAAATACCCGCTTATGTTCCAGGTGGCTGATGCTGCCATTTTAAATAAAATAGACCTGTTGCCCCACCTGGATTTTGATGCGGCCCTGGCTGTGGAAAATATGGGCAAGGTGCATCCGGGCATGCCGGTGTTTGAACTGTCCGCCAAGACCCAGGAAGGCATGGAACCTTGGCTTGCATGGCTGCGCACAAAGGTTAAGGAAAAACTGGGTTAATCGTTAAAGTGCGTGGCGATGCCCATAAGGTTGAAAGAATTTCAGTTTAAAACCACGAAGTTCACGAAGAACACGAAGTTTAGAATCTTCATGAACTTCGTGTTCTTGTATGGTTAAAAAAATCTATAAAATTTTTTTGAGGGCAAATCATGGGTGTAAGAAAAATGGCCTTTGCCGGATCATGGTACCCGGGATCAGCCGGCCAATGTCGATCAGCCATTGAACGGTTTACTGATGATCCGGGAATCGGAGAGGATGCAAAAAAACTGGATAATCCTGTGGCGGGGATCGTTCCCCACGCCGGCTGGATCTATTCCGGAAAACTTGCCTGCCGAGTCTTCTCTGCACTGGCCCAGGGCAGCCGGGTTGTGGACACAATAGTACTCTTCGGGGTTCACATGCATGCCGCTTCCCAGGCCTTAGTCTTGGATTGTACGGCCGTAGATACTCCCTTGGGAACCATTGAGATGGATCGGGAACTTACACAGGCCCTGGTGCGGCGGGCCGGGACTCAAGGCATTACTCTGGAACAATTAGACCACAACCGCTTCCCCGAAGAAAACACCTTGGAACTGCAATATCCATTTATGAAATATTTTTTTCCCCAGGCCCGGATTGTGGTGTGCGCCGTACCGCCCTCGGATGCGGCGAAAGCTCTGGGCGTGGCTGCAGTTGAGGTCGCAAAAGATCTGGGTCTTTCCTTGGCTGTGGTGGGCTCCACAGACATGACCCATTACGGCCCGCGGTTCGGATTTGAACCGGCAGGTTCCGGCCGGGCGGCATTTGATTGGGTGTCAAAGGAGAATGACGCAGCAGCCATTGAGGCGTTAACCGCCATGGATGAAAAGCAGATTGTTCACCAGGGACTGACCCGCCATAATATGTGCTGTGCCGGGGCGGCCTGTGCGGCTGCGGCTGCGGCAAAAAAAATGGGCGCAGTTAAAGGTGTCTGTCTTGATTACAGCTCAAGTTTTGATCCCTTACAGCCTGCTGACGATTTTGTGGGGTATTGCAGTGTGGTTTTCTGCACATAAAAGCCTTGGGAAAAAATTGTAACTCGCATTGGATGGCTGCCCCCCCCCCCCAACAATGCTTCAGTATCAGGGATAATCGGTTTTCCCAAAGGCCAGAGCCAGGGCCTCCAGCAGGTCCAAATTGGGATTTTGGGCATAGGCGGCCGAATCTTTGCCGTCCACATCCTTATCCCCGTCTGCATCTGAGGGGCAGGGGGTGCCGGGAATTAATTCAGCTGCGCCCATGTCCCCTGTGCCGTCTATGATACGGTTTTCACCATCCATATCTGTTTCAGGCAGATTCTCAGCAGTGTTATCCCCTTTATTCCTGCACGGGGACTCAAGCCTCAGGTGAAGATCACCGGAATCATCCCGCTCAAAGTTCGAATTTCTGACAAACAAGGGGGTGGCATCCATGTTATTGCCGCCGTCCGTAACCAGTGCAGTGTCCCCAGGCAGTGCTGCCGCCGCTGCCTTTTATATCGCTGTATTGAATTTCAGGAATACTTGCGTTCTCGTTAAAAATTTCATGGCTTTGGATGTCGACATGGTTACCATAAATAATGCAGCTGGTCAGGATTGGGGATGAAAAAAAATTGATCATGCCGCCGCGATTTCTATCCGTGTTGCTGCTGAAAGTACAGTTGACTATGGTTGGGGATGAGGTGTTGGACGGGTTGGAGTGACTGAGTCAGGATAAAGACTGTATACAAAACTTCCAGGGTAAAAATTGGGGATTTTTTTAGAAATGATAGAAAAGTGCCTGAGCCATGGGCATGTGTACTTGATCTGTTATTGGCGAGGGTAAGAGCTGAAACTTAGAATCGAGTTTTTTCGTACCATTATTGCGTCGTTTTGGTTTTCTATATTTCCGGTCTCATGAGGGCGTGCGTGAATAATTACGTATAACATTTTTTTCTTAAAATTATAGAATATGTGAAAAAAGTTAACAATTACTTCATGGTTTTATAAAGTTGAGAAATACAACTCGTTGAAATACAAGTTTTTATTTTTTTGTTTTAAACGGTATTAAATTTGCAATTATTACTTAGGCTTGTTTGGGTTGGTTGTTGAATGCTTTAATTTGCAGTATTTGAGCGATATTACACTTAGATCCAGGGTTAGAATAAAAATCGGCCAAAATATAGCACCGAATCTTCAACCTTATTCAAGGCACCTCCCCGTGGAGCATATTGGAATATATCTGTCCAGGGGGCAACCAATAAGACGGTTTAAAAGGCAAACCATATGAGCCTTAATTTTAATCATGGGCATAGGTTAATTTTTTACCCGATAAGGAGGGAATATGAACAAACTATCAATAATGCTATCTGTACTAATAATCATCCTGTTTTTTTCTAATGCGAATGTTAAGGCTGACTATCTAAGGAGCGACGAAGGGTACATTGTAGTTAATACAGAACTCCAAATTAGTGATGATCAGTTCAAAGACGAGTTCCTCTGGTTAAATCCAGGTAGCCATCTATATTGCAGTGACAATGCTGAAATTTATCGTATTTATGGTGAAAATAGCTATATACATTTTAATGGAGGATTTGCATCTTATGTCGAAACAGGAGAATCATCTCAGACAACAATAGCTGACGGATCAGTTGAGCTTGTCAGCTTACAAGGACAGAGTGTTCTCGAATTAGATGGTGGAGAAATCGACAGGCTATATTTAAATGGTGACAGTTTTGCAAAATATATCTCTGGATCAGTGAATTTTTTATATTTAGCGGATAATGCTTCATTGTATTTTTATGGATCAAATTTGCTAATAGACCTTACAAAAGACGATGCACGAAGCAGATGGTATTTAGTATATGGTCAATTAGATAACGGAGAAGCCTTTAGTACAACTTTTGAAATAAGCTCAAATATTGTTTTCACCGGAAGCGTTTATCTTAATGATTTGCCTTATCAGTTTAACAACGATTCCGCAGATCTTGCGCCCGTGCCGGAGCCGTCCACTCTAATGCTGCTCGGTGTCGGTATGATAGGCCTTGCAGGAACTCGCATACGGCAAAGTATCAAGTAAACAGCAACCACTTAAAGAGCATGCCTCCTGAATCGGTGGTGTCCGTTAAAGGGCAACGTTTTTTCAGGGTCGTTTATTTATTATTTATTATGAACTCGTGCTTAATATGTAGAAGAAGTAAAAAAGGCAGGTTCTCGAATCATTGTAACGGCCATGGGCCGTCCTTGGTCTATCTACACCCAGGCTTCGGCCACAACAAAGATAGAAAGAATTCAGTTGGTTACTGGAAACTTTCTTATAAACAAAATCAGAGCAGGCTATTTATAGTGGTTTTCGGTGTTTTTTTTAAAGCGAGGATTTTGTCAATTCACATGAATAGTGTAAAAATCTGCCAAAAAATGATTTTAAGCATATTACCCTGATGATATATGGATGATATATGTTCAATTAGGTTATGCATAAAAAGAACGCAACAAGATCATAAAGGAGCACTGTATGCAAATAACTTACATCGGAACAATACAAACACCGTTTGAAGACCGCGAAGGCATGCCGATCCAGCCTGCCGGCGCCAAAGATGTTCAGGGTCGGATCATCATCCATCCGGAGTATGAACAAGGCCTGTCAGACATTGACGGATTTTCTCATCTGATCCTACTCTACCATTTTCACCAGTCCAAGGGGTTTGACCTCGTGATCACCCCTTTTATGGATACTGAACCACGGGGGGTGTTCTCCACCCGGGCCCCCCGGCGTCCCAGCCCCATAGGGCTGTCCATTGTCCGCCTGGTCTCAAGAAAAGAAAATACCCTTGATATTCTGGATATTGATGTTTTGAACAACACGCCGCTTATTGATATTAAGCCTTATGTGCCGGGATTCGATGCCAAAACTGAGAATGTCCGGTCGGGGTGGCTGGAGAAAAATCAGGTCAAAGCCCAAACCATGACTTCAGACAAAAGGTTTATCTGACAGATGCGATGGGCGTGTTAATTAAGTTGCCGGCTTTTATGTATTCAAAGGCAAAAAAGAGGGGCGCTATCCTGCAGGCGATGCATTTATAAGAAAACGCTTAGCACTCAAATCATCAATTACCTGGGTTGCTTGGCTGATTGATGGAAGAGGGCGTACCTCTTGAGCAGATGGATCATGAATATCGCCTGCACATGCATAGGGGATAACCCCTATGGTTAAGCAGGCTTCATGCTTGCGGAAGGCATCAATGATTCTCAACTCCAGGTTTGTATTGCTATAAGCCGAATAATCATCGAATCGAAATACGACATTGACTTGTTTAGTTTCAATGGGATGCTTGTTGCAAGCTGTAAGTGAAACCATGCATAAAAATAAAAAGGCAACCAAAATTCGTTGGCATAATACAACCGTAGGCACTTAAATATCCTTTCAATAACGGCCCATAGCCGTTAATCTGTGGTTTGTGTCTATCTTTCATGTATAGGTTGTAGTGTCAAGCTATGAAAATTTTGGCTGCTTGTTCAGCTTTTACCGTACTGTTTAAGCATAGAAATATAAGGCCCTAACAGGCTTTCGTATCCTTTCATCCCCTTTTGAAACACTTTGGCAAAATAGGGAAGCTCCCGGATATTGACCACCAGATTGGCGCTTAAGGTCAGCGCCTCAAGGTCGTAAAGGGTTTTGACCTCGTTGCCCACCAGCACATAAAAAATATTGCGTCGCCGTTTCATGCTCATGCCGGACATAAATTTATGAAAATCATGGGTGTCCACCGGCCCGTCTTCGTACTCTGCGGAATATACCACCACATCAAAGGTCTTGAACCGTTGGCCGGAAATGGCATCATCCACATTTTCGGGGCAGTGGATCTGGAGGTTTCGTTCTTTCAGCACATCGGTAACCTGCTGCCGGATGGCCTGGTCATTGATTAAAATCATGGCCGTGGGTACATC
Organism: uncultured Desulfobacter sp.; assembly: GCF_963677125.1. Lineage (NCBI taxonomy): Bacteria > Pseudomonadati > Thermodesulfobacteriota > Desulfobacteria > Desulfobacterales > Desulfobacteraceae > Desulfobacter > uncultured Desulfobacter sp. The sequence continues at coordinate 2,312,826 of NZ_OY781882.1, read as the reverse complement.
ATCCACAAGCGCTTCCTCTTCCTCGACGTTTGAACCCAGCCAGGCAATATCAGGTGCTTCCGGCGGACTGACCGGGGGGGCAGCCTGGTTTTGCGGCGCCTTGGCCTTTTCTGCCAAGGCGCCGTCCTTATTTATCTCAATGGGGGTGCGGCACTTGGGGCAGCCGAATTTTAAGTATCGCCCCTCGGGGAGCTTGGTTAAAGCCTGTTTGAATTTTTCCATCTGGGGCTGGGAAAATTTCAGGGGCTGGTTGCAGTGGGGGCATTGGGATATCATGACGGTTCCTCCCCGTTTTCTTCAGTATCATTTTTTTCTTTCCAGTCAATGGTCAGGCCTTCAATGGCAGAGGTTTTTTCGCCCTTTTCCCTTTTGAGGATATCCATGCCCTGGGAGAGCACACTTTTTTGTGAACAATAGGAAAAGGCCGTTTCTTCGGTGATGATATCGGCCTTGTAGAGGTCCAGGATATGCTGGTCAAAGGTCTGCATGCCAAATGCCGTTGAGGCGGTAATGACTTCATGCATGGTTTTTCCTTCTGATTCACCGTTCAGGATAATATCGTTGATTCGCAGGTTCATCCCCATAATTTCCAGGGCCGCCACCCGTCCGCCTGCAGACCGGGGCAAAAGGCGCTGGCAGACAATATAGCGGATGGTATCTGCAAGCCTGGCCCGGACCTGGGCCTGTTCCTCCTGTTCAAACATGCCCAGGATACGGTTAATGGTCTGGCCGGCATCGACGGTATGGAGGGTGGAAAGCACCAGGTGTCCGGTTTCTGCTGCAGACAAACCGATCTCCATGGTTTCCCGGTCACGCATCTCCCCCACCAGAATCACCTTGGGGGCCTGGCGCAGGGCTGCCCTCAGCCCTGTGGGGAATGTATCAAAATCATTTCCCAACTCCCGTTGGTTAAATGTGGCTTTTTTATGGGGATGGACAAACTCCACCGGGTCTTCCAGGGTCACCACATGGAGGGACTTTGCTTCGTTAATCTCATTGAGCAGCGCGGCCAGGGTGGTGGATTTGCCTGACCCGGTGGCACCGGTCACCAGAATCAAACCGTTTTTTTCTTCGCCCATCTTTCTGAAAATAGGCGGCAGGTTAAGCTTGTCAATGCTGGGGATGGTGGTTTCCAGTTTTCGCAGGATGGTGGTTAAATGATTTTTCTGCTTAAAAATGTTCACCCTGAATCGTGCCTTGTTTCCCAGCCAGTAGGACAGATCGCAGGAGCCTGTTTTGACCAGGTCTTCCAGAAGCCGGGGGTCGCCGTTGATCAGGTTCAATGCAAACACCTCGGCCTGGAAAGGGGTCAGCTCCTGCACCGGCGGCGATACCGGCACATCGGTCAATTGCCCGGATGTCTCCACCTGCAGGGACTTGCCCACGGTAACATTAAGATCCGATACATTCTCAAATGTTTCCAGCATACAGGTGATCCAATAATCAATTTCAGGCTGTTTCATGGCCCTGTTCCTTTTATTGGCTAATTTATGAAATGGATTTTAAGAATTTTAAATAATTAGCACAGCTTAAGCTGAAAAAGCAAGAGAGGTGACGCATTCCTTTTCAATTGATCGTAGTGCCTTGCCGGATAATGACTTTAGGGGGAATTAAAATTCAGACCGACGAACGAATCGGCAAAATTTACGGTTTTGGGTAGGGCGCTATGTAGGCTTTGAGCTTATACGGGTTCAGTCAGGCGGCCGTAGTAATATAGGCTTGTGGCCGATTGAAAGTTAAAGTCCTCCATTGATAATGATTACACAAGATTCTCCATCGCCGTTTTTGCTTGATGACAACTAAATTATCAAAGGAGGGTTCAGTCATACAAGGATTGTGAATTACAAAGTTTATGAACCAGGCACAGGGCGCAGATTTATATGCTTGATTGCGAACCACCAACACCTTTAAGCCTTCAGTCTAAAACCTTTTTAAAATTACGGAGCTAAAAATGCCTTTATACAAACGTAACGACACTGAAGAACAGCCCTTCTGGCCCGCAGGGCCCTTTAAAATACGCCTTCCTTTTATCCATTACCGCTGGGAATGGGTGGAGTTTATTCAGGCTCTTATCCTTTTTGTTGTAAGTCTTGCAATGATTCCTCTGTTGGAAAAATATTTAGGACTTCCCTATAACGTTGCCCTTGCCTATGTATTTGTCTGCGGTATCGGGTTTATGCTGCCGGCATTTCTTGGAACACCCATGGTGCCGGGATGGATAACACCTGCAATCCCCGTTGTTTTGCTCTATCTTGGGCAGTTTGCGCCGGGGCCTGAAGCGATCAAGGCCTTGGTGGCCCTGCAGCTTCTGGTGGCGGCCATTTTTCTGTTCCTGGGGATCTCCCGTCTCAGCTCCAAAGTCGTGGCTAAGGTGCCCGATTCCATTAAGGCGGGGATATTGCTTGGTGCTGGTGTGGCCGCCTACATGGGGGAATTGAAAGTCGGTGGCAGAATTCCTAAAACGCCCATTGCTATAGGCCTTGGCAGCCTGGTCTGTTTTTATATGCTCTTTTCCGTTTCATTTGCCAGGATGAAATCCGATAATCCCATAGCAAAGCTTATGGGTAAATTCGGTATGGTCCCCGCCATGATCGTGGCCATAGTCATTGGTATGCTTGTCAATGAGTATCCGATTCCGGACATTAAATGGGGTATTACCATACCGGCCTTTGGGCAGATGTGGTCCTATTTGCCCTTCAGCGTGGGGTTTCCCGATGCTGATATGTTCATCAAAGCCATCCCCACAGCGGTTATCGCTTATATTATCGCCTTTGGCGACGTGATCGTTGGCACGGTTCTGGTCAAGGCTGCATGCGAGGAAAGCAGACCCGACGAAACAGTGGATATCGATACGGACCGGATTCACATTATTACGGGAATCCGGAATGTGATTCATACCTTTTTTGCTCCCTACCCGGGTCTGGCAGGACCTATCTGGACTGCGGTAACAGCAACCGTGGCAGACCGCTACCGCCAAGGTAGAAACGCAATGGATTCTATGTTCAGCGGGGCAGGCACCTTCTGGATTTCAGGATTCATCGCGCTGTTTATTCTCCCCTTGGTTAGTTTTTTTAAACCCTTTCTGCCAATCGGGCTCTCATTGACCATGGTTGTCACAGGCTATCTTTGCATCATTACAGCCTTCAAACAGATCAAAGACCCCCTTCAGCTGGGCGTTGCCGGAACAATGGCCATTGTGCTTGCCATGCACGGCGCAGCCTGGGGCTTGGGTGTAGGCATTGTTCTGCATATCTTTCTTGAAAGCCGATTTCGCCTGTCAAAGAAAGCTGAGGTTTCCGGATAATAAGGGCTTGGTTTGTTGAATAAAATAGGTGCAGTCAAGGTATTTGCCTTAACTGCACCTTAAGTTTTGATCCGTTACAGCTCATTGCCCGTTTTGTGGGTTTCTGCAGTGTAATATTCGGCGTTTTTTTATTCGCCTTGGGCGGCGCAGAATTGCGCTGCCTTTCTAATGCGCTGAACGGTTTTTTCTTGTCCTAAAGCAATAAACATTTCAAATATGCCGGGGCTCACCGTTGTACCGGTGACCGCCACCCGCAGAGGTTGGGCAATCTTTCCAAATCCGAGCCCTGTCTCGTCCATGATCTGTTTAAACACCTCTTCTTGGGCCTTCTGGCTGAAATCAGCACGTTCTTCCAGGGCATCAGCACATTTGTTTAAAAGATCAGAAGTTTCGGGCTTAAAGAATTTTTTGGCAGCCTTTTCTTCAAACTCAATTTCATCCCTGTAATAAAAGATAGCACCCTGGGCCATCTCTACAAGGGTTTTGCTTCTAGGTTGAAGTGTTTCAATCACCCCCTGGGTAAAGGCATCATTCTGGGCCTCAATGCCAAGATCCGCTAAGTGGGGCACAAGGTCGTCTCCTAATTCTGCGGGCTTCTTTTTCTGGATGTGTTTGGCATTCAGTGCATACAGCTTATCCATGTCAAACATGCCGGCAGACCGGCCAAGATGTTCGAGATCAAATTTTTCAATAAGCTCCTGGCGTTCAAAGAATTCCTGGTCGCCATGGGACCAACCCAGTCTGACCAGGTAGTTGATCAGTGCATCGGCCAGAAATCCCATTTTCTTATATTCCCCCACGGACATGGCACCATGACGTTTGCTCAGCCGCGCCTTGTCTGACCCCAGCACCATGGGGACATGGCCGAATACCGGCAGCGATGCGCCCAACGCCTGGTAAATCAGAATCTGTTTGGGCGTATTGACCAAGTGGTCATCTCCCCGGATAATGGTGTTGATCCCCATGGAGATATCATCCACAACAACCGCAAGGTTGTACATGGCCACGCCCGAGCTTCTCTGGATGATGAAATCATCAATTTCCGAATTCTGGAAAGCAGTACTGCCCTTGACAATGTCGTCCACAATGGTGACGCCTGTATCCGGGGTTTTTAACCGTACCACTGTGTTATCTCCTTTTTTAAGCCCGCGGTTCCGGCATTTGCCGTTATACATAGGCTTAAGTCCTTTGGCCTTGGCCTCTTCGCGCATGGCATCGACTTCTTCTGGGGTACAGTCGCAATAGTAGGCATGGCCCTGTTCAACCAGGCGGTCAATGTGTTCATTATAAATATCATAGCGTTGGGTCTGAAAATAAGGGCCGTCATCCCAGTCGATCCCCAGCCATTCCATGGATTCAAGAATTGCGTCCACAGACTCCTTTGTGGAACGGGCTTCATCGGTATCTTCTATACGCAGCACAAACTGCCCTGCATTTTTTCTGGCCCACAGCCAGTTGAAAAGTGCGGTCCTGGCACCGCCGATATGCAGGTACCCGGTGGGGGAGGGCGGGAAGCGTGTAATTATTGTATTCATTTTGATCTCCAAAAGTTAAACTTCACGAACAACAGGCGGTACAGGGTTTTTAGCCTGTACCGCCCGGATTCGCATAATAGCCATGGGCTGATTTGGTCTATCAACCCCCTGGTTTGACCTACAACAAAATATGAAAGAAGCTTAGCAATTTATCGGTACTTTCATATAAAAAAGGCGTAAAATCGACGATTTATCTATCATATTTGCGGGGTCCAAAGCAATATAGTCTGTCTACAAAATTTAATTTGATGCATTCAGTGTGTTTTTTAAAAGGATTCTTTGGTTGACTTCAAATGCAAAATAAGGTAATTAGATATGTTTTAAATTTTGGCAGGTATTAAATAAAAACCAAATAAAATAATGTAGTTAGGAGATAGTCATGGCCGTACCCAAACAGAAAAGTTCCAAAGCAAGAGGAAGAAAAAGACGCACCCATTATAAAACCAGTGCCCCCACTGTAACCATATGTCCCGAGTGCCAGGAGCCCAAGTTGCCTCATACCGCATGCCCCGAATGCGGCACCTATAAAGGCAGAGATGTGAAGCCGGACGTGGAAGTAGAAGATTAGTTTTGCCGGAAAATACTTCAAGGAGTCAGAACATGGCCGTTGAAAGCAAAGTAAGAAAGATTATTGCTGAAAAAATTCCCGGCATTGATGTTGAGGATGTGGTTCCCCAGGCGTCGTTGGTCGAAGACCTTGGCGCGGATTCTTTGACCATCGTAGAGCTTATCATGTCAATGGAAGAGGTTTTTGAAATTGAAATTGACGATGATCAGGCTGAGCTGCTGTCGACTGTCCAGGATATTTATGATTTCATTGCCTCGAAATCATAATTAAATTTATGTAAAGGTCCGGGTAGATATGGATAAACGAATCATCATCGGCAGTGATCATGCCGCGTTTGAATTAAAGGAAAAGATCAAGGAACAGCTTGCAGGCCTTGGCTATGAGGTTGAGGATGCCGGTACCTACAGCACGGATTCGGTAAATTATGCCGATTTCGGCAAAAAAGTGGCCAAAGCAGTTTCCGATGGTACATACGGCCGGGGCATTCTCTTGTGCGGTACCGGCCTTGGCATGTCCATGCAGGCCAACCGGTTTAAGGGTGTACGCGCTGCGCTGTGTTCGGATATATTTTCCGTCAGGATGAGCCGGCAGCACAATGACGCCAATATCCTGGTTATGGGTGGCCGTGTGGTCGGAGATATTCTTGCCTTTGAGTTGGTCAGAGAATGGCTTGATACCCCCTTTGAAGGCGGTCGCCATCTGGACCGTATTCGCTCCCTGGATGAAATCGGATAAAAACGGGTACGCGTAGATGAGAATATCGGCCGATACATTATAGGCAAGTTACATCATACTTGTTATTCCCCCCTTTAATAAAAGTCTAAATTAATTGAAATAGAAATAAAAAGGGTTGTGTTGTCAAATTATGCCAACGCACGATTGAATTATGGAAAATATACAATTTGTAAAATCTTGTGATCCTGAAATTGCCGCTGTTATTGAAAGTGAATACAGCCGGCAAGAATACGGGCTGAATCTCATCGCTTCGGAAAATACGGTGAGCCGGGCAGTAATGGAAGCCCAGGGCTCCATTATGACCAATAAATACGCTGAAGGGTATCCTGCAAAACGGTATTATGGCGGATGTCAGTACATGGATCAGGCAGAGAACCTGGCCATTGAACGGGTCAAGAAGCTGTTTGGCGTGGAATATGCCAATGTCCAGCCCCATTCCGGCTCCCAGGCAAATATGGCGGCTTATTTTTCCGTACTCTCTCCCGGGGACGGCATACTGGCCATGGATCTTTCCCATGGCGGGCATTTAACCCACGGTGCCGGGGTAAGCTTTTCCGGTCGGTTGTTCAATTTTACCCATTACGGTTTGAATCCGGAAACCGAGACCATTGATTTGAACCAGGTGGAAGACCTGGCAAAGGCTAATAAACCTAAAATGATTGTGGCAGGGGCTTCGGCCTACCCCAGAACCCTTGATTTTAAGGGCTTTTCTGAAATTGCCAAGGCCTGCGGTGCACTTTTTCTAGTGGATATGGCCCATATTGCAGGGCTTGTGGCGGCAGGTGTTCACCCCACACCTGTTGGGTACGCAGATATTATTACCTCCACCACCCATAAAACCCTTCGCGGTCCCAGGGGCGGATTGATTCTTGCCAACGCCGAACTGGGCAAAAAAATCAATTCCCAGATTTTCCCCGGTATCCAGGGTGGACCTTTGATGCATGTGATTACGGCCAAGGCCGTGGCCTTTAAAGAGGCATTGTTGCCCGAGTTCACCGAATATCAGAAACAGGTGGTTAAAAATGCCGCTGTGTTGGCAAAGGTACTCATGGAGAGAGGGTACAAGTTGGTGTCCAATGGTACGGATAACCACATGGTCCTGGTGGATTTCTCCGGACGGGATCTCACCGGAAAAGAGGCGGAAGATCGTCTGGGACAGGCAAATATTACGGTGAATAAAAATACCGTGCCCAATGAAAAGCGAAGCCCCTTTGTTACTTCGGGTGTACGCATCGGGGTGCCGTTGATCACCTCCCGGGGCATGAATGAAGATGCAGTGGGTGCTGTGGCCGGATTTATCTGTGATGTTCTGGATGACGAAGCCAATGTTCCCAAAGTTGCCGCCAAGGTTAAAGAGTTGTGCATTCAGCACCCTTTATATGAAAATGCAGCCGGCTGATGAACCCTGTTCCCCCTGATTCAGTAAACGCCATTGGTGATGGCCGTCCCTCTTGGAACGAATATTTTATGGCCATCACTGATCTTGTGGCTTCCAGGGCCACTTGTCTCAGGCGAAAGGTGGGCGCCGTGTTGGTCAAGGATAAACGTATTTTATGTTCCGGCTATAACGGTGCACCTTCCCAAATTCCCCATTGCAGGCAGACCGGTTGCCTGCGGGAACAGCTCAAGGTGCCTTCCGGGGAAAAACACGAGCTTTGCCGGGGCGTCCATGCCGAACAGAATGTAATTATTCAGGCGGCGTACCATGGAATACCTGTCGCCGGTGCCTCGCTGTACTGCACCACCCAGCCCTGTTCCATATGCGCCAAGATGATCATCAACGCCGGCATCAAAAAAGTATACTTCAAGGCGGGGTACGATGATCCGCTCTCTCTGGAGATGTTTGCCCAGGCCGGCGTGGATCTGATCCAGCTTTGAGAATAATAGTGGCTGAACAAAAAAATGTGTTTGGACGTAAAGTTGCCCATATGCAAGGTGCACAAACATTTAAAACCGGAGCAACCTTATGGTTGTGAGGATTTTAAATGTTTGTGCAACGCCGCAGATGGGTGACTTTAGGTTCGAACACCCTAAGAGGCTGATATGAAGTGCCCATATTGTGGTGACCCCAATACCAGAGTGGTGGATTCGCGGCCGGGCAAAATTGAATTTGAGGTTCGGCGCAGAAGGGAGTGCCAGGCGTGCGACCGTCGCTTTACGACCTATGAACGTGTGGAACAGGTCCCTGTCATGATCATTAAAAAAGACAATCGGCGGGAGGAGTTTGACAGGGAAAAAGTGATGCGCGGCATTCAGAAAGCCTGCGAAAAGCGAGCCATCAGCATCAACCAGATCGAACAGATTGTGGATGAAATTGAACAAAACCTCCGGGAAGGCCGGGAACGGGAAGTGCCTGCCACGGTGGTGGGTGAGAAAATCATCAATGCCCTCAAGGATCTGGATGATGTGGCCTATGTCCGGTTTGCCTCTGTGTACAGGGAGTTCAAGGATGTCACCGATTTTATCCAGGAACTTGAAAGTCTGATTCATAAGGAGCACAGGTCCACAGATACCGATCCGGGTATGGAAGGCTCTGTAAAAAATGATGACTGATTCGGAATATATGGCAAGGGCGTTGGAACTTGCCGCCCGGGGTAAAGGGGATACCTCTCCCAATCCCTGTGTGGGCGCTGTGGTGGTAAAAAACGGTGAAATTATCGGCCAGGGCTTTCACCCAAAGGCAGGCGCTCCCCATGCCGAGGTGGTGGCCATTGATGATGCCGCATCAAGGCATCCTGAAAAATTGCCCGATTCAACCATCTACGTCTCCCTTGAACCCTGCAACCATTTCGGAAAAACTCCCCCATGTACCCATAAAATTTTTAACGCAGGTATAGCTCGGGTTGTTGTGGCCTGCAAAGATCCAAATCCTGTTGCAGGGGGCGGGATTGAATTCTTAAGGGAAAAGGATATTGAGGTCGTTTCAGGTGTTATGGAACAAGAGGCCTTGACCCTGATCGAAGACTTTGTCTGGAATGTTCAAAACAGCACAACCCCGTTCGTCACCCTGAAATGTGCTGCCACCCTTGATGGATATATTGCCACCAGAACCGGGGACTCTCAGTGGATCACGTCCCAGGCCTCCCGAAACTTCGGCCACGAATTACGTCATCAAAATGATGCCATTCTCGTCGGCTCCGGCACCCTGCATGGGGATGATCCGTCCCTGACCGCCAGAATTGAGGGAAAACAGACCCGTGATCCTGCCCGGATAATTCTGGACACCCGTTTGACCATCCGGGAAAATGCCAAGGTTGTGGTTCAAAAATCAACTGCCCCCACCATTATCGTTACAGGCCCCGGCTGTGATTCAGGTAAAATCCGGCGTCTTGAAGAAGGCGGCGTGCAGGTGCTTGAATGCCGGGTCTTTGAAAATCTGCTTGATTTAAACGACCTGATGATTAGATTAAGAAAATTGTCCATAACAAGTCTTCTGATTGAAGGCGGGGGGCGTGTGGCCGCATCGGCGCTGGCCGCAGGAATTGTCAATAAAATCTGCTATTTCCTTGCTCCCAAAATTATGGGCGGAAATGACGGTATACCGGTGTTTAACGGTTCGGGGCCTGAACGGATAAAAGACGTGTGTGAGCTGGCCCGGGTCACGACCCGGCAGTTCGGTTCCGATATGCTGGTGACCGGATACATTGAACAGCCGAATAGATCGGGTAACGGCGGGAGATAACTTTTGTTTACTGGGATTATAGAAAGTCTGGGCACCATTCGGCGTATTGAAACCCATGGAGAAGGCAAAGTGCTGGTAATTGCCTGTGACCTGGATCTTTCCTCCACAGGCATTGGGGATTCCATTGCTGTAAATGGGGCCTGTCTGACCGCTGTCAGTCTCGGTAAAGGACAATTCAAGGTGGATATGGCACCGGAAACTGTGTCTCGCACAACATTTAGTGCCATTGGACCCGGGGCCCGTGTCAATATTGAACGGGCGCTGAAGTTGTCGGACCGCATAGACGGACATCTGGTATCAGGGCACATCGACGGTACCGGTGTGGTTTCAAAAATTGAGACCCGGAGCAATGCCATCATATATGACATCCAGGTGCCGGAAAACCTGGCTGATGAGATGATTGAAAAAGGCTCGGTTGCCATCGACGGTATCAGCCTGACCATCAACCAATGTTGGGAAAACGGTTTTTCGGTAAGTATCATTCCCCATACCGCAAAAATTACAACTATCGGATTTAAAAACGTGGGGGATCCGGTCAATATTGAGACGGATATGCTGGGAAAATATGTGAAAAAATTTTTATCGGGGCAAGGGAAAAGCGCCAAGAGTGCCAACGACGCCGACACTGATGCCGGCTCGGACATCAGTATGTCTCTTCTTGCCCGGAACGGATTCTTGTAAAGGATAACAACATGCCGCATTTAACAATTGAACAGGCGATTGAAGATATAAAAAATGGAAAAATGGTCATTCTGGTGGATGATGAGGACAGGGAAAATGAAGGAGACCTGACCATGGCGGCAGAGGCCGTAACCCCTGAAGCCATTAACTTTATGGCAACCTATGGCCGGGGACTCATCTGCCTGTCCCTTGATTCAACTATTGCAGATAAACTTGATCTTCCCATGATGGTTGAGCACAATACTTCCCAGTACGGTACCGGGTTTACTGTTTCCATTGAGGCCAAAAAAGGGGTGACCACAGGTATTTCCGCTGCAGATCGGGCTACGACTATTTTGACGGCAGTGGATGATGAAACCGGCCCCCAGGACATTGCGCGACCCGGCCACATTTTCCCTTTACGTGCCAGGGACGGCGGTGTGATGGTGCGCATAGGCCAGACAGAAGGCTCTGTGGACCTTGCGCGTTTGGCAGGGCTCAAGCCCGCCGGTGTCATTTGTGAAATCATGGATGACGATGGTACCATGGCCCGGATGCCCTCCCTTGAAACATTTGCCGAAAAGCACGGCATAGGCATCTGCACGGTTGCGGATCTTGTTAAATACCGGTTAAAAACCGAAAGTTTTGTAAAACGGGCAGCTGAAACCGTTATTCCTACCCGGGTGGGCGGTGAATTCAGAATCATTGCCTATGAGAATGATATTGACAATCTTACCCACATTGCCCTGGTCAAGGGTGAAATTGATCCGGAAAAGGATATTCTGGTACGGGTGCATTCCGAATGCATGACCGGTGATATTTTTTCTTCCTTGCGCTGTGATTGTCAGGATCAGCTCCGCAGAGCCATGAAAATGGTGGATGAAGAAGGTTGCGGCGTTATTTTATATTTGCGCCAGGAAGGTCGGGGTATTGGCCTTGTGAACAAATTAAAAGCCTATGAATACCAGCGCCAGGGCCTGGATACAGTCCAGGCCAATGAAAAACTTGGGTTTTCCGCCGACTTGCGTGATTACGGTGTCGGTGCCCAGATGCTGGTAGATCTAGGCGTTCGCAAAATGCGGCTGCTCACCAACAATCCTAAAAAGATGGTGGGGCTTCAGGGTTATGGCTTAAGCGTTGTGGAACAGGTGCCCATTGAAGTGGCGCCGAATCCCTTCAACCAGGGATATTTGGCGTGCAAGCAGGCCAAGATGGGTCATCTACTACATATAAATAAGGAAAATTAATATGCCTCAGATAATTGAAGCCAATTTAGATGCCAAAGGTAAAAAGTTTGGTATTGTTGCTGCAAGATTTAATGATTTTATTGTAGATAAACTTGTGTCAGGCGCTTTGGACTGTTTGATCAGGAGCGGTGCACAGGATAAGGATATTGCCATTGTTAAGGTGCCTGGTGCCTTTGAAATTCCTTTGGCGGCAGCCAAAATGGCTGCGTTGAACAAATATGACGCCATTATCTGTTTGGGTGCCGTGATCCGTGGGGCTACCACCCATTATGACTATGTGTGTGCCGAAGTGTCCAAGGGCATTGCCTCTGTGAGCCTTGAGGCTAAGGTGCCGGTGATGTTCGGTATCCTCACCACGGAAACCATTGAGCAGGCCATTGAACGTGCCGGTACAAAATCCGGTAATAAAGGCTTTGATGTGGCCTTGGGCGCTGTTGAAATGGCAAACCTGTGCGCGAATATGGAATAAGACATGGGTGATAGGCGCAAATCCCGTGAACTGGCCTTGCAGGCCCTGTTTGCCTTGGATCTGAATAAAACCGATTTTCGGCCTCAAATGGATGACTTCCTTGAACAACACGGGGAAGATTTAAGTGGGCCCACACGTCTTTTTTTTCAGACGCTTGTTGATGGTGTGTTTGAAAACCGCAAACAGATAGACACTCTTTTGGATCAATGGGCTAAGAACTGGAAGATTTCCCGTATGCCAGCGGTGGATAGGAATATCATGCGTATTGCTGTGTTTGAGATGCTTCATCTGTCTGACATCCCCTCATCAGTATCCATTAACGAGGCGGTTGAGATCGGGAAAAAATTCGGTACCCGGGATTCAGGGCCGTTCATCAACGGCGTACTGGACCGGATTCGGGCTCAGCACGAGACCTAATGATGTGAAGAACAAGGAGGATGTTTTGATTATACATAAACTCGAAGTCGGCCCTATTATGGCCAACTGTTATATTGTAGGATGTGAAGACACAAAACAGGCTGCTGTCATTGACCCGGGTGATGATGCAGAACGGATCCTCATGGCCCTTGCCAAAGCCGAACTGAAGGTAAAATACTTGATCAACACCCATGGTCACTTTGATCATGTCGGGGCAAACAAGAGAATGAAGGACGCAACAGCTGCTCAGATTGCTGTTTATCCTGATGATGAACCCATGCTCTTGGATCTGACCCATCATGCTGCCATGTTCGGCCTTGGGGCCGAAAATTCTCCGCCTGCCGACGTTCATCTTAAGGAAGGGGACTCAATTACTTTTGGCAATATTACCTTTGAAATAATCCACACCCCGGGGCACTCCCCCGGAGGCATTTGCCTTTACACAACCGGCCATTTGTTTGTTGGAGATACACTTTTTCAAGGTTCAATCGGACGTACCGATCTTCCCGGCGGCGATTATGACACCCTGATATCCTCCATTAAAACCAAATTGCTGAATCTGGACGACAATACCATTGTCTATCCAGGGCATGGACCTGAGAGTACCATCGGCAATGAAAAGCGGATGAATCCTTTTCTCAGATAATGTCTGAAAAAATTTTTTTACCCCGGATCACCGATATTGTGGTCCGGGGTTTTAATTTTGATCTGCCGTTTGAACATGCTGCTGCCCGGTTCTCCCAGCAGGAGGGCACGGTGGTGCTTTTGTCCGGGTCTGATTTGGACTGTGCACGGTATCATATTCTATCCGTAGATCCCTGGCTGACTGTGAAAGGGACCGGGGACACCATCTGTATTAAACTCAAAGATTCAGCAGGGAACTTTGTCAGCCATAAAACGCAACAGGATCCTTTGGGGCTGGTTGACACCCTGACAACGCAATTTTCTTTTTTTGATAAAGCATTCAAACTGCCGGTGACTGCGGGCCTGTTTGGTTATTTTTCCTATGATTTAAAAGACACAATCGAAGATCTTCCCCGGACTTGTGTGGGCTTAGGGCTGCCCGATATTTGTCTGTATGCCCCATCCGTCATTTTAATCCAGGATCGAAAAACCGGCGAAAAATCGCTTTGTCTGCCTGTGTTTGACCAGGATATAGGGCAAAAAGATGTTCTGGCAAGAGAAGAATTATTTGTAAAGCGACTCAAACAATCCTGGCAGCCCGGCACTTTCTGCACTGATGGTACAGGTCTTGTATCTTCTTTTGGTAAACCGGAATATCTGTCAGCTGTATCTAAAATCATTGCGCATTTAAGGCAGGGGGATATCTACCAGGCCAATTTGTCACAGCGGTTTGAATCCGATTTCAGCGGTGATGCCTATGCCCTGTTTTTAAAATTGTTTGAAAAGAATCCCGCTCCTTTTTTTGCGTTTATTCAGGCTGGGGACCACCAGGTGGTCTCCACATCGCCCGAGCGCTTTCTTAAAGTTGAGAACCAGACAGTTGAAACACGGCCTATAAAAGGAACCATTGCCAGGGGGGACACACCTGAACAGGATAGGGAAAACGCCGGAATTTTATCTAACAGTATTAAAGATGATGCTGAACTGACTATGATTGTGGATCTGATGCGTAATGATTTGTCCCGGGTCACCGAATATGATTCTGTGGAGGTGACTGCCCACAAACGCCTGGAACCCTATGACAATGTGTATCATCTGGTCTCTGTGGTTGAAGGGCGGCTGAAATCTGGTGTCTCCTGCGCTGAAGTCGTCCGGGCTGCTTTTCCCGGGGGGTCCATCACCGGCTGCCCCAAGATCCGCGCCATGGAAATTATTGACAGCCTCGAACCTGTAAAGCGCCATGTGTATACTGGTGCCATTGGATACTTAAGCTTTCATGGTACTATGGATCTTTCCATTGCCATTCGTACCGCCGTTGTCCATGGCGGGCGATTGAGCTTTTCCGTTGGGGGCGGTGTGGTTTATGACTCAGATCCCCAAAAAGAGTTTGATGAGACCCTGGCCAAAGGGAAGACCTTGATGGATACCCTGACACAAAAGTTTGGTCTAAATAGGAAAAAATCGGTCATGGCCTGGGTGAACGGATGTTTTGTCCCCCAGGGCCTTGCCAGGATACCAGCCGATATCCCAGGTGTTTTATATGGTGCCGGTCTGTTTGAAACCATCCGGGTGGACGCAGGCCTCCCCATTCGACTGCCTGAACATATCAATCGGCTGGAAAAATCCTGGGAATCTGTGTTTGGCGGAATTTTTCCGGATATCTGCTGGGGTTCGGTGATCGAACAGCTTGTTTGTCAAAACGGATTTGAGCATGAGACCTGCGCGGTTAAGCTTGTGGTGGCCAAGGATCACCGCCCCGGGCGGCATGTGTTTGCTGCTGTTTTTGTCCGCACCTATGTGCACCGTCTTGAAATGCTTGGTAAAAAAGGTCTTGATCTGATTACCTTTCCCCATGCCCGGCACTCTTTCTTAGCAGATCATAAATCCATGAATTACCTATTTTACGATCTGGCCCGTACCTTTGCCTTGGATCATGAGGCGGATGAATCCCTGATTCTAAATTCAGACGGCACTATTTCTGAAACAAACACCTGCAACATCATCGCGCTGGATGGGAAAAATATCATCGTGCCTGATTCCCGTCATGTGCTTAATGGGATAACACTTATGTCCGTCATGCAGATTATGGCAAAAAAAGGCTTTACCGTATGCAAGGTTTCTGTGGATGTTGAAACCTTTTGTGCTCACCCGAACGTATTTGTAACCAACGCACTCATGGGGATGGTGCCGGTCCGGCGTATTAACAATATGATTTTTGATACTGACAATCGGCTGTGCCGTCAGGTCAATGAAATCCTTTTCACGTCTGTCTGAACCGAAATTGACCGTTTTGTCTGAAAGTTTAGAACCTGACAAATTGGTAATCCTGATTTTGATCTGTTATTAGTCGGCAGCCTTGAATTTAAGGAGCGAATAGGCTATTTTTTCTAATCGTTTCTAACAGCAATGGAGTGATATGGCCTATTAACAACGACACAAGATAGTAACTTAAGCGTTTATCGAGACTTTGTTAAAGAATATAATGGATAAAGAGAATGAAATACGTCAATCTTATAATCATTTCTGCATTTTTGTTTATTTTCACCGGACCCGGCTATGTCTTTGCCGGTCCTAAGGCCGTGCCTGTGGCTCCTGTTTTTGAGTTCGAGCCCCTGCTTGAAGGCGCACATTTAACCCATGATTTTATAGTACAAAACCAGGGGGATGCCCCCCTAAACATTATCGGGGTGCGTCCGCCTTGAGGCTGCGACAAAAAAGCCTATGACAGGCAGATTCCCCCGGGTGGGGAAGGTAAAATTACCATTGGTGTTAAGACCACAGGGTATGGCGGACGTGAGTTGGTTAAAAAAATTTTGGTTAAAACCGATGACCCTCAAAATAAAAAATTTTATTTAAAAATTTCAGGCAAGGTTAAAGAGCGTGTCAAGATCAGCCCTAGCACTGTGAACCTGAGCGGAGCACCCGGCCAGACTTTAAGTGATGTGGTTACAATTGAGCCGGTGCAAGGGGATAAGTTAAATATCCTTGACATGAAGCTTCAATTGAATAGGCAGATCAAGGCTGAGCTGATCAAGCCCGGCCAGGGTCAAAAACAATGGCAGGTTAGGGTGTCGTGTTTTTCCGACCGTTCTACCAATACTTATGATCTTATTACATTGACAACAGACGATCCCAATAAACCTCGTTTGAAAATCAGGGTCTATGCCATTTTTGAAGAGGATGCGCAAAAGTAATTTTAGCATACAAGTAAATTAATAGCCCCAAGGATTCTAAACAGAATGGATACATCAGGAATTAAGGCTGTTGTGTTTGACTGCGACGGTGTCATGTTTGATACGGCCCAGGCCAATCGGAAATTTTATAATGAAATCCTGAAATGTTTTAATAAACCGCCCCTTGACGATGAGCAGTTTCAAAACATTCATATGATGACGGTAACCACTGCCGTTGAATATCTTTTTCCTGAAATGGATGACCACCGGCCTGTCTACGAGATGATTAAAAGCATCGGCTATGCATCCGTGATTCCTTTTATGCTGATGGAACCGGGCCTGCTTGAGTTGCTTGATAACTTAAAGCAGGCAGGGCTTGTGCGTGGTGTGGCCACGAACCGAACAAATACTATGGGGAAGGTGCTTATAGAACATAAGCTGAAAAAAGCATTTGATATTGTTGTCACAGCATCTGATGTGGCCAATCCCAAACCCTTCCCTGATCAGCTTGAAAAAATTATGGACGCCTTTGCGCTGCTGCCCCGGCAGATTGTGTTCATCGGGGATTCCATATACGACCAAAAGGCGGCTGAATCGGCCGGGACCTGGTTCATTGCATTTAAACAGCCTGGGCTGCAAGCCCACGCCCATGCAGTATCCATGGCTGAGGTGGGAGAACTGTTAAAGTTAAGCAAATATAATTCTTGACAAATCAGCGAATCATCATTAAATCTTACGAGATTTTTAAATAAAATTGAAGTCAGGTGCCGGGTCAAGGCATCTGACACCCATAATGGAAGTTAACCATAGATAAGGAGACTGAAGTAAATGTCTAAATTAGTTGCACCCCATGGTGGAAAAGGTCTTGTATGCTGCAAGCTTGAAGGCGCAGAACTGGAAGCTGAACTGAAAAAAGCTGAAGGTCTGAAAAAAATTGAAATTTCTTCCCAGGTTAAAGGCGACTTGATCATGCTGGGTATCGGCGGTTTCTCTCCGCTGAACGGCTTCATGACCAAAGCTGACTGGAAAGGCGTTTGCGAAGACTTCCTGCTGGCTGACGGTACTTTCTGGCCGGTTCCCGTTATGCTCGACGCTGCTGCTGCTGATGCTGCAGACATCAATGTTGGCGATGAAATCACCCTGGAAAAAGACGGTGAAATCTATGCCACCATGAAGATCGAAGAAAAATTCGAAATGTCCGAAGACGAGAAAAAATGGGAATGTGAAAAAGTATATAAAGGTCATGGCGAAGAGTCTGAAGATGCCGTATTCTGGAAAATCGCCATGGAAGATCATCCCGGCGTTCAGATGGTTATGGCCAGAAAAGAATTCTGCCTGGCAGGTCCTGTAAAAGTCCTCTCCGAAGGCGAATTCCCCGAAAAATTCAAAGGTGTTTATCTTACCCCCAAAGAAACCCGTGCCATCATGGATGAAAAAGGCTGGGCAAACGTTGCTTCTATGCAGCTGAGAAACCCCATGCACAGATCCCATGAGCATCTGTGTAAGATCGCCCTTGACGTATGTGACGGCGTTCTGATCCATTCTTTGATCGGTAACCTGAAACCCGGCGATATCCCTGCAGACGTACGTATCAAATGCATCGACACCCTGATTAAGGGTTACTTTGTACCTGAGCATGTTATTAACGGCGGATATCCCTTGGACATGAGATATGCAGGTCCCCGTGAAGGCCTGTTACATGCCACATTCCGTCAGAACTACGGTGTTAACAGAATGATCATCGGCCGTGACCATGCAGGCGTTGGTGACTTCTACACACTGTTTGAAGCACAGGAAATTTTTGATACCATCCCCATGCCCGAAGACGACGGAAAACGTCTGCTGTGCGAACCCCTGAAAATTGACTGGACTTTCTACTGCTACAAATGCGACGGCATGGCTTCTATGAGAACCTGCCCCCATGGCAAAGACGACCGCGTTATCCTCTCCGGTACCAAACTGCGCCACGCCCTGTCCAACAACGAACCTGTTGTTGATCACTTTGGCCGTGAAGAAGTTCTGGTTATCCTCAGAGAATACTATGCAAGCCTGACCGAAAAGGTTGAAGTAAAACTGCAGAGCCATGCAGAAGGCACCAAGATGTAAGTGAAGGATTTAATTTTCCTTAATTGACATCTGCTTTGTGATGTAAATTAAAGCGGCCCCTTTCCTGATTATAGGAAAGGGGCCGCTTTTGCGTTTATCTCTTTTCAATGCGCTTGAATTTTAACCTTAAAAATATATAATAAGAATATATTGTACGTTTGTTTATGATCTCTTCTTTCCCAAGATCTTAGGAGCCCAATCTTGAATCAGTCATGCGAGGACCAATGGAAATTTTAAACATGGTCGGTTAGGATCAAATCCATAAAGGCCGTCCAACCAAGCAAAAGGAGGATGTATGAACTCCTTCAACAAATTTATTAAAATCTTGGCGATGGCTTTGATTCTTCTAATCACGCTGACCGGCTACGTAACCGGATCAGACCTTGTCCCGGCTTCATTGACTGAGCCTGACCCTTCGCCTCCGGTAAGGGCGCAACAAGCCTCTCATCAAGACTCTTCAGCCAAAAAAATTGCACTGTCCGGTGCCGCTCAATTATTTAAAGATACCCGGATCGGAAAAAATCTGAATCAGTATCGACAGCGTTTGATTCGCAACGTTCGGTTCGAATACCGCAAAACGCTTGAGCATAAAGTCTCTGCTTCGGGTAAAAATATTCCCAATACAGAACGCGGTGAAAAAGAATCGCTGAGGTCCGTCTCCTTTTCAGGAGAACTGGATCCGAATCTATCCCCAGTGTTTGAATTTAACTCCCGGCTGAATATTGTTGATTTTTCTTCCGCACTTCATCTTGTCGATCATGAAGTAGAATGTGACATCTCAAGCCGCCCTGTGAACGATTTTTTAGGTGGACGGGCGGCTATTGGATTTAGTACCGATGGTGAGAAAACCGAAGCCTTAATTCGCTTCAAGTTCGATTTATAGTGGCGTAGCGGATCGAATTTTTGATCCACTGAAAAAAGGATCAGTCTAAATGGAGGTTCCTACAGGAATTGGTGCCGTTTTTTGAAGGCAGCGCCTCGTTGAATATTTCAAGCAGTTTTACTGTTTGTTTGGCCATCATGACGCAATTGCCGGAAATGGCGTAGTACATGATACTTAGGCGTGTTTTTGAGGATTCTTCTCTGATTCTGGCAATTTGATTGGCGTTGTATTCATCCACAAGGTCCCTAAGATAGTGGAATCGTGCACCGATGTGGTGGCAGTCCACAATATCTTTTTTATTGAATGCGATTTCCACCTGCTCAAGAATGTAAAGAAATTCTGTTTTAATCTCCGTGAGTTCGTTAATCTGGGCGGGTAAAAGCCCTTTATGCCGGTTGGCCACGTGCCTGGTGGACCTGATCACCGTATCCCTGTATCCGTCGTTTAGTTTCTGAAGGCGCCGGATTATCTGATAATAGTTGAACGACCCCTTGTGATCCCCACGCTGCAAAAGCCGTAATACTTTAAAGATATTGGCAATGATTATATTGCTGCGCACCTGGAACTGCTTGACCTTTCTACGATGTTCCCTTAGGGCGTCCAAATCTTCTTGAAACAGCGCATCAAAGGCAGTTCCTAAAGATAGCCTCATGCCTTGAAGATGAAGGGCGAGGTGGTCAAATGTTGCGGAAACCGAAGACTGAAAATCTTCCACCTCTTCAAGATGGTAAATGGTGGTCTCTTCTTTGGTTTTTTCATTGCCTTCGTGCCGTTTTTTGTTTCTGTATATCATGAAAAATACAAAAACCATCAGACCGACCACACCAGGCATTTTAAAATAGTAGATGACATTGCCTGCGATAAAAGAGGCTATAAAGGCAATAAAGGCGGTCATGAACCAACCGCCAATCACTGTTAAAACACCGGTGACACGGTATACGGCACTTTCTCTGCCCCAGGCCTGGTCGGAAAAGGAGGAGCCCATAGCGACCATAAACGTCACATAGGTGGTGGACAAGGGCAGTTTCAAGGATGTGGCCAGGGAGACCACGGCAGATGCCACCATCAGATTCACAGAGGCGCGCAGCAGATCAAAGGAGGGTTTTTCTTTTCCACCAACATGGGGGTCTTCGGAGATCGGGCTGATTCGCCGGGCTATAACCCTGCCGATGACGGATGGACATATGATTTTTACAGCCGTAAACAAGCTGTAGAAAAGGTTTACAATGCGCCTGGACAACCAGACGGATTCAAACCGTTCCATACCTTCATCCTGCTGCCCCAGGCTGATTTCTGTTTCGGTCACTGTCCTTGCCTTGCGTGATACCCACAGGGTGGTCACCATGATGGCACCTGCAATGAGCATAATAAAGGTCTGAGTGTGCACTTTTCCCCCCAGTGCCTCCATAGTGATGTTCATGGGGTCGGATGAGGCCAGGGCTGTTTTAAAGGCATTGAGGCCTGCCAGGGGTACCCCGATAAAATTGACGAGATCGTTGGCGGCAAATGCCATGGCCAGGGCAAATGTACCCACAAGGACAATGGGTTTAAGGATATTTATTTTGAATAAAGTGATGAGAACCTGGAGGATAATGGCGGAGGTTACGAAAATACATCCCATGAGAATAAGAGAGTGGTTTTTTATCCATGTCACCATTTGTGGATCCATGAATGTAGCACCTTTGGCCCCTTTTATGAGGATAAAAAAGGTGATGATGGTAAGGGCCACACCGCCCCACAGCGCGCCGTAATATTTCAGCCGTCTTTTATAATTAAAGGTGAATATCATTCTGGATATAAACTGGACCGTTGCACCTGAAGCAAATGCCACGAGAATAGATAATAAAATACCAAAAACGATTGTAATGGCTTTGGTCGAGTTTATATAATCCAAAAGCCCGAGAGTTGAATCCGTATGAGCGGCCAGTTTTATCACAGACAAGGCCACGGCAGATCCGAGTAATTCAAATACAATGGATACTGTCGTCGAAGTGGGTAGACCATATGTGTTAAAAAGATCTAAAAGCAGGATATCCGTGATCATGACAGCCAAAAATATGGTCAAAAGTTCGGGCATGGTAAAAAGTTCGGGATGAAAAATACCTTTTCGGGCCACTTCCATCATACCTGCAGAAAAGGTAACACCGGTCAGAATACCAACACTGGCAATAATCATGATTATTTTAAAGGGTGCTGCCTTAGACCCGATTGAGGAGTTTAAAAAATTAACCGCGTCATTGGTGACCCCGACAATCAGATCAAAAATTGCAAACAGGATCAGCATCCCTACGATGACATAGCATATTTCAATGCTCATGATAGTTTTATTTCCTTTGTGGCAGTTGGATGTATATGGGCCGGAGTAGGCCAGACCATTTTATCAGAGTTGTAGTCCTAACATTATTTTCATAATTTCCTAATATTTTGCTTCTTTATAAAGCTTTTGGCCCTGATTTGGCAAGGGGTTTATCAATCTTTAAGGAATGTGTTACTTCTAAGTGTGGTCTGAGGATGTGTTAAGGTAGGGTAAAAGAAGTCAAAGATGTTTAAAGGCGCTTTTTTAGGGCTAAAATCATGTCGTAAACCTTGGACTTTGAGAAATTTGCATATCCGGCTATTTCTTTTGCAAGTTCACCGGTTCGTATATTCTGATTTAGGCCATCCATGATCATGGATTCCATCTGTTCTGCAGACAACGCCACAGGTTGTTCGTCGTCTCCTGTAATAAACAAAACGCATTCGCCTTTGACGGTTTCCCGGTTTTCAAGGGTAGATAGAATAGCGGATAAAGGACCTCGGATAAACTCCTCATATTGTTTTGTCAATTCTCTGGCAAGACAGGCCTGACGGTCTCCCAATACCTTTATGGCCGAAGATATCAGCCGGATAACGCGCCGCGGGGATTCATAAAATATCAGTGTGGCTTTATGGTGGGCGGCATCATTGAGAAAGTTGTCCAATCGTCCTTGTTTTTTAGGCGCAAATCCCAGAAAAATAAAGGCGTCGGTGGGCAGGCCGGATGCGCTCAATCCGGTAATCGCAGCGTTGCATCCGGGTATCGGCACAATGGGGATGCCTTTTTTTGAGGCCATTGACACCAGGCGGTAACCGGGGTCTGAAATTAAAGGCGTGCCTGCATCGCTGATCAAAGCGATGGTTATTCCCTTTTCAAGCCGCTGGACCAGGTCATCGGCTTTTGCGGCTTCGTTGTGCTCATGGCAAGCAATTAAGGGGGTTGTAATGCCGTAATGATTTAGCAGCTTTTTTGAATGACGGGTGTCTTCGGCTGCAATCAGGTCGGCTTCCTTTAGCATGCGCACCGCCCGAAATGTCATATCCTCAAGGTTGCCCAAAGGGGTTGCCACAATATACAGCGTGCCGACCATTGTTAACTTCCTTGAAATGCATTTGGGATTATAGTGATGTCACAAGCCGTGTGAGAACTGTCCTTGTACAAGACCTCCACCACATCAAATCGAAGCCGGGTGTCGGTTATTTTTTTTAGGTGTAGATAGTATTGGGCACCCATGATGATTTTTTTTTGCTTAGCGGTTGTGACACCTTCCCGAGGCAGTCCTTTTTTTATACCTGTTCGGGTTTTGACTTCAATAAAGCACAAGGTGTCATTGTCTTTGGCAATGATATCGATTTCAAACTTTGGGGTTGAATAATTGGATTCCAATATTTTATACCCCCTGGAAACAAGAAATTTTTGGGCGGATCGTTCTCCCTTTTTGCCCAGCTGCTTTCCCCTAAAGCTCATATATCCTTTACACCTTTAAAGCTTTTGCGATGCACAGGGCATGGACCATGGGTCCGGATTGCCTCTTTGTGGGCTTTGGTTGGATAGCCTTTATGGCGTTTAAGGCCATATTGAGGGTATTTTGCATCAAGCTCCGCCATGATTCGATCCCGTGTAACCTTGGCCAGAATAGAAGCTGCTGCAATGGATAAGCTTAAGGCGTCCCCTTTAATCACAGGGCACTGGTCTATGGTGGTGTTTATAGTAAATTTGCCGTCAATGAGCAGATAATCGGGTGTAAGCTGCAAAGCGTCAACAGCACGTTTCATGGAGAGCAGTGATGCCTGCAGAATATTAATCCGATCGATTTCCTCATGGTCGGCCATGCCGATGCCAAAGGCAATGGCCTGGGCCTGAATCACTGGAAAAAGTGCTTCTCTTTTTTTTTCAGAAAGCTTTTTTGAATCATTAATGCCTGGGACATCAAAACTTTCAGGCAACACCACAGCTGCAGACACGACAGGGCCGGCAAGGGGTCCCCTGCCGGCCTCATCAACACCTGCAATCACTTTATATCCGTCCAACATCGCCTGTTTTTCATAAAACAGCATGTCGGCGTCGGCTGAAAGACTGCGGCGGATATCAGGCAAAGCGTTTTTCTTTGATTCTTGCAGCTTTGCCGCGAAGGTTTCTCAGATAGTAAAGTTTAGATCTTCTTACGCGTCCCCGGGTAACCACCTCAATTTTGTCAATGGCAGGAGAATAGAGGGGGAAAATTCGTTCAACACCCACGCCGCCGGAAATTTTTCTCACGGTAAACCGGGCGCTGGAAAGACCTTTGGTTTTTTTGATCACTACGCCCTGGAAGACCTGGATACGTTCCTTTTCACCTTCCCTGATTTTTACATGGACCTTTATGGTATCCCCGGAGTCGAAATCAGGGATGTCAAGGCGCATCTGTTCTCTTTCAATTTTTTGGATTAGGTTTGCTGTCATGTTTTGTTCCTTCTATATTTAGCCGTTTATTAATCTGTCTACGTTTATTAATCTGTCTAAGTATATGGATGCTGCGGAGCGGACGCTTAAGTGATTATATGATCCTGAACCCCGTATGGGTTCAAGGATATGATCACACTGGTCCATTACTTCCGGTGCCAGTCCCCATGCCGTGCCAAAGGCAAGTACATGGGGGGTATTGCTCATCATTAATTCCTGTCCAAGCTGTCTGCAACTACGCGTGGCGCACCGGCTGCTGGCGCTGGTCGCTACTTTAACCACACCCGTTCCCTGTTCAATTTCTATATCATTGCAGGCTGCTTCAAATGTCTTTGCCACCCTGACACGTTCAAGGGCGGACTTTCTGGCCGGATTAACCCTCCCTCCGTGGCCATGGGTCCAGTGATCCATAATCTGGACGGCCAGGTTTTGTTGATCTTCATATGGGGTAACCACATAATACGCCTTTACCCCGAATGTCCGGCCTGCCCTGGCAATGTCATGCAGGTCCATGTTGGTCAGGGCTGATCCTGTGATCTGCCCGTTTTTATTGACCACCGGGTAGTGGATCAATGCCAAGTAAATAGGTGCACTCATTTATGGATTAATGCCTCAAGCTCCCGGCACCACTGCCGCAAAATCTCTTTTTCTTCACTATCCGGGCACCGGGATTCAAACAGATCCGGGCGCTTGATAAATGTTCGTTCCAAAGCGGATCGTCTGCGCCATTGGCGGATTTTTTCATGGTTCCCGGACAAAAGTACTCCTGGTACAGCCATGCTCTCATATGTTTCGGGCCTGGTGTACTGGGCATATTCAAGACGGTTGTCCATGAACGATTCATCCTGGGATGATTCATTGCTCCCAAGGACCCCGGGGATCATTCTGGCAACGGCGTCAATCACTGCCATGGCAGCAATTTCTCCGCCGGTCATCACAAAGTCTCCTACGCAGATCTCTTCATCCACCTGTCGGGTATAGACCCGCTCATCAATCCCCTCGTACCGGCCGCAAATCAGAATCAAGTCCTGTCCGGCTGCGGCAAGTTCACAGGCCCGGGCCTGGGTAAAAGGTTTGCCTTGGGGTGTCAGGCACACCACTCGAGGGTCGGTGGAAGCCTGTCTGACAGAATCAATGGCCTTTTCCAAAGGTCCCGGCATCATTACCATGCCGCTGCCGCCACCGTAGGGGCGGTCATCCACGCTGTTATGCCGGTCAAAAGCAAAATCCCGGATATTGATGCTATCAGCGCTGATAACTTTCCGGTTCAACGCCCTGGCCATAATGCCGTTGGCAAAAAATGCATCCAGAAATTCCGGAAACAATGTCAGTACGGTAAACTTCATGGCCAAAATCAGTCCGTGATAAATCCTTCAGGCAATTCGGTCGTAATCACGCCGGTCTCTATGTTTATCTCCTTGATAAACACGGCATTCATGGGGATCAGTACTTCCTGTTTGTTTTGTGAAGTTTGATCCACAACAACCAGGATATCATCGGCGCCTGTGGGGAAAAGATGTGTTACTTCCCCAAGCTCCCCCTCACAGGTATCTACAACCGTCAGTCCGATCAAATCCTGCCAGTACCAGGTATTTTCATCCAGGTCCGGCAGATTAGTTTTATCCACCAGAACAAGTTTTCCCACAAGTGCTTCCGAGGCGTCCCGGGTTGTTACTCCCTCAAGGGTTAAAAGTACCCCTTTTTTATACTTACCAGTACCCAGAATTATATATTCCCGGCCAGTGTCCCAGGAGGCCTCCTCGTCTTTGAGCATCACGGCAAGCCCTTGGGTAAAGGTTTCGGGCGACTGGGCCCAGGACCATACTTTCAGGTTTCCCTTAAGGCCGTGAACGCCCGTGACCTTGCCGATGGTCAGCCAGGTGTTCGAACACTCCATGGAATTACTCGATAATTTCCAGTACCGTGCGTTTTTTCATTTTTGTGGCCGCGGCACTCAGGATTGTTCTCATGGCCCTGGCTGATCTGCCCTGTTTACCGATAACCTTGCCCAAGTCTTCCTTTGCCACTTTGAGTTCAAGTACGGAAGTCTGGTCACCCGTCACTTCAGAGACTTGAACCTCATCGGGATTGTCTACCAATGCCTTTGCTAAGTACTCAATCAGCTCTTTCATAAAAACATCTCCTAATCAATGACATAGAGGCCCGGCTGTTTTCAAGGCTGTCCAGCGGTTTTCTCCCTTTAAGGTAGCCTTAGGCAGAAACGCTTTCTGCGCTCTGTTTTTTAAGGATACTTTTTACCGTTGTGGTGGGCTTGGCACCCTGTTCCAGCCAGTACTGCACCCGGTCTTGCTTAAGGTTGATAACGGCTGGATCCTGCATGGGATCATAGGTGCCGACGGCTTCAAGGAACTTGCCGTCCCTAGGTGCTTCAATATCAGCTGCAACAATTCTGTAAAAGGGTTTCTTTTTGGTGCCTTTACGGGTAAGTCTGAGTTTTACTGCCATAGTTTTTGTCTCTCCTTAGAATGGCAGCATGCCACGAAGGTTTTTCATGCCGCCTTTATTAAATTTTTTCATCATTTTCATGGACTGGGTGTAGCTTTTAAGCAATTTGTTCACATCCTGCACCGAGGTCCCCGAGCCAAGGGCAATCCGTCTTTTTCGGGACGCTTTGATGATTGCATGTTTGGTACGTTCCTCCGGGGTCATGGAGTTTATAATTGCCTCTATTTTTGTAAATTCCTTATCGTCAATGTTCAAATCTTTGAGCATCTTTTTATTTACCCCGGGCAGCATGCCCAAAAGATCTTTTATGGATCCCATCTTGCGAACCTGGTGCATCTGATTTTTAAAATCTTCCAGGGTAAACTGATTTTTTCTAAACTTTTTTTCAAGGGCCTGAGCTTTTTTTTGGTCAACCGCCTCCACAGCCTTTTCAATAAAGGAGAGGGTGTCTCCCATGCCAAGAATTCGAGACGCCATGCGGTCCGGATGAAAGGGCTCAAGAGCCGTTGTTTTTTCACCCACACCGATGAATTTTAACGGCTTGCCGGTCACAGCTTTTATAGACAGCGCCGCACCGCCCCGGGCATCGCCGTCCATCTTAGTCAGCACAAAACCGGAAATATCCAACCGTTTATCAAATTCACCGGCAATGTTCACCGCATCCTGGCCGGTCATAGCGTCGGCCACCAGAAGCGTCTCTGCCGGGTTGATCCCCTTTTTTATCTCTTCGAGCTCGGCCATGAGCGCGTCATCCAGGTGCAACCGCCCCGCAGTGTCAATGAGCAGGGTGTCGCAGCCAAGATCTCTTGCGGCAACTTTTGCATCCTGGCAGATCTTGAGCGGTTTCATGTCGGTTGTGGATGCAAATACCGGCACATCCATCTGTTTTCCCAGCTTGGTCAGCTGGTCGATGGCGGCCGGACGGTATACGTCCACAGGCACAAGATACGGTTTTCTGCCTGTTTTACGCAGGAAATTTGCCAGTTTGCCTGCTGTAGTTGTCTTGCCGGAACCCTGCAATCCCACCAACATGATAGCCGTTGCACCGGTGGTGGCAAAGTTCAGTTCCTGGTGGGTGGAGCCCATCATTTTTGTAAATTCTTCATTTACAATCTTGATGACTTGCTGACCCGGGGTGAGACTTTGCATGACCTCCTGGCCAAGAGCTCGGGCCTTTATATCTGAAATGACATTTTTTGCAACCTTATAATTGACATCGGCTTCCAGAAGTGCCAATCTGACCTGTTTTAAACCGTCTTCAATGTTGTTCTCGGTAAGGGTCCCGTGTCCTTTAAGTTTTTTAAAAACAGAATCCAGCCGATCGCTTAAATTGTCAAACATGTGCAAGGTAACCTTTTCCTCAGTGTCAAATCAAATCATTGAATTTAATAAATAATCCGTGTAATGTCAAGGAAATAATATAAAATATGCAGGTGCGTGCAATGAAAGATATATTGGATTTTACCCGTCAGGAATTGGGTGAATGGTTTGAAAATAAGGGTATACGGCGTTTCAGGGCGGATCAGGTGTTCAAATGGCTCTACTTAAAGCTTGCAGGCACTTTTGAAGAGATGACCGATCTGGGTAAGGATTTGCGGGAAGAACTGGCCGAATTTTTTTGCCTGGGAACCCTGGAACTGGAAAATATGGAAACCTCTGTTGATTCTACAAAGAAGTTTTTGCATCGCCTGGTTGACGGGGAGTATGTGGAAAGCGTCCTTATACCCGAAAAAGACCATTATACCCTTTGTGTGTCCACCCAGGCCGGATGTGCCATGAACTGTAAATTCTGCTTAACCGCCAAGACCGGGTTTAAAAGAAACCTGACCATGGGAGAGATTGTAGGGCAAATCCGGGATGCCAGACGGTTTGTGGCCCAACAGGGCATTGAACCCCTGTCTTTGTCCAATATTGTGTTCATGGGCATGGGAGAACCTTTGGCCAATTATGACAATCTTTTGCGTAGTCTTGGTGTGATTTTTGATACGGATTTTGGGATGAAGTTTTCCTCTCGCAAGGTAACGGTTTCCACCTCCGGCATTGCACCTAAAATCATTCAATTAGGTATTGATACTGAAGTTAACCTTGCGGTATCGCTTAATGCCACGGACAATGACTTGCGTACTAGTCTGATGCCGGTTAACCGTACCTGGCCCATTGAGGCACTGCTTGCGGCCTGTAAAAAATTTGAGATGAAGCCCAGGAACAAAATTACCTTTGAGTATATTTTGATGAGCGGTGTGAATGACAGCGACGCCCATGCCCATAAACTGGTCCGTCTGCTTGCCCCCATTCGGGCAAAGGTGAATCTTATTCCGTTTAATGAACATGCCAAAGCACCTTTTAAGAAGCCGTCACAAGATCGGGTCAATGCTTTTTTGACTATTCTCTTAGACCGGAACATGACCGCCATTGTCAGGAAAAGCAAGGGAGATGATATCTCTGCGGCGTGTGGACAGCTCAAGGCGGCCCAGATAGATTAGTGCCCGGCCGAAAACCGTATATTTTGCCGGGTACAAGGCCGGGTGTGAATTTTCAGGTTTTTGGTCAGACACTAGGTTCGGCTGTCCGGGTTTATCCCTGGCGTCCGAAATTTCCGGCGACTTCTGAGAGTCTTTCCAGGTTTCCGTTGGCAATAAACGTCGCAAGGTCAGAACCATCCACATCATTGTCCTGGTTGAAATCTGCATAAATGCCTGAAGTTTCAACAACGATTTCTTTAATGGGGGATCGGGGGCCCCACCCCTGACTGTCTGCCGCCTGCACACAAAAAGAATAAGTTCCATCATCCAGGTTGAGTCTGTACTGGTCTGTCTCCGGAGTTAAGGATTCCCCGGCTACCTGCCAAACAAGCAATTCAGCATTGCTAATCTCAATATCATCAAGCCATACGCCCCCATCGGGAACTGTCCAAGCACCGCCGCCTTCGAACTCATACCGAAAGCGTATCAAGAGGTCTTCAGGCTGGACGGCAAGATCGATTTGTGCCTCAATCCAGTCCTGGCCCCCCGGGGTGTCTGTCACATCAAGGTGGGTAACCCAGGTATTGCCATTATCCGCCGATGTTTGTAGAAGAAGGTGCGCATCAATCAATACGGCTTTATACTGAAAACTTAAGGTGGTGTCTGAAGTTGCCCGGACCGGGTCAGTCAGGTTCAGGTCAAAAATTCCCAGAATATTCGGGGGCATGTAAAATCCGGTTGCTGTATATCCCTGTCCCGGTTCCACCTGCCAGTAAGAAGACCCACTCCAGTTGGAGAGATCGTCACAAGAATCAAAAAAGTCAATGGGCTCATATTGGCCTAAAAGAACCTGGAATTGTGTGACCTCGGCCCGCCTGACTTCAGGGAAGTTCCAGATGATGTCAATCTGGCCGTCTGTGTCGATGGGGTCAGTAAAATCCTGAAGCAGAGGTAAAAATTGGGGCAGGATATCGAAGAGACCAGACAAAAGGGCGCTTGTTGTGGAACCGGAAGCGCTGATCGGAACTTCAGTCAATCGATACCAGCCGTTGTTTGTCCCACCCCATCCATAATTGATATGATAAAAGTCTTCGGTGTCTTCCTGATCAAGGCCATCCACTACAATGGCATGTCCCGGATAGGTTGCCACCACAACCTGCTGTGCGATCATATTGTTTCGCATGGCCGCATCAAAGGCTGTCTCATTGCTGCTGCGAAAAATATAGTTGCCGGTTTCATAATAAAAATAGGAACTTAAAGACGAATTCAAATGATATACCGAAGCACTGGAGCCCGTGTGGTCATAGTCCATTTCAACAGAGACGCCTATTTCATAAAGAAGCTCTGATACCGCATCAACAGCTGTCTGGGGTTCCTCTCCCCATGGATCATAGTCATTCTGCATGGCTGACCAGTCATAGGGATCAAAAAACTGGGCATCCAGAAGGGTATTCACACCCTCTATCTGATCAATATACGAGTGTGAGCTTGTCCCTTGTGCCGGCCAATTGTAATATTTCATCAATTGTCCGGCTGCTGTGGCCACGCATCCGACGGGCATCCGGCCGTAGTAATAGTCGGAGGCCTGGGAATCCATGGGGCACAGCGCATTATAGTGCCGATTTTGATCCCAGGTGGTGGTCATCAATGGGCCAATGAGGGGCGTATCACCCGCGGTGTCGGCAGTAAGGCCTTTCAGACTGCTTTCTGTGGCAAGCAATTTTTGCCAGAGTCGTTGATTTTTTGAAAGACTTGTGTTTTGGTCGCTTCCAGCCGCTTTTGCTTGGGGAACCAATTGTGCCAGCGCCTGGCGGCAATAATCTAGATCCCCCATCAAAAGGGTTCTGAAAGCATTATCCCTGAGATCTTGAAAATTAAGGTCACTTTGGGCACTGAACGCAATGACCGGGGCGATAAGATCATTGCCCGAGATGATTATGTATCCTTTAGGAGACAGGTCAATATGGTAGGCTAAGGGATAGTTTTGTTCATCCACGGCAATTACGGATATGGTTTCCACTTGAGATATATTTCCCTTGCCGGCTTCCTGCTGAAAAACTTTATTCCTGTCCATCCAGTTGCCGGCTGCCTGCAGGATCTGGGTTTCATCCATCCTTGCCGCATGCACTTCGACAGCCGGATAGAAAATTATCAGACAAGATGCTATTGTTTTTAAAAGCCTGCTCATTTTCTTCTCCACCTTTTTTAGATATCTCCTATGTCTGTCGTTCACTTGAAAAACAGCATAAAAATAAGAGCCATTTTAGCACGATATTATTTGTTAGCTAACTTTTAATAAAGATCATGTCAACCCCGGTGTGGCAGCAAAAAAGGTGCAGTCACCAAGGGCAGTTTAAGGTGTTTGTATCAACAGGTTGTGAAACATTCCTGATTCAGGGGTGGTTACCTCTATCTGCCTTGTTGCCTGTTTTTCAAATATACTGATGCTCGTTAGCGATCCGGCAGGGGCTTTGGTGTACCCGGCTGTGATTGTGGCTGCCAGATGCAGGGTTGTCTCATTGGTCTGGCCGAAAACCAAGGCATCCGGGCCGGGCAGGTGGGCGCAGCGAAGACGGATGTGGGTGTCAGGGTCATAGAGATTCATGATCCGTTTGTTTTCTGCCTTATTTCTTCCCACCACAAGTTTGGATCTGCTGTCTAGGCGGAAGTGCCGGCCGTGTTTGAGCAGATGCAGCTGGGTTTTATTTTGCGTTTTTTGGACATATAAAAGATCCCTTAGCCGCTGGGAATACCCCTTGTCCGTGAGCAGACATCCGCCGGCTGGGGAGGGGTATTCCGTGATGCCATATTTTTGTGCTAGGGCGACCTGGGGTTTTCTGCCCCGGCCGCTGATGGACAGAAGGCGACTTCTGTCCACAAGGCCCTTTTGTTCGGCAATGGTTTCGGGTAACAGACCGGCGCTTAAAGGCCGAAGTATCAGGCCGTCAAATCCGCAATTTTTTTCAACATAGCGCAGTGAATTTTTTGTCTGGGATTTTGGCCGTTGCCCCACCACTTCTCCTGAAAATAGAAAATCAGCCCCCACTTCGGCCATCATGAGGCCTGCTTTGGCAAACATCATTGTATGGCAATCCATGCATGGGTTCATGTTTTTGCCGAACCCAGCTTTGGGCGCTTTCATCATTTCCATGTAATCGTCGGTAATATCTTTTACAATCAATGGTATGCCGATCTGTTTTGCCGCTTTTTTTGCGGCCCTGGCATCAAAAAAAGGGGTTTCAAAACTGATCCAGGTCACATCAATGCCCTGGTCCTTGAGTATGAGGGCGGCCAGCATACTGTCAAGCCCACCCGAGCAAAGCCCCAAAGCTTTGACTTGTCTTGTGGTTTCAATA
Source organism: uncultured Desulfobacter sp. (assembly GCF_963677125.1). Taxonomy (NCBI): domain Bacteria; kingdom Pseudomonadati; phylum Thermodesulfobacteriota; class Desulfobacteria; order Desulfobacterales; family Desulfobacteraceae; genus Desulfobacter; species uncultured Desulfobacter sp. The sequence continues at coordinate 2,280,401 of NZ_OY781882.1, read as the reverse complement.
AGGTTCATATATAAATTTTAAGGTATGAAACAGGTATCCCAATTTGTATCGGTTATTATTAAAAGGCTAAAGGCACACTATCCGGTTGTCAATACACAACTTGATCACACCAATCCTTTTGAATTGCTCATTGCAACCATTTTGTCTGCCCAGTGCACAGATAATCAAGTCAACAAGGTGACAAAGGTGTTGTTTGCCAGCTACCCGGACCCGGATTCCCTTGCCGGGGCAAGCCTTGATGATATAAAAAAAATAATTTTTTCCACCGGCTTTTACAACAACAAGGCAAAGAATATCAAGGCCTGTGCAAATAAAATTCAAAAAGAGTTTAATGGTGAGGTTCCCCGGGATATCAAGGCATTAACCAGTCTGTCAGGTGTGGGAAGAAAAACCGCCAATGTGGTTCGGTCCGTATGTTTCAATATCCCGACCATTGTAGTGGATACCCATGTGTTTCGGGTGTCAAGGCGTCTGGGAATCGCCCATGGAACAGATCCGGTTAAGGTGGAGTTTGAGTTGATGGATGCGTTACCCAAAACTGTGTGGAACGATATCGGGCTGCAGTTTATTTATTTGGGACGCCAAATATGTCACGCAAGAAAGCCCGCGTGCGATCGATGTTTTTTAAATGACCTGTGCCCGTCTGCTTGAATTAACCGTCATTACAGGAGAAGAAAATGTTTAAAAAAAATGCGTTCAGTCTTATGTTTGCAATGATCCTGTGTGCATGTGGATTGGGGTTGCAAACTGCCGCAACAACCGAAACGAACCTGGAAGTCGTTTTAGAATTTGACGCATCACTTAAAGAAAGCCCCGAATCCATAACAATGGACGCCCAGGGCAATCTGTATTGGTCTATGTCTGCCAAAGTTTGGAAACTATCCCCCCGAGGTGAAATGTCCGTGTTCGGTACTTTGCCCATTCCAGTTTTTACCTTGGGGATCAAAATGGGTCCGGACAATTGCATTTATGCCGTCAGTACCAGCTTGTCAGATATCAAGGGCGCGTTTGTCTGGAAGCTGTGTGATGGCCAAGGGGCTACAGCGTTTGCCGAACTCGACCATCTCGGTGGTTTAAATGATCTTGTATTCGACAAAGCAGGTAATCTTTACGTTACAGATCCCATTTTAGGCATCATATGGAAAATCGATCAATTCGGGAACGCACAAGTATGGCTGGACGACGAATTGTTGAAAGGAAACGGCCACGACCCCGAGTTAATATTTACGGCACTGGGTGCGGACGGAATTGTGTTGGATAAAGCTCAAAAAAATCTATATGTCGGCAATCTTGATTATGGAAAAATTTTAAAAATTGCCATCAATGAAGACGGCTCTGCCGGTGAAATCGGGGAATTCGTGTCTGACGCATCCTTAGAGGGCGCTGATGGAATGCTGTTTGATAAGCACGGCAATCTCATGGTCGCCGTAAACTCCCAGAACACTGTAGTTTCCATTACTCCTTGCGCAAAGATTGATGTTATCGCTTCAGGCCAATTACTGGATGGGCCCTCTAGTCTCACCTTTGGCGTTGGCAAAGAATCCGAGACGCTTTACATTTGTAACGGGGCCTTCGGTCGCCAATATGGCTATATTCCCGGCACTGCGCACCCGACCATTTTGAAAATGCGAATGAAAAAAAAGCATCATAGACATGCTCACTAACGGCGATGGCCGATCTGACATATCATCTGCCAAGTTTAATTCATAACAAACAATGGAAGTGACTCAACAACTTATTGAAAATCTCATAAAAAATAAATCATGTTAAAAAAAAGTTAGAATTTTTTTTTGATTTGGTGTACATAAAAGACGTTTTTATTTCAATGGCTTACGAATAAGATAGGCAAACGTTGCTCTATAAAGTGCCATTTCGAAATCGCAAGTCTCTGAAATTACATTTAATCCAGTGTGACCATCAAGAAGATGGGTTAATCTTCTGTAACTTGTTTTTTAATTTTTAAACGCGGGGAACGAACCTGAAAAGGAAGGTGAATCGTGAAAAAAGAAAAAGCAAAACAGTTAATTAATAACATGCTAACCCCTTTGGATATCCGGATCAACGGAAATCGTCCATGGGACATTCAAATCAATAACCCCCAATTCTACCAACGGGTAATTTCCGGTGGTTCCCTGGCCCTGGGAGAAAGCTACATGGACGGCTGGTGGGACTGCAACGCTCTAGACGAATTTTTCAAACGTCTCTTGGAATACCGGATAGACAAGAAGGCCAAATCACTGAAACCTGTAATCCTTTGGGAGATTTTTAAAGCCAGGGTAATGAACGTCCAAAGGGGGGCCCGGGCATTTATCGTCGGTCGGCGGCATTATGATACCGGCAACACGCTTTTTAAATTGATGTTGGATAAGGGGCTGAACTATTCGTGCGGATATTGGCATAATGCCCGCAATCTGGATGAGGCCCAAACCGGAAAATTGGACCTGATATGCCGTAAAATTGGCCTAAAGCAGGGTATGACGGTGTTGGACATCGGATGTGGCTGGGGTGGATTTGCAAAATACGCCGCGCAAACCTATGGCGTCAAAGTCAAGGGAATTACTGTTTCTAAGGAACAAGCCGAATATGCCAGAAAACAGTGCGAGGGCCTTGATGTAACGATTGAACTGATAGACTACCGCGACTTAAATGAAAAATATGATCGGATTGTTTCCATCGGTATGTTTGAGCATGTGGGATGGAAAAATTACAAAACCTATATGTCCGTTGTTCACCGGTGTCTTAAAGATGATGGGCTTTTCCTGCTGCATACCATTGCCGGAAACACCCCTGCCAAGAATACGGATCCATGGATCGGTACGTATATTTTTCCCAATTCCATGCTGCCGTCCGCCAGCCAGATTACCCAGGCAGCAGAAGGGCTGTTTATATTGGAAGACCTGCACAGTTTAGGGCGATATTATGACCAGACCCTTATGGTATGGTATGAAAATTTTACCCAGAATTGGGATCATATCAAAGATCAGTATGATATGCGGTTTTTCCGCATGTGGAGTTATTATCTGCTGTCCTGTGCGGCCAGTTTCAGATCCAGGAGAAATCAATTGTTGCAGATTGTCTTTTCCAAACAGGGTATTGATCAGGTTTTTCGCAGTGAGGGGGAGCTTTTTATTTAGTGATTGGACGAAAATTCACCCACCTGCGGCGTTGCATAAAAAATTGTAATCCTCACAACCATTAGGTTGCTCCGGTTACAAATTTTTATGCGCCTTGCATCTGGGTAATTTTTCGTTCAATCACGGGTTCTTGGTCGGGCACTTATTAAACCCGTTGCTGTGTCAGGCGGATTTTCACTTTGATGCCGTTTTGTTCCGTCAGGGTATCTTCTGCGTGTGCCATCAATCGCTGTAGATTTTTGATTTCATCTGAAAATAGGCGCTCGTCCATGGCCAGTGATATTAATAGTATATCGGTACCGGACCGGCAAGATCTTGCCATGGTACAGCCGATGGATGGCATGTTTAGCGCGATTCTAAGGTTTTCCTTGACCTGGGCCTGGGATACACGGATGCCTGAGATGAGCATATAATTGTCAGCCTGCTCAGCCAACCAGTGTATCCGGGTGGAGGTTGCGCCGCAGGGGCAATCCTGGGATATAAATGCTGCCATATCACCGGTGCGGAAGCGGATCAGCGGAAATGCCCGTGCTGAAAGTGTGGTCAGTACAAGTTCCCCCTTTTCTCCTGCCGGGACAGGACCGCCTGTAGCTGGATCGATGATTTCGGGCAGGATATGGTTATCATTGATATGCAGTCCGTCATGATACCGGCATTCATGGGCAATGGTAGGGCCGGGAATTTCGCTTAAGCCGTAATTGAGCCAGACATCTACATGCAGGCTTTCCTTAAGTTCCGAAACCGTGTGGCCGTCATCCGGCTCTCCCACAAGGATGATCTGTTTTAGATTCAGCTCGTTGGGATGGCATTCCCGCTCAAACATGTGGGCAGTCAGATGCCGGGCAAAAACCGGTGTGGTTACAAGGGTTGTTACCTTATAGTCCCTGAGTACCATCAGGGTTTTGGCCACAGATAGCGGAGAATTGGGAATCACGCCGGCGCCCACGGCCTCCCCCCCATCTTTGTAGTCCCTTGCCCAGTTGGCAAGGCCCGCCGGCAGATGGATCAGGATAATATCCCTGTCCGTTACATTGGCTTCAGCATAAGCGCCGGCAATCATTTTTTTCCAGATCATCAGATCCGTCTTCGTATATCCGCTGATGGAGGGGCTGGTACCGGAGCCGGGCGCTGTGTGAATGCGTACAATATCCCGCAACGGAACGGCAAAAAGGCCGTAAGGGTAATGGGTGGCCAGGTGAGTTCTGTCCATAAAGGGCAGCTTTTCAATGTCTTGGAGTCCGGTAATGTCCGAAAGGCCTGCTTCCTGGATACGGTTGCGGTGGAAGGGGACATTTTTGCATGCCCGGTTCAATGTGCTTTGCAGCCGTTCAAGCTGGCGTTGGGCCTTGTCGTTGTCATCCATGTCTGCTGTCAAATTAATTTGTTCGGACATTATTGATTCCTTTCGTCTAAAAAGTCACCATAATCCTTGCCTAGGTAAGCGCGCTTTACATCATCATCCACCAACAGTTCGTCAGCACTGCCCTGGAGCACCATTTTGCCTGTTTCAAGCACATAACCCCGGTCGGAAATTTTCAGCGCGGCCCTGGCATTTTGTTCCACCAGAAGAATGGTTACGCCGTTGCGTGACAAATCCTGAATTGTGGAAAAGATCATTTCCACAATTTTGGGGGCAAGGCCCATGGAGGGTTCATCCAGAACGAGCAGGGCAGGGCGGGCCATCAAAGCCCTGCCGATGGCAAGCATCTGTTGCTCACCGCCTGACAGGGTGCCGGCCAGTTGGGCAGAGCGTTCCCTTAAGATGGGAAACATCTGAAGCACCATATCAAGATCTTGGGTCACACGGTTTTTTCCATCTTTTTTGAACCGGGTATATGCCCCCATTTTCAGGTTATCCATAACACTTAAAGGTGAAAATATTTGTCGGCCCTCAGGCACCATGCTGATCCCCTGTCTGACAATGGCCGGAGCCGACATGCCGTTAAGGGCGAGGCCTTTGAATTCAATCTCTCCGGTCCAGTTTTTTATCAGGCCGCACACTGCTGCTAACAGGGTGCTTTTGCCTGCACCGTTGGCACCGATGATGGAGATTAACTCTCCCTGTCTCACCGAAAGACTCACGGTGTGAACCACGGCAATATTTCCGTAACAGCATCTCAGGTTTTTAATTTTCAGCATAATAAAATTTTGTCCGACTGTTTGATTTGGATGAAAACTTGCACAGCTGCAAGGCGCAAGGAAATTTGTAACCGGAGCATACATCCAGGTATGTGAGGATTACAAATTTTTGCAGCAACGCCGCAGATGGGTGAGTTTTCATCCAAATATTATCCGTTGCCTAAGTAGGCTGACATTACCGCCTCATTACTCTGGATCTGTCGGGGGGTCCCTTCGGCAAGTTTTTTCCCCTGGTCCAGAACGACCACCTTGTCGGATATACCCATAACCAGACTCATATCATGTTCCACCAGCATCATGGTGATCCCGGATTGTTTAATTTTCAGGATCAGTTTGCCAAGGGCATGGGTTTCAACCGGGTTCAACCCGGCGGCTGGTTCGTCAAGCAGCAGCAGCAAGGGATTTGACGCCAGTGCCCGGGCGATTTGTGCGGTTTTTTGACGGCCTGCGGGCAAATCGCCTGCCATTTTATGGGCATCGGTTGCAAGACCTGTGAATTCAAGAAGCTCTTCTGCCCGCCGGCGGGCGTGGTGCTCTTCTTTTTTCTGGGCCGGTATTCGGGTGACAGCTGCCCAGAAACCGGCTTTCGTTCGCACGTGCATTCCCACCATGATGTTTTCCAGCAACGTCATAGAGCAAAAAAGTTCTACATGCTGGAAGGTTCTGGCCACTCCTTCTTTCACCAGTCTGTGAACAGGGGTTTTTCTGATATTTTTTCCATTGAAGATGACCTTGCCGGCATCTGGTTGGTAAATACCCGTGATCATGTTGAACAGCGTTGTCTTTCCCGCTCCATTGGGACCGATCAGTCCACATACAATACCTTTTTCAATGGAGAAACTGATTTGGTCCTGGGCGGTGACTCCGCCGAACATCTTGGTTAGATTCTGCACCTCAAGGATGTGTTCGGACTGGATTGCACCCGTGTGTTGTGACGGTGTCATGCCTTAGCCCTCCGGGCTGTCCGAACGATATCCATGATCCCCCGGGTCAATCCTTGGGGCATAAATATCATAACAACCATTAAAATAGTGCCGAAAATGATCATTTCATATTCTGCAAATCCGTGGAGGATTTCAGGTAGAAGGGTGAGAACGGCTGCACCGAGCAGCGCACCCCATACACTTGCCATGCCGCCGATTACCACCATGGTGACTATCTTTATGGAGAACATGAACCCAAAGGATTCAGGGCTGATAAAAAGGACGAAATGGGCGTACAAAAATCCGGCAACTGCACCCAGGGCGGCTGAGAACATAAATATTTCAAGTTTGAGAAAATGGGTGTTTATGCCTATGGCAACGGCGGCTTTTTCTCCGTCATGGATGGCCCGAAGTGCACGTCCCGTTCGTGAGGCAAGCAGTCTGTGGCAGATGATCATGGCGCCAAGCACGATGCCCCAGACAAGAAAATAGTACCCGGGTCCGGCCATGAGGACCAGCGAGCCTGCCTCCAGCACGGGGATTCCCACAAAGCCTGACGCACCGCCGGTGACGTCAGCCCACTCCCGGATTACAATATTGATGATCATACCGAACCCGAGGGTGCCCATGGCCAGGTAGTAGCCGGAAAGGCGCAGGGTGGGAAGCCCTACAATGAATGCAATAAACACGGCGACAGCCACTGCGCATACCAGGGCCAGCCAGGGATTTATACCGTAGGTGCCGGAAAGGATGGCCGTAGTATAGGCCCCAATGCCGTAAAAAGCGGCATGGCCTAGTGAGACCTGGCCGGTATACCCCATGAGCATGTTAAGGCCTAATCCTAGGATGGTGTTGATCCCGATAAAGGTCATGATCTGAAGATAATAGGTGTTTTTCGTGAAAAGCCCAAATACGGACACAGCACAGACAAAAACCAGATATTCAATCCAGATGGTTTTCTTTTTCTCCATCATAATCTAAAACCGCTTGGCCTCTTTGGCCGCAAACAACCCACCCGGCCGGATGTAAAGAATCAAAAGCAGGAGCACAAAGGCGATGGCGTCCTTTGAGCCTGACGAGATAAGGCCCGCGCCTAAGGATTCCAAAATGCCCAGAAGCAATCCGCCTGCAAAAGCCCCCCACAAGCTGCCAAGCCCCCCAATCATGGCCGCACAAAATCCTTTGAGCCCAAGGATAGTGCCCATGTCATAGGAGCTCATGGTAATGGGGGCAATGAAGACCCCTGCCACCGCCCCGCATCCGGTGCTGATCCCAAAGGCCAGAATCCCCATCTTTTCAGAGGGGATTCCCGACAACCAAGCTGCCTTTTTGTTGACGGCACAGGCCACCATGGCTTTGCCGGTGAGTGTCTGTTTCAAGAACAGATGGATGCCGCCTGCCAGCACTAGGGCAGCAGTAACAATCCAGATGCTCTGGGGCAGAAGGGCGGCACCAAAAATTTCAATGGATTCATGGCTGGAAAAGGAGGGCATGCTGAAAGGATCTTTTCCCCAAATAATCATGGCCGCACCTTTCAGGAAAATGCCTGCGCCTACGGTAATAATAATCAGAGCGATCGGCTCGGGATTTTTAGCCGTACGGATGGCAAGCCGTTCAAACACCAGTCCCAGTAAACAGCCTGCTGCCACGGCGCCCGCCAGGGCCAGGGGTAGAGCAAGCCCTAAATGTACCCACAGCGTCACCATAACAAGGGCACCGATCATGACAAATTCTCCGTGGGCAAAGTTGATCAGCTCCGTGGAGCTGTACAGCATGGACAGCCCCACGGCGATCACGGCATACACTGCGCCGGTGGTAATACCTGAAAACAGATATTGGACAATTTCCTGCATGAATACCTCTTGTTTTATATGAGAGTATCAATAAGTTGCTCAGTTACTTTCATATTTCGTTGTGGGCTGTGCCTGGGCGATGAAAGACCAGGTCGCCCCATGGCCTACTTTAACAGTGTCCAGGTTCCGTTTTGGATTTTTACCATGACAAAGGCAGCCGGGGAGAGACCGTTATGGTCCTCGGTGGTGAAGTTGAATTCTCCTGTGGCGCCTACGTAACCTTTGGTGGCTTCCAAGTTGTCCCTGATCTTTGTTTTATCGCCCCCGCTGCCTTTTAATGCACCGGCCAGAAGGTTTACTGCATCATAGGCGTACCCGCCGAAGCCTGATACATTTGCGGCGTATTTAGTTTCATAGGCGTTTTGATAATCTTCAAGTATCTTTTTTTGGGGATCGGAATCATCCAGAAGACCGGTGACCAGGATTTTTCCGGTGGGCAGGCTATTGCCGTTGGCGGCATCTCCAGCCAGTTCAATGAATTTAGGTGATCCCACACCGTGGCTCTGATACAGCGGAATGTCAATCTTTAGCTGTTTTGCATTTTTTGCTACCACAGCAGGGCCTGGATTGGTTCCCCAACACACAATGGCGTCCGGGCCGGCTGCCTTGATTTTAGCCAGCTGGGTCGTGGTGTCGGTATCTTTCGCACCAAAGCTTTCATCAATGATCACCTGGATGCCGAATTTTTCAGCCTGGCCCAAAAGCTGTTTTTTTCCGCTTTCACCATAGGCGTTGGACACCGATAGAATGCCGATTTTTTTTATGCCGGCATCTTTCATCTGCTGATAAACAGCTGCCACAGCCAACAAATCACTCTGGGCCGTTTTGAAGACCCAAGGGTCCACCGGGGTGGTGATTTTGATGCCGGCGGCACAGCTGATTAAAGGTACTTTGGCGCGCTTGGTAAAATTGACAATGGCCAGCGTGGTTGGGGTGGTGGAAGGACCAATGATGGCGATAACTTGATCCTTATGAATGAGTTTGTTTACGGCAGATACGGCTTTGGCCGGATCTCCTTCGGAATCATAGATCACTGCTTCAAGCATATGTCCGTCAATGCCGCCGGCGGCATTGATCTGTTCGACCATCATCTCCATGGTTTTCTTTTCAGGGTCGCCCAAAAACGAGGCTCTACCGGTGACCGAGAAAATGCCTCCGATTTTGTAAACGTCAGCCGCCATCGCCCCTGATACCAGAAGCATCGACAGAGTAGTGACAAACATTGCAAGTACAAGGTGTTTTTGTCTCATGGTAACTCTTCCTTTATTAAATGGTGGTTGTTAAACCTTTGGCAAAAAAAAACCATGGGCTTACCGGTTTCCGGTCCGCCAATGGTTTAAGATCCTTTGTCCTCTTTTAAAAGCGCTACATCAAGGCTCTCCTTGCAGACGGTCTGAAAAAGACTCGGCTGAAAAATATACATATAAAAAACGGTAATTTCCGATAATCCCTTAATGTCTTTTCATGTTGTGTATATGGTATCGGCTACATACCTAATGAAGCGGACCGGTTGTGTCAAGTATTTTTAACCGGCCTACTTTGAGACGGAATTTTGTTTGATCAGCACTTGGTTTGAAATTCCTGTTTTTATTTCGTAGAAATGTAATTTTTAATTTTAAAATTAATTATCTTTGATGATTTTCAGAAGATAAATCACAGGAGGTCTTTTTGTGGCCCCAATCCGTACTTTATTGGATCTTTTGTGTGACGCTCAGCTTTGAGAGTCAATTGGTGTTTGGTTCTTGACAAAATTTTAAAAATAAAGTTATTCTATCTGTTCTAAAGTAAAGCAATTTATCCATACGATAATTAAAAACAGATCGTACCCGGATGAAGATGTAATCAGGTGCACCTCTTTATTTGGAACAGCACCTTGCAATCCCCTCACCTGCCTGATCATATTAAAGGAAGGAACCATGTCACAATTCACTGATGCTCTGGAGTATCACCGGAGTGGTCGTAAAGGTAAAATTGAAGTCATCACCACTAAACCATGCGCAACAAGCAGAGACTTGTCTCTTGCCTACAGCCCAGGTGTTGCCGAGCCCTGTTTGGCAATTGAAGAAGAGCCGGGGATGGCCTATGAATATACAGCAAAAGGAAATCTTGTCGCCGTTGTTTCCAACGGGACGGCAGTACTCGGTCTTGGAAATATCGGTGCGCTTGCCAGTAAGCCGGTTATGGAAGGTAAAGGCGTTTTGTTCAAAAGTTTTGCCGATATTGATGTTTTTGATATAGAACTGAACACAAAAGATCCAGATGAATTGGTTCGAACCGTACAGTTGCTTGAGCCAACTTTTGGCGGTATCAACCTAGAGGACATCAAAGGGCCCGAGTGTTTTTACATTGAAGAAGCGCTGCAAAAAACCATGAATATACCGGTGTTCCATGATGATCAGCACGGAACGGCGATTATTGCCGCAGCCGGCATGGTCAATGCGCTTGAGTTGGTTGAAAAAAAGATTGACGAGATCAAAGTTGTTTTTAACGGGGCCGGGGCCGCAGGTATTGCCTGTGCCAACCTATTAATCTCCATGGGTGTGAACAAAAAGAACCTTATCCTTTGCGACTCCAAAGGGGTTATTTTTAAAGGGCGCACTGAAGGTATGAACCCGTACAAAGAGCGTTTGGCAGCGCAAACGGATGACCGTACGCTTGAGGATGCGATGAAAGGTGCGGATATCTTTTTCGGGGTTTCGGTAAAAGGCGCGCTTACCGCCGACATGCTGCGCACCATGGCCAAGGACCCCATTGTCTTTGCCATGGCCAATCCTGATCCCGAGATTACCCCGGACGAAGCAAAATCTGTGCGCGGTGACGTCATTATCGGTACCGGACGATCCGACTACAATAACCAGGTAAACAATGTTTTGTGTTTTCCGTTTCTGTTTCGTGGCGCTCTGGATACCCATGCCAGCGCCATTAATGAAGAGATGAAGCTTGCTGCAGTCTACGCCCTGGCCCAACTGGCAAAAGAGGACGTTCCGGATTCGGTACGCCGGGCCTACTGCAAAAGTGACATTAAATTCGGGCGGGAATATTTGCTTCCCAAGCCCTTTGACCCGCGGGTCTTGTTGCATATGGCTCCTGCCGTTGCCCAGGCCGCCATGGATTCCGGTGTGGCCCGAAAACCCATTCCGGACATGGCCAAATACGTTGAGCACCTTGAAGCACTTCAGGGGCGCTCAAAAGAGATCATGCGTGCTATGATCAACAAAGCAAAGGCTGATCCTAAGCGGGTGGTCTTTCCGGAAGGCAAAGAAGATAAAATTCTACGTTCCGTACAAGTTCTGCTGGACGAAAAAATTGCTATTCCGATTCTTATCGGCGACGAAAAAGTTATTCGCGAAAAAGCCAAGGCGCTTAATATTGATCTGCGTGATACGGAAATCATTAATCCCCGCACCAGTGAAAAGCTTGACGTCTACACAGATGTGCTTTTTAACAAACGCCAACGCAAGGGGTTGACGCGTTATGATGCCCGCCGCCGTCTGCGGGAAAATAGAAACTATTTTGGGGCTGTTATGGTGGAACAAGGGGATGCGGATGCCTTGCTCTCCGGCATTAATGCCCATTATCCCGATGTTATTTCACCGGCCATAGAAGTGATCGGCAAAAAGGAAGGCTTGTCCAAAGTGCATGGCCTGTACATGATGGTCTTCAAGAAAAAGGTTGTTTTTTGCGCAGATACGACGGTTACTATTGAGCCCACTGCAGAAGAGTTGGCCGAAACCGCTATCCTGGCTTCCGAGCATGCACAGCATTTTGATATTACACCACGGGTTGCCATGCTCTCTTTTTCCAACTTCGGCAGTGCCTATCATCCGTTAACACTGAAGGTGAAAAAAGCAACTGCCATAGTCAAGGAGAAGGCCCCGGGTCTGACAGTGGACGGGGAAATCCAGGCAAATGTTGCCTTGGATCCTGAAATCGTTAAAAATCAATATCCCTTTTCAGATCTCAAGGGAAATGCAAATATTTTTATCTTCCCGGATCTGCAATCTGGTAACATCACATATAAAATGTTGGCCAAACTTGGAAACGCTGTTGCAGTCGGCCCCATACTCATGGGTATGAAAAAACCCATCCATGTACTGCAGCGTGCAGATGATGTTGCTGATATTGTCAATATGGCGGCAGTGGCCGTCAACGATGCGCAGATGAACGAACTGAATCAATAATCCTTTTATAAGGCCGATCACAGCCTACCGAAAAGCCGGCAGGGCGGAGCAAGATAAAAAACTCCGCCCTGCTTTTTTTTTGCGACGCATTTGTAAATGTATTTTTTTGTAAATGTCTGTTGGTTTGTTTTTTAGAATACAAAATTTTACACACTATCACAGCCTTGTCTCAACTCACAACTAAAAATATAAGTAATTGAGTTATCGAATTAAGCGGTACATATAAAAGTTGTATGTGTTATTAGATGGAATAGGTTCGAGTATCTCATTGATTTTAAGTTAATTTTCCTGTCATCGTTAACGTAAAAAGCAGGCAAATGTTAATAATATCCCCGTTGTCTCCGTCACGGTTGAAGAGGCTCTTCAATCCAGCCAGAATATTATAAGATTAGTATTAGAAAAATTCATTAAAAACAGTGCGTTGAACGGTTAAAATTAAAAGTGAAGTCTTTGAAAATATTAGTAAAAATGTGAAAAAATTAATTAATAATTTTATATTGACAATTCAATATGTATTGTTTATACATTTTAAGCTTCTTTAGTTCGTATGCATTCGACAGGGCTTGACTTTGATTGGTATTACAGTGGGTATATATTAACAATATTAAACAAAAAAGGAGGAATACAAGGAGGGAGCTAAAAAAAATAGTGGCACTGTTTCGCTGAATACGATTTAGTATTTAATTTCATTAAAATTTAAGGCAATATTGCATGAATTTTATGTGGTGTTGCTGAATTTAGAAAGGATTAAATTATGAACTGGCTGGTACGAACTTTTAGCTGCTCTGTAGCCAAGAAGCAGTTTATGGCAGTAACCGGTCTCGCTTTCTGCCTTTTTCTGACAACTCACCTCATCGGCAATTTGTTTGTTTATGGCGGAAAAGATGCCTTTAATGCCTATGTTGAGCATCTGCATGCACTTGGGGTTCTTGTCCACATTGCTGAAGCAGGTTTGATTGTTTTTGCTCTGATTCACATTGGCACCGCAATTATTCTCTACTTTCAAAACCTTGCTGCAAGACCTGTTAAGTATAAGAAAAAGAGTAACGCAGGCGGCCGGACACTGGCATCGGCCACTATGCCCTACACAGGTCTTTTTATATTGGTTTTTATAGTGGTACACCTTGTTGGTCTTAAATTCGCCGATCATTCTACTACTACAACATTTGATCTCACCGCTATGGTCCTTTCTCAGCCTGCGGTACTTGTGTTCTATATCGTATCAATGGTAGTGGTTGCATTTCATGTAAATCATGGTTTTTGGAGTGCTTTCCAGTCCTTTGGCGCCAGTCATCCGAAATATATGCCCATAGTTAGAGGTTTCGGCATTCTTTTCAGTTTGGTTGTTGGTGTGGGCTTTGGTTTTATTCCAATTGCTTTAAATATGATCTCATAGCTATAATTATCAATAATCAGGGGGATACATGCAATTAAATTCCAATGTCCCGTCAGGTCCTCTCGAGACCAAATGGGAAAGATATAAATTTGATTTAAAACGAGTCAATCCTGCAAATAAAAGAAAATTTGAAATCATCGTTGTGGGAACAGGCCTTGCCGGTGGTTCTGCAGCGGCAACTTTGGCTGACCTTGGGTACCATGTAAAAAATTTCTGCATCCAGGACAGCCCGAGAAGAGCACATAGTATTGCTGCCCAGGGCGGTATCAACGCAGCAAAAAACTATCCTGGTGACGGTGACAGTATCTGGAACCTTTTCTATGATACAATCAAGGGCGGTGATTATCGTGCAAGAGAAGCAAATGTTTACCGTCTTGCCGAGAATGCCAATAAAATTATTGACCACTGTGTTGCCACAGGGGTTCCCTTTGCAAGAGAATACGGCGGACTCCTTGCCAACCGGTCATTCGGTGGTGCCCAGGTTTCCCGTACCTTTTATGCCAGAGGACAGACGGGGCAGCAGCTGCTGCTCGGCGTTTACGGTCAGTTAAGCCGTCAGATCGGTCTTGGCGGTGTGGAGATGTACAACAGGCGTGATATCCTTGACATCGTTATCGTCGATGGTTGCGCCAGAGGTGTTGTCTGCCGTAACCTGATAACAGGTGAAATCGAAAGCCATTCAGCCCATGCCGTAGTTCTGGCCACAGGCGGATATGACAATGTATACTTTCTGACCACCAGTGGTATGCACTCCAATGTCTCTGCATGCTGGGCCGCTTACAAAAAAGGCGCCGCCTTTGCCAACCCATGTTACACCCAGATCCATCCCACATGTATTACCGTGCATGGAGACTATCAGTCTAAACTGACGCTGATGAGTGAGAGTCTTAGAAATGACGGTAGAGTTTGGGCGCCAATCAAAAAAGGCGATACCCGTAGCCCCGATCAAATTCCTGAAAACGAAAGAGATTACTACCTGGAACGTAAATATCCAAGTTTCGGTAACCTGGTTCCCCGCGATGTGGCATCCCGTAATGCAAAAATTGCATGCGACGAAGGCAGGGGTGTTGGTAACACAGGTCTTGCTGTATATCTGGATTTCAGCGATGCGATCAAACGTGACGGCGAAGATGTCATCCGTGCTAAATACGGCAACCTCTTCCAGATGTATGATAAGATTCAGGACGAGGATCCGTACAAAGTGCCCATGAAGATCTATCCTGCCATCCATTATGTAATGGGCGGCACCTGGGTTGACTATAACCTCATGACAACCCGTGACGGTCTGTTCTGTCTGGGCGGCGCCAACTTCTCCGACCACGGCGCAAACCGTCTTGGTGCAAGTGCATTGATGCAGGGCCTTTCAGACGGATACTTTGTTCTGCCCTATACCATCGGCGGATACCTGGCAACCCAGTCCCTGGCTGATGTAAACACGTCTCACCAGGCGTTTAAAGATTCAGAAAAGCAGCTGACTGAAAAAATAGACAAGCTGATGAACATCAAGGGTAAGAGAACGGTTGATGATATTCACAAAGAGCTTGGCCTGATTATGTGGGATCACTGTGGCATGGCCCGTACTGACGCAGGGCTGAAAGACGGGATCCAGAAGATTCAAGCACTTCGTGAAGAATTCTGGGAGAATGTTGATGTTACAGGTAGCAGCAAAGATTTTAACCAGACTCTGGAAAAAGGCTACAGACTTGCTGATTACCTCGAATTCGGAGAGCTTCTGGCTCGTGATGCGCTGATGCGTACAGAATCCTGTGGCGGTCATTTCCGGGAAGAGTCCCAGACAGAAGAGAACGAAGCCAAGAGAGATGATGAAAATTTCTGCCATGTAGCTGCTTGGGAATATGCAGGTGAAGGTAAAGACCCGATTCGGAACGAAGAGCCACTTGTTTTTGAGAATGTGAAATTAACGCAAAGGAGCTACAAGTGATGGAAGAAAAATTTTTAAATCTGACACTAAAGGTGTGGCGCCAGAAACGGGGTGAGAAAAAAGGTAAAATTGAAACCTATCAGGCCAAACATATTTCCACTGACGCCTCTTTTCTGGAAATGCTTGATATTGTAAATGATGATCTTACAGTTAAAGGCATAGAGCCCATCGCCTTCGATCATGATTGCCGCGAGGGTATTTGCGGTATGTGCGGCCAGGTTGTAAACGGGTATGCTCACGGATCAGAGAAGGGCACGACCCTTTGCCAGTTTCACATGAGACGGTTCAAAGATGGCGATACAATTTTTATTGAACCTTTCAGAGCCAAAGCGTTTAAGGTAATCAAAGACCTTGTTGTTGACAGAAGTGCCTTTGACAAAATTATCCAGGCTGGCGGTTATATCACTGCTAAAGCTGGTGGTGCTCCCGAAGCAAATAATTTACCGATTACCTATGAAACTTGTGACCTTTCCATGAGTGCAGCAGAATGTATTGGCTGCGGCGCATGTGTTGCTGCATGCCCGAATGCTTCTGCAATGCTGTTTGTCAGCGCTAAGATTTCCCATCTTGCTCTGCTTCCCCAGGGTAGACCTGAGGCTGCTAAACGCGCATTGGCTATGGTAAGAACCATGGATGCATGTGGTTTTGGTAACTGCTCAAATGAAAGAGAATGCGAAAACTCATGTCCTAAAAACATTTCTATTACAAATATTGCTCGTCTGAACAGAGAGTTCCTGTCCGCAGGCGTTTGCTCTACAGCAATGTAAGGCTGTGTAAGAAAATATTATGGGGTGGGACTTATTTTGCATTTGTCCCACCTTTTTAAATTGAAAGTAGTATGTGTTACGACAATATGGAAAGAAAAAACACGGCAAAGATGATAAGAATTAGATGCCCTAAAATGTATAAGAACCTGTTTAAATCAATCCTTAGTCCCTATGCACATTTCCTATCACCAGTATTAAGTAAGAAGTAAAGCCGTGAAATCATCTCCAATTACCAAACTGTTGCAGGAACACAAGGCCCTTTTCACTATTGTTATTGTGGGGCTTTTTTTAATTGAACTTGAAATTTTTGCCTTGGCTATTATGCACTCAGGCGAAAAATCCGTTCTTCAAGTGATCGACTACCAAGGCAAAGTCATACACGAAACCAGTGGAAATAATCTAAGCGATTTTAACAGGCCTAATTTTGAAAAGGTCTTTGGTTCCCTTGATAATTATACATTGCAACTCAAAAAGCACGACGTGCCGTTTCCATTTCGAGCCTGGTTTGTGGCTGCTATCTGCATACCTATCGGTGCCATGATGCTGTTTGCCTTTGTCGTTAAGGGGTATCTGGTTATTTTTCATGCTGAAAAAGTTGAGAAGTTGAATGGCCAAGGCCAAGGTTCCGGTTCTTTAAATGGATCAGAAAATGAAACTAAGCTTGAATCGACGTTGGACCGAATTGGCCGTATGAATATTTTCAACATCGGTTTTTTGGTGTTCATTGGAGTAATATCATACTGGATCATTCCCAACATGTTCACTTATCTGGGGCAGATCGGCTTTGATTTTTTCGTTCAGTATGAATGGGTGTTTTTTGTGTTGCTCGGCATTGTTGTGTTTGTTTGTCTCTGGATAATCTATTTGCGTTATCTGCTTGCAAAACGGAGCATTCAAAGTCACACAGAGCTGCAAAAACATCGAATCAGCTTAGAGTATAACGCAGGGACCGATCAACCCTTGCAGATTGAAGGTCCATCTGATACTGATCCGCAAATCATAGAGTATAAACCTGAAGATCAGGAAGAGGAAGAGACGCCGCCGTCCTGACGCATTTGTATGCAATAAGCAATAAACAAATGTAGCCGATTACATTGCTGTTAAAAATTCCTGTTGAAGGTTTGCCCTTTCTTCTATTTTTTTGAATACTTCTTTCAAGGTTTTTTGATCAATTCTTGATAGCTTTTTGGGGTTAATATAATTATTGGGGTCTCTTGCTTCATTGATGATACGATTTATTTGATTGATAAATCTTAAATTCATCATATAGCTATAAGAATGACTCATATCATTAAAATCAGATTCGTTTATTATCTTTTTTTTGTATAATAACTCCAATCGTTCCATCGTATTTGTAGCAGATATTTTATTTTGAAGCGCATATATTCTTGCAAAATCCACCACAAGCATCATCGGTTTTTTGATGTCAAACGTATTTTTTAATTCACCTTTAGATTCAACAATAAAATTACCCCAAAAGCCAATAGGTACTCTAAAGTGAGATGTGTTTTCAGCCATATATCTAAAAAAAACCTTTCGATCGTCTAAATAATCAAAAAGAGAGGCTCTCAGCTTATTTACTAAACTGATATCTCCATACCCTAAACGAAAATCAAAAAAGATGCTTGTTTTGAGAAGTGTTTCAGGGCTTGCATTATAGATCCATTTGTTAAAATATTTCTGCCATATGGAAAAAGGCTGACACCATTTTTGATTTTTTGCCATTATATTACCTTTACAAAAATCATACCCTGTTTGATCAAGCATATTACATACGTGTTCGCCTAATTTTAAAAAATATGAATTTACGGATTCTAAGTCTTTTTCATTTACATCTTCAAAAATAATGGCATTATCCTGGTCTGTTTTAAGTGTCTGTTCTTTTCTTCCTTCGCTTCCCATTACCATAAAGGCGAATTTGACAGGCGGTTGTCCTATCTTTTGAATAGCAAATTGTATCAGTTTTTCTAAGATAGTATCAGTTATGGCTGTAACAAAATTATTTATGTTTTGAGCTTTTGCACCTTCATTTATTAACGTATAAATGCTTTGGGGCAACTGTTTTTGTTTTTTTGATATTTCTTCATAGGTTGTAGCCTTATTTATTTCTTTTATGAATAAGAAAGGCAATTTGCCTTGGGCATTTATAAGATCGCTGTTTGTAACCACACCTATTGCATCATTTTCGTTGTTAATTACAGCTAAATGTTTTACGCCTGTTTTCATTATTTTGATGAATGCTTCGAAAACACTTGAATGTTCGGACATGCTTATTAAAGGATACGACATTATTTCAGAAATTGGATTTGAATTATTTATATCCGCTGCCACAACTTTATTTCTAAAGTCCTGATCTGTGGCTATACCTATGAATTTGCCTTCCTGCTCTATAAGAATAGAACTGCATCGATGCTGTTTCATTAAAATAGCGGCTTCTTTAATGGGTTTTTTTGCACTGCAGAAAAGTACATTTTTTCTTATCACGCTTGATATAGAATTACTGAAAAATTGTAATGACTCTTCCTTGCTCATATTTTATCCTTTAAGAATATACTATAAAAAGTGCAGGTATCTAAGCAGTCACGAAAATTTTAATTTTTAACATAGATATAATATAACAAAAATACAGTATTTTATATCAAATTTTTTGAAAGCGTTTCTTTTCAAATAGATTTATCATATTTGGGAAAAATTGGATGTTTTATTATAACGTTCGACCTTGCAAATAAATCAAATTGACACACTTGTGCTGTTTTTCTATACTCGACTGGCTATATTAACGACAATATCTGTCGCCTGATATCATTTTTGAGCGGCATATTTAAATCTGAACATTATTTTGGAGGAATCCATGGATCGTGAAAATTATATGAATGCCCTTCGGGAAGATATCGTGGATACCATAACCCGGCACTTGACACCGGTAGCCCAGCGCTACGGCTACAGCGATATGCCTCTGGAGACCAATGTGAAATGGCGTCCCATGGTGCTGGTGATCGGTAATTATTCTTCTGGTAAATCTTCCTTGATCAATGAATTTTTAGGCGCAAAGATTCAGGATACAGGTCAGGCCCCTACAGATGACTCCTTCACTGTACTGACTTATGATGATTCCGTGCCGGAGACAGAAGGGATACAGGTGGTGGAACAGCGAGACGGCAAAAGTCTGCTTAATGATCCAGAATACCCCTTTTCCACACTCCGCAAACATGGCCAGCGTTTCGCGGCCCATTTTCAGCTTAAAAAAATAAACTCGCCTTTTTTGAAGAATTTGGCCATCATTGATACACCCGGCATGTTAGACAGCATTTCCGAGCGGGACCGGGGATATGATTATCAAGAGGTTCTCGGAGATTTGGCACAGAAAGCAGGGCTTGTTTTGGTTCTGTTTGATGCCCACAAGGCCGGAACAGTACGGGAGGCGTATAAAAGCATTCGGGAAACCCTGACCGCTCATACATTTGAAGACCGGATCATTTTTGTGCTCAATCGTATTGATGAATGCACCACCTTTAATGATCTGTTGCGGGTGTACGGGACCCTGTGCTGGAATTTGTCCCAGATTACCGGGCGAAAGGATATCCCTATGATCCGGATGACCTATTCTTCAAATGCGGCGGCAATAAGTAACGCAGCTTCGCCTGAGTTTCTCCCTCTCCTTGAAAATCAGCGGGAGGATCTCAAGCAGACCATTTTGCATACCCCTTTGCGCAGGCTGGATCATTTGGCCACATATTTGGAGATTCACGGTGAGCGCTTGGCCCATTATATTGAAGCGATTCAAGCCTTTGGGCTCGAGTTCCAAAGATTCCGTATACAAAAAATATGTATCGGGCTTTTGCTCAGCCTTCTTGGGGGAGGGCTGGTCGCCTTCGCCTTGATGATGCTGGTTGGAATGGCTGATCCCACAGTCCTGTCGTCGGCGGGGGGAATCACTGCCGGCTTGATTATGATTTTATGGATGGCATTTCCCCAGAAAAAGCTGGAATCAAAATTTCGTAACACCCGGCTGGCCGATCTTGATACCCTTACCCCGATTACCGATCAGACCCGCAAAGACAGTTGGGGCGCTATTCGGGATTTGGTATATGAGCATCTGAGAGCAAACAAAGGCGACTATACCCTTTATGACCTTAAACTAGATCTATTTAACATTCGGGAGATCAATGAAGACGCTACCCATGAAATTCGGGAAGCATTGAGCGGGTTCCGGGGCAAGTCTGAGGATGATTTGAAAGAATGGAGAAAAAAGCGTTCAGCCCGTGAAAACGAAAAACATGATTTGCCCTGGCAAGATGTTATTATTTAAAATTTTGTATATTTGGGGCTATGTCAGGGTAACTGCATTTATATTAACAAAGCCATCGCTATCGGGATCTAAAAACAATGGACATTTCGATCCCGATAGCGATAGCGAGAGCGATTGTGAAGCTAAAAAAGCCGGCAAAATTATAAATGCGGTCACCCTGGAGGCTATGTCTCAAGCGCTTGATAATCTTTTTTTTCTTTGTTATACCTTGCTAAACAAGAAAAAGGAGGTTCTTAATCCTTTGTCAATGCTACAGTTTAAGGAGATTGCGGGGGTGTCGTAGAAATATTTGATTCCTCCTGCTGAAATATTTTGATACCCGGAACGTGACCATCCGGGTTTGGCGATATATGTAAGCCCAGAGGGAGGCTTAACCCATAGATTTTTTATTGGCAAGGAGAGGAATATGGAAGATGCGAAGAATGCTGCCAACAGTGGAGACGCGGTAAAGAAAAAGAGTTTTTTGATAAAGATACTTATATCCAAATGGTTTATTCTCACAGTGTTTATCCTGGCTATTTCCGGGTATGCTGCATGGTGGGGCATGGATTGGTGGAAGGATTTTTCGGCAAAAAGGGGTGAAAAAGCCCATGAGACCCATGTTGCCCAGAAAACGGACACGGGCCATGACACGCTCAGTGTGCTGGAGGAAAATACGCATGGTGCTCTATCTACGAATGATGCCCATAGCACTAATAATACCCTAAACACGCATAATACCCAGAATGCTCATGATGCGTTGGCCACACATAATGCGCTGACTACACATGACACCCAGGCCACGCATGGATCCGCTATGCAAAAACAGGATTCCCATGGCACCACCGAGCATGCGGTCGAGCCTCAAAAAGACACTACCCTTCATACGACTGTCAAAAATAAGCATGTCAATGAAAATAAAACAGCCTCTCATGCATCTGAAACACCGGCCACAGATCATGGTACTTCACATGCTGCACCGGTGCGCACAGGTCCACGCGGTGTAGCCTTTGTGGAAGCCTGTATCAAGCCCCTTGACTATGAATTAAACCACAGATTTTTGGGCTGGCGCCCCAATGATATTATTAGAATTGCCGATAATATTAAGTATTTGCAATTGGGCGTTTTGGAAGTAACCCGCAGGACAGCTGTGGCTTTAGCCGAGAATCTGTCCCGTACCGGAAGCACTGACGCCTATGTTCCAAGTCTGGAATATGCCATGAACTCTTTCATGATTAAACCCACAGAGTTAATGTTTCCTTCGGCAGAAGGCAAATATCAGGAGGGCTTGGATGGATGGCGAAATTATCAGGAGATGCTGCTGAGAGGGGAGGCGCGTTTTTACCGGCGTGTGGATAACCTGGTCCCCCTGCTTAAGGCATATGAAAGTATCCTGGGCAGTTGCGATGAAAATTTGGTCAAGAAGCCGGGAGAGCTCAGCACCTTTAAAGCCGATGATGTCTTTTATTATGCAAAAGGTGTGGCGATTGCCATGGGTACGATCCTCGGTGCGGTGGCTGTGGATTGTGACGATACGATTGGGTCAGTTCAGGGCATGGATGTGATCCATCATGCGGTTGAAGCCCTTCATCATGCTTCGAGCCTGGATCCCTGGATTGTTTTTGAAGGTAGTCCGGACGGGATATTGGCCAACCATCGGGCCAACATCGCCGCTCCAATCAGTCATGCCCGATTCTATCTGGACGTACTATCCAGATCACTGACAGGCAACTTGTAAGGCATTTTGGCATTATAACGGTATGAGGGAGGGTACCGAGCCCTCCCAATAAAACCGATATATAAACGCTGTAATACCCATTTTGATGAAGTGGTAAAAAGTCAAGAAGACGAAAAACAGTAGATCAAAAGTAAAAAACCTAAATTTTCAGTCGATTAGGATTTCGTCTTCGGTATTTGCGACCATTTAAATTCGTGCCTTTTGGCATAACGCGTGATAAATATAAAGATAGATGCAAGGTAGGGGAGGGGGGATTCCTTTCCATATCCTGTATATATGCAAACTAAAATGTCTGCAAGAACAGTCATGGGCTAACCTGGCCAATCACACCCAGGTTCACCCTAAAACATGATAGGAATTTAGTGACTTATCCAAGCTTTCATGTAACAGCCATTGGCTGACCTGACATATCAACTGCCAGGCATAGCCAACAACAAAGTTTGAAAGATCTGAGTATCTTACCCAGACTTTTTATAGACCGCCACGGAGTGACCTGGTTTTTTTCCGTGGTTCAGCCATAACGAAATTTGAAAAATCTGTGCAGGTTTCACAGACTTTACTTATTAAGAAAGACTGAACACGCCATGTCAAACAAAGTCATAAGAAAATTCTTTTTCTCTATTATCGTCCCGTCCATACTTACTATTTTGCTTTTTATCTCCTCGATGTACCTTATCCTAATACCATCATTTGAAGAAAATATGATGAACAAAAAAAAGGAAATGATCCGGGAGCTTACCAACACCGCTTGGAGTTTAATAAAAGAATATGACGACGAATACAAAAATTCCTTGATCACCCTTGAGCAAGCAAAACGCCTTGCGTCAAAAAAAATTGAAAAGATGAGATATGGTGTCCAGGGGAAAGATTATTTTTGGATTAGCGACATGAACGCAGTTATGGTCATGCACCCCTATCGTCCCGAACTGAACAATAAAATGCTGGATAACTATAAGGATCCCAATGGGGTCAGGCTGTTTGTTGAAGCAATTACGGTTGTAAAAACACAGGGCGAAGGATTTATTAACTACATGTGGCAATGGAAAGATGATTCTTCTCAAATTGTGCCAAAGTTATCTTATGTAAAGGGTTTTAAAAAGTGGGAATGGATTATAGGCACCGGTATTTATCTGGATGATGTACAAGCTGAAATCGGTGCTTTAAAAGGAAGATTAACAAGGGTTTCACTGTTTATATCAGCAGTCGTTATCTTGATCCTCTCTTTTATAATTTTACAAAGCCTTAAAATTGAAGCCAGGCGAAAAATGGCCGAAGATGATCTTTTACAATCAAGGCAAAAATACAAAACGCTTGTGGAAACTTCATCAGAAGGAACAATAATGATCAAAGACAGCAGGATCATTTTTTCCAATCACATGTTTGAACAACTTACTGGAAAAACGCATCAGGAGATTATTGCGTCTAAATTTGAAGATTTTTTCAGCATCGGGTGGGAAGAGGTCTTAAAGTCATGCGAAAAAACCAATAAATCCATTTCAATTGAAACCCAGGTAAAGCAAGGGGAAGCAGTCTTCCACGATGTCGTGATATCGGTTACAAGAATTTTATTTGAGGAACAAGAAGCTTTTGTTGTGGTCACAAAAAATGTATCTCGAAAAAAACAAACAGAAAAAATTGTCCATAATTTAAGCAGCGAACTTCAAAGTTCCCTGATATTAATGAACCAGCCCATTTCTCAATTTGTGAAGCCGATTGTAAAGAGCAATCTGCAAACAACAGTCGCTGAAGCTGCCTTATTAATGGATCGGAAAAAGATGAATCTCATTTTTATTGCCGATAATGATAAAATGCTTGGCGTTGTTGATGATAGTGACCTGCGCAAAAGAGTTCTGGCAAAAGGAAAAGATGGAAAGTGCCCACTTGTGGAAGTGATGACTGCGCCAATTATTTGTATTTCAAATACTGCATTGCTTTACCAGGTTGTTTTGGAATTCAGAAAACAAAACATCAGCCATCTGGCTGTGAAAAGCGAAAATAATAAAATTATCGGTGTCCTCAGCCGCAAAGATATACTTGAAATCCAGCATAATTCGTTGAGTTACATATTAAGTGAAATTGAATATGCCGAGGATGTTCATGAACTTAAGAAGATATATGATAAGATCCCGATTCTTGTTAATGCATTATTGGAAAGTGGAAATAAAACAGAATTGATAACCCATATCATCACATCAGTATCCGATGCGATGACAAATCGTATCATCGCTTTTGCTCTGGAAGACCATGGGGAACCACCTTCCCGGTTTGCTTTTGTTGCTTTGGGAAGCGAAGGAAGAAAAGAACAAACCATTGCCACCGACCAGGATAATGCCATTATTTTTGAAGATGTCCAGGAAAATAATGTTCAGAAAAGTAAAAATTATTTTTTGAAATTTGCTGAAACTGTGAACGATCACCTGGCCCATGTTGGATATGAGCTCTGTATAGGTGAGATAATGGCCAAAAATCCAAAATATACGTTAACCTTATCGGATTGGAAAAAGCAATTTACAGGCTGGATTAACACACCTGAAGCACAAAACATAATAGACACTGCGGTTTTCTTTGATTTTCGGTGTATTTATGGGGATAGCTTTTTTACAGACGAATTGAGAAAACACATTAACCTGCTTATTGATAAAAAAGCCATTTTTGTTTTTCACCTTGCCCAAACGGTTATTCAGTATCGGTCCCCGTTAAACATTTTTGGAAATATTGCCGGAGGTGATAGCGAAACATTTGATATTAAAAAAATACTTGTTCCGGTGATTACGTTTATTAAAGTTTTTTCCCTGCAACGCAAAATTGCTGAAACCAATACCCTGCAACGACTTGAGCAATTACTAAATCAAAACGTGATTCAAAAATCCATGTATGGAGAATTAAAACAAGCTTACAATTTTTTAATGGGATTACGTTTTCACACCCAAACCAATGCATTAAAAGAATTCAGAAAGCCTGACAATACAATCAATTTTAAAAGTTTAACCGAAATTGAGAAGTCAACTTTAAAAAATGTCTATTCCTTAATTTCTGATATGCAGACAAAACTGAATTTGGAATTTAAGGGGCGCTAATAAAGCCCCCCATTTCTTTATAGTGGTTCGGATCACACGGTCACGGACAGTCCTTGTCTTTGACCAATGAATATTGAAACATCTCTATGGCTTACAGAGAGTTTCTTATAAACTAAATTTTGCAAACGCCCTGGCCTTATATGCAAGGGGCCGGGCATGCCGCTGTAGTCGTGGACCGCAAATGCCCGGAACAGTTATATTTTTTCTGTGGGAACACTTTCAATAAAATCACGGCTAATTTTTCTTTTAAGTGTGGAAATTCTGGAAACAACTTCCTTTAAATGTTCAGCCTCTATATTGTTGAGTTCTTCAATGTTTAACTCATCATCCACTTTGTGCAGATCGGTATGTTTAAATATTTGATTAAAAAACCTCAGTCGCCATATATGGTTAAATATATAGACGGTTTCTTTATGGAATGCTTTAGATATTTCTGCTTTGTCTCTAATCTCATTGAGTCTGTTAATCGTATTTGGGGTAACAATTGCATGTTTCAAGGCATAAATTCTTGAGAAAATCTCAATCGGACGCAGTGCCTCTTTAAGATTCAAGGTTTTTTCGCCATCCTGACGTTCAGTTTTTAACTGTCCAAAAACATTAACGGGCATTTTCTGTATTAACGTATTTTTCGCGTAGTAACTGATAAATAGAGGATTCTGCTTCATTAACACTTGAATTTGTGAATGGATTGAATTTGCCAAATCAATATTGCCATAAGTACATTTCAGGTCAAAGAATACGTTGAACTCAAGGAATCCGTCAGGTGTCGGATCTGTCATTATATTAGTTAATTTTTTGTGCCATTCCTTTTGAGATAGACACCATTTGGGGTGTAATGCCATAATGCCAGCCGGACAAAAGTGATAGCCCGAAGCATTGAGCTTGCTGCAAACCTTGTCTCCAAGTTTGAGGAAATATGCCCTTATTATGTCCGAAGCTGTTTGGGCGGTATCTTCAAAGATTATTGCGTTGTCCTGATCTGAGAACATGGTCATCTCATGCCTTGCATTGCTGCCAAGGGAAAGAAATGCAAAAGCAACCGGTGGTGGACCGATTTCACCTATTGACAGTTCGATACAGCGAACGATAACCTCATCATACGTTGTGCCGATCACCATGCACAATGCTTTGGGTCTGGCGCCGGTTTCAACCATTTCTCTGATAATGCCGGGGAGCTTGTTCATGTTTTGGACAACATGGCCGATTCTATTGCTCTCCTTGATTTCTTTGATAAGCGAAGAGTGAATGGGTTTGTAATCGGTGGGAACACTCGTGGTACTTTCAACCCCAATATAGCTTTTACGAACAATGGGACGTAAAGAAATAACATGTCCGTGTTTTTCAGATAAAAATATGCGGGATGTTGTTACGATAACATCAATATAATTTCCAACGGAATCAGCAGCGACAGCTTCAAACTCTCCGGAATCAGTGTCGTTTTTGAATACACTGCTCAAATGTTTTCTCAATCGGCTGTTGTTTTCCACATCAGGAAAGATAATATCCCATATATCGGGTTGATGCAGCTCTGTGTTCGTAAATCCTAATATTTGTTGCAACTTGAAATTGGAGTATACAATTCTGCCGTCCATGGTTAAAAGGTAACCTTCATTGGACGATTCGACCAGTGCCCGATAGCGGTCTTTAACTTCTTTTAAGCCCGCTTCTGCTCTTTTACGGTCGTTTTCGATGCGTTTACTTTGCAACAGGAAATAGGCCAGCAGCATAAATAACCCGTCAACGGTAATGCCGACGATCTGGAAAATGTGCAGCTGCAACGCCTCTTTTTCTTCGGCAATATCATGGATATATATACCTGTACCAACAATCCAGTCTCTTTGGGGAATTCCTTTTACATATGACAGCTTTTCAGCAGTTTTGTCCGGGTTGTCTTTCCATTGCCAATGATATCTTAAATATCCATCTCCATTTGATTTTACTATGCGAACAAATTCAACGAATAGTTTTTTACCACTTTTATTTTCTTCATCCGTGTAGTTGCTCAGATCCTGGCCGGTCAACTCCGGGCGGTAGGGGTGCAGAATCATTTTGGGGGTCATGTCGATGATGAAAAAGTAATTTTTATCCTGGCTGCCATAGCGCATGGTTTTTATTTCATCTATGGTCCGCTGTTTGGCCTCCTGGGAGGTAAGCACACCTTTTTCTTCTAATTCCTGATAGTGGGTAATGACGCTTGCTGCTGTTGCTGTCAGTTCTTTTACCATCATTTTTTTCTGGTTCAGCATGTTGTCTTCAAATAGAGGAACCACGTAAAAAAATATATAACTGATGAAGAGGACAATCGCCAATATGGTGGGCAGCACAATGCGACTGCCAAAGCTGTCAAAAAATTTCTCGCTTTTCTCTTTTTGATACCTGTAAGATTTGCCTTGGAAATAATCAGAGAGTTCTTCAAAACTCAATATTTTTTTATCTTCAGATTCTGCGGCGTCGTGGTATTTCTCTGTGAATGTTCCGTTTTCAAAGTCATCTCTTTTGGGAAGATAACCTCTGTAGTCATCTTTTACGTGTGTCTCAAATACATTTTTGATCTCTTCACGGGAATATTTACCCTCAAATTTTTCATACGCCTCTTCCAATCCTTCAATGCAATGACGAAATTTTCTATGGGAATAGGGGTCATAATTAGCCGGGCCTTGTCCTGCAAGCAGCCTTTCAAATGAGGTGGTATCAAAAAAGCCATCAAGCCATTGGTGTATATCTTTGCCTGGTATACCAAAAAGTTCTTCGGTATGCTTTATATGGTCTTCAAGTTTCATTGCAGTATTCCTTGAGCTTGTTTTTCAACGGGAACCCTGAGCTGCTTTTAACCCAAAATAGTTATCATATAAAAGACTGTTTTTCAAAGTTTCCCGAAACAAAATCTGTTTTTCACCGAACATCTGCTTTTGTCATTCCTAATTCTTGCAAACTTTGTATACTGTATTTAGATCCTTTAAACTTTGTTGTGGGCTATGTCTTCAGTTGTTTAATGTGCCAGGCTGGTCATGGCCGTCAAAAAAAAGCGGCAATCATTAAAAAGAGTCTTAAATCCTAAAGCCAAGGAGCGCTTATGAGAGAGATTAAACGTATTGTAACCCCGATAGATTTTTCCGATAATACAGAAACGATTGTCAGTGCTGCTGCGTGTATTGCCGGTAAGTTTTCAGCATATCTTGATTTTATTTTTGTTGTTCAAAAATTTGAGGATTATACCGCGTTTTTTACACCGCCGGCCAACCTGCCCGCAATGAGAGACGATTTGCTTAATGCTGCTAAAAAACGGATGAACGATTTTATAGAAAAGCATAAGGAGGGGCTTTATGCTTTGGGTGTGTCTACTGTTAACGGACAAGTTATCTCCGGTGATATTGCAGAGGCAATTATTAATTATGCTGACTGGGCAAACGCGCAACTCATCATCATGGGGACACATGGATATAAAGGTTTTAATCGAATTGTATTTGGCAGTGTTGCAGAAAGAGTGGTGAAAACGGCATGTTGTCCTGTTATGACTGTTAACCCGTATCGCGAGGAATGTAAAAAAAATCCGAAATAGCGCTTTACGCAACAAAATGTTATTAACTTATGCCCATAAATAGAGCGGTTTTAATAATGGCCATGGGCCGATCTATTCTTTCAACACCCAGGCTTGACCCACAGCAAAATATGAAAGTAGCTTAGCAATTTATCGGTCTTTCATATAAAAAGTGATTGGTTTTTTACAACATATAAAGCCCGCTGATGACGAGCATCAACGGGCTTTTCAAAGAACTGCCGCGGAATAGGCGACAGTAAGTAAGTTTTAGAAGATGCCGGGTATACCGGGGAGCTGACCCACCAGCCCAAGGGAAACGACACAAACGATAAACATGGCCCCCGGGATGATCAGTTTTTCATTCCAGGAGAGGGTTTTGGCCCGCTCGGTATCGCCGATAAGTCCCAAGTTATCCAGGAGCATGGCAGCGGCCCAGCCAAATACCGGATTTACAAAGGCGCATGCAAAAATACACGTTCCAGCGCTTTGGGAATCCTTATGGTTGCTGACCATCTGCATCCCTGCTTCAAGCAGCGGCAGGAATACGCCAACGATAAGCGCTACGCGCAGAACAGGTTCCCACATGGCAAGGTCCATGGGGTAGCCAAGTATACCGGCCACCACGCAGAAAATGCCGGTGAGAATCGCACCGCCGGGAATGGGACGCTTGGCGATGGCTGCAGGAATCATGTATGTTCCCCAGGATGAGGCGATGTTGCCACCGCCAAGACAGGAACCGATGGCCTGACGAATAGACGCCACCATCATGGTATCGTCCACGTCCATAAGGACGGCTTTGGCTTCTTTTGGATAGTTGAGTTCCTGGAATACACGGTGTCCAAGGTAATCCGGCGACCACATTGCGACGGCCAGAATGGAGAAGGGGATAACGGCGACAAAATGGCCAAGATTCGGAAGTCCCATCTTCCACCCTGTATCAGTACCCCACCACCACATGGGATCAAAATGGGGAAGTCCAGGCGGAGTCGAAAAGTTGAAATCCGCACCCATTGTAAATGCGATGATGCCTGCAATAGCCGAACAGAGCGGGATGGCCAACCAGCGCTTCTTGACACGCGCCAGGTAGGCATAGACAAGCACGGTTACGCCGATAACCGCAAAGGAAACCACGCCGATCCCGCCTGCTGCCCCCCATTTTCCAAGTTTGCCGATTTGGCCTATCAGTCCAACAGCACCCAGATAGATCAATAATCCTCCCCTGACGCCGATCCCGGTCAGATTCATCAGCTTGGAACCGCCCTTTGTGATGGCCAGAATCAGGCCGAATAGACCGATTAAGATGCCCAGAGCCAAGGGGTGTCCACCGGCCGCAGCGACAATCGGGATGATGGGGATCATTGGGCCGTGGGTGCCCGCAAGATTTGAATTTGGATTCAAGAATGCCGAGAAAAGAAGGACAAAGACAGCCCCTGCGATCAGCATCTCATACCGAACGTTCTCTGCAATAAATGCAGGCGAAAGCGCGTACTGATCCGCAAAAGCGGCCACCATGGCGGTTACCATTACAACCTTTCCAATGGTGGCGGCAAGGGCCGGCACAACGTCCTCGATTTCAATGCTGTAATCCCGGAAGGGTAGGTTGACCCGCCAGCGACGAAATTTCATAATAGTCAGTTCATGATCAAGGTACTCAGCTCGAGTTTTGAATTCGCTTGCTTTCTTACGTTGTTCGTAATACGTTTTTCCATTGTGCGCTACCATCTCTTAATCTCCTTCTCCTTTCCTACCCTACCGGCCCAATGTACACTTCTGTGTACATTGGTAAAAATAAAGTACTTTGGTTTGAAAAATGGTCCACTGCCTCAACAATATCCAGATAAAATTCTCTACCTCTTTCTTTTAATGAATGCAAGCACTATTCATTATAATTCACTTTTTTATTTTCAAGATGAGTGCTTTGTACAATTAAAACAGGGCGTTGATTTGACAATAAAAATTAAGAAATGTATACAAAAGTTTACAATTCGCCTGCGCTCTGTTTCCGACACGACATATAAACAAGGATGTCGTGTGCGTTTTAAACGTGGTAGAACGTAACCGAATTTTTAACTGGAAAAATATGTTTACCCTCAATATATGAATTGTTATATTACCCAGATATATTCGGTGGTGGTGTTCTTGTTGGATGTGGCTGTTGGTTGGCCTATGCCCGATACAGCCTAAACGGTAAAATAAAATTTTGATGCCTTGAAACACAAATCTTCATGACTGCTGCAACAATGGGGTTAAACTAATGACACTGGGAAACAAGAAGCTGAAGACATTGATATACAACAATATAGAAGAAGAAAATGGTGAAAAGTTTACATCAGGTATCGTCGTATCAACGGTATTGGGTGTGGTAAGTATCCTCATGTTTATTGTTTCGTTTTACGCAATTATTATTCCAATGTTTGAGCGCAGTGTGATGGATAGAAAAAAGGAAATGATTCATGAATTAACCAATACGGCCTGGAGTGTTTTGTCCGAACATGATGAGGCATTCAAAGCCGGTAGAATAACACTGGATGAAGCTCAAATTTTGGCTGCCGAAGAGGTGGGCAAGATGAGGTATGGAAGCGAGCAAAAAAATTATTTCTGGATTACGACGACTGATCCTGTAATGATTAATCATCCATATCGTTCGGACTTAAACGGGGAAAATCTACGTGATTTTGCAGATAAGCATGGGAATCAGTTATTTGCCGATGCCGCTGATTTAGTAAATGAAAAAGGCGAGGGGATAATTCAATACTATTGGAAAAGGAAAGCTGATGCTTCCAGCGAAGTGCCGAAATTATCGTATGTAAAAGCTTATCCTGCATGGAACTGGATAGTTGGTACCGGTATATATCTTGATGATGTCAGACAGGAGATAAAGAGGCTGCGAGATAAGTTGTTAAGAATATCGGTTCTTATTATCGGTATTATTGTTGTTGTTCTTGTTTATGTATTAAAGCAGACTAGAATAATTGAAGGAAAACGCAGGGATGCCGTAAATGAATTAAGGTTATCTAATCAGAGATATAAAAGCCTGGTGGGCGCGTCGACCGAAGGCACCTTGATGGTGGTTGAACGTAAGGTCGTATTTGCCAATAGCAAATTTATCAGTTTGCTTGACAGTGAAACCGAATCGATAGTTGGCACTGATTTCTCAGAGCTGTTTCAATTGAGCTGGGATGAAATGGTTTCAGGAATTAAAAACCCCAATCAAACGCATGCCTTTGAAACTGAGCTTTTGAAATCCAAAGCCGGTTATCAACATATTGTAGCTTATGTCACACAGGTTGAGCAGTCGGACAGCACTGCGTATATAGTTGTTATAAAAAATATTACTGAAAAGAACAGGCTTCGGCTCGATACCCAGAAATTGTCCGAGGATGTTCAACTCTCGCTTCAATTAATGAACCAACCGGTTAAGAATCTGGTTAACGAAAATATTTATTGTGATATAAATATGCCGATCGGCAAAGTTATTGAACTGATGAAAAGTAAACGCAGCGAAATTATAAGTGTGAAAAGCAGCGAAGAAACCGTGGGTGTCGTAACCGACAAAGATATTCGAAATCGTTTGATGAACGATTCAATTACCATGGACAGTTCGATAGTAAAAATAATGACATCGCCGGTAATCAGTATAAACCAGGGGGCTTTACTGTACGAAGCCGTACTGCTATTCAGAGAGCATAACATTTCACACCTTATGGTTACCAATCATAACAATATCATTAATGGTAATATCAGTTATCTCAAGTGTCTTGAAATGCAGAATAACTCACTGACATTTTTAATACAGGAGATTCAAAAATGTGATGTTATCAGGGATATGCGTAATATTTATAATAAAGTGCCGGTGCTCATTCAGGCAATATTTACCAGTACGGACAATATCAGCAGCGTGTCACGTATCATTACTTCAATCGCTGATGCTATAAACAAGCGAGTGATAGAAATGGCAATCGCCGAAGTCGGACAGCCGCCTTGCGCATTTGCATTCATTGCTATGGGAAGCGAAGGGCGTGGAGAACAAACACTTAAAACCGATCAGGATAATGCCATTATTTTTGCAGAGCCGTCTGATGATAATAAACAATACTTTTTACGTCTTTCGGTGGTCATTAATGAAAATTTGCACAAGATAGGTTATGCGCGCTGCGAAGGAGATCTGATGGCAGGTAACCCTGAATGGTGCAATCATGTTGATGAGTGGAAGGAGATATTTTCAACATGGATCAACAACCCTGTTGGGTTAAATGTCCTTGACGGCTCTCTGTTTTTTGACATGCGTTTGGTTTTTGGGGATCCGCAGTTGTCATCCCGACTGATTGATTTTGTATATGAAGAACTCAAAGGGAAAAATGAATTCTTCAGTCAATTGATTAAAACAGTCGCCTCAAGCAAACCGGCCTTTGAGAATCAACGCGTTGACATTAAAAAGTTTTTGATTCCAATTGTCGGGTATTTAAGAGCCAAAGCATTGTTCTATTCCATAAAACAAACCAATAGTATGATGCGGTTAAACTATTTAATGGCATATGATTTAATTTCTGAAAGCAAAGCCCAGGAGATTGAAAAAATGTATAATTTTCTTATGCATCTTCGAATAAAATGCCAGGTAAGTCTTATACTTGATAACGACTGGCCGTCTAATTCAATCTCGTTAAACAATCTTACGGCAATAGAGCAGGAGACACTTAGAAATATAATTAAAGAGGTGCAGAAATTACAGGAAGAATTG
Organism: uncultured Desulfobacter sp.; assembly: GCF_963677125.1. Lineage (NCBI taxonomy): Bacteria > Pseudomonadati > Thermodesulfobacteriota > Desulfobacteria > Desulfobacterales > Desulfobacteraceae > Desulfobacter > uncultured Desulfobacter sp. The sequence continues at coordinate 2,246,687 of NZ_OY781882.1, read as the reverse complement.
CAAACTATCCTTTAATGACGAGCCATTCAGAGTTTGGCGGCGTATGGGAAATTCAAGGGAATACGAACGCTATAGCCGTTGACAAGTGTATTCTCAGTGGATATGAGTATACACAAGGCTGATGAGTTTTCCCTGAATTGTTAGAAAAGCTAAAGACCCGGAGACGGATTTATTGTGCTTGAATATACGCCGATTGCCCAGTTTGCCATAGGGACCGACCACAAGGTAAAGGTCTGGAACAAAGCTTGTGAAGTGCTTACCGGCGTTTCCGCCGAGGAAATTATCGGCACAGACCATCAGTGGAAGATTTTTTATTCTAAAAAACGGCCCGTTCTGGCTGATCTTGTTGTCGAACAGGACTATGAAAAGTTCCTTGAAATATACGGATCAAAAAATCCAGCCCAGTCCAGCATTGTGCCCAATGCCTGGGAAGCAACAGATTATTTTGAAAATTTTAACGGAAAATCAAGATATATCTATTTTATGGCGGCGCCTGTCTTTGATGATGAGGGCAATATCACCGGTGCAGTCACCACCCTTCAGGACATAACGCTTCGTAAAATGCAGGAAGACGCCATGAAGCGCGAATCCAAAGAGCTTCAGCAACAATACTCGCTGTTGCAGTCCTCAATGGGAGAGCGCTTCAAGTTCTGCAATATCATCGGCAAAAGTCAAAAAATGCAGGAGGTTTATGACGTAATTTTACGGGCCGCTGCCAGTGCTGACAGTGTTGTTATCCATGGCGAATCAGGCGTGGGAAAAGAGTTGGTTGCAAGGGCCATACATGATACCAGTCAAAGGAAAAACGCGCCGTTTATCCCCGTTAACTGCGGCGCAATTTCTGAATCCCTTTTGGAAAATGAGTTTTTTGGTCATGTAAAAGGCGCCTTTACCGGTGCCTATAGTGACAAAAAGGGCTTTTTGGCCAATGTTCAGGGCGGTACATTGTTTCTTGATGAAGTTGGGGAACTTTCTTTGAATATGCAGGTCAAGCTTTTGCGGGCAATAGAAGGCGGTGGGTATTCACCGGTGGGGAGCACCGAAGTGCTTTATTCCGATTTCAGGATTGTTGCCGCCAGCAACCAGAATTTATGGGAGGAAGTTCAAAAAGGCGCGCTCCGCAGCGATTTCTTTTACCGCTTATACGTTATACCTGTGGATATTCCGCCACTGCGTGAGCGCAAAGAGGATCTTGCTCTTCTTGCCGATTATTTTTTCAGCCAGATGGACTCACCACTTCATTTTGATGCCTTGCCCGGAAAAGATATAAAAGCATTATACAATTACCACTGGCCTGGAAATGTCAGGGAGTTGCAGAATGTTCTACGCAGATACGTTACCTTTAACAATCTTGATTTTATGGCTCTTCCAGATATCGACCCCCCTGTCATTCCGCCTCAACCCCCCCCGGGAGTCGTTACTGTTTCTGATTCCGTTACTGATCTTCCGCTGACAGATGCCGCGGCCCAGTTTGAAAAACAACTCATTCTTTCTGCCCTTAATCATTGCAGGTGGCACAGGGAAAATGCCGCAGAAAAACTGGGGATCTCCCGGAGGACACTCTACCGCAAAATGATGGCCCATGGGCTTGTAAACGCCCTTTCATAAATATCTTGAAATATCAGGTCGTCGATTATTCGCATATCTAAGAAGGATGTGGTGAACTATGCGTGTTGTTGTCGGGATTAGCTTATTTTGGTTGGGGTCGGTAGCGGGACAATAGGTTGGGCGCTTGGGTCGCCCGAATTGGGACATTATCGCCCATAGATTTTTACTGTTTTATTTCAATATGTTAATACGTCTTGTTGGGTTTTTGGGTCAACCGTGTCCAGAATATCGCGTCCCCTTTTTGACGCCGCCCGCTGCTGTCTTTTCTTTTTATCAAAATTAAATTAATCGGCTTATTGCCAGTAATAATGGGCGATGGGATGATTTTTTAAGGCGAGAAACCGGCTTAGTAAATTAAAAACTAACCAGTGGCACAATGATTGCTACAAATAATCCTAATTCTTAAGTGAATTAATGAATGTTGTTGTTGCACCCTGTTACTGCTGAGATTTTGTAAGAAAGAGACTAAAAAGAATTACTGATGCTTTGGAATTTTTTGTTAACACCGATAGATTTAAACACCCTAAATAGCTGCGTGGGATCTTTCGAACCGGTTGGCAGAAAAGTTGTTTTTAAGAGACGTGTTTTTGCAGTTTTTTTTAATCATTTGTAGACGGGAGAAGAAGATGAGAGACGACACGTTGGCAAATCCGGGACCGCTCGGATTAATGGGATTCGGAATGACGACTGTGCTTTTGAACATCCATAATGCCGGTTTTTTTGAAATCAGTTCCATGATTTTGGCAATGGGCCTTTTTTACGGGGGTGTAGCCCAGATTATCGCCGGTATCCTTGAATTCAAAAAAGGTAATACCTTTGGCGTTACGGCATTCATCTCCTATGGCCATTTTTGGTTGACTTTGGTGGCACTTATTCTGCTACCCAAACTCGGTTGGGCTGACCCGACGCCCGCAAAATTCATGGCTTGCTATCTGTTAATGTGGGGTCTCTTTACAATGTTCATGTTTTTTGGGACATTGAAATCAAACAAAGGACTTCAATTTGTTTTTGCATCGCTCACAGTGTTGTTTTTTCTCCTTGCAATTAAAGATTGGACAGGTTCTCATCTTATTGGAATAATTGCCGGATTTGAAGGTATCATCTGCGGATTGAGCGCTATTTATCTTGCCATGGCAGAAGTTCTGAATGAACAATATAACAGAGCCGTTCTTCCGGTAGGCACACCCTAACCCGAAGCAACAAAATGGCCCCCTTGTTCAGCAAAGAAAAAGGGGGCCATTTTAAAATATATACGGGAATTTTGAGATTAAGAATGAGGCGGACCCAGACCACAATGCCGACAATAATCCAGTTAAGCGCACGCGCGCTGGTGAAACCTCTTTCTCAATCCTTTCTCGAGCCGGTCCACTTTACCCAAACGGATATTTTGGATCAAAATTTGGAACAGCAAAAAAACGGTATTTTTTTTACCAAAGGAAATGAGAGCATATACCGGCCCAGATCAAAACCTGTGCAAACAAGAAAAGGCCTGCAGATAAGATCCATGCACTGTGGGGTGCGGTGGACTGATAGGCACCGTCTGGGTCAGACAAAACATTGGTAAAGGCAGACCATGCACAGACAACACCAAATACTATCTGAATTATAATTGCTGCAACGATGACAAACCAACGATTGGTAGCTTTTTCGGTAGACATTTGGAAGACCCTCCTTGTGTTGTTGTTAGCTGAGCGTTTTGGTTAAGTCGCTTTGTTTTAAAATGGTTGGTACAAATGATACAAATTTTAGGTTGGCCGGGGGAAAATAAAAAGTATGCTTATAGTACTTTTTAAAAAAACGCTATCCCCGAATCGACTGACTCCATGCAGTACTTTGACGGCCAAGTTTTTTATGTAATGTAAAAGAACGTCATTTGCCATGTGGACAAATTTTTATGTCTCTTTGAATTCATTCCTGCTTTAATTCATATATATACTCGTAATCATATAATCCGATACATTTTCATATTTGTATATCATTTCATTTTTGTCAAGCCCAACATGAAAGTTTAAATGAAAGATATCGTAACTTACTGCATTGCTTTCCTTTTTTTTTATCTTTGCAGGTCCCTTTTTTGATATTCTTCAAGATGATCCTTTAAAAAGTTTGGCATTTTAGGATTGTTTTTATAAGAAAGTACCAATAAGTTGTTGAGATACTTTCAAGCTTTGTTGTGGGCCGAAGCCATGCAGGTGATATGCCAGGTCAGCCCGTGGTTGTTATATGAAAGTCTGGTAAGTTGCTCAGATCTTTCAAACTTTGGTCAAAGACCAAGGACGGTCCGTGACCGTTATACCCAATCCAGCTGTAATTATTAATCATGGTAATAAAAAAGGAGAGCTTGTATAAACACTCTCCTTTTTTTTGTTTTAGATCCTCCCTTTTAGCTGTCTATTATGCAACTTGTTTTTCTTGGGTAACCTCGTCTTTTTGCGTCATTAAAGAGACAACAATCAGTGTGATAAAGGCAAGCGGTATTGATATGATACCTGGATTGTTTATGGCCATTGGAGCATTTTCAGCGGGTAGCCCGTACACTGTAAAGGTCTTGGGTGACAGTAAGATAATTGTCATCGCGCTGATGATACCCACTACGATGGATGCGGAAATGCCCTTTGCCGTCGTTTTCTTCCAGAACAGCATCATTAGAATTGCCGGCAGGTTTGCTGATGCGGCAACCGCAAAGGCCAGCCCCACAAGGAACGATACGTTTATGCCTTTAAATGCGATCCCCAATAATATGGCAAATATACCTACCACGACTGCTGCAATTTTCCCTGCTTTTACCTGGCCTTTATCAGTCAGTGGAATGCCGAAATAATTGGCAATCAGGTCATGGGCAACAGCACCGGATGCCGCCACAATAAGCCCGGAAACCGTACCGAGAACCGTTGCAAAGGCGATGGCGGATATGATCGAGAATATCGCTATACCAAAGAACTTGGCCAAAAGCGGTCCGGCCATATTACTGCTCTGCACATCAAGTACGCCGGTGACCATTGCCCCAAGTCCCATGAAAAGGGTAAGGACATAAAAGAAACCGATGGCTGCTATGGCAAGGATCGTAGACTTACGTGCGGCTTTTGGACTAGGTACCGTATAATACCTGATCAGAATATGCGGCAGGGCGGAGGTGCCGAAGAACAGTGCGATCATAAGAGAGACAAAATCAAGCTTGGACATAAAGGTTGACCCCTTTTTGACCTTGAATCTCAATCCGGGCGTCATGATATCCTTACCTGCGGTCGGATTCTGATACCAGAGCTGTACCTTGTCTCCATTGTCCATGAAAATAACTTTGCTGAAACGGACGACGGTGCTCTTTTCGACTGTCGACAGGAATTTAAACGGGCCAACGCTTCCTGTATCCGTAACCTCTTTTCCATCAACTATGATTTTGCTTACATGGCCTACCTGGAAAAATTTTTCAGCTTCCTTGGGTTCGCCGTTGTAAAGTACTTGCCCGTCTTTGCCGTTTACAACTGTAAGCGTCTCTTCAAGCTGAGTATTCCCATCGTTTTCAACCAAATGCCACCAGGTACTTACACCCTCTTTATTTAATTTTACATAACTGCCCTTGGCATCAGTATGCGCCCCGGCGATCTGGTACTCATAGTTGTCGATTGCCGTAACCTCTCCATTGCTTACTGTGGCATTGATGGTTTGAAATTTATGATAGTCTTCAGACGGCGGGGACTTTATGCCGTGTACAAATATGGCAATTGTAAGAACTGAGGAGAAAACGATCAGCAGGCCGCCTTTGAAGAACTGAACATAGGTGGTTGATGCCATTCCTGCCGTTGCCACAATAAATATAACGATAGCACCCACAAGGATAACCCCGACGTAATGCGGCATGCCGAGCAGTGGTGTAACAAGACTGCCTGCGCCCACCATTTGAGGCACAAGATAGCATATGGAGACGATCAGGGTACTGATAGCCGCCGTCAGGTGAATACCCCGGGAATTGTATTTATTGTTAAGCGCATCTGTGAATGTGTATTTACCAAGGCGTTTCATCGGCTCGGCCACGATAAACAGCGCCACGACCCATCCGGCAAGATAACCGATGGAATATAAAAATCCGTCGTAGCCGCTGAATGCGATCATGCCGCAGATCCCAAGGAAAGAAGCGGCTGAGAGATAATCGCCTGCGAATGCAATACCATTTACGCCCCAGTGTATATCTCCACCGGCAGCATAATACCCTTGTGATGTTGTTGTTTTTTTAGCAAAATAAGATGACAGCCAGAGCACACCAAGTACAAAAGCTACAAATATCGCAACAGCGAACGGGGATGCGTTATATATCATTTGTCAGAATCCTCCACATTAAGTTCATCTTCTTTATTGGTGCAAAGAACGTCGTAAATGATTCCCATTATGAAAGCCAAAATAATCAAGCCAAAGCCGTATACAACTGCCAGATTTTGACCGGCAAAAACCTTTGCCTCCATTGTTTCCGGACTGGCAACATTTATCCAGATAAATCCGACATAGACCAAGACGTAAATTAGAAACAACCACAAACCCAGTGTAGTTTTAAAACCAATAGCTTTATCCTCTCCCCAATCAGTTGCAGGTCCGTGTGACATAGGTTTTCTCCTTAAATAAAAAAAGTTTAATTTAAATCCGGATGTTTGCGTTTAAAGGCAAAATATCCTAGTTTTGGCGTACTTTTTTCAATCTACTTCAACAGGGTACGAAACAGCTACAGCTCAACTGGTAAAACTGATAACAATAATGCGAACGTTGTTTTTGAGAAAAGTTCGGTTTGAGGTTTAAAAAAAATGACCTGGTGATTACGGCTACTGCAAATCGTTTTCTCCATTTACCCTCCTTCTTTTTGGTTTAGATCCTCGTGCTACACTTCTTTGTTGAACAATATTTATCCCCACCAAATTTCGGTGGAATCATTGCTTAAATCTAAAGTAGAGAAAATCTTACATTAACATCAAGGCCGGGTTTTAACGCAATTGAGATACCGCAACTTCAATAGATTCAGATTCTGTTTCCGCTCGTGCCTTCCGGCAAAAATCAGCCTTATTTTTTCGTTCATTAATACATTCGAATCCTTTCCTAAAAATGAGGATTAACACGCGAATGTATATCGTTATGAAGGTTTATAAACCGCCTGTTTGACGGCCTTTAAAAAATAATAAAAACTAATTTATAGAAAAACCTATATTATGAATAGGCTGGATGTCAAGCATAAAAATTTTAGGTCTTTAACTATTCTAAATTTGTAAAGTTGAACCCCATGAGTATCTTGTTGAATTCAGAGGGGTTATGAGTCGCGAAAACTCTGTGGTAGATGCGAATCGTTTTTAAATAAGTGGATATCGTGCGCATGATTTTAGATGGTTTTCGCATTTTTAAAGCGATATAACTCCCAGATTTTTGGATTGCAGTCGGTGAATAAATGAAATCTTTGAATCGTATGCCTGTCAAGAGTTTTGACGGTTTATAGATAAGAAACTTTTTACATTTTGGGAATTTTTTTTCGTAGAATAGGAACTTTTTTTCGTGAATTAGGCTGTTTTTTCGTAGGTGAAAGGCTTTTTTCGTGAGGCGCATACCTATCTTTCGTAGGGCAGAAACCTTCTTTTTGTCAGCCTATCAATCCATGTACGAAGAGTAAAAAAACGGCAAAATTATAAATGCGTTCACCCTGGCAAAGTTGAGACTGCATCTTGACCCGATAGGGCTTTTATAGTACAAACGTCTTCCTTTTAATCGGCAGCTGGAAAAAATATGCTCCGGTTGCGGCAATAACCTTTCGGAGTCCCCATGTTTTTCCAGTGGTTTTCCATTTTTTTTAATGTTGTCACCCCGGTATTTGCCCTAATTCTGACCGCCTATCTTCTTGGGAACAAGCTCGAGATTCATAGCCGGTCTCTTTCACGCACAAGCTATTATCTGCTTGTGCCGGCTTTTGTTTTCAATGTGCTCAGCCAAGTCAAGATTGATGCCGTTACCGCATTTAGAATGATGGTCGGTATTGGGCTGGTCTATATGATTACAGGGCTTTTGGGGTGGGGGCTGGCAAGGGGCATGGGGCGCAGTAAAGAGATCGCAACAGCTTTTTTGATGACCTGTATTTTCGGGAATGTTGGAAACTATGGCCTGGCCCTGACAAAATTTTGTTTCGGTCCCGAGGCCATGGAAAGCGCAACCATCTATATGCTTACGACCAATACCTTTTCTTTTTTTTGCTGTGTCATGGCTGTAGGCTGGTTGAAAGGCGGCAGCACAGGCGCATTGAAGAAACTTATTAAAACGCCGGCGATTACGATTGTGCCATTGGCTCTGATTTTTCCCGTGGCAGATATTGACCCTCCGATTATGGTTCAGCGTATTGCAGGATTACTTGGAGATGCCATGATTCCCGTGCTGCTGCTGGCATTGGGACTGCAACTCAAAGAGGCCGGAAAACTGAATTTTGGCAAAGATGTCTTTCTGGCAAGTCTGATTCGTTTGATTGCAGGGCCTGCCATTGCCATTGTCGTGATTCCCCTGGTGGGCATTTCCGGTATTGAAGCCTCTGCCGGTATTCTTCAATCAGCTATGCCTTCGGCCGTACTTACGGCCATCATTGCCATGGAAAATGATGTGGCCCCTGCTTTTGTTACTTCTGTTATCTGCATTTCGACCTTGCTTAGTCTTGTTACATTGACCGTGGTCATGTCTTTTTTTTAATCGCATAGTCTCTTTTTCTATTTACTGCCGGTCCTTAGTCCACCCAAGGGCAAAAAAAGAGAGAGTATAGAAAATTTTGAAAAAACAACTTGTATGACAACTGACAACATGATAATCGGTTTACGTTAAATTTGGTTTTGTAAAAGGGGAGGAAACGCCATGGTGGAAAAAAAGTTAAAACAAAATAGTTTCAGTACGCTTTCTCGTCCCAGGCGCCTTCCAGCGCAGATTGCCATTCAAATTTCTCAAAAAATCAGGGAAGGTGTTTTTCCACCCGGAAGTAAACTGCCCAGTGAGGCACGGGTTGCTGAAGAATTCGGGGTCAGCCGGACTGCGGTGCGCGAGGCTATTGCCAGTCTGCGCCAGGATGGATATGTAGAAACCCAACAGGGCAAGGGTGCCTTTGTTTCTCCGGATTTTGAATTCAAGGCGTTTAAAATCGATTCAAAGGAGCTTGCAACCCTTGAAGACTTGCGCGCCGTCATGGAACTGAGGATCGAGATGGAAGTGGGCGGGGCAGCCATGGCAGCCCGAAGACGGTCCCATGAACAGTTGTGCGAGCTTTTGGGTGTCCTTGAAAAAATGAAGTGGGCAATTGATGCCGAAAAAGATTTTTCAGAACTTGAATCTCAGTTCCACCGGGTGGTGGCCGAAGCCACCCATAACAAGCACTATTGTGATTTTATCCAGTTTTTATCCCACCGTATTCGGACAAGTCTGGCCTTTGAGATGCCCGAAATTTCAAAGAACCCCAGGACTGCCGGAAAGATTTTAAGAGAATATGAAGAAATTTATGAGGCTATCCGGCTGGGCGATCCCGACAAGGCCCGGCGGGCGGCCTGGTATCATATCCTGCGCTCTGCAAGCCGTCTTGGCCTCCGGGGTTTGCAGGGATGGGAGGAGAGCAGAATGACATTGATTGGAGATTCCTATATACCTACCTGTGCCGAAGCAGACCCGAATCCCGGTACGCCAAAGCTTGTGGTTCCACGGGGGGCATGCGATTGCCACGCCCATATCCTGGGGCCCCGGAGCCGCTACCCCTATACCCCGCACAGATCCTATACCCCGCCGGACGCTTCTTTAACCAGTTACAAAGAGATGCTAAGTGCCCTTGGGCTGGAGCGGGCCGTCATTGTACAGCCTTCGGTTTACGGGACAGACAACCGGGCCACATTGGACGCCATCCGCCAGGGCGGTGAAAATTTCAGGGCGGTGGTGGTGGTTGATGAAGATATCGATGTTAAAGAGATGGAGCGAATGCACGAGATGGGTGCCAGGGGGGTGAGGATCAACCTGCTGTTTAAAAGCGGGATTGAAGTCTCTGATGTGAAAAAACTGGCTGAAAAGATCGCGCCCTTTGGCTGGCACCTGCAGATGCTGGTGGATGTCTCAGAATTTTCGGACCTGGATACCCTGGCCAATTTGCCTGTGGATGTGGTCTTTGACCACATGGGTCATATGCCTGCTTCTTTGGGGGTAGAGCATCCGGGGTTTAAAAAAATGCTGCGGATTTTGAAAGAGGGTAGGGCGTGGGTCAAGGTGTCAGGCGCCTACCGGATTTCCGGCTGTACCATGCCGCCCTATGAAGATACCGGCGCATTTGCAAAAAAGATTATTGAAACCAATCCGGACCGGGTGGTTTGGGCCACTGACTGGCCTCACCCCTGCATCAACGTACCCATGCCCAATGATGCTGATTTACTGGACCTGTTGGCACAGTGGGCACCGGATGAGGAGATCAGGAACAAGATCCTTGTGACAAATCCGGCCAGGCTCTATGAGTTTGGGCCACTTGCATAACTGGAATTCACCGTTAAATGAAAAAAGGAGCATGATGATGAACGCAAAGTACAAAGTGGGAATGATAAGTGTTTTCTGCTGGCTGGCAATGGCCGTTGTGGGGATTTGTACAGCAGTTGCCGGGCCTGTTCAGCTAAAACTCGGTTTTGTAACGGCAGCCAACGAAAAAGACCCTTACTTTATTACTGCCGATAAATTTTCTAAGCTGGTTTCCGAATACACCCAGGGACGGTATAAAATTAAGCTGTTCGGCAGCAGTCAGCTGGGCAATGACACCGCTTTGGTCAAAAATTTGAGCATGGGTACCATTGATTTTGGCGTGGTGACCAATGCACCGGTGGGTGCTTTTATTAATCCATTCATGGTACTGGATCTGCCTTTTATGTTCCCTTCGGCCAACGTGGCCCATGAGGTACTGGATGGGCCGGCCGGCCGGATGCTGCTCGAAAAGCTATCCAAACTTTCCATCAAAGGCCTGGCCTTTTCCGAAGGTGGATTTCGACACATGATCAACAATGTCAGACCGGTAAATACACCGGCGGACTTAAAGAGCGTTAAATACCGGGTAATGAAGACACCGGTATACATCGGGATGTTTAAAAGCCTGGGCGCCAATGCCGTTCCCATGCCCTGGGGGGAGGTGTTTACCGCGGTCCAGCAAAAGGTGGTGGACGGATTGGAGATTCCGGTGCCTGTCATTTACGCCAACAAATACTACGAGGTAACCAAGTATCTTTCTCTGACTGGACACACCTACTCTCCCCTAGTTCTGATGGCCTCAAACCGGACTTGGAAAAAGATTTCACCTGAAGATCAGGTGCTTTTTCTGAAAGCGGCGCTGGAGGCTGCTGCCTATGAGCGGACCGTTATTGCCGGGATTATTCGGGATTACCTGGAGAATTTGAAAAAAGAGGGGATGGTCGTGAACCAGGTTGCGGACAAAATCCCATTCCAGAAGGCGGTAAAGCCCATGTACAAGGAGTTTGAAAGTAAGATCGGCACAGATGTGCTTAATACCTTTTTGACGGCCAGAGACAATGCTGCTAATTAAGTTCGTACTGAAATTGTAATGATTAGAGAACAGGGGCGGGCCTCCCTGGATTTTGCTGGAGTTCGCAAATGGAAAGAGTGAAAGCTTTTTTGGACCGGTTTTTAATGGCAGTTCTGGTCACCCGGGGTATCTATGATCATGTTCGTTATCGCCAGTGCCAACTTGTTTGCATGGCTCATGGCTTCAGCCCAGATACCGGCAATTGCTGCCCAGGCCATCTCCACCATTTCGGCAAACAAGTATGTCTTTTTACTGCTGGTTAATATTTTATTCCTTTTTATCGGATCATTACTGGACACGCCCGCCGCCATAGTTATTATTGTTCCTATACTGGAGCCCATTGCGGTGAATCTGGGCATTGATCCGATTCATCTTGGGGCCGTGATTGTCGTAAATTTTGTTATTTAATTAGGAAGCTGTTTTATGATACCTGAGCATGTGATCCAGGAACTCAAAGAGATATGCGGTTCCAAATATGTGAGCTGTGAAAAGACCGACCGTATTTTGTACAGCTATGATGCCACGCGCAAACAATTTCTTCCGGATGTTGTGGTGCATCCGGCAGATGCCCAGGCCGTATCCCGGATCATGAAAATTGCCCACACTCACCGTATCCCGGTTTACCCCAGGGGGGCGGGCAGCGGGTTTACCGGCGGCGCTCTGCCGGTTTGCGGAGGGATGGTCATGGGCATGAGCCGGATGAACCGGATCCTGGATATAGACCAGGAAAATCTTGTGGCCGTGGTGGAGCCCGGTGTGGTGACCGGGGATTTTCAAAAGGCCGTTGAGGCGGTCGGGTTGTTTTATCCCCCTGATCCGGCTTCCTTGAAAGTTTCGAGTCTGGGCGGGAATGTTGCTGAATGCGCAGGCGGTCCCCGGTGTGTCAAGTACGGGGTGACTAAGGATTATGTCATCGGCTTGGAGGTGGTTACGCCTACAGGTGACTTGATTGAAACCGGCGGTACCACCATGAAAGGGGTGGTTGGCTATGATTTGACCAAGCTCTTTTGTGGTTCGGAGGGCACGCTGGCCGTCATTACAAAGATCATTCTCAAGCTGCTGCCCAAACCCCAGGCCAAGAAGACTATGCTGGTGGTGTTTGATGCCATTGACGGTGCTGCCAAAGCCGTATCCGCCATTATTCGTGAAAAAATCATTCCCGCTACCCTGGAATTCATGGACGGCCGGACCCTGGATTGCCTCAGGCAGACCGCAGGTCTCTCCATGCCGGAAGCTGCAGAAGCAGCCCTGATCATAGAGGTGGACGGGGACCAGGAGTTTCTGGATAAGCAGGCCCAAAGAGTTTTAAAGGTGGTCGATTCCCTGGGGGTGTTGGAAAACCGGGTGGCCAATACCTTTGAAGAAAGCGAAGCGATCTGGAAGATCCGCAGGGCGATTTCTCCTTCATTGAAAAAGCTTGGGCTGGAAAAGTTTAATGAAGATATTTGTGTTCCTCGATCAAAGCTGCCCGAGATGATCCGCCGGATCGAAAAGATTTCTGATCAATATAACTTGCCCATCGTGAACTTCGGCCATGCCGGTGACGGAAATATCCACGTCAATATCATGGCGGACAAAGACGATGCAAAACAAATGGCCGATGCCGAGCTTGCCATTGAAGCACTGTTCCGGGCCACTCTGGCGTTGGGCGGAACCATGAGTGGAGAACACGGGGTCGGCATCATGAAAGCCCCTTATCTTTCCCTGGAGCTGTCAAGTCAGTCCATTCTTTATATGAAAACCCTTAAAAAAGCCTTGGACCCGTACAATATCCTCAATCCGGGTAAAATTTTTCCAGCCGATGACGTGCCACTTCCCGGAGATGTAAAATGAAAGATCTGGAACAATACAGAGCGTGGAGCCAGGCCTGTGTCAAATGCGGTGCCTGTCAGGCCACATGCCCGGTGTTTAAAACAGAAAACCAGGAGGGGGGTGTGGCCCGGGGGAAAATTACCCTGGCCCAGGCCATGATGGATGGACAGGTCTTTGCCGAAGATAGGCTGGTTCATGATCTGTCCCAGTGCCTGCTGTGCGGCAGTTGCACCAATCTGTGCCCCAACCAGGTGCCCACTGCGCAGATCGTGGCCGCGGCCCGCAGGGAAGTGGCCCGGCAAAATGGACTGTCTGGATTTGGTAAAGGCGTAGCTGCCTTGCTGACGCATAAAAATGCCATGGGCTGGATGAGTAAAGCCGGTGAGCTGGCCTCCCGGCTTCTGTGCCGGCAGATTCCGGAGACAAGCGGTTTAAAACTGCGGTTTCCTGTACCGGGCATTCCCCAGGAACGTACTTTCCCCAAACCGTCATTTAAACCCTTTTTGAACAGAGAGATACGGCAGACGATTTCCCCATCAACCGGTCCCAGGGTTGTTTTTTTTTCCGGGTGCGGAATTGATTACCTATACCCTGAAATTGGTGAGTGCCTGGTCCGTATTCTGAACTTCATGGGGATCCATGTGACCCTCACGGACGCACAGGGCTGCTGCGGACTTCCCGCCCTGTCCGCCGGTGCGGGAGATGCGGTAAAAACCCTTGCCAAAAGCAATTTAAAGGCCCTGAAACCCCACGCATTTGACTATGTACTCACGGCCTGTGCTTCCTGTCACGGCGCACTGACCGGGATTTATCCGACGCTTGGAGCGGACTATCAGCCCTTTGCTGAAAAGACCCGGGATGTCATGGATTTTGTGATGGATATGGATTTGGCAGGCAGACTGGCATCTTTACCTCGATTAGAAAATCGGGTTAAGGTCACCTACCACGACCCCTGCCACCTGCGAAATCAGGGCTTGACCCTGGCCCCCAGAAAATTGCTTTGTGCGTTGCCCCAGGTCGACTATGTTGAGATGACTGATGCGGCAACTTGCTGCGGTCTGGGTGGGACCTTCTCCGTACACCATTACGAAACCAGTCAGATGATCGGCAACCAAAAGGCGCACCATGTTGCCCAAAGTGGGGCTCAAATCGTGGCAACGGCCTGTCCGGGATGCATGATTCAGCTCCAGGATAGTCTTGATCGCCAAAAAATCCCTGCCAGGGTGGTTCATCTTTTGGAGCTGGTGTGCCAGGCGCTGCCGGACAGATAATAATGTAATACCTGGTTCTTGATTTTTTAAAATACCACGAAGATCACGAAGGGCACGAAGAAATTAATCCTTCGTGATCTTCGTGGTAGAAATACAGACGGGGTTTATTCTTTAACGCCTTCAAGGGCAGCCGCAAAGACCGGAGCGGCAGGTTTACCGTCTGTGGTGGTTACGTTTTTAAGCCAGCCCCGGTAAGTCTCGGGGTGCTTTTTGAGCCAGAGCAGGCCGGCATCCCGGGGAGAGAGGCCTTTTTGGGTGTGCATAGCGGTCATGATCTGGTTGATCATGGCAACGGGAAATGTGAAGTTTTTCAGAAAGGTTGCCACATTGGGCATATCATCCTCAAAACCTTTGCAGGTGTTGGTCCAGACCGTGGCAGTGCCGTTGTCTCCACCAAAGGTTTCTGCGGTGCTGCCGGTCAGATATGTCATGTCAATACGTTCGTTCATGCTGTGGGGTGCCCATCCCAGGAATACGATAGGTTTTTTTTGCTGAACAAAAGACTGAACTTCGGCCAGCATGGCCATTTCGCTGGAAGCCACTAGTTTGAATTTACCCAGGCCGAACATATTTTTGTCAATCATGCTCTGGATGACCATGTTGCCGTCGTTGCCGGCTTCAATACCGTAGATTTTCCAGTTCAAGGCATCACCGAACGTTACGATATCCTTAAAGTCCTTAAGTCCCTGGGCTGCGCAGAAAGAGGGTACGGCCAAGGTGTATTTGGCTCCGGGCATATTGACCGAATACTGGAGCACACTGCCGTTTTCAAAATATTTACTCGCGATGTTGGCCATGGTCGGCATCCAGTTCCCCAGGAAAAAATCCACGTCCCCTTTGGACAGTGCCATGTACGTGATGGGCACTGACATAGTTAAATTCTGGGCGTCGTATCCAATGCTGTCGAGGATGGCCACTGCCAGTTCTGTTTTAATGGTCACCCCGGTCCAGCCCACGCTCCCGATTTTTATTTTAGGTGGTGTACCGGCAAAGGCTGTTCCCCAGGTTAGAACGGCTGCGATGAGTACGGTGATCATGGTTCGGCTTGTCCTGCGTAACATAAAATCTCCTTATATTTGTTAGCTCATGACGGATAGGAATCATCCTATGCTGTTGAGTTTTATAAGAAACTCTCTGTAAACCACAGAGATGTTTCAATATTCGTTGTGGGCCGAGGCCTGGGTGTAGATAGACCAAGGACGGCCCGTGGCCGTTATAAAACATGGGCCGAAAGCGCTTAGCGTCCGGCCCATAATGATTATTTTTTTTCGGCGCTTACGGCACCGGCACCGTGCTTGTAATAGACGGAAAATTCGGGCTTGAGCAAGGTGTTGCCAAGGATTTGGTCCGCGGCTTTTTCAGCGATCATCATGACCGGTGAATAGATGTTGCCGTTGGTGATATAGGGCATGACCGAGGCGTCGACGGCATAAAGGCCTTGGGTGCCGTGAACCTGCATAGTGTCCGGATCAACCACAGACATGTCGTCCTTTCCCATTTTACAGGTGCACGAGGGATGCAGTGCGGTTTCGCCGTCGGCAGCCACCCAGTCAAGAATCTGTTTGTCGGTCTCCACCGAAGGCCCCGGCGACAGTTCTCCCTTGTTAAAGATTTCAAAAGCCGGCTGGTTCATGATCCGGCGGGCGACCCTGATGGCCTCCACCCACTCTTTGCGGTCCTGTTCTGTTGACAGGTAGTTGAACCGCATGGACGGATGCCGAAAAGGATCCTTTGACTTGATGTTGATCTCGCCCCTAGCATCAGAATACATGGGGCCGATGTGAACCTGGTATCCATGGTCGGTGCTGGGCGAAGAGCCGTCGTACCGGATGGCCACGGGCAGAAAATGGAACTGGATGTTGGGGTAGGCCACTGTCTCGTTGCTGCGGATAAATCCACCGGCTTCAAAATGGTTGGTGGCGGCGGCCCCTTTCTTGTGGAACAGCCAATCGTAACCGATCCGGGGTTTGTTGTACCATTTCAGTGCCGGGGCCATGGATACGGGTTCTTTGCACCCATACTGGACATAGACTTCCAGATGGTCCTGGAGGTTTTTGCCCACGCCAGGCAGGTCTTGAACCACGGGAATATCAAGATCCTTGAGCAGGTCTGCGCCTGCAACACCGGAAAGTTGAAGCAGCTGGGGAGTGTTAATGGCACCACCACAGCAGATGATATGACTTGCGTATGCGGTTTCGCTTCGATTTTTTCCCCGGGAAAAGGTGACCCCTTCGGCCCGCTTGCCGTTGAACAGGATACGGGTGGCCATGGCCCGCATGATCAGTTTAAGGTTTTTTCGGTGCTTGACCGGGTGATAGTAGGCCCGGGCCGCACTCCAGCGCTTGCCCTTTTTGATGTTTCGATCAAAGGGGGCAAACCCTTCCTGGCGGAATCCGTTTACATCTTTGGTCAATGGAAACCCCGCCTCCTGAACCGCCTTGAAAAACGCCTGGAACAACGGATTGGTGCACGGGCCAACCTCCAGATTCAGCGGTCCTTTTTTACCGTGGTATTTGTCCGGGTTGGCCATTCTGTCTTCCAGGCGTTTGAAGTAGGGCAAACAATGGGCATAATCCCAGTTCTCCATGCCTTTATCCTTTGACCAGCGCTGATAATCCATGGCATTTCCCCGGATATAGATCATGCCGTTGATGGAACTGGAGCCGCCAAGCACCTTTCCCCGGCCATGGAAAATCCGCCGGTTGTTCATGAACGGTTCCGGGTCGGACTCGTAACACCAGTCATACCATTTGTTGCCCAAAGGAACGGTGAGCCCTGCGGGCATGTGTATAAACAGATCCCATATATAGTCGGGGCGTCCTGCGTCCAGCACCAGGACCCGGTTGTCAGGCGATGCGCTCAGTCTGTTGGCCAGGGCACAACCGGCCGAGCCTCCTCCGATGATAATGTAGTCATATTGTTTTTTTGTCATAAATAAATTGCTCCTTATGCTGCTTAACGCAAAATGCGTTCTTAAATCTTAATTTTGAGTGTCGGACGCACCGGGCTGTGCTGTTTTTTGCTCGAACACCTTGTCGCCAAACTGTTTGCGAAGGCATTGTTCCAATAACACATACCAGTGGCCATACAGTCTGGTGGCCCTTTGAAAATCACGTTGCCTGACGGCCAGGGCGACATTCTTCCAGTTCAGAGCAATGGCGTTGCGCACGGACGGTGTCTGGTATACAACAAACTCATAGGATCTGAAGGTGAGTTGAACAGATCGCATCATCCATTCAAAAAAAGGATTTTCCGTCATTTTGACCATGAGCAGGTTCAGGTTTTTGTCTATGGCTGAAATCTGCTCATAATCCGGGTTTTGGGTTTTGCACAACAAGACCAGTTCATCAGCCATGGCATCCAGTTGATCGATATCCGACGGTTTGCTGTTGGTGACGGCTGCAGCCAGGACGGCCTGGTCCATGGCATATTGGAACTCCAGCAGTTTTGCCAGGGGCATCTGCTGGTGTTTGATCATTACGGCCAGTTGGTCAATGGTGTCGTTGATATCTATCTCCCGGATGTAGTAACCGCCCCGGGCCCCTTTTCTGGCTTCTAAAAGCCCTTTTTGTTTCAACGCTCCCAAGGCTTCCCGAACCGATCCCCTGCTGGTTTTAAACGCCTCTTGCAGTTCCCGCTCACTGGGGAGCCGGTCTCCGGGCTGAAAAATATTGTCCAGAATAGCCGCCTCAATCTGAAGCCGGATGGCTTCGGATTTGTTGGTGCCTGTGACAGGTTTAAAATTGATGAGATGGTTTATGTTCATTAATGTCCTACCATTTGGCTGTTCTATATGTGCTTTTATTGTTTGTCTGAAATGCTTTTACATGCAGTTTATGGGTGTTATTATTTATTTTTAATTAGTTATCGTCTTTTGGTGTTTTGTCGCCATGGTTTATTTGGTTCGACCTTAAGGAGGGTATAGATGCGTTAAGATGAAGTCAAGCTATTTTTTAGTGAAGCCTTAGGGCACGATGCCATAAAGTTAAGATGATTGATCTGGATAAAAAAAAGGCCGTGACGCATATAAAATGCACCACGGCCAAATAATTATTAAGCTGTGAAAAAGAATAAATTAAAAGGGGTTAAAAGGGCGATTCAATGGGTCCCATACCCATGTACACAGATTTGACCTGGGTGTAGTGACGGATGGTTTCAGCGCCGTTTTCCCGGCCGATCCCCGAATTTTTGTACCCGCCCACAGCCATCTGGGCCGGAGAATTGCCGTATGCATTGATCCAGCAGATACCTGCCTCAAGCCGGTGGATCACCCGGTGGGCCCGCTGAATATCTTTGGTGAACACCCCGGCTGCCAGACCATAGAGGGTGGCATTGGCTCGTTGAATTACGGTCTCTTCGTCATCAAACCCAAGCACCGCCATCACCGGTCCAAAGATCTCTTCTTTGACAATGGTCATATCATCAGTGCAGTCGGAAAAGACCACGGGGGGGATAAAATAACCGTTGTGCAAAGGCCCGGGCAGATCGGGCAGCGTATCTCCGCATAACTGGGTTGCACCCTCTTGCCGCGCAGATTCAATATATTCCAGAACTTTGTCCCGATGGTTTTTGGATATCAGGGCGCCAAAGTTGGTGGCAAGGTCCATGGGGTCCCCCATTTTGATGTTGGCTTTGATCCGTGATAAAAGCGTTTCCAGAAACAACGGTTTTATTTTTTCATGAACAAAGACCCGGGTGCAGTTGGTGCAGATCTCCCCCTGGGTGTAGAAATTGCCCAGCATAGCCGCACTGACCGCATCGTCTATGTCCGCATCTTCAAATACAATTAACGGGGATTTGCCCCCAAGCTCCATGGTCACATCTTTGAGGGTTGTGGCCGCACTGGCCATCACCTTTTTTCCTGTTCCCACTTCGCCGGTAAACGAAACTTTTTCAATGTCCGGGCACCCTGTGAGCCACTGCCCCACACCCGCAGCTCCCTGGACAACATTGAACACCCCGTCGGGCACACCGGCCTCGGTGTACACCTGTGCCAGCTCAAGGGCGCCTCTGGGGGTCTCTTCAGAGGGTTTGAAGATCATGCTGTTGCCACAGGCAAGGGCAGGTCCGGATTTCCAGCAGGCAATCTGGATGGGATAATTCCAGGCGCCAATACCGGCACACACCCCTAAAGGTTCCCTGCGGGTATAGTAAAAATCCCGGCCAAGGTCCTGCTGGCAGCCTTCGATTCCCGGTGCGATACCTGCAAAAAATTCTATGACCTCCGCGCCGGTAATGACATCCACCTCGGCCGCCTCCTGCAGGGGTTTACCGGTATCTAAGACTTCAATGCGGGCCAATTCATCATTTTTTTCCTGCAGAATGGATACGGCTTTCATGAGAATCCGGCTGCGCTGTGTCGCATCCATGGCCGACCAGGTCTGAAACCCTTTTTTTGCACTTTCCACAGCGGTATTAAGGACATATTCGTCAGCCTTTTCCACCTGGTAAATCTCTTCTCCGGTAGCAGGGTTGACCACAGAAAATCGTTCTCCGGTTTTGTTGTCCATGAATTTGCCGTTAACGTAATTTTTATGTACACACTCTGACATTTGATTTGATCCTTTCATGCTTTCATTCTTTGCTTGGGGGGCAAACCATACTAATATCGATTTTTTTTGTCAAAAAGTTCTGGGCAAAGATCTTTTATACGATTAATCTTTGGTTTTGATTTACTTCATTTCATTGGAATGATATTCTTTTTTCGTTGATTTACGGTGCAGAATCAGAGAGCCATACAAAAAGGGTTACAATGATATTCGGTGATCATTCGTCAGGAAATAGTTCTTTTTCAATGTTGCCACTCGTTTCGATAAAATTTTCATCTTTTAGATTGAGAGTCTAAAGAAATATTAAATAACCCCAATATTAACAACTGGTTCTTGTCTTTTGGATTAAAATAATATGATGATGAAGTAGGCTTGGGATACCTATGCAGAATTTTTTTCAGCAAGTCGAAGACCGTACTGGAGTCTTTTATGAATTTCAATAATCCGGATCGCATCTTATTTGCCATAGAAGAAATTGAAGCGATCATCAATATACAATCCGAGGCTGATGACGTCTTAGATCAAATTCTTGAAAAATTACTTGCGCTTTTTTCATGCGATCGGGTCTGGCTGTTCTATCCTTGTAATCCTGATTTACCGAAATTTGACGTGGCATATGAAAGAACAACACCGTTGTTTCCCGGTGCCAAGGCTTTGAATGCAACGGTGCCGATGACCCGTGATATGGCTCAA
Organism: uncultured Desulfobacter sp.; assembly: GCF_963677125.1. NCBI lineage: Bacteria > Pseudomonadati > Thermodesulfobacteriota > Desulfobacteria > Desulfobacterales > Desulfobacteraceae > Desulfobacter > uncultured Desulfobacter sp. The sequence continues at coordinate 2,226,201 of NZ_OY781882.1, read as the reverse complement.
TACTGCAACCGCGCGCTTAAAAATAATGGATGTCTGGAAATTGATCCGCCTGCAGGCAAAGAAATGCGCAATGACATTGCCTTACAGTTCGAAGTTAAGTCCATGATATTCATGGCATTGAAGCCGAAGAATGATGACGCCTGGATGTTCGGCATGCATCATTGCGAAAGTAAGCATGATTGGAGCGATAATGAGAAGTATTTGTTTAAAATAATCGGGCTGAGAATTACAAGATTAATTGAAAATTTAATTTTCATCAAGCAGATAACAGAGAGCGAAAAAAAGTACCACCAATTGTTTGAGACCATTTCTGATGCCGTTTATTTAATATCCGATAAAGGCAAAATTATTGATGCAAACCACGGTGCATGCACGTGTTTGGATCGTAAAAAAGGCGACATCCTTCAGTTGCATATCGATGATGTGGATCAAAAAGTTTCAATAGAACAATTTTTATCTTTTTGGGATGAGGTGCCCTTTAATACGCCTAAAAGATTTGAAACCATTCATAAAACCGGAAACGGTGATTTAATATCAGTCGAAGTGATCGGCCAAAAAATTAGATTTGAGAATACAACATATTATTATGCTGTTGCAAAGGACATTACCGAGCGTCAAAAAACGGAAAAATTTTTGCAAGAAAGTGAAAAAAGATTTCGGAATTTGATGGAGAATGTCGACGCTGTCGCTGTTCAGGGATATGGCTTCGATGGTACGACTCAATATTGGAATAAAGCATCGGAAAAGCTTTATGGATATACTCAGCAAGAGGCGATCGGGTGCAGCCTTCTTGATCTGATTATCCCGCCTGAAATGAGGGATTTCGTTACTGAAGGGATGCGTGAAATGGCGGAGTCAGGCCGGCCCTTTCCGTCGGGAGAACTGTTGCTGAGGCATAAAGATGGGTCCCAGGTACCGGTGATTTCCCATCATGTCATTGTCGAGGTACCGGGGCGTGAGCGGGAACTTTTTTGTCTTGATATCGATATCTCCGAGCGTAAACGAGCGGAAAACACACTTAAGCAAAGTGAAGAAAAGTTCAGAACGCTTGTAAATACCGCGCCTTTTGGTATCCAGCTTACCGATTTAGACGGCAAGATTGTTTACAGCAACCCTGCCCATCATCACATACGAGGTTACGAACCGGATCAATTGATCGGCATGCATCTATGGGACTTGACGGTAGATGATGACCATCGCGATCAAATCATGGAATATTATCAGAATATTATCACCAAGGAACCTGAACCCACCATGTATGCCACCCGGGAAAAAACCAAGGATGACCGGGAGATAGATGTCCAGATAAACTGGGATTATATCCGCGATGAAAACGATGGGGTTACGGGTATTATCAGTATTATTGAAGACATCACCGAACGTAAAAAGGCAGATGCCGAACGAGAAGAACTGCAAAAACAACTCAACCAGGCCCAGAAAATGGAGGCAGTTGGGCGGTTGGCAGGCGGCGTGGCCCATGATTTTAATAATATGCTGGGGGTCATCCTTGGATATGTAGAGCTGGCCTTTGAAAAAATAGACAGCAGCCATGATCTATATGCTGATCTTGAGGAAATTCAGAAAGCTGCCGAACGATCGGCGGATCTGACAAAACAATTGCTGACCTTTGCCAGAAAACAGATCATCTCCCCGGAAGTGCTTGACCTGAACGATGCTGTGGACAGTATGCTCAAAATGCTGCGCAGACTCATTGGCGAGGATATTGAAATGTCATGGATACCAGACGATTTGTTGTGGCCGGTCAAAATAGACCCAAGCCAGATCAATCAAATCCTGGCCAACCTTTGTGTCAATGCCCGGGATGCCATTGCCGGTGTGGGTAAACTCACCATTGAAACCCAAAATAAGACGTTTGATCAGGCATATTGTGCCGGTCATACAGGAGTTATCACCGGAGACTATGTGATGCTGACGGTGACGGATAACGGCTGCGGCATGAACAAAGAGACGTTGAACAATTTGTTTGAACCATTTTTCACCACCAAAAATATGGGTGAAGGCACAGGTCTGGGCCTTGCTATAATTTATGGTATCGTTAAACAGAATCACGGCTTTATCAATGTTTACAGCGAACCGGATCAGGGAACCTGTTTTAAAATATATTTGCCAAGATTCCGAGCGTCCGAGGAACCCCGGGAACAAACCATTCCTCTAAAACCTGTCCCCACCGGAAATGAAACCATTTTGCTGGTGGAGGATGAACCCGCTATTCTTAAAATGACAAGAATGATGCTTGAGCGGAAGGGGTATTCGGTCTTGCCTGCCGACGGCCCTGCCCACGCAATACGTATCACCAATGAACATGTGGGAAAAATAGACCTTCTTATGACCGACGTGGTTATGCCTGAAATGAACGGACGGGATCTGGCAAAAAAAGTGACAACGGTTTTTCCTGAAATCAAATTATTATTCATGTCCGGATATGCAGCCGATGTCATTACGCACAAAGGCGTTCTCGATGGCGGAGTGGCCTTTATTCAGAAACCATTTTCAACAAATGATCTTGCCAAAAAAATTCGGAAGGTGCTGGATAATTTATAAACCCAATTATCCGGTCTGATTATCCGGGCTGACGGATAATAGGACGATGTCTGAGTATCAGCCAAAGACCACCGCAAACAATCCCCACGACGATCTGCATGAGGCCCAGGCAGGAGATCAGGCCACTTACCTTTTCAAACGAGATCAGAAACATACCTAAACTGCCCATGAACAGTGCCGTGAAATTGATCAAAGAGGCTGCAGAACCTGTGTCTGTGTCCTGCTGTGACAAAAGTAGATTCGCCGTAGGCGGGCGCAGCATGCTGACCACAACCGTTGCGGTGAGCATACCAAGGGCAAACAAAACCGGGGAGTCGCTGCCGGCCAATATAAGGAAGGTGCCGGTAAGGGCAAGGATTCCCATACAACAGGCAATAATGTTGCCGGGGGATATCATGCGGGAGATTCGAATGTAGAGCAATGGACCTACCAGCGATCCCAAAGCGTTCAATCCGAAGTAATAACCATACATCTGCTCGGTCATGCCGAATCCGTTGATATAAATAAAGGCGGAGACACCAATAAAGGCCAATAGCGGCAACGGAATAAGCGAAAATACAATCAGCAGTGCCGAAAATCCCGGATTTTTAAGTACTACGCCAAGTCGCCCCAGGGAATGGACAAGAGAACCGGAATACCGTTGCTCAAGGGTCTCATCCAGACGCAAGGACAGTAAAAAGGACAATACGCCAATCCCTGTCAAAAGCCAGAAAATGACATCCCAGGTCGTGACTTTTAAAATCATGGCACCGGCCACAGGCGCCACCACCGGTGCCACAACCACCATGGCCATGACAAACGCCAGAACCGATTCGCGTTTGCGGCCCGAATACATGTCCTTGACCATTGCCGTGGCAACCGCTTCGGCAGCACCGCCGCCAAATCCCTGGACGATCCTGCTGACAATGAGCATGGCCGCATTGGTGGAAAGCGCACAGCCGGCGCTGCCCAGGGTGTAAAGGACAAGTCCTGTCAAAAGAATCGGCTTTCTACCGTACTTCTCGCTGACAGGTCCCCAGATCAATATGCCCAGCGCAAAAAATACTAGAAATAAACTCAGGGTTAAATTGGCCAGGGTTTGATTGGTATGCAGGGCCTCGGCCACGTGGGGAAGGGCGGGCAGATATAGATCCGTCGACAGCGGCGGAAAAGCGCTGAGCAGCGCAAGCATGGCAACAATTGACCGGTCGCCAAAAAATTTCATTTTTTTATTCACGTTAAAACTTCCTAAAATTTTCGATAGTTGAATCATAGGCCTTGGTAATATTTAGGCATACGAATTTGCTGTAGGTTGGGTTGAGGAACGAAACCCAACGCCGATAACCCGACACGAATAAGTTGTTGGGTTTCACTTCGTTCAACTCAACCTACGCGATCGATGTTATTTTTGTGTATGTCCGGCATGGATCTCTTCAGTGAGCACTTTGTTCAGGGCGACCATTGCCGTGTGCCATTTTTCAAAATTTTCAATTCCCATTTTATTGGTAAGGGCTTCAAACCACCGGATCATCTCGGACCGAACATGTCCGACATGGGCCTCAAATTCCGGGTTCACCGTCAGTAACACCTCCCTGCGATTATCCGGATTGGCTTCCCGCTGTACTATCCCCGCCCGAACCATGCGATCCACCAGAGCCGAGGCTGCAGCCCTGGACATCCGCATGGTTGTTGCAAATTTTTTCAAGGCGCAGGGGGAAATGTTTTTTAATATCAACGCGGCATGAACGTGGTTCGGTGTCACATCGTTGAATCCATCGTCCTTCATTTCAGACTTGATCTGCTTGATTACGATGGATTCCAGATAGTCTTTGAGCAAACCATCGGTTTCAACGATAAAAGCTACCTTGGATTTGAATTCGTTATCCGTCACCTAATATCTTCCTGTTTAAATATTTTGATGGCCAATGCTAATATCAACCTGTTCCATTTTTTGTAATATAAGATTACATATTTGATTGTCAATATTATTGACAATCAAATATCTTTACAGAATGACATAAGACCTGTTTTTGGGGGATTCGGTACAACGTCCGTTTGGGCAACGGTCAAATGTTTGAATGGTTTCTTAACGGATGGATAGGGACAAAAGAGACATGAAGCGCAACATAGTTCCCGGGCGCAGCAACGGCCATAAGCTCATGGTACAGTGTAAACCATTGTTGCATAAGTGACGGCACATCCTTGGGTGCCATTCAGTTGAACACCGGCTTGGATGGCCGCCTGTAAGGGCTTTTGCTGACAATATTTTGTTAAATCAAACTGATTATTTCGTTATTCGTTTGTGTCCGTAGGCCATTCAATAATGGTATTTTTGTCATTTTCCGAAATCGAACCATACTTGGGCATTCTGCCATTTTTTACGGCATCAATAATGATCGTTTTTCTACTACAAATATCCAATTTGGTTTGAAAATCTTTTTTGTGACAACTCACACAATTATTTTGTAGCACATTAAATACGTTATCATCCGGAATGCTTTTACAAGATTCTCTATTATAGCTTTCTAAGCTTGCCGTACACCCCACCATGATGAATACGATAAAAAATGTAACTGGAAATAAATTATTTTTTTTCATTAGTAAAAGAACCTTTTCAATAATTTTGTTTATTTATAGTCCCGGTATCAATATATCGATTTGGTGGGGTCGTTTATTTTATCCTATCCACCATCTGCTGCCTCATTAACTTCTGTCACCCATTTATCCAGGCTCTCCAAGGCCGTGGCCAGCTGGTTGGCCTTGATACCATCCACGATGGCCTTAAGTTTGGTAATTAAATTCTCATAGGCCCCAGATCGCTTGTCCATACTGTCAAGAACCGTTTCAACAGCATCGTTTATTAATTTGTTCTTTGCCGTTCTGGCGAGATCACGCTGGGCATCGTCAATATCATGATTATCCGAAGTGATAATCTGCTGAAGCCGGTTAAATTCATCCTGAAATTCCATGCTGCCTCCATATATAGTTAATTAGTTCATATTTATTGGCCCGATCCTGATTGTCTAGCTTTTTCCAGAGCGTTCCAGTCCCGCTTGACCTCAAATACAAAGGCAATCAAGTCCGTAGCCTGCTGATGAATGTCCTCAGGTTTATCCAAGGCAAGCCGGACCGTGGTCAGGGCGGTCTTGGTTTTTCCCAATAAACGGCCATAGGAAATGCTCAGTTCATAAAAGGCCTGCTGCTCTTTAATCACGGTCTCATATCCCTTCGCGGCATCTCCGGCTTGGACAAGGGTCTGTTCAAACTGGCTGAACACCAAGTCGTCAAATGGCTTTTTCCCCTGGGGATCAAGGACGGCTTTATATTTCAGACCAGTTCGGGCGTATATCTTCTGCATCTCTGCTTCAACTTTCTTGATTCGGGTAATCGTTTTGTTGTCTGACGGTTTTTTGTAATCTCTGGCTAACGATTGGATCTGGCGGTTGAACGCGGCTGCCTTATCCTGGTAATCCGACCATTTTCCGGTGGCCTTTAAGGCTTTAACTCTATATATGTCCTGGGCGTCCTGGGCAAACAGATCCAGGATGGCTTGAACGACAGGTTCCCCTGCCGTCAAAGCAGCGATGAACTGTTTCCTGTTCTGGGCTTCGTTCAGTTTTTGGATCAGCGTAGACACCAGTTTTCCCACTGGGGCGGCATAGGGTATCAATTCTGTTTCCCCGATCAGGGTACCGAATTTATTTAGACTGGAAATCAGTGAATCAGCAACCGTTTGAACTTCTTTAGAGGATTTCCCCTCTGCAAGGGTGATGAGTACTGTGTTGAAATCGGACACTATCCTCAGGGCATCATACCTGGCCGTTAGCGGCGTCGTGGCCTTTGACGGATTCATCACGGGCGCTAAGTTCACCGTTGCAGGGAATGGTGTCCCGTCTCCTGCAGATTTGGTTTTTTCCTGGGCTTTGTTCTGTTCCTCCAATTCCGTGTCATATTCCAGAAGGAACTTTTCAGTGGCGGTTTTGGTTTCCGTAAACGCTTGGTCGTAGGTTTTAAATTCCTGATAGGGAACAGCAATACATCCCGTCCCTGTCAGCACTGATAGACAGATAATCCCGGATACGATTCTTGCATAAACTCGGTACATGTTGCTTCTCCTTTGATATTTAGATCTTTCTTAAGTGTTTGAAAAAGTGCAAAAGTTTGCAAAACTAAGGTATTTCAAGAAACGCCGCAGTAATTCAGTCCGAGTTAATTAGGCAGAATGGGCCAATATAGTGACAGGCAAATCATTCATTCGTTTTAACCGGCGTTGTTTAAAGCTAAAAATTAATTAAAGAGAAACTCACTTTATCTGTATCATTGAACCGGGAGATCTGTCTATCAGGGAAACCATTAGAAATTCCAATTATTTTGAACATTTTTTCTTCATTCTTGAACCTCAACAATAGATATGGTTTCTTTGATTAACCCATATACGATATGTTTTTTTTGAATATACAGCTTTTTTGCTGCCAATAGCTATACGATCTTAAATTCGTAAGTCGTCGACAGTGGGCATCTTTCAAAAAGCGGGCGAATAATATTGACTAAAAAAATAGAGGCTGGATTTGGACCAAATTTTTATGGCACATAAAAGACATTGTCTTGAAGGATATGCTTTCGTGGAGGCATTTAGGTTTCCATGTTTCAATTGGGTTCAAGATCCGTTTTTGTAAGTTATTCTTATGCCCTATCCTGAAAGTTCAATCTGGGGCGCCCTGAGATAATCCAAGCGGCTTTCGGCTATTGCACAATTCCAAGTTTCAATCCACGCCCCCGCATGGGGGGCGACCGAAACGATTTTGGCAGAACTCATGGAACTTGGGTTTCAATCCACGCCCCCGCATGGGGGGCGACTTAATTAACAGATTCGGGCATTAACCTTACTGGAGGTTTCAATCCACGCCCCCGCATGGGGGGCGACTGGCCAAAAACCGGGGTTATAGTTTACCAATCTAAGTTTCAATCCACGCCCCCGCATGGGGGGCGACCTTAAAAAATTCAAAGTGCTGTCTGATATCGGTTTGTTTCAATCCACGCCCCCGCATGGGGGGCGACCGGCAGAATATGATTCCTTTTTCCCGAATTCACCATGTTTCAATCCACGCCCCCGCATGGGGGGCGACACACCCACAACTCCTGGTCTTCATCATAAACCTGTTTCAATCCACGCCCCCGCATGGGGGGCGACTCGATCGCCAATCGACTACCCCAATCTTCCCAAGTTTCAATCCACGCCCCCGCATGGGGGGCGACCACAGGATTTGGAAGATATCACTCGGAAGCACGTTTCAATCCACGCCCCCGCATGGGGGGCGACTTTCTCTTTCGTCGAAAAAGCCTTTTCCATTCCTGTTTCAATCCACGCCCCCGCATGGGGGGCGACTGTTACTATGTTAACCTGCTATAATTTAACAAAAATAAATTGTCAAAGAGCGATTCTTCCAAAAATATGTTGTTTTTCAAATGAGATTGAACTGTTGATTAGGAAAACATTATGATTTCAAATGGTTTTGAGAACGCGATCTTATAAATATATGATCTTGCAAGATCCATATATATGAACCTGATTAGGCTTTTAGCAAAATTCGAACTTATGGTTCGCATTTTTTTACAGGATTAGGGGGGCATCAAAATCAATCGACTTTTTGGCCCCGATATGTTCAACCCGCCTTTTCCAGTTTGATCCCAGAAAATAAAACCTTAAACTGTCTATGTCAGGATTTATTTCATCAATCAGATTTTGCCTTAAAATTGTCCACTGTGCCGGATCAACAACACACTCAAACACAGAGTATTGAACCCGTTGACCGTAGTTCTGACATGCTTTTGCAACCCGGCGTAACCGTTTTGCGCCTTTTTCCTCTATGGAAACGTCATAGCTTACCAATACCAGCACTTTTAACTCCTGTTTTTATTTCCAGATAAACGGCGCGTAGCCGTCAAGATCCCCACGGATAAACCGTGCCAGAAGCAGGGCCTGGATGAAAAATAAGGTTCCGATCTGGATTTTTTCATTTAAAAACGGATGGACCAGGCTTTCCTGTTTTCTTTTCTGATATGTCGTCAGCACGGTTTTCCGGGTATCATCATCCATATGAACCGCGCCGGATTCTTTTATGGTAAAGCCTTCCGGCTTAACCTGGCCCCTGTTGATCATTGACAGCACAAGCCTGTCGGCAAGAAAAGGCCTGAACTCCTCCATCATATCCAGGGCAAGGCCGGGTCTGCCCGGACGGTCCCGGTGAAGAAACCCAACTGCCGGGTCCAGGCCCACCGACTCCAGGGCTGATCTGACATCATGAACCAGAAGCGTATAAACAAAAGAGAGCAGACAATTTATCCTGTCGGTCGGCGGTCTTCGGTTCCGTCCTGAAAAGGCAAACGCCTCCTGCTGCTGAAAGATCAATTCATCAAACACGCTGAAATACTGGTGGGCGGCATCTCCTTCAATGCCCCGAAGAGTGTCCAGATTGTCTTTTTGCAGCTCTTTTTGAATGTACATTGACAGCCGCTTGGATACTTTTTTGACGGCGTCCCGGTCCATTTTTTCCGAATGATCCCGCAGGCTGCGTTCAAGGACAGTCCGGCAGTTTGCAATTTTTCCGGTCAGGACAAAGCCTGCCACCTGTGCCGAAACATCCGGCTTGTCCGCCATCCGGAATTGCTTTCTGCGCAATAAAACATTGCCCGAAACCGGGCCTTTGACCATGGCCAGAAATTTTCCATATTCGCTCAAAAAACTGATCGTCACGTCTTTTTCGGCGCAAAATCCCATCAGGTACGGACTGCACCCCACGGAACCAAAACAGACAATGCCGTCAAGGGTGTGAATGGGAATCCGCAATACGGTTTTCTGTTCGATTTTAACGGCAACGGTCTCCCCGTCTTTGCCCAGATATGCCCCCTGGGTGGTGACAAACAAGGTGTTAAGATGTTTTTTCATTCGGCAATATCTTTCCGGACCATGCGGTTTAACCAGGCAGCAACGGTCCGTTTTTTTTCTATGGCCTTTGGCATGCACTGTGAAATAAATGAGCAGGTGTCACATTTTTTAGCATACTCAGGTGGTGGGGTGATTCCCGATTCAAACATGGCATGAAGTTGTTCTGCCGCTTCTGTGGTCTTCTGCCGCAACTTTTCATCAAACTCCACTTCCAGGCGGCGCCTTGTCTTTCCATAAAATAGTGCGCCGGAGGGGATGTCGATATCAAGCATCTCCTCAAGGCACATGGCCTGGGCACAGAGCTGGACCTTATCGGAGAGATCTTTTTTGGGTTTTCCGCGCTTGTACTCCACAGGGAAGGGAACCCATTTTTGAAGGCAAGCATCCGTCCGGTGGAATTCGACCACATCGGCCTTGCCTGTGATGCCCAGGCGTGCGGATTTCAGGGGCAGTCCATATTCAATTTTGATTTTACCCTTGTCTGCCTGGTCGCCTCTGTCCACCCTTTCGTGCATGATCCGGCCCTGGGCCGTGAACAGATTTTCTTCCCATAGCTGTTCAATATGAATCAGGGCGCATTGACGCGGGCAGAAAAGAATATGCTGGAGTGCGGATAAGGGCAGATAGTCCTTTTCCTGATACACGGTCATTTATTTTTCCCGGTGCGGATCTGTTGTTTTTTGTGAATTTCATCCACCATTTCCATGGTTGCTCGCCAGGCCTGTTCACAAAAAGTGGTAAAGGGTTTTAATGCATCCGGTTCCGGCAGCAGTTCTCCCCCTTTTTCAATTTGCCCTACGGCATGATGGTATTGGGACAGGGCGTCAATATACGCTTTGCGCTGTTCCCTGGGCACAATAACCGGCGGCAAGCCGGCCTTTAACACCGGCAGGTTGGCAACCAGCCTTGCCATTCTGCCGTTTCCGTCAAAAAAGGGGTGGATGCGGACAAAGGCAACATGAAGCGCAACATAGGCCTGTAACGCCTTTTCCTTATCCCCGGGAACAGCCGCGGCCATAAGTTCATGGTACAGCGAAAACCATTGTTTCATAAGCGGCGGCACATCCCGGGGATCCGCATATTCAAAAACCACCTGCTTTTCATCAACCACCCCGACCGTTGAATTGGGCTCTTTTTTCCAGCCCCCCACAGGTTTGTAAACATCAAGCACAACATGTGTCTGAACGGCTTTATGAAGGTTGAACAGCGCCTCCTCTTTCAAAGGCATCCCCTGCTCCAGCAGATCATAAATCAGATCAATGGCCCTGGCGTGTCCCACGACTTCTTCATGGTCTTTCAGGGGCTTGCCTGAAACGGTCAATCCCTCTTCAAGAACAAAGGCGGTTTCCCCTAAAGTCAGCGTGTTACCCTCAATGGCTGTGGAGGTGTGGGTCCACAGGTTGCGTAGTTGGGTTATCAGGGCTTTTTGGAGGTCTTTGTCCAGGTTTTGTAGAAAGTAAAGCATCTTTTGCCTTTATGACTTGATCTGCGTTATGTTTACATTAATTCTTGTACGGTTACCCCGCTGGGGATTGTCTCTTTATTTATTATGACTGAATAATCATCAAATTGGCGTGCAGGACGGGTATTGTCTTTTCGTTCAACGTTTATTGCATCAAAGAGCTTATGGGCGGGAGCATTTCCTAATTCGCTGTCGTGCTTGAATACAATTAGTTTGCGGCTGCTCATGAATCCCCGGGCAGCGGAACGATCATGTTCAAACATATTGCTCAAAGCATTCCAAAGTAACTGCAAATCCTCATCACTGAATCCGGTTTTGGCAGCCAAGGGTGCAGAGATGAACCCTTTTGCAATATAAAGTCCATAAGGAACAATGTGTTTGCGCCCCATAGTTCTTTCTTTTTCCAGATCTTTTATATTTGTAACTGCCATGCGGGTAATGCTTATCTCCTGGGAAAAAATCGGCTCGACGCTTTTAGCAAAAGCCAGTTGTACTGGCCCTCGGACTTGACCGCAATTAACTTCGGTAGTCATTACCGCCCCAAATGCGCGCACGTCGAAAAAATTGCTGCACATCCAGCCGGTAACTTTTTTGGCATCTTCTTCTTTTTTAGGAAGCTTCTTTTTCTGGGGTTCAAGATTATATTCCTTATACGCCAATTTGTTGGTTTCATTGAGTACGGCCTTTTCCTGAATATAAATGTTATACCCCGGTTTTCCGTCCATTAGAATGGATACATGATTTCTTATTTTCCGTTTAAGGCATACATCTGTTACGAGTCCATACCCGGTCTCAGGATCAAAACGGGGTAAGTTGCCTGCATCCGGATCACCATTGGGGTTTCCATTTTCCACATCAAACAGCAGTACAAATTCGTACCGGTTGGCAATTGCAGTCATTGTTTAATTCTCCTCGATTTTTTTTGTGAAAAAGTTTTTGCGCTGATGGTAGTACCCAATCATAAAAAGGCCTTGCGCCTCGGCAGGAAGTGTTGACGGAAACGCATCAAATTTATCCACAATTTCTTGGATCAGTTTTTCAAAATACGTTGCCTTTCCGGTTTTTTCAGGATCTTTTCTAAGTTTGGCAATATGATTGGTTGAGTTCTTTAAGATCATATGGAAAACAAGCCCCGGTGTTGCAGATGCAGATGAAAGATAGCGGTCTTTCATGGTTGCATTGGCACCGGGGATAGCCTCTTCCTGTGCTTTTTCCAGAACTGAGAAAAGACGGCCCAGCAGATACGGTCCATCGGTTCTCTCTACGTCCAGCGTCATGGAAACCTCCTTTAAATTTGTCGCGGTTGAGTTGCGGATAAGATACGCTTTAAGCAAGGCCGCACGAAAATAAGTTATATTGTGTTCACTGCGGATACGTTGGAGAACAAGAGGTAGCAGGTTTTGCGGAAAGCGCGAATCTGTTAAGATTGCACGTGCCATACTACCTGCCAATACCGGCGAGACATTCTCACTTTTCCCCAAGGCAGCCGTCTGGCAAAGCAAGCGCCAAAGAGGCGGATATTCCGGTTCATTGTTAAACTGTCTTGTAATGGAAAGCTGATCAAAGTACCGGCTTATTCGTTTCAGTAGATTGCCGAAACTGTCCACTTCCCAAAAGCGAATGGAGAGTCGGGCAGCATTAGGTGATAACCCTAAAATATAAAAGCGAACCGAATCATCCAGGTCGGGTATTATATCGGTTACCCTGCGGCCGCCTTTGACCGCATGTAAAAGCCCATGTATTTTTTTGGCTGTTTCCTGGTCGTCATGACTTTCTTTCGAAGCGTTTGGCTCGATTTCAGGCGGATCAAAAAGGTCGGCAAAAATGTCTTCGGCCGGGCTGGGTTTTTCTGCCCAAAAAACCAGAGTCATATCTCCGATAACGATATGCTGGCGGCTATTGGATGACAATAAGGCATTTAACGCTGTGGTATAAGCAAAAGCAGACATTTCACTTACAGCGGCTTTGTCTTGTCCATAAGAAACAAAAGCCGTTGCATTATACGAAACAATATATCCCCCAGATGTCTGTCCGCCTCTAACACCCTTTATTGGGGTATGGACTCTTGCCTGAGGAACATTTTTTTCACCATTGACCATGCATTGGATATGGGGGGCATTGTTAGACTGCTGAATATGTTTAAGCCAAGCTTCGCGGATAAGATTTCGTTCATGAATGTAGCCGGGAACACCATCCAGTCGGAACACAAAATTGGCGTTACATAGATCATCCCAAGGATGATATTTTGCAAGCACAGATTCAGCTTTCATTCTGTCCCATTGTTGGAGAAAGGCCAATACTGAGTTGACGGCGTTATCTTCAATGCCTTGACATACTTCCTGGAATAAGGCCTGGAAAGATTCAAACCGTGATTTATTATCATCGGTAGGGCCATCAGCATCAGCACCAAACACATAAGCTGCTTTATCCCATAAAAAATTGGCTTTTACCCCGGATGTTCTGGTAACTGCAGCGGGAACAGGAATCTTTCTGGGGAGCCGCTTTTTTCCACTTTGTTCCCTTAAATCATCCACACCTTTGAGCGCTCCGGAATCATCGATAATCAGGGAGAAAGAGACCTTTTCAATGCTGGTTCCAAACGGGGGCATATCAGATTCGGCGTCCGCAGCCACTCTTTCATAGTAGCTGTTCAAGGCTTGGAGAATCATGATTTCACCTCCGAAGACAAAGGATTCGGCGGACATATGATTCCGTTTTCCATAACAGCTTTAAAAAATAAAGGTGTCCGTTTATTATTGAAGTCGATATCGAGCAGCATATATCCTAAGTCCTTAGTATGCCCTTTGTAGTATGAGGCCGGGATCTCTTTCTTTATCAGTTTGAAAGAGGCTGGGAACTCTCTGCAACCCAGACAAGGCTGATGAAAAAACTGTCCATTCTGCGCCCGTCTGTTAAAGATACTCAGGTGCTTGCCTTCATTATCATCAGTACCGGCTTTATCTGTCATTTCAAAATGAGCCTCGATGATATATGCAACATTTCTAAGCAGTGTGGTTGCCCGTTGCTGTCTGTTTTTGCCGTCATCGACAAGATAATAAAGGCGTTTCCCCTTACTCATAACCGTTGCAGGGTTAGGCTTGGGAATTTTAGATGCCACTTCATTACGACGAACATTGTCAAATTTGATGGGATGCAAGACGTGTATTTTGTCAATAACCCAGCGAATGGCGGGTTTCCAATGAATCGCTTCAAGAATACCTCGAGCTGCAGACGGTGTCATAACATCATAAGAAACACGTTCCACTTTCATCTCCGGGCGGGTGAAACAGGCATAGTCACCCCAGACTTTCAACTTGATTCCAAATGCCATAACTCCTCCTCGGTAATTTAAATAATAAGATCATCTGCATTCCAGGTCTCGCCTTTTTCCACAACTAAACCCACATCGTCGCTATAAGCCGCCTCATTTTGTAATATTGGAATCTCGCCATGAATTAATTCTATTGCTCCTCCTGTATACAGTTGGGTATATTCTCTGGTCCGGACAGCAACAAGATATGGTTGCAGCTTTCTAAGCAAAGTGCCTGGGAATTCAATGTGCCTGAGTTGCTCCACCAGTTTGTGCGCCTCTGATTCCCTGGGTATCACAACACCGACCGTATCTTCCTCAATGAATTTGAAAGCTTGTGCAACTTCCTTGAAAGGAAACAGCAGATCCTTATCAAGTCTTTTAGGATTCAATCGGCGCATGATCTGTTTTTTATCTAAGTCTTCTATGTCATAAAGCAATTCAAAGTAGCGACGCATGACCATGATATTCATGGGGTCACAGTCCGGCATACTGCGCATGGCTTCTGCGGTTTTTGAAATACAGCGATTAAGCCAGGGCATACGAGGCGTTTTTTCCGGCTCAAAAACAAAAACTTGGCCAAGACCTTGCATCTTTCCCTCACGATTACAACGCCCGGCTGCCTGGGCAATGGAATCCAAACCAGCAATGGCGCGAAAAACCACTGGAAAATCCAGGTCAACCCCTGCCTCCACAAGAGAGGTCGAAACCACGACGCATTTTTTATTTTCTTTCAGGCGTTCCTTTATTGTTTTAAGTACCTGTTTTCGGTGCTGCGGGTACATATTCGTTGATAAATGAAAAATGCCAGCAGCATCTTTACTCAAAAGATTGAATATTGCACGGGCTTGAGCTTTGGTCGCCGCGATGCACAACGCCTGGCTTTCATAATTTATGAGCTTTGCAACTTCCTCATCCGTTTTTTTCCCGATAAAGGTAACTTTGGTGCGTTTTAATTTTGAAAAAATTTGATCCGGGTTATCTATTATCTCTGTAAGTTTTGGCAAGGCCGTACGCAAACTGCTTGTGTCATCAAAAGCCGGCTGGGTAGCAGTGCATAGAACAATGGTACACCCGTAGTGATCGACCAATTCCCGAAGAGCGGCAAGGCAAGGCTCAAGATAATCTGTAGGGACTGCCTGGGCTTCGTCTAATACAATGACACTGCGGGCAATATTATGCAATTTACGGCAACGAGATGACTTGTTACTAAAGAAAGACTCGAAAAATTGGACATTGGTGGTAACAATGATCGGGCTGTCCCAATTTTCTGTAGCCAAACCGCGTCGCCTATTATATACGGCTTCCTCCGGTTCTTCCGATTCCTTGTAATTGCAATGATGTTCAAGAACCGAGTCTTGTCCAAAAATGTTTTGAAAAACTCCCGCATTTTGTTCAATGATTGAGGTGAAAGGGATCGCATAAATGATCCTGTTCATTCCATGCTCCGCTGCATGATCTAAAGCAAAATTCATGGAGGACAGCGTTTTTCCGCCACCTGTAGGCACTGTAAGAGAAAAAAACTGAGGCTGTAATTTGGCTTTTTCTTTGCATTGCTCAAGTATGGTTTTCCGAAGTTCGTTTACATAAGTTGGTTGCGCTCCTGCAAGAATGTCATCCATGTAAACGGTCATATTTCGTTGGAGTTCAAGTAAGTCTTTCCTTTCCTGGGAATCGACCCTTTCTCTGGCAACTTCAGGGGAGCAGAATTTTTCTGTATCCAAAAAATCTGCATCAACAAGGCATGAAAAGATCATTCGAGTGAAAAAAGAAAGAGAAAAACCACCGGTTTCCCTTGATATTTTAAAAGGGAAATTCAACGTTCGGTCGAGACAAGGGTTTAACACATCAAGATTCTCCGTCTCTTGTGGTTTTTTGTGTTTTAATCGGAAATGCAGATGGGTTTCCTGTTCCCCTCCATCCGGGATGCCTCCATGGTGTCCGGCGATTGCATAGGATAAAAGTAGACCAAGATTCCCTCCTGTTTCTTTAGCCAGGATAGCGCCAAAGGTTGAGTGGTCTACTCGTTCCGGGCTGCCTTCCAGTCTGCGTTGGAACGCTGAGGTTGCTTTGCCGGAATCATGTAACAATCCAGCGCACTGCCCCCATTTTTTAGCTTGGAAGCTATCGGCAAAACAACCCGCCATATTGGCAACGTTCATCAAATGAGTTTCCAACAGTTGCCATTCTTGTTTAGGCTTTTCTTGCAAACTGTGGGCGTAATATTTCATTCTCGTCTCCACGGAGTCCCTTTTTGAGATAAAAGGTTTTAATTTAACTGGATTAAATTTTCACAAGTTTCAGCTCCTCGACCATGGCATAAATTTGTTCTATTTCTTGTCCGGCGGTGCCATCTTGGCCTGCGGTCAGCAAAAGGTCGAAAAAACGTCCATTAGCGTTCAGTATCCGGCGGGAAGCATCAGGTTCGCCGAAATCGGTTTGTGTGTAGTGGGTTTTTATTTTCTGTATGTAGGTGTCGGCTGAGTCTTCAGTGATCAGTTTCAGCTCTTTAAGGCGGTAGGCAAAAGCTTCCGTGGAGATACCGAACCTGTGTTTGATGCGCAGGAGAAGATCCCAGGTCCAGGTGTCAGGGGTAATACCGATTTGGCTCACGGTGGCTTGTATGGCATTTTCAGGCATGAGAAAGGTGGCGGCGAAATGTTTGGCGGCACGTTCGGGATTGATGGGCCGGGGTTCGGATGTCGTGCCTGTATTTGGAAAAAGTGTGTCTTTTCGAATTTTCATTTGATTGAAGATCAGGATTTTGCCCAATTCCGTGGCAAGACAGAAAAGTTGTTTTTCCGGATTTTTCCGGGCGTTGATGAAAAAAAAAGCGTTCTGGTAAACAGGTTCAAAAAAAGAGAGTCCGTCCAAATTTTCTGCAGGTTTCATGAAGGGAAACAAAAGAATTCGTAAACCGAAATTTTCAAAGAGTTCAAGATAATCAAATACCACGGCGTCGCCCGTGCCCATGGCAGTTCTGATCCGGCCTGCAAGCTGTTCCATGCCCGCGTAGTCCGGTTCAAATGGAATTGATAAAGGGATCTGGGCGTATTTTTGAACACCGAGAATGTCTTCAAGGGTATGAAAAGCGGACATCAGTTTCCTGCACGCTAATAACAACGGTTTTTGGGGGACTGATGCATCCGGTTCAATGGTTACATGGGCGGTGTCTGTTTTAGTGGCTGCGGCCCTGGCTTGGGATAGGTCCGGGGCAAACAGGGCGTCGGTAGGGATATCCAGTGCCTGGGCCAGATTATAGATAACCGTGGCCGAAGGCAGGTTACCGCCCCGCTCAATGCGGCCCAGTGGTCCTTCCTGAATTCCGATTTTTAACGCAAGTTGTGCCAGGGTCCAGTTACGCGATTGCCGGAAAGAACGGATATTCTCACCAATAAATTTTAAGTTGTTTGGCATAAAGTTATAAGAACCATAACATTGTTTTTATGTCAATATTGAACTTTAATTCGTTATAAATATAACTGTTTAATTCGCTATCGTCTTTTTAAAGTGCATATTACGGGCTTCTTATTTTATTAAACTGAAGGTTAAAGCGGAATATAGAAGTTGATTAAGTCTGAATTCCGACCCATATTCAATATAAAAATAACATTATTACGGAAGGAGTCATGAAACGGTTAAGCATATCCCAAGATATTATTTCGCTGTCAGACTTTAAAAATAAAGCATCAAAGATTCTCCATAACGTTCAAACGTCACATCGCCCCCTTGTTATTACTCAAAATGGCAAGGCTGCAGCCGTTCTTGTATCTCCATCAGATTTTGATCTGTTGACCGAACAGGCCGGTTTTGTAGATGCTGTGAATAGAGGGTTGAATGATTTTGAACATGGACGAATATTGCCGGATGAAGACTTGGACAATATATTGTGAAGCTTTTTTGGACTGAGACAGCCAAGCAGGATTTGTTATCAATTAAGCGGCATTTTGCTATGGACAATCCTGCGGCGGCAAAGCGATGGACTGAAATTTTGAGAAACCGTGCACGCAAAGCGCTTGATGCACCGCTTGCGTATCGTGAAGTGCCTGAATTTTCACGAAACGATATCCGTGAGTTGGTCGAGGGAAATTACCGTATCGTTTATCAAGTATTTTCAGATAAATTAGTGATATTGACTGTCTTTGAGGGACACCGTCTTTTTCCGGTCGAAAAGATACAGGATCTTTGAATAATCATAATATATTAAAGCCGTGTTCAATGGACTCCCTTTGCGGTTATCTCTTGTCAGGGTGTACCACAAAAGTGAACAGCACGACCATTCTATTGTTCAGTTGACCGCATCAATTCGGGAGCTGATTTTGCCGACAGGATTTTTCCCTTCAATGCTTTCAGACGGGTGTTCGGACAGCTCTTTATTTTTTGTATGCACTATGTGCGTAATTTAACTTTCCAACAATAACCATAAAAATCGAAGGCAACCAAACCCATAGGATTTCATTTTTTAAGATGGCAATACCTTTGCCGCTCATAAATGCCTTGACGCTAAGGGGCGAAACATAAATCGGTGTGGCCCAGAAAAAATAGCGTGCAGTGTCAAAGGGGGATAAAAGGGCAATGCCAAGGCCGCCGTTTGTAAAGGCGTCGAGTATGCCGTGGGTCGAAGCGACAACGCTGAAATATAGAAAATAAAACAGCCGGCTTTTAGAAAGAATGCCTTCTTTTCTGAAAAAGAGTGTTGCGATGATACCGCCGAGCAGAACTGAAAAGAAGATTGAATGAAAAAATCCTCTGTGCCCCCAAAAGCTTCCGTAGGCAATGCCGAACTTAAATGTCAGCACATCAAGGTCAGGCAGCATTGCGCAAATCATCGACAGAACCCAAAAGCGTTTTGGGGCGCTTCCTTTAGAAACCGCTAAGCCGGACGAAATACCGACTACGGCATGGGTGATTGCGGATGGCAAATTACGGTTCCTTTCATGGGGTGGGCTGACACGTTTTTTTGTTAACGTCCTTCGTTGCTACTATGAGTCGTCCGCATGCCCTCTCCTGAGAGAATACGCTCAATGGTCGGGTCGTCTAAACGAAGGTTAAAAAAACGCTGGTAAAACTGCCGGACTTCGGTCTTCAGGTCAAGATCGGTAAACAGGTCAGGGTAAGCGGTTTTTGCGGTCCACAAAATCGCCAGAGGGGTTTCAAGTCCCCCCGGATGGCCCCACCTTGAAATACCTACAGGGATGGTGAAGACCCGGCCCGTTTTTACAGCCTTGATGGGGGCCCATTGGGGATCGGATAGAATTTTTTGGGCGGTTTGGGCCTCGTTGGCAATGATCATTGCAGGGTCCCACATGAGGATTTGCTCCATGCCGGCAAATCGTTTGTTTCTATTTTTTTCAATAAGACCCTTGCCCACCGATACATTGAGAATGTTGCAGGCCCCAGTCCAGTCCGCTTCAAGGGTTCCTGGACCGTCGGTCCTGAAAGGTTCATTAATGGCATGGTATACCGACAGTTTATCCGCATCTGCGATCCTGTCGGTTTTTTCTTTTACCCGGGCAATGGCCTGCCTGTAGTAGCAGGTATAGTCCAAGGCTTTTTTTTCTCTGTTAAGGATTCGCCCCATGGTTTCAATCACGCGCATCTGGCTTTCCATGTCTGAATAGGCGGCTGAAAAATAGGGCATGCCGAATTGCTTGAGTTTTTCAACTTCCTGGTCAATGCCTGCGGTTTCAGGCTTTAAAAAAACAATATCAGGCTGGGTTTTGATCAGAGACTCAATGTGTATGATACCCCCGGCAGACGGTACGGGAAGAGATGATAGATGTGGCACTATTTTTTCCAGCAGCTTGTCTTTTTTCAGCCCCTTTACAATGGCCACCATGTCACTGCCCCGGCCCAGCATGGCGGTGACATGTCCTGTGAATGCATAGAGGCAGGCGATTCGTTCTGGGTGCTGGTCCAGGGCCAGAACATGGCCCTGACCGTCTGTCTCCGTTAAAATCGGTTTGGCTGATGCCGTGCCGGAGCAGGCCAGGCCAAGGATGATTAAAAAAAGTGCAGATGTTTTTTTCATGGGATGTTGTCCATTGTTTTAATGGGAATAATCTGTTTAATCCAGCCGTTGTCCTGGATCTGTTTGGAGACCACCGCGGTCTTAACCCCGAAAACCCGGCTGATGTTCTCACTGGTCAATGCCAGGGACGGTGGGCCTGCCGCTCGGATCCGACCCTGGTGCATGAAACAGACCTGCACGGGAAGCCCCGCATTTTCAAGGAAAAAGGCATGGTTGGGAAAGTGGGTGGCCATGATCAGGGTAAGCCCTTTTTCGCGCATCATCCGGACAATGGTTTCAAGGACCAGCAGCTCATTTTTAAAATCGAGGTGGGCTGTGGGCTCGTCCATGACGATGACCGGGGTTTCCTGGATCAAAGCCCGCAGGATCATGACCAGTTGGGTCTCCCCACCGGACAGCCGGGTATAATTTCTGTCCTTGAGGTGTATCAGGCCCAGACTGTCCAGCAATGCTTCCGCCTTTTTGCGGTCCTGGGCTGATGGAGAGGAAAAAAGGGCGGTGTAAGGGGTGCGTCCCATGAGCAGAATATCCATAACCGTAAAGGAAAAAGAGCGGCTGTGACGTTGGGGCACATAGGCCAGATACCTGGCGGTCTGGGTTGCAGACATTTGTGTGATGGGCTTTTTGTCAATTATAATACTGCCGCTGTCCAAGGTGTTGATGCCGAGAAGACAGTCCAGCAGCGTGGTTTTACCGCAGCCGTTTGGTCCTAAAAGGCAGATGGATTCGCCCTTTGATACCGTGAGGTCAACCTGGGCGAATACCTGGGTGCCGGTGTGGGAGAAGCCGGCGTCCCGGATCTGGATTAGCGTATCGGACACGGTCTTACCATCGCCTTCCTTTGGTCTGCTTGAGCAGGTAGATGAAAAATGGGCCGCCCACAAGGGCAGTAAGAATTCCCAACGGCATTTCGCTTGTGGAGATCAGCCGGCTGACCGTATCCACAACGATGAGAAAACAGGCACCCAGGCAAAATGCGGCCGGGATCAGTTCATTATTATTGTTACCTGCCACCATTCTTCCCATGTGGGGAACCACAAGCCCGATCCAGCCAATGACGCCGGAGACACAGACGGCTGAAGCCGTTGCCAGGGTGGCGCAAACAATGACGAAAAGTCTGTTCCAGGTAAGGTTGAGTCCAAGTGCCCTTGCTTCCCTGTCCCCCATGGCCAGAACATTAAGGCGCCAGCGGATTAGATACAAGCCGATACAGCCCAGCAGCATGGGCAGGCCGGCGGCAATAATGACGGGATACTGGGCCCGGGACAAGCTGCCCATCAGCCAGAACACAATGGCCGGCAGTTCATCGTATGGATCTGCCACATATTTTAAAAAGGATACCAGCGCTGAAAAGATTGAGCCCACAATTACGCCGCCCAGAACCAGGGTAACGGCCTGGCGGTCTGCCACAAACCGCCCTGTGACAAGGCTTAAACCCACGGCGGCAAGACCGAATCCAAAGGAGAATAGATAAACCGGCAGGCCTGAGCCAAAAAGGATCAGGGCCAGGGCGGCTCCAAACCCTGCGCCGGAACTGACCCCCAGCATGCCGGAACTGACCAGGGGGTTTTTGAACAGTCCCTGGAAGGCAGCACCGCTGACAGCCAGGCTTCCGCCGACCAAGGCAGCCAGGATAGCTCTGGGCAGCCGGACATGGACGATCAGGGAATAGTGAATCTCGTTGACCTGACCCTGTCCGGCCAGGGCCTTGATCAGTAAGGCGATCTCCTGGATATGGATAGGATAACGGCCTAAGAGGACCGAGACCAGGATCAGGATCACAGGGGCCAGGGGTAAGGCTCGGAGGCCAAGGGTCCAGTGTAAAATGTGGCGTTGAGAAATGCTGATGGTTCGTCCTGAATTTTGTTTTCAATGTAGTTAGTGCCCGACCGAAAACCGTAAATTTTGCCGATTACTTCGTTGGTCCCAAATTTTAATCCTCAAAATACTCTATGTATTCCTCCGGTTAAAATTTGTGCCCGCCTTGTACTCAACAAAATTTCCAGGTTTTCGGTCAGACACTAGTTGTTGGTTTCTCTTGGTTAGTATCAGAAAAATAAAAACCTGAAAAGAGGGTGTATGCAACCAAATGATAATAGTTTGACAAAAATAGATAGGTGTGGTTACATTTCTATTTAAAATCAGAATTCAGCGGTCTATGGTCAACGTGAAAATCAGGGGATTAGAGCGAAAGTCCATTATCATATGATTGCAGCCGATTCATCTGTTTTTTATATAACGGTCATGGACCGTCCTTGGTCTTTGACCGTGGTTCGGACCACAACGAATATTGAAACATCTCTGTGGCTTACAGAGCGTTTCTTATAAAGGCTATATAGGCCGTCTAACAAAGGGAGACGCGGGTTATGTCCAAAATTATTGCAAGGATCATTGCCGTGCTGATCGTGTGTTCGGCGATGAATGTTCTGGCCGAAGAGACCCCTGATCAGACTCCGGAATACGATCTGGGAGAGGTGGTAGTAACCGCTTCAGAAAGCCAGGGGGTAGAGTCCGTGGGGACACTTCACGAAATTACCGCCCAGCAGATTGAACTGCGCCATGCCACCACTTTGGACAAGGCGCTTGAATTGTTACCCGGTCTGGATGTCAGGCGGGGAGCCCAGGGTATTCCAAGGGTCAACATCAGAGGGATGCGGTCCCGCCATGTGGTCCTGCTGCTTAACGGGATTCCCTTTAACTCCACCTATGACGGCCAGTTTGACCCCTCTATAATTTCAACGGAGAATATTGCAAGAATCAAAGTGTCCTATGGGAACCACTCGGTACTTTACGGTCAGGGAGGCCTTGGCGGGGTGATTAATATCATCACTAAAAAGGGGACCAAAGGGATTACTGGAGGCCTGTCAGCCGATATTGACGAGCGGGGAAATATGACAGCCAAAGGGGATATCTCAGGGGGCAATGACTGGGTGGATTATTTTGTTTCCACCAGTCGTCAGGATTCCGACGGCTTTATACTTTCGAATAGTTTTGATGACACCTCCGAAGAGGATGGCGGTATCCGGGAAAACAGCGACTATTTTCGGGAGAGTTTCTTTACCAACTTAGGCGTGACAGCAAGTGATTCGTTCAGGTTCGGTATTGTTGCGGGCGTAAGCAATGGAGAGTTTGGGCAGCCGCCGTCAACCATCAATGACAAATCAGACCCCTATGCCAAGAGCCCTAAATACGACCGGGTAGAGGATTATGACGGCCACTTTGCCCAGCTTTCTATTGGATATGATCCGGGCGGCCTTTTTAGCCTTCGCGCCTGGGGATATTTGAATGAGAACGATGAACAGTTGGTCCGTTATGACAATGATGAATACTCCGCTATCACCAAAAATAATAATTACGATAAAACCGATGAAACCGATGTGATCGGCGCTACCGTCCAAGGCTTTTTTAATTTTGATACCCTGGGCCAGTTGGGGGTATCCTTGAACGCAGAGACCGATTCTTATGACTCTAACGGGCTGTATGGTAATGGTAATCCCATCGCTATTTCCCACGACCTGTCCTTATATGCTGCGGCCATGGAATACGAGGCCACTTTCTTTGAGCGCCTGGGTGTGGTGGCAGGTTACAGCCACCATTGGCAGAATAAAGACCAGGGGAATGATGATGACCAGGGGGCCTGGCTGACAGGGGTGAGTTTTGATCTGGCACAAAATACCCGGCTGAGAGCATCCTATGCCAGAAAGATAAGGTTTGCCTCCATCAAGAACCTGTACGATGCCGATGCCGGAAACGAGGATCTGGAAACAGAGACCTCGGACAATTATGAGATCGGTGTCACCCAGTTGCTGCCTTACGGGATCATGGCAGATTTTGCTTTGTTTCAGAACAATGTAAAAGATTATATTCAAAAGGTTGAACAGCCCAGTGGCGACGACCTCTATGAAAATTTCGACGAATACCGGTTCAAAGGGGTTGAGCTGTTTTTGTCCAAACAGTTTTCAAACGCGGGTGCCAGCCTTGGGTACTCCTATATGGATGCCGAGAACAAGTCTGAGGGAGCTACCTTTGAAGACCTGGAATACCGTCCGGTTCACAAGTTCACTCTGGAGGGGAATTATGCCTTTGATTTTGGACTGATCGCCTATGCCAGCCTCATGTATCTGACAGATCAGGTGTATGACGGGGATAGTGATCAGGGAGACTTAGGGGATATCACTCTGGTGGATTTGAAGATAGAGCAACGGGTTTACAAAGAGATCTGCTCGGTTTATCTGGGTGTCAGCAATCTTTTTGATGAAGATTACGAAGAAAGCTACGGCTTTCCCCAGGCCGGCAGGACTACCTATGCCGGTATGAAGATCCGGTTTTAAATTTGCCTGGGCCTTGCATTTGGGCAAAGAACAAACGAAAACGCCCCCGGCATTGAGAATGCCGGGGGCGTTTTTTAATAATTTTTAGCCTCTTCTTTGGTGATGGTTCGCAGGGCAATTCCGGTCTGCTCAGCGGTTTCATTGGCTGTGGTCGTCACCACCTGGTGATATCCTATTCTGACCGTCTTGGTCTTTTCCGATCCGATGGCCACCTTTTCTGAAAGGGAAAGCTCAGATCCGTCCGCCCGCACCACCGTGTCGATGAAGGGATGGGTGCACAAATCCGCCACAGTGACGATGTCACCGGGATTACCCAGGTGGTACCAGCCCCTGTACCGACCGTCATTTCCGGTCATCCGCAGTCCTATCCCGGCAAGGGCGCCGATGATCCCCCCCCCGGTTCCCCCATGCTCGGACAGGTGTATACCCATATTCCTGGCAAGGCTATAGGCGTCATTTTTGGTGCAGACGGCCTGTTTTGCCTTGGCACCAAAGGCAGACAATCGTTTTTGTTTGTCTCCATCCAGAGGCCCTGTTACGCACAGGCCCGGATCTGAGCCCGGCTCGCATCGGGTCTCAAGACAATGTATTAGATGAGCCATCAGGCGGGGTAGAAAATTTGGGGTTTCAAGTTCAAGCTCAAAGCACATGGCTGAATTATGAGATGTAAAGGGGATATCTTCGTGAACAAAGAGCTGGTGCCGGCTGATGGCCGAGCTTTCCCCCAGCCCAAGATCCTCAATTTCCCTGCAGATTTCCTGGACCAACCAGCCTGTTCCTTTAGTGCCCGGCATATCTGTATCATCCATACAGACCCAATACTTCATTTGTCCTCCTTAATATTCTTTTTAAAAACCGCCGGTTATTCAACCAGCGCAGAGTTTTATAAAAGAGAATAGAGGCCGTGTCAATTTTTATCTTTTTAAAGCGGCAGAGTATTGTGAAAAACCGGATTATGGAATAGGAGAAAATGACCAATTATATGAAGGACAAAAGCGCAGTGTTGTCCAGCATATTTTCTTTTACGGCGCCGTCAACGATAGCATCTGCCTTGACATGGCCGGCCTCAAGGCCTTAGAATCAAAATATTCAGATAAACCTTAACCCGCATAGGCAATATGGCAGTGCCCACAGATTTTCATTCCTCTTCCAAGGCAACTCGCAGTTCCGGCAGATTTTTCCAGAGACGCTGGTTTCAGATCGTTTTTTTTACATGTTTAATAGGCCTTTGCCTGTTAGTCGGGCTGGTAGTTGCCGCTTTTTTTCTGATTGAGACCCGGCCTGCACAGGTCTTTATCCAAAAACAGGTCAACAATACTATTCCCGGCACATTGACATGGGATCGGTTCCGCCTGGATCTTAAGGCGGGCAGGGTTCAGATTGCCGGGATTCATTTGAAAGGTGTTTCCGGTAAGGAACTGGCCGGTATCTCCTTGGTTGCGGCCAAGGTTGACTGGTCTGCGTTGACCCGGCAGAAAATTGAACTGTCCCGAATTTTGATTGATAAGCCCGTACTTGATATCGGCATGTCGGAGCAGGGGGATATAGATATTTTGTCGGCCTTGGTAGCCAACACCGGGGTGCCGGATGATACCAAGGTCACTGAGACCGATGAATCACCGGGCATGGATTTTTGGGTCCGTGAATTTAAGGTGAATCAAGCACACGTAAAAGTAACAGCTCCGCAGTTTAATACCGATCTTCGACAGTTGTCCGTTGATGTGAACGGGTTTAAACTGGCTGACCTTACTGCTTCTGCTAAAGTGGTCCTGGCCGGCGGCCATCTGGGGATCGGGGATATGGACCTTGCCATTGAATCCTTTGATGTCCAGGCTCAGATTGATAGGGACACAATCTCAGATATGAGTCTTCATGCCAGGATGCCTGGTGTTGAATTTGATGCAAACGGGTCTGTTACTGGGCTTTGGGGTGAAGTGGTTTCGGATATTACTGCCACCCTTGATGTACAAACACCTTTGGCTACGAAGACCCTGGGGCTCCCCGCGGATCTGGTTCAGGGAAACGGTCTGGTCAATTTGACCATTAAAGGCGGTATCGATAATCCTGTTGCCGGAATGCAATTTACGTTTGGTCAGGGTCGCATTCATAAAATTGCCATATCAGGCATCAATCTCTACGCCGGACTTGAAAATCGGCATGTTACCCTTAAAGACGGCCGGATAGATTTGCCGGCCGGGACCATTCCTTTTGCCGGGGACGTAGATTTGTCAAAAACCTTTCCTGAAGGATTCAGCAACGCTATGGCCGGCCTGGATACCTTGGCCTACACCTTTTTGCTTAATCCGGACAGTCTGGCCATAGAAGCCCTACAATTGGGAGAAAATACTCCAGAAGGCAAAGCTACCGCCCAGGTCCGGGTCCAGGGGCAGGGGGTAGTACCAGGTGAGATGTCTGCTCGTGCCGATTTGGATGTTACAGCCCATGATTTGATCCTGCCCCGGATGTCCGGACCTGCACAAGTACAGTTCAAGGCGGGTGCTGAACTGGAAAAATCGCACCTGAAATTGACCGGCCTGACCTTGGACGGACCCGGCATGACCGGTAAGGGGGCATTGGGGCTGGATATGCCGGGATTTGATACCCAGGCCATGACAATACAGGGACATCTGGATCTGGATGTGGTGGATATATCAGTGCCCTTAAGTCTTGTGGGGCAAAAGGGTTCGGGACGTGCCGGTGTGCATGCGGTGGTTAATGGGGCTTTGCCGGCCCCGGATCTGACCCTGGATATCAATGCCGAAAATTTATTTTCAAATGGCTTTCAGGCCGATGAAATGCGTTGCAAAGCTCGAATTGACAAAGGTTTTCTCCAGCTCCAGGATGTGACGCTTAAGCGCAACCAGGGAGTGCTTCATGCCCAAGGAACCCTGGCGCTGGCTGGGAAAAAAGGGCAGAGTCATACCATGGATCTGACAGCGGATTTTAGTCAGCTTGACCCGGCCGAACTGGCCCCTGATCTAGGCGGAGTAGGGATTTTTTCCGGTAAAATAACCGGGACAGGGTCTTTGGAAAAACCCATTATTGAGATGGCTCTTTCAGGTCGGGATCCTGGCTTTAAATCATATAGGCTGGATAACATCGAGGCTCAGCTTCGGTTTGGCAATGATATTTTGACCTTTGAACAGGCGCGTGTTCAAAAAAATAACGCGTTCCTGGACATTACCGGACAGGTTAATACGGCAAACAAAACCTTTGATGTTCGCGCCCTGATTCCAGAAACCGACCTTAAGGGGTTTGATCCGGCGGCCGATGATCTCCTTGCCTCGGGCAGGTTGGGTTTAGATATTTCCGCTCAGGGCAGTCTGTTTGCCCCGGATATTTCAGGGCGTATTCATGCCGGGGATCTGCGTGTTCCCAATGCCCCGGACATGGCCGCTGATGTCGATGCCGCCATAGAGGTCCGCGGGGCTTTGGACAACCCCGACTCATTACAGGCATCGGTTCATATTTCCCGGTTTGCATTGGCCCGGCAGGAACAGGAGTTAATCCGCATTGAAAATGCCGCAGCGCTTGTCAAAAACGGCAGATTCACGCTTGACCCGGTGCAGGTCCGAATCATGGACAAGGGGTGGCTTACCCTGTTGGCCAACGGTGAGATTAAAGGTGATCTGGACGCAGAGGTTTCCGGGAGCTTGCCTGTGTCCATGCTGGTTCCCCTGGCAGGCGGAATAAGTTCAGCACAAGGGGATATTTTGATCTCGTTACGTGCCGCAGGCAACGTCACCTCTCCTGATGTTCGAGGCAGTGTTGAATTTTCAGATATCTCCCTGGGCCTTGAGGCGTTGGACGAGCCTTTACAGAAAATCGCCGGTCGCATTGTACTGAAACCCGAGGCTATTGACATCCAGGATGTCACAGCCAATCTTGGCGATGGTGAAATATCATTGACCGGAAAGGCCGAAATGAAAGACGGCCTGCCGGATAAGTTTAAACTGAATCTCGATGCAGTCCAGGTGCCGGTGAATGTGCCTGATACCCTGGATATGACCTTGAACAGTCAACTGAACTGGTCCGGCACCATGGATAAATCAGCGATTACCGGCCGGATAGATATTTTTGAAGGCACCTATTATAAGGATGTGGATCTAAGCCTGATAAACATAGCCGCCCAGACAACCAAAAAGTCACGTCCCAAGGTAAGGGCGCCCGGGCCCGATTTTCTAAAAAACATTGGGCTTAATATTTATATTACCCGCAGGGACGCTATTGCCGTGGAAAATAACCTGGCATCCATGACCATCAGTCCTAATATCAGTGTCCGGGGAACCGCGTACGCGCCTTCCCTGGATGGCCGGGCTGTGGTGGATGAGGGCACGATTCGTTTTCAGAAAGCAGAATTTGAAATTACCGAAGGCGCTATTGATTTTATTAATCCGTATAAAATTGAACCCGAAATTAAACTGACCGGTGAAACCACGATCTCGATATATACCATTACCCTGTCCGTGACCGGCACGCCG
This sequence comes from uncultured Desulfobacter sp., assembly GCF_963677125.1. Taxonomy (NCBI): domain Bacteria; kingdom Pseudomonadati; phylum Thermodesulfobacteriota; class Desulfobacteria; order Desulfobacterales; family Desulfobacteraceae; genus Desulfobacter; species uncultured Desulfobacter sp. Next base: position 2,197,099 of record NZ_OY781882.1, on the reverse strand, counting down.
GATGACCTGGTGCTGAAATTCTCTTCGGATCTTGACGCGTCGGATGCAGATATTCTTTCTTTGATTGCATTCGGAAAAACCACAGATGAAATGGGGGCTGACAGTGGCGGCGATTCAATGTCGGCAGCAGCTATTGCCAAGTTAATGTTGGATTCTTTAAGTGAAAGAATTAAGGACACCACGGGGTTAAGTGAAGTCAGCTTCAGTATGGATCATCAAGGTGACGAAACCAGTGTTCATGTCGGTTTAGGTGCGGATCTTTCCCGTCAGCTCAGTGTCGCCTACGGCATCGATATTAGTTCTGGCGAGACCGTGCATCGGGTGACTACCTATTACAAGCTCCTGGAACATTTGCTGTTAAGCAGTTTTCAGGACACAAGCGGCAAATTGGGCGGTGAACTTAAATACAGGTTGGAGTTCAGATAAGGATGCGGTTGAAAAAATTTTGTTCTGGTGCTGTTTCTGTTGTTTTTGCGGCCTGTCTTCTTTTGGGCCTTGCGGCAAATGCGTTTGGGGAAAATGCCGATAAGGTTTCGGATATCAATATTATAGTGAATTGTCCTCCTGAAAAACAGGCGCTCTGGCAGTCCGTTGCCTCAAGCTTTATTCCCTTAAACGTCGGGGAGGATTATTCCCTGGCGGCCATGGATGCGGCGATCAAGGCGTTAACGGAATCCCAGCTATTTGAAGTGATCCATGTGCCGGATCCTGAAAAGAAAGAACAAGGTCTGGCGCTAACCTTTGAATTGACCCCCTTTTCCAGGATAAAGGATATTCATATTAATAATGCCTTCCCTTTGTTTGAGCAGGAAGTGCTGAACGTAATGACCATCAAGGCCGGCGGCGCTTATGACGCTCAGAAAATGGCAAACCAGGCCCAGCGGGTTGAAAAGCTTTTCCATCAACAGGGATTTTATGCGCCAAAGGTGAATATATCTGCCGAGAAAGAGGACGATTATTACGTTGTTGAGGTAGATATTGATAAAGGACCTTTCCACAGGATCCGCAAAGTGGTGTTTAAAGGTAATGAACATATCGGTCAGGCCCGTCTTAGATTAATGACCGGGATCTGGCGGACATCTCTTTTGCCGTGGCAGGGCAACCGGTTTACAGACAAAAAAATGAAAGAAGATATCAAGAAGGTCATGCAGTTTTACCGGAAAAAAGGGTATGCCGATGTCCAGGTGAAGGCACAACCGTTACCGGTCAAAGGCAGTGACAGCCTGGATGTCGTTTTTACAATTGATGAAGGACCGCTGTACAAAATTGATATCGAGGGCAACGCGTCTATGTATACCTGGACGTTGAAAAAAGAACTATTACTCCAGGACAAGGGAAACAAAAACGATTTTGCCTTGAAAAAAAGCATGCGCAATATCCGGAAACGGTATGAAAACAAAGGATTTCAAGATGTAAACGTTAAAGACGAGAACGTTCCCTCCCAAAAACCGGATATGCGGCAGGTTAATATCGTTATAGACGAAGGGGTGAAGTACATCGTGTCTGAGCTGAAAATCAGCGGCGCAGATTCCTTGTCTTTAAAAGAACTTAAAAAAAATATTTTGACTGAAAAAAAAGGCGCTTTCTGTAAGGCAGAGCTCAAAGATGATCTCAAAGCGGTTAAGGCATTTTATGTTACCAAAGGGTTTACAAAAGCCCGGGTAAATAAAAAAGTTAAGATTCGTGATGTGCCGAATAAGCGTGAAAAACAGGTTGCCGTTGAGATTATTATAAAGGAAGGTCCCAGAACAAAAGTGGAACAGGTAAATATCGAGGGGCTTTCCGTCATGGCGTTGGATGAGGGCCGTGATGTTATGGCCATGAAAGTAGGGATCTGGTATGACAGTACTCTCATTGAAGATGATATTTCAGCGTTGCAGCAAAAAGTCTCAGAAAAAGGTTATCCCCATGTCCAGGTGAAAGCTAAGTCTAAATTTTCCAAAGACAAAACCCGTATCCGGATCACCTATCATGTGGACCCGGGGCCCAAAGTGGTCGTAGGCAAAATTTTTTATGCCGGAAACCTGCGGATGAAAACTAAAGAGCTTGAAGATGAGTTGGAAATCGTTGCAGGAGAACCGTTTTCCATGATCAAGATTGTGGAGTCCCGCAGAAATATCCAGGATCTTAGTGCCGTGGATACCGTGAGAATTAGAGTCGCGGGCCTGAAAAACAGGCAGTCCGAGGTTGATCTGATTGTGGAGATATCCGAAAAAAAACCCTATTATGTTGAACTGGCTGGCGGATATGATACCGCCCGGCATGTGTACGTGGAAACAGGCATCGGGGATAATGATTTTTTGGGCCACAATTTGAATGCCCAGGTCGGTTTTGAGTGGAGCCAGGTGGGGTACGGCGTGGATTTTTCCTTGACCGAACCCAGATTTTTGTCCACGCGCTTTAGTTCCACAAGTAAGGTCTATACAAAAAAAAACGAGGCGTTCAACAAAGAATACGGCACCCGAAGCTATGGCCTGTCCCAGACGTTTTTGCGTAATTTTAACAATAAAAGAATCAGTTTCTCTTTAGGTGGGGGCTATGAATACCGGGATCAATATTTGAGGGTGGATCGTGAGCTTGATGATGATGAAAAGGACGATTACGGCGTTCGCCATATCGGCCAGGTGAATACCGGTATTACCTGGCGCACCACCGATTCCCTGGTTCGCCCGACAAAGGGGTTGCTTGCAACGACCACCTTTGATTTGTTTAAAGGTGTCGGCTCAAGTCAGGATGATTTTTACAAATACGGTATGGAACTGCGTTATTATTGGTCGGCCTCCGAGGATCTGGTTATCGCCATGCGCGGCCGCTACGGGAGTATGGGGACTTATGGGCGCAATAGCCATATTGCCGATGGGTATCTCTATTATCTGGGGGGCGCCTCAACGGTAAGAGGATTTGATGAAAATATGCTGCAGTATGATGACGATGACAGTGCTGTGGGTGGGCGCTCCATGATGCTGGGCTCTGTGGAAGCCCGGTACGATCTGGGATTAAATTATGAATTTGCCCTGTTTTTTGACACTGGTGCTTTAACCCGGATCCAAGAGCCGGGCATCTCGGAATCGTTCCGGAGCAGTGTGGGGGTCGGCCTGCGCCGCCAGACACCCGTGGGGCCGATTAGTCTTCTATACGGTTGGAAATTGAATCCCAGATCCGATGAAAGTGATGGGTGTTTTTATTTTTCCATGGGCTATACTTTTTAATTGGGCTTTACAAATGCTTGTGTTGTACCTTAAAGTCAATTGGAAGGCCCCCGGAATGGACAGTTTGTCTTGTTTTGTTCTCTAAAATTTTTTATAAAATCGGCTTTATAGTTATGGATCGGTATCCCAGGGTGCCGAAGGGCTTTTTGATTCTTGCGGCTGGGGCCGGAAACATTTTAATTTTTAAAAAATGTACAACTTAAGGAATAGTAGATGAAACTTATCGTGGGCTACAAACGTGGCACAAATCAGGCGGAAAATCTTCTCGAACTTGCATTGAAACGGGCGCAGCTTTTTAATGCAACCGTATTGATCGTTACCATAATGCCCGAGGGTATGGAAAAGGATCAGGACCTGATCAATGAGACTGAAGCCGGGCTGGAAAAGGCCAAAACCCATTTTGACAGGAAGTATATTACCTGTGAAACCCATTTACTGATTCGCGGCATTGACCCCGGGGATGATCTGGTTAATTTTGCCAAGGAGACCCAGGCCGACGAAGTGATTATCGGTGTGAAAAACAGAACCAAGGTGGGGAAACTGCTGTTAGGTTCCACAGCCCAGGCCGTGGTTCTCAATGCCCATTGTCCGGTGGTTACAATGAAGTAAGTCTTTGGATTTCAAGTGTTTTATGTTGTTTACTGCATCTGCTGCGCTGTCCGGCTAATGATCTCCTCCTGGTGATCTTTATCAAGGTCTACGAAATAGTCACTGTAACCCGCCACCCGGACCAGCAGGTTCCGGTAGCCTTCCGGGGATTGCTGGGCCGCCCTCAGCGTCTTGGTGTCCACCACGTTGAACTGGATATGGTGGCCCCCAAGCCCAAAATAGGTACGGATCAGCGCGGTCAGTTTTTTTAAGTCTTTATCTGTGGCCAGTATTGAAGGCAGAAAACGCTGGTTGAGCAGTGTCCCGCCGGATCTGGCCTGGTCCATTTTGGAAAGGGATTTGATCACCGCTGTTGGGCCCTTTTTATCCGCACCGTGGGAGGGCGAGGTGCCATCGGATTCCGGCGTGTGGGCGAACCTGCCGTTGGGGGTTGCACCGAGCATTTTGCCGAAATAGACATGGCAGGTGGTGGAAAGCATATTCAGCCGGTAAACCGTACCCTTGGTGTTGGGTTTGCCGTCAATGGCAGACAACAAGCTGTTGTAGACTTGGGTCATAATGGCGTCGGCCCTGTCATCATCATTGCCGAAGAAGGGTGTGCGGTTCCAAAGTTTCAAACGAAGCGCCTCGGCATCCTTAAAGTTTGCAGCCAGGGCACTTAAAAGATCTTTCATGGACACGGATTGGTCATCATACACATGGGTTTTGATGGCGGCCAGGCTGTCGGTTACCGTCCCGATACCGCAACATTGAATATAGTTGGTGTTGTACTTGGGGCCTGCATTATAATAATCTTTTCCTTTGTCAATACACCCCTCAATCACACAGGAGAGCAGCGGTGCCGGACAGTATGCCGCATACATGCGCTCTATGTAATTATTCACTTTGATTTTTAAATCCACAATATATTCAAGCTGGGCCTGGAAGGCCGCATAAAGTTCCCCAAAGCTGGCAAATGCTAAGGGGTCACCTGTTTCAATACCCACCATCTCATTGGATAGGGGGTCAATTCCATTGTTCAGCGTGATTTCAAGGATTTTGGGAATATTGAGATAGCCGGTGAGTATATAGGCTTCTTTGCCGAAACATCCGGTCTCAATGCATCCGCTGGTACCACCTTGCCTGGCGTCTTCCAGGGTTTTACCCATGCCCACCTGTTCCATGATGACCGTGTCTGTGTTGAACACGGATGGATATCCATAGCCTTTTTTGATGACCCGGGCCGCTGCATCAAGGAATCGTTCCGGGGTTCTGGTACTGATGTGTACGGATGGCTGGGGCTGGAGCAGAGCAAGTTCGTCCGCCACCTCCAGGGCCATGAAGGAAACTTCACTTGATCCGTCACTGCCGTCGGCTTTAACTCCGCCGAGGTTGATCTGGGTGAAATCATTGTAGGTGCCACTCTCTTTGGCGGTCACCCCGACCTTGGGCGGGGCGGTATGGTTATTTATTTTTATCCAAAGGCAGGCCAGAAGTTCCTTGGCTTTTTTTCTGTCAATGGTGCCTGCCTTTAATTGCTTTTCATAAAAGGGGGTCAGGTGCTGATCCAGATGGCCGGGTGACATGGCATCCCAACCATTGAGTTCGGTGATGGTGCCCAAGTGCACAAACCAGTACATCTGGATGGCTTCGTGAAAGGTATCAGGTGCGTGTTCCGGCACCTTGCGGCAGACCCCGGCGATTTCTAAAAGTTCTATTCGGCGCCGGGAATCGGTTTCGTCGGCCGCCATCTGCTCTGCCCGATCTGCATGGCGGTTTGCAAACAAAATTAAGCTGTCACAGGCAATATTCATGGCTGACAGGGTTTCGAACCGGTCTGCGGCTTCGGGATCATTCATATAATCCAGACTTTCGATTCTTGCCTGAATACGGGCCTTGAAATCAGCCATGCCCGTGTAATAGATTTGTCCGTCTAGGGCGGTGTGCCCCGGGGCGCGTTGTTCCATGAATTCGGTAAAAAGGCCTGCCTGGTAAGCTTTTTCCCAGTTTTTCGGCACCTGGCTGAAAATCCGGTCCCGGATGGAACGGCCCTGCCAAAAGGGGATGATTTGTTCCTGGTAGGTTTTAATGTCTTCGGGGGCCACTTTATAGCGGGTCATCGGCCTGTTGTTCAAGGTTTCAAGGTCGATTGCCGTGTGGCAGGTCAGTTCCGGGAAGGTGGGGACAAACTTGGGCGCCGGCCCTCGTTCTCCAACGATCAGCTCTTTTTCGCCGATATATATTGTTTTGTCCCGGCACAAGGTTTTAAAAAATTTTGCCCGGAGCACGGGCAGGGAATAGCGCCCGGTATTCTCCTGATAAAAGTGGGTTTCGATTAAAGCACGCTCAATGGATATGGCAGGTTCGGCATTGAAACTTAAGTTGCGTAAGTATTGAATTCTTTCGTTCATTTTATCAGCCTCCAATGGTGATGCAAAGGCCTGAATGTTCAAGCTGATCTGCACATCGCTGTATTGTATTCTTGCTGGGCCTGGTCAGGGTATAATCGGGCATGGTCATGTCCAGTTTTTTATATTTGGATGACGCCATGCCATGAAAGGGCAGCAGATCCACTCGGCTGCCCGGTGCGATCTGACAGATGAATTGTGCTGTAGCTGCCATATTTTCGAAATCAGTATTCACGCCCTCTATCAAGGGGATGCGAAATCGCATGTCGCAGTGCTGCCGGGCAAGGGACCGGATGTTTGCCAGGATCATTTCGTTGGGAACGCCTGTGAATTTTTTATGGGTCCTGGTATCCATATGCTTGATGTCCACCAGGAACAGGTCGGCTAAGTCTGAAATATCATCCAGAAGTGCCGTTTGGGTGTACAGGCTTGTGTCTACGGCACAATGCAGATTTAATGCCTTGCAGGCCAGGAGCAGTTTAAGCAAAAACTTTGGCTGAAACAGGGGCTCTCCACCGGAAAACGTCACCCCGCCGCCGGACTGGTCATAAAAGGGAATATCTTTTTCAATTTCTGTTAAAATTTGATCCACATCCATGGCCTTGCCCAAGGTTTCATGGGCTAGGGCAGGGCAGATCTCTGCGCAATGTCCGCATCCGGTACACAATACTTTGTCCCTGGCGATTTTATCTCCTGTAAAGGACAACGCCCCGGCACTGCACTGATCTATGCACTGGCCGCACCCGACACATATCTTTGCATGATGGATTCGCTGGATGTCAGAAAAAATGCCTTCCGGATTGTGGCACCAGAGGCATCTTAGGGGACAACCCTTGAAAAAGACCGTAGTTCTGATGCTGGGACCGTCATGGATGGCGTATTTTTTGATATCAAAAATACACCCCGTCATTTCCTGTGTGTCTCCATAAGCTTTGAAAATTTTCTCACATGGGTCTCTGGGCAGCCTGTTGTGCCTATTCTACATTGTCAAGGCTGACGGCCCGGGCAATTAACCTAAGAAGTCCAAATATTTTTGTCAAGCCTGTGCCATAATTTCAGGACTTTCACATAAATTTATAGTATACGTTTTAGCTCATAGCTCATAGCTCATAGCTCATAGCTCATAGCTCATAGCTCATAGCTCATAGCTCGAAGCTCGAAGCTCGAAGGGCATAATTTAGAAAGGCTAAGGTAAAATTTTGTGCAGGAAAAATCTATAATTTTAGAAAACAGTTCGCCTTTGTGTCTGTCTGATGTGCCGATACATCCGATTTCCCGTCTGGCGCCAACGCCCAGCGGTTTTTTGCACCTGGGCAATGCCGTGAATTTTTTAATGACATGGGCCATTGTAAGAAGCCGTAAAGGACGCCTTCATTTGCGAATTGATGATATGGACGGTATCCGCTTCAGGCCCGATGTACTGGAAGATATTTTTATAAATTTAGATTGGTTGGGGCTGGACTGGGATACAGGACCAACAGGGCCGGATGATTTTTATAAAAATTATTCTTTGCACAAAAAAAAAGAGTATTACCGGGACAGGTTGCAGGCCCTGACCCTGAATAAAGCAGAAAAAGCAGGTCAACATACTTTTGTGTGCCGGTGCAGCCGGGCATCCATAAAAAAAATATCTCCCAGTGGATTGTATCCGGGCACATGCCGACATGCAGGTCTTGCATTTGAACCCGGTCGTCATGCTATTCGCTTAAAGGTGCCCAAGGATACCATCATCGAGGTCAACAATCAGTCCATTGATCTGGCCGGTACATTTGGTGATTTTGTAGTCTGGCGCAAGGATGATCAACCCAGTTATCATCTGGCAAGCCTTTTGGAAGATGAACAAGGCGGTATCAATTTTATTGTCCGTGGACAGGACCTGTTTTTGTCCACTGCAGCCCAGATTTATCTTGCCCAGTGTTTTGGTTTCACCTCATTTCCGGTATGCAGGTTTCTGCATCACGGGCTTGTTCTTGGAGGTAAAGGCGAAAAGTTGTCAAAATCAAGAGGGGCCTATGCCCTCAAAGATTTGAGGCAATCGGGGGGCTCTTTTGCCGGTGCCGTAAAAACTACAGCCCGGGTTTTAGGTGTTAAAGATGATGAGATTTTTAACGTACAAGATCTAAAACAATCATTGACGGCATGATCATAATACTTTGTGAAATCATCGTAAAACGGTTTAGTGTCGTGAGACAGAACCGTTATATTACTTGAGTCCTGGATAAAAATCGCTTATATTTTTTAAATACGCTCAACAATTTGTGATTAGTTGGTTATTTTTATCTGCTAACAGCCCGTTCAAAGGGCCAAAGACAAGGAGTGAAAAGGTGACGGATACAATTTTAAAAAACAGTGCGCTCCTGGATGAGATAATGTCGGAAGCCCGTTCCCTGAACGAAGACCTTCAAAAGGATCTCCTTGAGTATATTCGAAATATCAAGGAACCCAGATCTTATCCCCGGGTGGATAAAGCCATTGAAATAGATGTTTTGATCGGTGATAATGTCATACAATCTAATGCCGGAAATATGAGTGCTTCCGGGGTGTTGGTAAAATCCAGCTTAAAACCGGATGTCGGGGTTCCGGCAAAGGTCGTCTTTGCCCTGCCCGGTCAGTCCCGGCCTTTTAAACTTAACGGTGTCGTGGCCAGAACAGATTCAGGCGGGATTGGGATATATTTTTCGGAGATGACACCCTATGCCAGAAAACACCTGAACGATTTACTTAAAAGGCTTTAACCTTCTTTTTCAGAAACAGGTAAAACGCTTTTTTTAAATCCGCATTCACGATTTGGGCATTTGTGGATTTTACCATCCCGCTTTGTCTCTTTTTCCAGCAGGTAGGGGCTGCCGCAATCCGGACAGCTTTCATTGACCGGTTTGTCCCAGGTGGCAAAGGTACAGTCCGGATATTTGGAACACCCGTAGAATATTTTTCCGCGTTTTGAACGTTTTTCCACAATTGTTCCGTCGCACCCTTTTTCAGGACAGGGGACACCTGTATCCTTGCTGGAGTTCTCCTGAAACACGGATTCGGTGTGTTTGCAGTCCGGATATCCGGTGCAGGCCAGAAACAATCCGAATCTGCCGTCTTTTTGTACCATGGGCTTGCCGCATTCAGGACAGTCCTTGACCGGTTCACTATCCTGGATTCTTTCAACAATTTCGATGTTGCCTTTTTCATCCCGTGTGTAGTTACTGGTAAAACTGCAGTCGGGGTATCCTGTACAAGCCAGAAAATGTCCGTTTCTGCCGATTTTGATATTAACGGGTTTTCCGCATAAAGGACATTTGATATCGGTTTCAATGCCGACGCCCTTAACCGAGACCATATCGTCTTTGGCATTATCCAAAGTAGTTTTAAAATCGGTGTAAAATGTTTTTAGTAGTTCAACTTCATTAAGTTTTCCCTGTTCAACATCATCAAGATTGGTCTCCATCTGGGCCGTGAATGAAATATCTAAAAGGTTGGGAAATGCGCCAACCAGAAGATCATTGACAATAAAGCCAAGTTCGCTTGGCGTGAAATATCGTTTGATCAGCTCCACATAGCCTTTATCCTGAATCACGGCAATAATGGACGCATAGGTGGATGGCCTGCCGATTCCGTTTTTTTCAAGTTCCTTGACAAGGGATGCTTCTGAAAACCTGGGCGGGGGCTTGGTAAAATGCTGGTCTGGATTGATCTTACGGGTTGTCAACGGCTCCTTGGGCTCTACCGGAGGCAGGGCCTGGATTCCTTTTTCCTTGTTTTTCTCCTGGGTTGCATACAACCGCATAAAGCCGTCAAACCGTGTTGTCGATCCTGAAACGGAAAATAGATACTTCTCTGTCGCTTCAATGAGAATGGATTTTTGGTCGATTAGGGCCTGGGCCATCTGGGAGGCCACAAACCGTTTCCATATCAGGTCATAGAGCTTAAACTGGTCTGGAGATAGGAAATTCTTTAAATTTTCCGGGGTGTTGTGGACTGAGGTGGGGCGGATCGCCTCATGGGCATCCTGTGCCTTATTTTTATTTTTAAAAAATCTTGGGGCGTCCAGGGCATACTCGTCTCCATAGGATTGGCGGATAAGACCCAAAGCCTCCTGGGCCGCTTCCGGAGCAATACGGGTGGAATCCGTACGCATGTATGTTATCAGACCTTCGGGCCCACCGCTGCCGATCTCAATGCCTTCATAGAGCTGCTGGGCCACAACCATGGTTTTTTTGGCAGAGAACCGCAGCCGATTAATTGCATCCTGCTGGAGTTTACTGGTGATAAACGGCGGTAACGGATTGCGCTTGATGGTTTTGTTTTTAATTTCCCGGACGATGAAATTGGCCTTTTCAAGGTCCGCCACAATAGCATGGGCCTGCTCCCCATTTGTGATTTTGGCTTTTTTTCCGGATATCTTGATTAACGCCGCATTGAAAATGGGTGGGTTTGCTGCTTCAAGGTCCGCAGTGATGGTCCAGTATTCTTCCGGCTTAAACGCCCGGATTTCACGCTCCCGGTCACAGATGATTTTAACGGCCACCGACTGAACCCGGCCAGCACTAAGGCCTCTTTGGACTTTTTGCCATAACAGTGGTGATATCTGATAGCCCACCAGCCGGTCCAGTTTTCTTCTGGCCTGCTGGGCGTCATATTTGTCCACATCCGGCTGGGTTGGATGAGACAGGGCATCCGTAATCCCTTTTTTGGTTAATTCATGGATAAGGACCCGGTGAAATTTACGGTCCTTTTTTTTCAGAATCTCCATGATATGAAAGGCAATGGCTTCCCCCTCGCGATCCGGGTCAGGGGCCAGAAAAATTTCATCGGTGTCACCGGCAGTTTTTTTCAGATTGGATATGACCTTTGATTTGTCTTTTATATTGACATATTTGGCCTTAAAATTGTCGTCCACATCAATCCCGAGGTTTTTCACGGGAAGGTCGCGGATGTGGCCGGCACTGGCTGCCACATTATAATCCTTTCCGATATATTTTTTCAGGGTTTTGATTTTGGTTGGCGATTCGACAATGATAAGCGGCTTTGCCAATGTTATTCCTCCAAGATTGAAAATTTATTGCCTGGATGACGAACAATAAGCCCTGATAATTCCAAGTCAAGTAGGGCTGCAGACACCTGGGCGCTCGTCAGACCGCTTGATGCGGTGATATGATCAATATGTTCGGGGTAAAGATCGAGGTTTTTATATACCATGGTCTGGATTTTGTCCATGGTTGGCTGTTTTTTTGTTGGCACATATGAGGGTTGATTATTTTCAGCATGGACAAATTGGGATAGTTCATCAATGATGTCCATCTCATTTTCAATGAGGCGGGCACCCTGTTTGATCAGATGGTGGGTTCCCCGGCTTTTGGATGATTTGATGCTGCCCGGGACAGCAAATACCTCACGATTGTATTCTCCTGCTAATCGGGCCGTAATCAGAGAACCACTTTTCTGGGCGGCTTCAACCACGACCGTGCCGCAGGACAGGCCTGCAATGATCCTGTTGCGCCGGGGGAAATTGCCGGGCAACGGGGCTGTGTCCGGAAAAAATTCGGAAATAACCGCCCCCTGTTTTCTAATCCGGCAGTATAACGGCCTGTTGTGCCTGGGATAGATATGATCAAGCCCTGATCCAAGAACGGCCAGGGTCTGTCCTGAATCATTGTCAAGTGCGCCTTTATGGGCAGCAGTATCAACGCCTAAGGCCATACCGGATACAATGGTAAAACCGGATGCCGTAAGGCGTTGTGCAAGGTAATAGGCTGTATCCATGCCGTACCGGGTCGCATTTCGTGACCCCACAATCGAGATACAGGGTGCACTTATATCAAATGTACCATCATAAAATAAAAGGGCCGGAGGATCGGGGATTTCTTTGAGCAGGGCAGGGTAGTCAGGTTCTGTTAATACCACAACCCGGTATCCGGAATCCTGGGCCCGGGTAAGACGCTTGTGGGCATCTGATTCAAACGTTTTGTGTTCAAGGATGGTTTTTATGACCCTGGAAGATATGTCCGGGACAGATGAAAGTTGTGTTTTAGATGCCGCTAAAACGGCTTCGGGTGTTTTACAATGCTGGAGCAGATTTTTAATTACACGGGGACTTAAACCCGGCAGTTCTGTTAAAAGAAACCAGGGCAGATATGTGTCCGGACAGTGCGTCATTTAAATAACTACTGGGTTTGGGATAGTTTTTTTTGGGCCTTGTCTGCTGCCGGTGAAAAGGGATAACGGGTGATGACTTGCTTGAAGTAGTGATTGGCCTGACTTACATTGTCTATGGACATATAAGCGTATCCTGTTTTCAGCAGTGCATCCGGGACTTTTTGACCCTTGGGATATGTCTGGACAAGGGTTTTGAATATTTTTGCGGCCTCTTTATAATCTCCTACGGTGTAGCTGCACTCCCCAAGCCAGTAAAGGGCGTTGTCCGCAAGTTTATGATCAGGAAATTTTTTGACAAAATCTGAAAACAGTGCTTGGGCCGTAGAAATATTGCGTTCGCGCAGCAGTAAATCCAGACCTTTTTTGTAAAGTTTGACGGGGTCTACATTTCTGGTTTTTACTGGCGGTGCGGGTTGATCCGGCTTGGGAGAGGTTGCTGGGCGGGTCGATTTTGTGGGGGCAGGTTTTGGGAGCTGTGATGGTTTGGGCTGTAAACTGACTTTTCTTTCCAGCAGCGCAACTCGGTTTTCAAGGCGGTTGATCTTTTCTTCCAGGTGTCTTGTTCGGATATCCTGATCCAGTGATGTATCTATGGGGAGGGGTGCGGGGTCAGGCACAGACACATCCGTGCTCTGTGCCTGACCAACAGGTCTTTTATATGGTTTCAGCAACCCGCAAGAGGCAGTCAAAAAAAGAATCAAAAAAAGCAGTGCAATCTTTAAAATATGCTGTCCGAATGCGGGCATAGACGTTTGTTTATCCTTATTTTTTCCTATGGGCCATAAAAACAATGGGGGAGGCAATGAAAATGGATGAATAGGTACCCACGACCACACCGATGATCATGGCAAAGGCAAAGTTGTGAATGATTTCTCCACCGAGTAGGAAAAGTGCCAGCAGGACAACCAATGTGGTCAACGATGTCAATATGGTCCGTGACAGGGTTTCATTGATACTCCGGTTAAACAGATCCAATACCAGAGACTGGTCTGAATTTCCTTTAATATTTTCCCGAATTCGGTCAAACACGATAATGGTGTCGTTCAGAGAATACCCGATAATGGTTAACAGGGCTGCAATGATCTGCAGGGAAAAATCAAGGTTGAGCAGGGAAAAGACCCCCACTGTAATGGTAACATCGTGAATCAGAGCCACAATGGCGCCAATGGCATACTGAAGTTGAAGAAGCCAGAACAGCACCAGAGAGACAATCAGGGCGGCTGCAATCAAAAACGGCATGGACAGGTTAAATACCGATAAAAAGTAGACTGCCGCCATTAATGCACCTGCAGTGATGCCGGCAATGGTCCATTTTTGTTCAAAACGGCCCGATATGTAAATCGTGATAAATAGCAGGGAGTAGAAAATGGCCAGCAGCGCTTTTTTCTTTAAATCTTTTCCCACTTGGGGGCCTACCATTTCCACACGCCGGATATCAGGCTCAAGGGCGGTGGCCTCCTTTAAACCTTTGGATACGGTGTCAGACAGCTGGGTGCCTAAAGCGTCAGCGTCACTGGAGGTACGGATCAGGTATTCATGTGCCGCCTGATCACCAAATTCTTGGACAGATACATCTTTAAGGCCAATTTGGTCCAATCCGTTACGGATGTCTGAAACATCAACTTTTTGGGGGAATTTTACCTGTACTAGGGTACCGCCGGCAAAGTCAATTCCGTAATTAGGGCCGTTATGAATAACCAGGGAGACAATACCTGCCAGAATCAGAATCAGGGAAAACGCAAAGCCTATTTTGCGCATTCCCATAAAATCGATATGGGTACCAGGCTTGATAAACTGCATGATGATAAATTCCTTTTATATGCTCAATGAGTCGGATTGTTTGTTTGCAAGAATCAGATCGTAGAGGCTCTTGGACAGGATCAGGGCAGTAAACAGACTGGCCACGATACCAAGACCTAAGGTCACCGCAAACCCCTTGATGGGGCCTGTGCCGAACTGGAATAGAACAGCTGCTGCGATCAGCGTGGTGACATTGGCGTCCAGGATGGTCAGCGTGGCGCGGTCATATCCGGCATCCACAGCGGCCTTGGGTGATCGTCCGGTGCGAAGCTCTTCCCTGATCCGCTCAAAGATAATAACATTGGCATCCACTGCCATACCAATGGTCAGGATGATACCGGCAATACCCGGCAAGGTCAGGGTCGCACCGAAAAATGCCAGGCCACCACCAATCAGAAAAATATTGACAATCAGGGCAATATCGGCAATCAGACCTGCCCCCTTGTAATAAATGAGCATGAAAAGAACAACCAAGGCACCGCCCACCAGCATAGACATCAGACCCGTGCGCACGGAGTCCGCACCCAGGGTGGGACCGACGGTTCGTTCTTCGATGATTTTAACCGGTGCCGGCAAAGAACCGGCCCGCAGGGCAATAGCAAGGTCCGTAGCTTCTTCTACTGTAAAATGCCCTGTGATCACAGCTTTCCCCCCGGAAATACGGTCCTGGATATTGGGTGCGGAGTATACATTTTTATCCAGTACAATGGCCAATCGTTTGTTTATATTGGCACCGGTAATCCGTTCAAAGATTCTGGCACCTTTACGACTGAATTCAATGCCGACACGGGGTTGTTGAAATTGGTCAAATTCCACCCGGGCATTGGTTAATTGGCTGCCGTCAAGCTCTACATGCTTTTTGATTAGAAATGGGGTTTTGGTCTGACTGCCGGTGTCGGAATTTTTTCTCAGCTGGTAAAGAATTTCATCTCCCACAGGCGGTTTGCCGCGTAACGCGGCATTAACATCGCCCTGTTCGTCCACAAGCTGGAATGTGAGCTGGGCGGTTTTTCCAATCAGGTTTTTGGCCCGTTCGGGATCACTAATGCCCGGCAACTGCAGAAGAATTCTGTTGCCGCTCTGAATTCGAATATCCGGCTCACTGACGCCGAATTCATCAATACGGTTACGAATGGTTTCAAGGGCCTGTTCCGTCGCCATTTTTTTGATGGAATCCGATTCCTTGTCAGGCAGGCGCAGGGTAAAACAAATACCACCCTCAATATTTTTTACCGAAGGAATTTCAAGGCCTGCATAATCCTCTGACAACAGTGTTTCCACATTGGATCTGTTGTCTGCACCTGAGATGTTGGCAATGATTTTGTGATCAGGGCCCTTCTCGATGCCCATATGCTGTATCTTTTCATTTTTCAGGTCCAATTTAAGCTGGCTGATGGTGCGGTCAAGCTCCGCGTTAACCGCTTCTTCGCTTTGTACCTCAAGGACTAGATGCATGCCGCCCTGCAGATCAAGGCCAAGGTTGATTTTTTTGTGAGGCCATGTATTGGTAAACGTGGGCATCAGGCATACAACTGCAGCAACAATGACCCCCAGAATCAATAGGCGCTTTATGGTAAAAAATTTCAATCTCATCACTCCTGAAGGATTTGGTTATTTTTTTTCTTGGGATTTTGCTGAGGCTTCAATATCGGAAACCAGGCCGGCAATGTTTCCCCTTGCAACCTTAATTTTAACTTTCTCGGCGATCTCAAGACCGATGGTGGTGTCATCCAGGCCAAGAATGGTGCCGTAAATACCGCCGGATGTTACAACCCGGTTGCCTTTTTTAAGATTGTCGATCATCGCTTTATGTTCTTTAGCTTTTTTTTGCTGGGGTCTGATGAGCAGGAAATAAAAAATGGCAAACAAAATAATAATTGGCAGGAAACCAGCCAGTCCTCCGCCCTGTCCGGCCTGTCCACCAGGGGCGCCCATCGCGTATGCAGTGCTAATCAACATGTTCCTCCTTCAAGTTTCAAATAGGGTAAATTTCTTAAAGATTTAGTGTCCATTCACAAATAAGACTTTTTGTTTCAAGTTCAAGGCGAATAAAAATTTTAACCGCAGGCATATTGGCTATATCCCGAGGATTAAAATTTTTATTCAACACCGAAATTGGACAAAAAGGCTATTTGTGGATGGGCACAAATTAATGTACCGGTATCCAGATGTTACTTCCATCAAACCGGAGCCTGTCCACATGGTTAAAATCAATTTGTTCAAGCAAAGCAAATATTTCATCCATATTGTATATGACCGCCTTGCTTAACGGGTCTATAATATTTACATCCGCGGTTACCTTTTTTTCTTTTAGATTATAAATAATCACCATGGCTTCCGAGAATTTCAATATTTTGCCTACACCCGAACTTAAGCCTGAACTTTCGGGTTCATCAGCGTTTTGCCTTAAACGAATACCTTTACGGGCGTAATACTCTTTAAGCATCCTGAAGTGGATGTTCCAGATATTGTCCCCCGGTTGGACCACATAAACTCCGTAGGTAGTTAACCTTACAGGTGTTTGGGCACCAGATTCGTCAAGTTTTTTTTCAAGCACCTTGCCCTTGTCTGCAAAGGCCTGTTCCAGTATTTTTTCCATGGAAACCGTATTGCCTCCCACGGTAAACGTCTCATTGGACTTGACAACCAGATCTACACTGTCATTGAGTCCTAGGTCCTTTTTACGGGAGGCCATCAGGTCCTTCATAATGCTTTCTTTTGCAAGTTCATTATAATCAATGACCGTGGGCTTGTTTATTTGTTTGACGACCCCCCCCGACAACGCATCTGTTTTATTGCTTCCTAAGTTTTTTTGGGCAACTTGTGTATCTTGCTCCTGTGTTCGCATCGTGTCGCCGGGTAGCCTGCCCATGACAATCCAGATCACTATGAGGGCTGCTGCAATAACCACGGCAAGGACGATGATCGGCATTTTTTTTTGCCGTTTTTGCCTGTAAGTCCGCAACGTTTCTCCTTTCTAAACTCACTATAGGGTTGTTTCAGATACAATAAAAATTTAGATATTGTCAAGTTGACCTTACTTAGTGTCTGAACGCCTGACCGTGTTTGGGCCAAAAGTTGCCCAGATGCAAGGCGCATAAAAAATTACAACCGGAGCATACTAAAGTATGTGAGGATTGTAAATTTTTATGCAACGCCGCAGATGGGTGACTTTTGGTTCAAACATTAATTAACGCTGTTTTGGCCGGATACCATGGTCCTATCTATTTCAATAGTTATGACGACCTGGCGTTTTGTTTCAAGATCGAGAAGTTCTTCCCTTTTGGTATTCAGCATGTAATACGCGACCTCTTCGGGAACCCGGCAGATAAATTTTTGATCAGGTTCCGCTTTCAGGGTTTTGAGTGCCAAAGTTCGAAGCAGTGAAAGTGCCTGGATTTCAACAGAAGGCGTCATGCCCCGGCCGTTGCAATGTCTGCAGGTTTCATAGGCCCCGTATGTGATGGAGTGGCGGATACGTTGTCTGGACATCTCAAGGAGGCCGAAGGCGGTGATCCCACCTACCTTGGTTCTGGCCTTATCGGATTTTAAATGTTTTTTCATGGTTTTGGTGATCTCTGCCTTGTGCCTACGTTCTTTCATGTCAATAAAATCCACGACAATCAGCCCCCCCATATCACGCAGTCGCAACTGCCGCGCCACTTCTTCGGCCGCTTCAAGATTGGTATGATAGGCGGTCTCCTCAATGCTGTTTCTTTTTGTGGATTTGCCTGAGTTGACATCAATGGAAACCAGGGCTTCTGTTTGCTCAATTACAATAAAACCACCGGATTTAAGCGACACCTCTCTTCTATATATGGATGAAATCTGTTCCTCAAGCTGGTATTTTGTAAAAATGGGTTTTTCACTTTTGAACAGCCGGACAATTTTTTTCTGTTTGGGGGCAATCATCCCGATAAAGTCCAGAACTTCCTTGTATGTGTCTGGATTGTCAATGAGGATCTCTTTGATATCCGTAGTAAAATAGTCCCTTAAAGAACGTACGGCTAGGCTTTGTTCTTTATAGAGTAGGCAGGGAGACTGGTTTTCCATGGCCAGTTTGTCAATGTTTTTCCATACACGCATCAAATAACGAAGATCTGATGTCAGCAACGTTTTGGTGGCGCCCTTACCTGCGGTTCTGACAATCATGCCGAAACCTTCGGTGATTTTCATGCTTTTGAGAATTCCGGCCAGCCGCTTTCGTTCGTCTTCCTCAACGATTTTACGGGAAACGCCCCGGGTGTTGTTCCCCGGCATTAGTACGCCAAAACGCCCGGGAAGGGAAATATAGGTGGTCAGCATCGCCCCTTTAAGATTAATCGGATCTTTGGTGACCTGAACGATCATTTCCTGGCCTTTTTTGACTAAGTTGAACAAAGATCTGTCGTTTTTTTCAACTTCCTGAAAATAATCCGGGTGAATTTCGTTTTTTTGTAAGAATCCGTTTTTCTCGGCGCCGTAATCCACGAAAACGGCTTGCAGGCTAGGTTCTACCCGGGTGACAACACCCTTGTATATATTGCCTTTGGTTGCTGCTTTTGCAGCAGTTTCGATGTGAAATTGATCCAGTTTGTTGTCAAAAACCATGGCAATCCGGTTTTCTTCCGGATCCATTGCATTAATTAGAATTTTTCTGGTCATTCATGATCTCATTTTTCGTTATAAATCGTTTAAATTTGGTATGTATCTGCAATAATGCTTTGGATGAATTTTATTAACGCACTGCAGATTGATATGTCTTGCAAGCCTGCCACAGCTTTTTATCCGGCCATGACCGCTTTTTTTTGTTTTAGAATATCGAAATATGTCTGGATACGCTCCACATAATGAACCGGTTCCCAGCCCCGGGCATATCCGTATTTTGTTTGGTTATAATATTTTTCCTTGGTTAACAAAGGAAGTGTCGCCTTTAGCCCTTGCCAGGTATTGGGATCATACCCTTCCCTTTTTGCCAGGCTCATGGCGTCTTTGACGTGCCCATATCCGATATTATAACTTGCCATGGCAAACAACAGTCGCTGGGACTCATCTTTTATGAAATCAAACCGTTTGTACATCAATGCCAGGTATTTTATCCCTGCACGGATGCTCTGCTGAGGGTCTCGGCGGTTTTCAATACCCATTTCCTTTGCGGTTGCGTTAGTGATCTGCATCAATCCGCAAACATTGGTAAAACTTTTTGCATCCGGGTTAAAGTGGGATTCCTGGTACGCAATTGCCGCGATAAGACGCCAGTCAAATCCGTGCTTGGCCGATTCTACCTTGATCACGTTTTTGTATTTAGGCAATCGGGTATTGACACGCTCATGGAATTTTTTCAGCTCATAGGCGTCAAAGTCGTCGATGTTGCCATAGTATTTGGTTGTAATGCGTTTGAGAATGCCTGTGTTGGTGGCATGAAGCAAAAATTTATTAATTTGTTTGAGCATCTCACTATCATTTTTTCGGACTGCCCAGGCCAGAGATTCACGTTCCTGGATGGGGGTACCGATGCGTATGTCCGGAAAAAAGCGCCGACTGAGCAGGGCGATATTTGAATCGGCAATGGTGAATTTGATCTCCCTGTCATGGACCATGCCGATGAGCTCTTCGGTGGGGATGTTGTTATGCAGCACATACTCCAGAGGAACGCCGGAGGCTTTTATATCTGCCAGTCTGTAATGATAAGATGTCCCTCGTCTGACATGAAAAATTTTATACTTCATGTCGTTGATGTCCTTGGGATTAAATGTGAGATTATGGTGAATAATACGTTGCTGTATGGTCATGTAGGGAATAGAAAAATCTACATATTCCAGGCGCGGGGCTGTAATGGAAATCCCTGCGGCAATAAAATCGCCTTTGTCCTGTTCGAGATACGAGAACATGTTGTTCCAGCCGGGAGTGATGACATCAAGCTCCACATTCATGAATTTGGCAAATTCACAAGCCAGATCATACTCAAACCCCATGGGTTTGTCATTGTACAGATAATAGGTGTTGATAGCTCTGTTTGTAATTAAACGTAATTTGCCGTTTTTGCGTATCTTTTCTACCGTGTTTAGGGCACTGTCGACATCCTTGTGTTCAATGAATACACAAAAGCTTACAAGCCCTAAGGTTAAAATAATGAGAAGTAAAAGTATAAAATGTTTAGTTAAAAATGATTTCATTAATCCATATCATCTATCGTCGGCCGTATGGGGATAATTTCAATATAATCAACGTTTCTGTATCCACGAGGAAGCAATTTCCCCCGTCGCCCCCTAGTGCTTGTGTAATCCTGCTGGTTGCCTGGTGTCAGCCGCAAGAGATGTTTGCCCGAATATATAACAAGATTTGAACTTAAAGGCAATATTTTTAGAAACTTAAGCTTTTCAGGGGTGTTTTTGCTTTTGCCGGAAGCCGGAATATGGATTATTTTGTTGCCTTTACCTTTTTTTAGGCGAGGCAGCTGGTTGACTGGAAAGATCAGCATCCTGCCGCTAGTCGTGATTGCGGCAACATTGTCGGAATTGACATCCGGTATGGGAAGTGGTGCCATGGGCAGATCTTTTTTGGACAAAGTAATCACTGCCTTTCCGTTTTTAAAATTGGTTAAAAAATCACTGAACTTGATGATATAGCCATACCCATTGTCGGCTCCGTTGAGAAACAGGTCTTCATCTTCGGCGGCAATCATGGTGTATATGCTGGTATCCGGGGCCAGGGAGAGATGCCCTGTGACAGGTTCCCCGTTTCCCCTGGCCGAGGGAAGGGTATGGGAAAACAGGGTATATGTCCGGCCCGAAGTATCAATGAGCGCAATAGGTTTGTCAGATCGGGTACGCAGGTGGCACAACAGATGATCCCCTGTCTTGAATTTTACATTTTCAGGATCTATTTCATGGCCTTTTGCAGTTCTTATCCACCCATTGGCAGAGAGGATGATGGTGACAGGCTCCACTTCAATGACATCGACAACCGAGAATGCTTCTGCTTCCTTGCGTTTCTTGATGGGGGATCTGCGTTTGTCTCCAAAATTTTTGGCGTCATCTTCAATTTCTTTGATAATAAACGCCTTAAATGCTTTAGGCGAGTTCAACAGTTTGTCTAAATGCGCCTTTTCTTTGGATAGCGCGGCCATCTCCTCGGTGATTTTGATCTCTTCCATTCTGGCAAGCTGACGCAGCCGGATTTCCAGAACAGCCTTTACCTGGATTTCGGACAGGCCAAATGTGTCCATAAGTTCTTTGGCCGGATCATCTGCCTTGCGTATGATGTCAATCACCTGATCAAGGTTAAGGTAAACGGTTTTAAATCCTTCCAGGATATGCAGCCGGCTGATAATTTTTTCTAGACGGAAACGAAATTTTTTTTCAATGGTGGATTTTCTAAACTCAAGCCATTCATTCAAGGTCTCTTTTAGGGGTTTTACCCCTGGCCGACCGTCAAGGCCGATCATGTTCATGTTGATTGAAAATGATTTTTCAAGATCCGTAGTGGCAAAAAGGTGGTCTGCCAGGGCGTCGAGATCTACGCGGTTTGACCGTGGCATCACCACCAGCCGTGTGGGTTCCTCGTGATCGGATTCATCCCGCAGATCCGAGACCATCGGTAGTTTTTTGGCACTGATCTGGGCGGCGATCTGCTCGTAGATTTTTTCTGCGGACGCATGATAGGGAAGGGCTGTGAATACCAGTTCCCCATCCTCTATAATATACTGGGCCCTCATTTTTACGCGTCCTTTGCCTTTTTCATAGATGTCGCTGATTTCATTTGCCGGGGTTATGATTTCAGCTTGTGTGGGAAAATCAGGGCCTTTAATGAATTTGCACAAGTCATTGATGTCGGCGTTTTCATTTTCAATGAGAAAGATCAAAGCCTTTGCCACTTCCCTTAAATTATGGGGGGGGATGGAAGTCGCCATACCTACGGCGATGCCGGTGGTGCCGTTGAGCAGAATATTGGGCAGACGGGCCGGCATCAGGGAGGGTTCTTCCAGTGTGCCGTCAAAATTGGGAACCCATCCCACCGTGCCCTGCTCCAGTTCGTCCAAAAGAAGCTTTGCATATCTGGACAGCCTTGATTCCGTATACCGCATGGCTGCAAAGGACTTGGGATCGTTGGGATCACCCCAGTTGCCCTGTCCGTCCACCAGGGGGTATCTTAAAGAAAACGGCTGGGCCATCAAGACCATGGCCTCGTAACAGGCCGTATCTCCATGGGGGTGAAATTTACCCAGGACATCACCCACAGTCCTGGCCGATTTTTTAAATTTGGCTGTGGATGAGAGTCCAAGCTGGCTCATGGAGTATATGATCCGGCGCTGGACGGGTTTGAGTCCGTCACCGATATGGGGCAGGGCTCGGTCCAAAATGACATACATGGAGTAGTTCAGGTACGCGTTTTGGGTGAACTCTTGGAAAGGCTGGCGTTCAAATTCTTCAACACTGGAACTTGGGGTCTGGGTCATGCGTATTAAATCTCTTTGATTACTCCGTGGGTTTCAATCCAGCGTTTCCGGTCCCGGGCTCTTTTTTTGCTTAAAAGCATGTCCATGACCTGAAATACATCATCTTTTATCGGGAAATCAGATGACTTTTCGCTTTCTGTTGAGGTGGATGGCGATTCTTCATTTTCCCGGGACATGTCGATTTGATGCTCTCCGGCATCTGATTCATCCGTTATTGTCAGCTGAACCAGGCGCCGGGAGTCCGGGGCAATGGTGGTCTCTCGAAGTTGAGCGGGGTTCATCTCTCCTAACCCCTTGAAACGCTGGATATTTATTTTTCCAGGCTTTTTTCGTCGGCCCAGCCGCTTGGTAATGGCGTTTCTTTCTGAATCATCCAGGGCATAAAACACCTCTTTTCCCATATCAATCCGGTAAAGGGGGGGCATGGCCACAAACACATGGCCTTGTCGGACCACTTCGGGAAAGTGTCTTAGAAAAAGTGCACATAAAAGCGTCGCAATATGCAGCCCATCGGAGTCCGCATCAGCCAAGATACATAGCTTGTTGTAGCGCAGTTTGGAAATGTCTGTTGATCCCGGAATTACACCCAGAACCTGGGATATATCCCGGATTTCCTTGGATTCAAGTATGGCCGAAGAATTCAAATCCCAGGTGTTCAGGATTTTTCCCCGCAGGGGCATAATGGCCTGGAAGCGCCTGTCTCTGGCCTGCTTGGCCGAACCGCCGGCAGAGTCGCCCTCCACAAAAAAAAGCTCCCGCTGGCTTTGGTCATCACTGGTGCAGTCTGACAGTTTAGCCGGCAAAGAGGCGCCACTGGTCCGGGTTTTCAAAGAGACTTTTTTGCGCTTTCTTTCACGGCTTCTGGCATTTTCAATGGCTGCCTGGGCAAGGGCTTCGCCCAACGCTACGTTCTGGTTCAGCCAAAGACTGAATGCATCCCTAACTTGAATGTTCACAAGGCCCGCACAGTGCCGTGAAGAGAGTCGTTCTTTGGTCTGGCTTGAAAACTGGGCTTCCGCAAGTTTTATGGACAATACATAGCCCACCTTCTGCCATATATCTTCGGGGGTCAGAAACACGCCTTTGGGTAAAATGTTTCGAAACTTGCAGAACTCCTTAACAGACTCCAGCAAGCCGGATCTGAATCCGTTGACATGGGTTCCCCCAAGTTTTGTGGGAATCAGGTTGACATAGCTTTCTTCAATGTCAAGGGCATCTTCCTGCCCCCAGTTTACCGCCCACACCGCCTTTAATTCATCATTGTCGGCAGAACCTGTGAACGGTTCCGGGAAAATGGTTTTGGTACTGTTGATCATCTCTTGAAGATATTGATCCAGACCCTGGTCATAGTGCCAAGTATCGGTCTCTTTGGTCTCTTCAACAGTAAAGGAGGTAGTCAGTCCCCGGCACAGTACCGCCTTGGATTTTAACGCTGCCTTAATGGCCGTCACATTGAAATGATCCGTATCAAAATAGGCCGGGTCGGGTTTGAATTCCAGGGTGGTCCCAGTATTGGCAGCCTTTCCGGCTTCTTCAAGATCTTTTGTTCTATCGCCGTTTTGAAATTCAATGGTGTACCGTTTTTTGTTCCGACAAATTTCAATGCGCAGATGGGTGGACAGGGCGTTGACCACCGAAACCCCAACGCCGTGGAGTCCGCCGGAAAATGCATAATCTTTGCTTGAAAATTTGGCGCCTGCATGCAGCTTGGTCATGATTAGTTCGACACCGGAAATCCCTTCCTGGGGATGGATGTCCACCGGCATCCCTCGGCCGTTGTCCGATACGATTATTGTGTTGGCCTGGGTCAGCGTGACATCAATGCGTGTGGCAAAGCCTGCAATGGCCTCATCCACACTATTGTCAATAACCTCAAAGGCCAAGTGGTTCGGACTTGCGGTGTCCGTGTACATGCCGGGTCTGCGCTTGACCGGATCAAGGCCCTTAAGCACCTCTATGGACCGGGCATCATACCCCTGGTCTGCGGTCGTATCCTGTGTTCTGCCATCAAATAAGTTCATAAAGTGATTCTGGTATGATATACAATATTAAAGCAATATTGAAAATTGTATCGAAATTTTAAATTAAACTTAAATTATATACCAAGTTTGGATTAAAATATAGCCCGGCATAGCATAAAATTTTGAAACCACCTGGAATATGGGAGTTGGCGCAGTAGTATGGGGGACTCGAATTCTGAATTTGATCGTCAAACCTTTGATGATTACTGGAAAAACCTTGATGAACAGCAGCGTAAAGATTTGGTCCTTCGGGCGCCACAATTGCCCGTTTATCTGGGGCTTCTGCCAATTTTAAGCAGCGTTTTTTCAACCCATTACCCGCTAAGAGAAGCGGGGAAAAAAAGTTTGAGCGATATGACTTTTGTTATTCGCAAGAATATTGAAGCGCCGCTGAAAAATAAACCGTTAAAACAGGCCGAGGCTGAAGCCTATCAAGGGGCTGCGTTGATTTACCGTAAGATTTTTATGCAAATGGCTTTTTCAGATAAAAGCGTCCTTATCAATGCCCTTATGGATATCGGCAGTATCGGTGCTTTTTTTGCTTTTAAAGCCATTTACCTGGAGCGGGTATCCCAGGACGTGATAAAAAATTGTATCAAAAATCTGGATGACCGCCTTCGTTTGATTTTTGCCGACCAATATCTACAGGCCGACCCTGCCATTCGTCTGCGTTTTGCCGGGTTGTTTCGTTATGTGCTTACCGGTGTTAAGCAGCGTGAAGCCGTGACCTGGTACTATGCCGGGCTGTTTGACAGGGGACGGGATGTTGATCCTTATTTGAAAAATATTGATGCCGCGTTGCGCAATCCTTTGCTTATAGAAGAAAATGAGCTTTTGTCCATGGAGCCCCAAGACAGAATTGCCGGCCTTAAAGCCATTTCGATGATGCGATCAAAGGTGCCGTTGCGCATTTTTAAAAAAATAATAACCCAGGAAACCGTAAAAAGGGTCAGGATAACTGTATACGGTTTGATTGAAAATTCATCCCTTGGGCAGTATCCGGAGCTGTTCGAGCCCGTATTTCAACGATTTCTAAAAGCCAAGACCAATGAAGCCATCAGCGCTTTCAGAGCACTTGTTGTGACCGGCAGATATCCTTTTCACAAGGTCATGGAGATGGTTCGAGACAGATACCCGTCCATTATTCCCATCATTCACATGGAAATTTCGAATTTGTCAAGACTCGCGTTTTTTGCCCTTCAGGATATTGCCCTGCACAAGGATGCATATAAGGGTTTAAATTATGATGTCAACCTGGCGTGTCTTTTCGGTATGATCAAAAAACGTCCGGAACGGGTGGTTAGGGTTCTAAAAGATAACATAGGCATTTGCGGCTCGGCCAAGACCAAATCAGAAGTGGACAGGTTCATGGTAAAAACCCAGAACCTGTTGCTCAAAGAACGCCAAAGCATTACCGCGCCTTTTAAAGAGGTCCAGACACAAATGCCTGAGAAAAAATCGGTGACCACCTTTTTTAAGTTCGTACTCAAGGACCCGGTCCAAAAGAAATTGGATGATTTAAAGCAAGGGATTATTCCCCAGGACTTGGATTTTCAAAAGGCGGTTCTCCGTGACCTGGATTTGTCCGGAATGGATTTTACCCGATCCATACTTAATCTGACCCATGCACAGATTGTTGATACGTTGATGACAGGTGTTCGCGTGTCAGGCGGTATCTGCCGAGGTTCCCTGTTTTACAATATGAATTTGGATGAGGCTGTGTTTGATTTGACCTGCTTTGATAATGCTGTTTTTGTCAATGTGTCTGCACAAAATGCAAAATTCAGTCAGTGCAGTTTTCAAAACGCTTCGTTTTATAATTGTAATTTAAACGGGACGGACATGAGCGATGGTTTGTTCATCGAAAGCGTCATTGCAAAATCCTCCTTTAATGAAGCAAAATTGACCTGTGCTGTCTTTGCCCATGCACGACTGTCCGGCCTCTCCTTTGCTAATGCTTGGCTGCACATGGCGGACTTTACCAATGCGGGGGCTCGATTCTGCCGATTTGCATCGCATGCAGCCACAGATCTGCGTACCCGGAATTTGAATTATAATGACCGGGAATACCAACTCAGCTTTAATGATCTGCCAAGAATTGATCCCCGGCTGGCAGATGAAATAAATATGCTCCTTTTCTGTGAATTTGTTCATTTCGGACAGGCAAAATTTCTCAAACAGAATAAATTAAGCCTTCTGGCGGCCTTTGACATTTTCAAACCGGAGCAGGCAGATTTTTTTCAGCTTCTCCCTTTATTGCTCCATGAAAATATTGCAATGCCGGAAACCAGCAAGATTCCGTCATCAACGCCTTGTGGTGTGGCCGATTATCTACCGTCCAGGGAGGCTGAACGGGTTGGCCGACAATACCTGGGTGGTGCCAATTTGATCATTCGTCGGCATCCTGATCCATGCATCCTTGCAATATATTCCATGGGAAGTGTTGGATCCGTTGCCCAGACTGCGGAGTCTGACATTGATTACTGGATTTGTATAGATGAAAAGCGGTTGGGGCTTCAGGCGACTGGTCTTTTGCGCCGGAAACTGGATGCCCTGGAAGCCATGGCCCTGGAACGGTTTAAAATTCAGGTTACCTTTTTTCTTGTGGATATTTTTAAGGCCCGTGATAATGATTTTGGCGGTTCCTCCCAGGAAAGTTCAGGTTCTGCCCAGGCGTTGTTACTCAAGGAGGAGTTCTACCGGACCATGATCCATGTGGCAGGCAGACTGCCCTTGTGGACGGCGCTTCCCACGAGCATCAGTGTCAATTACTATGATTTGATTTTTGACTGCATTAATCGTTTGCCCGGTACTAAACGGCATATTGACCTGGGTGATATTCATGCCGTACCACGTAATGAGTATTTCGGTGCCTCTATCTGGCAAATGTTTAAATGGCTGAAAAGCCCATTTAAATCGGTTATTAAGATGGCCCTGCTGGAAAAGTACATCAATACCTATGGCCAGGAGCCCATGCTGTGTAATGAGTATAAAAATGAATGGATGAATTCCGGGACCCATCTGAAGCCGGGTCAGAACGATTCCTATATTATTTTGCTCAATACCATGATTCAGTTTTATATGAATTCAGGGGACACACGCTCCATCAAGCTTTTGCTCACCTGTTTTTTTCTAAAGCTGGGAATTACAAAACAATCGGAGCTGGATTCCAGTGTTTTCGGCCTGCGGCGTATCCTTTTGGAAAGGTGTCTGCAAGAATGGGACTGGCCCCGGGAAAAGGTGTTTGATATCGGTCGGTTTAAGACCTGGCCGTATATCGCGATCCATCGACTTTCCTTGACCATAGAACAATATATGATGACACGGTATACGGACTTGAAAAGCCGGTTCAGGGATGATGCCGACCTGGCGATTTCCGAGCAGGACCGTATGGTCCTTGAGCGCAAAGTGGATATTCAGTTCCAGGATAAGCCCGGTAAAATCAAAAAATTGCTTTTAATTTCAAGTGGGGATCGCCATTTTTCAAGGCTTTATATAAAATACCTTATCCCGTCCAACAAAAAATACGGCCAATGGGAATTGATCCATAAGCCTTCTATCCAGACCGGAATGGATGAGGAATCTATACTCACGGCAAATTCTGTGGAAGAGATTGGGGCTTGGCTGATTCACAATTATATGTATACAGATCAGACTTTTTTAACCATGGCGCCGAATTCCACAGAAGTTTCCCACGACAGTATTGAAAAACTTTACCGGGCCATGCATGATTTTTTCACCCCTGAATTAGAAAAACCGATTAGTTTTGATGCATTGAGAAGAAAGCCTTTCATCAAGAATCTGTTTGTCTCCATTAATTTTTATGCCTCAAAACCGAGTGGCAGCATTTCAGATTTTACATTGGTTTACTTGAATTCCTGGGAAGAGATGTTTCTGCGCGCCGCTAGACTTAAAAAACCGGTGGCGCATCTTGAACCGGTTAAAAAACATATCTGTAACGGGCTTGGTTTAAAGCGGTTGCCCCAAAATACCGTTTTTCATGTCCCCAGAAGGGGGCTTCAATGATAACTTTCAATAGGAAGGGGGCATATTATCAGATCAGGTTTGTTTATAGAAGTTGTCTACTATTTCAAGTGCCTGTTCCGGGGTGTCAACTAAGGAGAATAGGTCCATATCCCCGGATGAGATCAATCCGTTCCCGGCAAGTGATTTTTTGATCCAGTCCAGAAGTCCGGCCCAGAACTTTTTGTTCATTAAAATCACGGGCATTTTTCGGATGCGCTGGGTCTGTACCAGGGTCAAGGTTTCGAACATTTCATCCATTGTACCAAGTCCTCCAGGCATAATAATATAGGCTTGGGCGTATTTTACAAACATGACTTTTCGTATAAAAAAGTAATGAAAGTCCAGCGATCGGGTCATATATGCATTGCCTTTTTCTTCAAAGGGCAGGGCAATTTTTAACCCTACAGATTCTCCGCTCTGCTCTGCTGCGCCAAGGTTTGCGGCTTCCATTATACCCGGACCGCCACCTGTGATGACCGCATAGCCGCCGGCTGCAAAACAGGCTGCTGTCTTTCTTGCCGTTTCGTAGTCTGGGTGGCCTTTGGCAGTTCTCGCAGAACCGAAAATAGATACTGCAGGCCCCAGGTCATGAAGTCCGTCTATACCTTCAACAAATTCACCCATAATTTTAAACAGACGCCATGATTCACCGGACTTGAAATCATCAATTGGGTACTGGATGCTCTTGGGTGTGCTCATGTTCAACTCCTTACTAAAAACGGTTCAGAATGCAGGTTTGGGTCAGCCAACCCAACTGGTGAAAATATATTAAATGTGGTATATACTATCCAATTTGGGATAACTGATCAAGTTGGTTGGTTGGCACATTCAGTCTATTATTTTTTTTGATGACAAAAAAAGAAAACACTCAACTTTTATGACTATAAACTTGGATTTTAAATATTCAGTATTCCGGGAGACAAAAGTTGCCAATGCTTTGGGGATGCATGCGCGGCCTGCGGCAGTCATTGCGGCAATGGCCCAGGGTGCTGATGGTGACATCTGGTTGTCAAATGGGAAAAGCGTTGTGGACGCTGCAAGCATTATTGAAATTTTATCCCTGTGTGCGATTACAGGGACAAAGGTATCCATTTTTGCCGAAAAAGAAGAAGACACAGCCTTAGCAGATAAAATTAAAGATTTTTTTGATATTGGATTTGGGGAAAATAAAAATGAATAGAGCCGTTACGGATCAAATTGTTCTCAGGGGTATCAGCGGTTCTCCAGGGATCTGTATTGGAAAGGCTTATCTTGTTGACCGGGAGGGCGTTAATCTCATTAAACGCTATCCTGTAAGCCCGGAGATGATCCCTGATGAAATAACCCGGTTTAAGAGTGCAGTGGATAAAGCCAAAAAAGACCATGCCAGGGCCATTGAATCTCTTGGGGATGATTTAAGTGAGAATTTGAATATCCTTGAAACTCATATGGTTTTGTTCAAGGATAAGATGCTTTACGGCAAAACCATTGATACCATCACCACGGATCATGTTAATGCGGAGTGGGCGCTTCGTCGGGTATCCAGGCGTATCATTCGGATGTTTGAGCAAATCAATGATCCGTATCTTCGGGCCAGGGGCGATGATATTATTCAGGTATCAGACAAAATTATGAATTATCTTGTGGGTGAGGCTGATCTTCGAATCAGCGAAATCAACAAGCGTGTCATTATTGTTGCCCATGATCTTTCTCCTGCTGATACCAGCCAGATTCAGCTTGAACGTATCAAAGGATTTGTAACGGACAGAGGCGGTAAGGATTCTCATACAAGTATTGTGGCAAAATCCCTTAAAATTCCGTCTGTTATCGGGCTTGGAAATGCTACGGCAAATATCAATAACGATGCGATCCTCATTGTAGATGGTACTGCCGGTATTATCATTATCAATCCGGATGAAGATACCCTGTTTCGGTATGAAGAAAAAATGGCACGGTTTGAAGCCTATCGGGCAGATATTGAACGGGAGAGCCATCTGCCCGCAATCACCGCCGATGGGACCCCCATTAATCTTCTTGCCAATATAGAGCTTGTGGAAGAGGTGGTGTCTGCCAAGGATAATAAGGCCGCCGGTATCGGACTGTTTAGATCGGAGTTTTTAATGCTGGATCTAAATCGGTTTCCCACCGAGGATCAAATGCTGCAGAAATACAAGGAGCTTGCAGAACTTATGCATCCGGCCCCGGTAACCATCCGGACATTGGATATCAATGGGGATAAATTTAATCCCTATATAGATCCGGTGGAAGAGGCTAATCCTGCATTGGGCTTGAGAGCTGTCAGGTTTTGTCTGGAAAATGAAGGTATGTTTATTACCCAGATCAAAGCCATTTTACGGGCTGCGGCTTTTGGAAATATCAACCTTTTGATTCCTATGATTTCCTGTGTTGAGGAAATTATTGGTGTCAAGTCATGTATTGACAAGGCCGTTATTGAACTGGAGTCCGAAGAACGCATATTTAACAAAGATATTCCGCTGGGCATTATGATAGAGGTGCCTTCGGCCGTGATGATGGCCCGGGAGCTTGCCGGATATGTTGATTTTTTCAGTATCGGCACCAATGATTTGATCCAGTACTCCATGGCCATTGACCGGCGCAATCGCAGGGTGGCGCATCTTTATCAGGCATTAAATCCTGCGGTGTTGAAGATGATCCGGCTTATCGTGGATGCGGCAACTGAAAACGATATTGAGCTGGTCATGTGCGGTGAAATGGCCGGTGACGCCATTAATATTCCCGTGCTTCTTGGTTTGGGGTTAACTAATCTGTCCATGAATGCCGGTGCCATCCCTGTTATCAAAAAAATGATACGGTCCATGGATGTATCAAAAGCAAAACAAGATGCCCAAACGATTCTTGGATTTCAAACGGTTCAGGAAATTGTCGATTATATTCAAACGGAATACAAGGATCTTTTGCCTTATAAGGATAATGAGGAATAAGCCATGAACGCAAAATACACAAAACTGATTGCCACCAATAAAAAAGCCCGGCACAATTACCATATTGATGATGAGTATGAAGCTGGTATTGTGCTGGTGGGCTCAGAAGTTAAAGCCATTAGAGAGGGTCGGGTCAGTTTCAAAGATTCTTACGCAGATATCAAGCGCGGGGAAGTTTTTTTGCGTCAGCTTCACATTTCTCCCTATGCGTATGCATATAATGCCAACCATGAATCCATGCGCACCCGTAAACTTTTGCTGCACAGTCATGAAATTAAAAAACTTGTCGGGAAAATAAAAGAACAGGGGTATACCCTGGTACCGTTAAAAATTTATTTTAAAAATGACAAGATAAAAGTCCTCATCGGTCTTGGTAAGGGCAAAAAGCTTTATGACAAACGGGAAGCCATTAAGCAGCGGGATGTCAAACGGGATATGGACCGTGAAAGAAAAAAATATTCCTGATGATAAAATCATTGACTTAAACCTTTTTGGTATTATACTAGTAAAGGTTACTTGATCTTTTAAAATTTGGGGGCGTAATGGTTTCGACGGAGATTTTGACGTCCAAGGTAGCATGTCGAGTGTTTGTCAGCTCGTAAACTTGGCAAGACTTAAACATAATCGCAGACGATTATAACTACGCTGTAGCTGCTTAAGGCGGCTTCCGTCCTCCTGACATCCTTCTTGCAGATTCAGGTCAGGGCGTCGACTTTGCAAGACCGCTTTTGGAATTTCCTGGGGTCCAAAAGTTAAATTTTCCAGGATACACCGGGTTGTATCCCTCCTGAAGGAGCCTTCCCGGCCAATTTTAAAGTTCAGGATAAGCATGTAGAAGCCTGGATTGATTGTTTTCGGACACGGGTTCAACTCCCGTCGCCTCCACCACACTTAAATTCACATCACATCATAAACCATCACTAAGACCTTGATTTTAAAGGGAAACGCCCTAAAAATCAGGGTTTTTTTGTGCATGCTGTAACATATTCCAGCACTTGACATACCGCTATCCCTAACGGTATATCTACCGGTAGCTTCAGACTTTGTCAAGTCCGATACCGTCAATCACGCGAAACGCCGTCAGGGAGGGGATATGGGTAAACTCACCAAAAAACAAGTTGAGCACGCAAAGCCAAGGGCAAAACAGTGGAAATTGACCGATGGGCAAGGTATGTATCTGCTCATCACCAAGACGGGCAAATATTGGCGTTATGACTACCGTTTCCTGAATAAGCGTAAAACCCTGGCGCTTGGAGTTTTTCCAGATATCACTTTAAAACAAGCAAGATCCAGTCACCAAAAAGCAAGGGACTTATTGAATGACGGTATCGACCCCAGCCAGCACAAAAAAACTGTAAAGGTAGCCCTGCTTGAATCATCAGAAAATAGTTTTGGCGCTCTCTCTCAAGAGTGGCAAGCAAGGCAGAAATGGACAGAAGGCCATCGGCGTACCGTTATATCTCGCCTTGAAAGGGACATCCTGCCATACCTCAAAGACAGGCCGGTATCTGAAATAACGGCAAGAGAAGTTTTGACGGTATGCCGCCGGGTAGAGGAACGTGGCGCTATTGAGTCCGCCCACAGAATCAAAACCATTATTTCTCAGATTATGCGCTATTGCGTTGCCAAAGAGATTGTTGACGGCGATCCTTGCCGGGACTTAAAAGGCGCTCTCACTCCCACCGCATCAAAGAACATGGCTGCAATCACAGACCCCCAGGAGGTTGGCGGCTTAATGCGGGCTATTGACGGATACCAAGGTAATGAAGTCACCAGGGCCGCTCTTAAGCTGGCCCCCCTGGTTTTTGTCCGCCCGGGAGAACTTAGACACGCTGAATGGTCAGAAATTGATTTTGA
The DNA here is from genome assembly GCF_963677125.1 of uncultured Desulfobacter sp. Taxonomy (NCBI): domain Bacteria; kingdom Pseudomonadati; phylum Thermodesulfobacteriota; class Desulfobacteria; order Desulfobacterales; family Desulfobacteraceae; genus Desulfobacter; species uncultured Desulfobacter sp. Next base: position 2,163,667 of record NZ_OY781882.1, on the reverse strand, counting down.
CCGGCGTTTATGGATCATCCCCCCGGAAAAAATGAAAGGCCGCATCAAGCATATGGTCCCGCTGTCTAACCAGGCTTTCAAGATCATTTCAGAGTTACATCCTAAGACAGGAGGCGGGCGGTATCTGTTCCCTTCCATACGGACGTCTGAACGGCCAATGAGTGACAATGCGGTTCTATCAGCGTTGAGGCGCATGGGATATTCAAAAGAACAAATGGTGGGGCATGGTTTCAGGGCCATGGCGAGTACGAATCTTTATGAATTGGGATGGAGATCCGAATTGGTGGAAATGCAGCTTGGACACAAAGACCCCAATGAGGTTAGGGCCAGTTATAACCACGCCAAGTATTTACAGGAAAGAATTGAAATGATGCAGGCTTGGGCAGATTATCTTGACGGCTTAAAGGCGGGAATAAGCCAGAGCCCCTAAAAAGCCCCCACAAAACGGCGCAGCTACGCGCCTCGATTCTTTTTTTCAAGGGATCTGCCCGGACTATTCACACAGGTGCGCCTATACAGTCCATCGGCCACGGCAATTGGCTGCCTTGGTTGGAGGCTGAGTTTGGGTGGTCATCTGCTACAGCTAAGAATTTTATGCAGGTTGCTGATAAATTTAGCAAATCGCTAAATTTTAGCGATTTGGATTTTGCCCCGTCCGCATTATATTTATTGGCTCAAAACTACTGACATTATGTCAGCACCATTTCACCTTGCGCGCGCGTGTGAATCACACCCCTTGATTTCATTAAATAAAAAAGCCCCCGGCAATGGATATCACCGGGGGCTTAATGGGTTAGGTTAGGTTATTCAGGCTCGACCAACCGGGCCAAGCTATCCCAAGATTCAAACCCATGCTCAAACATGAGCTGCACCAGACTGCCCGCTGATTTCCCGGTCAACTGTACCATGCTGTCAACGGCTTCCATCTGCACGGCATTAATTTCAACCGTTTCCGTGGTAATCGATGGGCGTTTCCCCAGGCGCTTGTATAAAACCCTTTCAACGGCATCCTGGACGGCCTGGTTCAATTCATCGTCAAGATCAATTTCACCATAGGCTGTATTGATGCTCTCCATTGAGGATGTCTGCTTGGCTATGGCGTATCGGATGGTGTCTTTATCCATGGTGATATCAAGCATGGGTGGCCCCCTTCCGTTTGAGGTGATACTGCTCACTGGATACCTCTATCAGGTATTCAATCTCCTTGGCCGAATCTTCAATAATGTTGGAGAGACCCATCAGAAAATCATCATGCAGGTTATTAAATCCGTCATCCGGCTTAAACGACTCCAAAAGAGCAGCGACCGACTTCAATTTACTCAAAGGATAGATGGCTTCTTCTATTGGGTCTATCGGAGACTTTAACAGTTCATCCCTGGTAAAATCGGCTTTAATTTGCATCTGGCACCTCCTTTTCATCATCTGCAAGGATCTTGGCAAGGCCGGACTTACAAAAAAGATCCGACTCAAGATAAGACGCCAGAGATGCCCTTAATTTCCTATGCCTCGTGATGTATCTTGTCTCGTTATCAATCATGTGATTATAAGCCTGCTCGATCTCTTCGATTGATTCTTCCATGATAGCAGAAACACCCAACAAAGCTGATGAACTCATTTCCCTGGCAGAATATTCGCTTTGAGAAACACAAAAAAGCATTTGTCGAAGGCCGTCTAACTTTATCACGCCATTGGTTACATCTGGGATAAGGGAAGATTTGTTCCCTTGCTCATTTAATTCGGTTTGGGTACAATTTGATTTAGCCATTTTAAATCTCCTTCTTAGGTTTTAATGGTTAGGCCCTGGCCGGTGGTAGGACACCTGCCGGGGCTGTTCTATATGGGTTCCCCAAATTTGGGGAGTGAATCTTAGGTTTTCTTAGGGTTTATCAATCGGCACGGGCTGTTTCAGATCCTTATCCCATCTAAGGCCCATCTTTTGGAGTCTCCCTTTATAAAAAGAGTCTGCTGAACCTCGATTGAATTTATTTTTCTTGGTTGACGCTGGCTTAACTCCATCGTCATTAAATTTACGCTCGATTTTGATTGAACTCATGCCGGATCTTTTCAGGGGGTCAATCATCTTGAACAACCAGTCAGAATATTCAGGGGTCCCGCGTTCGGGTATGGCATCCAGAGGGGCAGGGATTGAATCCCCGGTGGGCTGATCTGGCATTACACCAGGCGGTTCAACCCGGCTTTCAATGTTCGTATTGTATATTTGTGTTGCATTTTTGTTATTAGATTCAGCCTGTTTTGACTCCAGGGCTTTCAACCGGGTGCCCAGATCTTCAATAGCTGCGTGGATTTCTGATATCTGATCCGTGTTTATGTTATACGCTTGTGTTACGTCTTTGTTGTCGGATTGCAGATAGGCTTGAAAGATATGTTCGGCAGCCTCGGCCCTGGTTAGTCTGTGTTCATCCCCCAGGCGCTTGAGTTCTGCCCGGTGTTCCTGTGATAAAAAGATAGTGGTTGAGGTGTATCCCTTTTCAATCATCTCTGCCCGGTATCGTTTCATGCGCTCTTTTGGGTCTACCCCATTCATGTTACTTCCTTTATTTATTCGTGTTGTATACTTGTTTCATAACACGGATATCATACACAGTCAAGTTCTTGTTTTAAATTTGTTATGTTTTTGTATTGCGGAAAACCTCAACCCGGTACGCCCGGAAACCCCTGAAAAACTGTATCGTTTTGACCCGATTGCGTTTTTACGCAGTCCATAAAAATCAGCCAAAAGCCTTTATTGACAAGCGTTTTGATCGAAAAATAGCCAAAAGTTTACATAATGTATGTTATCGGACTAGGAACGCGCAGACCCTTTAGTATCAAGGCATTAGGGATTTCACGGCCTTTTTCAATCCTTGGGTTATGTCTCAAACACATCAAAATAGTCGTCTTAAATTGATGTTTTCCCAATCTTTTTAAAAACCAGGCAGGGCCAGCAGGCACCGGTGGTTAATCGGGGAACCGGCGCCAACTTTCAAGGAATATATCCTACCCGGCCCCCAATCATATAGCCGGGTAGGAGCATGTGGCAGGCCTATCCTGCCAGTTTAATTATTTCCGCTGGAGTTCAAGCACGGCTTTGTTCACACGGCGCTCAAATTCAGCCTTGGTTTCGTCTACTGTCCGCGTAAATGTCTTACGGCCAATCTGTGAGCCGCCGTATGTAGCCGTTTGAGGCTTCCATTCGTTACGTTCAAGCCATTCGACGGCCTGGTCTCTGGTGATTTCAACCCAGGATTGAGGGCGGCGATGCCCTACCCAGGATTGAAGAACAAAACGCCCCTGTGGTGTACGAAACAAGCGCTCATGGCCGTCACTGGTGCCGGTTGCCATCGACTTATTTAGATTGTCTGTTTTGCCCTCTTCGAACATATCGGCATGCGCCAGATCTATATAATCTCCATTGTCCATTTTTTGATTAGGCATTGGCATCCTCCCGTTTCTTCGGAAGCTGGGCAGACAGTGGGACATTAAACGCCCGACGCAATCCCCAGGCAACCCTTAACGTTTTATTCCGAGCCCGTAAAAGGGCTTCGCGGTTGTGTTCCCTGATTTGTTTAAGGTTAGGTACGTGGTGCCGCAAATAGCTTTCCTCTGCCCTTTCCAAAATCTCTTTGCCTACAATTGGCAGCAGAGAGTCCTTGATAGCATCAATAGCCGCCTTGTGTCCGTTTCTGGCTGCTTCCATCAACATGGACGCACGTTCGCTCTCCTTGAGTGATAACAGAGTGTCCCGAACTTCCCTGGCTTTCATCTCAGAAATAACAGGGTCCATTGAAGGCCGGATATTCGCCTCTTCCAGTATCCTGTTTTCTTTGGCTGCAAGCCTGCTTTCCAGTTCGGCAAGAGGTTTTTCCATTGCGGAGAGATAGTTTGCTTCAGCTTCTAAAACAGTAAGTCGTTGTCGTTCTCTGCGGCGGGGTTCCGGCACATCAGCATCAATATTCTTAGCCGCATCATATGCCGCGTTGACGTGTGGGATTTGCTGCCGCATGGCAAGATACAGCTCCCCGAAATCCTGGTGATCCTGATCGGTGTCCTGGGGTTCAACGATTGGTCCACCGGCCATCTGGGCAATGTTTTGGTTTAGGTTTAAAAATTCACTCATGATAAATTCCTTTTTTTGTAAATTATTTTTGCAAAGAGCCATTGCCAAGTAACACCGGTACTGGTGCCGCCTGTCCTGGCTGTTTTTTGGGTAAAAGTTCAAGCGCTGTTTTCAACGCCCTGGTTTCAAAATCCTGGTACAATTCCCCCGGCTCCCGGTGGATCTGCTGGCCGGAAAAGCTGAACCGTGTCACCGGCTCCGGGTCCGCTGCATCCCTGGAATGATCCTCCCGGTAAATTATTACCGCCTCGGTTCCGGGGCCGGTGTCATTAGTGCCGAAGTATTTTTCAAGATTTTCTATTCTTTTTTCAATACTGCTCATAAAATTTCATCCTTGCTTCTCGTTGCTGACGTTCCGCACATCTCAGCCATTCTTCCTCGGTCATATCCATTTGATAGGGCCATGGCCCCCAACTCCTGGTGATGGCGTAAAAACGGGCTTTTCCTAAATCAAGGCCAAAGTGTTTCAAAGCTCTGTCCTGCAAATCTCTTACAGCTTCACCCTTAATTCTCATGACAGATTCCTCCCTATCTTCAAGCCTGAATCCTAAGATTTCTTTTGAATTGTGAGGGAAGATCACAAGAGGTGGATAACTCAAATGTGTCCCCATTTTTTCAAGCCGTTCCAGCCGGGCCTTAATACTTGCCATTGCTCTGTTCCTCTGCTTGTTTTTCAAGTTGTGCTATTCGTTCTTCGATGTCCGATTCTTTCAGGACATCTTTGAGAATGCTGCTCATGTATGCCAAGGTCCGCCCCCGGCTTTCCTCGATCTCTGAACGATGCAATTGATTAATAATTTTCGCCATGAATCTACGGACATCCCGCAGGGAATTTAATCTGACGCCTTTACTCATTTTTTACTCCAATCCCCCGGCTTATTGTCAAAACGCCTTTATACGGCGGGTTTTAATGGTTTTTTGTGTACATTTTTCGGTGTTTTAACGGTCTTAAGTACGTTCTCAATGGAACGCATACGTTCCACCATCCGGTTCAGTTCCGGCATTCTGGCTGCCCGTTCAGCGTATGGTGCTATGGACTCGCCGCCGTCCACATAATCAGCCAGCGCCCAGGCCCGGTTCCAAAGATTGAGATATTCAACGATGACACCACGGTTATCTTTAATCAGTTGCCGAATCTCAATTGCTTGATCATTGGGAAGGCTTTTAAGCCCCTCGGCCTGAATCCGGCCATGTTCATCCAGGATAAGGTTGACACCGTTAGAAATATTCAACATCGGCGGTCTCCTGGGGTGTATTTTGATTTGCACCGGTATCTTTTTTTCGCTCGGAAATCTGAGTGGGGTTTAAGTCTACATCGTTTACACCCTTTACACCTGTTCCGTTTATGGGTGTAGACGGTGTAGAAGGTGTAGACTTATTCCCAACGTTGTTTTTTTCGTTAAAAAAAGGTATACGCTTGATTGTGATATACACCCCTTTTTTATTCCGGTTATGGAAAATTACATTGATACCGATTGCTTTAAGTCCATGTTGATTCCGCCTGATAATATTCCCAAGTCCTTGTGGGCTTTTCGGCCATGCTTCACCCCATGGCTTATAATCTTCAAGCCGCTTTAAAGCATCCTTCATTAAGACATAATCAAGACTGGAAGGGTGTTCTTTAAGCAGCTCCTGAAGAGCCAGTGCAACCGGGCTGCCGTCAAGAGCATGGATGATTGCTTGCCGCCGGGCTTCATTGTAAACAGAAACAAATTCTCCCGGTTCATGCCCCAAGACCTGGGACATGGCTTCACCAAGCCGTGCAAAGTCTGCCATTCGTGGCGGATTTTTGATTTTAATATCAGGAAGTTTCTTTAATGTTTGGGCGAATAGATCATAAATGGCTGCCAAGATCGCGGGTTTGTCTTTAAGAAAATCTTCTTTTAAAGTAGATTCTTCTTTGTACTCTTCGATTTCAGGCAAAATAAGACGGATAGTCCGGTCAATAAGATCCTGGGCAGTTGCCAAGTTAGATATGCCGTTCATCATGACCGGGCGCTTTGTTTCCATTAACGCTTCACCAAAATTTGTATAATATTCCCGCGTTGCCACGCCTCCACCAGTAGCCAAGATACATAAGGCATCTTGCATAGATGCCGCCAAATGGGACAAATTGTTGAAACTGACAATATAATTATTGGCAGCACCTACAAAAATTTCTTCAGTGGTTTTGGGTGCAGCCCGCAGGTTTACGGCATTTGGGTCTATCAAATCCCTGGCATTGCTTTGGGTTGTACTTTTAGATGTTCCTTGTCCGCCTAAAAATTCAATAATCACAAACGGGGTTTCAGGCCGTAGACATTCGAGTATAAAGGCAAGAAGCAGTAACCTATCTTCTTTAGGAATATTAAGGTGTTTCCAAAGTACATCGTCTACACCCTTTACATTGTTTTTTAACGGCGTTGGAATTTCCCGCATGGTTTCGGTTCGCCAAAATTTGACAGGAGAACTATTTAAAACCTCCCACCCGCCGGGATAGATGTGGACCACGCTCCAATCATCGCTGCATCGGTCTATCACATATCCATCACCATATTTGGCTATCCTGATAAAAGTATCGTGCTGTTCACCTTCATATTTTGCCAAGCCAGACAAAGAATCTGTTGCAGACTTCAATGTGGTTTCACCTGCCGTCTGACCCATTTCCTTAAAAAATGTATATCCGGCCCATTCCAAAAAACCAGTCGATTGCAAAGAGTAAACTTCGGTATGTCCATCATGCTCAAATGAGACAAAGGGTTCACGATCCTGGTTATGGAAAAACGAACCTTTCTCTTGCAATAATGCAACCACCTTATCCGCTTTTGATTCGTTGGTGGCATCACCATTGCCAAAGGCTTTGACTAACTTATCCAGGAGCGTTACCGAATTATTTTTATTGGCATTTTTAAACCTTGTCCGAATTCTGGCCCACTCAGCCGGATTATTCCTCCTGATTTCTTTTAAAAAATCCAATATTTCAGGCTCAAACAATGCGCCGGGGTCAGTCTTGGATTGCTCAAGCGCTTTATCAATCTGGTTTTTTTCGGCATCCTGATGGTCATTCAATAGTTCTTCACCCAAATCAAAATCATCCATTGGACACCTCCCGAAAAAGCTTGTATTTGTCCTTGTCAGTGCCGTAACACAAAACATCAAGGTGGTATTTCCAGACGGTCAACGGCTTGTGAACCCAGGCAACTTTATTTAGATCATCTTCCGTTTTGACCCTGGATAGGCATTGATAAGCCGAGGTAATCAACTTACCTAAACGACTGCTATATTCTGCCTCCCAGGCCCTGAAAGACTCAAGCAAAGCACGTTTGGCCTTTACCTTTTTAATTTGCATGACCTGAGTGCATGAAAAGGCTCCACTTGTTTTTTTGATACCCAATTTTTCTAAAGCTTCGGGGAAAGAGCATCCATACATTTTCATTATAAATGTTGCTGCGTCTCCGCCGATACCGCAACCAAAACAGTAAAAGGAGTTGTTCGGATAAACAAAAAATGACGGCGTTTTGTCGTCATGGAATGGGCAAAGGTCTACATACCGGGTGCCGGATTTTTTAAGGTTGACGCCGTGAGCCTGAACCAGGGCGACCAGATCAATGTTTTTAATAGCCGCGGTCGTGTCCTGCCGATCATATCCCCTGGCATGGGTCAGGATATTCTTTGCCGCCTGGCCGTAATCTAACTCATTATTTTGGTTGATTTTTTCGGGGTGTGTGGTATTATCGTAGCCATACATAAAAAAGTTTCCTTCAAAAACGCCCGTTTGGTTTGCCGCCTGCGGGCGTTTTATTTTTGGTCCATCGAACACTCTACGCATCAATAACAGAGGTCCGGGCTTTTAGGGCTTCAACAACCCCTTTGACGGGGTAAACTGTCAGCCGGCCAATCTTGAATCGCCCTTCAATTCCACAACCTTGTGAATCCCAATTAGATGTGGTGCGCGGGTGGAAAACGCCGCCTGTCGCCTCACCGATTTTGGTTCGGGGGATGCCTGCCGGAAATTTTTCTTCAAGTTTCTTTTGTAATGCCTCCCACCATTGGGGATCTTTTGATTCATTCATTTTTAAATTCCTTTGTTTTTTTGCCGGTGTTTCATTAAATGTTGCACCTTGTTCACTTTTGGGGCGAGTCCCCCTCATTCACGCGGAAACCCTTGCCAGTCGTCGTTTTTCGGCTGTTTGGCCTTGTTGCGTCATTTGTCATCAACGTGATAGATGTCACCATTAAATTGAATGGACACAAAAACAGCCAAAACCGTTGACGCTCTTGCCTTTCAAGTTGTTTGTCCTCGATGCTGCACTGGTCATCAACGTGCTAAATACTCACTTTTAGAAAAATACCCCCCTAAAAAAGAGGATTTTTGGGGTGCCTCAACAGCATGAGAAAAACAAAAGTGTTCAAACATCTTGATATTGTTGGATAATTTTTTTTGTAATTTTTTTTTAAAAAAAGGGAAATTAGACAATATGCGATGCGTGTTGATTCCAACGGCAAAGCATACTATTATAGATCCGAATGGTTCAAAAACCCCATAGGAGGCTAAATGAAACCATTATCCGGCCCGGTTGCAGAGGATATTCTTGGTGGAAGGTACTCTGCTGCCGGGTTCTTTTTTTAAAAAAACCACGCAATAAAAAAAAATTATAGTCAAACGAGTTTTGCGGTATTTATGACGGTATTTTTAGATATGAAGATTTGTAACTACTTGAATTTGAAGTGTGTTTTTTGAGGTTTTGGTGGACGTCGCCTCCACCAATTTACCTTCATTAAACATTGTTTTTAATATTTAAAATCAAGTAAATATCTTTATTACAACCTTCCTTTTTAATCCTTGGGGTGGGGCTTTGGCATACCGTCAAAACAGCGATGGTTTTGCCATCAGCCCAGATCCTTCAAGGATTTTTTGCTTTTCGGCATCATTGAGATTTGAAAGTTAAAAGAGCACCCTTGTTTTATTTTTGTTCCAAAATGGGGCTTTAATTTTAAGTTTATATAGTTTCAGGAAAATGTAATGACGATTCAAAGTCAAAATTCCCGGCAGGAACTCTCTTCCGGCCTTTCAATTATACATTCCAATCATCTGGAAGATTTAAGGCAGGTGGCTGTAAACTGGATTAAGGGTCATCCTTTAGGGGTTTTGGAGACCGAGCAGTTTATTGTTCAAAGCAATGGTATGGCCCAATGGCTTAAGTTGGCACTGGCTGCGGATGACGGATGCGGTATCAGTGCGGGAATTGAGATGAAACTGCCGGGGCGATACGTCTGGAGCGCATACAGGGCAGTTCTGGGCGGAGATACCATCCCCGAAGAATCCGCCTATGACAAAGATCGATTACTTTGGCGGATTTTCAGGCTTTTGCCATTGTTTGCCGATGAACCCATTTTTGCGCCTTTGAACCGGTTTCTTGAACATGATGAAGACCTGCGTAAACGTAGCCAGTTGGCCGGTCATCTGGCTGATCTTTATGACCAGTATCAGGTGTACCGGGCGGATTGGCTTGAAGACTGGTCCCATGGACTTGACCAGATTGCCAGAATAGGTGGGCAGCCGCTCTCCCTGGGTAAAAATCAGAAATGGCAGGCTGAACTCTGGCGCAGGATTAAGGCTGATGTCCCGGACGAATATAGAACCATCGGCCGGGCTGACCTTCATAACAGATTTTTGGAAAAGGCCGGAACCTTGAACGGGCCGCGGCCAAAGGAATTGCCTCCCCGGGTGATTGTGTTCGGCATTTCGTCTTTACCTCGCCAGGTGCTGGAAACTTTGTACGCCGTATCTTCCATGTCCCAGGTTTTGCTTTTTGTCCATAACCCCTGCCGTCATTTCTGGGCGGACATTGTTGAAGACAGGGAACTTTTGCGCATTGAGAACGCACGCCACAAGGTTAAGTCCGGCCTACCCAATTCTCTTGCTCCCGAACTGCTTCACCAGCATGCCAATCCATTGCTTGCGGCCTGGGGGAAGCAGGGGCGGGATTACATCGGGCTGCTCTACGGGTATGATGAACCGGAAAATTATGAAACCAACTTTGCCCAAATTGATTTATTTGAGGATTTTATATTACCCGGCAAAGACAATTGCCTTTTGCAGCAGGTACAACAGGCGATTCTGGATCTTGAGCCTCTCCCCAGGGGGGAGGCCGAGAAACAAAAGGTTAAGCTCGAAGATGAATCCATCTGTTTTCAGGTGGCCCACAGCCGCCAGCGTGAAGTGGAGATCCTTCAGGATCAGCTGCTTCATTGTTTTGAAACCCTGGAGGATTTAAATCCGCGGGACATTATTGTGATGACACCCGACATCGATACCTACGCCCCCCACGTTGAAGCGGTTTTCGGGAACCTGGCGTCAACGGATCCCCGGTTTATACCCTTTACCATTGCAGATAAACCCAACAGGGAAAGTGTGCCCCTGATCAAGGCGTTGGAAACTTTATTGCATTTGCCCGATTCCCGTATGGGCGTCAGTGACGTCATGGATCTTTTTGACGTTGGGGCGTTCCGGAAACGCTTTAACATTGGAGAGGAGGATTTGCCGAAGCTGAGGCAATGGATTGAAGGCGCCGGGGTTGCCTGGGGCTTAAACGATGAACAGCGCACGTTGTTCAAACTGCCCGATGGATTATCGCAAAATACCTGGGCCTTTGGTCTGGACCGTATGCTTTTAGGGTATGCGGTTGGATCGGGTGTAAATTGGAACGGTATTGAGCCCTATGAAGAGGTCGGCGGCCTTGAGGCGGCTTTGGTGGGGCATTTATTTGATGCGATTGGTGAACTAGAACGTTTGTGGCGCAGTTTAAACCAGGATGTAACACCGGCGGTTTGGTCTGAGAAAATTCGAAATCTCACCCAGGATTGTTTTGCGGTCCGGGAAAGCCAGGATCAGTTGACGATCAGCCGACTGAACGAAATTCTGGATCAGTGGCTTGATGCGTGCGACCAAGCGAAACTGGATGAAAAATTACCCCTGACAGTCGTCCGGGATTTCTTATTGGCCCGGATGAATGAATCCAGCACATCCCAGCGGTTTCTGGCAGGCATGGTGAATTTCGGCACGTTGATGCCCATGCGTGCCATCCCCTTCAAAGTGGTATATCTTTTGGGCATGAACGACGGGGCGTTTCCCCGAAGCCACCCGCCCCTTGATTTTGATTTGATGGCAGGAAAGGGACTCTATCGGCCCGGCGACCGATCCCGGCGGGAGGATGACCGGTATCTTTTCCTTGAGTCCCTGCTGTCAGCCCGGAAACGGCTCTATATTTCCTATGTGGGCAGGGATGACCGGGATAACAGTGAGCGTATGCCCTCGGTGCTGGTGGGACAGCTCAGGGACTACCTTAGTGCCGGGTGGTGCCTGGATAACAATTCGGATAAAACCGAACATGCCGATCTGCTGGAGGCAATCACCCATATCCATCCCTTGCAGCCTTTTGGCCGTGACTATTTTCGTGAAGGCGGTCATGGTCTGTTCACCTATGCCCATGAATGGCGGACCTCTCTTGATTCCGAAATAGTGGAGAGCCAGGATACCTTAAATCAAGCTTTGCCTGTGCCTGACTTCGAAGGCCACCTGAATTTGACGTCCCTTATTCGTTTTTTTAAAAAACCGGTTCAATATTTTTTCAACCAGCGCCTGTCCATCCGGTTTGATGATCCGTCTATAACCGATCGGGATCAGGAACCCTTTGCCTTGGATCTTTTGGCGCCTTTTGGGCTGGGAACACAATTGCTGGATGCGGGGCTCCATGCCAAGCCTTTAGAAGCGTGTTCCGCCGTCACATCCCAGGCCCTGCGCTTGACCCGAACAGGGGATTTGCCCATGGCGGGGTTCGGCCACCTTGCAGCCGATGAGCTTTCAAAACCGGTAATAGATATGTTGGCCGGACATCAGACTTTATTGAAAAAATGGCCCTGTCCCCGCGATGCTCTAGAAATTTCTCTGAATATTGAATCGGATAAATTACCAGCCACTTTTCTGGATGACTGGCTGGATAAGGTCCATGAAGTCAATGATTCAGAAAATATGGGAGCCCCAGACGGTTTGACCCGGTTTGCGCGCTGGGAGTTTTATCCAAAGTCAATTATGGGAAGTAAAGGCAAGGTGAGTCGAATCCATAGCCTGTCCGGACTCTGGGTGAAACATGTTGCCGGTTGCGCCCAAGGGCTTGACATCTCCAGCCATCTTGTGGCTCCGGACGGTATCGTGTGTTTTTCTCCCATTGAAAAAGCCCTGGCCCAAAAGATTCTTAATGGAATAGTTTCCTGTTTGTACCAGGGACTGGGGCAGCCTTTGCCCGTTACGGCCAAAACCGGGCTGGCTTACGCCCATGCCTTGAGGGCTAAAGATGAGGAAAAGGCGAGGGCTGACGCTGCAAAGGCATATGAAGGGGGCGATTATGGATCGAGCGGAGAACTGTCGTATGATGCGTACCTCAGGAGAGCCTATCCCACATTTGAAGATTTATGGCAGGCCCATGACAATCTCTTTGTGTCTCTCAGTCAAACCTTGTATGCCCCTCTAATCTCAGCCCTGGAAAAGGCGGTGTAACCATGGTGGAAAAATTAAATCCAATGACGTTTCCTTTGAACGGTGCCCGGCTGATCGAGGCTAGTGCAGGAACCGGGAAGACATACACCATTGCCGCTCTCTATCTTCGACTGATTTTAGGGCATGGGAATGAAAACGGATTTTCCCGGCCGTTGACCCCACCGGAGATCCTGGTAGTTACCTTTACCAACGCTGCCACAGAAGAGCTTCGGGAAAGAATTAGAAGCCGGCTTACCGAGGCGGCCGGTTTTTTCAGAGGAATTGGGGCAAAAGATCCCTTTCTCAATGACTTGAGAGATGATTATGATCCCGATGATTGGCCGGTCCTGGCCATGCGTTTGGAACAGGCTGCCCAGTGGATGGACGAGTCTGCCATTCACACTATTCATGCCTGGTGCCAGCGCATGCTCCGCCAGCATGCATTTGACAGCCTTTCTTTGTTTGATCTGGAACTTGCGCCCAACGACCAGGACCTTTTGGAAGAGGCGGCATGTGATTTCTGGCGGGCTGGGTTTTATCCCCAGAGCGTTGCGACTTTATCGGAATTGAAAACCGTGGCCAAGATCAGCACTCCCCAGGAGCTGCTGCAACAGGTGTTGCCGGTTATCAATGCCGTGGACTGTGGTGAAGCATCCTGCTTGGATGATCCCTTTGATATCATTTCACAGCGGATGCAATCCATAGAAGCCGCACGACAGGCCTGGAAATTGGATTTTTACACAGCGGTGGCCCAGGTGGTCCAGGCCCAGGCCGATAAGACCTTGAACAATAATAAGTACCGGAAGGCTTCACTGGACAAGTGGATTATGCAACTGGACCAATGGGTCAACCATGGCGGTCCTTTACCTGATGATCAGGCTCTGGAAAAGTTTTCAACAACGGGGTTGGCTGCCGGGGTTTCTAAAAATAAAACGGCCCCCACCCATCCAGCTTATGATTCATTGGATCAGTTAAATAGTGATCTTGCATCAATGGATGTGAGAACGGCGCTGATTTACCATGCTGCGGCTGAAATTCGTAAACGGGTATCTGCGGCCAAGAATCGTTTGTCCCGGATGGGGTTCAATGATCTGCTCACCCGACTGGGCCAGGCGTTGACTTCCCAGGCCTCTGGCGAAAACCGCCTTGCCGGGATAATCCGGGAACAGTTTCCGGTGGCCATGATTGATGAGTTCCAGGATACAGATCCGGTTCAGTATAGCTCTTTTGGCGCCATTTATCTGAATCAGGAAAACACAGGCCTCTTTATGATTGGAGATCCCAAGCAGGCCATCTATGCCTTCAGGGGGGCGGATATCTATACCTACCTCAGGGCAAAGAAGGATACCCTGGGACATCATTACACCCTGGAAAAGAATTATCGGTCCACCCAGAGTATGGTGCAGGCGGTCAACCAGGTGTTCAGCCAGGCAAACCATCTTCCCCAAGGCCCCTTTTTATTCAAGGATCAGATCCCCTTTGAACCGGTGGCGGCCCAGGGCCGGCAGGAAACATTTCGGGTGGCCGGCCAAAAGATGCCGGCCATGACCCTTTGGCAGATGAACCAGGATGAACCAGTTAAAAAAACAGGGGCTGACGGCTATATCGACAAAATGGCGCAAGCCGGTGCCCAGGAGATCACCCGGCTTTTGAACTTAGGAAGTCAGACGCCATGTGCTGCCGGGTTTGCTGAACCTGGAGCGGAATTGATTCCTTTGAAGCCTTCGGACATTGCCGTTCTCGTCAGGGATGGCAATGAAGCCAGGGCTATTCGCTCTGCGCTGGCAACACGTGGGGTGAAATCGGTCTATCTGTCAGACCGGGAATCTGTGTTTGACAGCCCGGAAGCGCTCTCCTTGCTGTATATTCTCCAGGCCTGTTCGGAACCGACAAACGATGCATGGGTTAGAACAGCCCTGGCCACAGAGGTGTTGAATCTCTCTTTTGAAACCCTGGACCGGTTGAAAGAAGACGAACTGGCCTGGGAGGCGGAGCTGGAGCGGTTTAAGCAATTCCAGAACATCTGGCGCCGCCAGGGTGTGCTGCCCATGGTGAGGGCGCTGCTTTTGGCTTTCAACGTGAGTGCCGGGATGCTGGCCACCCCTTCAGGAGAACGGCAGCTGACCAATGTGCGCCATTTATCGGAAATGATCCAGGCCGCTGCCGCGGAGCTTGACGGCGAACAGGGAGTGATCCGCTGGCTTGCCGGACAGATCGAAAATCACCAGGGCGGCGATGATCAGATTCTTCGCCTTGAAAGTGACCAGGACCTGGTCCGGGTGGTAACCATTCATAAATCAAAGGGCCTGGAATATCCCTTGGTGTTTTTGCCTTTTATCTGCAGTTTCAGAAAAGTAACCGCAAAAAATTCTCCCATGGTGAAACGCAACAATGATGACGGAAGTCTCACAATGGTGGTAAATCCAGGCGATGAAGATTTGGAAACGGCGGATCAGGAGCGGCTGGCCGAGGATTTGCGAATACTTTATGTGGCGTTGACCCGGGCTTGCCATGCGTGCTGGCTTGGGATGGGCGTCATGGGGTCGGTCACCAAAAAAAATGGGGAGAAAACAGACCTTCACCAATCCGGCATCGGCTATTTGTTAAAAGGCGGGGAGATGATCCCCTCGGCGGATCTGCCTTCCATTCTTGCGGATCTGCAGGGGGATTGTGATGCCATTGCCGTGGCGCCATTGCCGGACTCGACCTTGGAGATTTTCGAACCAGCAGCTGAAACGCAGAACCTGTCACCTGCCAGAAGGTTCACCGGAACAATTCCTAAAAACTGGCGGATCACCAGTTATTCCGGTATTCTCTCCGGGGCCGCCATGCCTGATGCCGGGGCGGCCATTCCCCCGTCCCTTGAAGATACGGTAGTGGATTTTCCGGATTCCCCGGCCCAGGATCAACTCCAGGAGACGGCGGGAGAAGAGAGTCTGGCCCTGGATGTTGTCCCCAATGCCCAATCCATCCATACCTTTGCCCGGGGACCTGAGCCGGGAACCTTTCTTCATGACATGCTGGAATGGGCGGCGCATACGGGATTTGACCAGGTCGCCAAGAATCCTGCTGTTACCCGGGATAAAATTGAAAGTTTGTGTATTCGCCGCGGCTGGGAGACCTGGACCGATGTTCTTTCGCAGTGGCTTCTGGAGTTGGTTCAAACCCCCTTGCCTCTGAACGGCAGTTTTATGCCTTTGTCCGATCTTGGCAAGGATTTATGTCGGGCGGAAATGGAATTTCTTTTTGCCGCCCACCAGGTGGATATCCTGGATGTGGACCGGCTGGTGACCGGTGCCGTACTGCCAGGCATTGTTCGGCCGGTGTTACGGCGGGACCGGATCAACGGTATGCTCAAAGGTTTTATAGACCTTGTCTTTAGTTTCAATGGTCAGTATTTTGTTCTGGATTACAAATCCAATTATCTGGGCAATGATCAGAGTGCCTACGGGCAAGACGCCATGGCCCAGGCCATGGTGGGACACCGGTATGATCTTCAATACCTGCTGTATATCCTGGCGCTTCATCGGCTGCTTAAAGCCCGCCTTGAAGGATATGACTATGAACGGGACGTGGGCGGTGCGGTCTATCTTTTCTTAAGGGGTGTCAAAAAATCCGGCCAGGGGGTTTATGTGGACAAACCCCCGGCGACCCTGATCAATGAGCTGGATAATCTGTTTAAGGCTGACAATGCGTTGGGAAAAGGAGATCCTCATGATGCCCCCTGCTGATTTTTTTGAATTGATTCATACCTGGACCGACCGGGGGTGGCTTAGGCCGCTTGATAGGGCATTTGTGTTATTTTTAAGCCGTCAGGATTCATCTGCATCTCCCCTGGTGCTTCTTGGCGCTGCCCTGGCGAGTCACCAGCTTGGCCGGGGGCACATTTGTCTGGATATAGCTGGCGCCCTGAATGATCCCGACGGCACACTTTCCCTGCCCCCCGAAGGTGAGACCGGGGAGGATATGCCTGCCAAACCCTCCCATATTCTTGCAAAGATCACCAAAGATCATTGGGCGAACCAGCTGTCCGATTCCGCACTCGTGGGTACAGACAGAGACAATACCCCGCTGGTCCTGGAACAGGGGCGTTTATATCTAAGACGATATTGGGTCTATACCCGGCAGGTGGCCCAGGAGATTCTTGGCCGGGTTGGGCAAAAAAATCCGGTTCCCGATGATTTAGAAAGCCGGCTGGATGAGATTTTCATAAATTTGAGAAGCCCAAAAGAGATTAAAAAACAAAATATCCATTGGCAGAGTGTGGCCGCCGCCGTGGCCGCGGCTTCAAATTTCAGCGTGATCTCCGGAGGACCCGGGACCGGTAAAACAACAACGGTGGTGCAGGTGTTGGGCCTGCTTCAGGGCATCGCCCTGGAACAGGACAAAATACTTCGCATACGTCTTGCTGCCCCCACCGGGAAAGCGGCTGCCCGGCTTACCGAATCCATATCTAAAGCTATGGGTCTTTTGCCCGAACAGATTCAAGCCCATATGCCCACTGAGGTGACGACACTTCATCGGCTGTTAGGGACCCGTCATGATTTCCGGCAGTTCATCCATAACCGGACCAATCGACTGCATGTGGATCTTTTGGTGGTGGATGAAGCCTCCATGATTGATCTTGAGATGATGGATGCCCTGCTGGGGGCCTTACCGTCCAAGGCTCGATTAATCCTGCTTGGGGATAAGGATCAACTGGCGTCCGTGGAGGCCGGGTCCGTGCTGGGTGACATTTGCGCCAATGCCTCCCGCCCGTGTTATCTACCTGATACAATTGATTTCATTAAAAATGCGACAGGATATGACTTGTCTGACTATTCAGGCCCGGGCACCGGACTGGACCAGCAGATCGTGGTGTTGAGAAAAAGTCATCGATTTCATGAAGACAGCGGTATCGGCAATCTGGCCCAGGCTGTAAACCTGGGTGAAAAAGAGGCGGTTGCCAAGGTCTGGAAAAAAGGATACTCAGATATAAATCAGCTTTCGATCCGCTCTTGTGAAGAGCCTCAATTCCGAAGCCTGATACTGGGCGGCAATCCCAAATCTTTTCCACATGCTGCCGCACAACCGGTTGGATACCGGGCATATCTTGATATCCTCGCCAACGGGATGCAGGGCTTTTTATCTGAAGCCCATTGGCTTCAGGCTGTTCTGGAAAAATTTGACGGATTTCAACTTTTAAGTCCAGTTCGTAAAGGCGAGTGGGGTGTGGACGGTCTGAATCGTATTTGTGCCCGAATCCTCTATAATGCCGGATTAATCCGGGCCACCCAGGGGTGGTACCCCGGCCGTCCTGTGATGGTCACCCGGAACGACTATCGGTTGGGCCTGATGAACGGAGATATCGGCATTACCGTTGAAGTCGGCAATGAACGCCAAAAGGGTCAGGGAGAAGGGACTCCGGCTGAAAAGGTACTGCGGGTGGTCTTTCCCATGGCTGACGGATCTATCAAACAGGTGCTCCCCTCAAGGCTTGAGGCGGTGGAGACGGTCTATGCCATGACGGTTCATAAATCCCAAGGGTCTGAATTCGACCATACGGCCCTGATTCTCCCTGATACCATGAGTCCGGTACTGACCCGGGAGCTTATATACACCGGCATCACCCGGGCGCGTTCTTTTTTTACCATGGCAGGACCTTCACCTGAGATTCTGGCGTCTGCCGCTAAACAGCGAACGCTCAGGGCATCCGGCCTTGGCACGTTATTGATACGCATGGGACCCAAGGACTAATCAAGAATAACGCTCCTGCCAAACGAAGCATAGAAAAATATATGAGCATCTATTAACGATAAGATTTATTGAAGACCCTATGCGGAATGGTTTATGAGATCGCCTTGGATGAGCGCCTGAAAGAAACGACGTACCGCCCGGCTTCATGAGCAAGATGCGGGCTCAATCCGCATCGGGCGATACGTTCAAAAATGGTTTCAGTGAATGTGTGTCGGTTTCGACATGTTGCGGTTAAGCGTTGTTGATTTTTTTTCTATTCATACCTGCAAAGCCGATAAGACCAGCCACGAATAATAGAATGGAGCTTGGCTCTGGTGTCGGTGTTGGTGCTGATGAGACGGCCGGGGTCCATATTGCGTAAACCGCACTATCCTTGGTCGTAGTGTCGTTTGTAGCAGGGATTGGTGTGGCATTTACAAAATCTAATTTTTCCTTTGCGCCATTTTGCGCATATACGCCCGACACGTATCCTTCATAGTTCGTGGACAGGCCGTATGTCGTGAATACTAATAAATAATTATACAAAGAGTCTTCAGCACTGCCATATGTAAGTGTCGGGTCGTCGTCAAAATCACCCTCTTCAGTGTTCTGAAACACCTGCGCGAGTAAAGCGGATGACGCTTCCCATGCTTCCGTTTGTGAAGCGAAACTGAACGCCCAATTGCCCTCAGAATCTCTGAATAGATCCTCGGCGGTGCCTTCCACGAACTCAACATTATAGGACGATCCATTTACCAAAACGTCTGTCGCTCCTGTTAATAGTCCGGTGCTCTCATCAATTTCTAATGTTGTGGCAGCCGCATATGAATAGAACACCCCAACCAATAATAATGAAACCCAGACAGACCCTAAAAATGATTTGAACCTAAACAAATGTGTTCTCCTTCTTCTTCATAAAATAAGTAAAACATATAAACGCACAAAACTCACGACTCAAAAAAGTTATCAAATCAACAGGCATGCATAAAGCTATTTTACATAAAGACTGGGAATTCCCGCCACAGATTTAAACGGATGTTTCATATTCATTAAACTTTCAGCATTGCCGATGGCAAAAAAGCCGCCAGAATCAAGGGCTTGGTATAATTTATTTACAACCGTTTCACTGGTTTGATTATCAAAATAGATCATTACGTTTCTGCATAAAACGGCATCAAAATCCGAGCGCGGAATGCGGTTTGCAATTAAATTAAACTTTTTGAAAGTGATATGCTGTTGTATTTCCTTTTTAACTTTTAGATATCCCTTATATTTGCCGGTTCCTTTTTGAAAATATCGATGCAGTATCGCCAGGGGCACCTGCTTGACCTTATCATTTTTATAGATCCCCTTTTGCGCAATCTCCAGCACGGAGTGAGATATATCTGTGGCCAGGATAGAAAAGGTTACGCCCAAATCTTTTAACTGAACGGCTGTCGTGTAAGGTTCGTCCCCTGTGGAGCAGGCCGCACACCAGACTTTAAAGTGTTTTTTCTCCCGTTTGGGGTGACAATTAAATTGTTTAACGATATGTTCAATGCTTTTATTTTCTCTGTAAAAAAAAGAGTGATTGGTTGTTATGGTATCGATAAATTCGACGACCTCGCGTTCATTTGACCTTAAATGTGATAAGTATTCTTGGACATTCATCCGGGTCATGCGCATGCGTTTGGAAACCTTGGATTTTAATAATTCAAGTTTTCCTTCATGAAGATTAATGCCGCACGTCTTGAATACAAGTGCTTTTAGTTCAGTCAATTCGCTATGTTTAAACAGTATTGAGTTCATTTTTGTTAAATTCTACATTTTTTTCCAGCGGTTTACTTTTTCGAATGCGGATTCGGCCGTCTTCAACAGCGTCGACACATTCACCGGCTTTGTAAAATAATCTTCAAAGCCGACGTCAAGACATTCCGACAGTTGAAATAAGGACGCATAGCCGGTAATGGCATAGATAATGGACATCGGTTTAGCGCTTTTTACTTGTTTACATAATTCCATACCGTTCATCACCGGCATATTTAAATCAAAAAACATGACCACAATGTTATTCTCTTCGATAATTTTCAATGCGTCTTGTGCATTTTCTGCGGTGGAAACATCATAACCGGCTTTGGTAAACAACTGGGAAAGCAACCTTAAAATAGGGGGTTCGTCATCAACGATTAATATTTTTTTATTTTCCATTATTTTTCTCCTCTTTGGGGTTCGTGCCGGGGGTAAGGCCCATGATCAAAATAAAATCGCCCATCTACTTGTCTTTTAAGCCACCCTCGGCGTTACGCCAAAGGACACATATTAATAATATGCTTCCATTGGCGTGCCTTGATGGTGACTTAAAATCCGGCGTATCTGTGGCAGATTTAATTCTGATCATGGGCCTAACAGTTTTAGGTGCTTTGTTTGGGTATAGCATTTCGCAATGCCAATATTTCTATTTTTTGTATTTGGTAATCGCCATCAGCTTGTTTGTAATCTTAGCCAACCGTTCTGCCTGATCTCTAATTTCTTTGACATTTTCTTCCTGGATTTGCCCATGGCGGACGTCATCCATTAACAGTTCTGAAAAACCTGAAACCGCCATTAAAGGCTGATTAATCTCGTGGCATATGGCACCTGCTGTTTGAACAACCGCGGTCAGTTTTTCTATTTCTGATTTTGCGCGTACATAATTTTTTGCCGTTGTAATATCTTCAATTGATAGTAAAACGGCCCTGCCTTGTTTGACTTCCAAAGGCTGTGTCGAAATTTTCAAATGCCTTCGCCCGATAGATTTAAAGGTCATGGCGGTTTCTATCTGAAAATGATCTTTGCCGTTTTTAAGGGTATCATGCACTGTAGTCCGCAATTTACATTGAAGACAATTTTCTCCGGATCCGTCTTTCTCGGGTGAATCTTCGTGATGAATGCAGCCAAAAGCTTCCCCGATTACAAGTCCTGTCAGTTGATTATCCGCTTTATTTGTAAACATGTGGGCCATCTTGTTTGCCAAAATCAGTTTTCGGGTCTCGTCCACCACTGCAATGGCAACTGGTAGATTTTCAATAATATGTGACACTTCATTTTGGGAAAACTCTTTTGGATGCGTAAATATGTTTTCTTCTCTTTTAATCATTTTTTTTCCTTTTTATGAACTACAGACGTTTAACACATGAACAGGTCTTCGCCGCTATATTGTGGATATCTTCAATATAATCCACAGCCCCTATCCGTTCGGCAGCTTTTGGCATTCCATAAACAACGCTTGAGTTTTCATCCTGGGCAATGGTTATGGCTCCAGCTTGTTTCATTTCAAGCAATCCTTGTGCGCCGTCTTTGCCCATACCTGTTAAAATAATCCCCACAGCGTTGGCTCCAGCGAGCCTTGCAACAGACCGAAATAAAACATCCACGGCCGGTCGCTGATAGTGAACAAGAGGTCCTGTTTTAACCGTCACAAAATATTTGGTACCTGTTCGTTTTAAAAGCATGTGGTAATTACCCGGGGCAATAAGCACTGTACCCGTTGTTACAGGATCCCCGTTTTCAGCTTCTTTAACACGCATTGAACACAATTCATTCAGCCGCCCGGCAAAGGATTTTGTGAACTGAGCCGGCATATGCTGCACAACAACAATACCCGGCGCGTCTTTCGGCATTTGAGTCAGGACGTTTTTAATGGCTTCCGCCCCGCCGGTTGATGCGCCAATGGCAATAATTTTATTGGTATTTTTATCCGGCGAAATGGATACAATTTTTGTCTGTTTTTTTGAGTTTTGTTGTTTCTCACGCCAAGGTAATTTAGCCGCATGCACCGCCCTGATTTTTTCGGCAAGCTGCACACTGACATCTCCTACCGAATATGCGTTATTGGGTTTTGCCATCACTTCCAATGCCCCGATGGCCAAAGCTTCCATGGCAAGATGGCTTCCTTTTGTACTCAAAGAACTGACAATGATGACGGGGAGCGGATAATACTTCATTAATTTTTTCAAAAAGGTAATCCCGTCCATACGTGGCATCTCTATATCCAGCGTAATAACATCCGGTTTTAATCTAACAATTTTATCCCGGGCGATGTATGGATCTGGGGCCGTATCGATTACCGTAATGCCGGGGTGCCGCGAGAGTTGTTCTTTAAACACCTTTCTGACAACAGCGGAATCATCTACCACAAGCACTTTAATTTCATTAGACATTACAGGCGGCCCTTTTGTACGTAAGGACTCACATGGACAGTAAAATAGCCATGTTTGCATCCATCGTTTCAATCAACGTGCATTCTGCAGTACCGTTTAGCCCGCTACCGGTAATTTTTTCGGGGATGCTGAGTTTATAAGGCGCTTGGCATTTTATCTTTTTTAAGGCATTCCCGCACACCATATTGAGCATTTCCGACAATGTCCCCAATTGCTGTTCCCACGTCAGTTCACTTTTGTCTTCTCCCAAAAAATTGGATGCCAGTTCCGCGGCCAGTGGTTCCGGTGAAATAACATCTATATGTCCGCAGACATCTCCTGTGAAAGTCAATCTACATGCCAATGCGGTATTCAAGTCGATGCCGGAATCATTTAAAATTGTCTCGGGACCGATTTCAACCGGCATAAAAAACATGGTTTCCATGACTTCAGAAATCGAATTCGTCATCGCTGTCATCAATGCTTTCTTCATAATCAGGTTCTCCAATTATACTGACAATTAAATCCCTTAGATTTTCAGGGGTGAACGGTTTTGTGATATAACCGGCGGCACCGGAATCCATAAATTCTTGAATTTTTAAATCGTTGCCCTCGGTTGAGATGACAACCACCGGAATTTCCTTGAACAGTGCATCGTTTTTTATTTTTTTTAAAAAGCTGAGCCCATTCATTTCCGGCATATTGTAGTCGGTCATAATTAAATCCACCCAATCACCTGCAAGTACCGTTAACGCCTCTTTACCGTCTGAGGCTTCAAGTATTTTGGCACCCGCGTATCCCGCTGCTGCAAGAGAGCGTTTTAAAACGGTCCTCATGGGCATTGAATCATCTACAATCAATATTGAATAAGACATTTGCTTCCCTTTAATTTTTATATGAAAGTCTGGGTAAGTTGCCAAGATCTTTCAAACTTTGTTGTGGGCTGAGTCCAGGTTTTGATAAATCAGATCGGCCATGGCCATTAATTACGCCATTTTTAATAAGGCATTCACTTCATTTATATTAATCCCAAATTCGGCTATAATACCGGTCATATCCGAGTGAGAAATGCCATGCATTTTCATTAATTGATCCTTGAATCGATATGACAGGCCATCGGCTCCAACGCCGTTGCCCACCATCATACAAATGCAGTCGGCCAGATATACCGCTGCGATCTCTTTATCATTCATCATGGATTCATCTCTAAGATGGTGATGGTGAATAAGCTTGATCATTCGCGGGCTGAATTTCCATGTTTTGCCGATCAGCGCCCCCATCTCCGCATGATCGATACCTATCACTTTTTTTTCCGCCTCTCTGAAACTGTAACCGGATTCTTTAACAAGCATATTAATTTTTTTAAAGTCTTTGGATACATATTTTTCCAATATGATTTTACCGATGTCTTTGATGAGAGCCGCAGTGAAAATTGTGCTTTTGTTGTTAAGTCCCAACCGCAATGCAACCTGTTTGGCAATGATGGCCGAAGAGACTGAATACCGCCACATATCTCCCTGTTCAAGACCATAGCCTTTTCGACCACCGGAAAGAACTTTTGCACTGGATTTTACCAGCGCCAATTCAATTATCTGATCTGTACCAAGCATATTCACTGCATCTTTAAGGGACTCTGCCGGCGTCTTTAGCCCTACATATGCTGAGTTGCATATTTTAAGAATATCTACTGTCATAACAGGATCATATTGAATTATACCGGCAATATCGTTCATTGAACTATCCGGCTCTTCAACCATTTCGAGCAGACGATTCGCGACCGTAGGCATCGGCGTTAAATCGTTTATCTCACGAATCATTTTATCCAGTACCGTCATATTCTGACTTCCTTAGATCCTGAGGTTTTCAGGAAAATATTCCCCGATGCAATTTCAATTCGGATCGTCCGGTTGATATTCCCGCCCACTTCTTGTTTATCAATCATCACTTTGTTTTTAAAAAACATTTTTTTTAACGCCAGGTAGTTGCGTTTTCCGATATTAAAGAAACCATTTTGGTCAAGAATTTCGGCACCGCCGGCGACAAATATTTTAATCCTGGGCTTCTTTGCACCCATTGCGTAAGCGGCTTTGAATAGGCGAGGGATACCTGTATCTGCAAACATAAATGGTTTTCTGGTTGCCTTTTCTTTATCAATGGCGGATTCGGGAAGCATATAATGAAGAATGCCGCCAACTCTTACAACCGGATCATAAATAACCAATCCTATGCATGATCCAAGCGAGTAGGTGATTACATCATCTGCGGGATTATTACTTACTTTCATGTCTGCAACGCCGACAATTTGTTTCATCTATTCGTATCCCCATCTCTTTTTTTGCGGTCACAGGCCTTTATTTTTTTGAGACAATGGAAAATATGCCGTGAACATCCAGGATTAGCCCTACTTTTCCGTCAGCCAGAATTGCACCACCGGCAATCCCTTGGATATCATCCATATTCCCACCAAGATTTTTAATGACATATTCATCTTTACCCAAAAGTTCATCAATCAAAAGCGCCCGCCTTTCTTCCTTTGACTCAACAACGACAACCAGGCTTTGCTCGACGGATTTGACATGATTGCTGGTTTCATAGATCTCGTTTAATCGGATTAAAGGCACCAGATTGCCGCGATCTTTAACCATCTCACCTTTTCCTTCTACGGTGAAATATTCACCCGGTCCCGGTCTAAATGCTTTTTGAATGGTAATTGTGGGAATAACATACTTTTCGTCATCAACCCTGACCAACATACCATCGATAATAGCCAGTGTCAGAGGAAGGCTGATAATGAATCGGGAGCCTGCCCCCTTTTCGGACTCAATATTCAAATGGCCTCGGAATTTTTCAATCCCCTCTTTAACCACATCCATGCCAACGCCCCGACCGGATACATCGGTAATTTGGCTTGCAGTTGAGAATCCGGGTGAAAGAATCAGGTTAAAAACCTGGGCATCCGTCATCTGCTCTTCTCCGGTAACCAGTCCGGTAGCCGTTGCCTTTTTAAGTATTTTTTCCCTATCCAGCCCCTTGCCGTCGTCCTCGATTTCAATGACAATATTCCCGCCTTTATGATAGGCGCGAAGATCGATATTTCCCTGTTCGGGCTTCCCTTTTTCCGTACGTTCCTGTAAGGATTCAATCCCGTGATCACATGCATTTCTGATCATGTGCACCATGGGCTCATAAAGGGCATCCACCACGTTTCTGTCAATTTCGGTTTCTTCTCCGGTCATAGCTAAATTGATCTGTTTGCCTGATTTTCGCGACAGATCTCTTACTAGGCGAATCATTTTCATAAATGTTGCTTTAATGGGGATCATACGCATGGACATGGCAATGTTCTGCATATTATTTACAATCTGCCCCAATTGTGAGACGGTTTGGCTCAAGGCGGAATTTTCCATGGTTTGCTGTCTGAGCATCGACTGGGCAATCACCAGTTCTCCGGCGTAATCTACAAGATCGTCCAACTTTCGGGTGCTGACTTTAACTTGAGAATCCACTCTTTTTTTAACTGTTGATTGTTCCATTAACGCTGAGGCAACTTGAGCAGGAGCGACCTTTTTATCTTCGATCAGAATTTCACCAAACTTTTTTTCCGGATGATTTTTCTGGATTTCCAGTGCATCATCAACATCCTGTTCCTTGAGGTCATTTCTTCTGACAAGAATCTCACCCAAGGGTTCTTTTTCCCCTTTGGTCAAAGAGATCTGAAGCCTTTTAAGTTTATCTCTCAAAATTTCTACATCTAAGTGGCTGTCCTCTTGTCGGTAACCGGTAGACAGTCCCTGTTTTACCGTGTCGATAAGTTGTTTTAACAAATCAACGGACTCAAGAATCGCATCCGTGGCGGAGTGATTAATTATGAAATCTCCGCTTCTGGCACTGTCCAAAAGATTTTCCGTGGCATGAGACAGTCGGTTGATTTTATCTAAAGATAAAAATCCCGAGACGCCTTTAATTGTGTGAAACGGCCTGAATATGTCGTTAATGATATCAGTGTTCTCCGGATCCTGCTCCAACTCAATTAAAGACACCTCGATGTTGTTCAGATTATCTTCGGCCTCCGATATAAAATCGGTCAGGATTTCAACGTCATCCTCGGACAGTTTTTCGGGTGTACTATCCTGTTCGGGCTCCGGTTCAAGTTTAGATTCAGACGCGTTTTCCGGGCACTCTTCAACACACTCATCGCACGTTTCCTTGGCGGTAAGGTGTTCTTCTAAGAGCTCAAGAACATCAGAGTAATCGAAAGTAAAAGGTTCTCCTCTTTTTAAATGACTTAATATGGATTTTAACAACACGATTCCCTCTTCAACCGGCTTTGTATTACAAGCACAGCTAAAATTCATATTGGTCATATATTGTTTGCATAGTTTTGAAATATCATAGAAGGTAGAAGGCTCAATTGTTTCAGAGATGGTGATAAGATCGTCTACGTTGCGGATTATTTCTTCTATCTCTTGGTCTTTTCCCGGGCAGAAGCCGGCAACAAGCATTGAAAGCTGATTTAATTTTTCCTCTAATTTTTCATATTCGTCGTTTGGAGCGTTGTCATCGGATTGAGATGACTTCTGGATAACTGACTTGTCGTTCTCTTTTTGATCCATATTTTTCAGTTTCCCGCTGAAATTTGAGACAATCATGTCAAGATTTGACAACAAATTGCTGCCGGCCTGGGGCCCGTCTTTGATTATGGTATCAATAATGTGTCGGGCCTTCATAATTTGCGCAGCCTCTGACGATAGGTCCAATGATTTGCATTGTGTGTGTATGCTCTTGAGAATGGGCAACAGTGTCTTAATCGAGTCCGGCTGATCCGGGTCGAATAAAATCAATTCTGCTGCCAGCCTTTCTGTCGTTTCGATTATGTTTTCATAAGACATTGGCTTTTCCAAATTTTAAAAGTTCTCGTCAAATTTTTAAGGATGCCGCCGACACCGGGCCGGGGAGAAATTCCCCCGACCCGTTTTGCACCTTTAGGTTTATGATACTAAAAGTCTTCAAAGCTTTCGTCATCATCAAACGGGATGACTTGATCCGGACGACTTGAATCCATGTGATGATCCTTGGATTTTGCTTTATGCGTTGTTTTGATCGGAATGCTTTTAGGCGCCGATTTGGTCGCGTGGTAATCGCCTCTGTTGGGGTTTGAATTGCTTTTACCGGTAACCAGCAGCACAAGATTATCAACATACTCTTTTAACTGTTCGGCCTGGGCGCTCATCTCTTCTGCCGCTGACGCCGACTCTTCAGCATTGGCCGCATTTTGCTGGACAACCCGGTCCATTTCACTTATGGCATTGTTAACCTCTTCAATTCCATTGGACTGTTCGGTTGATGCCACAGAAATCTCTGAAACCAATGCGCCGACTTTGGCCGAGGTTTCGGCTACTTTGGAAAAGGCCTCACTGGTAGAGGATACGATGCCGGATCCATCGTTTACCTTTTTGACCGTATCTTCTATAAGTGCTGCCGTATCTTTGGCAGCATCAGCAGCCCGCATCGCCAGATTTCTGACCTCATCGGCAACCACGGCGAACCCTGCACCTGCTTCACCGGCACGGGCGGCTTCCACGGCAGCATTCAACGCTAGCAGATTGGTCTGGAACGCGATTTCATCAATGGTTTTTATTATTTTCGACGTTTCCTCTGATGCCTTGGAGATATCCTCCATGGACCGTGTTAATTCATTCATGGACTGGCTGGCAGTACTCACAACCGCATTGGCATCTTTCATCAATCCATCGGCATTATTTGAATTTTCTGCATTTTTCTTGGTCATGGACGACATCTCTTCCATGGATGAAGATGTCTCTTCGATAGATGCGGCTTGTTCTGATGCGCCTTCGGCCATGGACTGGCTGGAGGAGGAAACTTCTCCGGATGCCGCGGCCACCTGTACAGCACCTTCGTTAAGGCCGGCGATGATTCTGTTAATCGGTTTGGTGATGCTGCGTGTAATAAAAAATGCGGAAAGAAAACCGACAATAAGGGCAACAATTAATCCGATAATCATGAGAATGGATGCACTTGAAAGCGCCTTTACAGCGTCCTTGGCAATGCTGTCGGTTGCGCCGATTCCGGCGCTTGCAGTCGTTTCACATGCTTTGACGACTTTGTCTCCGGCATCTCGGCGTTTAACCGCCAGATCCTGCATGTTAATCCAGTTGTGAAGAAAATCTTTCATCGCACCCTGGTAAGTGCGGCCCGCCTCCGCAACAATCTCTATGCGTCTTAGGTCTTCAGGTAACCGTGTGATTTGTTCCAACTCTTCAAACTTTCGATCTATGTGTGAAAAATTATTGAGTGCCGCATTCATAACTTCAGGGCTTCTCAATGCCTGGGATTTAAAGGCGCCAATTCGTGTTTCATTGCCAAGGGTAATAATATCGTTTACCAGGGTTATTTTTGCATTTCTTTCCATCATATCCTTAGTTAACTTCTCGTGCTGCCCCTCAAGAAATTCATCACAATTGGACACATAAATGCCGGCATTTTTGTCCATTTGGTCCCGGTACCTGTACAGCAGGTTTTTGTCTGCAAGGCCGCTGCGATTAAACTCGGTCATAAATTGCTCTATTGCCTTCTGATAATTCTGGGCTGCCGAACGAATTGCTTTTACTCTTTGGATATCTGCCTCATCATGGATCACGGCTCTTAAGTCATTTAACGGTTCTGATACGTCATCCAAGAGTGAAATTGCCTTTTTCAAAAGATTCACATCGTTGGTTGCCTGGGCTTTAAAATTGGCAACCCTGACGCCGGCACCGATATGAACAAGATCTGTGGCAAGTTGAATTTTTTGTTGACGGGCGTCCAGATCTGATTTGAACTTTGCATTCTGGCCCGCTAAAAAATCCGCTGAATTTGACATATACTTTTGGGCTGATTCATCCAGTGTCCGTCTATTTGCAGCAAGCTTGGCATTGGTGTCAACGGTCTGTTTTGTCAGGGCTTTGTATTCTTCAACAGCGTTGTGTGCCGTATCAATCTGAGCCTTAAGCTTTTTTAGATTCCGGGAATTTTCATCAAGTTCACGAGCCTTTTGCAAGGCCGTGTCAACTGCATTCATGGCTTTTTGACCCAAGTGGAAAAACTTTTCATCTTCGGTATATCCGTACCCTCTCATTTCGTACATCACTTGGTTGGCAGCATTACTTAATTCCATGGCAACGGCCACTTCGGGTACATATTCATCGGCCAGCATCGTGCTCTTTGTTCCTACCGTTCGCATATTCACAACAGCCATTAAACCAAGAGCCACGGCGATGATGATCAATACGGCAAATCCATATGTTATTTTTAATCCCAGACTTACGTTTTTCATCCTAAACTCCTTTATTTTTTTAAAACATGTGTTTATGACGCATTTTGAATAGCGGCCATTTCGTCGGACGAAAGGACCTTATCTATGTTTAAAAGAATTTTAACGCCCGCATCCTGTTTGGCCATGCCAAGGATATATCTTGTATCCAGTTTTGTGCCAAAAGCCGGAGTTTCCTCAATTTCATCTTCTTTTATGTTTAAAACCTCGGAGACGGTATCAACGACAATCCCAATTAGAACCGTGGACTGTTCGGCATCAATTTCCACGACAATAATGCAGGTTCTGTCATTGTAAGAAATTGATTTCATATTGAATTTTGACCGAAGATCAATTACCGGTATGACCTTTCCCCGTAAATTTATAACGCCTTTGACAAAGTCCGGCGTTCTTGGAACCGAAGTAATGGGTAACATACCAATTATCTCTTTGACTTTAAGAATACCAATCCCATACTCTTCCGATTCTAAAGAGAAAGTGAGGTATTTACCTGTTTTAATGGTCATGTCGGCTACTGCTTTATTCATACTGTATAGTTGGTCGGTCATCCATCCCTCCTTTGTTTCTATATTTTTTATTTATTTTTTTTGTATGATTGAATCCATCCACACCTTTTTTAATTGGTTTCGCTTAGAAAAAGGGTAATTGGGGAAATGAACGCCACTCTCCAATACACTATGTTCTGGGGTAACATTGGCGGTATACCCGGACATAATAAGGTACTTCGCATTGGGGCGTCGTTGGGTGAGGGGCTCTGCAAGATTTTTGTCGTACGTATCAGGTATGACGATATCCGTCACATCCATTTTTTGATGCCATCTCCTGCACTTGAATTTGTTTTCAGATTCCATTGTCATTGAATGATGTTGATAAGTTGCCTAATTACGATATATGATTGCAACTCATTATAATTATATGAAATTTATCATAATTTACAATGCAGCTATCTGTTTTGTAAGTACATATTTTCGTTTTCGTATCGGCTATAAAAAAAGACCATATCAACTGGAAAAGCCCACGCATTTAATGTCTGAAGTGATCAACGTGAGCGAACTGATGAAAAAGAGCCGCTTTTTTATATAATAACTTGTACAGAATATATTAAGAAAATCGTAAAATAAAGAACTTTTATCGATATTTTTTTCACAATTTGTTGTTCGGAGTCACTTAGCAACTTATTGAAACTTTCATATAAAACGGTCACGGACCGTCTTTGGTCTTTGACCGTGGTTCGGCCCACAACGAATATTAAAACATCTCTGTGGTTTACAGAGAGTTTCATATAAAAACTCTTTTGTTGCTTATATGGATATTTATCAATAATATTCAGATGTACTCCCTTCCTTAAAATATAAACAGGAGATGGCATGGATGATAAAATCATGATAGTTGATGACGATGTTAAGGTATTAAAATCAATTGAGCGAATTTTTAGGCAGGAACCTGTTAAATGTTTTTTGTTTTCGTCTCCTGCCAATGCACTGAAAGAAGCCTGCGGGATTGAACCGACGGTTGTTGTTTCAGATCAGAGAATGCCGGAAATGGAAGGTACTGTTTTTTTAGAAAAAATGAAACAAATTCTGCCCGCCACGGTCAGAGTCCTTATGTCGGGTTACGCAGATATTGATGCAACCATCAGTGCAATTAATCAAGGGCAGGTTTTCCGGTTCATTAAAAAACCTTGGGAAAGTGATATATTTCGTTCTGAAATCAGGCACGCAGTCCAATATTCTAAAATGCTTCGACGTTTAGTGCACAGTGATTCCGAACCCGGAGAATGTGAACGGGCAGAGCGGTTGACTGGCGTACTTGAGATGGCCGGAGCCGTTTGTCATGAGTTTGCCCAACCTGTGCAGATTATTTCCGGGTATTGCGAGATTTTAACCGAAGAATTAAACAAACAGCCCGGTGTCTCGGGATTTAAAGAGCCTGTATCCCATATTCTTCAAAGTACGGAAAGACTAAAGGATCTGCTGCTGAAAGTTATGAAAGTTCAGCGGTATAAAACCCGTTCTTATCTTTTAAGCAGCAGAATAATCGATATTGAAGCAGCCACGGAAAAATAGATCGTAACAAATAGCGCATAGGAATTAATCGTCTTTTTATTTTAGAAAGATATTGTGTACCTTGCTAAAAATACAGGGGAATGTTATATTTCAAAAAGTTTTTTAAAATTTATATACTAAATTTTAAGACGGGTGATTTAAAAAGTTACGGGGGAGTCTCTGTCTTCCTAATGTTTAAATGTCACCCATTCCGCCAGGCAGCTGTGATATAAAATCAAATACATACAGTCTTTCAAGTGCGAATATGGGGGTTTTCCCATATATACAACTCTTTGCCTTTTGTACTTAAATAGTGGAACTGATGGTCCTGGGTTTTGAATTGTTGAATTATGATCAGGCAATAAATGAGGATCATACGACACGGGGTAAGAAAATCTTCAACGCTTTTTTAAGAATCGGAAGGTACGTATGGACAAGAAAACAACATTAAAAACACTGGAGCAATTGATTCAACTGGAAACCAAGGCGGTTCTGACATATGATCAGGCGCTTGAAACCGTAACCGATTCAGCTATCCGTGCGCAGCTTGAAAGTTTAAAAGCCCGGCATGCAGATCATGCAGAGCTCTTGAGCAGCCAAATTCTCAAAATGGCCAATGAAATGATTGCGGAACATTGGGATGCCATAACGTCTGCCGCTCTTCGTGGACAGATACCCGAATCCGCGCCCAAAATGCGGTTTGCGGCAAACAGCTGAAAATACCCTTGTTCCGGATAATGTAAATCTATTCTCTATCCCTTTTAAATTAAGAGTGCCAAACATTTTCGCCTTGATTATATATAATCAAGTGCTTGTATGTCATCTTCCGACACAAAGTGAAGATGCGTTTTTTCGTCAAATAGTTTTGACTCACAAAACGTTTTTTCTGATAATTTGCTTATTTGGTGATGGTTTGAGGTCACGACAACGAGTCTAAAGCGGTTAAATTTTTTATTGTCTCTCTCCGTAACGCCTGATTCCATAGCTGCGGTAATTGTTTTAGGTATATTTTTTTCCGCATCCACATTGATAAAGTAAACCAGCAATCTATCACCAACGTTAATTCGTCTTTCCCATGGCCCATTTTTTTTTTTATCATATTCGATTTTGTTAAATACTTCCTGTGGGCAGCCACACCCCAAAGTATAGCGAACAAATTTTTCTAATTCATAATTGTTTTTCATTTTATCCTCACAAAGGTTTTCTAAAGAATTTGGTTGCGCGGTTGTTTTTTATAAGAAAGTCTGGGTAAGTTACTCAGATCTTTATATCTTTGTTGTGGGCCGAGACCTGGGTGTAGACAGACCAAGGACGGCCCATAGCCGTTATATAAAATTTTTTGATAAGGGCCATGGAATTTATAAAATTCACCAACATGGCCATAACGGGATAACATTCGAAAAGTACGCATCACCGGATTCGTATAAATGTTAAAGAAACAACAATAAAATTATTAACATTATCCGAAAGGTCCGGCAAATTTTTTCGCTGTATACTTTGCAATTTGAGAATAAACATTCTAAATTGCAGGGCGTGATTTAGCAATTTAATGGGGATTTTTTGTATGAAAGACTGGGTAAGTTGCTCAGAACTTTCAAACTTTGTTGTGGGCTGTGCCTGGCAGATGATATGTCAGGTCAGCCCGTGGCTGTTATATAAAAAGTCATAGGCTGAGTTCGTGTATCAAAACCCAGAGTCAACCCAAAATAAAAGTTGAAAGATCCGTGTAGATTGCACAGGTTTTCTTATAAATAAGGATAAGATGGAATAAACATGACAAATCAAAATGGATGGACAAAATCAAGTTGGAAAAATTACACGGCCCTTCAGCAGCCCAACTGGCCGGATCAGAACGCGTTGGAAAAAGTCACCAAGGATTTGGCTTTACTGCCGCCGCTGGTTTTTGCCGGAGAAATAAGAACGTTAAAAGACCTGCTGGCTAAAGCGTCAAAAGGGGAGGCGTTTCTGATTCAAGGTGGCGACTGTTCAGAAGATTTTTCCCAGGTTACGGCACCGACTATCAGGGAAACTATGAAAGTGTTGTTGCAGATGGCCGTTGTTATGGCCTATGCCGGTGGAAAGCCCGCCATAAAGGTGGGCCGGATTGCCGGGCAGTTTGCCAAACCCCGTTCGTCAGATACGGAAACTGTTGATGGTGTAGAGCTGCCGTCTTATCGGGGAGACATGGTGAATAAAAATGAATTTTCCATCAAGGCGCGGACCCCGAATCCTAAATACATGCTTAAAGGTTATTATCTGGCTGCCTCCACCCTGAACCTGTTGCGGGCATTTACCCGGGGCGGGTACGCAGCCCTGCACAGGGTTCAGGCCTGGAACCAGGAGTTTGTGGCGCAATCCCCCATGGGACGGTCTTATGATCGTCTAGCCAAACAGATTGACCAGGCCATGAAATTTATGAATACCATCGGAATCCCCACGGATATTCCCCAGATTAATCAAACCCAGATTTTTACCTCCCATGAAGCCCTTTTGCTGCCTTACGAAGAGGCGTTGACCCGTATTGATTCCACCACTGGCGACTGGTATGACTGTTCGGCTCATATGCTCTGGATTGGCGAGAGAACCCGGCAGGTGGACGGTGCGCATGTTGAATTCCTAAAAGGTGTACTTAATCCGATAGGGGTAAAACTCGGCCCGGATCATGATATTGATAATATCAAGCAGCTCATTGAAATCCTGAACCCTGAAAACGAACCCGGAAGATTGACGCTGATTACCCGAATGGGATATGACAATATCGAGAAAAAGCTGCCGGCCCTGCTTCGGGAAATTAAAAAAGAGGGGTCTCATATCGTGTGGAACTGCGATCCCATGCATGCCAACACCTTTACCTCGGAATCCGGACACAAGACCCGGGATTTTAATGATATTTTAAAGGAAATCACCCGGTTTTTTGAAATTCACTGGGCCGAAGGAACCATTCCGGGAGGCGTTCATCTCGAAATGACAGGCAAAAACGTAACCGAATGTGTTGGCGGTGCCAGAAATATTGTCAGCGAAGAACTTCATAATCGGTATGATACCACCTGTGACCCCAGGCTCAATGCGGAACAGAGCTTGGAAGTAGCGTTTCAGATCGCGGACATGATCAAGCATTAAAGGGCAATATGATCACGACAACACAGTTTAAGGCCGGTGTCGTCCAGTTTGATGTGAAAGACGGGGATGTCCGGGGCAATCTTTCTGTTGCCCTTGGGCATCTGGAACACCTGGCGGAGCAGGGCGCATCCCTTGGGGTCTGCCCGGAGTTTTTTTTAACCGGATTTGACAATGAAAATATAACCCGGCTCATGCCGGATGTAAAAGAGGGGATTCAACGTCTATCTGAATTTGCCCGTAAGCGCGCCATGGCCGTTGCCGGAAGTTTGCCGGAGCAAGAAGACGGTCTGATATTCAATACCCTCTATTTTATTGACAGGGACGGTGAGATTCGGGTTCGGTATCGCAAACTGCATCTGTTCCCGTTGACCGGCGAGGATTTGTACTATACCCGGGGAGATGAAATGGTGACGGCGGATACCAGTCTGGGCCATGTCGGTGCAATGATCTGCTATGATCTGCGATTTCCCGAACTTGCCCGCCGCCTTTTCCTTAATGGGGCACAGCTTTTTGTGGTCAGCGCCCAGTGGCCCCTGACCCGGGTGGCGCATTGGCAGACATTAATCCAGGCACGGGCTATTGAAAACCAGGCTTGGTTTATCTGCTGCAACCGTACGGGCACCGACATAAACGGACTTGTTTTTCCAGGCAGTTCAATGATTGTTGATCCCAACGGGTCTGTTCTTGCCCAGGGTGATGATAAGTCCGGTATCATCAAGGCTGACGTTGACATGGATCTGGTGAATCAGGTGCGGCAAACCATTCCCGTTGGACAGGATCGCAGGGGGGATGTGTACGGTTAATATGGTTAATAAAATTGTCGAGCGGGATGAGATGTGCCGTCTGGCCCGTGAATACAAAAGCCTTGGCCGGACGGTCGTGTTTACAAACGGCTGTTTTGACATTCTTCATGCAGGACATGTGGCCTACCTCCAAAAAGCAAAATCATTTGGGGATGTGCTTGTGCTGGGGCTGAACTCCGATCTGTCTGTCCAGCGAATCAAAGGCGACCTGCGGCCGGTGATCTGCCAGGCGCAGCGGGCTCGCGTTGTGGCTGCCTTAGGCTGTGTCGATCATGTGGTGCTGTTCGATGCCCCTGATCCGGGGGATTTGATTCGGGGTATTGTTCCCCAGGTTCTGGTTAAGGGGGCGGACTGGCCCGAGGATAAAATTATCGGGGCGAAGTTTGTAAAAGAGTGCGGCGGGCGTGTGGCGCGTGTGGCGTTTGAGGAGGATATCTCCACATCAAAAATTATTGAACGCATTGGGCAAAGATTTTATGGCGGAACCTGACCCGTTAACATTCGATCATTTGAACGCATTTTCAGGGGTGGTTCACGGCGTTTTTTCCAGGGCCGGCGGATACAGCAAGGGCGCCTTTTCAGAATTGAATGTCGGATTAAGCACCGGCGACGATCCTGGTATTGTCAACCGGAACAGGTCGTTGATACGGTCCTCTCTGGGCTTGTCCCGGATTTTGTTTTTAAACCAGGTCCATGGTACTGACATTGCTGTGATCAAGTCAGAAAAGGATGCGGCCGGCGCAGTGTGGACAGGGCGGCACCCGGCACCTTTGAAAATATTTGAAGCCGATGCCGCTGTTACAAACCTTAAAGGTTTAGGGCTTGCTATCCAAGTGGCAGACTGCCAGGCCGTCATTTTATATGACCCGCAAAAAGAAGTGATTGCCAATATTCATTCCGGGTGGCGGGGTAGTGTGGGCGATATTTTAGGGCGCTGCATCAATACCATGGTCTCTGAGTTTGGTTGTGCCCCGGCAACTATCCGGGCTGGTATTTCTCCTTCCCTTGGGCCCTGCTGTGCACAGTTTGTTAATTATAAGCGGGAAATTCCTGAAAAATTATGGCACTATAAAGAGAAAGATCGTCCCTATTTTGATTTCTGGCAGATATCCCGAGATCAGCTTATGGACCATGGTGTTTTGGATGAACATATTGAAACCATGGGGCTTTGTACACGGTGCCGCACGGATCTGTTTTATTCTTACAGAAAAAATAAGACCACCGGGCGCTTTGCCGCAGTGATTTCTCTTAAAAGTTAAGGATGCTAAATAATGGATAAACTGGAACAGGTTTTTTTAACCCGCACGGTAAAGGCAGCTGGTTGAGCGGCTAAACTGGATCCAGGGGCCCTGGATAAAATCGTATCAAAACTAGAATTGCCGTCCCATCCGGATTTAGTCATCGGGCTTGAACACCCGGATGATGCCGGTGTCTTTCGCCTTTCTGACGAGACGGCCATTGTTCAGACCCTTGATTTTTTGACGCCTGTAGCGGACGATCCGTATGAGTTCGGCCAGATTGCTGCGGCCAATTCATTGTCCGATGTCTATGCCATGGGTGGCACGCCTATTACGGTGATGAATATTGTCTGTTTTCCGTCATGTGATCTTGCCACAGGTATTCTTCCCCGGATTCTTGAAGGCGGGCTCGATAAAATCAAAGAGTCGGGCGCAGCCCTTGTGGGTGGACATTCCGTGGATGATCCTGAAATCAAGTACGGGTTGTCTGTCACCGGCATCGTTCATCCGGACCGGGTCTGGGCCAACAGTCGGGCACAGGAAGGGGATGCCGTCATTTTGACCAAACCCATCGGCACCGGTATCATCTCCACGGCGGTCAAAGGTGGACTTGCATCCGAGGACCAGGTTAAGCAGGCTGTAAAAACCATGTCTACCCTGAACAAAGAGGCTGCCTTGATTGCTAAAAATTTCGAGGTGCATGCCTGTACAGATGTTACAGGTTTTGGGCTTGGCGGGCATCTGATTGAAGCGGCCAAAGGTGCAGGACTGCGTATTGAAATTTATACGGAAAAGGTAGAGGTGCTGGACGGCGTAATGGCGTTTGCCTCCATGGGGCTGTTCCCGGGGGGTGCCCATAAAAATAAAAGTTTTTTTGCACCACAGACTTGTGTGGCCAAAGGAATAGACTCTGTGAAAAGTGATTTAATGTTCGACCCCCAGACATCCGGCGGGCTTTTGCTTTTTATGGCCCAGGAACAAGCTGTGCAATGTGCAGATATTATGGAGAAAAACGGCATCCCGGCAAGGTTGATCGGGCGTGTTAAAGGGCCGTATACCAACGGATTTCTTGATATTATGTAAAACATTTTTTCACGTTGACTTCATCCGGATCATATGATATTTGCTCTCAAGATAATTAAATATCAGGGTGCCGGATAACCGGCAAACAAGCTGCCGGTGAAAGGTTAATAAAAATGGCAGAGAAAGATAAAAACAGCACCTTTCGTGAGCTGGGGTATTTTGCAAGTCTTGGCATATCCGTGGCTCTGGCCATCGTCATCGGACTGGCACTGGGATACTGGCTGGATAGTGTTTTTGGTACAAAACCCATCCTATTGTTGGTGGGGCTAGGGTTCGGCATAGCCGCCGGATTTACCAACATTATCAGAGCCGGCAAAAAGGCGGAAAAATATTAATGGAAGAACTTGAGAAAATAGTAGACTTTATCACACGAACCAACTGGTTCCTGTTTTTTGGATCAAGTGTTTTGGCGTTGATCCTGACTCCTCAGAAAGTATATCTTGGGGTCTTTTTGGGCGGTTTGATCGTGACAATTAACTTTCATGTTCTTAAAAGCACAGTAACTAAGAATATCAACCAGCGGCGGGTGCTGGAAAAGGGGAAATCCCTGATCGGTGCGCTTCTGGTAAAATATTATCTGCGTTTTGCATTGACGGCAGTGATTATTTTCCTGTTGATCGCAAACCGCAGCGTACATCCGGCAGGGCTTTTGGTGGGCCTTTCCGTAGTAGTGGTAAGCACGTTTATAGCAGCGGCAATTGAATTAACCAAGATTATATTCAGGGAGGCGGTTTAAGGTGGAACACCCATATCTATTTCTCACTTCGTTATTTAGTTTGTTTGGTCTGGAAGATTGGGCCGGGGCCCATCCGCATGTAACTTACATGTGGTTTGCAATGATTATTCTCGTTATTTTAGGCTGGATCGGCGGCAAAAGCGTCGCCCTTGTACCCAAGACCGTTCAAAATGTTTTTGAGGTGATCATTTCCGGGCTTGAAGAGTTTATGGTTGGTATTACCGGTGAAGAAGGAAGAGATTCCTATCCATTATTATTGACTGTTTTTCTGTTTGTCCTTTTAGGCAACCTGTTTGGCCTGGTTCCCGGTTTCTATCCGCCCACAGCCTCCATCAATACCACTGTTGCACTGGCCATCATTGTTGTGGCATGGAGCCATGTGATCGGCATCAAAAAACACGGTGCAAAATATATTAAGCATTTTCTAGGACCTGTACCGGCACTTATGCCGCTTTTCTTTATCATTGAGGTCATCGGACATCTGGCACGTGTACTCTCCCTCACCTTGCGTCTCTTCGGCAATATGATGGGTCATGAGCTGGTTGTTGGTATCCTGCTGATGCTGGCTGGTCCTCTCCTGGTACCCCTTCCCATCATGGCAATGGGTATCCTTGTCTCTTTGATTCAGGCCATCGTGTTCTTCTTGTTGCCTACTATGTACATTGCAGGCGCAATTGAAGAAGCACATTAAATTTGATGAAACAAGAATTAAGCTTTTTTACGGGATTTTGGAAGAAGCCCGTTTGTTTATAATACTTTATTAAAGGAGTAAATCTCATGGAATTTCTCGTAGGTAGTGTCTGGGCAGCAGGTTTTGCCATCGGTATCGCTGCATTTGGTTGCGGCATTGGTCAGGGTCTTGGTTTGAATGGTGCCATGTCCGGTATTTCTAGAAACCCTGAAGCAGCTGGTAAAATCCAGGTTAACATGCTGATCGGTCTTGCTCTGATCGAATCTCTGTGTATCTACGCTCTGGTTGTTGCGATGATCCTGCTGTTCGTTCATCCTGCAATTGGTCCTGCTGTTGCTGCACTTGGCGGACATTAATACGCAGCTGTTTAACGATATATTCGTTTAAAAAAAGGGGTGTCTTCTTAATGAAGACACCCCTTTTGTTTTTTCTTGCATGGATACTTCGGACCTGATATTATTTATTTCAAAGCATTTAATTTCTTCAATAACATTTTATATGAAAGTCTCGACACGTTGTTAAATTATTTTCTTATTATGTTATAACTTAAGTTTGGGTGTTGATAAATCAGGTCAGCCATGGCTATTTAACGATACCCATTCGTGGGAGTGGTCCTAATGAGTGAGGATACCATAGATTTCCAGCCGATTCCCGGAGAAAATACCGAGGACGAACAAATTCGCCATTTGTTCCGAACTCCGGTCTCCCTAACAGATGATATACGGGCAAAAATTGGCGGAAACGAATACTTAGTAACCAATTTATCCGAAACCGGTATTGCTGTTAATGTCAGTTCCTGCCTTGAGTTTGATTCCGGTCAGATTCTTAATGACGCTCAGTTAAAAATTGGGGATATTAACATTACAGGTCTATGCGCCAAGGTAATCCATTGCTCCGTGCATGATTCAGGTAGTTTTCAGATTGGATTTCAATGGGTGAATATGAATGCTGAAAATAAAAAAGCATTAAGGGAAGCCCTTGGGCAGCTCAAAGTAAAAGCCTTGAAAGTTAAAGACCTGTTTGAAGAACACCCAGAAAGTTAAATGGTGACATTAGATATGGTAAAAAAAAAAAATGTCATGGACAGCCTTTTAGGCACGGATGACGAAACGTCTGACGGTTCAGCTAAGGAACTGGACTGCCTTATATACAGAGGCGGACCGAATGAAGCTAAACCTGATTTGCCGGAAATGACTTCAACTCCCTCTTGGAAATCGACCAAGGGAAATGTTTCAGTGGAAATATGGGAAGGAAAGGCCAAAATTAGAATAAAGGTCGGCGGTGATGACAACACAGCCCATGTCTCCATGCGTAAGCTGGCAAGTATTGCTGTTGACGCCATTATAGCAGAGTTAGAAAAGGAGAAGGACCTGTGATTATAACCTGCCCCAAATGTGCCAGAAAACATAAAGTAAATCCTGACTCTTTGAAGCCTTTTGCAGATGCTGGCAAAAAAAATATCATGGCCAGTTGCAAATCATGCAAATTTAAATTTCCCGTATCCCTTTCCTCCCTTCTGACATCTGACGAAAAACCGATAGAACTGAAACGGCCACTGGGATCTGTTGCCCGGAAAGTTTGTATTACCTTAAGCAAGGGCGGCGTAGGCAAAACCACTACCAGTGTGAACCTTGGTGCTGGTCTTGCACTTGCCGGATATAAAGTCCTTTTAGTCGATACCGATACCCAGGGACAGTCCTCCTATATTCTTGGCAAAAGGCCGGGCGCTGGATTAACTGAACTTTTAACCCAGGAATTGACGATTTCAGACTGCCTGATCGAAGCCAGGAAGAATTTGTGGCTGCTATCGGGTGGAAAGTCTCTGGCGGGTGTTAAGCGAATTATTGACAAAAAAAGCTTTGGTGCCGAGTTTACTTTGTCCGAAGCCCTGAATCCTCTGGATGATCAGTTTGATTTTATTTTGATTGATACATCCCCAGGATGGGATCAGTTAATTGTCAATGTCCTTTTTTATTCAACTGAGGTATTAGTGCCTGTTGCTTTAGAAGCCATGCCGTTACATGGGATGGCCGAGTTCATTAAAAGCCTGGGCGCCATACAAAAGTACAAAAGTGAGATTCAATTAAAATACATTGTACCCACTTTCCTTGATTTGCGGATCAAGGGGCCTAAAGAACTGTATGATCAACTTAAAAAATTGTATCCCCAGCAATTATGTAAGCCCATTCGCTATAATGAAAATTTGGCCGAAGCGCCTTCTTTTGGGAAAACTATTTTTGAGTTTGCACCCGGCTCAACCGCCTCGGAAGACTACCGAAATCTGGTTCGAAGGGTGTCCGGGAACGAATTTGCTCTTCTCAAATAGAGCCTGTACAGCATTCATCAATCAGGTTTAGCCTCATTTGCTTTGACTGAGCCGGTTTCGTTGCAATATCTCTTAGTGATTACCAGGAAAATCATATGGGCTTAAGGACCCACATTATTATCGTTGCTGTTTTTGCTTTCAGTGCTGTTAATCTGTTCTTGTGTCTTTTCTTTACCCATCAGGTGAAAGTCCATGAGATAGAAAAATTTCAGGCACAAATTGATAAATCTGCCTATCTTATGCGAATTATAAATACCCTTCCCCTGTATAATGTGGATATGGAAAGCCTAACTATGAACATGGAGACTTTTTTTGATGACGAAAATATAAAAAGTATCACTATTCATGATTCAGAAGTAAATATTAATATTAATCTTGAAAGACAGCTTGTTTCCGGCGGAACAGATATTAAGAAAAGTTTTGTCTTAGAATATAAAGGATTGAAGCTCGGCAGGCTGACAGTTGTGTATTCTACCGGCCTAATTGAAAAAAAAATAGCCGAATTTCAGATAAGGATGTTAGGCGTTACTGTTGTCGTGACCCTGGGCATCGCTTTGTTGTTTGCTTTTTTGATTAATACTATCATCAAACCGGTTGTAGGGCTTGCCCGTATCATATCTGAATCTACCCTAGAAAATTTTGACAATGAAATAGAAAACACAGGTGTCGGAGAAGTTGGAATTCTCTCTCGCAGTTTTGTACGTATGCATGATCTCATTAAAGAAAAAAAAGAGGTGTTGGCGCATACTAACAAACTATTAGAAAGTGAAAGACAGCAAAAAGATATCCAGCAAAAAAAGATTATACACCAGGAAAAACTGATTTGTGCAGTAAAGACATTTTTTCAACAAACTATGGTTGCACAGTCCATACATGAAATTGCCAAAATTTTTATTTCTATTGCCCAGGGTGTATTGTCAAGTCCGCATTGCTTTGTGGGCCATATTTGTGACACAGAAGATAATTTAAAAATTATGGCGCTTTCCGATGAAATGAAAAAACTGTGTACCGGGTTTGACAGCGTGGAAATAAATCCTGGATTGAAGCTGCATATCTCCGGCAGACTGCTTCAAGCAATTACAAATAAAGCGCCTGTGATATTCAATAGCGCAGATTTAAATTCTGATATTTCTTTTTGGCCTAAGGAACATTTGCCCATGGCCACCATTATGGCCCTGCCTTTGCTTCAGGGCAAGGAGGTGTTTGGGCTGGCTATTGTTGCCGGCAAGAAAGGCGGATACACTGCTCAAGACCAGGAGATTGCCACGATGATGGTTATGGTTTTGGTTCAAGCGTTACGCCTTAGACAAAGGCAAGATGAAACAGACCGACTCGAAAAAATGATGATTCGGTCTGAAAAAAAAGGGGTAATGGGAACACTTGCTGCAAACATGGCCGATGAAATTAGCGAACCGCTGGTTGGAATATGTAAAGCGGTTCAAATGATTCGTAACCGTGTTGAGAAACCGAGCCCTGAAACCTTGGCTGTCGCTGATAAAAACGGGTTACGTTTTGATCGGTTGACTCGGTATATGAAAGATCAGGATGTTATCAGCAATTTGAACCTGATCGATGAAGCCGGCAAAAAGGCCTCTATGATTGCTTCAACTATGCGCTCATATTCAGGAAAAACCAACATGGGTCTTGCTGACGAAGGTCTCAGCCTCCTTTTGGACGAAGCCCTTGAACTGGCATCAAATGAGTATAGCCTAAAACAGGATTTTCATTTCGACTCTATCCAGATCATGACGGATTACGCCCCTGGTTTGCCAAAAATTAGATGCCGGGGGGGCGAATTAAAAATAGCGTTTTTCAATATCCTGTCAAACGGGGTAGATGCCATGGCCGGTCATACAGATAATCCGTGCCCGACTTTTTTTATCCGAACCTATGCCGGAGAAGATCAGGTCTGTGTTGAGATACGAGATAATGGGCCAGGTATGTCCGAAAATATCTGCAAGCGTATATTTCAACCGTTTTTTTCCACTATCCCTGACAATGAGGTGGCAGGACTCGGACTGCCCGTCGCCTATTTTATCATAACGGAGAATCACAAGGGCACAATTGAAGTAGAATCTACTCCTGGTGAAGGAACCTGTTTCAGAATTTGTTTACCCATCTAAGGGCAATCATATCTAAACTGTAGAGTTTGACGCGAACATCTAAATCGTAGATGGTGGCTTGGCCAGACCCGCATCTTCCATTGCAATTTCCAGCAGAGCAATGCTGGTCTCTTTTATACCAAGGATATCTGTTTCTCTGGACCCCATGATAAAAGTTAGATCTTCTTGGGGATTATTGGCTTCCATCTTGTTGCACACCATATCGGCCAGTCGTACGACCACCAGGAGGGTATCTGATTCTTCATACTCATCAATGTGGTGGTCCCGGGCAATCCTGCAGTAAATGTCCGGCAGATGCCAGGCCGATAACAGGGCAAATCCCTGTTTTTCGTGAAGGTTGACCAGGA
Organism: uncultured Desulfobacter sp.; assembly: GCF_963677125.1. Taxonomy (NCBI): domain Bacteria; kingdom Pseudomonadati; phylum Thermodesulfobacteriota; class Desulfobacteria; order Desulfobacterales; family Desulfobacteraceae; genus Desulfobacter; species uncultured Desulfobacter sp. The sequence goes on along the minus strand of NZ_OY781882.1, from coordinate 2,119,321 downwards.
TTTTTTCCACCAGATCCGGGGTAAGTTTGGCATTGTCCTTTTCAGCGGTCACGAATTGCTCAATGGCGGATAAAAGGCAAAGCTTGCCAATATCGTGAAGCAGCCCTGCAATAAAGGCATTAGGGATGAGATCCGAAAGTTTTAGGTGGCGGCACAACCACAAAGTGGCAAAGGCCGTTGCCACGCAGTGCGCCCACAGTTTATCCTGGCGTTCCCTGATCATAGGCGTATTTGAAGAAAAATTTTTGCGGAGAATGACCTGTATGACAATGTTAAACAATTCATCCTGGCCTAAACGAAGGGCGGCTTCCTTGATAGTGGAAACCTCTCCTAACCCTTTGTAATAAGACGAGTTGGCTACCTTGAGAATTTCTCCTGTCAAGGTGGGGTCTTTGATAATTAGTTGCTTGACCCGTGATAAATCCGGATCTTTTTTGGTGATTTCATCCTGGATTTTAGTAGCATCCGGATGAAGCACAGGAAAGTTTTTCTGATTTGAAATATATTTTCTAAGGGTATCCAGAATGGACGCTTTTTGGTTCATTTTTAAATTCCTGACAGGCGTTTAATAGCCTGTATAGATCGTGGGGGAATTAGCCTGGGGACGCATCTGAATATTTCATCCAACGTGGTAATACCATCCGCTGCCTTGGACAAGGCATCTTCCATCAGGGTTACCAGGTTGGTGGTCTCAAGGCTGATTTTTCTGATGTCAAAGGTGGATTTGTGGTCCAAAATGGCTTCTCTGACCTTTTCATTGAGAACAAGCATCTCAAACACCGCTACTCTTCCCCTGTATCCGGTATAGTTGCAGTTTCGGCACCCGGTTCCTTTGCAGAAATTGTACTGGGAAATGTCCTGGGGAATAAAGTTCAGCAGCTTAAGTTCTCCGCCGGAGGGTTTGTGGGGTTGGCTGCAGTGAGGGCATATTTTTCTCAGCAGTCGCTGGGACAAGACGCAGACTACGGTGGAGGAAATCAAAAAGGCCTCAATGTTCATATTCATCAGCCGGATCAACCCTGAGATGCTGTCTTCCGTATGAAAAGAAGTGAGTACCTTGTGGCCTGTCAGAGCGGCATGGACGGCCACTTCAGCCGAATAGTTATCCCGAATTTCCCCAATGACGATGACGTCGGGGTCTTGGCGGACCACATGGCGCAGGGTTTCCTCATAGGTCAGGTTGATGTTTGGGTTGATGGAGCATTGGGTAATTCCCTCCATTACAAATTCCACTGGGTCTTCTGCTGTAATGATGCTGATCTCAGGCTTTTTAATGTATTTGATGGAGGAATACAAGGTGGTGGTCTTTCCTGAGCCTGTGGGGCCTGTAATGATTAATACCCCAGAAGGTACCCCAAGTACATCGCGAATGTAGCGGGTGAGCATCCTGGGAGACATCCCGATCTCTTCTATGGGAATAATTTGGTCAATACGGTTGAGAATTCGCAGGACTACCTTTTCCCCAAATACGGCAGCGTAAAATGAAGCTCTCAGGTCATAGACGTTGCCCTTGTGGTCAAAGCTCATTCGACCGTCCTGGTGCCGCCTTTTTTCAGCAATATCGGCCTTGGCAAGTACTTTGATTCGTGCTGTAACCATGGCGGTGGATTCCGGTGGTAACTCCCGGTGAAACACCAGTATCCCGTCAATTCTGAATTTAACCTGGAGCCTGTCTTTAAGGGGTTCAATATGGATATCCGAAGCCCCTGCCGTGATACCGGCAGAAATGATGGTATCCACGATGCCCATGGCTGTGTTTTCGTCAATCTCCTGGCTGGACTTCCGTCCGGACACCAGATGTTCCAGAAGACGGTCAATCACCCCGGGGGAAGAGATGGCGATCTCCATTTTATCCCCGTAAAGTTTTTTGGCATTATTAATACTGGTCTGATTAAAGGGATCTGCAAAGGCAACGATGACGCGGCCATCCTCTTTGTTGACAGGAAGAAAGAGGTTTGAATGGCACCATTTTATGGGGGCCTGATTCAGAAGCTCTGCATCCAGATCATCCACAGACAGATTGACAAAGGGGAATCCGAGCTGAACAGAGAGAACCTCTAAAAAGTCATGCTCACTCATGAACTGGTGCTCTATAATGATCTGCCCCAACTGTTTGCCCTCGTCCCTGGACTGGATATCCAGAGCCGCTTTGAGCTTTTCCTGGGTCAAATACCCGAATTCGACCAGCAGATCTCCGATCCTGAGGGAGAAATGGTTCTGGCGCAGTACCTTTTTAAGTTGCTTGTCCGTGATGTAGTTAAGCTCTTTGAGGACATTGATAATCGTTTTTTCAGAAGATAATTTGGATTTAACCCTTTCGGCCATTTTCGCCTTTTCGGGCGTGAGGATACCAGCATCAATCAGCGAGGCTATAATTTTATTTTGAAAGGAATCTTCTTGCATAGTTTTATAATTCGCTGCGAAATGTCTGCGTTGTTTTTTGTTTCAGTCACAAGCTAAGATTTTTTGTAGTATAACATTATCTGAATGCAAAGAATATGGTGTGTGAGGGATTTTTTAAATTTTCGATTGTTTTTCGGCACCGGAGCACGGGTTTGCTCCGGTGCCGAAAAGGGGGTTGTCTATACGCTATTTTATGGAAATATTTTTTAAAGGTTTGAGATTTCCTTTTTATCTATAACCTTAATACCCTGTTGTGCTAAAATAATTTTTGCTTTCTCAATGTCATCAAAGCGGAAAATCATGATGGCGTTTTTGCATTGGGGATTGGCAAATGCGTACATGTATTCCACGTTGACCCCTTGTTCACTTAAAGGATCCAATACCTGGTTCAGGCCACCGGGTTCATCGTTTACTTCCACTGCCAGAACACGGGTTTTGCCTACGGTAAATCCCTGATCCCTCAGGGCTGCCGTTGCTTTTTCATTCTCATTGACAATCAGCCGAAGCACACCAAAATCCGTGGTGTCTGCCAGGGAAAGCGCCCGTATATTTACCCCGGCATCCCTCAAAATGGCAGTGACTTCAGCAAGACGCCCTTCTTTATTTTCTATGAATATGGATATCTGTTCAGCCATAATAGTCTCCTTGGTTAAAATTGGCGGTTATCTATAACCCTGACAGCCTTGCCCTGGCTTCTTTCTATGGTTTTAGGTTCCACAAGGGACACCTTGGCAGATACGCCTAAGTGCTCCTTGATATCGTGGGAAATTTTACCCTCCATGGTCTGTAGTCCCTTGATGTCATCGCTGAATGAGGATTCGTCGATTTCTACCTTGACTGTCAAGGTATCCAGGTTATCCACCCGGTCTACGACGAGTTGATAATGGGGTGCGATTTCCCGGCTTTCCATAAGAACGCTTTCAATCTGGGAGGGGAATACGTTGACGCCCCGGATGATAAGCATATCATCCGTACGACCTGTGGGTTTGTTCATCCGGATGTGGGTCCTGCCGCATGTGCAGGGCACAGGATTCAAGGAGGTGATATCCTTGGTGCGATAACGGATGACCGGAAAGGCTTCTTTGGTAATGGATGTAAACACGATTTCACCGGGATCTCCGGGTGGAACAGGTTCCAGGGTATCCGGGTCTACGATTTCCACAATAAAATGATCCTCGGCAATATGAAGGCCTTTTTGTTCTTCAACACACTCCACGGATACACCCGGCCCCATGACTTCAGACAGGCCATAAATGTCCACGGCCTTGAGATTGAGTTTGGCTTCCAGTTCCTGGCGCATTCGTTCTGTCCAAGGTTCTGCACCGAAAATACCGGATTTAAAAGATAAATCCTTAAAATCTACCCCCATTTCAGCTGCCACTTCAGCCAGATGGAGGATATAGGATGGCGTACCGCATAAAATTGTGGGTTTAAAATCCTGCATAATGGTGATCTGGCGTTTGGTATTACCGCCGGAAACCGGAATAACTGATGCCCCCAAACGTTCTGCCCCATAGTGGGCGCCAAGGCCCCCGGTGAAAAGACCATAGCCCCAGGCATTGTGGATGATGTCCCCTGGCGTGCCACCGGCGGCAGCCATGCTTCTGGCCATCAGATCGGCCCAGGTGCTGATATCCCGTTTTGTGTAGCCGACAACTGTGGGTTTACCCGTGGTCCCTGAGGATGCGTGGATGCGGACCACCTGTTCCATGGGAACCGCGAACATGCGGTAAGGGTAGTTGTCCCGAAGATCCTGTTTGGTGGTAAAGGGCAGACGCCTTAAGTCATCCAGGCTTTTTATGTCAGAGGGCTTAATCCCGGCCTTGTCATAGGTCTCCTTGTAAAAAGGAACTGTGGCATATATTCGCTCAATGGTGGTTTGAAGGCGGCGAAGCTGGATCGCCTCCAGGCCTTCCCTGGGCATAGTCTCATAGTCAATGTCGTATATGGGCATATTTCATCTCCCTGGTTATCTGTTGTTTGGACGCAAAATCATTCATCTGCGGCCTTGCATAAAAATTTACAATCCTCACATACTATAGTATGGGCCGGTTGTAAATTTTTATGCCTCTTATATTTGGACAACGTATCGTCCAAATACGTATTTATGCTCAGGATTTACTTAAGTGTGCCTTTGAATTCAGGTTTTCTTTTTTCCAAAAATGCGGATGTGCCTTCTTTGGCATCAGCGCTTGCAAAGGCTATGGCAAAGGCGTCGTTTTCAATCAGGCATCCGGTTTCAAGGTCGCAACCCAGTCCGGTCTGTACAGCTTCTTTCGCGGCTCTTAAGGAAACACATCCTTTGGCTGCAATGCGTTGGGCTGTTTTTTTGACTTCGTCCATAAGGGATTCATGGGGACACACCTGGTTAACCATACCATATTCCAGGGCTTTGTCAGCAGTAATATTGCTTCCGGTGAAAATCATCTCCTTGGCCCTGTTTTTTCCCACAACCCTGGAAAGGCGCTGGGTGCCGCCAAAACCGGGAATCAGGCCCAGATTGATTTCGGGCAGTCCAAATATCGCTTTTTCCGAAGCATAGATAAAATCACAGGCCAGGGCAACTTCACTGCCGCCGCCCAGGGCAAACCCGTTTACGGCGGCTATGGCCGGGAAGGGCAGAGCTTCAATCTTGGAGAATATTTTCTGGCCTTTGCGGGAGAAGTATTTTGCTGCCAATGCGTCCATTTGGGTCAGTTCTGAGATATCTGCACCTGCTACAAATGATTTGTCTCCGGAACCTGTTAAAATGAGCACCCGGATTTCATCATTATCCAGCACCTGGTCCAAGGCGATATCAAGTTCATCAAGCAGTGCATTGTTCAGGGCATTTAAGGCTTTGGGCCGATTAAAAGAGATCATGGCAATGGCATTGTTCATCTCAAGAATAATGTTTTCAAATGACATAAATTCCACCTTTTATTTGAGTTTCATATTTTGTCATGGGTTGTGCCTGGGTGTCGATAGGGCCAGGTCAGTCAGCCTATGGCAGTTATTGGTTTTGCACTTTTTTGTCTTTGGGTCGGTCAAGGGGCGTGTCCACTGATACCTGATGACGTTCTTTCCATATAAACGGTCACGGGCCGTGCTTGGTTTTTGACCGTTGTTCGGCCCACAACAAATATTGAAACATCCCTGTGGCTTGCAGAGAGTTTCTTATAAAATTATATGTGCTGGGGGTTGGTTGCATTGATATATTTTTCTATCCCGTCGGCAATGGTGTTGCAGATGTCATTGCGGTAGGCGTCGGTCATCAGGCGTTTGCATTCGGTTTTGTTGGAAATAAAGGAAGATTCAATGAGGATTGCAGGCATCCGTGCGCCAAGCAGTACATAGAACGGCGCCTGCTTAACTCCCAGATCACGGATTTTGCCGTATTTTTTTTTCATGCCTGTAATCATGGCTTTATGGACGTCGTTGGCAAGACGTGTAGATTCTTCGATCTTGGCATGCTTCATCAAATCATTGAGGATATAGGCCAGGTCCGATATATTTTTTCTGGATGTAGCATTTTCCCTGGCAGCCACGGCAATGGCCTGTTCGTCCGTGGCCAGATTCAGGATATAAGTTTCTATGCCGGACAGTTTTTTACTTTTTGCGGCATTGCAGTGCATAGAGATAAACAGATCAGCCCGCTGGGTATTGGCAATGGCGGTACGCTCTTCCAGGGTCAGTTTCCGGTCTGTGGTTCGGGTGAGCAATACCTCGCAGTTCAGCCGGCTGCGCAGTTTTTCGGCAAGGGTCGTTGCCAGTTTGAGTACAATATCCTTTTCCCATACGCCTTTAATATATCCAGGCGCGCCGGGATCCTTGCCGCCGTGGCCGGGGTCAATGACGATTTTTCGAACACCCAAAGCCAACTGGCGGGCAATATCGGAAGATTTCAGATTGTCTGTGGTAACGCGGTCCGGCTTTTCATCCAAAGGCTTTGTTCCAGGGGCGGCATCGACAATCTGGTCCATGGGGCCGGTAGCATTTTTGCCCCACAGGTCAATAACGATGCGGAACGGGTCTTTTAGTGAAAAAATTTTATAATTATCAAAATCTTTTATATCCACCACCACCCTGACAGTGTGCGGGGCAAATTGGCCGGCACGGGCCTGTTTGAGCAGATCATCGTTGATGGGCGTGTGCTCCGGCACATTGCGGCCAAGTCTTGCCTGGTCGATGTCCACATACAGTCTCTGGAAAGGGACATGCAGGAGTGGATCTTTTTTCAAAAGCTTGTGGGTGTATTTCCGTTCACTCTTTGCATTTACCACGACCCTAGTGTATTCCGGGTTAGACCAGAACCGTAGGTCCGTGATTGTTGTGTCTCCCTTGGGCGGCGGATCAGTTTCATTTTGTTTGTCAGCTACAGGGTCGCAATACGCTGTATCCTGTGTGTTTTTTTCTATGATATCCGATACAATATCTGAGGGTTGCTTATATTCCCCGGTATCTGCCGCCTCGGCCTGGGCCAGTTTTTGTTTGTGGTATTCTGCAATGGCTTTATCATTGCGGGTTAATGCTTTTTGTGATCGTTTTGTTTTTATGTCACGGTTGTTTTGACGGGGTCTTGAACTGTGTGCTGCAGCCAGGGTTCGGGCACGGGCTCTGTAGGCACTTTGGGGATAAAACCGCTTGATGCGGGCGATAATATCATCGGCCTGGCTGTTCCAGTGGGCATTGCCGGATCTTTTGGCAAGCTGGAAATAGAGCTCTGCGGCTTTATACAAACCGGCCGGTGCCCAGGAATTTCCGGGAAAGTCACTGTGAATGGATTTGTATTTTTCAATACAGTTGAGCCAGGCAGATACCTTGTTTATATCCACTGAAGAGCGTTTCAATTTTTTTAAACAAGTATCTGCTGCCAGGTACCTGACTTTGGCCGTATCGGCGGCAAGGGCTGTCCCATTGGGCCGGCTAAGCAGGCAAAGGCCGGTCAGAATCAAAATAATAACGGTGAATATGCGGTTGGGCGCGGTGTTCATGCCTCAACCTTGCCTTTGAGTTCATTTAGAAAGTTCAAAGCGTCAAGGGGAGTCATTTGGGCAATATCCACATTGTGCAGCATTTGCCGCAGATCATCGTCCGAGGGACCGAACAGGTTCATCTGACCGTTTGTGTTCCTTTTTTTAGTTCCTTTTTTCTTTTTGACGGGCCGTGCCGAAGGCACAGGTGTCATGGGGTGGTGTTCTGCAGAAGCCAGAACCGATTTGGCAAGATTAATGATATCATCGGGCACGCCTGCCAGGCGTGCCACCTGGATGCCGTAGCTGCGGTTGGTCCCCCCTTTGACAAGGCTGCGAAGAAACACAATGTTGTCATCGAATTCCTTGACCTCAATATTATAATTTTTGATCCGGGGTTTGATCTCTTCAAGCTGGAGCAGTTCATGGTAATGGGTGGCAAAGAGGGTTTTTACCCCTTTACCATTCAGGTCGTGCAGGTACTCGGCGACGGCCCAGGCAATGCTCATGCCGTCGTAGGTGGATGTGCCTCTGCCGATTTCATCCAGGATAACCAGGCTTTTTTCCGTGGCATTATTGACAATATTGGCGGTTTCTTCCATCTCAACCATGAATGTACTCTGTCCGGAGGAGAGATTGTCCAGTGCTCCCACCCGGGTGAATATCCGGTCGGTGATGCAGATAGAAGATGCGGCCGCCGGCACGAACGATCCCATTTGGGCCATGAGGACTGTTAAGGCCACCTGACGCAGCACCGTGGATTTGCCGGCCATGTTGGGCCCGGTGATCAGAATCTGCTGGCACTGGGTGTCATCGAGGGAAATGGAATTGGGCACATACCGTTCACCCTGGATGAGTTTTTCAACCACCGGGTGCCTGCCGTCCCGGATATCAATGCAGCGGTCATCATTGATCTTAGGCTTTACATAGGAATTTTCAACGGCAGCCCTGGCAAGTCCCTGGACCACGTCGACGGCGGCAACAAACTGCGCCATGGTCAGAATATCCTTTGCCCGTTGGGCCACTTTCTCTCTGACCGTGCAGAAAATTTCATATTCCAGGGCGTTTCGGCGTTCCTGGGCATTGAATATGGTATCTTCCACCGCTTTCATATCCTGGGTGATAAACCGCTCGGCATTGACAAGGGTCTGTTTCCGGATATAGTGATCCGGTACCTGGGCAGACTGCGCTTTGGATACTTCGATGAAATACCCGAACACCTTATTGTATTTAATCTTGAGCGAGGAGAGTCCTGTATTTTCCTTCTCTTTTTTTTCTGTTTTTGCAATCCAGGATTTCCCGTCCCGGGTGATCGCTAAAAGCTCGTCCAGTTCCGGGCTGTATCCGTCATTGATCAGGTTGCCTTCGTTGAGCACGTGAACGGCATCTTCCCGGATGGCTTTGCCGATCAATTGGGCCAGCGCTTCTAATTCCTGAACCAGGGACTGTTTTTCGTCCAAGCCTTCACCGTTGAGGATCGGGCTTTTAAATGCTTTGATCTCCTTGAACAAGTCCGGCAGCACAGACAGCGAATTTTTAAGGGAAAGCATGTCCCGGGCATTGCCCTGACCCATGGAAATGCGCGAGCCCAAACGTTCAAGATCATATACGGATTTAAGCAGGTCGCCGAGTGCCTGGTGGGCGGCGGGTGCGCCAATTAGTTCTTCTATGGCACCAAGTCGCTGTTGTATCAGGTCTTTGTCCACCAAAGGGTATCTGATCCACTGTTTAATCAGCCTGCCGCCCATGGCCGTAACGGTTTTGTCCAGAATGTGAATCAAAGAGCCTTTGGGGCTCTGGGTCTGGATATTGGTCAGCAGCTCAAGGTTTTTGCAGGACCTGTCATCAATAACCATAAAATCATTAAGGTTATATGAATTGATTTTATAAATATGGCTGGTGTCCGCCAACTGGGTATCTCGCACATAGGATATGGCGGCGCCTGCGGCAGAGATGCAGGCCTGCATACGTTCAATGCCGAATCCTTCGAGGCTGCGGGTGGCAAATTGTTCTGTCAGAAGCTGCCGGGCATTGTCAGAGCGGAACGTATAGTTGTCCAGATAAGTGATTTCAATATGGGAGAATGTTTTTCTGATGACGGCCATGGCCGGATCGGACTTGAAGCTGTCCGGCAGAAGCACCTCTTTGGGGGACAGTTTTAAGGCTTCATCTAAAAGGGTGTGTGGGATGCCTCCCGAAGTTCGTTTTACCTGGCAGGTGGTAAAGCTGCCTGTGGAGATGTCAATGCAGGCAAGACCTGCGTGCTCGGATGTTTTGGAGAGTGCAACCAAAAAGTTGTTGGTTCCCCGGTCCAGAAGGGAAGCGTTGAGGACCATGCCTGGGGTGATGACCCGGATAATTTCGCGTTTGACAAGCCCCTTGGCCTGGGAGGGCTCCTCCACTTGCTCACACACCGCAACCTTGCAGCCCTTTGCAATGAGTTTGGCAATATAAAGATCGGCTGCCTTGTAAGGCACACCACACATGGGAACGGGTTCGGGGTCGTTTTTATTCCGGGAGGTTAATGCGATTTCAAGGATGCCGGCCGCCTTAACGGCATCCTCGAGAAACATCTCATAAAAGTCCCCCATTCGGTAAAAAAGTATGGCGTCCTGACAGGTTTCTTTGATGGCCAGATATTGAGCCATCATGGGTGTTTGTTTTTTTTTGACCATGGAAATTCAAAGGGGGGATGGGGACTTTAGGCCTTTTGTTCTTCCTCGGTTGCAGCCTCAGGCTGTTCCTTATCCTTGCGGGCTTCATTTTCCAGGTGCTTTTTGATGACAGGGTCATGAAGAAATATATCAAGGCGTGTCTGAAGAGAATTGATTTCTCCTTTCATACTTTCAATCCGTTCGTCCCTTGTCCTAACCTGGCGCTTGAGGCGAAAGGTCGAGATAAGCCCTCGTATCCCTGTGACTAAAAGGCCTATGACCAGACAAAGAACCCAATAGGCCCAGTTCGGAAGTTCCATGATTTTATAGTTTAAGGATGATATTTTAAAGTCAATGTGGAGCGCTGTACTCGTCAAAAAGTATTCCTGATTTTGAAGGCCGAAAAGAGCCAGAAGCACCAAGAAAATTATGAACAATATAATTTTAAAAGTTTTCATTCGTTCTCTCCATTATTAAATATAGATTGTGAGTGAGCCCCTATAAATTGACGGTGACTATAGATCAAAATTAGTTATTTATCAATTCTTCTTTTGGTTTGCAATGGCTTAAACAGTGAATGTTCGGCGTTTTACAGATGCTTTGTACAACCTGTTTTTTATTTTTTAATTTTGGGGTGTATTTGATTGCAAAAGATTAACCTTGGGGGGTGCATTTTTTTCAAGGTCAATGATGGCACCTAATCCCGGACCTGCGATGGCACAGTTCACCACGGTACTTTGATTTAGGGTTCTAACGCCGAAATCTTCGTGGATATGACCGCAAAGTACAAGGCTTGGAGATGCGGCTTTGATAAACCGGGCCAGTTGCCGGCTCCCGGCATGGATTTTTTTGCCCACACGGTCGCACGCCCCCTTTGGCGGCACATGGACGACAAGTACCGTATCCGGTTCCAGAGGATTGGGCAGGGCCGCAAGTCGGTTATTTTCATTCAGGCAGATTTTGTTGGCAAAGGGAAAAGGCAGGGCACCCGAAGTTCCGACAAACGAAAAACCCTTAACTTTGAGGGGGGTTGGCGTTAGCAGCGTAATGTTGGCTGCTTTTTTTATCCGGGGTTCAATGCGTTTTAAATCCGTATTGCCCCGAATCGCAAGAACAGGAACCGGCAGGCTGTCAAGCTGGGAAAGAACGGTGGACCAGTTGAAAAAATGGGTCATGTCCCCGGGGACAACCATCAACTCCGGCTGGTACTGGTCTAAAATCCCGTAAATGGATTCCATATGTTCGGGTTTGCCGTGAATGTCTGCAACTGCATATATACGCATTGTTTCTCCAAATTAAAGGTAATCCTTTTTAGGTGTTATATGCGATTTTGCCTGTAATCACAACCTTGTTTACGCAGCAGATGCCCATCTGATAGCTCAGATCGGCGGGGGAATCAATGTCCCACACCACAAAGTCGGCATCTTTTCCTGTCTCCAGGCTGCCTTTGCGGTTGTCAAGGCCCAGGGCTTTTGCTCCGTTGATGGTGGCACCGGCCAGGGCCTGTTCACAGGTCAGCCCGAACAGCACACAACCCATGTTCATCACTGCGGCCATGTCATAAACCGGGCTTGTGCCCGGATTCAGGTCCGTGGCCAGGGCCATTGGGACGTCCAGGCGGATAAGATTTTTCACCGGCGGTGTGCGGGTCTGTTTAAGCATGTAATAAGCGCCGGGCAGAAGCACGGCTGTTACACCTGCATGGGCCATAGCTTTTACGCCGTCAAGGGAAAGGTATTCCAGATGATCACAGGACAGCGCGTTAAATTGTGCGGCAAGGGCTGCGCCACCTGAATCCGAGAGTTGTTCGGCATGGAGTTTGACCGGCAGGCCCATATCGGTGGCAGCGGTAAACAGTCGTTTAGTCTGTGCTAAAGAAAAAGCGATTGATTCACAGAATACATCCACTGCGCAGGCAATTTCCTGGCGTTTGATGCCGGGCAGCATGGTGTCGATGATAAGATCCACATAGTCGTCAGCACGGCCTTTGTATTCCGGGGGCAGGGCATGGGCGCCAAGAAAGGTGGGGCAAATATGTAAAGGAAAGTGTTGATTCAGGCGATCTGCCACGGCCAGCATCTTCAATTCATTTTCAAGATCCAAGCCATATCCGGATTTTATTTCTACGCAGGTGGTGCCCCGGCTTAAAAAATGGCTGATGCGCTGGGATGCGATGGTAAAGAGCCGGTCTTCGGATGCTTCACGCACCGCCGTAACTGTGGAGGCAATGCCGCCCCCCTGCTTTGCAATTTGTTCGTAGCTTGCACCGGATAGACGCATTTCAAATTCATTGGATCTGGAACCGGCCCAGATCAAATGGGTGTGACAGTCGACAAATCCGGGCAGTATCCACTGGTCCTTGCAGTCAATGACTTCATTGGCAATGGTTGGGTCGGTTTGTAATTGTTCATAGGGGCCGATCCACTGGATTTTTCCGTTGGACACGCCAATGGCCCCATCTTTGATGATGTTGTAGCGGCCATGGGCCATGGTGGCGATATCTGCATGAACAAACAGGGTGTCCCAGGGTGGCTGTGTATGGGGCATAGGTGTATTACCTCTCTCCAGGGTAACCGCATTGATAATTTTGCCGGCTATCTTAACTTCACTATCGCTATCGGGATCGAAATGTCAATTGTTTTCGATTCCGATCCCGATGACCTTTGCAATATAGATGCGGTTACCCTGTATCTCTTATGAACATTGACATTTTAGATGCAATTCTATACTGCTTGTCTATATAAGCGTATGCGTCGAGTCAAGCCATTATCGATAATGTTCAGGGCACATTTAAGGAATAACACATCATGAATGATCCTGTTTCGCTCAATGGGCAGAATCTTACCCTTGGTCAACTGGTCGATATTGCCAGGGACGGCAAAACCGTTGCTGTTTCCAAAAATTCCGAAAGCCGGATTAAAAAGGCCCGTGCCCTGGTGGAACAATGGGTGAAAGCCGGCAAGCGTATTTATGGCGTGACCACGGGATTCGGGGCCTTGTCCAATGTGAGTATTTCATTTGAGGATACAAAAACGTTGCAGCGCAATATCCTTTTATCCCATGCCGCAGGTGTGGGTACCGGCATGGATGATGATGTGGTCAGGGCAATGATGGCATTGCGGATTAATGATTTTTGTCGGGGAAATTCAGGACTGCGCCTTGAAACCATAAAAACACTTTCCCGGATTCTCAATGCCGGTATCATTCCTGTGGTGCCTGAAAAGGGGTCGGTGGGTGCCAGTGGGGATCTTGTGCCCATGGCCCACCTGTCTTTGGTGCTCATCGGCGAAGGAGAGGCCGTTGTCGGCGGGGTGCGCATGCCCGGTGGTCAGGCCTTGGCCGCAAACAATATTGAACCTTTGGAGCTAGGCGCAGGGGAAGGGCTTGCGCTGATTAACGGTACCCAATTCATGCTTGCTTTGGGGTGTCTTGCCCTTCATGATGCGTTAAATCTTTGTAAACATGCCGATATTGCCGCTTCCATGAGTCTTGAAACCCTTATGGGTACACGCTCTGCCTTTGATCCAAGAATTCATAATGCACGGCCCCATTTAGGGCAGATGAAAGCGGCCTCCGATATGATGAAGATCACCCAGAATTCTGAAATCATCTCCTCCCACAGGGACTGTTCCAGAATTCAGGATGCCTATACCTTGCGGTGTTCCCCCCAGGTACATGGCGCATCCTGGGATGCATTCAATTATGTGGAACGGGTGATCCGGGTCGAGATGAACGCCTCCACGGAAAATCCGTTGATTTTTCCGGAATCCGGAGAATTCCTTTCCGGGGGCAACTTTCACGGCCAGCCCTTGGCCTTGGCCTGTGATTTTTTAGGCATTGCCATCGCCGAGCTTGCAAATATTTCCGAGCGCCGGGTTGAGCGCTTGGTCAATCCCCAGCTCTCTGGACTTCCTGCCTTTCTGGTCAAGGATACAGGGCTCAATTCGGGATTTATGATTGCCCAATATGTTGCCGCTTCCCTGGTCTCTGAAAACAAGGTGCTTGCACACCCGGCCTGCGTGGACTCCATTCCCACCTCGGCTAACAAAGAGGATCATGTCTCCATGGGCGCTACGGCCGCACGCAAATGCCGGGACATCGTGGAGAACTCCGAGCAGGTCATTGCCATTGAACTTTTATGCGGTGCCCAGGCGATCGATACGTTCACAAATCTTAAGGCCGGCAAAGGAACGATGGCCGCTTATGAAACCATTCGCAGCAGAGTGCCGTGCATGACAAAGGACCGATTTTTGTCAGCGGATATTGCCGCCGTTCGAACACTTTTGCACAGCGGCCGGATTGTTCGGGCTGTGGAGGATGCTGTGGGTAAACTCTATTAGCAGCCATGGATTGACAAAGAAAAAGTAAAATTCCTTAAAATATTCAATTGATTTCATGTTTCAACTTTTTCCATTGATTGTATTTTTGAGCAACCCTGTTTTTTTCAGGACCTTGGTATAAAGCGTATTGACCTCTCTGATTTTAAAAAATTTTCCAATACCTGCCAAAATGATTAAAAATAACGTGCCGACAATAATACATATGAATATATGGGCAAAAAAACCGGTGATCGATATGATATGCATAATTTCAGCATATACTGCTTTTAGAATCAGCCATACCACGATACTGACCACTAGCATTACACCAAAGAAGGTGTAGACCTCTGATCGTCCGGCGTTTTGGGTTCTTCTGCTCCATACTTCAAATAAGGTGCCTGTGGTAATGATCACGGACAAAGACAGTCCCAAAGCCACGCCTTTGATCCCCATGGCGGTCATTGCAAAATAGAGCAGCGGCAGACTTAATGCCACGCACACAGTGGAAAAAAGGGCTGGGAATAATGTGTTTTGAACGGCAAAGAACCCCCGGGAAACGATGGTCTGGGCGGAAAAAGCAAAAGCACCAGCCATGAAATACGGCAGCACTCCTGATGTTAGGGCCGCATCATGGGCGTCAAATGCCCCGCGTTGGAATAAAATGGCCACAACCTCTTTATTCAGAATCATAAAAACAACAGAGAAGGGCATCACAATGAAGATGTATTTAAGGGTTTGGTTGATGATGGCATTTAGGCCGGAAAAATCTTTTTTGGCAGCAATTTTTGCCATGAACGGATAGGAGGCCACACCAACAGCGTTGCCAAAGAGCCCTACCAGTATAAACATGATGCGAAGGGCGTAATTCAGGGCAGAAATGCTTCCCTCGTTTAAAAACGACCCAAAGAATTTCATCAAGATTTCCGTGGAAAAGGTCATGGTCAGGCCAAGCATCAGAGGTAACGTTAACAATACGTATTTGATCATATCAGGATGCCTGAAATTAAAAATCGGCATATAAATCAGGCCGACCCTTTTGGCGCCAAACAGCTGAAGCAGGAAA
The DNA here is from genome assembly GCF_963677125.1 of uncultured Desulfobacter sp. Classification (NCBI taxonomy): domain Bacteria; kingdom Pseudomonadati; phylum Thermodesulfobacteriota; class Desulfobacteria; order Desulfobacterales; family Desulfobacteraceae; genus Desulfobacter; species uncultured Desulfobacter sp. The sequence continues at coordinate 2,103,930 of NZ_OY781882.1, read as the reverse complement.
CTGCCGCAAAAAGCGCCTGCAAGCACACCCCAGGCAAATCCTTCCATGCCCAGAACCGGATACAAAAATATACCGCCCGCAATAATACCGGTATTGTAAACCAATGGTACAAGAGCGGGGAAAAGAAATCGTTCCTTTGAGAATTGTACGGCATTGAACAGGCCCCCGGCAAAAAAGAAAAGCTGGGCCGGGATAATAATCCGGGTCATGCGGACGGCAAGGTCAAAGGCCGGACCGTTTTTAAGTCCGGGAGCAAGTACACAAATCAGTTCGGGCGCAAAAATCATGGAAAGACAGATAAAAATAAAAAGAACTGAACCAAAACAGTTCAGAATAACGGAAAAAACCCGATACCCTTCTATTTCTTTATTTTCAGCAAGATAACGGGTAAAGATGGGAATGAAGGTAATGGATAAAAAACCTGACGCCACCACATGGTTCAAAATTTCAGGGATCACAAACGCTACCTGGTACGCGTCGACGCCTGTGCTTGCACCGCCCATCCAAGCAATGGCAGTTTCGCGCACAAGACCGATAATCCTGCTGGCAAATGCCGATGCCATCATGATAAATGAGGCAAATCCGATTTTTTTAAAAGTTGAGGTTTGTGTCATAGTTTGAAGTCCGACGGCGGCTTTTTTATAAAGTATATCTGCATAAAAGGAAGGTCTGAAATAGTTTGACCTGAAACACAGCCTGCATATACAATGAATTGCATAAAGATGGAAGCAAACAAATCTTATAATACGACTGACCTTAGAATTTTAACACCGATTTTATCAAGGAATAATCATGACCTCAAAACTGGGAATTTTTTCGATTATTGCCGGTCTTGTGCTTGGGTTGTTTTCCCTGTTGGCTAACTTTATGGGCACAGCCGGTTTTATTTCAACCATGACCATTTCCTCTTTTTTTGAAGGAATTACAGGTTCTATCTTGGACAGAATCTCCAGTGATACGGTGTATAATGCACTATATTCATTTTTTTATGAGATTCATTTTGCCTGGATTTTGATCGGTTTGGGTATCATTTTGGCGGTTATCGGCACTGTCATCAACAAAGATTAATATTCTTTTTTTTAGTTTTAATGCAACGTCGGGGTTTAGTCTTGTTAAACACGGTGTGATTCATTATTTTAGATAATTATTTTTTTCAATTAAGAAAATTGATGGTTTTTTGTATATCGGGTTGATAAAAATAAGTGATGAAAAAAGAGAGGAAATATATGAAAATTCTCGTTGGATATAAGGGTACCAATATCGGGCAGGACCTGCTCAAGCTTGCCGCAGAGCATGCAAAAGCGTTTAATGCCACGGTGCTGGTTGTCACCTCCATGTTGGAGGGAACTGAAAAGGACCAGAAAAAAATCCTGGAAGCAGAAAAAAACCTGGACCAGGCACAGGTTTTTTTCAAAGACCAGGGATTAACCTGTGAAAAACATCTTCTGATCCGTGGCATGGAGGCCGGGGAGGACATTGTTGCGTTTGCAAATGAAAAAAATGTGGAAGAAATTATCATTGGCGTAAAAAGCCGTTCAAATGTAGGAAAACTATTGTTTGGTTCCACGGCGCAAACAGTGATTCTTGAGGCGGACTGTCCGGTTGTCAGTGTAAGGTAAGCGCTTTCTCATTCTTCGATTTTGGGCAGCATGTGCTGATTGCTGCCCATTATTTTGTCTTATCACAATTATAAAAGAGATTCTGTCATGAAACTTAGATATTTTTCCCACTCTGCTTTTCAAATTACTTGTGATGACGGGTCAAAAATTCTGATTGACCCTTTTTTTGATAATAATCCCACATCTCCGGTCAAAGCCGAAGATGTGGAGGCCGACTATATTCTGATCAGCCACGGTCATTGGGATCATCTTGGAGATACCCTGAGCATTGCCGATAGATGCAATGCGTTGTGCATCTGTGAAAACGAACTTGGCTCTTATTTGGGGACTAAGGGACTTAACGTCCATAGAATGCACATCGGCGGCGCTTTTATGTTTGATTTCGGCAGGGTAAAGCTGACCCAGGCGCTTCACAGCTCCGTTACCCCGGATAATGTCTGCCACGGCACCCCCACAGGTTTTGTGATCACCATCAACGGCATCACCCTTTATCATACGGGAGACACCGGGTTGTTTTCCGATATGAAACTTATTGGACAGCTTGACAATATTCATACTATGATGGTGCCCATCGGCGATAATTTTACCATGGGAATTGAAGATGCGGCCATAGCTTGTGATTTTGTTAAACCAGTCCAGGCTGTTCCCATGCACTACAACACGTTTGACGTAATTCAGGCCGATCCCCAAGATTTTTGCGCCAAAATCAGTGCTAACGGCATTGAATGTAAAATTATGAATTTTGGTGACCAGATCACTATTTAATCCTAAATGGCTCACCCTTTATTTTTATGGAAATCATAAAACAGTTTAAGGCCTTATCTGACCCCACCCGGTTGCGGCTTTTGTTTATCCTGGAACATTTTGAACTCAATGTGAATGAAATTGTTTCCGTGGTGAATATGGTGCAGTCCGGGGTCTCCCGGCATTTGAAAATTCTGCTTGAAGCAGGCTTGCTGGTTTCTCGCAAAGACGGCAGTTTCATGTACTATACCACGAATAAAAAAGGATATAACCGGGAACTTGCTGTCCTTGCCTGCCGACAGCTTGAAATCGATCCTGTATTTCAGGAAGATCTTGCCCGCACACAGCAATGTATTACGCTGAGAAAAAATAAATCCCGACGTTTTTTTAAGACCGCTGCGCCTCGGTGGGACCGTTTGAAAAAACAGATTCTTGGTAATTTTAATCCCACCCTTGTGTTTGAACCTCATCTTCAAGAGGCCTCAATTATTGCTGATCTCGGTTGTGGCACCGGAGAGATGCTTGCCGCTCTCCTTGACAGTGGGAAAAAGACCCTTATCGGCGTGGATGTCTCTCCTGAAATGCTTGAACAGGCCAGGCTTAGATTGCCGGAAAGCTCGAATCTAGAGCTTCGCATCGGAGAGCTGGAACATCTTCCCATGCGTGAACAGGAGGCTGATGCCGCGCTGATGAGTATGGTGTTGTACCACGTGTCTGAACCTGAAAAGGCAATTCAGGAAGTATACCGGGTGCTTAACCCCGGAGGCTTGTTTCTTCTGGTGGATTTTTTAAAACACAATCAGGAACAGATCAAAGATATTATCGGCGGGGTCTGGCTGGGGTTTACCCGTCGGCAGATTTCAGGGTGGATGGATCGGACAGGTTTTAATTTGAAGCATATTGAATCCTATCCGGTTGAAAAAACATTGACCTTAAATTTTTATCTAGCACAAAAATAATGGAGAAAAAATGATTTATCCTGTTATTTTGGCCGGCGGTTCCGGGACCCGGCTGTGGCCTATGTCCAGGTCTTTGTATCCCAAGCAGCTTATTAATTTGTACAATGCGCATACCATGCTGCAAAATACCCTTTTACGGTTATCAGGCCTTAATGACCTCGGCGCGCCGGTGGTTATATGCAATGAGAACCACAGATTCATGACTGCGGAACAAATCCGCCGGATTGATATCAACGATTTTAAAATCATTCTTGAACCGGCTGCCAGGAATACGGCCCCCGCTATTGCGCTGGCAGCTTTGATACTTGATGGTAAGCCCAAGTCCGAGCATCAGGATGACCCTGTGATGCTGGTACTGCCCGCAGACCATGAAATTAAAAATATTGAAGCCTTTCATGCCATCATTGAGTCGGGTGAGCAACTGGCCCGGCAAGGAAAACTGGTCACCTTCGGTATCGTTCCCTCATCACCGGAAACAGGCTATGGGTATATCAAAAAAGGAGATCGCGTTGACAGTTCAAATCCGGCCTTTATGATTGACCGGTTTGTGGAAAAACCCGATTATGAAACAGCGGTATCCTATCTTGAATCGGGCGATTTCTGCTGGAATTCAGGCATGTTCATGTTCAAGGCCTCTGCTGTTATTTCCGAACTTGGGGCTTTTGCCCCGGACATGCTTGAAAAGTGTCGCACAGCGATTAAGCATGGCACTATGGATTTAGATTTCTTCAGGGTGGATAAAGCAGCATTTGAGGCCATTGTCGAGGATTCCATTGATTACGCCGTTATGGAGAAAACAGCAAACGGGGTTGTCATTCCCCTTGATGCCGGATGGAATGATTTGGGCTCCTTTGATGCCTTGTGGCAGACCGGGGACAAGGATGAACACAATAATGTGACCAGCGGCGATGTGTTGGTGCACAATGTCACGGATACGTACATTCATTCCGACAGTCGTCTTGTGGCAGCCGTGGGCCTTGAAAAATTTGTAATTGTAGACACCAAGGATGCTGTGCTGGTGGCCCCCAGAGATCAGGTTCAGGATGTCAAAAAAATAGTTGCCCAGCTGAAGTCCCAGAACAGAATGGAAGCGGTTTGTCATGCCAAAGTTTACCGGCCCTGGGGTGATTATGAGACCATCGATATGGCAGACAGATACCAGGTAAAGCGCATCACCGTAAAGCCCGGTGCTAAACTGTCTTTGCAGAAACATTATCACCGGGCAGAGCACTGGACCGTTGTATCCGGGACTGCTATTGTAACCAAAGGTACTGAAGAGATCCTGTTAAAAGAAGACCAGTCTATCTATATTCCCCTTGGCACCATGCATCGTCTTGAAAATCCGGGAAAAATTCCCCTGGAACTGATAGAGGTTCAATCGGGTCCATACCTGGGAGAAGATGATATTGTCAGGTTTGATGATGTATATGGGCGTGGAAAAGAATCTGACACTAAATAATTATTGCAAATTCAATAAAAATATTTGAAATTAGCACTTCGTTTGTACTATTAAGTTTGTTTGTTACCTAAATGCTGCATGCGCTCTTTGGATGGAGATGCAAGGCTTTGGGCATTTGTGTTTAGGTGTAATGTCAAGATTGATACAAAGTAAATAGTGCCCGACCGAAAACCGTAAACTTTGCCGATTACGGCGTTGGACTGAAATTTTAATCCTCGAAATACTCTATGTATTCCTCCGGTTAAAATTTCAGCCCGCCTTGTACTCAACAAAATTTCCAGGTTTTCGTTCAGACACTAAATAACATGCCGGCCGGCATTATGGAGAAGAGTTGATGAACGACCAGATTACACAAAATATGAAAGGTAAATTCATCATGGCCATTCCCGGCCTTCCGGATCCTAATTTTGCACAGACCGTCACCTGTCTTTGTGAGCATAATGAATCCGGTGCCCTCGGCTTTATTGTCAATAAAGTCCACCCGTTACTTACCGGCCGAGAGCTTTTTGAAGATTTAGGCATTACCTGCAATGACAGTATCGATAAAACAGATATTTTTCTTGGCGGTCCGGTTCAGCCTTCAGGTGTATTTGTACTTCATTGCGGCCCGTTTGAGTGGAACGAAACCCTTAAAATTTGCGACTGGCTGGCGTTGAGTAATTCCCGGGATATCCTGGAAGCCATTGCCCTGGGAAAGGGACCTGATACCTTTATGATTCTTTTAGGTTGCGCAGGGTGGGGTCCTATGCAGTTAGACAATGAACTTGCCGATTCGGCCTGGCTCACCTGTGATATGTCCAGGGAAATCATGTTTGATACCAAACCGGACCTGAAATATGAAAAAGCCATGATGTTGATCTGATTTGCCGGGCAAATGACTTTACAACCTCAGGACTCCATAGAAAATATAGTTGATGATACCCTCTCGGTAATTGATAGCCTGGCCGCCGTTTCAAATCATTCTGACAAAAGTCTTGTTGAGAGCAGACAGCTTTGCAGCAAAATCCCTTCCTATATCAGCGAAGGGATTTTGCGTGTGGCCGTGGTCGGGGTGATTAAATCCGGCAAAAGTACTTTTATCAACGCCGTTTCAGGCCGAGAACTGGTTCAGCGCGGGGCAGGTGTGGTGACATCCATTACCACCCGTATCAGAAAGGGGAAAAAAAACAGGGCAATTATTCATCTTAAATCATGGGATGAGATCAACAGTGAAATTGAAAGCTGTCTGGAGATGTTTCCCGGCCAGGACGAATCCCCGCCTTTTGATATTAGACGCACCCAGGACCGGCAGCATCTGCGCCGCGTTTTTGATTCCATCGTCTCTGCATTTCCCATTACATCCCAAGGACTTCGTCCCGAGGCTCTGGTCATCCGCAATGCTCTTGACGGATATAAAAATTGTATAGACGTTATCGGGTCTGATGAGCAGACCATCAGCTTTGACGCCAAATCCTTTGACAGTCACAAACAATTTACGGCAGACTCGGCCAAGGCGTTTTATGTCAAAGACGTGTGCCTGGAAGTGTATGGAAAAACCATTCATCCAAACGTTGAAATTGCCGATTGTCAGGGTGCGGATTCCACAGATCCTGCCGTTCTTGAAAAAATATTTTCTTATCTTGAGGCTGCCAACCTGATTGTTTACTGCATCTCGTCACGTACGGGGCTTCGCCACTCTGATATGGTTTTTTTAAAACGGATAAAACGTCTTGGGTTACTGGAAAATATTTTTTTTGTTTTGAACTGTGATTTAAGTGAACATGAAAATTTAAATAACCTGAAAGAAATACGGGATAAAACGATTTCCGAGCTAAATCTTTTGGTGCCGGATGTCGAACTTTTCTCTTTTTCGGCATTGTATACCCTGTTTGATGCCTTAGGTAAAAAACTTTCATCCAAAAACAAGAAGCGACTTGAATTCTGGCAGGAGGACAAGGAGATGGCTGATTTTTGCACCAAAGAGTATCGTCGCTTTCTTGCCGGGTTCAATTTACTGTTTGATGCATCCCGGTTCAATCTGTTTTATGCCAATCACATTGAACGACTTAAAATTGTGACCCAAATTCTTGACGAAAAAATAAAAATTCTTTTTGATGTTTTTTCTGCCGGGCTTTTAGACCAGGAAAAAGCCAGAAAGCGTCTTGCCGATCTTGAAGGCAATGCCAGGCGTTTAAGGGTTATCGTTGATAATTCAATTGCCGGCGCTGTATCAGCGCTGCGCAGGGAGATTGAGTCCAATTTAAAGAATGCATTTCTCAAAGACAGCGAAAACATCACAAAACTTGTGACACAATTTATCCGGCAGGCTGAAATTGACTCACAGCCATACAGGACAGGGGTGGATGCGACGGGGTTCAAACAGATTTTGTATATGATGTTCCAGGACTTCAAGCGGGAGTTAGATCTTTTTATCTTGGAACAAGTAACCCCGGAACTCAAACAATTGGTCGGTCTTCAAGAGGAACGTATAGAGTCATATTTTAAATCTCTTCTGGATTCTTATCGCATTGATTATGTCACCATCGGCGCCCCCGGGGATGAGGAGGGCGATCGCGTTTCCCTTGAAATGATCAAAGAAGAGGCAGAATATTCCAAGGCAGCAGATCTTGAAAACATTAAAAAAATTTTAGGGTTGCATTTGCCGGCCCAGATCTTTTCGCCTGAATATACCAGGACGATGCAAGCCAATGCTGTCACCGACTTTGGTTTTCATTCATTGGTTTTGTTTGTATCCGCCATAATGGACAAGCATGTGCGATTTTCCTTTACCCCTGGGCTTGACAGGGCTGCCGGCAGAATCAAGAAAAAGACACTGACGATCATGCAGCGGCAGATAAAAGCCTATCACAGCAGTTTGAAGCAGGATTATTTTTTCCCGTTGATAGATGCGGTAACACGAGATTTTAAAGACAAAATTCTTCAACGTTTTAGCATGTATGAAACCTTGAACAAGGATATGGATGAACTTTTCTGCCTCAAACAGGAAGAAAAAAATCAGCACCTTGTCATGATAAAAAAATCGAAAAACGATATTATCCGGATACGCGCGCTTCTTGACGAATTCAGCATGGATTTTGGAACGAACGCATTTGAGTGCGCCGTCGAAAACAGCCTTTAGCAGAAACTCATTTCAATTAATGTGTTCAGAGATTAGATACAAAAGAATACATTTGGTCCGTTGAAATTTTAAATATCTTTGGCTATCCTTTATTGATATAACGGCTGCGGGCCGTCCTTGGTCTATCGACGCCTAGGCTTCGGCCACAACAAAAATAGAAACAATCCAATTACTTACTGGATTCTTTCTTGAAAATTTAATAAAAGCATACAACTGAAACATAAGGATGCCATGGGCTTTTTATATAAAATTGTGTCAGGCGGACAGACCGGGGCCGACCGTGCTGCTTTGGATACCGCCATAAAATTCAATGTTCCCCATGGCGGATGGATTACCAAAGGCCGGAGAACTGAATCCGGGCCATTACCCGATTTTTATAATTTAAAAGAGATGGCGACCAGGGAGTACCCAGCCCGGACCCGGCAAAATATACTTGATTCCGACGGCACTGTTGTCATTGCCCGGGGACCCTTAACAGGCGGGTCGGCCCTGACTGATGCCTTTGCCCGGAAAACAGACAAGTGGGTTTGCACCATAGATCTGATGGAACAAGATATTTTTGAGGCTGCCTTGACTCTCCACGCCTTTATTCTGGACCAAGGCATTCGTGTACTTAATGTCGCAGGTCCAAGGGCCAGCAATGATCCTGAAATTTATTACGATGTTAAAGCCATTCTGTCTGCCGTATTGTATCTGGATTTCCTCGAGACCGAAGATGAGTTATGGCAGGCGGATCAGATGATTGGGCAAAAGTTTAATTTTCAGGGATCAATCAGCAGTATAGATCAGGCCATCCAGGCCCTTGAACAAAGTCTGACGCTCAGGGGAAAGATTATGATCGCCAGGAGTAAGGCACATCAGATGGCCGGCATTTACTTTACCCTTCTTGAGTATGTGCAGTTATCTCTCAACCTGGACGAAATAGATTCAGACCTGTTCAAGTTACTTTCCAAAGGAAGAGACATCAAAGACTATACGCCTGAAGACGCGGTGATGGAACTTTTAAAAAAACTTAAAACCAAATTGTCGAAAAACTTTCAACTCAGGGTGGTGTCCTCATGATTCCTTTAAGAGATGAACAGGAAGCAACATCCTGTGCTGTGGCAACCTGTTCCATTATTTTTGTCACCGGTATGGTTTTTGTCTGGCAGTTGATTACAGGAATGGATGATCAGGCAGTTGCCTACACATTCGGCTTTGTCCCTGCAAAATATACCATGGTGAAGATGGCGGCCCATTTTTCATTGCTGAATAAATTGTACTCTCCTTTTTCCTATATCTTTCTGCACGGCGGATTTTGGCATTTTATTGGAAATATGTGGTTTCTGTATATTTTTGGAGATAACATTGAACAGAAATTAGGGCCGTTTCGGTTTATCGCTTTTTATCTGGTTTGTGGCTTGCTTGCCGCATTTTTCCATTTTTTGTTAAACCTGTCATCGCCTGTGCCGACCATTGGTGCAAGCGGCGCTATTGCAGGGGTTATGGGTGCTTATTTCCTTCTTCATCCAAGAAATAAAATTCTTACCCTGATTCCTGTCCTTATTTTTCCTTTGTTTGTCAGGATACCTGCCTTTGTTTTTTTGGGGATCTGGTTTTTTATCCAATTCATCAATGCCACAGGGCAGGGTGCCGGGGCTGGTGTTGCCTGGTGGGCGCATATTGGCGGTTTTCTTTCGGGGATGGCCTTGATTGGTCTAAATACGAAACTGCCCAAGGCCGGATTCAGTGAAAAAGTTGACAGATTCACGGTTAAAAAACGCAGCCCCAAGCTTCATGTGCTCTCCCCTGAAGCAGACCCGTCAGGCGGCTCGGATATCTACGGTACCATTGTATTGACCTCTCTTGAAGCGCTCACAGGTACTAAAAAACTTGTCACCATACCCTGGGGATTTAAAAAATCCGTTTACCGGGTGGTGGTACCCGCAGGTATCCGGCGCGGAGCCATGCTCCGGCTTAAGGGAATGGGCAAATCCATACCGGGGCGTCCTCCGGGTGATCTTTTACTTCGTGTAGACATTAAGAATGCCATTTAAACGTGTTCTACTCATTTTACTGCCTGCCTGTCTGTTTCTTGTGCTGTGTATTCAGTGCGTTATTATTTTTCTGCCTGACATTTCAACGCATATCGTTCATTCTGCTCTTGGCCCGTTGCCGGGGAACCAGCCCTTTGATTTTACGGTATCCCGTTTAGGCGTCAACTACACACAGATCAGTGATATCTCTTTGGGTGAGGATCTGCACCTGGACACCATCCGGTTTGCCTATCGCATGGATGCAAAACATATCATCCGCGTTGAAAAATGCATTATATCCGGGCTGAATGTTACTGTTCATCTGGATGAAGAAAAAAGACTCCGGGTCAGCGGATTTTCATTTACCCAGGATAATAATCAGGCCCATTCGGGCCCTGTATCTGATTTTAATATTCATGATTTTGAGTCCTATTTTGCATATCTGCCGGCAGACATTGTATTAAAAAACAGCACCCTCTTTTTTGAGACCGGAAAGGAGCGATTTTGTATTCCGCTGGAGGCGGATATTCAACTGGACCGGGATAAACGGCGTGCAGATATGAAACTGTCCGTTTTCCCGATGAATCACAAAATAACCCTTGGGGCCGCGGCTGATTTTTTACAAAATCCCGTGCAGGGCAATGTTTCAGCAGAACGTTTTTACCCTGAAATGTTTTTTGCCATGCTACCAGAGGCGGATCAACTTTCAATCAAGTTTCGGGGGCCTGTAAATTTTTTAATTGAAACAAAAGGCTTTTCAACGTTTCATTTTGAACTCAATGATCTTGGGCTGGAACCGGAGCCTGGCTTGAATATTAATTTCTCTAATATTTCAGGTGATCTGTCTTTTGATAAAGCAGCAATGGCGCTCAATGCAGACGGAACTGTAGGGATCGCAAGTCCAGGCATCAATCTGGAACCATTCAGCTTTGAATTTTTATCCCGGATCTCATCCGGTAGGGTTGATCACTTCTCTTTGACAGTGCAAAATGAAATCACCAAGACCTGGGATATTATACCTGAACGTATGACATTGCCTTTGTCGACGGTAGATTTTTTCGATCACATTCAACTTTTTGCTCCCCAATTAAAGTTGTTTGTTTCAGGTAATCTTGATCATCAGGTCGGCAGTTTGGCTTTTTCCGGAACAGGGTTTACGGTATTTGGAGACAACGAAGTTGAACCAAAGAACGTTCTGGATATTTCCGGGTTCCAGGTAAAGACCGAATTTGACGGCAATTTTGTCCGCCCAGAACCTTTAAAGCATATAAAATTTGATGCCCTGATTGATAAAATTGCATTTCAAAAAAATAATTTAGAAATGAACACCGCATCCTTGGATGTTTCGTCAGATGCTGAATTTGCTTTTTTAAAATCAGACATCGTTTTAAATAAAGCCAAAGTAAAGATCAAAAGCCGTTCAGTCCATTTAAGACATGAAGACAAACGTGTGGATAGCCCCGAGCTCATTATTGAATCTGGTGTAAAAAAAGGAAACACCGGTAAAGATCTCGTCATCAATGTGGACGCTGTATGCAATCAATCAAAAATTGCATCCAATGGGGTCACGGCTTATGCGGGAAAGGCCGGCATAACAGGTAAAATTAAAAATCCGTTGTCATCAGGTACCAAATATCAAATTACCCCTTTTTTGTATGACACAGACGTAACTATGAAGGATCAAGGCTTAAGGGTTAAAGGTTTTCACTTTAAACTGCCCATGACTTATCCGTTTAAAGATATAAAGGCGTTCGGGTGGGCAGGGGCCCAAAAAATTATCCTGCATGATAGAATTATCCCTGCTGTTTCTGCAAAAGTCGTCCAGACATCCGATTGTGTTGTGGATGTTTCAGGAAAAGTCATCCATAACGAAATCCCGGGTTTGGTCATTGATGTTTCCGCCCGGGCGGGCCTTGATTCGGCCATGAGTTTTTTTGCAAAAGGACAAATTGCTGCCAATCGGTTTTCCTTCACCCAAAAAGAACTGATACCGTTTATCCCCGGTATAGCCGGGGGTTATGATTTTAAATTTGACGTGTCTGCCAAAGCAGGTTTTTCTTATACTAATCAAAAAATAAATTCATCTGCCGATATCCTGGTATCCAACGGCACCGTAAATTTTGTTGAATCCGGCTTTTCGGCTTCCGGTATATCTACTGACATGCACTTTAATGATCTTTTGGTCCCTGAAACCCTTCCAGGCCAGTATATAAATATTGGATCATTTGGTGCCGGGCGTTTTAATTGCAACAATGGAAAGATAAGATTCAGCCTTGAAGACGGAAAGTCTGTTAATATTGAAAATTTGAAATTTAACTGGTGCAATGGTATTGTTTCAACAGAAGCGTTCAGACTGCCTTCGGACAATAACACAATACAGTTAACGTTGTATTGTGACCGCCTTGAAATGGAAGATTTATTTTATCAGATTGGCGCCTTTGATGCAGAAGGAGGCGGCACATTAAGCGGGCGCATCCCGGTGGTGATGAATAATACCGAAATCGGTTTTGATAACGGCTTTCTTTTTTCAACTCCCGGGGAGGGGGGGCGAATTTATATTCGGAACCTTGACCGAATGCTTGCCGGAATTCCAAAGAATACACAGGAATTTTCCCAGCTTGATCTTGCAGGAGAAGCGTTAAAAAACTTTGAGTACAAATGGGTAAAACTAAAACTCAATACCCATGGAGACATGCTTGCCGTAAACATGCAGCTGGATGGAAAGCCGCTATCTGCTTTGCCCTTTGAATATAACCGTAATCTGAACTCTTTTATTCGCGTGAATGCTCAAAGTCCTGGATCAAATTTCCAGGGAATTAAACTGGATGTTAATTTAACCCTGCCGTTTAATCAGGTTATTCAATTGAGTAATAATCTGAAGCGCATTATCAATCCTTAAATAGTGAGGTTGCCATGCTAAAGCAATGTGGGGCCGTCGTTTTCAGTCTTTTTTTTCTGACATTGGCCGGTTGCCGTACCAGCCACGAGATTGAAGTCAAACCGGTTGAAATCAAACCCATTCATATTACAATTGATGTAAACGTAAAAGTTGACAAAGCTTTGGATGATTTCTTCGGTGATATTGATGCGGCCCAGGACAATCTTGAAAAGAATCACTCTAAAACAGGAGGAACTGAATGATGAAACCCGTTAAATCACTATTTGTTATGACCCTTGTCCTCTCTTTTGTTTTTTGTTCCGGGGCCTTTGCCGGAAGCATTAAGCAACGCATGAAACAGCGTTTGCCCCAGATTGTCGATTTGAAAAATAGAGGTATTATTGGTGAAACCAATGCAGGTTATTTGGGATTTGTCACGGCAAAAAAAGAAAAACAGGATGTGGTGACAGCCGAAAATGAGGATCGCAAAGCTATTTACAACCAGATTGCAAAGCAGCAGAATGTATCCATTCAGCTTGTCGAAAAAAGAAGAGCAGCCGCTTTGTTTTCAAGCGCCACAAAAGGCTATTATTACCAGAACGAGGCTGGTGTGTGGGTTAAAAAATAAAGCAAAAAACAACCCGCTTTTTAAAATTATAATTTTTAAAAAGCGGGTTGTATGAATTTAAATAAACCAGTAGGCGAATTAATACCCGCTACCACGTTCCATAAGGGCGGTTAATTCTTTTTGAATGCAAAAATAGATATCATCGTCGCTGCCGTAAATGTCAATAACATCTTTGTGGTTGATCAAGGTCTCAACCACAAATGCGGTCAGGTAAAGGCTGGCAATGTTGGGGTTTGAGATCAGGGATCTAAACGGGGCGACAGCATAGTCGATATCAAAGTCCTCAGCCCGGCACAGTTTATCCAGGCAACGCACAATCTGGTTTTCCACACTGGACTTACTCACGGTCTCAATGAGTCCGCTCTCGATAAGTTTCATGGACACTTTGTTACTGAATGAATCAATGTTGTCCCGGATAGCGCTGATGGTTTTAATTCTCTCCCGCTCCTTTGAAGACTCGATCTTAGACAGAAGCTTGGATTCCCTGTTCCCGGTATAAAACATTTTTGCCATTGATTTATCCTTAAAATAAATAAGCCATTATTATTAAAAAAAATATTATATGACAACTGGGCTGTTCTTTTCAAGCATAATTCAGGTACCGGCAAAAAAACATATTGATTTGAATACCCCATAATCCATAGACTGTATTTAAATCTTGAACCGGTCCATCATTGCCTTTAATTCCTCTGCCAGTTTTGATAATTCTCCTGCACTTGTCATAACATGCTGACTGCCTGTTTTCATTTCATCTGTCGCCTTGCTTACATCACTGATGTCGTTGGCGACCTCTCCGGCCGCACCAGATGTCTGATTGACGCTGTCATTGACGCTGTCAAGTCCCTGTGCCGCATGGCTGACATTGTTAGCAATTTCTTGGGTTGTGGCGGATTGTTCTTCAATAGCCACGGCCACTGAGCTGACAATCGAATTAATTTCGTTAATAATTTCAACGATATCTTTTATGGCAGTTACCGAGTCGTCCGTGGTGGCCTGAACCCCTGAAACTTTGGAACTGATCTCTTTTGTTGCCTGGTCGGTTTGTTGGGCTAATGCTTTTATTTCCCCTGCAACTACCGCAAAGCCTTTACCGGCTTCACCAGCCCTTGCCGCTTCAATGGTGGCATTTAATGCCAGGAGATTGGTCTGCTCTGAAATTTCTGAAATAGTATCGGATACTTTATTGATATCCATGGCGGCGGCACCCAATGCATCAACTTTATCCAGAACTGTTTTGGCTTTTTCCACAGCACTGGATGTGGTTTCATTTCCAGTGGCGGTGTTTTGGGATAGCTCCTGAATCGTTGCCGTCATCTCTTCGGTTGCCGATACGATCATTTGAATGTTAGACGTGATTTCTTCTGTGGATGTTGCCACACGGGTTATGTTGTTGTTCATTTCCTGGGCAGCCGATGAGACTCTGGTTGATTTTCCGGCAGTGGTTTCAGCATTTGAGGATATTTGCTCGGAAACGGCCGACAATTCAGTTGAGGCTGCCGTCAAAGTCTGTGTGCCTGTGATAATGTCATGGAACATTTTTTGAAGATTGGATGACATCATATTCAATGCCTGGGCAAGTAAGCCGATCTCATCTCTTTGGTCGATATCAAGGGTCTGTGTTAAATCGCCGTCAGACATTTTTTGTGCCATTGTCACGCCTTTTTTGATGGGAATAGTGATAGAACGGGCAATGAACATGGCAATCAAGACGATTAGAACAATGGAAATCAGCGCTATGATTGCAATATTGGTTTTTATGGACCGAATGGAACTGAATGCTTCTGCCTGGTCAATTTCAACTAAAAGTCCCCAAATAATTTCACCTACCTTAATTGGCGTATACGCAGACAACACAGGATTGCCGTTATAGTCAAGTATGCGTTCTTTTCCGGTTTTTCCTGAAATAACATCCCTGGACGCCTGGGTATCCACTTTCCCTTTTACCGGATCGGCAAAAGAGGTGGCAACCGTATGGTTGTCCGGATCAAGGTATGAATCGGAGCGCATGAGTTTATCTTTGCCCACCAGATAAGATTCTCCGGTGTTGCCCATACCACTTCGTTCCGTCATTATTCTGTTGATGGCATCAATGGAGAGTTGAAACGCAAGAATGCTTATGGTTTTACCGTTGTCTTTGATGGGAGCTGCCAGAAACTGGGCAGGTGCGTTGGCTGAAGGCGCATACCTGCGCATGTCGGAGATGCTGATTTTGTCATTCTTAGCGGCCTGCCATACATCACGCAAAGACGAATCTATCCCTTGTGCGCGTTGGCCGAAATCTGCCTCTTTGGTGACGGTAAAATAGGTGTCTCCATGTACCGGATCTAACAGGAAAATATCATAATATCCATATTGTTCCATGTAGTGTTTGAACGTCTTAAAATAGATATCATGAACCTGTTTATATGACGCCGGTGCATCATAGATTTCACCTGTTTTGCCGACAAAACGGTTTGACGCTACGCCGCCTGCCGAATTGAAGGCCTGGGCCAAGGCCTTGGCTGCATTTTTCGTGAACGGATTGTTTGCAAGCACTTTAATATCGCCGATTCTCTCCTGGAAAAAACTCTCAATTTGAAATTTTTTTATTTCCCTGACTGCCTCCAGTTGATTGAATGCTGTTCTCTCCAATGCCTTGGTTGACAGATTAATTGAAACTGCGCCCAGAACCCCCAACGGGATAATGCCTACAGATAGAAAAGAACAAATAAGTTTAATTCCCAGATTAAAATCTTTAAACCGCATCGTCTAAATGGCCCTCCCCGTTTTTAGTTCTAAAAAAATTCATTAGAAATTTTTATGGATAAGATGACTTGATATTAGAATCTAAAATATCAATGAACGACAAAAATATGCAAACATCTTTATAATTCAATAATTTTGAAGAATGAATTTCTATATATTACATAAAAATATTGTAAATCAAAAGCTGTTTTGTTAATTTTTAGGGCATCATGATATGTGCAAATGTTTTGAGTGCATAAGTTAATTGGGGTCTTGACGTTTTGCGAAAAAGGAAAGGTTATAAGTATGGCCTTTCATCGGATTTTTCCTGCAGGATGGATGCTTTTACTTTCTCAATGCCCTTAAGATAAGCAGGGTATAAGATTAGATAGAAAGAGAGAGGCCTGGAAAAATTTGTACCCAGAATCCCGTCCACAAACAATCTGCTGATATGATGTTCATGGCGAAGCATGTTCTGGGCCTGGAAAAATATTGCCTTTTCTTCCGGTGTCATGTCAGACACCTCGTGGATTAATGAACTCTGGGCCCGGGGCAGATACATCCAGAAATAAAACAGATCCAGGGCGTTAATGATGATCAGAGTCGCCAGATCCCTGACTTCCGAGTTCTTGTTATCCAAAAGTATGTCTGAATTTTCTAAAATATTGAGTTCTTCTGTTTCAGGAAACAGCATGATTAGTTTAGAGTAAATTTCAAACAGCTCTGATATTTTTTTACGAATATTTTGTTTTCGAAGACGCGTGTAAACAGATCTGTCCGCCGCCGCTTCAATGAATCCTGCGACAATATCAGAGGCCCCTTTTGAAATGATGGCCGCCCATTTCTGAAGAATTCCGTTAATATTGGGGACGTTTAAAAAGCCTAAACCCGCACCTATCCCTGCACTGAGCACAACGGCAACAGGAATGGAAAAAATGCTTCTGAAGAAATTGCCCGTCACAGCCCCTTTGGGAAGTCCCCTGAAAAAATTATGTGTGGAAAGATAGATCCCGTTGGCAAGGCCCATGACAGCATAAAGCATCACAGGACCGTTATCTATGGTAATTCCCAGGGTGTTGTCCAAAAGCAAAGTTTTAACCAGATAATCCAGCAATGGGACTGAAAATCCTGTGAACAGAAGAGAATCGGCAAGCCTGTCCCAACTGACATAGTCATTCCATTTTAAACGGGATGCCCTTCTGATACCACCGCCACCGATCACCGATTGAATTACATTTCTTATGCCCGTTATTCCAAACCAGATCAATGCGCCAAAATAGGCCAGAAGCCACCAGTCTTTTGTCAGCATGAAGCATAGCTGGGCCGGAATAAATCCTGTAAAGACTTTTAAAAAATTTTTAAGCTGACTATTAAGGTATTTAAAAGATTTTTCAGATTTGGGAGCTTTATAAAAGTCTTTTAAATAATTATTTTTTTGTCCCACTAAAGCCGATCGTCCAAGGGTAACCAGGTTTCCTTTGGAAGCCGGGTGAAGTAAAAAAAAATCAGATACCCACTTTTTTTTTCTGCTGGATAATAACATGCGTATTCCAGGTATCCAGGCCATCGCATCGGAAATATACTCGGGGGGTGATGTGATGGTGCACAAACTGGTTTTCACATCGACAGGAAGTCGCAGTCTGTCACAGTCCTTTTTTCTGATTTTTTGGCGAACCCTAAAGGGCAGGGTGTCGATCACAGCAAATCCCATACCGTAATGCCCAGGCTTACCTGTGGAGTCAGAGCCGATTCTTAGTCTGATGGGCCGTGCATCAAACATATGCTTGAATTCATTGATGTCATTGAGGATCTCCGACAGAGCTTTGAGCCGGTCTTGTTTTTGATCTGCATCATGTTTTTGTACATCTGCGATAATTTTTGAAATAATACGCTTTAATTTTAAAATACTTCCCTGATTGATGGCTGCCTGAAGTTCGTTGACAAGCAGCATGGTTTTATTGTCCAAAGGATTGTATTTTTTTAGATTAATAATCTCGATTCTGGCGATTCTGCCGGTGCTTTCATATAACAGTTCAAGCACATCCTCAGGCATGAGCCTGTCAAGGTTAAGGGTAATTCGAAAATCATCAAGAAGGTCTTCGATTTGGTCCAAAAGCATGCAAAATTCAACACAAAGCCTTGGTGGGGCATCATTCCCTTTTTCTTTTACATAATCGTAAAGGCCGCTGAAAAAGTGCTCGGCATCAAGGTATTGCTCAAGGATATCATTGGCCGTGAAATCATTCATGGCTTTGGATAGACGGCTAACATGCGCCTGGGCTTCCGGAGCGGCCTCTTCCTTTTTTAGGCGTGAAATTTCTGCTTGTATGGTTTCAAGGGCTTTTGAATGGATAAATTCACCAAGATATTGAAAGCTTGCTTGACCAGGTCCGACAAAATCGAGAAATTGTTCAGCCGCCACAGGCGGTATGGTAAACCCAAGATCCCGGGACAACGCCATACGTCCTGATGCATTGAATCTATCCACCAAAAGATAAAGATAATTTTCCTGGAACTTGACAAGGGATTTGCCTTGTTCCATGAATTGAATCACCGTGGGTTGGGCAAGAAAACTTAAAAAAGATTCAATGCTGGGCAGGCCTCTGGAAACCCAGATAAGAGAGATATATCTGTCCCGGTGGATGGGCCAGAATTCAATCCCGATTCTCAGATCAATTTCCATAATCCTGGCCGATTCAATCAGCTCCAGCGCCCATTTGGGTTCAATATAGTGATAGTAGATCACACGCAATCTTCGAATGCCTTTGATCCAGGCATCCAGAATCAGATGTGTTGCACTTTTCCTTCCCGAGGTGTTGGCATCATGGACGTGGTCGTCAAATGTGATCTGATTCCACTCTTCGGGCATTTCAAGCAAATGGTATTGGTCAAGCAGATGTCGGATGACCCTGGGTTTGCCAAATGCTGCAATTCTGAAATCGTGGGCCAACCTAAGCTGAAGTTCAGGCTGGCCTTTGGCCCGAACTAGGTCTTTCATGATCTGCATCAGTACCCTGGATGTATTTTTGGGTATAGAACCGCCAACGGTGTTTAAAATATCATCCTTAAGGCCTTTCAGTGCTTTAAGGCGGCTTGTGATATCACCGCTTTTAATGGATTCCATGAGATTGAGAATTGAATATGCAGCCCGAAGTCCCCTGGATTCTGCAAGTTCCTTGATCCCTAACGGGTGAAAATAAGGATATAGTAGCTTGCCCGTATACCCCAGCGTTTTGGGTTCGCTATACACTGAGTCTACAATCTCAATGAGTTTGTAATCCCGCTTATCAAAAAAAATGGAATTAATGGCCCGCTGCATCGGAAAAATTGCCCTTAAGTTAAGTTAGGAATTTAGGAATTAAGGCCTATTGCCGATTCATGTCTGCCATACAGCCTCGGCAAAAAAAACAGCCTTCGATTTGGGTTAGTTTGGAGGCCATGGTAGGTTCTTTGCACATGTCACATTGATGCGACGGTTCTATCTTTGCTTTGGAAGGAATGGGTACCGTTATCCCGGTGATGGTGAAAATGTTTTCTGGCGCCTGTTCAAGAATTTCCATGGCCTTTATCCTGTGAAGCTCCCAGAATTCATCATGATCCGCTTCGTTGGCTTTATTTTTCCTTATCAACTGTATCAATTCCTGATGTCTGGCACCCAAAAGTGGCTCTGGGTCGTATTTTTTTGCAATGCGAACACCCTTGCCTGAATTTCTGCTCACAAAGGTAAATGCGGTCTTTCCGTAATTTTTGAAAATGAAATTGCCCTTGCCAAACGTGCACCCTGTAATGACCTGGATCGCATCCGTTCCGCAGGCATCTGTTTCAACAATGGCCACAATTTCTTCGTCCTGAGCCCGCGTTTCTGAAATAAAATCCATGCCGGCCATGGCCGCCTGGAACCCGAATGCAAGCCCTGGACACAAATGTCCATGAAATTCAACGCATTTCTGAAACAAATTTTGCCTATCCATTGGCAATTCCGGCATAAAAAATTTCCTTTATATCAGACGTAGGTTGATCCGGCGTCTTGATACCCAGACTCAACCCAAAATAAATTATAAAAGTAATTCAGCGGTTTAGTGTGGCTTTCAGATAAAACTATATGTGCCTTTCCAAGCGCCACATGGAATTGCTTAAAACATACAGAATGATTAAGTGTCAAGGAAGAACTGTGGATTTAGGCTTGCAAATCCACGCGCAATAATATATTTTTCACATTATTAAATGCCTGGGTGGCGGAACTGGTAGACGCAAGGGACTTAAAATCCCTCGCCCGCAAGGGTGTACGAGTTCAATTCTCGTCCCAGGTACCACGAATATCAAGGCTTTCGGCGCTCAACTGGAAGCCTTTTTATTTTGGCTTTTGGTCACAGTGCCCGCAATTATGCGCCTTGGCTTAGTTTTAGTAAGCCGGATAAAAATGGCTTAGATCAACCGTCCACATCGGCAGATAGTCGCTGCTACCAAAACCTTTGTTAAGCCATAATCCGGGGAAACCGTTATCTGCGGGTTTGCTTAATTTGATAAAACATTCGCAGATATACAACCAGCCGCCTTTACCGATCAGCGGAAATCCTTTTGAGGTTTTGATTTGCTCCCAGTCCGGCAGAATAAGTTTATAAAGAGCAATCAAGGCTTCTTCCGTGTTTTTGGTCTGTTTAAAGATATGGTCAACTTGCTCTTTTGTTATTTCCATGACACCTCCATATCAACGATGTTTATGAATTACTTATCATCAGTTTGACCTGCAGGATAGCCTTATACCGCTTTTTTAATAACGCCGCCTGCCTGTAGCAAATTAAAGTAATACACGCTTCCAATATGATATGATAAGCTTTGTTCCTCTTCGCTCATTTTTTTATAAACCACCTGGTCCTCATCAATGATTAAGCAAATGTGGATAGTCTCATTGCTTGGGCTATCTTTGGCAGAAAATATTTCATAATTTTCTCCAGGTTTGATTCGTGTTTTTTTTGTATCCATTTTGTCTGCATTTTCCTTAATATATGAAACGTTCCTCTTCCAATGCTACAACTCACCTGATTGCACCGGCTTAGGTGCTTTTACTGCCGAATTTTGCAAGGCCCAGAAGACAAAGGCCTAGCCCTATCATAGAAGAGAAATTAAAACTTGCCCGGGTATAAGAAATGACATCTGCAAATGCTAACGAGGATGTAAGGATACAAGCTGTTACAATAATTAAAAAAAGAACTGTTTTCAACTTTAACCTCCTGGTTTAAATATCAAATTTTTTATTCTTAATGGTTTGAATGCAATATAAATGCCATTATATAAAAGTCTTTATATACAGGGTGTTATGATTTTTCGGGTGCAAAATGGAGTGGTATTCGATACTTAACTATCTAAACGGTGGGTAAAAAAAGTAATAAAATATTGATGATTATGCCAGTCAATTATGATTATTCAAATGAAGTATAGCTGAACAAATATCAAAACTACAAAATAACCGTTCTACTCCCGTGCAGGAATATCCGTCTTTCAGTATACATTTCCATCGCGCGGGCGAGGACTCTGGCTTCAGTATCCTGTCCTCGAATTTGTAATTTTTTGGGGCAATCCCGGTGATCAATACGCATGACGTCCTGCTCTATAATCGGCCCTTCATCAAGACTCTTCGTTACAAAATGAGCGGTCGCCCCGATAAGCTTTACACCCCTCTCATACGCCTGATGATAAGGTTTTGCGCCTTTAAAGCCAGGTAGGAATGAGTGATGAATATTAATCACCCGCCCGGCATATCTATCGCACATATTCTCGGAAAGAATCTGCATATAGCGCGCAAGCACAATGAGTTCCGTATCCGTTTCCTCGATAATCCTGAAATGCTGCTCATCAACCTTATTTTTATCAACGTCCTGGGTGGGTACATAATAAAACTTAAGCCCGAATTGTTCACAAAGCTCACGGTTTATTTTATGATTTGAGACTACCCCTACTATTTCAATGTTAAGGTGCTTTGTTCGCCATCGATAGATAATATCGTTCAGGCAATGATCATCTTTCGATACCAGAATAAGGGTTTTGATCGGCTCATCCATTTTTCTTAAATACCAATTCATGTCGAATTCCTTGGATACAGGGTCAAACATGGTTTTAAACTTTCCTGCCGCCCCTTCGGTTACGGCAGAAAACATAACGCGCATAAAAAACTGGTTGGAATATGGATCGTCAAACTGTGAAGATTCTTCAATATTACAATTTGAATTACACAACGCGTTTGCAACCGCGGCAACAATTCCCGGACGATCATCGCAATTCAGGCAAAGTATGTACAAGGAAAACCTCTCTGTTCTGTTCTCAACATTGTTTAATCGGACGTGTTTATAGTAAACACTTCTGTTAACGACAATAATTAATTTTTTTGTTTGCCTTAATTGCAACAATCCCTGTATCTTTCAGGAACGCATAATCAATACCTGTTGCGTCTGTCTAAATTTTTAATTTCATCCAAAGACAATCTTGGTAATCCGTGAACATATGGAAAAGTAATCCAATCGACAATATTTTGATTGTTTTTGCCCTGGAAAAGAAAAAGAGCAGGAAATAAACAGCAATTGCATAGTAAGAATGCAGAGGATGAAACCCTATTCCACATCTCGTGGGATCAAATATCGGGTCAGCCAATAAATGGTCTAAATCTACAAGCATCGTAGCAAGCATGATTAGCCATGCTTTTTTCCAATCATCTCTAAAAAATACCCAGGCAATCAGTCCAGGAAAAGCCAAATGTAAGCTGTAATGAGTTATCTGTTGTAAAGTATGCAGCATTCTATTGTTACCTTAACTATATTTTAGGCTTTTTTGTCTTTCCCCATAAAGGATCATGGCCAAACCTGTCAAACCACCACTCTTCAGCTGATAAATATTGTTTGAGCTCTTCTTGTGTAAAAGAATATTTATATTGATTGCAGTACTGACGAATCGTTTGATATGCAGCGGTCAGCTTTTTTGTCATTTCAGTGCATTTTTCATTATTGTCTGGGCATTTATCCGGATGCCACTGCATGATCAGTTGTCTGTAATTTGATTTAATTTCTTCCATTGTTGCCCGTTCAGGCAGGTTCAACAGGTCTTTGGCCTTAACAATATCATTATAGTTCATCATTTTTACACCGGTATCAGTAAATCACATCGTTTTGTCATTCCAAACAGGTTCTTGTGTTGAATGAGTGTGTTAAAAAAATTGGGATTCAGGTTTATCTGGACATTTGCCGATATCTTTTTTACAGTTTATTTAAACGGCCATGGGCCGACCAGACATATCATCTGCCAGGCTCAGCCCACAACAAAGCTTGAAATATCTGTGTCACTTACACAGACTTTTTTAGTAAAACGGCCAATAAAGAGGATTGTTAAAGGTGTATTATGAGTATTAATGGGACCACTAATACAGGCGCATCAACCGACGCTATGAAAAAAGCGATGGCAATGCCCAATCTTATGCTCAATCTTCTTCAACAACCTTCCAATACTTCAAATCAATCTCTTAATACCCAAAGCCTTGAAGTTCAACAGTCTCCTGATCTTGCTACAATCCCGGGTAAAGGTACAGTGATTGATATCATCGCGTAACATTTAAAATCTCTTTTCCGGATCACCCTGTTGCGCCAAGGGCATTGGCAATTGCATTCACACACTGCAAAAGGGCAAACAGATATTGGTCTTCTTCTTTCGATTTTACCTTTTTGGCGTTGCGCCATTTTTTCAGCAACTCAACCTGGGCATCGTGCAGGTTATTTAGCGCCTCAGCTCTGAGTATAGTTGAGTAATAGTGATTAATGCGCCGTTCGTTGATCGGACGTTTCAGCACATCCGCCACCATTTTACGTGTTAAATCCAGCTCATTTTTAATTATTTCCATGAATCGGTCGCGAATTTCAGTCGATTCAACCAGCGAAGCATATTTTTCCATAATCAGTACATCCGTCGCTATCAGGCTGCTATCCAGATTGGTCATCACAAAACGTACAAAAGGATTGTATTCAACAAAATGAAGCAATTTTTTGTACGCTTCCGGATTTTCATTTTTTAATTCATTCAAAGTGGAACCAACACCGTACCAACTGGTAATCTTGAAGCGCGATTGCGACCAACTGAACACCCAGGGAATTGCCCGAAGATCGTCCATGCTGCGCTTCCCGGTACGACGTGCCGGGCGGGAACCAATTTTACTCGATTCGATCACATCAATGGGGGTTGCCTGGGAAAAAAAGGTGATAAAGTCAGGATCTGAAATCAGCTGTCGGTAATGATAAGCCCCACGATCTCCTAACCGATGGAACAAGCTTTCTATTTCTTCTCGTGTTTTTTTTGTGTTTTCGTGCAGTACGGTTTGTGCCGTGACACTCGAAATCATCAGCTCCAGGTTATATGCCGCATTCACCTGATTGGCATATTTTCGTTCAATGGTTTCGCCTTGTTCTGTAATACGGAACTTACCATTTATTGATCCGTAGGGTAATGTTTTTATGAACCAATGACTTGGTCCCGCTCCCCGACTGATACTACCACCCGTGCCGTGGAAAAAACGGATTTTTACACCGTGTTTTTGACCTGTTTTTGTCAATTCTTTTTGTGCCTGATGCAAGAGCCAGGAGCTGGCCAGAACACCGCCGTCTTTATTACTGTCGGAATAGCCGATCATCACATCCTGAATCAATTCGGCATTGGGGTTTTTCCACGACTGCATCTGCAAACTGTTTTTCACAATCGGATGCCCTAGGTAATCGTCCATAATTGATGGACTGGCCTTCAAGTCTTCAATGGTTTCAAAAAGCGGCACAACCGGAAGAATGGCCCCTAATTGATCGTCTTTTTTTACAATCAAACCCACTTCACGCATGAACAGGTAGACTGTGAGCAGATCCTCTGTCTTTCGGGTCATACTCACAATCAATTTTCCAAACGCATTCGGGCTGTAGCGTTGAACATGATCACTGACCACCTGCAAAACCCCAATCACATTTTGTCCTTCTTGATCGATGCTTTTATGGTGCACCAAAAACGGGCGGTTGATTTTCAGTTCCTGATCTAAAAAAGTTCGCCTGGCATCCTTGATGGTCCTGTAAAAAGTCAAAGCCCAAATCAAGCTTGAGTGTTTGAGCTTACAGATCTGTTTTGATCGTAAGCTCAAAACAAGTTAAAAAATAGTTTTTGTACGCCAAATTGTTCTTTGACATTCAAAAAAGTATTGCATTATAGCCCGAAACGACTTTGCTACGCTTCTTTTATGCATAGCAGAGAGCCTTCTGGACAATAGTTGCCCTGAAGAGATTGATTCCTGCTGCTTTTAAGGTTGCTGCGAATCTTACTGCTTGGAGGCCTCGATATTTTAATCGTTTCACCCCGGTGCGTCGATCATATTCGGACATTGTCGCTTCGACTCCGGCTCGCCAACGGTATCTATCTTTGAACGTATCTGTCTGTTCATAAGCTCTTCGACGGGCAATCCTTGCAGACTTTTCGGTATATCGATTGTATGCGTATTTTTTCCCTGGTTTTACCGGGCAATTTTCTAGTTGAGGGCAGCCCAGGCAGGTATCAAGGGGAAAACCCTGGGTAATCCGTTCCTTCTTTTTCTTTTTAAAAACCGGGGCATGCCCCTGCGGGCATGTTATGATTTGTCCATCTGCCGCAAGGTTGAAATCAGTAAGGCTGAGCTTCTCCTTTTTGGTCGTTCCCATGGTGGGCGAAACAAGATTAATGCCATTCGACTGGGCAGCCTGGTAATTCTCATCGCTTCCATAAAGAGAGTCAGCCTGGATTTCCTTGGGAGAAAGATTTTGCTTTCTGGCGGCATCCATTGCAGGAATCAAGGCATTGGCATCACTTGCCGAGGCAGGTTCCACATCAACATGAGTGATCAGATTCAAGGTTCCGGCTTTTTCATCTTCATCATCTGTTTTTGTAAATGTTTCCATTACCTGGACCTGGTAACCTTGCCCCTTATGGCCGCTGTAGGTCGCATCAGGGTCAGAAGGATTTTGAAGTGAGTCTGAAGGAATCTCTTTTGGAGCTTTAAGCGTAACCTTCTGACCACTTTCAGGATCAACTTCCAGATTGCACTGCTCTTTCAAAACCCTTTCAAGCAGCTTGTAGCTGTACATGGATGCAACATCAGAGTCGCTTTTAAATTCCTGAATCAGATGGTAAAGATCCTTGCTGACACTTGCAAGAGTTTTGGCTGAATCAGAGGGTTTTACCATGGAAAAGCAGGACAATGCCTTTTCCGAAATATACATTCCGATAATCTCGGTGCTGATACCGGAAAAGTGGTCAGGGTGTTTGCGTTTCAGGTTAACCAAAAATTTATTGATACTCGCTGCGAAAATATTGATTCTCCCCAGCCGGCGCATATTTGACTTAACATGGACCGAATCGATTCTCTGGTTATCAGCATTGACTCGAAACACAGCGGCAAGCTTGTCAGCAATAGCATTGAAGAGGGCTTTGTCCAGTTCCTTCTCGATCATGAGTTGGCGGAAGGTCCACAGGGTTTTCAAGCATAGATATTTGGCGGCATCTGATTCTTCCGTTAAATTCAAGGCATAGTGCCATTGGATATTGAATGCCAGTTGGGATACGGTTTCTTCATCAGTAAGATCATGAGCTTGCTGGAGCAGCAGAACACCGAGCATGGTGTAGAGTTCTTTTGTGGGACGTCCTGCTTCTCTTGAGAAACAGGGTTTGATTAGATTGACCGGTAATGAGCGGAGGATTTCTTTTTGAAAAAGCCCTGCCCAGGAGTCATCGAGCAATTTCCTGCGCTTCGGGCTTAAAAAGTCCCAGGGATCGAAAAGGTGGAGCTGATAGTGGTCATTTGTCTTAATCATTGATTCAACCATAAGTTATTGATAACAGAGAGCATATTGTACATGATAAAGACTTGAATTACAAGTTGGAAAATAGATTTTCGCCAATAATATTAGCATGTTAAATTGGTCTTGGACTTTTTACGAGTCCATCATCCTTGGAGTCTTCTATCTGCATGGCAACGTTTGCCCCAAGTGATGCAGTTACCAACTGTGTCAAAGCCTTTTGATGATAATCACTGTTCTGGCGAATATCCAACTTTGCCAAATGGAAACCAAAGATTTTTAAAATTCGCTTCATCCGTCCAACATCAACATGGGCAACCTCGCCGATCCCACATTTCTTCAGTTCGTCGTGCAGTAAGTTTAAGTCTGCAATCAAGTCGATGGAACTTGTATAACTATTCGGTTTGTCTTTTAATTCAAGATTGAATTCCCGGCTTAAATCAATGGGGATTTTTTGCATTAAGATAAGGACATAAGCCTTGAAAACCTCCTCGGCATGTTCATTAATCTCAATTTCTGCATTCATGCCGACTTCTTCACGCAGTACTTTAATCCGCTCAGCAAAATTGGGGCTCACGTCTGAGATATTGTGATAAATACTGAGTTTTTGCGCCAACGCTTTCAATTCATTTTTGATGATATAAAATGCATGGATACGCAGCTTTTCAATTGTTTTTCTGGTCAGTTCCGGCGTCACCAGCGGGTGGCCGTCACGGTCTCCGCCAACCCAGTTGCCAAACGACAGTACCGGAAGTAAATCCGAGTTGTTGAGCGCCGTTGGATTAAATCCGGATTCTTCCCAGGCTTGACGCAGGCGTTTATCTAACATCATGATGACACTGGGAAAAACATGGGTCAGATAGTACAGAATGTTGTCCAGTTCAGATGCCAACCGTGGTTTTTCAATGTAGATTTCTCCGACATGCCACAGGCGATGCAGAATCTGTTTGATTTCCTGTCGAATGTCCGCTCGTTCAATTCGGGTGTAAATTGGGTTCTCACGCTTAACCAGCAACAGGTAGAGCTTGCGATATTCCTGTAGCACCACTGTGCGTTTGGCTTCTGTCGGATGTGCTGTTAAAACCGGTTCGATCAGGATGTTGGGCAATACTTTTAGAATTTGGGCCTCGGTGATCCCGTGAGACTTCAAATATTGGAACTGATTTGCCCACAAGCCATTCACCTGAGCCATATCCTCATCTTCTTTCTGACGACGATTTTGTACCGCCCCGTTTACTTCCACCAAGTTTAATAACTGAAAACACATCGACATCATATGGATGTATTTATTACTCGTCAGGTCCGGTTCTGACGGAACTGCCGAATTCAGCCACGGGAGCAGATCAACTAGTGCTTGCTGATGATTTTCCTCCAACACTTCTTTAAAGCAAGTCAAGAGAAAATGAAGATCGTCGTAGGGTTTGCCCAACGCATTTTTAACTTGGGTGAAAACGGTGTTCATAGCATTGTCGACTTAAGTTGGTTTAGAAAATACACAAAGTATGTATTAGTTCACCAAGATTGTCAAATTTGTGTAAATCTGCAATCCGCCGGGCAATCGACTTGATGGAAGCTTAGGGCAGGGTGGAAAAATGTTAAGTTTTTTAACTTATGATAGTTTGAAAAAGGGGGGAGGGCGCAGCCCTCCGGAAGACAGATCTATTCATCACTTTCATGTTCATGACGCAGGGAATCAATGAATTTTTTTAACGGCTTAAGGTAAGGAATGATGATGATTACACAGATGGCGCCAAAAACATACTGAAGCATTGCAAACCGGTGTTCAAGAAAATCAAACCCATAGCACCAGGCTACGATGGCTGTAAGGGTTCCAAGTCCTGCTGCACTGAAATTACTGAACAGAGGCATTCTAAGCATATAACCGATGATGGTTCCCACCACGGGGCCTGTGACTGGCAAGGGGGCCATGACAAATGCAAATATTCCGATCCAGCCCCAGCGTTCTATTTTTTCTTTTTTTTCTTCAGCCTTTTCCTTGAGCCTGCTCATAGCTCTGTTAATCCAAGGGGCTTTGAATATACCGCTTGTGCTCAATACAAAGACTGCATATGTATAGCAGACAATCAGGCCTTCTAAATAGAAATTTAAGGCAATGGTGGTAATGGGGTCAAAACCGTTCAATATGCATAGGCCGATGCCGCCGGCCCGGCTTCCCACACAATGTGTCAAGAAAGCGCCAAGAGCAACCTTTGCACTGGGCATGCCCTGAACTAAGCCAACGATAGCAAAAATAAAGAAGAAGACAGTCAGCAGAATACCGGTCACAAGGACCCGGCCTTCAACAGTATATATAAGAAATCTTTTCATTTCTAAAATTTTTTATCTTAATATTTTTGAAGATCGTTTATAAAGTATGCTGGGGTTGTTGTCAAGACGATCTATAATAATAGCAGGTTACAGTTTTGTGCCTACAAATAGGGTCACAATACCCAGGGTCATCTCCTTGAAACGAATCTGCTTGAATCCTGCTCGTTTCATCTGGCTTGCAAAGGATACGGGATCGGGAAATTTTAATACGGATTCAGGAAGATATGCGTATGCATTGCCGTGTTTTGAAAAAAAGGAGCCGATTAACGGCAATATCTTCTGAAAATATAAAAGATAAAGTTTGCGCATCACTCCTTTTTGAGGTGTGGTCAGTTCCAGGATGATGATTCTGCCGCCCGGTTTCAAGGTGCGGTGAAATTCTTTCATGGCCCCGATTCGATTCATGATATTGCGGATGCCAAAGGCCATGAAGCCCGCGTCAAACTGCTGATTTTTTATCGGTAGGGTCAAGGCATCACCGTTGACAAGGGCAATTGCCCGGCCTGCAGAGCAGTTCAGCTTCTTTCTGCCAAGGGCCAGCATGCCAAAGGAAAAATCCAGTCCGGTGATTGATGCCCGGCCTTTGAGCGTGCGGCTGACTTCAAGGCCGACATCACAGGTTCCACAGGCCGCATCTAATATTTCGGCACCGGATTCAAGTTTTGCCGCCTTGACCATCTCCCTGCGCCAGTACACATCCTGCCGCATGCTGAGCAGTCGGTTTAAAAAATCATATTTGGGTGCAATCTTGTCAAACATTTCTTTGACAAAATCCAGTTCTTGGTTCATCGTTGACAACTTTAGAATCTGAGTTATTTTAAATTATTTGTTTTAGCCAAAACAGGTTTGGAAGCTATCATACAACCGAATTAAACACAATTATAAATGAATTAAATCACTATCGGGCACTAATATGAGTGAAAAACGAGATTACTATGAAATCCTTGGGGTCCAACGGGATGCAGATAAAACAACACTGAAAAAGGCATACAGGAAGCTTGCCATCAAGTACCATCCGGATAAAAATCCGGATAATAAAGAGGCCGAAGATAAATTTAAGGAAGCGTCTGAAGCCTACGAAGTCTTGAATGATGACAGCAAACGCCAGATTTATGATCAGTTCGGGCACCAGGGCCTTGAAGGTGCAGGGCATTCGGGCCCCAGCGGATTTGAGGACATCTTTTCAAGTTTCGGGGATATTTTTGAAGATTTTTTCGGTTTTGGCGGCGGCCGTGGCGGAAATCGTGCCAGGCGGGGATCGGATCTGCGTTATGACATGACCATCGATTTTATGGAGGCGGCCTTTGGTACGGAAAAGACCATTTCCATACCCAAGCGCGAAACCTGTGACGAGTGTAACGGATCCGGTGCTGCCCCGGGTTCTTCTGCCGAAACCTGTTCCCATTGCCGGGGAACGGGGCAGTATATCCAGAATCAGGGCTTTTTTAAAGTCAAGACTACCTGTCCCTATTGCAAGGGCAGGGGATCCATTATTCCCAATCCCTGCCCCAAATGCCGTGGTGGTGGCCGTATGGAGATCAATCGCAAGGTCCAGGTAAAAATTCCTGCCGGTGTGGATGTCGGGTCAAAGTTGCGTCTTACCGGGGAAGGCGAGGCCTCCAGTACGCCCAACGGCCCGTCAGGCGATCTTTACGTGGTCATTAATGTCAAACCCCACAAGTTTTTTCAGCGTGAGAGAACCAATATTATCTGTGCCATTGATATTTCTTTTATACAGGCTGCCCTGGGTGCTGAAATTTCGGTTCCCACACTGGTGGGTGAAAAGCAACTGACAATCCCTGCCGGGACCCAGTATGGAGACTCCTTCCAGTTTAAAGGGGAAGGTATTGCCTCATTGAGAACCGGCCGCAGAGGAGATCAAATCATCAAAGTGATTGTTAAAACCCCGACCAAACTGAGCCAGAAACAAAAGGATCTGCTGGAAGAATTTGACAGACTCGATGCAAATAAAATATCAAACAAGCTGAAAAACTTATTTAAGAACCTGTGATATGGAAAACATCCGGATGGGGGGCTATGTTTGAACTAAAGATTAAAACCCGGTTTGCCGGGGCGCACCAGCTTGCCATGGTGGGCAGGAAATGTGAAAACCTGCACGGACACAACTGGCAGGTGGAAGTGTATGTCAAGGGAGATCAATTGAACGGTGCCGGAGTCTTGGCTGATTTTGGGGATATCAAACGGGCGGTCCGATCTGTTGTGGATGGGGAACTGGATCACAAGTTTTTAAATGAACTGCCTGCCTTTGCAGACAAGCAGCCCACATCCGAACGTATTGCCGTTTATATTGCAGACAAGGTCCAGGCCTACCTGGATAAACATATAGATGAAAAAATCGTGGTTTCTCGGGTCATGGCTTGGGAATCCGATGATGCCTGCGCGATTTATTATCCTACCCCTGGTGTGACGCAATAATTTTTTTGGCTGGAATCAGTCCGGTGGCCGCTGCCGATACGATGTTGCCGGCCACCCCCGGGCCGTCCCCTGCCACGTACATGCCCTTGATTTTGGTCTCCAGATGCGCTGTGGTCTCAATCTGGGTGGCAAAGAATTTGATCTCCGGGGCATAGAGCAGGGTTTCATCATTGGACACCCCGGGCACCACCTGATTCAAGGTCTCCAGCCCTTCGATCAGATTGGACAGGATCCGCTCGGGCAGCGCCATGGCAATATCCCCGCACACCACATTGGTCATGGTCGGTTCGATGTAGCTTTTGTGGATACGGTTCCAGGTGGATCGCCGGCCGCGTTTCAAATCCCCAAACCGCTGGAGAATGGGTTTGCCCCCGCCGATGATGCTGGCCAGACGCCCGATGGATTCCCCATACGCCTGGTTGTCCGTGACCGGTTCGGTGAGCACCACCTTTGACAGAAAAGCAAAATTGGTATTGTTCGATTTTTTATCTGAATAAGCATGTCCGTTCACGCAGACAAAATCCTGGTAATTTTCCAAGGCGACAAAACCGCCCTGGTTGGTGCAGAATGTCCGGGTCAGGTCGTCATAGGTGTGGGTGCGGATGAAAAAAGTGGGGTCATAGATCACATTGCACAGATCCTCCATGATATCGTTGTGAACTTCCACCCGCACACCGACCTCTATGCCACGCTGGCTTAACTCAATGCCGTGTTTAAGGGCCAGGGATGATACCCAGTTGGCTCCAATGCGGCCCGGTGCCAGAATGACGTTGTGGGCATGATAGGTTCCCTTATCTGATACCACGCCCTGGATAATCCCGTCTTTTTCAATTACATCAATTACATTCTCACCAGTGCGTATCTCAAGGCCTTTGGACTGTATGTAATCGGCCATTTCCGTGATGTAGCCCGGCAGATTGTCACTGCCCAGATGCTTTTGCCGGATAAGCAGAAGATCGATGCCGAATCGTTTGGCTTCTTTGCGGATGAGGCCGGCCTCATCTATATTGGTGGGAAACACTTGGGCATCCATCTTAAAGCGGGTAAAAATTTTTTCGGTTTCATCAATCAGTGCCTGGGCCTGGGGCATGGGCATAAACTGGGTAAGATCGGTTTTGCCAAGTCTTGGAATAAAATTAAGTTTTCCGTCCGAGTACAGGCCTGCTCCGCCAATGCCCGACAGAATATTGCACGGATCGCACTGGGCACATTTCTGGACTTTGCTGATGGGGCATTTGCGTTTCCGGGGTTCTCTTCCCCGTTCAATGAGCAATACCTTGAGGTTGGCATGTTCCATTAAATAGTAGGATGCAAAAAGCCCTGCAGGTCCCCCGCCCACGATAATTACGTCATACGTCATATTCATCCTTTCATAAAAAGAGATCTTCTCGGATTTTATCGATATCGGGCCACTTTGAGTATGGAATGTTTTACTTTTACATAATAACGCTTGTAAAACATAATGAAAGAAGATTTTTATTTCTAAAAAGAATTTAAACGAGAGGCATTTTGATATGGTTGTTGGAACAGGACAGATCAAACTTAGGCTTTTTGACGTTCACTCTCTCAAAGCCAAACGTTCCATTGTTAAATCAATGATTTCAAGATTGCAGAACCGGTTTAACATCAGCGTGGCGGAAACCGAACTCAATGACAGCCATGACTGGGCTGAAATCGGATTTGCGCTGGTGGGAAACGATGCAAGGACGATCAACGCCAAAGTGGACAAAGTGTTTAATATGGCCGACGAACTGGGGCTTGCCATGATTGCCGACACCCATATGGAAATCATTCATTTATGACATGGGTGGGGTGCTCCTGAATGACTGGCAGACGGAACATAACAAGGTAGTTATATCCAAGGTCTGTGTATCCGATTTTTATGAATCCGCATTCCACGGCCAACATTTCAACCTCTTCGGGGGAAAGGCGCATCTCTATTGGCGGGCCAAAGGCCATCTCTTGTTTTTTACACTCCATCACGGCAAGCCGGCCAGTGGGTTTGAGAACCCTTGCCGCCTCAAAAAACAGGCTTTTTCTGCGGTTTTCGTTTCCGAAAATATGCAACACCGTGAACGCCATGCAAAGATCCATGGCATTTTGCATGATCGGCAGGGGTGGCTTTGTAATATCCGCTGTCATGCATTGAATCTGGGACAGGCCTGCGGCTTTTGCTGACGCCTTAAGCGCATCCACAGTCGGCGGCCACTTGTCCACCGCCGTTACCTGACCCAAGGACCCTGTCAGGCGGGCCGCCTGAAGGGCATAGTCGCCTGCACCGCATCCCATGTCCAAGATACTTTGGCCCGGGCAAATATTTAGTGCTTCAAATACAGGCTCTGGTTCCTGCATCCAATAGCTGCTGGGTCCCTGACCCCTGCATTTTGAATGGCGTTTGGATTGTCCATCTTTCATTTTTTGTAAAAATCCATTTATTGTTTTAGAAATAGCCAAGAGGTAAGATACATGGTGTGTTCTTTTTATAATCTAAATATTTAGAACCAAATAGTTTTTCTAAATATATTTCTTCTTTTATCACCAATTTGCGAAGCAGAAAGTACATAAGTAATGGCGCCGTCATTCCTATCCAGCTATTTGCGAATAAAACTATACCGGGAACAATAAACACGACCCATGCGCTGTATAAGGGGTGTCGACAGCACTTGTAAATGCCGTTGGTAACCAAAGAATCAGAATTGTATGCTTTCGTCAGCGTTTTTACGGAGATAATAAAAAATGGAATTCCGATCAATAATAAGATGAATCCAATGGCAGATAGAAGCCATTGGGGTAATATGGGGATCTGGAAGAGCGGATCATAATACCGGCTGACAATTAAGATTAAAATCCCATAACCGATAGACAGGAAAGCGAAAACAGGGCCTATCCCCCATCGACTCATTTTTTTCATAGCATTTGTCCTTTTTTTTATAATAGGTTTTCCGGCAAGCTTCAGCGAGTCCGGTGAAACGCTTGGGTGTTATTTAATCAACTGATGGCGCATATGTATGAGGGCCACTCTCTTGCCGGTCGGGCCTTGGCGCTCTTCAATGTCAAAGGGTTTAAATCCAAGCTTTTTGTACAGCAATATGCCGGCTGTATTGCCGTTAAAACACGATATTTCAATAAACATTGCGGCATGCCTGATGCCGGCTATATGAATCATGGTTTTGATCAGAAATTCTGCCACACCCCGGCCCCTGGCCAAAGGAGAAACTACCACATTCCCTATACAGCATGTTCTGCCTTGCCAATGATAAAAGTTGGCAAACCCTACTACATTACCATTTTGCTCAACAACCGTAGAGTCAGAACGTTGATCAATGGCCATTTGTAATTGTTCCGGCGTTAAGGGATACGTCGCTTTTGGGAAAAAATAATACAATTCTTCTTTATTCTGTGGAAATGAACAGATCGTTTGAAGATCGTCGTTAAAAAAGGGGCGATATTGAAGCATTGATTTCTCCATACTCGATGATCCAGTTTTTGTTAATTTGCACAACTTCGGCGTTGGAGACAATTTTTAATCCTCAAAATATATTGTATATTCCTCCGGTTAAAAATTGTCTCCGCCTTGAATTTGAACAAATTCCCTAAAAACTGGATTATCGAGTCCATACGCAAATCTTTAAATCGTGACTATCAACACAAAAATTCATACTACCATTAGCGCTGGTTCGCAAAGATTATATTTTATTTTGTAAATTCTAATCCTTTAAAAACAATCGGTTTACCTTACCCCATCTAATATCCGTCCGCTTTCAGCCCGAAGGCTTTCCAGGTGCAGCAGGCAGTTTATTCGGCTGGTGGCAATGGATGCCTGGACTGTGACCAGGTCTGTCTGGGCTTCGTTGAGCCGTGTTAATGTGGTGACACCAACCCGGTAGGAACGCTCCGCATGGTCCCGAATTTGTTTGACCAGTTCTATGGTGTACCGCTCCCGCTGATATACCGCCTGTGAAAACCTGACTTTGACCAGGGCCTGATGCAAGGCCGCCTGGATTTCCAGAATTTTTTGTTGCTTCTGCCTTTTAACCTGTAACAGTCGAGTTTGGGTTTCATCAATGTTTGCCGAACGCCGGCCCCCGTCAAACAGATCCCAGTCCAGGCTGAAACCAATGGCACTGCCGTGCTCGTTCTGGTCGATGTGTCCAATGTCCCGGTATTCATCATAGTCATAACTGCCGGTGACAAAAACTTTTGGGTAGAATGCCGCCTTGCCCTGCCGCTTTTTTTGAAGCAGGGCCTCCCGTTTGGCTTCGAGCAAGAGCAAATCCGGCCGGTGATTTATGGCGTAGGCAAATTCATCTTCAAATACAGGGAGCTGATCCAGGGTTTCACTTTGGGTTACGGCCATGGGGTACATATCCGGAGTAAGCCTGGAGTCCGGGAGCGCAAGCAGCTTGGCCAGCATAATGCAAACCACGGAATAGTACTGTTCTGCTTTAAGAAAACTATTTTCCGCCTGCAGGGATTTGACGCTGAAATTCAGATACTCGGCTTGGGGGATGGCTCCGGCCAGGAAGCGTTTTTCAGCATCCCTCGCCAGGCTTTGGTTAAACAGGCTGTTCTGCTTGGCAATCTGCATGCCTTCAGCTGCCAATTGGGCCTGGTAATATGCCCCGGCTACACTTTTTGCCAGCAGGCGGCGGACATCCTCTGCCATCTCTTCGGCCGCCTTTGTTTCGGCCTTTGCCGCCAGAATGGATGCCTGCCGGCTGAATCCGTCAAATAGGAGCCAGTTGATTTGGATTCCCGTATTCTGATGTTTCAGGCTTTCTTTCACCCGTATTTCGGGATGCCAGTCAGGACGTATGGACTGGTTTTGCCAATCGTACCCGGCATGAACCGTTACTGTTGGCCACAAGTCTGCTCGGGCCTGGTCGCAAACGGTCTGGGCCTGGTTGATGCGGGCCAACATTTCAGACACCTTGGGAGAGTTGGAAAGGGCCATTTGCTGGGCCTGGGTAAGTGTCAGCCGGCCATAGGGGATGTCCATGGACAGGGGGGCCGGTTTATTCATCTCTCCGGATGCCGCACTTACAGGCAACACCCACAAAAAGATAACAATAATAATCTTTGATACCTCTATTCTGCAATTTTGAAATAAACGCATTTCATAATTCCTTTATTAACGATGAGCCACAGGTCTGTGGATTGAAAAGAGAGTACTGAAAAATACCGGCACCACAAACAGGGTCAATAGCGTGGCAAAGCTTAATCCCCCCATAATGGCTGCGGCCATGGGGCTGAAAAAGGCGTCCGTCAATAATGGGATCATGCCGAACACCGTTGTGAATGTGGCCATGGTAACCGGTCGGATACGGCTTGCAGAAGAGTCAACTACCGCACTGAACGGTTCTTTGCCTGCGGCCAGTTCCACTTTGATCTGATCCAGTAAAACAATTTCATTTTTGATCAACATGCCGAAAAGGCTTAAAAATCCGAGCATGGCCATGAACCCGAATGCCTTGTCGGCAATGAGCATGCCCGGGGCTACGCCCACAACAATTAGGGGCAACCCCATAAAAATAATTAACGGATACCTCAGGCTGTTGAACAGCAGCACCGTGACCAGGAACATCCCGGCAAAAGCAATGGGGAAATTGGACATCAGTTTGGCATTGGCTTCAAGCTGTTCCTCATGTTCTCCGCCCCATTCTAAAGTATAGCCCACAGGCAGTTTCAGCTCTTTTTTAAGCACCGGGGCCAATTGACGAAACAGGGCATCCGTGGTGCCTTCCCGCTGCTTGCAAAATACCCGCAGGGTTCGTTTCTGGTTGAGACGATGGATCACGCTCTGTTCTACGGCAGCGGTCGTACCATTGGTCACCTGCTGCACCGGCACCCATTTGTTTTTCATTCGGCTGAAGACCTGTACATCATCAATTGCGTTGATGGTATTCCGCTGTTCCTTGGGCGGTTGCAGGATAATGGGTAAAAGCTCGTCCCCATGCCGGTATTGGCCCACAACGGCGCCCGTGAAATTCATGGCCACAGCACCGGCAACTTCCGGGCGGGAAATGCCCAGTTCCCGGGCCCTGCGGTCGGAAAAATCAATTTCGCTGACCTTGACCTGATTGCCCCAGTCTGTGCGGATACTGCGGGTATTGGGATGTTTTGCCATTATTTTCATCACCTGGTCGGCAAGCGTGCGAAGTGTGGTACTTTCCGGGCCACTCAATCGAGCCACCACGGCACCGCCGCCAGGCCCCAGTTTAAATGCGTCAACACTGCCGATGACCTGGGGCACCTCCCTGTCCAGCCATTGCTGGATTTTATTTTTAAGTGCCGGCACCCGTCTGAAATCATCCACATCCACCAGCAACTGGGCATAGGCACTGTCCGGCATTTCAGGCGAAAAGGTCAGAAGAAAACGCAAAGGTCCCCGGCCAATGAAGCTTGCCGTATTCTGCACTCCTTTTAATCCCGCGACATGTCGTTCAACCTGTTCAATGGTTGTTGCCGTGCTGTCAATATGGGTGCCCTGGGGCATCCATATATCTACGGTGAACTGTGCACGGTTGGTATCCGGCATAAAATCCTGCTTCACATGGCCAAAGCCCCACATGGCAACTACCAGCAAGCCAATGACACCTGTCAGGGTCAGCCACCGGTGGTCAATGGCCCTGGCGACAACGGCTTTATACCAGGTGAAAAATCGTTTCGAACGTGTTGCCTTGTCTTGGTTTTTGGAAGCAGGCAGAACTATGACGCAAAAACAGGGCACCGTGGTGACGGCAAAAAACCAACTCAAGCCTAAAGAGATGCAGATCACTTGAAACAGGCTGGCCAGCCACTCCCCGGTCATGTCCTTGGACAGAGAAATGGCGGCAAAGGCCAGGATGGCAATCACCGTGGCGCCTAAAAGCGGCCACATGGTCTCGCCGACCGCCTGGGCTGCCGCCTGCTCCCGGGAAATTTCCCGGCGCATTTTGGTGATGATGCCTTCGGTGATGACAATGGCGTTGTCCACCAGCATGCCCAAAGCGATGATAAGGGCGCCCAGGGAGATCCGCTGCAATGTGATACCCCAGGATTTCATCACCATCAGCGTCGCCAGGATGGTGAGAATCAGTACAAATCCGATGATAAATCCTTCCCGCCAGCCCATGAAGACCACCAGCAGGAGGATAACAATACCCACGGCACTGATCAGGTTGGTCACAAATCCTGAAACAGCCGTTTCCACAATTCTGGACTGGCTGGTAATGGTATTGATGGTTATGCCCAAAGGCGTATTAGCCTTCAGTTGAGCTAGGCGTTTATCGATGGATTTGCCCATGGCAATAACATTTCCGCCGGAAACGGTTGATATTCCAATCCCTACCGCTTCTTTGCCGTTATATCGCATGAGTTCATCCGCCGGGGTAATGATATCATGCCGGATCCGGGCCACTTCCTTTAACCGGATCATGCGCCCCTGGATACCGCTGATAAGCTGGTTGCCCATATCTTGAATGGCGTTATAATCCCCGGTGATGCGAAAGGGGATGTATTCGCTGCCCACAGGCACTGCCCCTGCCGGCGTAACACTGTTTTGCGAAGCGATGGTATTAAAAATGGTATCGGGCTTTAACCCCAGCTGTGTCAGTTTGGCCCGGTCAATTTCAATAAAAAGTCCTTCCCTGGGAAGGCCCCAGAAATCAATACGCCCGACATCCGTGCAGGTGAGCAGTTCCCGGCGCAGATCCTTTGCATATTCCTTGAGTTGGTTTTTATCGTACCCGTCACCGGTGACGGCAAACATTACACCGTAAACATCTCCAAAATCATCATTGACCACGGGCTTGCCGCAACCCGAGGGCAGTTGCCCATTGACTCTTCCCACCTTGCGGCGAAGTTCGTCCCAAACCTGGGGAAGATTATCTTTATCGTAGATCTCTTGTGTTTCAGCAAAAATAATGGAAACACCGGCCCGGGATATGGAGCGGACTTCCTTGAGCTGTTTAAGTTGTTGGATAGCTGTTTCAATGGGCTCTGTCACCTCCAGTTCCACCTGCCCGGCAGAAGCCCCGGGATACTGGGTATAAATCACGGCTTCCTTGATGGTGAATTCCGGGTCTTCCAGGCGGCCGATATTAAGAAAACTGAAGATTCCGCCAAGTACAATGAGCAGGCTGAAAACCAAGGTGACCACTTTGTAACGGACGGCATATAATCC
Organism: uncultured Desulfobacter sp.; assembly: GCF_963677125.1. Taxonomy (NCBI): domain Bacteria; kingdom Pseudomonadati; phylum Thermodesulfobacteriota; class Desulfobacteria; order Desulfobacterales; family Desulfobacteraceae; genus Desulfobacter; species uncultured Desulfobacter sp. Next base: position 2,064,020 of record NZ_OY781882.1, on the reverse strand, counting down.
CGGATTGTTCATCCTTCCAGTCCTTTCTTGCCTTGCTTCATTGGGCGAATCCTTTGTATTTCAGTAAGTGTGTAAAGTCCGGCAATGGCCACCAGATCATCTGCATGGATACCGTTGCTTACCTCAATGCCGGCGTCATGCATCGAGCTGATCTGCACATGCTGTTTTCTTGCCTTTTGTGACTTAGTATCCACAACCCAGACATAGGGTTTACCACTGGGATCAAACGCCACGGCCTCGACGGGTATCAGCAGGGTGGAATGTCGGCCTAAAACGTTTTCAGGTTGTTTGATAATGCCGCAAACCGTTGCCGTCATGCCTGGCAGAATGTGCATATCCGCCGGTGAAGGCAGTTTGATCACCAGCGCGTAGGTACGCGTATCCCGGCTTGATTCCATGCTTAACTCCATGGCCGTAGCCGGGAATGTCACTTCCGGATCGGCATCAAAACGAACAGTCAGCCGGTCGAGAATATCGGTTCCGCCCCGGGCAACAAGTTGCTCGGGTAACTGAACTTCAACTTCGATGCCTGACACATCCTGAAGCAGAAGAACCGGCTCTCCTTGGTCCACATGTTCTTTTTTCTCCACATAGCGTTTGGCCACCAAACCGTCAAAGGGGGCGGTCAGCCTGCTGTCGGCCAGTGCCTTTTCTTTGATGGCCAGCTCTGCTTTTGCCACATCATGGGCGGCCAGGGCTGTGTCAAATTGGGCTTTGCTTATTACCTTATCCTGATAGAGTTGGGATGCACGGTGAAAATCTTGCTTTGATGCCTGGTACCTGGCCCTGGCTGCCCGGGCCGCATATAGATGGTTTTTTTTGTCAATGGCTGCCAGGAGCGCTCCCTTTTCTACCTTTTGTCCTTCCAGAATGTTCAATAGTTCGATTTGGCCTGGAACCTGAAATGAAAGCTCAGCCTTTTTGGCCGCTTTCACCTTGCCCGGGAATGTGAAAGTTTGTTTGGGGTCGTAGATGATTGCCCTGGCAGTTGGGATGGGCTGAACCACCTCTTTTTTTGCTGGATCCTTGGCTGAAACCTGTGCCGGTAAAAGCCGGTTCCCGATTCCTATGAAAAACAGGACCAACGCGAGCAAGGCCAATGCGGCCAGGCTTAAGATGATTTTTTTCATGATAAGTTTCCTCATATTTAATTAAGTTGCTTAACTATTTATGTAAAAAAATTTAACGCACACTCATCAGCCGTTCAAACGACTTAATTCCTGAGCGGAAACCTGTGGGTTGACGCACAGTTGCTCATATGCCAGGCGCAGGTGGGTGACCTGGGGACCAAGCAAACACTACTTGGCCAACCGGCCATCCATAATGGAATTTAGCCTTCCCAGCAACTCGTTTAACTGTATGAGTACACTAATTTCCACACAATCCATGGTTTCAAGAATCTGTTTAAGGTCACGGCCATGCATCTTTGCGTGAGCTTCAAAGGCCTGCCACCCCAAAGGCGTCAGGGAAAGTTGTAATTCCTTGTTGCTGTGCCCGGCCTGTTTTTTGACCACAAATCCCTGCCGGGTCAGTTTTGACACCAGTTGCGAGGCGGCACTTTTGGTAAACCCGAAATGATCGGCGATCTGTGTAACATTAACACACCTGTTTTCACCAATACTTTCAATGGCATGGGCTTCCCGGGTTGAAACGCTGACATCACCGGTAACCTCTATGGGGAATGCTTCCACTTCGGCAAATTTGCGGGTGACCTGCATCAGCGTATTGACTATTTTTTTCTTCAGTTCCTGATTCATGTTGATAATAATAAAGTCACTTAACTATTTTGACAAGTTTTTTTTATGGCTTCAATGTTGTATTGGAGAATTCGGGCGGTGATTTCCTGTCCGAATTGTTTCAATTGGGACAGCCCAGGTTGACAATGTCTGATCCTTTGATATAGACAGATATTCAAGAATTTTGTTGACGATCTGTTCATGCAAAGGAGTCTGTCTTGTCCAAGCTTTCCTGGCTTCACCTGTCTGATCTCCACTACGGCAAGCCCAAAGATGCCTGGGATGCCGAATATATTTTAGAAAAACTGGTCGATGATCTTAGGCTCCTCCAAAAGAGTCATGACCTGTGCCCGGATCTGATTTTTTTCAGCGGTGATCTCGCCTTTGGGCAGATCAGTTCCGGACCGGGGAAAAACTTAAAAGACCAGTATGCAGGGGTACAGGTTTTTTTAGAACGGGTGCGCACGGCCTTTAAAAAAGAAATTCCCAAGGCGCGCATTTTTCTTGTTCCGGGCAACCATGATGTGAACCGACAGCGGGTGACTGCCATGACAACCCATTATCTGGATAGTCTGGATGACCAGGATTGCATCTCAAACTTTATGGCGGCGGGTGACTCGTCGTGGAAGTTGACCATGGAGCGTTTGGAAGAGTACCGTGATTTTCTACAAGGTTTCGGCAATTCTGATCTGCTTCAGAACCCTGAGCGACTGACCTACGGCACTACAGTGGACATCAACGGCATCCGGGTGGGTATTGCAGGCTTTAATACAGTGTGGTCCAGCGGGCGAAACAGCAAAGAGGAAAACGGTAAACTCCGAGTGGCTTGGAAATGGCAGACAAGATATGTGCGAAAGCATATTAAAGATGCCCAGGTTAAGATCGCCTTGTTTCATCACCCCGTGTCCTGGGGATCAGAGTCCGACAAAATCTTTGCAGAAGACAAATTGAGAAATGAGTTTCATTTTATTTTGTCGGGCCATGAGCATAAGACTGGTGTGACCCCCTATGCTGACGGCCATGCCGGTATTGCCGCCTATGCCTGCTATGACCGGTCTCTGGGAAGCGGATATAATATCTGCTGCCTGGATTTTGAAAATCAAACCGGAGAGGTTCATTTAAGAAAATACAGCACCGAGGACGGGGGCGGATGGGTTCGAAGGATTACCCCCAAGGCCCGGGACGGGCGGTATCATCTGGAACATCTGGATAAGTGGATGCCGAAGCTGGACAACCCAGAAATCCATGCCCCAATAAAATTGGGTTCACCGTCAGTCTCTTCCGGCTCAAACCAGGAATTTGAAGGGCAATTGGTTCTCTATAAACGCAGGGCCGTATCCCTGTATGAAAAACTCCCCATGATTGGATTCGGTGCCCGGTTGCGGGTTTCCATCCGCATTGAGGAAATTTACATGCCCCTGCATGCTATGGTGGATGATGCCGTCCAGTCCGGGGCGTGTTATGCGGACGCCCTGGATGCGGCCAAGTGTCTGGAAAAATTAGGGCGCAACACCCAGATCTCCATTCCCGACGCCTTTCAGGTGTGCCGGCAAAACAACAGCCGGGGCATTGTTATTTTAGGTGACCCGGGTTCCGGCAAGACCACCCATTTAAAGCGTCTGCTTTTGTGGGCACTGTCCGAAGATTATGAAACCATAGGGTTGCCGGCAGGTATCATCCCTATGTTTCTGCCCCTGCGGGAACTAAAAAATTCAGACATCAAAAAATTTATTTATGACCGTATGGCGGATGTCGGGCTGGAGATGAATGAAAAATTTACGGACCAGCTTTTGGATCACCATCCGGTGCTTTTGTTGTTTGACGGCCTGGACGAAATTCAAAATACGACGCTGAGGGCTGAAACGGCCCGTAATATTCCCCGGTTTATGAACGGCCGCAGCAATCTGTATTCGGTTGTCACCTGCAGGTTTGCAGGGTATACGGCCACGACCCGTCTGGATAATGAATTTACGGAACTGCATTTGCGCCCCTTAACCCGGGATCAGGCCCGGGAATTTATCCGCACCTGGTATCGGCTCGTGGAAACTGCGGACAACCAGAATTTGTCCCTGGCACTGGAGCTTGCCGATAAAAAGGCCCATGACCTGATTGAAAATCTGTCATCCGATGATTTCAGGGTCGGCCGGGTTTTTGAAATGACCCGCAATCCACTGTTATTGACCAATATCTGCCTGGTGCACCGGGACGGGGGGCGGCTGCCCAGAACCCGGGGCAAATTGTATCGGGCCGCCATGGATGTACTTCTGGAATTCTGGCGGGGTGCCAGGGGGGTGGACGTTCGCATCGGCGCGGATTTGGGCCGCCGGGTACTCCAGCCCGTGGCCCTGTGGATGCACCAAAAGGAAAATAGAATCCGGGCCTGTGCCGATGAGCTTGCGCCGGTGCTGGAAAAAGCTTTGGAAAAGGTTCGGTGGCCCCATGGGGCTGCCGGGGATTTTTTGCGCATGGTTCGGGATGATACAGGCCTGCTCACCGGCTGGGGAAACAGCACCTACGGGTTCATGCACCTGGGATTTCAGGAGTACCTGGCCGCCTGCGAGATTCGCCGCCTCTCCTTTGAGGATGATACCGTGCTGGCTCAATTGGCGGAACACTGGGGGCAGTCCTGGTGGCAGGAGGTGATCCTGCTGATGGTGGGCCTGGAAGAGCCCTCAAGGTTCAAGGCGTTCATGACTCAGGTGGTCCAGCTTCCGGCATTTTCTGATAATCCCGATATGATTGAGCGCTGTCTGGAGGATGCTGCCGAAATTGACTGGACTCTGTTTCTGGACCTGCTGGCGGCAGCACCGGGCAAAGATAGTCAATTGTGGAATCGGCAATTGGCGGCTTTGAAAATCTTTGACCGGCATGCTAAAGACCGGCTCGCCCCATTGATCAAAGACCTTGAAAAACATCCCATGCCCCAGATCCGGAAACGCTTTTCGGTAGAGCACCGCTGTCAGGACGATGAGGTGATGGCTCACGGGGACATTCAATATGAGATGGTTAAAATTCCGGGGGGTAGGATTACCATAGAATCCTCCGAAATTGTCCTCGATTCTTTTTACATGGGGCGCTACCCAGTAACCAATCGTCAATATGCCTTGTATTTAAAGGCCAATCGAGATGTCAAAGAACCGGAATACTGGGGGGACCGTGAATACAACGGGGAGAGTCAGCCCATAGTGGGTGTGTCCTGGGATGAGGCCCGGGCGTTTGCCCAATGGTGCGGACTTTCATTGCCCTCCGAAGCCCAGTGGGAATTTGCCTGCAGGGCCGGGACCACGACCCGGTTTTATACGGGTGATAAAGACGATGATCTGGCACGGGCCGGGTGGTTTAAAGATAATTCCGGTGACAACCTGCATCCGGTGGGGGAAAAAGAACCCAATGCCTACGGGCTGTATGATATGCATGGGAATGTATGGGAGTGGACGACAGATAAAATATGGGGCCCGTACGGGGTGATCCGCGGCGGCGCGTTCTACTATTCGGCCGAGTCCTGCCGGTCCGCTTACCGCTTCGGCTACCACCCGTCCCGTCTCCTCCCGTACGTTGGGTTCCGGCTGGTTCTGCTCCCAGGCCGGCAGGATAAAGGCCGGTAGGCCAGGCAAGCAGTAACACCGCCTGCCGGAGGTCAGGTGGTGTCCGTTTTTGAAAAATATAGCATATTCAGGAGAGGGTCATGTCCGTTCAGCTTAAGTTTTTCAATCTTCCCTTCTGCTTCTTTAAAAATCCTTTTTTGGCGTTGACGGCAGAACCATGACAATAATTTTGAATCAGTCAGAATCAAAGGTAGTCTTCCCAGATATCTTCAACCGGTTTAATAATCTCATCGGGAGAGACAAGTAGTTTCGGCTTTTGGGATACCTTATTACGTCAATCATCTTTTTTGACCGGTTTTAGATAAGCGACCGGTTTTTTGTTGTGGGTCACTACGACCTGTTCACCGGATTCGACTTTTTTGAGTATGGCAAAAAGATTAGCCCTTAAACTGGTTGCTGAGATATTAATCATAACCGCCTCCTTTTCTATATCCAGAATGTTTTTACATTATATCGTTTTATAATTTCATCTTTTGTCACAAGAGAACAGTTGTTATTAAGTGCCTGGGCAATCAATAATCGGTCAAACGGATCTTTGTGCAAGTCGGGAAGAGAGACCGATTCAATCATTTCTGCAGCATCGGGATTCTTAAGCATTATCTGTGAATTTTTTACCAGGCTGATCCGCCATGCATTAACATCGTCAAGCAAACTTAATTTCTCTGCGCGTCAAGGTTCTAATGGAATACTTGTCTTACATATTCAAAAACCTGTTTAAAATGATATAAAGGATGTTTTAGAGCAGCATAAAGATGGTTAAAAAAACAGGAGTAAATATGTTTATTGAATTATTGCGTAAGAGAAGAAGCATCCGGCAGTTTAAGGATAAAGCTGTAAGTCCGGAACAGTGTGATATGCTGATCGAAGCCGCACTGCGCTCTCCAAGTTCCAGGGGCTTTAATCCATGGCAGTTTGTGGTGGTTAAAGACAAAGAAACCATCGCTCAGTTGTCCCAGGCCAAATCCCATGGCGCAGCTTTTTTAAAAAATGCGCCTTTGGCCATTGTCGTGTGTGCCGACACATCCAAAAGCGATGTCTGGATTGAGGATGCCTCCATTGCCGCCATTATTATTCATTTGGCTGCTGCCGATTTGGGCCTTGGCTCCTGCTGGGCGCAGATGCGGTTGCGCAGCCGTGATGACGGTACTGCCGCATCGGATTATATTTCCGGCATTCTTGATCTGCCCGAACATATCCAGGTGCAGGCGGTGATCGGCATCGGCCATCCTGCAACTGAAATGGATGGGCATGATGCGAGTACACTTTTATATGATCAGGTCAGCTACGAGAAATTTTCAATGTCATAAGCTTAAATTTTGATCATGGGGCCCTTGGCCGTTATTCAGAACCTTTGAGGCAAAGGCGATAAACGGCCGTCAAAGGGTTTAAAATGCAATACTTCAGGAGGCGCACTTTTGACACGGCCGCTGACAATCCCGGTGGATGATCTGTATAGTTTTATCAATGATTTTCCTGCCCTTTTATGGCGAATAGAGATCCGGAAAGCCCGTATTGAGTTCCTCAATAAAAATATAAATGTAGCACCGGGTATTGATGGCGCTCTTTTTTTAAAGAATATTGCCTACCGTAATGCCAATATTCTACCCGAAGATCAGCATATCCTTGAGGCCTTTATGGATATGGTCAAAGAGGGAACTGTGGCGGCTTCCGTGTTCAGGGTAAAGAACAGCAACGGACAGATTTCATGGCTTAAGCTTACCGGCGCCGTTAACCGGCAGGATCCGGGGTATTACTACGGCTATCTTTTGAATGTGGATGATACCGTGGCCGTGATCAAGGGGATTCTGGACATTGATCTGGAACTCAAATTAATGATTGAAGATATTAACAATCCGGTGTTTCTGTTTGGATACGACAGGCAGGAACTCATCTGCGCCAATCCGACTGCCAAACAGATGTTCGGCATCCAGGAGATAGATTTCGGGAAGCTGTCTTTGGATTCTTTTTATGCAGAAAATACCCGGCAAACCGTATCGGATATCTTAAAAACTTTGCCGCTGTCCAGAACGTGGGCCGGTAACCTCACTTTTGGAACGGCTGACGGAAACAAATGGGTTCAGTCCAGGACCATTGTCCGGTATCTGGTCCATAAAAAACACCAGATTATCCGGATATCCCTTCAGAATCCCAAAACCAGCAGTGCCAGGAGCAAAACCGTATCTGATTCAAAAGAGCGCCATATTAAGGAACTGGGGGAAAAAATCCATGGGCTTGTGGACATTCATCAGATCATGGACCTCTGTCTTGACAGTCCATTGGCCGCAGGACTCTTTGAAGGGATTCTGTTTTCAGATGTGCATGTGCGCAAAAACAGCGTAACGGTTTATGGTGCCGGAGAACCGTTCAAGGGAATGCCGACGTCGGAGAGCTATTCCTATAAAGGTACCATTGCCGAAGATATCAATCGGTATTCCCTGGACTATCTTGTTGTGGACAATACCCAGGACAGTATTAAACCCATTGATTGGGCTTTGTTTGTTCCCAGAGGCGTTCGTTCCTATTTTGCCATGCCTTTTTACAGCAGGGGGGTCCTGCGCACGGTGCTGATTCTGTGTGCCACTGAACAGGGCCGCTTTGCAGACACCCCGCCCGATTTGTTTGAGGATCTGCTTAAGACCCTGAATGAGGGGGTTCGCACCTGGCGCAGAAGCTTGCGCTCATAAAATTTCCATTTTTGTTGTGTCGGTCGGCATCTATTTTTATAATATAGCAATTGGTAGTACCAATTGCTATATTATTTTAACAAATCTTAATTCTACAATGGATTTTTGTTGACATGATGTTATCATTTTAATATTTTTCTAGCCAATAAAGAAATATTGATTTTATCCCGGTTTAAGGCCCATGATCAGAATTAAATCTGCCACAGATACGCCGGATTTTAAGTCACCATCAAGGCAAGCTAATGGAAGCATATTTAAAATATGTGTCCTTTGGCGTAACGCCGAGGGTGGCTTAAAAGACAAGTAGATGGGCGATTTTATTTTGATCATGGGCCTAAAAGGAATGGTATGCTGAACGATTTGTTTAAACAGCTTGAAGCCACTGCCCAGTCACTTGGACTTAAACCGGGGGATAGATTTCCTGCTGAACGTCAACTTGCCGCCGAGCTTAATGTCAGCCGAAACACCTTTAGGCGTCTGCTACATACCCTGGAAGGCCGGGGTATGGTTGAGATTAAAAAGGGCAGCGGCACCTTTTTGAAACCCCGTTTCTTTAATACCCTGGATCCCTATTGGGGCACTGAAAAAAGATCTGCCCAAAACGTTATGGGGGATCAGATGGAATCCGTATTCTTATTTTTCCCCATTATTGTTGAACTTGCATGTCATCGCATGACAACTCCCCAGCTTGATTTACTCCAAAAAAGCAATGTGGCCTTAAGTCGCAGTATCTTTACCAAGGACCATAGAAAAGTATGGCTGGAAAGTCTGTCTTTTTTCAGGATCATTGCCAAGGGAACGGGCAACAGCGTTATGGCCGGTATTGTGGAAGAGATTTTCGATGTTGATATGATCCCGTTTGACCATTTTTTCAAGGCAACGCAGAAAAGCAAGGAAGAGCTGTTCGGGGACCACGTCAATATACTGAACGCTCTGATCGAAAAAGACTGCGGCAAAGCCAGGCAGGTGACCCAAAATTATGCCGTCCATTTAAACCGGATCATTGGAAACAATACGCTGCCCGACCTTCAGTCTCAGTTTTATAAGGAGGATACATGAGCGTTCAAAGTTATCGGCGACGGCTTTTTTTCAAGCAGATGGCAGATTCCGCAACGGATCTATTCCAAAGCTGGGTTGGGCCGTTTCAAGGTGAACCCGTTGTACAAACAGACATTACATCAGAAATTTCCGGAGATTTGACACCTGAGCTGTTAGCCATGGAGGCGCAACGGCTGGGGCTTGATCCTGAGAAAGACAAAGAAAAAATTAAAGAGTCCATTTTGGCGGCCCTGGGGCGGCCTGGTGTAAAGGATAACGCAATATGAAACTTTAAATACAAGAGGAAACAACAGGAAAAAGGGCGGATTGAAGGACTGGTAATCAAACGATCCGCCCGAACCTGACGCAACCCACAATATTAATTAGAGGAGGTTTTATGGAAAGGTTTGGCGAAGGATACCTTGAGGAGCGCAGGCTTGTCAAGCGATGGGCCGGCCCGGTCCCTGCTGTTGTCAGCCTTGTTTTTACTTTAGTTATTTTTTATGCCACTTGGTGGATTTTCCAGGATCCCCGGGGGATTATGCGGATGTATACGCCCTATGTCGGCTATATGTATTGCCGGTGGTGGCTGGTCATGATGATCTGGATGGTCTATATTTTTGATTACTGGCCCTTTAACAGAAAGTGGCTTGAGAACACCCATCCGCTGGTCAAAGGGCCTGTGCTGACCCTGATCTCCGTGGTGATATTGCTCGCGCTTATAAAAGGTTTCTTTGAATCATTTTTGGGCAACTTCGGGTTGGCCTATTTCAACCCGGAACAGCTTGAAAAATTGCCAGGTGTTACCAGCTTTTTTGCGGCCGAGTATTCCTGTCTGGCCATCCTGATGTTCGCCGCCATCGCATCCTGGCTCTCACCGTCCTGGGTGGTTGCCATGGAAAGCGCCCCCTGGCAGAAATTGTCCCAGCCGGCCAGGGGGGGTTCTATTCTAGTGCTGACTTTTTTTATGTCCACAGTGATCTATTTTGTGACCATGCACTCCCACATGGGCATTTTGTACCATCCCTGGCAATATTTCACTTCCATTGCACCGCCTTACTGGGGCGACTTTGCAGACACCGTATCCGGTAACTTCCACATCTCCTGGATCATGTGCTGTACGGTGGTGGTCTGGCTTGTGGAGACTATCTGGCAGCGCTATCCCTTTTGTATGATTAAAAACGACTGGACCAGGCGGATTGCCACTTTTTTCGGGATCATCCTGATTGCCGTTGCCATGCATTTTTTTCTCTATTTTGTCCAGGAACTGACCTGGGGTGAAGCGATCAGGGGAACCCGCCGGGATTTTGCACCGGACTGGAGATGGCTGCATGTGGGGGAAATGGCGATATTTTTCCTGGTTCCTTCCCTGTTTCTCAACTTTTACTGCGACAATTGGCCGAAAAAGTTCAGCCTGCCGGTGAATGTGGCCGTTCGAACGGTTATCTGCCTTGTGGCTGCCGTACTTTTATATATTGTTTACTACAAAACCTCCCATATTTTTCTGGGCACCCAGAAAGGGTTTTCCCACCCCCAGCAGTTCCCCATGATTCCTACCATATGGCTGATCAATATCTGGCTGGCCCATCACTGGTTTATGGATAACTGGCCTGCATGGAAAATGGTGCCTAAAACCCAGGATGAGGTTGCACAAGATCATGCGGACATGAAGGCAAAAATTGCAGACGTTCGGGTGACGCCTAAATATGTGACCGGTGTGGGCGTTGGCTTAGCCGTTGGTGTGGCTGTCTATGCTGTGGTTGTTCTGATGCTGCCCGCAATGTACAAGGCCATTGATATCATACCTAAATGAATTAACAGGAGAAGACAACATGTCCGAAAATATACAACGCAGGGACTTTTTAAAGGGTGCGGTCACCGGCACGGGCATTGGCGCGCTGGCTGCCATGGGACTGTTTTCCTATTCCGGAATGAGGAAAAAGCTTTTTCCCCAAAAAGAGAGAAAAATGACCGATATCGGCACCTGCAGAAACGTCAAGGTGACCAATATTTCAGAAACCAGCTGGTTTGACAACCATGCCCTCATGGGCGATATCAAAGGTGCCGGCGGCCTGCTGGTAAACCAGTACACCTATAACTGGCCGCCCTTCGGCAACGGCACAGGCCTTGGCAAGGGATCTTATGAGGCAGGTATCCAAGAGATTAAAGACCTGATTCCCCATGACCTGGATAAGGCCTGGGAAATTATTGCAAAAAATTCAGTCAACCCGGAAAATGCCGGCGGATACGCCTGTCTGCTGGAAGTTGAAGAGCTTTCGGGCAACAAGCGTAAATTTTTGCTGGACTCCGGCTGGTCCTATAAATGGATGGATGAATGCTTCAAGCGGGAAGGGATCGACAAAATGCTGGAAAATCGGGAAATAGAAGGTCTGTTTATCTCCCATGAGCATTTTGACCACTACTGGGGCCTGCCCGTGACCCTGAAATATGATCCCACCATTACCATATATATTCCCGAAGGCTTTTATCCCGAAGGAAAGAAGTACATCAAAGATTCAGGGCACACCGGCAAACTGGTGGAGGTCAAGAACGGGCTGTATAAACACATACCCGGGATGGCCACCTATGTGTTCCCGGTGCCCATTATCTGTCGGGTTTTCGGAGAACAGTCCATTTATTTTAATGTAAAGGACAAGGGATTGGTTTCCGTGACAGGATGCTGCCACCAGGGCATCATTCGGTTTGCGGAAACAGCGCACAACGAACTGAAGTATGAAAAGGACCAGTTCCATGGTATTTATGGCGGGCTTCATATATCTCCGTTTGAGGATTGGGATCCCAAGTATGACGACCTTGTAATCTCTTTGAGAAATTACGGGTTTGAACGGATCGGCTGCAATCACTGTACGGGCGTCCTGTGTGCCAAGAAATTCATTTCTGCCGGCTACCCCGTAGTAGAAGGGTCTGCAAGGTTCCGTTCCAAGGATAAAGCTTATCTTGGCAATGGAGATGTCATCACCTTCGGATAACAATATAAATCTGATGTCCGGAGTTGATCTCTTCTCTGGACATTTTATCCTTTTATAAAGGAGGCCGGAAAATGCCTGAAACAGATCCTGCATGCGGACTTGATACCCTTCTGCCGCCTTCCGTGGTGAATGCGCCGGAACTTGTCGGCTATGAACTGGCAAGGGCTGTGCTGATCCGGTCAACATATATCCCTGGTATTCGACACCGTTTAGGGTGGCGCGGAATTCACGAAGCCATCACCTCAGGGTTGCCTCCGGGCAGTCTAACGGCAAAGGTCAATGACATGCCGGGCGTCTTTTCCTTTTTCCCTGTTGACCCTGGCCCCGGTCATACAGCCCGCTTTTTATTAAGCTATTACCCGGCCCCGCAAGAGCCTTTAGTGGAAAAGTATTCCATTGAAGCGGGGATTTTGGCCATGGCCCCGGATTATATGGAAAAAGTCAGAAATTTTGTTGACCACACTGATTTTGCAGGACGCTTTCACATTGGTTTGATTGAATGTCTCAAATCAGACCATGGTATTTTTATTTCGTTTCAAGCCGTGCACCGCCTGGGCTGGATCGCTGAAGATGGGATTCAAATAGTAAATGAAAACGGTCCGTTCCAGGCTGTGGATCCCGGGGATATAGACCAGGATCTATCTGCCTTTGATATGGGGATGGCATTTTTCAGGCCGTTTGCGGCTTCCTTTTCCTACACCCTCGGTGCGGCGCCCTCCTGTTTTTATTCCCAAAAGCGGAAAAAAGAAGATGCGGCCCGAGTTCTTCTCGAAACCGATGAGCAAAGATTAACACTTGGCTATTTCAGCAACGGAGAAAAAGCCGGTGTGTCGGACTGGGAGGATTCGTTCTTCATTATCACCTGGGCCGAATCAATGCCTTTTCCCCACCCCTATGGAAATGAGCTGTGGTGGACCCCGAATCTGACCGGAACCGGCAAGAGCCTGGACAAAAAAGCTGTGGATAGCATGACCAAACCCCGGTTTATTCTGTTGACGGGGTTTCTTGGCACGGGAAAAACCAGTTTTTTGGACCATTTTATCCAGGTCCAGACCGCAGCCAACAATTTTGTGGCGGTGATACAAAATGAGATTGGGGAAAAGGGGCTGGATGCCGCCCTGCTGGACCAGACCTATGCCGTTACCCAGATGGATGAAGGCTGTGTCTGCTGTTCCCTGGCAGGCAATCTCCGGGCCGCGCTTACCGACATTTTGGACCGGTACCGGCCCGATTTTATTGTGCTTGAGACCACAGGACTTGCAAACCCTGCCAATATTCTTTCAGAACTCCAGGATCTTGACGATCTGTTTGAATTCGGTTCCGTCACCACCCTTGTGGACGGCTCTCAAGGCCAACGCATCCTGGACCGCTTCGAGGTGGCAAGGGATCAGGTGCGGCTGGCAGATGTGATTCTTATCAATAAATGTGATCTGCCGGGAGCAGACCTTGAAGGCATTGAAAAACAGATTAATAAGTTGAATCCGGTGGCAGTGGTGCACAAGACCATCCATGCTGCGGTCCATCCCGGCGTGCTTTATGGCGTTAATTTTCGCAACCCCCTGAGACGGCCCCTCTTTTACATGCCGGGCACCCATGCCACCCATGAAGACGATCAAATAGAGACCCGGCTTGTTACCTTTGATCACCCCATCGATGAGATGGCTCTCAATGCCGCAATCAAGGGGGGCGGGGAGCAGATTCTCCGGGTTAAAGGCATTGTCCGGTTTAAAGACCGTCCCGGACCGATGGTCTTTCAGTATGCTCCGGGCACCTGGCAGGTTACGCCTTTTTCCGGAGAAACGACGGATGACTATTTCCTGGTTTTTATCGGCCTGAACCTTGAACAATACTTAACCACAAAGGCAATGTTTGCATAAACGTGATTGCCTAAGCGGCATGATGATGTGGCCTTTGATCCTTCTATCCATCCCAGCTTTTGCAACTCTTTAGCCTTGATTTTTTGTCGATTACCATAAATTCCCGTGATCTGCCGATGATCAAATGATGATCAATTTGGCTTGTCCCTGCTACGCCGAGACGATTGTGCGCCACGAAGGCTACTCAGTGTAAAGATCCACTGATCAGCCATGCTGCACAAGAGATGAGGGTAGGCCCCTCGGAGCCGCTGTGCAGGCGGAGGCTCCAAACCACCTTAAGCTGCTGTGGTCAAAAGCCATGGTGGTGAGCGTTAAGGAAAAGGCGAGGCAAGACTTCGTCAGGTAAGTACCATGGAGACGAACACCAGTGAATCGCTGATAAAGTGTCGAAAGCGTAGGGATGTCATCAAAACCAGGGGGGAGTCGTTAACCTGGGATAAGCCTGGAGGAGACCTGCTTACTGTCCAGGTGGTGGCCGGCATGAAGGCGGCGTGAACATGGTACAGGCTTTTGTGCGGAACGTGGGAACCTACGACGCCGATGCCAAGGGAGGAACCCAAGTGGCAGAACCACAAGGGTGCGAGTACCGATGCGGCGTATAGGGGCGGAACAGCCCGTAAGAGCGTTGAAGTTTCTGTAATGGGAATGGAGCAAAGGGGCTGTGTCATCCTGTTTTAACCTTTGATCAACTCAGCTTAAGGCAGAGGAGGAATTAATGGAAGAAGTAAAACCATTTGGAATTTCAAAGCATGTTGTCTGGGATGCCTACATGCAGGTAAAAGCGAATAAAGGGGCAGCCGGGGTCGATGACGAATCCATATCGGTCTTTGAAGAGCATCTGAAGGATAATCTTTATAAGATCTGGAATCGTATGTCATCGGGAAGCTATTTTCCCCCTCCGGTCAAAGTGGTTGAAATACCGAAAAAGAACGGAGGAACAAGAATCCTCGGGGTCCCGACCGTATCAGATCGAATTGCGCAGATGGTTGCCAAGATGTACTTTGAGCCCAAGGTGGAACCGTATTTTCACCCGGACTCATACGGATACAGACCTGGCAAATCCGCAATTGATGCAGTGGCGGTAACTCGCCAGCGTTGCTGGCGGTATAATTGGCTGCTGGAGTTTGACATCAAAGGCCTGTTTGACAATATCGATCATAATCTGCTGATGCGTGCGGTCAAAACACATACCGACTGTAAATGGTTGCTGCTGTATATTAAGCGATGGCTTACAGCACCATTTCAACTGGAAGACGGACGGAGAACAGAGCGTCGATCCGGAACACCGCAAGGTGGTGTGATCAGCCCTGTTTTATCAAATCTGTTTCTGCATTATGTGTTTGACAAATGGATGGAGCGTAACCATCCGCAAAGTCCTTGGGCTCGCTACGCAGACGATGCCGTGACGCATTGCCGAACAAGGGAAGAAGCAGAAGACTTACTGAAACAGTTGCATGAGCGTTTCAATGAATGTGGCCTTGAGCTGCATCCGGATAAAACGAAAATTGTTTATTGTAAAGACGATGACCGAAGAATGGAACATCAGGAAATCAAGTTTGATTTCCTTGGGTATACTTTCCGCCCGAGGCGGTCAAAGAATCGATATGGTAAGTTTTTCATCAACTTCACACCCGGTGTCAGTAATAAAGCTGTAAAAGCAATGCGCAACAAGATACGTAACTGGCGGATTCATCTGAAACCGGACAAGTCGATTGATGACATCTCTCGAATGTTTAATCCGGTGATCCGCGGATGGATCAATTATTATGGTCGCTTTTACAAGTCGGCATTGTATCCTGTCCTCAAACACATGAATCGTGCCCTGGTCAATTGGGCACGGAGGAAATACAAAAGGCTGGCTCGTCATCGACGCCGTGCAGAACACTGGCTGGGGCGGATCGCCCGCCGTCAGCCAGGCTTGTTTTCTCACTGGCGGATGGGGATCTTGCCGTCGGTTGGATGATGGGAGCCGGATGAGCGGAGACGTTCACGTCCGGTTCTGAGAGGGCCTGGGGGTGAGATTCCCCCGGGCTACTCACCTTATTTTTTTGTTAACCCCGTCTTAACCCTCCGTCTGTTAAATTTTTTTATACCATCACGATAGGTTTTGAAAAATTGTGGTGAAAAAATGACATGGAGAATAGTTAAGATGACACGTAAATCGGCATGTAGACAATTTGTGCTCCTGCTTAGCCTGTTCACCCTTTCGGCCTGTGTATCCAGTTCAAACTCGGATTATGGGGCCAAGGTTGTGCAGGAACAAGCGAAAATAGCACAATGGAGCAATCTTGACGGCGCACAGCCCATCACCATCCTGGGAGATCTGATTCAGTCCGATGACCTTGACGGTTTGGTGGAAAAGGGGCTTACGGCCAACCCCGGTCTTGCCCAGACCCTTTTAACCTTAAAAATTCGTCAGGCTGAATATCGTAAGGCCCAAGGCGCGCGACTGCCCGAGGTATCTGCAGGCTATTCAGCCCTCAAGGAAGAGGAGCAGGACAATGTATACACAGGGACCGCCACGGTGAGCTGGGAACTGGACTTATGGCGCAAGCTTGCTGACAGTGCAAAAGCTGCCTCAAAGGATGTTCAAGAACAGCAGATGCTTTACCAGTCCGCCCGGGATACCCTGGCCGCAGAAATCATGACCGGATGGCTGGAACTTACATCGGCAAAGAAAAATATCTCCATTGAGCAGAAGCGGATTGATGTGCTCGAAAAAACTGAAAATTACACCAGACAGCGGTACCGCAGCGGGCTGGGCACCCTGGAGGATCTGGACACGGCCGGAACTGCCACGGCTTCGGCCAGGGCCACTCTGGAAGAATATAAAGAGACCCTGGCCCAGCAGCAGCGTTCCCTTGCCACCCTTTTGGGTGATCCTAATGCCGACATCTCCGTGTCCGAAGAATATACCGATGTGATCGTGCCGTTGGCAGATCTTCCCGAGCAGACCCTGCAGCGCAGGCCGGACCTGAAAGCCGCTTTTCTGGCTATTGAATCAGCCGATTTAAATGCGGATGTGGCATACAAGGACCTTTTGCCCAGCATCAGTCTTGAAGCGTCCCTTGAGGACATTGCGTCAACTCCGGGTTCTGCCTTGTTTACAAGTCCTGTATGGTCGCTTTTGGGGCAGCTCACAGCGCCTTTGTTCCAGGGCGGACAACTCAAAGCCCAGGCCGAGATTGCCGATCTTGAAACCGCCCAGGCCTTTGAAGCGTATCGGGAAACCCTGTATACGGCTGTCCAGGAAATTGAAGACGCAATAAGCCTTGAACGATCTTTAAAAAAACAGCAGGCCCACATTGAAAACGCCCTTGCTATGGCCCAAGACACCCTGGTTCAATATCAAAAAAGTTACCGTCAGGGCCTTTCGGATATGCTGGATCTGCTTACGGTCCAGACCCAGACTTTTGATCTTGCCATTCAACTGAATACCCTTAAATATGAACGCCTGGCCAACCGGGTTACCCTCGGGCTGGCATTGGGCATTGGAGCAAAATAATGATTAGACGTATTTCCCAGATCGTGATTTTTGGGGTTGCCGTTGTCCTTCTGACCGGCCTTATTTTTTATATTAAAGGTGCCGTCAAGGCCCAGGCCAATATGCCGGTCCCGGAAAAAGAAGAGGTCAGCCGGCATCCTGAAGTGTCTGTTACATCGGTATCCACCGGCAGTTATAATGCACAGATTACAGGATACGGCAGTGTCTCTCCCCATTTTGAATTGACCCTTACTGCCCGGGTGGCCGGTCAGATTACAACACTTTCCAACACATTTGAAACCGGAAAACTGGTTAAAAAGGGCGAGGTGATTGCCCGGCTGGATAACACTGAATATAAAGATGCCCTTGCCCAGGCCCAGAAGGATCTGTCCGACGCCAAACTGACCCTGCTTGAAGAAGAGCGGCAAGCCTTGCAGGCAAAGACGGAGTGGGAATCTTCCGGACTCACCGGAAACCCTGATTCAAAACTGGTGTTGCATGAACCCCAGGTGGCGGCTGCCAAAGCGGCAGTGACCGCAGCCCAGGCTGCCGTGGAAACTGCCAGAGCAGATCTATCCTACACCCGGATCACCGCGCCCTTTGACGCCCTTGTGGTGGCCCGCAGCGTGGCACCGGGAAGCTATGTCCAGGAAGGGACCACCATTGCCACCCTTTACAGCACAGACCGGGCTGAGATCACCGTCTCCTTGTCTGCCAACCAATGGTCCGGTCTACCGGATATGGAGACCCTGAATAATGGCAAGTGGCCGGTGACCCTTGTTCATGCCCAGACCGGCGATCAATGGTCCGGCTACATTCTGCGGGCATCTCGCCAGGCGGATGAAAATTCTCGTCAACGAAGTGTGATCGTGGCGTTGGACCACCCCTTGGATTCTGAGACACCGCTTCTTTTCGGCGCCTTTGTTACCGTAAACATCCAAGGTCCGCCCATGTCCGGCCTGTGGGAGCTTCCCGGTTCGGCCTTCAGCCAGAAGGGTGAAATCTGGTATGTGAAAAAGGACAATACCCTGGCCTCTTTTACCACGGAGCCTGTGTTCAGCCATGGGGAGTCCATTTATGTGGCACCGCCAAAAGAGATTGCAGGCTCAGCCCAGAAAGTGCTTATCCATCCGTTAAACCATTACCTGGATGATATGGCGATTACCCCGGTGGAGGAGAATATCCATGAGTAGTAAAATGCGGGGGATCATCCCCTGGTTTGCCCAGAATTCCGTGGCAGCCAATCTGCTGTTGATCCTTATTGTTTCCTTGGGACTGATGCAGATGGGAAAATTGAGGAAAGAAGCGTTTCCAAGTCTTTCCCCCAACAGCCTGACGGTTTCGGTTACCTATGACTCGGGTTCTGCCCAGCAGTCCGAGGAAGGCCTTGCCATAAAAATAGAAGAAGAACTTGAGGATGTGCTGGGCATCAAAACCATCACCAGTTCTTCCACCACCACCGGCACCTGCGTGACCATAGAGATGAAGGATGATTATGATCTGGACACCTTGCTGCGCGATGTCAAGGCAAAAGTGGATGCGATATCCAACTTCCCGACGGATGCGGACAAACCGGTCATTGAAAAGGCGGAACGTGAGGAGCATGCGCTGTGGCTCCAGCTTTACGGGGAGGTGGGACGCCATACCCTGCAGACCCTGGCCGAAGAACTTAAAGATGATCTTCTCTCCAATAGTGAGGTGAACCGGGTGGAGATCTCCGGCGATCTTGGTCCTATGATCAGTGTTGAGATTGACGAAGCCCAGCTCCAGTCATATGGATTGTCCCTGTCTGATGTGGAAGATGCCATCAACAATGAATCGGGAAGTTCGCGCACAGCCGTGCTGCGGGATAAAAATCTTTATCTGCAACTCCAGGCCTCGGAACAGGCCTATTTAAAAGAGGATTTTTCGTCGATTCCGCTGCTTACCCTTGACGACGGCAGTCAGATTCGTTTGGGTGATGTGGCAAAAATTGACGATACCTTTGATGATGAAACCCCTGTGCTATCCCGTTTCAACGGCCATACCAGCATTGCCCTACAGGTGATTACCACGGGCCAGGATGATATCTCAAGGACCGTGGCCGGGGCCAAAAAGGTGGTGGGGCAATTCCGGAAAAGCGGCAGCCTGCCGAACAATGTGACGCTGACCTCCTGGTATGACCGATCTACCACGATCATTGAGCGCCTGGAGCTTCTGGCTGAAAACGCCTTGACCGGTTTTCTAATCGTGTTTGTTCTGCTGGCCATGTTTCTCAATCTCACCGTGGCGTTCTGGGTGGCCATGGGGCTGCCTTTTATTTTTTTCGGCACACTCTATTTCATGGGGGACAGTTTCGCAGGACTTTCGTTGAACGAATTCACCACCTTCGGGTTTATCATGGCGCTGGGTATCGTGGTGGATGATGCCGTGGTGATCGGCGAAAGTATCTATACTTTGCGATCCAAGGACGGTGACACCATTGAAAACACCATCCGGGGCACCCAGGCCGTGGCCGTGCCCACCTTGTTTGGTGTATTCACCACGGTGGCGGCATTTTATGCGATTTCCCAGGTCAGCGGCCACATGGGTGAATTGTACTCCCAGTTCGCCATTGTCGTCACCATTTGTCTGGTGCTGTCGGTCATTGAATCCAAATTGATCCTGCCCTCCCATCTGGCCCATCTCAACACACGCCAGACGCCTGGAAAGAATCCAATAAAACGAGGCTGGATGCGGGTGCAAAAGATCACCGACCAGAGTTTGAATCAAGTGAATGAACGCATTTACGGGCCGTTGATCAAGATCGCTCTTCACCACCGTTATGCCGTACTGGTGGTGTTTGCCGGTATTTTTATTTTTGTCCTTTCCATGCCGTTTACAGGTATGGTTCGCATGAGTTTTTTCCCGGATATTCCCGGCGATACGGTGCGGGCGGAACTGACCATGAAGAATGATGCCAGTTACGGCCAAACCCATACCGCCTTGGCGCTTCTGGAATCAAAGGCCCATGAGGCGGACCGGGAGCTGCGACATGCCAAAGATGATGAAAACTCTGCCATTGCATATCTGCAGGTGCTTTCCGAAGCAGACCAGTCCGGGTCTGTGAAGTTGCAGCTGACAGCGGATGCTCCCTATGATATCAACACGTTTACCCGCAAGTGGCGGGAGTTGTCAGGCTCACCCGAGGGTACAAAAACCCTGAGCGTTCAAAATGCACCGGCCATGGTTGATGCCCTTCGCATTGAACTGCGATCCAGTGATGATACGGTACTCACCCTGGCCGGCGATACTATTAAGTCGCAATTATCCACCATGCCTGCGGTGAGCGGTATTGAAGATAACCTGGAACCGGGCCAACCCCAGCTTTTCATGGAACTAACCGCCCAGGGCAGGGCGTTAGGCTTTACCACGGATATGCTGGCCGAACAGGTTCTCCAGGCCTTTTCCGGTCAGGTGGTCCAGCGGTTCCAGCGTTCCGTGGATGAGGTGGAGGTGAAGGTGCGCTATCCCGAAGGCGCCAGAAAAAGTGTCAGCGATGTACTCAATGCCGATGTCAGAACGTCCGACGGTACTGTACTGCCCCTGACCAGTGTGGCCAAGGTGACTTACGGGTATACCCGGGACACCATCACCCGCATAGACGGCAAACGGGCGGTGTATATCTCAGCAGACGTGGACAAGGATATCATGTCTTCCACGGAACTGGTGGCACAGCTTAAAAAGCAGCTGGTGCCCAAACTCAAACAGCAATACTCCAGTCTGGATATCGAATTTTCCGGTGAAGCCCAGGAGCAGGCTGAGACCGAAACCTCCATGGTGAATATGTTTATCCTGGCTTTGTTTATTATCTATTTTCTGCTGGCCATTCCGTTGAAGTCCTACATGCAACCCTTTTTAATCATGACGGCAATCCCTTTTGGTATTGTGGGGGCGGTTTTAGGGCACTGGCTAAACGATCTCTCCTTGGGGATTTTATCCCTTAATGGTATCATTGCCCTGGCTGGTGTGGTGGTTAATGACAGTCTGCTTTTGGTCTCCACATTTAATGATCTTCAAAGAAGTGGCGACACCTCATTGCTTGAAACGGTGAGCTGGGCTGGAAAAAGCCGTTTAAGAGCGGTTCTTTTAACCTCTTTTACCACGGTGGCAGGACTTTTGCCGCTGTTGTATGAAACTTCGCATCAGGCCCAGTTTTTGATTCCGGCGGCCGTGTCCCTGGCCTATGGTATTATGTTTGCTACGGTGATCACTTTAGTTTTGATCCCGGTGCTTCTGGTGGTCCACCATGATATCGGCAGGGTATTAAACTGGTGTTGGTGGTGGATAAACCCGTTTGCTGAAAGGAAAGAGATGTGCTGAACGTGCTTTTAGTGGAGGATGATTTTGATCTGGCCGAAACTGTGATTGACTACCTGGCCATTGAATCCATCTCCTGCGACTATGCAAGCAACGGGGTGGCTGGCCAAAAGCTTCTGGCGGATAATGCTTATGATGTGGTGCTGCTGGACCTTAACCTGCCCCGGCTTGATGGGCTGACCCTGTGCCGGGAACTGCGTTCAGCGGGCAATGATACTCCAGTGCTTATGCTCACTGCCCGGGACCGCCTGGATGACAAGGTGGACGGGTTTAAGGCCGGGACGGACGATTATCTGGTTAAACCCTTTGAGCTTCGGGAACTGGTGGTGAGAATCCATGCCCTGGCACGGCGCAGATCCGGCCAGGTCCAGCTGCTAACTTGTGCAGACCTTGAAATGAACCTGAAAGAAGACGCGGTGACCCGGGCAGGGCGGAATATCAAACTGTCGCCCATTGCCCGGCAGATCCTGGAAACCCTTTTGCGCGCCGCCCCTGAAACCGTACCCAAGCAAAAGCTCATTGATGCCGTGTGGGGGGATGATCCCCCGGACAGTAACAGTCTTAAAGTGCATATGCATCATTTGCGAAAGGCGGTGGATGATGGGTTTGACTTGCCCTTGATCCATACCATTCCCGGACGTGGCTTTTCCATAAAAGAAGGGGAAGGGGATTAAAATGAAAATGTCCATCAGCCTTAAATGGTTTGTGATTCTCTCTTTTTTAATGATGGCTGCGGTTTTGATTATTGGTTACTCGGTATTAAGCGTGAGATTCTTTTTTAAAGGCATGGACAATATTATTGCCGGGAATATGGTCCATGTGCTTGAAAGTTACATTAAAACAACACCCGAAGATCAGCGGGACAACCTGACACGTTTCAGCGGTTTCATGATTGCAAAACAGTGGGGGCAGATGCCGGAGAGTATAAAGCAGCTAATGGATTGCCCACAAACGCCGGGAAAGCTTTTGGTTCGCAAGGAGGATTCATGGTTTGGTAAGCCTAAGAACGTCGTTTTTGCCATGTCTCTTCAGCTGGGCAACGAGATGTATTATGTCGTACATCTACCTTCACCTCACAAAACTTCCCCCCTGATCGGGAATGGGGGTAAAGAAAATAAGCGTATGCTGTTTGGGATCAGTTTGCTGACAGCGATGGGGATCTCCGTGTTGATCTGGATGCTCTTGAAACAGGTGGAACGTCCGGTAAAGTCTTTAGGGCAGTGGGCCCATGGACTGGACGCGGATCAGCTTAAAGCACCAGCCCCCGATTTCATTTATCCTGAACTCAATGAGCTGGCCCGGCTCATTCAAAAGAGCCTGTCATCCGTCCAGGAGAGCCTGGACAGGGAGCACAAATTTCTGCGCCACGCCAGCCATGAGCTTCGTACGCCTATCAGTGTAATCAGAAGTAATGTTGAACTGCTTAAAAAGTTGAATGAAAGCGATTTAGATATCACCGGCACAGATCCGGATAAAATTGCGCGCCAGACCCGGCAAAAAAATAAAATCATAGCCCGTGTGGATCGAGCCAGTCTTACCATGAAGCATCTGACCCAGACCCTTTTGTGGCTGGGCCAGGATGAACAGGTTCAGTTGCCGGTTTCGGATATGGATCTTGAACAGCTTGTTCTGGAATTGACCGAAGAGGCTAAATATCTGCTCAGGGATAAGGATGTTCAAGTTGTTCTGGATACTATGCCTTCTGTGATAACCCTGGCCCAGGTGCCTGCGCGTATTGTAACCGGCAATCTGATCCGTAATGCGTTTCAGCACACCTGGCGCGGTCAGGTCCGGATTTTTCAGAACGAAACCTGTGTTCAAATTATCAATCATATCCCCGACGAAGATGACACGGGCAGGGATCTGGGGTTCGGGCTGGGCCTGCAACTGACCCGACAGTTGTGCGACAGGCTTGGCTGGGCCTATACCAGCAGGGAAGAAGACGGGCTGCACCGGGCCTGTATTGTTTTTAGCTGAATTGAAATTTCCCCGTCGTTATTTTATAGACGATCTTAGGTATCTCAGGTATTTTTTGGTATCTCGAAATTGTTAGAATATGATTGTTATCCCCTTAGGGGGCTTTAATAACTTTTGCATTTATGCAATATAGTTTGACATCTGGTTACTAAAAATGCACCTGTGGTTACAAAAATAGCACTCTGAAATATATAATTTCGAATCTGTGGTTTTAATTACCTACAATCAGACAGAATGCAAATTTTGTAACACATAAACGAATATGCCATATATCCCGTGCCTAAATGATCATGACCTTTAAAAAGTTAAATGGATGACCGAGTAAAAAATTTCGTCTGCAAGGTATAGTGTTTAACAAAGGGGAAGTGCATGTATATTGTATGTCGAGCCTGGTCGGCTGCCATAACGCAATAGGCGATGGCTTTTTACGAAGCTGCCAAATTGGGGCCTTAAGTTATCTGGTTATAATGTGTTGGGGTGGTATATGTTTTGCTTTGTTAGTAATCTTAAGCTCGTTTTAAGAGAAAGTGTGTTAAATGTGTTAAGTTGAATGCGCTTGTCCCAAATAGATAATTTCAAATCACAATTCGTTAAGATATTCAAAGTATTAATATGGCAAATTTGTTGATTTCGAGATCCTTGACAGGCGGAATTGCATATTTTATACTTCAGGCTCATTGGCTTTTGATGACCTTTCTTATGAAATATGCAATAGTCTAAAAATAGTAAATACAATTAGTTGATGGTAATATTTGACTCCGCAAAGAAAATGTAACCAACAGGGCGGAGCTATGTTTTAGCTTTCTTAATTTTGAGGCTCGTGATTTTTTAGTTATGCCTAAGATGTTTTTTCAGATTGCAGGAATGAGTATCGAGGTGAAAAGTGATTTGCCCTTTTCAGACACGACCTTCAGCCCAAAATTCAAGGCCTTTGAAATCAGTGCCCCTTTAGAGGAAAATATTGTTCTTCACCATCGGTTCGAAGAATGCAGGACAATGCCAAAGCCTGAAAATCGCGTTTACCTGAAACCACCTTGGGCGATCTATCACCAGGCCGGCCAATGGATTTATAAGTGGATAAAACCAGAACCTCCCTATGAGAATTATTTTAGAACCGTTGTTACTGACCAGGAACACTCGTTTTTAGATATCTATAATGATGATAGTATTAGAGAGAAGTTTCTTAAGGGTGGATTGACCAGCCTAACCATGTTTCCCACCGATCAGATCCTCATGGGGCGCATCCTTGCATATAGAAACGGTTGTATCATGCACTCCCTGGGTGTAAGTTTAGATAAGCAGGGCTTTTTATTTGTGGGTCACTCGGACGCCGGTAAATCCACCATGGCCGGCATCATGAAACAAGGGGCTGATATTCTGTGTGATGATCGCAACATCATACGTAAAAAAGGTCAAAATTATTTTGTTTCAGGTACTTGGAGTCACGGAGATGTTCCTGATGTCTCCCCGGAGACCGTCCCCTTAAAAGGCATTTTTTTTCTTGAAAAGGCCAATGCCAATCAGGTTGTCCCGGTTACGGATAAGCGTTATGCTTTTGAACGTCTTTTGGGCTGTATGATTCGTCCTTTTGAAACCCGCGACTGGTGGGACAACGCACTTGATTTTTTGTCCGGTCTTTGCCGGCATATTCCCTGCTGGAATCTTCAGTTTGACAAAACCGGTCGGGCCTACGATATAATAAAAGGAATGTAAGCGTAATGGATCTGGATACTATTTATGCCCCATCAGAAAAAATAATTTCCCGAGATATTCTAGGTGAAATTGTCATTGTCCCTATTGAATCGGGCATAGCAGACTTTAGTGACGCCATGTTTTCCTTTAACGAGACCGGTGCGCTTGCCTGGAAATGTATAGAGCAAAAAAAAACAATAAGGCAGATTTGCTCAGCCATTGCCGAAGAATATGAGGCTGACACCAGCCGGATCGAAGCAGGCGTAAAAACATTGATTTCCGAACTTCTTGAAAAGGGCATTATTGTGGAATGGACATCCTGAGCCCTTCAGGAGAAGAGTTTTATGCGATGATGACGGCATTTTTCAAGCAAACCCCGGGTTGCAGTTTTAAAATTCAGTGTTCCGGAGTCAGCATGAGCCCATTTATCAGGCACGACAGCATTCTCACCCTGGTCCCGTTATCCCCGGTTCAAAAACCAAAAATAGGGGATGTTGTTCTGGCGGCCATGCATCAGCACAAAAAAATGATAGTCCATAGAATTGTTTTTAAAAAAAGTAACCGATATTTGCTTAAAGGCGACAATCTTAAAAGCTGTGACGGCTGGTTCGATAAAAAAGATATCCTGGCTAGGGTGGAGATGATAGAGTCAAACGGCAAAGAAATTCTGACTTCCAAATGGCGTGGGAGACTCATTGCCGTTGCCTCAAGGATCGGGTTGCTCAATCATTTTGTTTTACCGGTTGTCAGGGCGATAAAAAGACAGATTTGTCATGTCTAATTCTGAAGAAAGCCTGTCCATTGGGGACCTCTCACTGTGGAAGCGGGCAAAAAAGCAAAGAGCGCTTCTCTCCATTGTCATGGACCTGACTGCCCGGTGCAATAATAACTGTGTCCACTGTTACATCAATCGTGAGGCCGGTGATCAACAAGCCATAGAAAACGAGTTAAGTCTGGATCAGATCAAAAATTTGACGGACCAGGCTATAAAAATGGATGTGCTCTGGGTGCTTTTAAGTGGTGGCGAACCCTTGCTTCGGCCTGATTTCCCGGAAATCTATACTTATATCAGGACCCGGGGGATTTTGGTCTCTCTTTTCACCAATGCGTCCTTGATCTCCGCAGATCACATCTATTTGTTCAAAAAATACCCCCCAAGACAAATCGAAGTCTCAGTATATGCAACTACTGCAGATATCCATAGAAAAGTCACCCGGAAAAACACCTTTGAGTCAACAATGAGAGGGATTGATCGGCTTCTGTCTGCGGGGTTGCCGGTTACATTGAAGTCGACCATCATCAAAGCTAACCTGCCTGATTTTGACGGCATTGCGGACTTCTGCCGGGCTAAATCCAAACAGCCTTTTAGATTTGACCCTTTTTTACAACTCAGGGCGGACAAGAATCCGGAAAGGAATATGGAAATCCTTGCCCAGCGCCTTACACCGGCACAGATTGTCGCCCTTGAAAAAAAAGACCCGGATAGGCGCAACGCCTTGGAGCAGACCTGCCAAAACCTTTTGGACCAGCCCCGGATAAATCCAGATCCCCTCTTTAGATGTCAGGCTGGCATTAACACATGCGCCATTAGTTGGGACGGTCGGTTTCAGCTTTGTCCCTCCCTTGTAAACCCGGACTGCACGCTTGATTTGCGAACGAATACCTTGGCCCATGCCTGGAATCATTTTACCCCGGGCATTATTGCACTGTCATCAACCGGTGGCCAATATAAAGCCACTTGTGGGTCGTGCGATTTGCATGACATCTGCTCATGGTGTCCGGCCCATGCCGATCTTGAAACCAACCGCCTTGACGGCCACATCCCGTATTTTTGTGATGTGGCTAAAGCACGACAGAAGATATAGAAAAAGATTACATATGTTGTGGAAAAAAAGTGACAAATAATAAAATTGTTTTTATAACCACAGATTTTTGATAAGAACCACAAAAGCAATGAAATGTAGCAGTTATGCAAGTGATTATAATTATAAGAGAAAAAAGGTCACTTTGTGGCTATTAGGTACGTTTTTTGCTTAGAAGTTTAGCGTTGTGTTGGAGCTAAATCAATATGATGAATCAGTAAAAAGCCAACCGATGGTTAATTGAAAATTTGGCACTGCAAACTATGGTGTACGGATATGGAATGAATATAGTATGTTGAGCGTGATTAGACGCCATAAAGCAGTAGATAAAAAATTTTTGAAAAGCCATCAAATATAAATTAATTTATAATTTTTGGAGGAAAGCATGAAAAAAAAGGAATACTCAGACCCCAAACTTGTTGTGATTGTCCGCTGCAAACCGGAAGAGAGCGTGCTTGGTGCATGCAAGCAGTCACGACGCACATGCGGGACCACCAACGGCCCCACTTTTATTCTTGCCGCAAGTTAATAATAATGAGCTAAATCAGGAGATCTCACATGTTATTAAGAACGATTAGGCCGTTTTTTTTAGCCATACTTTTTGTTATGGCATTGGCGTGTATGGCCAACGCCTCGATACTTGAATATTCTAACGCTTTAACTTTGAATGGCAGCGATGCTACTGTTTTATTCACTATTGATACCACTCAAGGTACTGCCACTGATCCCAGCATGCACAACGGTTTAGATGCTGTTGTAAATGGTTATAACGCTTATGACTCGGTATTTACGATTTCTGTGACAATAGGCGGAACGACCTATTCCAATGACTTCTTTTCCTGGACATCAGCCTATCCATCAGTCACCGTGAATTCTGATTTGAGCATTAATGCAATTGATTTTTGGGTTTCCGATGGAACTGACGTATTTGTCATTGAAACTGCTGTAACTGGTACTACACTGTCCGCCCTCGCCTATTCTGACTTTGATAGGAACGGCAATGGCACTGTTGACAGCAGCGATTTTGATATGGACAATGATGGCGACATTGACTCAGACGCTATTGGCTCTATTATACAAAACGAATCCTGGGCCAGCGCTACCATAGATCAAGGGGACTGGACAACCAGCGAAGTTCCCGAACCCGCCACCTTAAGCCTTTTTGGCCTTGGCCTTTTTGGTTGGGCCTGGGTTATCAGAAGAAGATCCCTAAAATAAGTAGATCACACTATTACAGGTCAAAAACCGTCCTTTCTTAAAACGGTTTTTGACCTGTCCCCTCCGCCCTACCTGCAAAAAATTTAAACAATTTATTTAAATTTTGCCGTTTGATATTTTCAGTCGGCCCTGGATTGCTGTTTCTTTATAACCGGTGGTGTGTGAAATACTGTTATTGGAGCCATCAAATATTTAAGCAGCGTTGAGGGGCAGGATAATTAAGATTTCTAATCAACGAAATAAACGACAAAATTTATCGTTTTTAATTAAGTAATATTAATTGGGGATAGCGTTCAACCATGCGTAAAGGAATCATTCTGGCCGGCGGATCGGGTACCCGTCTCTACCCCTTGACTTATTCTGTCAGCAAACAGCTCATGCCTGTTTATGACAAGCCCATGATCTATTATCCCTTGTCAACGCTCATGCTGTCAGGGATAAAAGAGATCCTTGTCATTACCACCCCTAAAGATTTGGATAATTTTAAAGGGCTGCTCGGCAACGGCGTCCAGTGGGGGCTGTCCATAGACTATGCTGTCCAACCATCCCCGGATGGGCTGGCCCAGGCCTTTATCATCGGGGAATCGTTTATACAAAATGATCCTGTAACCCTGATCTTGGGCGATAATATTTTTTACGGAGAAGGTCTTTCAACTCGTTTGCAGACCATTGCAAAAGAGGAACAGGGCGCCACCATTTTCGGCTATTATGTTAAAGATCCTAAACGTTACGGTGTTGCTGGGTTTGATGATAACGGTAAGGTTACAAGCCTGGAAGAAAAGCCTGAAAAACCAAAATCAAATTATGCCGTAACCGGGCTATATTTTTATGACAACGATGTAATTAATATTGCCAAACAAATCACGCCGTCAGCTCGTGGAGAACTTGAAATTACCGATGTCAATAAAGCCTATCTTGACCGGGGGAATCTGACGGTTGAACTGTTCAGCCGTGGCACAGCCTGGCTTGATACCGGTACCCATGAGTCCCTGATGGATGCCGGACAATTTATAAAAGTAGTTGAAGACCGCCAGGGACTCAAAATTGCCTGTCTTGAAGAAATTGCATTTAGAATGGAGTTGATAGATGAAAACCGGTTGGAACAGCTTGCGTCCCCCATGAAAAAAAACGAATACGGCAAATACCTGCTTAATCTTTTAAAAAGATAATAAAATGAAATATATTCCCTTATCGATTCCCGATGTTGTATTGTTAGCGCCTCAGGTGTTTGGAGACCACAGAGGGTTTTTCCTTGAGACCTTTCGCCAAAATGATTTTGATACGCATGTTGGTAAATTCACGTTTGTACAGGACAACCACAGCAAATCCACAAAAGGGATATTAAGAGGCCTTCACTATCAAATCCGGCGGCCACAGGGTAAATTGGTGCGTGTCACATACGGAGAAGTTTTTGATGTGGCTGTGGATATCCGCAGATCCTCCCCCTGGTTCGGCAAGTGGGTCGGGCACACCCTTTCTGCAGAAAATAAAGCCATGCTCTGGATTCCCCCGGGCTTTGCCCACGGCTTTTATGTATTAAGCGATGAAGCTGAATTCTCATACAAATGCACAGACTATTACGCCCCGGAATACGAACGCAGTATCCTGTGGAATGACCCGGATATTGACATCGCGTGGCCCCTTGAAACGGCCCCTGTGCTTTCTGACAAAGATGAACAGGGCAAAACGCTTGCGTCTGCAGAGGTGTTTACATGAAAATTATGCTCTTTGGTGCCAACGGCCAACTGGGGTGGGAATTGGGTAGAACCTGTCCAGCAGGTATCAATTTCTTTGCCTATGACTACCCCGAAATTGATTTGATGGATTCCGACCGAATTGCCGCTTTTATCCGCAACAATCATCCGGATGTTCTCATCAACGCGGCCGCCTACACGGCAGTGGACAAAGCAGAGCAGGAGCAGGAGGCTGCAGACAGGCTCAATCACGGTGCCGTCAGGCAGATTTCCGATATATGCAGTACAGAAAGGATCCACCTGGTCCATATCTCCACAGATTTTATATTTAACGGAATGAATCACAAACCCTATCTCCCCCAGGACAAACCGGATCCGGTCTCAATCTACGGTGCAACCAAACTCAAAGGAGAACTGGCCGTTCGGGAAATCCTTGATAATGATGCCACCATTTTAAGAACCGCTTGGCTCTATTCCGCCCACGGCAGCAATTTTGTCAAAAGCATGCTCAAATTCATGGAGACAAAGCCGGAACTGAATGTCATTGATGAACAGATCGGCACACCTACCTGGGCGAATGGTCTGGCTACGGCCATATGGAGCGCCATTGATAAAAAATTGACCGGCACTCACCATTTCACTGATGCCGGTGTAGCCTCCTGGTATGACTTTGCCATCGCCATCCAGGAAGAAGCTCTGAACCTGAATCTCATCCAAAAGGAAATCCCTATAAACCCCATCCCGGCCAGCCAATATCCAACCCCTGCCGAACGCCCTTTTTACAGCGTTTTGGATAAAATATCCCTCTGGCAGGCTTTGGATATAAAACCGATCCACTGGCGCAAACAGCTTAGATCCATGCTCAAGGAGCTCAAATGAGAAACCTTCTTGTCACAGGTGGCGCAGGTTTTATCGGCACCAACTTCGTATATTATTGGCTTAACAAATACCCGGAAGACAATATCGTGGTTCTGGATGCCCTCACCTATGCCGGCAATAAGGACAACCTGACAGAAGCGGAAAAAAACCCCAAATTTAAATTTGTTCACGGCAATATTTTAGATCAGCCACTGGTAGAGGCCCTGCTGGAAAATCACAATATCGATACCATTGTCCATTTTGCAGCAGAATCCCACGTCGACAGATCTATCCACGGCCCGGATGAATTCATTAACACAAACATTGTCGGCGCCCACACCCTGCTCAAAGCCGCTAAAAAGATTTGGCTGGACGCCGGCCATAAACCTCACAGATTTCATCATATATCAACAGACGAGGTGTATGGCACATTAGGCCCCAACGATCCTGCCTTTACGGAATCAACACCCTATGCGCCTAATTCCCCCTATGCTGCCAGCAAGGCATCTTCCGACCATTTGGTTCGGGCATACCACGAGACCTACGGGCTTAACACCACAATCAGTAATTGCTCCAACAACTACGGACCGTTTCAGTTTCCTGAAAAACTGATTCCCCTTGTGATTATTAATACCCTGTTTAATAAATCCCTGCCGATATATGGTGACGGCAGGCAAATCCGTGACTGGCTTTACGTAGACGACCACAACCGGGGTGTGGACTTGATATTGGAAAAGGGTGTACCCGGTCAGACATATAATATCGGCGGCACCAATGAATGGGCAAATATTGATATCGTTCATCTGATTTGCGACTTGCTGCTGGAGCAGTTTTCCAACGATAAGAGCCTTGCTCAACGATTTTCCACCTCTCCGGCAGCACAGGCAACGGATCCGAAAATCTTGATTACCCACGTGAAAGACAGGTTAGGGCACGACCGACGGTATGCAATTAATGCCCAAAAGATCAAGAATGATCTTGGTTTTTTACCCGATGAATCCTTTGAAACCGGTATCCGCAAAACCCTTACCTGGTTCCTGAACCATCAACCATGGTGGAATAACCTGCTGAGCGATTCCTATAAAAAGTGGATTGCGACCAACTATTCCTGATCCGATCTGAATGAAGAAACTCCCCATAGGTATCTCAACGTTTTCTGAAATAATTAACGGAAACGCTTATTATGTGGACAAAAGTCAATATGTCCAATCTTTGTGTGATTCCGGGAAGTACTATTTTTTATCCCGCCCGCGCCGTTTTGGCAAAAGCCTTTTTGTGGATACCCTGAGATGCGCGTTTGAAGGGCAAAAGAATTTGTTTGAAGGGCTTTATCTTGAAGACAACTGGGATTGGGAAGAAATTTATCCCGTTATTTCAATTAGTTTTGGTAGGGGCGTTGTAGAAGACAAAGCTGAGTTGAACCATAGAATTCTCAGGCTCCTTTCTGAGCAGGCCGAATACCATGGTGTCACTTGTGGGCAGACATTGGTCGCCGATCGGTTTGCCGAACTGATCCAAAAGCTTTGGATAAAACGCGGCAAACAGGTGGTGATACTCGTGGATGAATATGACAAACCCATCCTTGATCACATCGAAAACCCATCCAAAGCCGAAGAGATGCGGGATGGTCTTAAAAATTTTTACTCTGTCATCAAAGACAGCGACCGGTATATCCGGTTCTGCTTCATCACCGGAGTAAGCAAATTTAGCCGGGTCAGTATTTTCAGCGACCTGAACAATCTGGAAGATATCAGTCTGCAGCCTGAAATGGGAGCGCTTTGCGGGTATACGGAAAAAGAATTGACCCAAACCTTCCACGAACGCCTTGACGGGGTAGATATAGACACGCTGCGGGAATGGTACAACGGCTATTCTTTTTTGGGGAAAGAAAGTGTCTACAATCCCTTTGATGTGCTGTTGTTTCTGAAAAAAGGACAATATGGCAACTACTGGTTTGAAAGTGCCACGCCCAGTTTTTTAATTAAACTTCTTTACCGGAACAAGGTGTACATCCCGAATTTATCACATATAGAGATAGACCAGGGGCTTCTTTCCGGGTTTGACCTTGCCCGCCTGCTTCCGGAGGCGGTACTGTTTCAGTCTGGCTATCTGACGGTTAAATCAGTGGAAACACTAGCTCCGGGCCAGAGAATTTTCACATTGGATTATCCCAACCAGGAAGTGCGTGTCAGTCTGAATATGCATCTTCTTGATTATTTCACGGCCGGCAGTACTGCAACCGGCAGTCTGCGGTTGAAAATGTCGAAAGCGCTGCAATCAAGGGAAATGGATGAGGTAAACGTTTTGATTCAGTCTCTTTTTTCATCCATTCCCTGGGAATGGTACTCAGCCGGTGATCTGGACAGATATGAAGGCTACTATGCCTCGGTCCTTTACGCGTTTTTGGCCTCCCTCGGGCTTGATCTTCATCCCGAAGAAAGCACAAGTCATGGCCGGGCAGACCTGGTACTCAAAACAGATCAAACAGTATATGTGATAGAGTTCAAAGTAGTGGAAATCCTGGGAGACGGCAAAAAAGCGATAGACCAAATCCGGGAAAAAAAATATCATGACTCATATGTCCAGGCAGGAAAAGATGTGATTCTAGTGGGAATTGATTTTTCAAGAAAAGAGCGCAATATTGTAGGATTTGCCTTTGAGGCCGCTTAAAAAGAAATGAAAAAACTACCCATAGGCATCTCAACGTTTTCTGAGATAATTAACGGGAACGCATATTATGTGGACAAAAGCCAATATGTCCAGCATTTGTGTGATTCCGGGAAGTACTATTTCTTGTCCCGCCCTCGCCGGTTCGGCAAAAGCCTTTTTGTCGATACCTTAAAATGCGCGTTTGAAGGACAAAAAGAGCTGTTTAAAGGACTTTATCTTGAAAAAAACTGGGACTGGGAAGATACTCATCCCGTTATTTCAATTAGTTTTGCCGGAGGCCGGTTTTTCGACAATAAACATTTGAATGATTTTTTCGAAGAAATCCTTGCAGCCAATGCCCATCAGGCCGGTGTGAACATCGCAGGTTTGACAATCAACGGACGATTCAAGAATTTGATTACATCAATTTTTGAAAAGACCGGAAAATCAGTTGTCATTTTAGTGGATGAGTATGACAAACCCATCCTTGATCACATCGAAAACCCATCCAAAGCTGAAGAGATGCGGGACGGTCTAAAAAATTTTTACTCGGTCATCAAAGATAACGATCGTTATATCCGGTTCTGCTTCATCACCGGGGTAAGCAAATTCAGCCGAGTCAGTATTTTCAGCGACTTGAACAATCTGGAAGATATCAGCTTGCAGCCTGACATGGGAGCGCTTTGCGGCTATACGGAAAAAGAACTGACCGGAACCTTTCACGAACGCCTTGAAGGCGTAGATATTAATACGCTGCGGGAATGGTATAACGGTTACTCCTTTTTGGGGAAAGAAAGGGTCTACAATCCTTTTGATATATTGTTGTTTTTTAGGAACAGGTTCTACGGCAACTATTGGTTCGAAAGCGCTACCCCAACGTTTCTGATTAAATTGCTGCAGCAAAATCGCTTTTATGTGCCAAATCTTGACGGGATTGATGTTAATGAATCGGTCATTTCATCGTATGCCATTGACCAGTTGACGGCAGAAACTGTTTTATTCCAACGCGGTTATTTAACCATCGACTCCATGATACAGGTCGGTCCCCGGCGGGTATTCCGCCTTAAACTCCCTAATCAGGAAGTAAAGCTCAGTTTTAGCGATGCCATACTTGCCGGTTATGCGCCGGGGGTGCAGGAAGTGGCAGGTTTTCAAAACAACCTGTACCATGCCCTGGAATCACGGGATATGGACAGCGTGCAGCAAATTTTTAAATCCTTTTTTTCCTCAATTCCCCATGAGTGGTACACAGCAAGCAACATGGATAGGTACGAAGGATATTATGCTTCGGTCATATACGCACTTCTGGCCTCCCTTGGCTTTGATCTTCGCCCGGAGGAAAGCGCCAGCCATGGCCGGGCCGATCTGGTTTTGAAAACGGATCAGACCGTATATATATTGGAGTTTAAGGTTGTTGAGATTCTGGGCGACGGCCAAAAAGCCATAGATCAGATTCGAGAGAAAGGATACCATGACTCATATGTCCAGGCCGGAAAGAACGTGATTTTGGTGGGAATCGATTTTTCAAAAAAAAACGCAACATCCTCGGATTTGCCTTTGAAACGGCTTGACTATACCCCAACATTGCAGAAGTCATGAGGATTTTAGCTTCAAGGCATCAAGGTTGCCGGCGTAGTAATCTACTGCAAGACCTTGATAACGCCGAAGATGAAATCCTCATGGCTTCCCCGAAGGGTAAAATTTTAAGTAAAAATTGTTTAGATCAGGACGTCACACACAGTGAATTCCTGATTTCGCAGTATACATTTCTTTTGTCCTTGCATATCAACTGGTTTCATCATTTTTATAAAAATTTTATGCAATGTTGGGGTATATTTGATCACAAACATGTCATATCAGGGATAGACAGATCAAAAGCCATCAGTTAAGCAAGAAGCATATTCAGAAAATCCCGAATCATCACGATTCTCATTTTTCAAACCAATTTGTAATGCAATATTACAAATTGGTTTGAAATAGCATTAAGCTGATCAGAGTCCTTGCTGGGTTAAACCCCCATTGCGAAAATTCAATTGGTTATCTATGTCCGATCTTGAATTTAGATCCCGAATTTAAATAGATTTTGCGAAATAAATGTAATAAATATTGCTTTTATTATCCAGCCGCTATAAAAATAGTATTTTGTATCGATAGAATCATATATATATTTCAACGTATTATAAAGAACATAACGCTGCTGCGATGCTGGCACAATTATTGCTTTGATATCGCGTTTTTATTAATCGGAACGACTCAATCCGTAACCGACAGGGCGGAGCTGTATCCACATCTGATTTTTAAAAGCTTTGAATAATTTAAATGTGGTTACCCTATGCCCTGCCTATGAAATTTAAAGGGCCTTTGAACTCCGAGAGGAACAGGCTGCATATAGCTGTGATGAGAATGAGGATTGAAACCTGATTGAGTGGGATGAAAAATTTTTTGGTCTGTTGGTATGGCCCGCCCCCCAAATAAACTAAAATTATGGATTTTGAACTGGTCTTTAAGCAGGTCATTCAACCTTTTGAAGAAGAAGGCATCCAATATGGTCTCATTGGAGGATTTGCACTTGGTGTCATGGGCATTCTCCGTTCGACCATAGATATTGACTTCTTGATCCTGGTCGATGATCTTGAAAAAGCAGAGAATGTTCTATCTTCTGCCATGTATTCATGCATTTATAAAACCGAAAATATTTCACAATATTCCTCCAGCATTAAAACGTTGGGTCATATCGATATCATTCATGCGTTCAGACACCTTGCCAGAGAGATGCTTACTCGGGTACAAAGTTTTACGGTTTTTGATCAATATTCTGTAAAAGTACTTTTTCCTGAAGATATTATCGGCCTCAAAGTCCAAGCGATTGCCAATGAGCCGTCGCGCCACGCTGCCGATTTTCAGGATATGCGTCTGCTTCTGAAGTACAAAAAGATGAACCAACAAAATGTTGACTGGGAACTTCTTGAAGACTATTTTGACCTTTTCAATAAACAGAACCTGTTGGTTCAGCTTAGGAATGAGTTTTCATGAAACTTTCAGAACAGGCAAAACGGGAACTCGTCGCGTTCTCCGGTTCGGTCGATTTCAGCAACATCCAAAAGATCGAAATAACCCAAAATCCCGGAACTAAAGAGGCCACCAACCAATTTACGGATTTTATCCAGGCGCTGCATCGAATGGGCAATCACCCCACCAGAAAGCATAAGCCCATGGCGGGTCCTTTTTTTTTAATATAGTGCAAAAGATGGTGTCTTAAGATTCAACAGTAATTATGATACATAAACCGGTGATATGCGGAATAGAGTCATATAAAAAACGGAAATCAAGTATGGTGCCCCTCGAATTCCCATGATTGAGTGGGATGAAAAATTTTAAACTGCTGTTTTCGGGGTCGAAAATGTTGGTTTAAGGGTGAATTTGGGCTTGATTTTGAGTTTAATTGTAATGAAATCAGCCTGTTGGTGTGGCCCGACCCCAACCCTCATCAACCCTCCATTAAATATAGGTTTTCATTAAAAACTCAATTGGTTATCAGGGTCAGACTCTGTTTAACTTGACTCGATCTCTCCCTTAACGGTAACATAAAATCAGTATTCTGAATAATCTGGAGGTCTATAATTCTGAATAATCTGGAGGTCTATAATGGGGAAAAAAAAATATATATATTTTTTTGATAATGGCATGTGGTTGGGTTATTGGGAAGAATTTCCTGATTATATGACCCAGGGAGAGACTATTGAAGAACTTCAAGTGAATTTAAAAGATATATACCGGGATCTAACCAATGGGACCATTCCTTGTGTACGCCATGTTGGAGAAATGGAAATTGCATGAAGCGTAAGGATTTAATCCGAGACATCCAACAATTGGGATGCATATTTATCAGACATGGCGGTAAGCATGACTGGTATCAAAACCCCCAGAACAAAGATAAGTCAGCCCATTCCAAGGCATCGGGAAATCAACGAAATTTTGGCCAGAAATATTCTTAAGAAACTAAGTGAGTAAATAAAATCTTGAAGACATTATCGAAGCATTCGATTGAATATACCGTTATGTTACGGAAAATAAGTATGGTCCCCGATTCCGTGAATTATTTTCGTTGAAGCAGGCATTGAAAGAGTTTAAGCTGACTCCGAATTCCTTCTGGGATATACGCGGCTATGAGTATCCTCCATTGGTCCAAAATTAGGTATAATTCTCAACCCCCATTAACACACCATGTGCCATGTGCAACTAAATTTGACAATCCATTTTCTAAACACCATCAAAGAGGAATTTAGAAAATGGATCAAAGCAAAGCTTCTGAGATAGCCAGGAAATATTTTGACTTTATAAAAAAAACGAAGTTAATGTTAAAATATGGTGGTATTATTGGGATACTAACAATAAAAATGCAAGGATCTATAAAATATGAGTGAATTACTGAAAAAGATAGAGAATGAAGCTCTTGATCTCTCGGTTCAGGAAAGGGCTTTTTTAGCCGACCGCTTGCTAAGCTCTCTTAACGAAAATGCATTAACCGATATTGATCTTGCATGGATTGATGAAGCTGAACGTAGATATGAAGAATATCAAAAAGGACTGCGTCCTGGAATACCAGCGCATGAAGTTTTTTTAGAGGCTGAAAAATTAATAACCAAGTGAATTCGGTACGGTTTGACCCAGAAGCTAAGGAAGAATTCTTAGAAGCCATCTTGTATTATGAGGAGTGTCAAGCTGGTCTGGGAACTCGTTTTCGAGTTGCCATTGAATCAGCCTCTGAGCAAATTTCAGGCTCACCATTCGTATATCGGATTTTGCAAGCACCATTTAGGTGTTATTTGGTTCCGAAATTCCCTTATTATTTGATCTATTCAATTGAACCTGATCATATTCGAATCATTGCGCTTGCCCACAATAAACGCAAGCCGGCTTATTGGGGAAAACGCTTTAGTAAGAATATGTAACACTAAGCGGAATGTTATTCCTGATTCGATCAAGCTGATAGCCGGGCGTATCGGCCAGGAATACAACCAGCGAAAAAAACGCAAAGGTGCGTATTGGGAAGATCGCTACCATGCTACTGCCATTTAAACCGGTGAGCATCTATCCCGTTGTCTGACATATGTTGACTTGAATATGGTCAGAGCCGGCGTTGTTAAGCACCCAAAAGACTGGGAACATGGCGGATATAATGAGATCCAGAGCCCAAAGAAGCGATACAGGATTATTGATCATCAGGAATTGATGCAGCTTTTCTGTGTTTTAGATGTAATTGATTTTGCAAGCATTCACAGAAAGTGGGTTGAAGAAGCGCTTGCTGGCGAAAGGCATAAGCGGCAGAGTCGATGGATGGAGAGTGTCGCCGTTGGAGATGAAAGCTTTGTCAAAGATGTGAAAGATGGACTGATAGGGCGAGTTCGGGGCAGACAGGTTGTAGAGAGTGAAGGGGTCTTTAAACTTCGTGAGCAACAGGTTGCATATCACTGTAATATGGGAAATGGTTGGAATCTGATTGAATGGGATGCAAAACTTTAAACTGCTATTTTCGGGGTTAAAAATGTTGGTTTAAAGGTGGATTTGGGGTTGATTTTGAGTCTAATTGTAATAAAATCGGCCTGTTGGTGTGGCCCGACCCAATTCCGCAGCCCCAATTCCGCACAGAATTACATATTTTAGGCATGAGATAAAAACAATGAACAAGCGGGAAATAATTGAATTTTTAGCTTCACACAAGCAAGAACTATCTGAAAAATACGGTGTAATCCGAATCGGTCTTTTTGGCAGTTACGCTAGAGATGAAGCAAACGCAGACAGTGATATTGATATAGCAGTAGAGATAGAATCCAAAAATAAATATAGAAGTTTTTTCGGACTCAAAAGGCATTTGGAAGAAAACTTAAAAAATAAAGTAGATTTGGGAATTGAAAGCACGTTAAAACCAATCGCTAAAAAATATATTTTAAAAGAAATTATTTATGTCTAAACGTGATCTACGGCTATACATTGAAGATATAAAGGATAAAACATAAGAAATATACAGGGGAACAATATGGAAGCAATAAGGCGAATCGTCGATTTAAAAAAATTAAGCAGTATTATTAATATCCCTGAAGATTTCAATTATCCCACAGTGGAAATCCTGGTTCTCCCCGCCAACGATGGGAATCAGAATTCGGGAAACCAACATAATTCAAAAAATCATAGAGCGTTTTCACCGGAAAAATTTTACGGGGTGAGCTCAATCCAGAATCTTGATGCAGCAATTAAACAGATGCGGGACGAATGGACCAGACTTTAAACAATTTAATTGATACCAATATTTTGATCATTTTAATGGATCTTTATCTTCATTGGGCAAGGAGATGGTCTCCGCAATCCTTAAAGCAGAGTTCAATATTTCAGTCATCACCAAAGTGGAGTTCCTGGGTTTTAGCAAATTCAATGACAAAGAAAAACGGGAAGCAGAAGAATTCATTTCGTATGCAAATATCTTTCCGTTGTCGGAAACCGTTGTTGAAAGAGTTATCCGGCTAAAACAGGCGAATAGAATCAAGCTGCCTGACGTCATCATTGCCGCCACCGCAATGTGCTACGGGCTGAAGCTGGTCACCCACAATGTAAAAGATTTTGATGGAATTGATCTCACTATTTATGACCCTCTTGAATGACGGTTAGCAGGGTCAGACCCTGTATTGAATACAACCAACGAAAAAACCGCAAAGGTGCGTATCGGGAAGATCTCTATCATGCTACAGCCATTCAAACCGGTGAGCATCCGGCCCATTGCATGACATATATTGACATGAATATGGTCAGAGCCGGTGTTGTTAAGCACCCGAAAGACTGGGAGCATGGCGGATATAATGAAATCCAAAATCCAAAGAAACGATACAGAATTATTGATAATAAGAATTTGATGCAGCTTTTTTGTGTTTTAGATTTAACCGATTTTGCAAGCATTCACAGAAAGTGGATTGAAGAGGCTCTTTCCGGCGAAAGGCATCAGCGGCAGAGTCGATGGACGGAGAGTGTAGCCGTTGGTGATGAAAGTTTTCTCAAAGATGTGAAAGATGGATTGATAGGGCGAGCTCGGGGCAGGCAGGTTGTAGAGAGTGACGGGGCCTTTGAACTCCGAGAGGAACAGGCTGCATATAGCTGTTATGAGAATGAAGATTGGAACCTGATTGCGTGGAATGAAAAATCTTAAACTGGTATTTTCGGGGTCAAAAATGTTGGTTTAAGGGTGGATTGGGGCTATATTTAGAGTTTAATCATAATGAAATCGGTCTGTTGGTGTGGCCCGACCCCAAAACGAACGCACAAAACGAACGCAGATTGGCTCCAAAGCAGTGGGAAGGCAGACACAACCTTCAGTCAGCGTGACCTGCGGCTATACCAGAAAAAAAATAGCAATTATGTATGATGTCCCCGGCATTCCAACAATTTAGTGAGTTATCTCGGTCCGACCCCAAAACGAAATTAAGGACAATAATCAAGGTTTGACTCCAACCCCCTTGACCTTGACAATTCCTGTTTTAAACACCATATTGGAACCATAATAGAACCCAATAATAGGTGGATATATGCCCAGTATCACAGTAAAAAATATTCCTGAGCACGCTTATGAAATATTAAAACAAATGGCTGCCAGCGGTCATCGCAGCGTGAATAGTGAAATTATTTATTTAATTGAGAGAGCAACGACAAGTCGGCAATTAAACCCAGAGCAGCACCTGTCTTTTGCAAGGCAAACCAGAAATAAGACAAAAAAATTCCTTTTAACTGAAAATATTGTTAACAGGGCCAAGTCTGAAGGCAGGCTATGATAGTTGTTGATACTAATATTATCAGCTATTTTTATTTAAATGCAGAACTTTCGGCTGCTGCGGAACAAATATTTCAACAAGATCCTATATGGATTGTTCCTGCGTTATGGAAAAGTGAATTCAGAAATGTTTTATCGCTGTATTTAAGAAAACAAATAATTGAACTGAGTGATGCAATTGAAATAATTGGCATGGCAGAAGAATTGCTAAAAGAAAATGAATATGAAATCAATTCGTTTCAAGTTTTGAGACTGGCTAATAAAAGCGGCTGTTCGGCCTATGATTGTGAATTTGTGAGCTTGGCAAAAGACTTGGGAATCATTCTCGTTACAGAAGATAAAAAAGTGCTTAAAAGTTTTCCTGGAACAGCTCAAAATATGGCTCGTTTCCTAAACCAGGCCCACTAAAATAGTTCCTAAATCAATAGTTTTTTCGGGGTCAAAAATGCTGGTTTAAGGGTGGATTTTGGTCTTATTTTGAGTTTAATTGTAATGAAATCAGTTTATTGGTGTGGCCTCTGCCCTTTAATGGGCGACCCCAATTCCAAATCTGGTCCGACCCCAGATTTAGCAGATTTTGATGAAAACATTTCGAAATGACAAATAAAAAAGACGCTCTTGACCTGATAAAAGAAAGTGCGGCGAAAAGAATATTGTTTCTTCCCCATGCTGTGCGGCAGATGTCCAAGCCGGACCGATTAATCACTGCAAAAGATATCCGGCACGTTGTAGAAAACGGTGAGATAATAGAAGATTATCCGGAAGATGCACGTGGTCACAGTTGTGGTCACAGTTGTCTTGTTTTTGGCACGACAGACCGGCCCATACATGTTGTCTGTTCGCCAAAACAGGACTATTTGGCTATAATAACAGCCTATTTGCCGCGCAGACAGGATTGGGAAAACGATTATAAAACAAGGAAAAAATCATGAAATGTATGCATTGCCAGGGAACAATGGTTAAAGGTGTGGCCCCTTTCCACATTGATAAAAAAGGCTACCATTTGACATTGGATGAAGTCCCAGCCTGGATATGTCAACAATGTGGTGAATTTTATTTTGATGAGCCCCAGGTTGATTCTATCCAGGAGATCATCAAAAAGCTGGAAGATGGTACGGAGAAGCTTTCTGATGTGGCATAATAATATGGTTAAATCAGGGGTCAATAATGATTCGAGTTCCAGGGGAAATGACCATCCTAAGGATTGCGCAATTTGTGAAGCCCAAACTGTTTACAATGCTGATTATGCCCCTGAACTCCGGGAGCAACAGGTTGCATATCACTGTAATGTGAGAAATGATTGGAACCTGATTGAGTG
Organism: uncultured Desulfobacter sp.; assembly: GCF_963677125.1. Classification (NCBI taxonomy): domain Bacteria; kingdom Pseudomonadati; phylum Thermodesulfobacteriota; class Desulfobacteria; order Desulfobacterales; family Desulfobacteraceae; genus Desulfobacter; species uncultured Desulfobacter sp. The sequence continues at coordinate 2,021,187 of NZ_OY781882.1, read as the reverse complement.
GGATGAAAAATATTAAACTGCTGTTTTCGGGGTCAAAAATGTTGGTTTAAGGGGGAATTGGGGCCTGATTTTTAGCTTAATTGTAATGAAATCAGTTTGTTGGTGTGGCCCGACCCAATTCCCAAAGGCTTGACCCTAATCCCTTAAATTTGGGCGTGACCGACAGCGTTGGGTTGAGTTGAGTGGCTGTTTGAAACCGGAAAACGATACGGTCTGTCGATTTTGAATTACACGGTGACATCCAATCATATCCATTTGCTTGTGATGGATAAAGCCGGTCGGAACGTGATTCCGGATTCAATCAAGCTGAGAGCCGGACGTACCGCCCAGGAATACAACCAACGAAAAAACTGCAAAGGTGCGTATTGGGAAGATCGCTATCATGCTGCTACAGCAATTCAAACCGGTGAGCATCCGGCCCATTGCATGACATATATTGACGGGGCCTTTGAACTCCGAGAGGAACAGGCTGCATATAGCTGTTATGAGAATGAAGATTGGAACCTAATTGCTTGGAATGAACTGCTGAATGATTCTTATAGAGATTGGATTGCCACAAATTATTTCTGAACTATTCGCAACAAATGGTTAGCAGGGTCAAACCTTGTATTGCAGGAAACAAGATGCCGGATCATCACGATTCATTTTTTAAGAAGATATTTTCAGATAAGCTCAATGTGGCGGATTTTTCAAAATATGCGCTTCCATCTGAGCTTGCAGGGAATATTGATTTTTCATCACTTCATCTGGAGAATACATCATACGTAGATGAAGAATTGGCCAAACAATTTTCAGATGTGGTTTATTCATGCGGTTTCAATCAGTCTGAAATTCGGATTTCCCTGCTGTTTGAACATAAGAGTTTCCCCGAGCGTAATCTCCCATATCAAATTCTAAAATACATGGTCCGTATTTGGAGTGACAATCTCAAACAAAAGGCGCATTTTACACCCATTATCCCAATCGTGCTTTATCATGGGAAAAAGTCCTGGGATCCGGAAGGTTTGAAGTCAGTATTTGACAATCCAGCCATTGAAATATTACCGTTTATTCCCGATTTTCAATATATTTTTATCGACTTATCAAAATATACTGATGATGATATCAAATTACGGGTATTTGAAACGGTTTCCCTGAAAATGGCCCTGTTAATATTGAAGAATGTATTTAACCCTGGCCATTTGGAACAGGCTTTAGAAGAATATTTCGCTTTGGGAAAATTGTTTTTTCAAGAGCAAAACGGTTTAAATTTTCTCGAAACCGTTATAAAGTATTTGTATCTTGCAACGGAGATTAAAACGCACTCCATTATTGATGCGATTGATTCTATATCCAAACAAGGAGGGGTAATCGCAATGACAACTGCAGAGAAATTAAGACAAGAAGGCCGATTGGAAGGCCGATTGGAAGGCAGGCAGGAAGGCAGGCAAGAAGGCTACACAGCCCTTTCGAATTTGATCAGAAACATGAAAAATAACAATCTTTCTGACCAGGAGATTGCCAGACTTACCAATATCAATATCGATATTATCAGAAAAATTATTAACAAAGAACCTGTTGAAGTTCCTTTGCATCTTCTTGGTGAACAGAATTCCAGACAATAACGTCATGCCCCAAGGCCCTGATCACTGCATTGCGTGCGGGGTCATGCCCCTGCTTGAAGTGTGCCGGGTAGAAAAAGAATCTACATTTTTTTTGGGGGGGATATCACCCACAGATACCTCAAAAAAGAATAGCTTTTAAAATCAGACCCTGTCAGTGATTGTTGCACTAAACCAATGCCCAGCCGCTGTCCGATGTATAGTCTTGCTTCCCTTATTATGGAGTTCACAGAAAGTGGGTTGAAGAAGCATTTTCCAGTGAAAGGCATAAGCGGCAGAGTTGATGGACGGAGAGTGTAGCCGTTGGTGATGAACGTTTTGTCAAAGATGTGCAAGATGGATTGATAGGGCGAGCTCGGGGCAGGCAGGTTGTAGAGAGTGAAGGGACCTTTGAACTCCGAGAGGAACAGGCTGCATATAGCTGTTATGAGAATGAAGATTGGAACCTGATTGCGTGGAATGAAAAATCTTAAACTGGTATTTTCGGGGTCGAAAATGTTGGTTTAAGGGTGGATTGGGGCTATATTTAGAGTTTAATCGTAATGAAATCGGTCTGTTGTTGGTGACCCCAAAACGCACAAAAAGCACCATCTCTCTGATGCTAATCTCGTGTTGGACATGCCAATTTTGTTCCAATTTCGAGAAAAATCACTTTTATTATGGCTGGTGGAGTTTCAGGAAGATAAAAGCCGGTTTTCCATTCACAAACTGATGCGGTACACAGTAGATCTGATGGAGGAACACCCGGATGCAACCGTTGTCCCCACAGTATTGTTCACCGATCGAATACAATGGAAAACAAGTGTGAAACGCCGACTTGAAAGCCGGGTTGCAGATCAGCTTTTTGTTTATTTCGAGTACATCCATTGCAAGCTGTTTGACTTCAATGCCCGTGGTTTTTATACTGTAAACAATCCGGTGGTGAAGATTCTGCTGCCCAAAATGAATTATGATCCATCAGAGCGTAACAAAGTGATCCGGCAGGCGTATACCGGGCTTTTTCAAGTGGCCGCCCTACCGCTGTTTGAGAAATATGCCGTGTTTATTGATGTGTACGCAGAGGTAAGGCCGGAAGAGCAGAGGCGATTGAGCCAAGAATTAATACAGCATGAGGATACAGCCATGTTAGCTGAATATTTACAAGATATGGGCCGTAAACAAGGTCGCAAAGAAGGTCATAAAGAAGGCGGCTATAAGACAATGGTTGCCATGATTCGTAATGCGAAAAAACAAGGGATCCCTGTAGAGGTGATTGCCCAAATTGCTCAGGTCAATGTGGACTCAGTGGAGAAAATTCTGAACAACGAGCAGATAGATATTCCATTGTTTCTGTTGGATGAAAATACAAAATAAAAAGGAGATTGGCTCCAAAGCAGTGGGAAGGTAGACACAACCTTCAGTCAGCGTGACCTGCGGCTATACCAGAAAAAAATAGCAATTATGTATGATGTCCCCGGCATTCCAACAATTCAGTGAGTTATCTCGGTCCGCCCCCAAAACGAAATTAAGGACAATAATCAAGGTTTGACCCTAATTCTCGTATAGCATTGAAAAGAATCCTGTTAATGAAATCAACTTGAATCAGTGTAATATGAGAAATGATTGGAACTTGAATTAGTGGGATGAAAAACCTTAAACTGCTATTTTGGAGGTCGAAAATGTTGGTTTAAGGGTGAATCGGGGGCTAATTTTGAGTTTAATTGTAATGAAATTAGTTTGTTGGTGTGGCGGCCCCAACACTTTATACGCAAACAAGGGGTTCAGATACAAGGCCTTGACCAGCTGAATTTTTTAGGAACGAGTCCGAAATAGTTTAACCGACAACGTGGGCGGGACGCCCGCGTTGTAGGATTAGCAAAAAGGGAAAATTGTTTGAGGCCAGTTCCTAAACTGTGATATCCGTAAATTGGATTTTTCGGAGGTGAAAAGGGCGTCCTAATACCCAAAATAGAGATTTAAATATTGCTTTTTATTTAAAAACTCAGTTGAGTACCAGGGTCAGACCCTGTTTAGTAAGACGAAAGGAACGTGGCACAATGCTTCGTGAAATAATTAATCCCAAAACCAATCAAATAGTCATTACGCTGTCACCAGAGTTGGTTAATCAAATCAGGAACTTGAACTGTTAATTTCTCCAACTGAAAGAAATAAAAAAGATAATACAAAAAAATGATAGAATGTGTTTTTAAAAATGCAGCAATAATTGACGTCGAAGATAGTGTCAACATCAACGATTTTATGAACGAAATGAATGATGCATTATCTTGACATCAACCTTCTAGTTTATTTTGCCGTTAACCAGGATCCGCTGAAAAGACAGCAAAGCCAATCCTCATTAAAGAGTTGTTTCAAAGAGGCCAACTTCTTTCTCCATTGTTTGCCATCTGTTTGCCGATTTGCCACCACCCTGTTTGTTTTATCTATGCCCGACCTTGAATTTAAAGCGGCGTAAATAAATATAAGCGTTTATAATATAATATAATAAATATTTTTTGGATCATTAAACATGGGAAATTTTTTATCACAAAAAAGAATTTTAGTCACAGGGGCATGCGGAACTATCGGCAGCGAACTGACTAAACAGCTACTTGAAGATTATCAGGTCAAAGAAGTTGTCTGCATAGATAACAATGAAAGTGAACTTTTTTTTCTGGAACAAAGACATTTGTCTCACACCAATGTCAGTTTTGCCCTGACTGACATTAGGGACAGCGAAAAATTATTTAGAATGATGCAAGGCATAGACATTGTATTTCATACTGCAGCATTGAAGCACGTCATCCTCTGTGAACGAAATCCCTTTGAAGCGGTTCAAACGAATATTCAAGGAGTGAAAAATATTATTACTGCCGCCTCCGGCAACCAAGTCGAAAAAGTGATTTTTACAAGTTCCGACAAGGCTGTAAATCCGACCAACGTCATGGGCACATCCAAGCTTATGGGTGAGCGATTAATGACTGCGGCGAACAGTAACCAACGGGCGGAAAGAACATTGTTTGCATCGACCCGGTTTGGCAACGTTCTAGGTTCAAGAGGCTCGGTTATTCCAATATTTAAAGAACAGATTAAAAAAGGTGGTCCTATAACTCTGACGGACCCGGAGATGACCCGGTTCATTATGAGCATAAAACAGGCAGTGCAACTGGTCATTGATTCAGCTGAAATTGCGGCAGGCGGTTATGTGTTTATCACCAAAATGCCTGTGATTCGAATCAAAGATCTGGCAGAAGTAATGATCAAAGAGCTTGCCCCGGTTTACGGTCATAACCCGGATAATATTAAAGTTAATATTATTGGAACCAAGCCGGGTGAGAAACTCTACGAAGAACTGATGAGCCATGAAGAAACGAGAAGGGCAATGGAGTTGAAGAACTATTTCGCAGTTAAACCCGCATTTGAAGGATTGTATAACAAGTCTCCCTATGAGCATAACGAAATTATAAACGAAACCGTGACAAATCCGTATAACTCTTCTAACGAACCGGTTTTGTCTAAAGAAGAACTCAGAGCGTTTCTTTTATCGAACAAACTTCTTGACGAATGCATGGATTCCTCACATCCGGACAAAAGATACTGGCCATAAGCTTAAGGAGATAAAATGAAAGTATTGATACTGGGCGGGGACGGATACCTAGGTTGGCCCACAGCCATGAATTTGACCGCCTTTAATCATGATGTCACCATAGTTGATAATTACCTTCGAAGAAATATATGCAGGGAAGAAGATTCCGAAGCACTGTTCCCTGTTCCCAATCTACATGACAGGGTTAACTTCTGGCAAGAACAATCCGGCCATAAAATCACTACCTATATTGGTGATCTATGTAACTGGGGTTTTGTCAGTCGAATTTTTGCCGAATCGCAACCCGAGGTTGTCATTCACTATGCAGAACAGCCTTCCGCCCCGTACTCCATGCTTAACAGGAAGGCTGCGACGCTTACCCTTAAAAACAATCTGGATGTAACTGCCAATGTGATATTTGCCGTTAAAGAATTTGCTCCTGCCGCCCATATCATCAAACTGGGCACCATGGGCGAGTACGGTACCCCCAACATTGATATTGAAGAAGGCTGGATTGATATAAAACATAAAGGCAGGAATCAAAAATTTCTTTATCCCCGCCAGGCCGGCAGCCTCTATCACACCACCAAAGTCATGGACACTGACCTGCTCTGGTTTTATGTAAGGATGTGGGACCTCAAAGTTACAGACCTTATGCAGGGGCCGGTTTACGGTCTGCATACTGACGAAAATCAAGGCAACGAAAAACTTTTCCCGTTTTTTAATTACGATGAATTGTTCGGTACAGTACTCAACCGATTCATTGTCCAGGCAGTGGCCGGATACCCCCTGACCGTATACGGCAAAGGCGGGCAAACTCGGGGATATCTGGATCTCAGGGACACTCTTCAATGCGTCAGGCTCTCCCTTGAGAATCCGGCAGAAAAAGGTGAATTGCGAATATTCAACCAATTTGTAGAAACGTTTTCAGTTAACCAACTGGCGGATAAAGTTCAGAAAACCGGCAAAAATTTTAACTTGGACGTGCAAGTAAAATCACTGCCCAACCCCAGGAAGGAAGCTGAAGATCACTATTACAATCCAGTTCATACCGGATTACTTGAACTCGGATTAAAACCCCACTATCTCACAGAGGATATCCTTGCGCAGATGATGGAAACCGTTCTTAAATATAAAGACCATATTAAAGAATCCTGTATATTCAGAGGCGTCAAATGGGCATAAAGAAAACTAAATGGCTGATTACCGGCGGATGCGGTTTTATCGGCACCAGCCTGATTAAAAATCTTGTAAAAGAGGGTGGCCACTTTATCCGGGTTTTGGATAACCTTACAGTTGGGGCCCGGGATGATCTTAGGAACGTTTGCAAATTCTCTGAAGAAAAAACAGGAATCGAGGATGTCCAGTTAATAGTTGGCGATATAACTGACGAACAAACCTGTATGAATGCAGCAAAAGATATGGATGTTATCGTTCATCTGGCTGCCAATACGGGGGTTGCCCCTTCAGTAAAAGACCCCAGGGCCGACATGACCGCCAATGTTATCGGCACTTTCAACATGCTGGACGCAGCCAGGCACAATAACGTCAAGAGATTCATTTTTGCTTCTTCAGGCGCCCCGGCCGGAGAAGTTGAACCGCCCATTCATGAGGAACTGGCGCCTCACCCTGTATCTCCATACGGTGCCAGCAAACTTGCCGGAGAAGGATATTGTTCCGCCTTTTTTAAAACATTTGGTGTTGAGACCGTTGCCTTAAGATTCGGTAACGTATACGGCCCAGGTTCAGGCCATAAAAATTCCGTGGTTGCAAAGTTCATCAAACAGGCGATTAAAGGCGAGACCCTTGAAATATATGGCGACGGCAACCAGACCAGGGATTTTATTTTTATTGAGGATCTGATTCATGCCGTAAGACAGGCCCAGAAAGTCCCCTGCATTGGTGGAGAAACGTTCCAGATTGCCACAAATAAAGAGACTACGGTGCTTGAAATGGTAAAAATTCTGGTGCCCATTTTGGAAAAAAAACAAATAAAAAATGTAAAAATAAAACACGGCGAGAAATTGATAGGGGATGTTATGCGAAATTTTTCAGATACTTCAAAGGCAAAAAAGATGTTAAACTGGTGTGCAAAGCATTCACTGGAACAAGGTTTGTCTAAAACGGTTCAATCATTTCTGTAATCTAACACCTATAACTGCACAAAAAAGTGCGAGTGCCCGCGAATAGCGGCCACAGTCCGGCAACGGCCTTATGAAATATGCTGCAACTGTTTGCTAAAATAATTGTTATATATTTTCTTATTAGTCTGGGCTTCATCGCCGATGGGCTGAGAGTAGCCCAGGCATCGGTTGATTTCCCCAGATTTACAAGTAAATCTGGGACACTTGAGGTCATGGTCGTTCCTTGCTCCGAAAAAGAAATAGATACAAATTTGGTTTCCAATGCGAGTTTTGAGGAAATAGCGGATAGACGTCCCCAAAACTGGAATTGGAAAACAAATCAAGCTGATGCTACCTTCAAGATTATAAACTCATCGCGTAGCGGCAAACATGCCATTTTAATTACAAATAATTCACCTAAAATTCCACATGTATACGGGCAACTTGCTTATACAAACCCCATAAACCTTACTCCCGGGAAAACTTATACGATCAGTGCGTACGTAAACTCCAATGCCCCGGGGCATGCTTGGATAGGAGGTGGGGGGGACTCATGGTGGGTTAGACTTAGGTTAAAAAGCACAAATGGTAAATGGCGTCGGTTTGAAAAAAGTTTTACAGCAAAAGAAAGTGATAAATTATTCCGTCTGATGATTATCAGCAACAGTCCGACAGATAATTTGATAATTGATGATATCAAAATTGAGAAAGGGGAAAAGGCAACCCCTTTTTGGGATATAGTCAGGAATGATAATTCAATATCATTGTTTGCGGATATTCCAGAAAGGATTGAATCTCTTACTAATTTCAATGAGTTATTATTTGATGCTTATGTTTACCTTAACCGGAATATCGACCCAATGCATATAAAAGTGAGCATGGCAGACAAAGGCAGTACGGAGGACGTAAACTTTGTATCAACCGATTTGTACAATGGATTTAACCACCTGAAAATCAGGTGGACACCGAAAATCAGACATGAGAGGAAATCCCATTTAAGTCTTCAGGCAGGGGCTCTAAAAAAAAAAATTGATTTAGAATTTTTTACCCCGGCTGATTACGATCATTCAAGAGCGATAGCACAAGTCAAAAAGATTAAACTTGAGGAAGATACCGATATCGCCATTAAAGAAAACATTCCAATCGATTATCAAAAGGCTGCATTGGCAATAACAAAAAGATTTATAAAGATTGCCGGATTAAAATATAGCTCTGGTATGCTTTACGAGGCAATACAAGACCTTGAGTTCTTATCACAACTATGTACAAATCAGATTCAGACACTGCAAGACATTAGACATGGGAAGAAAAGCCCTTTTGTGGTTCCAGACCTACCAGTTGACCAGATAAAAATTCATGATGGGAATTTTTGGGTTGGAAATAAGCCTATCTTGCTGATTGGTGCCTTGGGGTATGGAGAATTACAAAAAGCGCTTCCTATGTATAGGGATTATGGTTTTAATGTTATTGGCGATGATTATGATGTCTATTCAAGTTTTAAAATGCTGAAAAGCGATAATACAATTGATAAAACTGCGGTTCCCAACTTGATAAAAAGCTGGAAACAACTGTATGATATGAATCTTGCGGTTTCATATACCCCGCATCTTACCAAAATTCCTGATTGGGCCTTAGAAAAATATCCGGATATAATCGGGGGAAGAAGCTTGGAAGACCTTCCTAAATGGGATCCGGTTCTCAAAAGATCAGGAAGAGGTCCCGGCCTGTATGGCCGTTTTTTCCCTTTCGCCATTGATTCCCCCAATTTGAAACAGCTGGTGGAAAGGTATTATACTGAACTTTTTCCTAATCTAAAAAATATTCCCGGCTTTCGTGTTTTCTGGATGATGAATGAACCCTCTTATAAAAGTTGTGATGCGCATTATCTTGAATTGTTCCGAGGATATCTACAGCGTAAATTCTCAAATATTAAAAGCCTGAATGCGGCATGGAAGACACAATTTCATGAATTCGCTGAAATTGACTGCCTTGAAAGATCAACAGAGACAAATAAATTTGACTGGTTAACATTTCACCAGGATCAGGTATCCAAATGGTTTGAATGGCTTTTCAGGCAGGTCAAAAGGCACGACTCTTCGGTGATACTCTCTAATAAACCAAGCTGTGAAAGATTCCTTAATCCCCAAATGGGCATTGATTTTGAGCGGGAAGCTCTTTTGTGGGATATTCCCGGTTCGGATACCTTCCGAAAGCCTGATCACTGGCAGTACGCCTATGACTGGTCGAAATGGTCCATTATGCTTCTTGATTTCCAGAGATCTATAGCACCTCAAAAACCATTGGCAGATCATGAGCTTCACTTTGTGCACGAGCCGAACATAGACGAAAAATATGTACGTACAGCATATCTCCACAGTTATCTCCACGGTCTGAGAATGAGCCAGTTCTGGCTTTGGGCAACCGGAGCTTTACAAGGAAAATGCAACGCACCCGGTCTTAAGCATACCGCTTGGAGCCAACCTAAAGCAGCATGGGGCACTGCCAGTTCAGCCCTCGACCTGCGAAGGCTTTCCCATTATGTAACAGCTTTCCCCAGCAAGCCCCAGGTAATGATATATTTTTCTCGACCTTCTTTATTTCTGCTCGGAGATGCCTATGCGGACATTCTTACACAAACTTACGAAGCAGCAAATGGATTGGATGCACCAATTGGATTTATTACAGACCGAATGATACAGTCTGGGGAATTATCCGATTGCAGGTTATTGATAGTGTCTGGTGCCCGATTTATTGAGAAGGAGACACGCTCGGCAATATTTAAGTATATTGATCAGGGTGGACACATTGCCATAGAAGAAGGTAGCCTGAAAAAAAATGAATACAAGGTAGACTATCCAATAACTTTAAGTAACAAAGATGGTGTTATTTATAATTTTAAATATGACTTTAAAAATAGTAGGTTGAAAGAGCTTGCCTTCCAATTTGACAAGTTTTATGAGAAATCAAAGATTAAACGGCCTATTCGCTTACTGCAACCCAACGGGAAACCCTCATGGCCGATAGAAGCGCGTGCTGTATCGATAAAAAATGGTATGCTGGTTTATCTGGTCGGTTTGAATAAAAAACCAATGAAGGTGAGGCTTCTCTTACCAAAAAAAGAAACAGGCGGGCAAGATCTGATAAACAACATAAAAGTAAAAACAAAGAATTTTGAAATTAATCCGCTGGATGTTCGGTTCTTAAAATTTACATTCCAGCCACGATAGCAGAATTTATGCTCAGTTTTTTGTAATCTGTATTTTAATATAATTGAATATGATGAAGATAATCCAAACCATCTACTTGAATCTTATGTCTAATAAGAATTTTTCAGAAATCCTTTCGGGATCAGTGTGGGCTCTTGGGGCAAGAGTGATATCCACAGCCCTCGCTCTTATCATCAGCGTAGTGGTGGCAAGGTTCTATGGGGCTGAGGCTGTCGGTACAGTGGCAGTTATCAACTCCTTTCTCATGCTGGCTTCTATTTTTACAGTATTGGGCACGGATACCTCTATCTTACGTCTTATTCCAGAGCATCTGGCTAAATATTCCCCGACTTCTGCTTTCAAATTATATCGAAAAACGCAGTATATGGTCATCTGCATTTCTGCGATATCTTCGGTTTTCTTTTTTTTCAGTGCCAATTTGATTGCAGATAAAATATTTTCAAAGCCTCATCTTTCATTCTATTTCGCCCTATCCTCAGGGTTCATCGTTTTTCAATCCATAATGAAATTAAACACCCAGGCAGTCAGAGGTCTTAAACTCATCAAGCTATTTGCTTTAATGCAGTTTCTGCCTCAAGTATGCAATTTGTTTTTGCTTATCGTGGTAGGTATGCTTTGGGCCTCTAAAGATGTTCCGGTTTATGCGGTGTTATTCAGCTTTACGATCACTGGCATAGTCGGCTGGTTTATAATGGAGCTTGTCTTTAATAAAAAAATGGAAGCGTCAGATATAGTTTCTCCGATATCCTGGCAGACTATTCTTTCAATATCCCGTCCTATGCTCATGAGCACGAGTATGCTGTTTTTGATGGGGCAAACCAGTATCCTCATGCTGAATATGTTTCAAACAGAAGCGGACGTAGGACTTTACTCCATTGCCGTGAAATTATCTTCCTTAACCAGTTTTGTGCTTCAGGCAATAAATGCATTGGCTGCACCCAAGTTTTCAGAATTATTTCAAACCAACAAAATTGATGAGTTGTTTTACGTAGGCAAAAAGACAGGTAAGCTTATTTTTCTTACGACAACACCTCCCCTGCTTGTCATGCTGGCTTTTGGAAAACCGATCCTTTCAGTTATTTATGGCCCTCTCTTTTTGGGGGTATACCCTGTATTGATAATCCTTATTGTAGGGCAGTTTATTCGAGCCATGGCAGGGTCAACAGAAATATTTTTGAATATGACTGGAAATGAGAAAGCACTGAGAAATATTATGCTTCTATCAACCATCATTAACCTCTGCTTGAATTATCTATTCATCAATAATTTTGGTGTTAATGGGGCTGCTTGGGCGACAATGCTGAGTATTGTATTCTGTAATATATGCTTGGTGATATACACAAAAATTTATTTTAAGAACACAATAGCTTATGTCCCTTTTATTTTGTAGCCATGTAGATTTTCTTGCAACACTTCGGTCTATAAATTAACAGTTCGATAAAATATTCTAAAAGCCGATTATAATATGCCGATATCTTTAAAGAAGTCAGAAATGCATTCTATTTTTACTAAGAAATTTAATAAAATCTTCTTAGTCATCCTGTTTTTTGCAATATTTTTAGGTTTATTTATTAGCGAGGGCGAAAAGTTCTTTGGCAGATTAAATTTCTATCTCGTAATTTTACTAATAATAGGAGGCGTTGTATTAGCTGTCCTAAAAGCCAACGATAAAATTTTAATTACGGGACTTATTTTTCTTCTAACGTTCAATTCTGACTACCCAATAATTTATCATACACAAATTTCGGGAGGAACAAGGCCGACTCCTGAAATCTGGTTAGTAGATCTTCCATTAATAATTTTACTTTTTAAATACTTTTTAAAAAATAGCTATTATAGCTCTCCCACTTCTCCCCCAATAAATAACACTTTAAAAGTTCTGTTTTTATTATTTATTATTTGGGAAATTACCACTGTATACGTTGCAGTAAATATCCCCAGTGTTTTTTTTCAAATAGTTAAAGATATCAGATATTTTGCAATTTTCGGGATGTTGTATAAATTTATTGATAATGATGCAAATAAATTAAATTTTGTAATTATTGTTCTGTTTTTTGCTATAACTTTTCAGAATAGTTGGGGAATCCTTCAATTCATCAAGCAATCCACGTTTGGACTTTCTTTCTTAGGAGAAACCCCTGTCAAAAATGTCAAGCTTGATTTGATCGACCTCTATACAGGACAGAATGTTACGATTTTCGGTTTAAAAATGGGAAAATATATCTCAGGGTTTGCCGGAAGCGCTTACTTATTAGCACGAGAAAATCTTCTTTTATTTCCATTATTTTTGACAATGTATCTTTCAAAAAGATATATCTATAACAAGAATCTTCACGTGTTTGGGCTTTCCTTAATGCTTTTGGGCTTAATATTTGGCTTTTCCAAGAGTGCATGGGTCTCAGCATTGATTGCTGTTTTCATTATTTTGTTTTTAGAAGTGAAACATTCCCGGCTATCATTATGGAAAATTCGGCTTGCTGGTTTCTTTTCTATAATCATTTTTTCTGTGTTTGGGAAAATACTATATTTAAGACTATTTAAAACCAATATTGAATCTTCTTTTAATGGCCGAGTCTTTTTGAATGAATTTGGGTTGGCTCAATTCATTGAGCATCCAATTACAGGCATTGGGGCAAACAATATTTGGTTACATTTTAAAGCGATAGGTATGACAACCACAGTGCATAATTTATATATTCTTTTTTTAAGTGAGATGGGTTTAATTGGTTTTATATTTTTTTTGTTAATTCTCTTATTAATTTTATACCAAACAATTTCTATTAATAAAAAAACACCTTATTACTTTATCTCAGTAGGTTTAACCGCATCATTTCTATCCTTTTTTTGGGATGAATTGTGGACGTGGCTTTATAGGTTTAATCCTATTGGTTCTTTATTTTGGGCGCTGGTAGCAGTTTCATTCAGTGCTAATGGTATCGCGAAACTACATTTACAACAACCATCTTTCAAGAAAATGAAAATTTGACCAAATTTATCACTATTTAGTTTGCTATAGAAACTCTGGCCCTCTGGGCGGCACTGAGCCTGAACCGTTGAACGCACGGTCCTTTGAATGAGGATTGATATTATATCTCTGCAGGAGTTGCCATAACTCATTTTCGGAAACCCACAATACCGCCATGAAGAATATTAACACTCCAATCAGTAAAGTTGCGTCTGCATTAAGACTTCGCGGCGAAGGCCTTGGGCTTCGAGCAACTGGCATGGTATTGAGCTCAAACAAAAGCACCATTGCAATATGGGAAAATAGATGTGCCGACCAGAAAGCTACATTGTTGCTGTATGGTTTTTGTCATGAATTTATATCCCTCACATTTGAAGGAGATGAGTTCTACACCATCGTCGGTAAACGCCCCCCCACCCCCCCCATTGGAATCCGAAGGCTGGACAGCGGTCATTATGGAAAGAGCCAGTCGATTTATTGTCGACCAACGATGTGGAAAAAAAGATGCATCATTATTCAAATTAGTTATGAAAACCGTATGCAGGTATATCGATCATACAGATGATTTATCGTTTTTTTCAGATGGTGAAAGACTATATGGTAATATGCTTTTCGAGTTATGTCCCGAGGTTTTACAAACCGGCAGAAGGGGGCGTCCTCCCAGAGTTCTTCCTAAAGGAGTCAGGATTCGCGTTAAAAACAAAGGGGATCAAAAACATAAAAAAGGTCGTAAACGCCTAAAATATCAAGTTCTACAGAGAGAACATCTTAATACAGATCAAGGTTGAGAGGAGTCGGAAATCCATGCCAACCATCTTGAGGCTCAAAACGCTGCAGGCATACGAAAGAATAGTGCTTTCAGGCAAAGAACAAACACTTATGCAAAAACGGTAAAGGGCTTACAAAGGACTCTGGATGTTTATCAAATAATTCACAACTATGTCCGTCCTCATTGGACGACAAAAGAGGCACCCGCTGTGGCTTTGTGGATACTATCGAAACCGCTTTCTCGTGAAGGTATCCTATCCATATAGAGAGCAGCATAAACCAACAAGTTAAACCGGTGCTTTGATAAGATGCCTGATTATCAGAATGTTAAAGGCCGAGTGCCCAACCGTTTAAAAGGTAAAGAAGGTGACAAGATCAATGCGATCCTGGGCGACGCAGGAATGAACATCAGCAAGCTGCTTCGGTGGCTGGTTGATTATTTTTTGCTTTTATTGGGATTGAGGCCGGCCGATCCATGTATGATGGGTAGCGCTGACCAATTTAAGATAATAGGTTTTTCAGGGTCGACTATCCATCTGATCCCTTTCCTTAATTTATAAACAGAAAAAAAATAGAGGTGCGCCTAAATGTCGGTGAAAGTTATTTATATAGTCGGGGCAGGTAGAAGTGGCTCAACAGTTATAGATATAACTTTGAACAATCATCCACAGGTTGTGGGTGTCGGTGAGTTATCGAGTTTTTTCAAACTCGGTATTATCGAAAAAGAAAAATGCTCCTGTGGTGCCATTGCTGAGCAGTGTGATTTTTTTAGCGGAATCTACAACGAGTTTTTGTCATCAATCCCGGAGGATACTGTCGATTATTATTTAAGTTTACAAGAGAAAATGGAAAGAATTCGTTTTATTCCAATGCAGTTTTTAAAAATGATGCCCAAAAAGATAATTCATGATTATATATTTAGGACCGAGCTCTTCTATAAAATTATACAGAAACATTCGGATAAAGAATATATTCTTGATTCGACCAAAGGGCCCGGAAAGCTATTAGCACTGTCACGTTGCGCCGATATCAAACTTTTCCCTGTTCATCTGGTCAGGCATTGCTCCGGATTCGTGGACTCCAAAAAGAAAAGGCAGAGAAGAATTGGGATTGATAATAAAATATTGTATTCAAAGCCAGAGTCAACCGTATCAGCAGTTTTATACTGGTATGGTATAAATCTTATAACATTAATATTTCTGTTCTTGATTTCCGTTAAACAATCATCTGATTTCTCAATTATTTTGTATGAACGGTTGATTAAAAAACCAAAAGAAACCTATGGCAAAATTATGAAAATGATACCTTTAGATCTTAAAGAAATCGTTGATAAAATAGAGACAGGAGGCTCCTTTAGGATAGGGCATGTCATCGGAGGCAACCGATTGAAATATAATAGAGAAATTAAGGTGGATAATGAGCTTAAGCCTCTGCAGAATATTGACCAATTTGGAGCGACGTTAATAACCTTATGTACACTCCCTTTAAAGTTGGTTTATAACGGGCTGTATAGATTAAAATAAATATAATTTGATAAATTACTTTACTTATGACCGAAATAATCATTATCAGTCGCATTTACCCCCCACTTACCGGAGGTGCTGCCAGTTATTATAAGACTTTATTGGAATCTTGCATTAACAGCTCCGATTTACGGTTCACTGTAGTGACAAAATGGGTAAAGGGCTTTCCTGTGTTTTCCAAGACATCGCACAATGTATCAGTCAGCAGGATTTTATTGCCGGGAATGACCTATTCTAATAATATGCCATTCACTTCTTTGGTAACGTCTATGCTTAATCTTTGTTTGCTGGTGGCCTTTTTAATTTGTTTTAAAGTCCGGAAGCCAGGATGCCGAGCAATTTTACATCTGCACGAGGAAGGGTTTTACACAGTAAAAAATATACTGGTATATTTAAAAAAGTTTTTTAGGGTGATCGTTGATTTCAGGGGGATAAATGGATTGCCAAAAACGAAAAAGAATGAATTGCTTATTAGCAGATATTGTTCAGCAGTTATTTGTGCGAGTGAGAATATATACCAGCAAGCGATGAAAATGGCCTTTAGGAAAATAGTGTATCACATACCTGTAATTTTTACTCGCCCCGAAAGGTTGAATGAAAGGAAAAAGAAAAGAGTTATCGATCAATTCGATATCAAGGCAAAGAAGCCGTATATCTGTTTTATCGGGAATATACACCTTGCAAAAGGTGTCATGGTACTGATTAATAGTTTTGAAAAAGAAACAAGTAAAAGGTATTCAGAACTTCGCCTGTTGTTTTTCGGAAAAAATGCAATGGGCAGGGAGTTTTCTGATAAAATAGCGGGCAATGATAGAATTGAATGGATGGGACCTGTGCCAAAAGATGTTGTTCCGATTTTGATAGAAGAATCTGAAATGGTTTCATTACCTTCATTCCAGGAAGGCTTGCCGAGGATATGTTTAGAAGCAATCGCATTAGGTAAAAAATTTTTGGGGCCGGGCTTCGTCCCCGAATTGAAAAGGAGTTGTCCTGATTTTGTATTTGATGACCTTACCGTAGAATCAATCGCCAAATGCCATCATAGAATTTTAAAAAGTAGTTGTAGTCCCAAATATGACTTTAAAATACATCGGCCAGAGAGAATTTCTGAAATGATGAAAGTCTTGTATACAGAGATTCAAGAAAAATAGGCTACATTTTTTTAACTCAGCGTACTTCTGGAAGGGTCAGAATCGTCTGTACGACAATTGGGTGACTATATGAAATTGACTATTGACGTTAGAATGATAAATTACTCAGGAATAGGAGTCTATATCAAAAGTCTTCTTCCCTTGCTTATAGAATCATCAGATATTAATTTTTTTCTGGTTGGAGATCGCGAAGAACTTGCATCATACGACTGGGCTGAAAAAAAGAATGTTGAAATAATTGAGTTCTCTTCCCCCATCTATTCCATTAGAGAACAAATAAACTTTCCATTTATTATTCCTCAAGACACAGAGATTTTCTGGGCTCCACACTATAATATCCCTCTATGTTATCGGGGTAAACTACTGGTAACCGTTCATGATGTCGCTCATCTTGCATTTAAACATTCTTTTGTTAAAAAAATCTATGCGAATTTTATCTTCAGTATCCTTGCAAAAAAGGCCGATGCTATTATAACTGTTTCTGCTTTTACAGCAACAGAACTCATGAGATATAAAGGTAAAAATCTTCAGAAAAAAATTAGTATTGTTCACAATGGGTTGAATCAACTGTTTTTGGATAATAGCGGTATTCCCTCCGCCCCAGAAAAACCCTATATTTTATTCGTTGGGAATGTGAAACCTAACAAAAATTTGTATAGGTTATTGAAGGCATTTGAGTTGATAATGCACAAAATTCCTCATAACCTTGTAATTGTGGGGAAAAAAGAAGGGTTTATCACTGGGGTTGAGCATGTCGGAGCACTGGCAAAAAAGATAGGGAGAAGAGTCATTTTTACAGGATCTGTAAACTTTGAGACGCTCAGGCGTTATTATACGAATGCAAGCGTATTCGTTTTTCCTTCTCTGTATGAAGGATTTGGTTTCCCGCCCCTTGAAGCTATGGCTTCTGGCGTACCTGTTGCAGCTTCGAATGCTTCTAGTATTCCTGAAGTGTGTGGTCTTGCTGCTGCATACTTTGATCCTACCAATGTTCATGAAATGGCAAGTACAATTCTGCTTTTATTAGAAAAAGATGGAAAACGACGGTCAATAATTGAGAGGGGGAGAAACAGGACTAAGAGGTTCAAATGGTCCGATGCTGCTGAAAGAATAAAGAAAATTCTGGTAGAAATACACAATGGGTGAAGAGTTTTCCTAAAGCAAAATTGCAATTTAGGCCAATCCGGCCTCAATAAGACAATTTGAAAGCGTTGTTAACCAGGATTAGTGAAGATGAAATTATATTACCATGTGGATAGCTGTCTAAAAAGAAAATATTAACAAAAGAAGATGGAAACGCCTTGAGTTGCCTTCATCTGGGGACTATCAGAACGGAAACACAAGACGTAGCATGGTTTAAATAAATAATTATTAATTATTTTTTTCGAAAACTCAAGAATATATAGTTATGAAAGTTGCGATTGTACATTATTGGCTACTCAACATGAGAGGTGGGGAAAAGGTCATTGAAATATTCTGCGATTTATTCCCAGATGCTGATATATTTACCCTGGTTTATGACCCTTGTTCTGTTTCAGAAAATATTAACCGCCACAGGGTTAATGCATCATTTATCCAAAAACTTCCCTTTGGCATAAAAAAATACCAACAATATTTACCCCTACATCCCCTTGCCATAGAACAATTCGATCTTTCTGGTTACGATCTTGTGATAAGCTCCGAATCCGGGATAGCCAAGGGAGTAATCCTACCGCCGTCTGTGTGTCACATCTGTTATTGTCACTCTCCAATGCGATATCTATGGAATATGTACCATGAATACCAGAAAGAACTAAATTTACCGGCAAGAATTCTATGGGCCTTTATTTCCAATTACATGAGACAGTGGGATTATACAAATGCACAACGGGTAAATTATTTCATAGCCAATTCAGAGAATGTAAAAAAACGTATCAGCCATTATTATGACAGGAGTGCTGATGTTATTTATCCGCCGGTTGATTTTGGAAAATTTTCAAATAAAGCTTCTGAAGATTTCTATCTCTTTCTGGGGCAGTTAAATCCCTATAAAAAAGCTGACCTTGCCGTCAGAGCGTTTAATAAATTAAACGAAAATTTATATATCATTGGAGACGGCCCCCAGAAAAATGAATTAAAAAAAATGTCAAACAACAATATAAAAATGTTGGGACGTCTTTCCGACGACGACCTGACAGATTATTATTCCCGGTGTAAAGGGTTTATCTTCCCCGGAGAAGAAGATTTCGGGATTACCCCCCTTGAAGCCATGGCTTCAGGAAAACCCGTTATTGCATATGGGAAGGGAGGGGCCCTTGAAACTGTTGTTGAAGGAGAAACGGGTTGTTTTTTTTATGAACAGACAGAAGAATCCCTGATAGATGCGGTTCAAAAATCACAGCGCATCAAATGGAACCCTGAATTAATCAGAGCACACGCAAAACGGTTTGACAAGCAAGTCACAAAAGAAAAATTAGAAACATATATCTTCAAAAAATACAGTGAATTTCACAAAAGAAATTGATCTGATTTTAGCCTGTTCAGCATCTGCCCCGTCAGAAATCAGAAAACAGAGAATCGCCGATTTAATCATCAAAGATCTGGATTGGGATTATATTTTAAATTTTTCAAAAAAAAATGGCGTACTTCCGTTACTCTTCTTAAATTTATCCGCTGTTGATAAGACGGTTATTTCCTCAACGTTTTTTCAACGGTTGGAGGAATATTATTATTTAAATGCAGCCCGTTGTCTGAAAATAAAACACCACCTGTTTAACCTTCTTGACGTTTTACAGGCCAAAGGCATACCTGCTATCCCATTTAAAGGCCCGACACAGGCTCAGTTACATTATGGCGATGAAACCCTTAGATCCTATAGTGATGTTGATATTCTTGTCCCAACAGGAAAGATGGAAGATCTTTGCCGGATTATGGCGGAAAACAATTTCCGCACGATAGAAAATTTTTGTTCCGCTAATTTAGGTGCTTATTTAAAATTTGAAAATTCAGTCAACTTTGTATCTTTGGAAACGACCCTGACAGTAGAGGTTCATTGGCATTTGATGGGAATCTTTCTCAATCAAAAACTGACATACGAATATTTTGAGAAGGATCTTTTAGTGTTGGACAAAGCAGGGATAAAATATCTACAGTTCAGTGATGAAGATTATCTGCTGTATTTAATTCTGCATGGGTCCAAGCATGCCTGGGAAAGTCTTGATATGGTTTGTTCGGTTGCCCAAATAATTAGAAAAAAAAGGGATTCTCTGGACTGGATGCGGCTCCGGCGGAGTGCAGGAAATCTTAGTGCTGTCCGGATGCTGAACTTGGGTCTTGATTTGTCAAACAAGCTTTTGAATGCGCCTATCCCGAAAACAGAACTTGACAAGGCACTACAAGACAAAAAGTTACGGAGAATTGCCGGTAAAAGATGTCTAAACTTATTTACCAATAAGCAAAGCCTGGTATCGAATGTTGCCGGTTCAAGGTACACCCTTTTTCATGCTGAAGTAAGGGAAAACATTGCGGATGCGATACGTTATGGACTCAAATTATTGTTTTACCCTTCCAGTAAAGAGATTAGATCTTATGATATACCGTCCTGTTTATACATCTATTATTACGTAAAAAGGCTGGTCCGTTTGCTTTTTGAAGGACTGACATTTTATATGTCAAAAAACACAACTAATCATGGTAATCGAGGAAATTATGATTTTTGGCAGATCTAATCGAAAGCAATTTTTTTTTATAGTTGATACCGTAATCTTTTTTCTAAGTTTTGGCGGAGTGTATTATCGATATTCCGGCTTTGTCGGGGTCCCAATAGAAAAAATTTTGTTTTTCATATGCTTACTTGTCTTGTGGTTGGTTATCAATAGAAATATTGATACGTTGAATGTAAGCCCTTGTTCATGGATGTTAAAACTTGGGATTGACATTGTAAAAGCTTATTCTGTTCTAACAACTGGTTCTATTTTTATCGTTGCCATATTGGGGGATTTTAAAGCCAATTATAAATATATTCTGGTTCCTTTGTTGATTTCGTGCGTTCTCTCCTTCTTAGTCAGGGTTATATATATCAAAAGTGGACGTTTTTTAGGTAACTCATCAAAGTTTGTTAAAAATATAGTTATTGTGGGCGCAAACCAGATTGCAGAACGTGTGTTTGACGCCGTGCTCAGTCAATACAAAAATGGGTTCAGAATATCGGGCGTAATCGCAGATCTTGATCAAAAGAACCCGCTGGATATTTTTCCTACAAGTTATTATCTTGGGCCTGTTGAACGGCTCTATGATATCCTTCAAGCTGAAAATATACATGAAGTTATTGTTGCACTGCCCATGAGAGATGAAGCCCAGATTTTACTGGTCACAGATATCTGTGAATATGAAGGGGTTCGATGTAAAATTGTGCCGGACTATTATCGCTTGATTAAATCCAAATTGGTACTTGAAGAGCTCGGGGGGGTCCCTCTGGTCTCCGTTCGGCATGAACCTCTGGAGTCTCTTTTAAACAGATTTTTTAAAAGAACGTTTGATATTATCTTCTCTTCCCTGGTTTTAGTTCTGTTGTTCCCTGTTTTTCTTACTATCGGTCTGATGATTAAAATAACTTCGCCAGGTGATGCTTTTTTTAGGCAAAAACGTGTTGGAATCAATAATAAAGAATTTATGATGTATAAATTCAGGACTATGACTACCCAGACTCAAAAAAATTCAGATACTGTCTGGACAACAAAAAATGATTCAAGGGTGACACCTTTGGGTAAGATTTTAAGAACAACAAACCTGGATGAATTGCCCCAGTTTCTAAATGTGCTTAAAGGGGATATGAGTGTTGTTGGTCCAAGACCTGAGCGGGAGTTTTTTGTTAACCAGTTTAAAGATAAAATTCCTAGTTATAAAGTCCGGCATATGGTCAAAGCCGGAGTTACCGGCTGGGCGCAGGTGAATGGATGGCGGGGTGATACCAGCATTGAACAACGAATTGTCTGCGATCTTTATTATATCGAAAATTGGTCGTTAGGGTTGGATGTTAAAATTATCTGGCTTACCTTGTTTGGAAGCAATACCAATAAAAATGCGTATTAACAGCTGACGTCTGTGTCGTAAAGGGTGGAGCCGCATTGAATAAAATAATCATTACAACCTTGATCCTGACCGTATCAATTATTCCTTTTATTAGTACTGTACCCCCCTCTGAAATTGTATATGGTAAAATTGGTTTTATCGCTTCAGATGATTCGGGGCGGGCGCTGCCCTGCCCCTGCAGGCAGCCCAAGGGCTCTGAAGATGACTGTGAGAAATTAAATACATGTCAGGCATGGAAAAATTATTATGTCTGTTTTAAAAAATTTGCTTTTTATTGTGATTAAAATTATTTCACAAATTTAGGGAAGATTCCTTATCGCAAACTTAAGAAAAAGCATATATATAATGCTGCCTATTTTTTTTATTCTGATATACGGGTTAACCTGTCTTGGTATTTCAAGATATTACACGCAGAAAGCAGCGATTAATATACACTTAAGGGATTTTTCCGGGGCAGAAATAGCGCTGCAAAGAGCGCTGTTCATGCTACCCTTTGGCCCTGCTGCCTCTCTGTTCAATTCAGATAACCAGAGGATTCAAACTCAAAGAGGGATGTATTTTTTGGGATTAGCAAAACAGGAATCGCGCAGGTTAGAATATGTAAAGCACCTTAAAGATGCAATGCTTCATTTCAAGAATGCCAAGGCAATAAATCCATATGAAGTTAAAATTGCCAAAGGACTTGCTGAATCCGTTTTTTTGTTGGAAAAATATTCGACTGAGGCTCATTCGGAGAGTAAAAATCCGTATAATGCTTTACCGTATTATGAAAACCTGCTAAGCCTGCGGCCCAACGGGCTGACTGTGCATTACATGGTGGCACGGTATCTGGCTTTCAAAAGGATGGATACAGAACTTGGCCGGATGGTTTCCCGGATTGTTTATCTTTGTCCATCAGATGCAGGAAACGGAGATTTAAGCAAGGAGGCATTTTATTCTCCATCCCTAAAAGAATTTATAATAAAAGGTGTTGACAAAGCCATTGCTGATAAGGTGCGTTTACGGGATGCTTGTTTTGCAAGATCTCGTATAGCTGCCGAAGATAATGATACAGCAACAGCCCTTGAGTTTTATAAAAAAGGAACAGGTATCCAGGCCTATAGGAATTCCGTTTACACTTATATTCACCTGGGAACCCTTTTTTTGGAGAATCGGGAGTTTGATCAAGCCCAAAAGGTTTTTTTAAAAGCTTTGTCCATATCTGATAATTGGGGCAGGCATTTTAAAATGATTTATCATCAATACAATAAACAAAAGTTTTTCCAAGCCTTTTCTCGAATTGCGAGCGAGGTTGAAGGCCGATTCCCATCCCTTGTGGGAATATATATGGCTAAGATGGATATAGCGTTGGGTGAAAATAATGCTGCTATCTGCAGGCTGGAAAAAGTAATCGCTGAAAAAGATGAACCTGAAGCCTTTTACCTTCTGGCCAGGGTTGCAGAGATGGAAAAAGACTGGGATGCAATGGCGAGCAACGTTCAGAAAGCCCTGGTCATTGATCCGGAAAATCCTCGCTATCTGCGAAGTTTTGCCAGGGCCTTGTACAGACAGGGGAAAACAGCACAGGCAGAAATTCAGGCGGATAAGGCCAGAGAATGTTCCAAAGCCAGCCAGAATTGAACTTCTCCAAAATGTTAAGGTCCGCAGGATTCGTAGTGATATGTTGCGGGCTTTTGTTCTCCATTTTATGGATAGGTAGTGACTCGTTATGGCGGGCTACAATTCTTCAGGCATTAATTTTGACGGCCTTTACGTTAAATGGGGCAGGCCGATTATATGAAGGTAGACCATTGATTCCCAGAACCCCTTTGAATAGGCCTATCCTGGTCTTAATCCTCCTGATGGTATTTTCATATGCTGTAGCCTGGAATAAAGGGCTGGCCTTTGATGCTGTCATTCAGCTTTTAATTTGTATAACTGGTTTTTTTTTGTTTTTTGATATGAACGTTAAAAAGAAAGCCCAGATGAGGCTGGTCAACTGGGTGGGATTGATTACAACTGGACTTTGTTTATACGGACTTGCCATTTATTTTAAAGTGTTGGATTTTCCATATTGGATGAGGGTTTGCAATTTGCATCATTTAAGCGGTCCCTATGCGAACCACAACCATATGGCTGGTTGGGTGGAGATGGCAACGCTACTTTATTCCGGCCACTGTTTTATCAGACGACGTTCTTTGCTATCAACTGTTACCATGTATGCTATGCTGGGAATTATGGGATTGACCCTTCTTTTGACCCAGTCCAGAGGCGGATGGACAGCAACCGGCATCTCTATTCTTTTTATGGTATCAGTTGCATTTTTTCATAGAGGATTCAGGCTACCTAAAAGGTATCTGGCATATGTAGGGGCCATTAGTCTGGTTGCTTTTTTTATTGCTCTTAGCTTTAAGCCGGTTACCCAGCGAGCTCTGAGTGTGATTAAGGATGACGGAAATAGGATTTCAGGCAGGGAGATTGCCTGGGGCGGCACTATTGATATGATAAAAAAGCATCCCTTGATCGGTGTAGGGGCGGGAAACTATGCCACAATGTTTACCCAGTTTCAACCCCCGGGTGGAATAAAAAGATTTTATGAAGCCCATAATGACTATCTTCAATTTACTGCAGAGCTGGGCATTTTATTTATCCCTGTTGCGCTGATGTTTATATTTGTTCTATTTAAAACAGGATTTCAAAAATTGAACCACCCCAGCCGACAGATACGGTGGCTTACCCTGGGAGGCATGGGCGGGGTTTTGGCTTTGCTAATTCACAGCACAGGGGATTTTAATCTGCAGATCCCTTCAAATGCCCTTCTTTTCACTATGCTTGCAGCTCAGGTCGCAGCCCCGGCTCCTAAAGTTAAAAAATATATATCAGAAAAACATCATGATTGATATTCATTGCCATATACTGATGAGGCTAGGATAGCGGGGGTTGATTTTGTTAAGACCCCGCCATGACGATGAACGATGATAATATGGACCTTCTCAATCCCGCTGACCGAAATGTCGGATGACTTTATGGTAGATGGGCGATGTCAGCCTTCTGTTCAGGATAGAGAGCCTTTATGATGTATATGCTGGCCACTGTATTTGCATTTATACCTTCAAACGCAAGCCTGCTCAGGTCTTAAACACCTTCAATCTCTACAAGCGGGAATGGTGATTGATGTCATCAATCACATTTGCAGAGTAGATGAATGGTGCAAAAAAAACAACTATGTGGAAGATAATATACGACGTTTTATTAACGTTGGGTTTCGTTCCTCAACCCAACCTACCGGAGATTCGTATGGTCCAAGATATGACCAAGGCCGTTTTTCAACATATAGGCTCAACCCACAACAAAAAAGTAATTGTCCGCAAAACGTGGTTGTAATTTTGATGATGCGGTCTTAGAAATATGAAGTAAAAATATCTATCTTGACTGAAAATGCAGACCCGGATAAAATTTAATCATGGCAGTGCAGGAGAATAAGACCCGTATAGCGCTTACCGACCTCTAAGGGGGGGGGTATTGAGAATAACAGCCATGAGCTGACTTGACATATCACCTGCTATGCATAGCCAATAACGAAAAAAGAAAGTAATTCAACAACTTATTGAAGCTTTCTTATAAAAATTTAAGGGGGGATTCAGATGGAAGCCGTTGTTGAAGAAAAATTTGAATACCTTGAATCGGTTCTGGGGCAATTTATTGTTACCACAAATACCAGTCTGACTCGTCTTGAGAAAAATATTTCTGCACTTTCCGTAGAGATGCGCCAATTTAAAGATGAGATGCGTGACTTCAAGGATGAAATGGGGGCTTTTAAAGATGAGATGCGTGACTTCAAGGATGAAATGGGGGATTTCAAAGATGAGATGCGTGGATTCAAGGATGAAATGGGGGATTTCAAAGATGAGATGCGTGGATTCAAGGATGACATGCAATCTTTTAAAGACCAGTCCATTGCTGATAGAAAAAGCATGAACAAGAAATGGGGCGAGTTGGCCAATAAGATGGGGACAGTGGTAGAGGATATTGTCGCACCCTCTTTAGGCGGAATTGCCCGTACTTATTTCAAATCCGATGGATTTGATTTTTTTGCAGTTCGTTTGACCAAAAAGAAACCCGGCGGCGATAAAATCAAAGAGTTTGATGTGGTTGCGGCAGATAATAATTATTTTTTTGTTGTGGAAACAAAAGCCACGCCAAGGACGGAATATGTTCAAAAATTCGTTGATGGTGTCCCTGAACTTGCCGTTTGGTTTCCGGAAGCTGGAAGTCGGATGATTATTCCTGTATTTGCGTCTTTATATCTGTCTGATCAGTCTGTTACATTCTTAAGCCGCCACAACGTGTTCGCCATGGCGATGAACGATGATAATATGGATCTTCTCAATCCTCAAATTTTGGGCTCAATTTCGTAATAACGACCATGGGCCAACCTTGTTTCTCAGGGATTGGTCATAACATCGGGCGCAGCGTAGGTTGGGTTGAATTAAGTGAAACCCAACAACTTATCAACGTTGGGTTTCGTTCCTCAACCCAACCTACCGGGAATGACCAAGGCCGTTTTTTAGCATATAGGCTCAGCACACAACAAAGAGTGATTGTCGGCAAAATGAAGCGGCTGTTAATGGCCTGCTCGCATTATGTTATGAGATATGATAAAAAATAGTGCTGTATGATATGGAAAAAATTTTATTATCTCATAATAAACACTGGGATAAGCCTTATGAAGGGCTTTATCCGAGGTGGTTTTTTAAGCGGCGTGCAGCAGGGTTTCAGGACAAATATATACAAATCTTTAAGAGAGTACAAAACCATTATTACATATAATCAGGAAACGGATATGAATGGGGTCCGTGTGGTGCCGTTCTGGAAAGCATTTGCCCAACAAACATGATTGATATTCATTGCCATATATTGCCCGGTATAGATGACGGACCTTCCAACATGGACAAAGCCGTTGGCATGGCCTTGGCTGCTGTGCGGTCCGGTACCTCTACGATCATTGCCACCCCCCATTTTAAAAACGGGGTTTTTGATGTGAGCAAGGAGATGGTAACCGCCTCTGTAAAGATATTTACCAAGGTGCTTGAAGAAAAAAAGATTGCGCTTGCCGTTTTGCCCGGTGCGGAAATTCGTATGTCGCCGGATAGCTGTACCCTGCTGGATCGGGGCGAATTGCTGTCTTTGGCGGGTTCCAGGTACTATCTTTTTGAACTGCCGGATATCTTTATCAAACAGGGGATCATCGAGGTGCTGCGGCAGTTGCGGCAGCGGGAGGTGATCCCGATTATTGCGCATCCTGAACGTAATCGGACCATTCAGCGGCATCCGGAGATGATACCGGAATTTATTTACGAAAAGGCCTTGTTTCAGGTCACAGGAAAAAGTCTGACAGGTGAAAATGGAAAGCTCTGCTTTAAGATTGCCCGGGATATGGTCAAAGGGGGACAGGCTCATTTTGTGGCGTCTGACGGACATAATATCCGGCACAGGCCCCCTTGCCTTGACGATGCCGTGAAGGCTGTGAAAAAAGTCGGGGGGGATAAGGCTGTGAGCACTATTTTTGAAGAAAATCCTGCGAAAATAGAGGGAAGATGTTTGGCCGGAAATGTTGTTACGGGAAAACGGGTGGGATAATTATGATACATGATGTACGATTGGGTTTAATCGCAGTTTTTTTGATCGTTTCAGCATGGACAGGGTTGGCATTCGCTGACGAGCGGTTCCTGATCAAGCCCATGATAGAAACGGATTACCGGATTGACTCTAATTTCTATTATGACGCGAATGATGAACATTCTGTCAGTACATTGACCGTCAGTCCCGGGCTTGAGTTTGGGTTTGAAACGGCAAAAAGCCGGGTTAAAGCCTTGGGCAAGTTTAATTTCAATTATTATGATGACCTGGATGATGTGCCGGCCGGGACAGAGGATGCCGATGAGAACGATTATGCCGGATATGATTTAACGCTTTCTGCCGAAACCATGCTGTTCACACGGATCACAACCGGCCTGGAAGGCCGGATGATCAAGACAAGGAATCCAGAGGACCGTGACGAACTTGACAATTATATTGATACTGAAAAGTATAAGATCAACCGGTTTCGGCCCTGGCTCAAGTACCAGATCAGCCCGCGGATTTCTGCCGGTATAGAGGTTAAGACCACCGGCATTGATTACAGCGATAGTTCTGTATACGACTCATTCCTGCTTGAGGGAGCGGGACGGCTTTACTACGAAATCAATAAATTCACCACGGTGGACCTCGAATATTCCCAGGGGGACATGGACTATGATACGGACGACTTCAATTACGTGTCAAGAAAATATGGGATGAATATCGTCAGCAGTTACAAGTATTTTAAACTGGACGGAGGGATTGGATATCATGAGCGCGATTTTGACCTGGCCGGGGAGGATGCCATGGATACCCCGTACTGGCACATTTCCATCACGGGGCAGAATCCCCCAACGTTAGACAAAGATGAAAAACCTAGAAGCTATATGACCTTGAAATTCAATCAGGATTTTAATGATACCGGACCTAATAATGCGTATTACCGAGCCAACCGGGTGACCCTGATCCTAGGCCATTTGTTCATGGAAAAGATCGATGCCAGGTTTAAAGGCTATTACCAGAAAAGTGATTATGAAAAAAGCTGGATAGCAAGCCGGGAAGATGATACGTTTTTTCTTTCCGTTATGCTTTCCTACTATTTGAATCGACGGTTTGCCCTGGCAATGGAATCCGGGTTGGAATCTCGGGATTCTTCCTATGACGACTATGATTACGATAATAGCTTTGTGCTGTTTAAATTAACCTTTAACTATGATTTGGGAAGCAGCTAAATGAAAAAATTATTCATATTGATTTTTCTATTCTTCCTGGCAGCAGCAGGCACAGGTTTCTGCCAGACAGATACCTATCACATTGGGTCCAGGGATGTATTAAGCGTTGCCATCTATGCCGGTGGTGTGGAACAGGAAACGGTGGTGGTTACCGTGTCCGAGCACGGCAAAATCAATGTGCCGTTTATCGGATCAGTCATCGCTCGGGGGCTAACGCTGGCTGAGCTGGAAACCGAGATCCAGGGCCCCCTTGAACGGGACTTCTTTGTCGATCCCCAGGTCAATGTCCAGGTAAAAGAGTACCACAGCATTCGTTTTTTTATTTCCGGAGCGGTTAAAAAACCGGGCCAGTACGAAATGACATCCGCCACCAACTTTCTTGAATTGGTCGCCCGGGCCGAAGGGCTGCTCCCGGACAGGGGATCCATTGCCTATGTGCTGCGGGAAACCCATGGCATCAGCACGGAAGAGGATGTCAAAAAAGCCATTCAAAATAACGCCACCATAAAGGTGGATTTAACCCGCCTGCTGGATGAGGGCGACATGTCCCATAACATCACCCTGATTCCCGGCGATATCGTCTATATCCCAAGGGCCGACAAGTTGAACCAGTCCGTATACAAAATTTATGTGGAGGGCGAGGTTAAAAAACCCGGCGTTTATGATTACCAGCCCGGGATGACGGCCATGGCGGCCTGTGTCCTGGCCGGTGGATTTGACAAGTATGCCGCCATAACGCGGGTAAAAATCGTACGAAATGAAAACGGTAAACAGGAGGTCATCAAGGTGAATCTGGAAAAGGTGCAGGACGGCCGGACCCCGGATATTCCCATAAAACCCGGTGACCACATTCATGTCCCTGAAACTTGGCTTTAAGGAGCACTCATATGACACCTGATACCCCAGAACAGATTACTGAGGAAGAGATCCATCTATCCGACTACCTGGATGTTGTGCTCAACCACAAAAGACTAATTCTCGCCTTTTTACTGCTTACCGTTGTGGCAACTGTCGTATTCACTTTCAGCACAAAACCGGTATATCAGGCCACATCAAAGCTTGTGATCGGCCTGAATAAAAATGTGTCTCCCATTTCGGGTCAGGCATATTCCATGGAAAGCTTTTATTCGGAAGAGAAGAATTTTAATACCCATTTTAAGCTGATTACCTCAAAGCCTGTACTTAAGCTGGTGGCCCAGGAGGTGGATCTAAGTCCCGAGGTAGAACTTGAATCCACCAATGCATTGGTTCGGTACATAACGCGGGTAAAAAATAACATCAAGCTGATCAAAACTGCAATTAAGAATTTCATAAAAAAATTGTTGCCCGAGCCTGAGCAGACATTAGAGGATGGCCTAATTGACGAGGCTATGGATAAAACCTACCGGCAACTTTTATCTAGAATTAAGGTTAATCCGGTGGAAGAGACCCGAATTATGGAAGTTGTGGCCGAAGACACTGACCCCCAGCGGGCGAGGGATATTGCCAATGCCGTGGCCCAAAAATATATCGAGTTTGATCTGTCTACCAAGCTGAAATCATCCACGGATAAACTCAACTGGATGACCAACGAGCTTTACGGGGTAAAAAAGAAGCTGGAGGATGCGGAAAAAGAGTTCATTGACTATAAGCAATCGGAAAAGATGTTCTCCATGGAGGGTAAGCAGAATCTGATCTCCCAGAAAATCGCCTCGTTTAACCAAAATTACCTTAACATAAAAAATAAAAAGCTGGAGATTGATACAAAGCTTCAGGGGTTTCAAGCTGCCATAGGCAACAGTGCCGATATCATGCGGATCAAATCTCTGGTGGATGACCCCATTATAAAAGATCTCTATTCAACCCTGACCTCCCTGGAAATTGAAAGGGGCCATCTGTCAAAGGTATATAAACCCAAACATCCCAAAATTGTCGAGGTGGTATCTAAGATTGTGGATACCAGGGATAAGCTCAGAATCGAGCTGAGAAAAAAAATGGCCGGCATGAAACGGGAGCGTGATATCCTGGCCAACCAGGAGCAGGAGATAAAAAAACAGATTGATGAATTTGAAAATGAGGCCATGCAGACCAGTGAAAAGGAGCTGGCCTACAATATTTATCAACGCAACGTCAATACCAGTCAGCAACTGTATGATATTTTGTTGTCCCAGGTGAAAGAGTCCAATATTCTTCAATCGTCGGATGCGTCCAACCTGACCATTGTGGAGACTGCAGATCTGCCTGAAGAACCGGTGAAACCCAACAAGAAACGCAATTTTCTGCTCAGTATTGTCCTTGGCCTTTTTGGCGGGGTCGGGTTGGCATTCTTCCTTGAATACCTTGACCAGACCATTCGAAATGAAGAGGATGCGGAACGGCTTCTGGGGTATCCTGTGATTGCTGTTGTACCGGATGCAAGTTTGAAAAGCGCCTCATATGGAGGGTACAAATAGATGCTAAAGCTGAAAAAAGAGATCAAACAAGAAGAAAATACGCTGCTGGACCAGTATCCTGCCAAGTCCGGGTATGCGGAGTCCTACAGGACCATGCGGACCAACCTTCAGTTTGCCTCAATGGACCGGGACTTGAATGCCATCTGTGTCACCAGCGCCACTGAACAGGAGGGGAAAACCAATACGGTGGCGAACCTTGGCTATACCATAGCCCAGACCGGTCAGCGTGTACTTATGGTGGATTGTGATTTAAGAAAACCCGGATTAACCCAACGGTTCGGCAAAAAAGGGGAGGTCGGGTTGTCCGAACTGGTGTCGGATCATCTGGGCACTTTGGTGGCCGAGGGGTCAACCGCAGAGATCAAACTCAACGATTTGGTAAAGTTGAACAATCTGCAAAAGCGGACTGGGATTCTTGC
This sequence comes from uncultured Desulfobacter sp., assembly GCF_963677125.1. Classification (NCBI taxonomy): domain Bacteria; kingdom Pseudomonadati; phylum Thermodesulfobacteriota; class Desulfobacteria; order Desulfobacterales; family Desulfobacteraceae; genus Desulfobacter; species uncultured Desulfobacter sp. Next base: position 1,989,516 of record NZ_OY781882.1, on the reverse strand, counting down.
CGTTTCAGATGACGAAAATTCGGTGGAGTTAAGCTTTCTTAATGGCAGCCTCATAGATGTATACTGGAAGAATAGGCCGGATAGCAAAAAGCTTGCCTCTTCTCTGGTGGCGGCCAATCTTTTGACAAAAGAACAGGTCCAGGTGGCCATCGGCCATCAGCGGCGCTCGGTGCAAAAGCTTGGCACCATTTTGACCACCATGGGTATGATTACCATGACGGAACTGAAAAAATATCTGTCCATGCATATTGTGGAATCATTTAAAACAGCAGCATCCATTTACAATGGCCGGTTTAAATTCACGCCGATGAATGCCGGGCAGATGGATACGACGATTGAACATGATGTCAATTTTGAAAAAATGTTCCGGGAGTTTCTGGATGAAGGTCACCAGTTTCCCTATCTGGCCGATATGATTGAGTCTGTGGTCACCCAGACAGGGCAGGAGAATTTATATATTGTTCCGTCCGGAAAAATTCCGCCTAATCCTGCAGAGATGGTTAGTTCAGGTAAAATGGCCTTTGCTTTAAATCATCTTGCCAATGTGTATGATTTTGTCATTATTGACACCCCGCCCATATTGCCGGCAAGTGATGCGTTGGTGCTGGCTCCGGAAACAGATGGGGTGCTGCTGGTTGTCAAGGCCAATCAGGTGAACAGGAAGCATATTAAGGATGCCGTAAAGCATCTTGAGTCGGCGGGCACAAAAATTCTTGGCGTGGTCCTGAATCAGGTTGATGTAAAACGGGAACGCTACTACAGGAATTACAGAAAGTATTATGAGTCTTACTATGGAGAAGATGCCAAGGAGTAGTGTTTGAAAATAAACACGAGCGATATTAAAATTACCATCCGGCCGGATGCTCCGGCCGGATCTATTATAAAAGATGTCTGGGAATTCAGACATCTTTTTTATTTTTTGGCCTGGCGGGATATTCTGGTCCGGTATAAGCAGACCTTGGTCGGGGTGGTCTGGAGTGTAGTAAAACCGTTGTCTACCATGGTGGTTTTTACCATTGTCTTTGGTAAACTTGCTGATTTGCCGTCCGGGCAGGTGCCTTATGGTGTTATGGTTATGGCGGCGCTTCTGCCCTGGCAGTTTTTCACTAATATCCTTTCCAGTACCGGCAATTCCCTGGTGTCCAATGCATCGCTGGTGTCAAAGGTTTATTTTCCACGGGTGATTATTCCTATGGCAGCGGTGGTGGTGGCTTTGGTTGATTTTTTTATTGCCTTTGCTCTGCTTGTTGGGATGATGTTGGTTTACGGGGTGTGGCCGGGTATGACCATTCTGCTGCTGCCGGGGTTCATGGCAATTGCCGTATTAACTTCCCTGGGTGCCGGGCTTTTTGTGGCCGCGCTGAATGTGAAGTATCGGGATTTCATGCACTTGATGCCTTTTATTCTTCAATTCGGGTTATATTTGTCCCCTGTGGGGTATGCAAGCAGTATTGTGCCGGATGGCTGGCGGTTCATTTACAGTCTGAATCCCATGGTGGGGGTGATTGACGGATTCAGATGGGTGCTGTTAGGAGAGACGGCTTTGGTATATTGGCCAGGGGTTTTTATCTCGGTGCTACTGTCTGTGGTGATATTTATTTTGGGGCTTAAGTTTTTTATTCAAAATGAACGTGAGTTTGCTGACATAATATAGTTTTACCTATCCGTGTCGCTATCGCTATCGGGATCGCTATCGAAAAAATGCCATTCTTACATGAAAAATTAGACGTCTACCGTCTCTCCATTACGTATATTTCCTGGGTCTACCAAAAAGCCGAGTGCCTTACCGGAATAAACCGTCCAGCCCGGGATCAATGGATCAGGGCAAGTCAGTCGATACCGTTGAATATTGCCGAAGGTAACGGGAAAACAGCAAAAGCTGATAGAAGGCGGTTTTTTGAGATTGCAAGGGGATCGGTCTTGGAATGTGCTGCCATCCAAGATGTTTTGGTGGTTGGGAAGGCATTAGACCGGGATGAAAGTATTAAATGGAAAACTGAACTGGATCGGATTGCTGCGATGCTTACCAAGTTGGGTGGACGGGGGTATTCTGTTAACAAAGGATAATGATGATTGATTTCGATAGCGATAGCGATCCCGATAGCGATAGCGAGGAAGGCGGGGGGACGATATAACCCATGTCAAATATTATTAACGCAGAAAATTTGGGCAAGCAATACCGGCTTTATCATGGCGGTCTTTTTGCCAATGCCTCGCTAAAAGAATGTTTTACGTCATTTGCCGGGCGTTTGAAGCGTTCTTTGTATTCTGCCCCTTTGAAACAAGAAAAAATCGTGCCCCAAACGTCTGAAAGCTTCTGGGCTCTGAAGGATTTATCATTTAAAGTCGCCCGGGGGGAACGGTTAGGGTTGATCGGTAGGAACGGGGCCGGCAAGTCAACGCTATTAAAGATACTGAGCCGGATTACCTGGCCCACAACGGGACAGGTGACAATCAATGGACGGGTGTCTAGTCTGCTTGAAGTGGGGACCGGATTTCATCCGGAACTCACCGGGCGGGAAAACATTTATTTGAATGGGGCCATTCTAGGTATGAACCGGGCTGAAATCCGGCGCAAGTTTGATGAAATTGTCTGGTTCGCGGAAGTTGAAAAATTCTTGGATACGCCTGCCAAACGGTATTCCAGTGGCATGTATCTTCGGCTGGCCTTTGCTGTGGCAGCCCATCTTGAGCCGGATATTTTGCTGGTGGACGAGGTTCTTGCGGTGGGCGATGCGTCGTTCCGGAAAAAATGCCTTGGTAAGATGAAGGATGTGGGCAAAGAAGGCCGAACCATTATCATGGTAAGTCATTCCATGGCAGCCATAGAGAATTTATGTACCCGGGTGCTTGTTTTGGATAAAGGCGAAAAGATAATGGAAGGTGATCCTGCCCGGATGATCCAGGGTTACTTAAATTCCTTTGGCGGGAAAGATACGGCCCTGTCCATTGAACAATGGGAAGACCGTCGGGGCACAGGCGTGATCCGGATTCACTCTTTCTGTGTTTTGGACCACGAACATCAGCCGGTGAATACCCTTGTTTCAGGCAGGGAATACGTTTTTCGATTTGGATATAAAGCCAGGGTCGACACGGCAAAATCCATTGATTTCTCTTTTACAGTCAGTGATATGGCAGGACGTATACTTTTTAGAAACCGGACCCTGGAAAGTGGGCTTGACCTTCCGCACAGGCTTTGTTCCCAAGGTTATCTGGATTGCCGAATACCAAGAGTGTGTCTGACCCGGGGACGATATACATTTGGGTTCACAATGATTGTGGATGGTATTGAATCTGATCATCTGCCTGGTGAGCAGGGGCTCTATTTTGATGTGATGGACGGTGATTTCTTCGGGACATCCCAGATCTCTGATTTAGCCCCGGTGATTGTGGATCATCAATGGACTATTGATGTTTTAAAATGATTAACTCCGGCCCGTTAAAGTAATTGCTTCTATTCCCTTTGCTATTAAGAAAAAATTTGCGGGAAATAGACGGAATACAGTATGATATAGAAAATATATTCTAAAAGAAATTCTCTATGTCTAAAAGGTCCTTCGACTCTTTATCGAAGATATCCTTGAATCAATCTTTGCGATTGATTCATATATAGCGAGATTTATTATCCCCTGAGGATTTGACTTGACAAAACAGCATTGAATCAGACTAAAATATATTCTATTCAGATCAAAATTGTATGTAGATCAACCGCAAAAACGTATCATTGGGTTCCTGAAAGGAAAATATATGGAAGGCGAAGAAGCTTTTTTAAATCTTAAGAAACCCCAAGCTTTGAATATTGATATAGGTACGAAAGTTTATCTGACCATAGAAGGCGTAAGCTTCAATGTTTCCAGTATATTTGTAGGACTGCTTGATGATGAATATGTCATTATCACGTTACCCCAAAAATATAAAACAGTTCAGACCAAATTGTATCCCGGCAATAAAATGATTGTAAAATACCTGCATAACGGTTCGCTTTACGCGTTTCAGGCTGCAATTATTGAAATTATAACCCGGCCCATTCGGGCCATAGCCATTGAATACCCAAAAATTGTTCAGAATCAGGACCTCCGGGTCGTTAGAAGAAATAATGTGGCAATCCCAGGCAGGGTGGAATTTAAAAGTCACGCACTTCAGGTTGTGGTTTTTGATGTCAGCAGGCATGGATGCTGTTTCAGGTTCCAGGAAACAAGGAAAAGTAAGGTGGCATTCAAAGAGAATGATACCCTCAAAATTTATTGTCTGCTGCCAGGGGTGTCAAATGAACTTAGTGCCATGGCATCTATCCGGAATATTAGAAGAGAAGATGCCACCCTTTCCATAGGGGTTGAATTTTTTCAAGTGAATAACCAGTTTATCAGTCCGTTAACGGAATTTATCGCTTCCATCGGCGGGTAAGCGTATCTCAATTTTATAAAAATAGGTAAATGATGGAAGTAAAAATTGGTGGGGAGTCTGGCGCTAAGCCTATGATACCAAGGCTTGAAATCTTTTCAGACTATATCTGACCCTGGTGTTATTTCAGTACCGGGAGTATTGAAAAATTAAGAAAGACGTACGATATCGAGATAAAGTGGCGTGCCTATCCGCTGCAACCGGATATACCTGAACAAGGATTGCCTATAGCCAAGTTGTTAGAGAAAAAAGGCCTGCTGGTTACCCCGGAACAGGTGAACGCCAATCTTAAAGCCACGGCACAAAGCTTTGATCTGCCTTTCGGGGACGGGTCGATGATTTATAATTCCCGTCTGGCCCAGGAGATCGGCCTGTGGGCCCAGGCGTGCGGATGGGCCCAACAGTTTCATGATGCGGCGTTTAAAGCATATTTTGTGGATAATCAAAATCTGGCGGACAAAGCGGTGATCCTGAATTTAGTGGCGTCAGCAGGTCTGGATGTAACCAAGGCAGAAAAAATCATTGATTCAAGATCCTATGCCGATGCTGTGGACCGGGACTGGGCAAAGGCCCGGGAACTTGAACTTGTGGCTGCTCCCACCTTTTTGATGAAAGATCAAAGGCTTGTGGGCGCAAAACCGTATCAGGCCCTTGAAAAAATGGTGGCACAAGTGGTTGGTGACGTTTAAAAATTGCTGATTCATTCTACATCTCTTCTTGCCTGGCTAAATGCCGGGCTTTTGTATTTTTGTTCCTGCAAAATAAATAAAAAACAGCGGACAGCGCCGGGGATTGTTTGTAAATCCCTGATGGTGATTGCCTTGTGTATCCGTGTTAACAGGGTCTGGCATTCCTTGATAAATTCTAGTATATTATCCCACTTGTTTAAATGGTCCTGGTGGATTTAATGTGTAAAGGATGGGATATGATTGATGAAGAACGCCTGGGGCAGCGGTTTTCGGCACTTGTTCAGATAGATTCCGAATCCGGTAGCGAGGCTTTGATTGCAAAGGTTCTTGAAAAGGAACTGATTGACCTTGGGGCAACTGTGGTGTTTGATGACGCCGGTGCCAAGGTCAACGGTGACTGCGGTAACCTTGTGGCCACATTTAAAGGCAATACGGATGTGGCGCCGTTGATGCTTTCCGGACATATGGACACGGTGGTGCCGGGTAAAGGGGTTAAGGTCATATTTGAGGACGGAGTGTTTAGAAGTGACGGGACCACGATCCTGGGGTCTGATGATAAGTCCGCCCTTGCCATTATCCTTGAGGTTATGCAGATAATCAAAGAAAATAACCTGCCGTGCCCACCTGTGGAGGTGGTCATGACGGTCGGTGAAGAGCAGGGGCTTTTAGGCGCCAAGAACCTTGACTTTTCTTTGATGAAATCAAAATTCGGATACATTCTGGACGCTGTGGATACCGAGGGCATTGTGAACCGGGCACCCACGGCCAACAAGATCAGTGCAAAAATTTACGGCCGGGCAGCCCATGCCGGCGGTACGCCGGAAAACGGAGTTTCTGCCATTTATGCGGCGTCCTGTGCCATTGCCAAGCTTGAACTGGGGCGGCTTGACGAGGAGACCACCTGTAACTTGGGAATTATTTCCGGCGGGGCAGCCACCAATATCATACCTGAATATGTGGAAATTCACGGCGAAGCCCGGTCCCATGATCCTGCAAAACTGGATCAGGTCACACATACCATTGCCTCTACCTTTGAAAATACCATGGCCGAACTTCAGGCCGAAGGGGACACGGTCCCCCGGGTGGAAATGATTGTGAAAAATGACTTTCCCAATACCCGTATCCCCGAAGATCACGTGGTGATCAAACTTGCCCAGAAAGCCGCGGCAAACCTGGGTCGGGATATGGCTTGTAAAACGAGCGGCGGTGCGGCGGATGCCAATGTGTTTTTCGGCAAAGGCATTGCAGCCGGTGTCATCGGCACAGGCATGACGGATGTACATACCCTTAAGGAGTCCATTGCACTTAAGGATATGGTCAGCTGTGCCCAACTGGTTCTTGAAATTCTTCAAATCCATGCAACAGGAGAGACGGTGATATGATTCTTTATCTTGATATGATGGCAGGCATTGCAGGGGATATGTTTTTAGGGGCGCTGGTAGATCTTGGTGTGCCTGTGGAGTGGCTTAAAGGAAAATTGTCAACTGTCTTAGACGGGTTTGATCTGCGCACTGAAATTGTGTTCAGGAGCCATTTGCGGGCGGTTAATCTTCATGTGGATGTGACCGACCATGTCACGCATCGTCATTACACCCACATCCGGGAGATGATCGAATCTGCGAATCTGCCGGATAATGTCCGGAACAATGCCCTGACAGCATTTAAACACATTGCCCAGGCTGAAGCACGTATCCACGGAAAGGATATTGAAACCGTCCACTTCCATGAGATCGGCGGCATTGACAGCCTGGTGGACATCATCGGCAGTTTTCTGGCCTTGGATTATTTAGGTGTGGATCAGGTTGTTGCAACGCCGATTCCTCTGGGGTCAGGGACAATTAAGTGCGCCCACGGCACCATTCCGGTGCCTGTTCCGGCGACTGTTGCCATTCTTAAGGGCCTTGAAGTGACCGGGTCTGATGCTAAAACCGAAATTGTTACGCCCACGGGTGCATCCCTTGTGGCAACGCTGGCCCCGCAGTTTGGCGGCATGCCGGACATGCAGATTGAAAAAGTAGGCTATGGTGCCGGCAAACGTGATACCGGGGCATCTGTGCCGAATCTTCTGCGCCTGGTGCTGGGCACCCCTGCTGAAGTAAAAAGTTATGGGGAAAACATCCTGTCCGATCAGGTTCATGTCCTTTATACCAATGTGGATGACATGAGCCCGGAGGGCCTTGGCTTTGTCATGGACCGCCTCATGGAGCAAGGTGCGCTTGATGTCAGTTTTACACCGGCATTCATGAAAAAGAACCGGCCCGCCACCCGCATTGAGGTGATTTGCCATAAGCCGCAGCTCCAGATACTTTCTAAAGTTCTTCTGTCCGAGACCACGAGCATTGGCGTTCGATATCATGTGTGTGATCGGATGATTTTGAGGCGTGAACCTGTAGATGTGGAGACAAGCCTTGGTTATGTAAAGGCCAAGAAGATCATCCGCCCAAACGGTCAGGCCCGGATTATGCCCGAATACGATGAATGTAAACGCATTGCCCAGGAACAAAATTTGCCCTTTTATCAGGTGTATGAACGGATTCTGGCTGACGTAAATCCCCTTGACGGACAAACAGGCCGGTCTTGATAGATCGGAAAAGGAGCCGCCTGATGGGGGAAAAAGCGATACTTTTTATTGCCACAGGGTTTGGTCTGGGACGGATACCCTTTGCCCCCGGGACATTCGGCACCTTTGCCGGCCTGCCGTTGATCGGCATCATGAGTTGGCTGGCAACGACGTGTACGCCTGGGGCTGTCGCCTTGTTTTTGGTGGGTGTGGTCCTTTTTGCGGTCTGGATTTCCCAGGAGGCTGAAATTTTGATGGGCAGCAAAGACCCGGGCGCCGTAGTCATCGATGAGATGGCAGGGTTTTGTGTTACCATGACCCTGGTGCCTGTGAATCTGCTTACGTTACTTGTGGGCTTTATTGCCTTTAGATGTTTTGATATACTTAAACCTTTTCCGATCCGCTGGTTTGAAAAAAATTTTTCCGGCGGGGCCGGTATTGTGTTGGATGATTTAATGGCAGGGGTGCTGGCTGCTTTCCTGCTAAAAGGAATATACCTTGCAGGCTTGATTTAGGAGGAAAACACGATGGAAAAAAATAAGGAAAAGGAAAAAGCTGTCCAGACCGCCATGAACCAAATCGAGCGTCAGTTCGGTAAAGGTTCGATTATGAAGCTGGGCGGACGAGAAGTCCAAGACGTGCCCGTGATCCGGTCCGGCTCCCTTGCCCTGGACAAGGCCTTGGGGGTGGGCGGATATCCCAGAGGCCGGGTCATTGAGATTTACGGCCCTGAATCTTCCGGTAAAACAACCCTTGCGCTTCATGCTGTGGCCCAGGCCCAGAGAAAAGGCGGCATTGCCGCGTTTATTGATGCTGAACATGCTCTGGATGTGGCCTATGCCAAGCGGTTGGGCGTGGACTGTGACGAACTGCTGGTCTCCCAGCCCGACACCGGTGAACAGGCCCTTGAAATTGCAGATATGCTGGTGCGAAGCGGCGGGGTTGACATCATGATTGTGGATTCGGTGGCAGCCCTTGTGCCCCGATCAGAAATTGAAGGCGAGATGGGTGATTCCCATATGGGACTGCAGGCAAGACTGATGTCCCAGGCCCTTCGTAAATTGACCGCCACCATTGGTAAAACCGCCACTACCTTGATTTTTATAAACCAGATCCGTATGAAGATAGGCGTCGTTTACGGCAACCCGGAAACCACCACCGGTGGTAATGCCTTGAAATTTTATTCTTCCATGCGCCTTGAGATTCGAAAAGCTGCAGCTATTAAAAGCGGCGAAGATGTAATCGGGTCCCGGACCAAGGTTAAAGTGGTGAAAAACAAATTAGCCCCCCCGTTTAAAAATGTGGAGTTTGATTTGATGTACGGGGAGGGCATTTCCAGGACCGGCGACCTACTGGACATGGGGGTTGATCTGGATATCGTTAACAAGAGCGGGTCCTGGTATTCATTTGACAAAGAGCGCATCGGCCAGGGCCGGGAGAATGTAAAGGCCTTTTTAAAGGACAATCCCGATATTTTTGATGCCATTGAACTTAAAGTAAGAACCGAACTTGGAATTGCCGGACCGGAAGCAGCTAAACCCAAGACTGCATCCGAGCCAGTAAAGGATAGCCAGCCGGAAGCCTAACTTAGTGCGTGAACGGCCCCCGTGTTTGGGTGATAAGTTGCCCAGATGCAAGGCGCATAAAAATTTATAACCGGAGCATACATTTTATGCAACGCCGCAGGTGGGTGACTTATCGTTCAAACACTTAGGGAACCGGTATAGTTGAGCAGGAGCCAATAATATTATGACAGGTAATGAAGCCAGGAAAATTTTCCTCGAATATTTTAATAAACATAACCACCGCCATGTGCGTTCGTCATCCCTGGTACCCCAGGATGATCCCACCCTGCTGTTTGTCAACGCCGGTATGGTGCAGTTTAAACGCGTTTTTACAGGCGATGAAAAACGTGACTATACAACCGCCGTCACCTCTCAGAAATGTGTGCGTGCCGGAGGCAAACATAACGATCTTGAAAATGTAGGATACACAGCGCGCCACCACACCTTTTTTGAGATGCTGGGTAATTTTTCCTTTGGCGAGTATTTCAAGGAACAGGCCATTGATTTCGCCTGGGATCTGCTCACCAACGGGTACGGGTTTGATGCTGATAAACTCCATGTCTCCGTTTATAAGGATGATGACGAAGCCTTTGAGATCTGGAATAAACAGGTTGGTGTACCTGCTGAACGCATCTCTCGGTTAGGCGAGGCGGATAATTTCTGGGCTATGGGTGACACCGGCCCCTGCGGTCCCTGTTCGGAGATTCACATTGACCGGGGCAAAGAGTTCGGGTGTGATGACCCCAACTGTGCTGTGGGCTGTGATTGCGACCGGTGGCTGGAGTTGTGGAACCTGGTATTCATGCAGTTTGAAAGAAGCGAAGACGGCACCATGACACCGTTGCCTAAACCTAGTATTGACACGGGTATGGGCCTTGAGCGTATTATTTCCGTTCTTCAGGATGTACCCACCAATTTTGATACTGACCTTTTTGTGCCCATCATGGAACGGGTCGGGGAACTGGCGGGCAAAAAACGAGGCGAATCCAAAGAAGTGGAAGTGGCCATGAAGGTTATTGCCGATCATTCAAGGGCATCTGCCTTTTTGATCTGCGACGGTGTGTTGCCTTCCAACGAGGGGCGCGGTTATGTCCTTCGCCGGATTATGCGCCGGGCCATTCGGTACGGACGGAGCATTGGACTGACCGAATCGTTTTTACACAAAACCGTTCAAACCGTGTTCTCCATTATGGATGAAGCCTATCCGGAGCTCAAAGAGTCTGCGGCGTTTATCCTTAATGTGGTGAAGAACGAAGAGGAAAAGTTTCTTGAAACCCTTGAAACCGGTATGAAGCTTTTGGAAGCAACCATTGAGGATCTTGGAAAGAACAATGAGAAAATCATTCCCGGAGAGGTGATTTTTAAACTGTACGATACCTTTGGATTCCCCGTGGACATTATCCAGGACCATGTCAAGGAGATGGGTATTGACCTGGATCTGGCCGGGTTTGATGCGGCCATGGCCGAACAGAAAGCACGATCCAAGTCCAAAAAGAAATTTGCCGGTGTGGGCGATGCGTATAAACCGTTGACTTCAGAAGGCGTAAAAACCGTTTTCAAAGGCTATGATGCCATTGAAATGGAAAGTGAGCTGCTCATCGTGGTTAAGGATGATGCTGAAGTTGAAGCGGCTAATGTTGGTGACGAAATTGAAGTAGTTACCATCGAGACCGTATTTTATGCAGAGTCCGGCGGCCAGGCCGGGGACAAAGGGCTTTTTGAGAATGATTCTTGCACAATTGAGATTATTGATACGGTTAAGGATCCATCGGGCCTTTTTATCCACAAGGGCAAAGTTATCAAGGGAACCTGCAAAAAAGGCGATACATTTACCCTTAAGGTGGATGCACAACTTCGCAGGACTACCGCGGCAAATCATTCAGCGACCCACATCCTGCATTCAGCCCTTCGCAAGGTTTTAGGCGACCATGTCAAGCAGTCAGGGTCTCTTGTGACCCCGGACAGGCTGCGGTTTGACTTTACCCATTTCAGTGCTGCCACCCCTCAAGAGCTTGCTGCCATTGAGACCGAAGTTAATGCCCGTATCATTGAGAACGTTGCGGTGACCACAAAGGAGATGGGCATGGATGAAGCGGTTCGGTCCGGTGCCACAGCCTTGTTTGAGGAAAAATACGGAGATGTGGTCCGGGTGGTTTCCCAGGGGGATTTTTCCCAGGAACTGTGCGGTGGCACGCATACCCGTGCCACTGGCGACATCGGATTGTTCCGCATCCTGTCCGAGGGTGGTATTGCCTCGGGTGTACGCCGTATTGAAGCGGTGACTGGCCTTGCCGCTCTTGAAGCAGTCCATGCAGATCAGGCTGCCATGGAAAAAGCCGCGGGCATCTTGAAAAGCAGCAAAGGCGATATGGTGGATCGGCTTGAAACGGTGATGGCCGAGAAAAAAGCTGCGGAAAAGGAATTGGCTGCACTCAAGGCCAAGATCGCGTCCAAATCCGTTGAAAACATTGATGATGAGATCAAGGAGATTAACGGGGTCAAAGTGCTGGCCAAACGGGTGGAAATTGAAAATCCATCCCAGCTTCGGGACCTGGCAGACAAATTTAAAAATAAATTGGGTTCCGGCGTGTTGTTACTGGGTGCCGAATCCAACGGTAAGGCATTGCTTATCTCCATGGTCACGGAAGATTTAACCAAGACCTTTAAAGCCGGTAACATTGTCAAAACGGCTGCCGGTATCGTAGGTGGCGGCGGTGGCGGCCGGCCGGATATGGCCCAGGCCGGCGGCACAAAACCTGAATTCCTTGACAAAGCTTTGGAATCGGTGTTTGATTCGGTATCCAAATAAGCTTAAAAAATAACTAAATAGAGCTTGGGGCTGGGATGTAAATCCTTGTACCCCAAGCCATAATATTTTCGCCACACACCACAGATGTTCCAATAGGGGAGGGCGTTTTTATCCAGTGACCGCTTATTTTATCAGACGGCTCTTATTAGTAATCCCCACCTTTATCGGCATTACCATCATGGTGTTCACCATCACCCGTTTTGTACCCGGCGGTCCCATCGAGCGCATCATTGCTGAAGCCAGGGCCATGCAGATGGGCGAACAGAGTGGGCATTCAAGGGCCCAGGCAGGTCAGGGCCAGCCGTTATCCGATGACCAGATCAAAAAACTTGAGGCCTATTACGGATTTGACAAGCCCGTGCTCCAAAGCTACGGGATCTGGCTTTTCAAGGTACTTAAAGGCGATCTGGGACGGTCCACCCGATACCAGGATCCGGTGTGGGACATGATCAGAGAGCGTATCCCCATCTCACTTTATTTCGGTGTTTTGAGCATGGTTGTCATTTACGGCGTTTGCATCCCATTGGGCGTTGCCAAGGCTGTAAACCACAACAGTGGGTTCGACAATGTGACCTCCGGGATTATTTTCGCAGGCTATGCCATCCCGGGCTGGGTGGCCGGCGTCATTATGCTGGTGGTTTTTGCATCCCGCATGGATACGTTTCCCTTAGGCGGGCTTGCATCTGACTATTTTGCCGACATGACGCTTTGGGAAAAAATAAAAGATGTTGCATGGCATACCGTGCTGCCGCTTCTCTCCTATGTGATCGGTGCCTTTACCGTGATGACCCTTTTAATGAAAAACACGCTCATGGATAATCTGTCTGCCGACTATGTGCGCACGGCCATTGCCAAGGGGTTCAACTTCAAACAGGCCATCTTCCACCATGCCCTTCGTAACAGCTTGATCCCCATTGCCACCAGTTTCGGCAACAATATTTCCATTCTTTTAATGGGGTCATTTCTCATTGAAAAGGTGTTTAATATAGATGGTATGGGCCTTTTGGGGTATGAGTCCATTTTGGACCGCGATTACCCAGTGGTGATGGGAATACTTGTGATTTCATCCCTGTTGTTTATGGTGGGAAATATTTTGTCTGATGTGTGTGTCGCCATAGTCGACCCCCGGGTGAGGTTCAAATAGTGTTTGAACCAAAAGCCACCCACCTGCGGCGTTGCAGAAAAATTTGCAATCCTTACGACCTTCAAGGTTGCTCCGGTTACAAATTTTTCTGCGCCTTGCATCTGGGCAACTTTTCGTCCAAACCCTGTTTTGTAATCGGGCACTAAATACGGAGGATGGAATGCCATTATTGAACCCGGCGACAAAAGAACAGTTCAAGCGCTTTCGCAGTGTCAAACGAGGCTTCTGGTCTCTTGTGATCATTTTGGTCCTGATGTTTATCTCCTTTTTTGCCGAAGTGTTTATTAATTCCAGGGCGCTTCTTGTCTGTTTCCAGGGCGAGTTTTATTTTCCAACCTACATCGATATGATACCGGGAAAAACTTTTGGCCTGGGGTATTCATATGAGACCAATTACCGGGAGCTGAAACAAAAATTGGACAGGGAAGGGGGCACAGGTTTTGTGATTATGCCGCCGGTGCCCTATAATCCTTATGAAAACGATCTGCGCCTCAATGAATACCCGCCGTTTCCGCCCTCATTTTCCCTTCGTCATTTTCTGGGTACGGACAACGTTGGGCGGGATGTGCTGGCCCGCCTTGTGTACGGGTTTCGCACGGCCATTCTTTTTTCCGTAGGACTGCTGTTTCTTAACTATACCGTGGGGATATCCCTGGGGTGTGCCATGGGGTATTTTGGCGGAAAATTTGATCTGTTTTTTCAGCGGGTCATTGAGATCTGGAGCAATATTCCGTTTTTGTATGTCATTATTATAGTCTCTTCCATTGTGGTGCCCAATTTTATGATCCTGATACTGATCATGGCTTTTTTCGGCTGGATATCCATTACCTGGGTCATGCGCACCATGACATACCGGGAAAAAGAACGCGAATATATTCTCGCGGTCCGGTCTTTGGGGGCTTCGCACATGCGGATCATTTTCAGGCACATTATACCCAACACCATTTCCGTAATCGTCACCTATGCACCTTTTGCTATTTCCGGCGGCATTGTAGCCTTAACCTCCCTGGACTATTTAGGGTTTGGCCTGCCTGCACCCACCCCCTCCTGGGGAGAGCTTTTATCCCAGGGCTGGCAGAACATGGAAGCCTGGTGGATTTCCGCTGCTGTGGTGTCAGCCCTTGTGGTGACACTGATGACCGTTACATTCATCGGCGAGGGCATCAGGGAAGCCTTTGATCCACGACGTCATACTGTGTATGAATAGCTTGGAATCTAAGGCTCGTAACTTCTATAAAATAGACGGAATTACTTGTCCTTTTTTAATCCCCCTGCATCACGTCCCCAACCCCGTCTCCGCTTACAATTACTTTTTCAGGGTGCCCTTGGAACGTGATATCTCCAGCCCCATCTATATGGGCCTTCAGTAATTTGGTTGCAAATACTTCGCAGTCCCCTGCACCTGAAGACAGAATTGAAATCTTATCAGCCTTAAATCGAAAGGCATTAAGATCTCCTGCGCCTGTCATTGTGACTGTAAATATCTTGGTGCTTCCTGTTATGCTGATGTCACAGCTTCCATCCATATTGACCGTAAAGTGTTCGTTGGTTAAATTTGAAATCGTGATATCGTCAGCGCCTAATCCTTGAACTTCCTTTAACTCGGGCAGGCCGATATTTATTTTGATGGGCAGCTTAGGACAGAGGGATCCCGTGGAATCAATCTGAAGCTGATTTTTGATGACACGGATCTGAATTCTTGAGAAAAGGTTTGCGTCTGCGGACATTTCAAAAAAGGGCATGGCCTGCTGTACGATCGTAACATTGAAAACGCCATTGATACGAATTTTGTTGAAAGACTCCAGTTTCTTTTTTTCTTTTTTCAGGACTCCGTTTCCCTCAAGACAACCTGTGTTGACCCAATTGGTACTGTTTATCTGAATCTCTGTCTCTGTATTAAAGGCCCATACCGGCATACTAATACCAAGAAACAAAAGAATAATCAGTATTTTCATCGCTTTCATCGTCCCCCTCCTTATTCCCATAAATTTAGCTTTTTTTATTTACATTATTCTATAAATTAATTAAAATCAATTAATCATCAAAATGAAAATTACTTGAGCAGAGCGTAAAATTTTTTTACCTCTGCATGACTGCTTGATTGTCGATTTAGGGTGCTGTGTGACGGTATCTGCTTTATTTTATTATATAAAAATACTATTGGGAGGGTAGTAAATTAATATAATTAAAGTTAACCAAGTGTAAATTTTAATGATTTGCAGGCGAAATCGTCGGATGCAGGCATAAAAAAGTTAAAGACACTTGCTTTTTTTATTAAACGGCGAAAAAAGGCCAAAATCGGTCTGCCGAAAATGAGAAGGAGATTGTAACCCATGAAAAAAATACTTGCACTATCATTGATCGCTTTGTTTGTCCTGACAGGTACCTCATTTGGAGATTCCAAAGTAAAAGGTGCTGTCATTAATCAATCCACGGTAAAGGATGCTGCAAACATATCCGTTGGAGAGGACAATACCGCCAACATGGGATCGGTGAAGATTAAAGATTCCAAGGTTAAGGGTGCCGTGATCAATCAATCCAATGTTAAAAATGCTGCCAATATTGCCATTGGCAAAGGTAACACAGCCAACATGGGATCTGTAAACGTCCAGGATTCTAAGGTTAAGGGTGCCGTAATTAATAAATCCAACGTTAAAAATGCCGCCAACATCGCTGCGGGTAGAGACAACACAGCCAACATGGGGTCGGTCAATGTCCAGGGCTCCAAGGTAAAAGGCGTTGTCGTAAATCAGTCTAACGTTAAGAATGCTGCCAATATCGCTGTTGGAGAAGGCAATACCGCTAACATGGGGTCTGTAAATGTTAAAGATTCTAAGGTCAAAGGTGCGGTAATCAACAAATCCAATGTTAAAAATGCCGCCAACATCGCTGCAGGCAGAGACAACACAGCCAACATGGGGTCGGTTAATCTCCAGAATTCCAAGGTAAAAGGCGTGATCGTAAATGATTCTAACGTCAAGAATGCCGCTAATATCGCTGTTGGAGAAGGCAATACCGCCAACATGGGATCCGTTAATGTTAAAGACTCTCAAGTCAAAGGGGCAGTAATCAATAAATCCAACGTTGAAAATGCCGCCAACATCGCCGGTGGTAAAAACAACACGGCCAACATGGGTTCTGTAGATATTGAATAACAGAACAGGTTTATGGCGCACAAGAAGATGATTATTCAAGGATTCAGCAGTACTCGTTATTACCCGACCCTGCTGAATCCTTTTGTTATTGAGGAAGATAAAATGAAATTTATAAAAATTTTAATGTCCATTTTTTTCATGGTTCAGCTTTTGGCCCCGAGTGTTGTTATCTGTGGGGATCTTGATGACGGAATATCAACTTATACTGAAGATTCCATTCAAAAATATGATGATCTGGGAAAAAAGGATAGAAATGTAACCTTCATTAAGATGAATGCGCGCAGCAAAGCCAATTCCCAAAGCAACGCAAATACCAAGTCAGGAAGCAGTTCTGAATCGGCAAATATGAACAGTGTTGTCATGGGTGCAGGCAGTACCGTTAAAGGAGATATTATCATCATTGACGACAGTAAAGGCGATAAAACACTGGTTGCAGATTAGAGCGTTTAATAGACCGGTCATTTATAGGGGGAATGTTGTTTTGGATTGTGTGGAAAAGCCTGAAAATACAATTTAATTAAGGTCGGACTGAGGAGCTAATATGATGAAAGGATATACGAAACTTTATATTTGGCTGATACAAGTGTTGTGTGTAGTATTTATCAGCGTAACGATGAGCGGGTGCGTCTCTTCGCCAACCAAAGTGGATGTTCAATTAAAAGAATCTGCCCCGGAAGTCAAACTGACATCCTACACGGAAGCTTTGATTGATCTGGGCTTGATGACCGAAATTTTTGATACGGGAGAATTGAAAATTCAGAGTGATCCCATTGGAGACAACACGGGGACATCAGGGGCGACAGGCGGTGAGATCCCAAGAGATATTACGGAAATACTTAAAAGCGCACTCAATTCCATAGGGGGCTTTATTCGCTATATCCCATACGATCCCGCCTATATTCAGAATATGAATGTTACAGGGTACTCTGACTTCTCAGATAAACTGATTCCCGAAGTCGTCATCAGTGGGGGGATCACAGAATTTGACCGGGGGCTTGAGACCCGGGGCGATGGTACGGATATGGGTGTGGATGCCACTTTTTCCAATGCACCCAAATTTCTCCCAAGCGGGTCTGTGGGGGTAAATTACAGTGACAGTGGCAAACAAGGGTTAGCCAGAATTACGCTTGATTTTAATATGCTTGATTTTAAAACAATGGCGGGCATACCCCGCATGAACACGATCAACAGCATGGAAGTCCACAAAGGGCTGCGTGAAAAAGAATTTGGCATTACTTTGTTTGGTCCTACTTTTGGGTCAAAAGGCTCTATAAAAAAAGTACAGGGCCGGCATGCTGCCGTCAGAGTTTTGGTTGAGGTCAGCATGATTCAGATGGTTGGAAAATACCTGGCGCTCCCTTATTGGACGCTTTTAGGAAACGACATATCCCGGGACGCCGTTGTTGTCAGACAAATTAAACGCTATTATCATAGTGTTAATGCCGCTGAACAGATTATGGCAGCCCAGCAATGGGCTTACTTATATGGGCATAATCTAAACTTGAATGGTCAGCTTGATTCGGCCACCATTAATGCTTTTAAAACCATTTCTCCATCGTTTTCACCGGCATCGGGTAAAATTGATTTTAATACTTTCATGGCTGTCTATGAAAATATTCCTATCACAGAAGTGGCCCTGGCAAGACGGTATCAGTTGAACACTATTCTATCCGGTGGTACCATTACACAACCCGTACAAAGCAGCCAGCCGGCCCCTCCAGCAGCGACAGCATCCCAGCCCACCGTTAATGCGCCATCCGCCTCTTCATCCAATACAGGTCAACCCAAGCCTCCAACCGGAGCGTCACACGGTTCTTCAACCGCAACAAGCCAGCCTAAGCCGGCAATCAAAGCTGGGGCCGGTATTGGAAGGATGTTGAGCGAAGATGAATGGTAGGCACATGACCAAACGGCTAATATTCATTGTCTTTTTGACCCTTTTTCAAGGGATCAGCCTTTTTCCCATGACGCTTTGGGCTGGTAACAAAGAACATGTTGAAAAAAGAGTGGAAGATCTAGACCATATGAACAAAGAGATTGTTCAAGGTTTTCCAGATATTCCTCAATATGGAACCATTGAATACAAAGCCCATGTCAAAGATGGGGAAAAAGGTCCCAAGGTTGAAATTTTAGAGAAAACCATTGAAATGGGTCGAGAAACAAAAACACAGGAATAATCGACTCCTAACAATTCTGTAACGAATATGAATAAGTGAAGGTGAGATATTTATGATGAAAAAAACGACTTCAACGATGTTGATTTTGATGCTTGTTCTTTTTGGCTTTTTTTCACCTGCATTGGCAGGAAATAAAAGACTGATGAGCATTATGGCCGCAAAAGTTCAGGCCTCCCGTTCATTGGTGGAGTCTATATATGGACTCAAAATCAGAGCCACTGAATCTGTCGAAGATATGATTGCAGCCAACTATCAAAGTGTAACTGAAACCAAAACCGAAGGCTTTATTAAAAATATAAAATTCTCCACGCCCATTTATGACCCTAAAAAAGACATTGCCAAAGTAGAAGCATCCGTACAATTGGCCACGATGCAAAATATTGACGGCGAACAGATGAACCTGCAGAACAAGGTATTCAGACGCGTGGGATACGGCACGTCAACAAGGAAAAATGCAGGGGCAATTGCTGCCTTGAGGGCGGCTGAAATTGATGCATACAAAGAACTTGGTAAACGTCTGATAGGTATGCAGGTCGAATCCAAAACAAGTATTGAAAACTACCTGCTTAAATCTGATGTCGTCAAAACCAAGCTTCTTGCAACACTTTACCTGGCAGAAGTTTCCGATTATGGCTGGGAAAAAAACGGAGATGCATTCGTAAATATGATTCTCAATGTGAAAGACGCGACAAGTATACTGGGGAAAAATATTGGCATTCAAGAAGATATTATTGAAGTCCAGGGATTTGGTGCCCAGCACAATGATTTTGCAAAGGCAAAAAAATAATTCAATTTTGGGATGATTAAATGAAACGTCTGATTTTCAGCGAACATGTCAAGTATTTTGTTTTAGGGATTGCCCTGACCTTGCTGTGCACTCTATTTCTTGGCGCGGTAAACTCGCCTCCGCCCCCCCATTACGGACGGTTTCAACTTCAGTCATGGGCTGCGGCTCCGGTTGATGGCGGCGCTTTGGTCGGTGCCTTTGTCGTCGATACAGCCACCGGGGAAACAAAAACGGTTTACAGCCGTCTTATCAAGTCAGAAAAGCAATCCGTCATTTTTACCAATCAATTAAAAAAAACGTTTAGCCAGATTGAATAGTTCCATGGCCAGATTTGCGTGGATTTTTCCTGTATTGTTTTTGATATGCACCTGTTCTACACTTTTCGCTGAAGAAAAGGACACCGTCGTTAAAATTTATGTGGTCTACAGTGAGCATAACTACCATGAACCATGGCAGATGAAAGGAATAAGTTCACGCCACGGATCCGGCGTTATTATTCATGGCAATCGAATTTTAACCAACGCCCATGTTGTCTGTGACAATACTTTTTTACAGGTTAGAAAATCAGGCCAGGCTAAGCGATATACCGCGATCGTTGATATGATTGACCATAAGAGCGATCTGGCCTTACTAAAAGTTAATGACCCTGATTTTTTTAAAGGAATTGTACCCATAGGATTCGGACATTTTTCCCGTATTAAGGATGAAGTCTATGCTTATGGGTTTCCCGAAGGCGGAGACAAACTTTCCATTACCAAAGGCGTCGTGTCAAGGGTCGAACATAAGAAGTATAAACATGCCGGATCGTATCTCATTGCCTGTCAGTTAGATGCGTCCCTTAATCACGGAAACAGTGGCGGCCCGATTTTCAAAGATGGAACGATCGTCGGTATTGCCTTTCAAAATCACGCAGAACCCCAGGCGGAAAATATCGGTTATATGATTCCCATACCGGTGATTCGGCATTTTCTTAAAGATATTGCCGATAATCATTTGGACGGCATTCCTGAATTTGGGATTTCCATGCAGAAACTGGAGAACCAAGACATGAGAGCTTTTTATCAGATGACGGATATACAGACCGGAGTGCTGATAAACGCCATTTATCCGGATTCACCAGCTGTTGGGTATCTTGAAGTTAATGATGTGCTTTTAAAAATCAACGATCTAAATATTGAGAATGATGGAACCATTGAGTTCAGAAAAGGGGAAAGGACCTATCTTGGTTTCATCATCCAGCAAAAACAGATCAATGAATCAGTAACCCTGACTGTTCTAAGGAAGGGAAACCTTGTGTCCGTTGAATTGCCCCTGACGAAAGCACTTCATTGTTGCCGTCTTGTTTCTTACAGGCAGTACGAAACAGAACCTGAATTCTATATTATTGGCGGATTGGTTTTTGAGGCTTTGGCCATGAACTACCTGTATGAATACGGTGGCAGTGATTTTTCCTTAAATGCGCCTACAGAGCTTTTAAATCTGTTTTACAACGGATTTCCCAGTAAAGATCAAAAGGATATTGTAATGCTGGCCCAGGTCCTGCCTGATGACGTAAATATAGGGTATCATGAATTCATTAACGGCATTATTTCAAAAGTGAACGGAAAAACCATCGTGGCCCTGGAGGATTTAATAACAGCGTTTGAGAACGGGGAAGGGGATTATCACATTATTGAAGATATCAGGGGCTTTAAGATCGTTTTAAATCGGGAAGCTGTTGAAAAATCAAATAAAAGAATTTTGGCAAAATATAAAATTTCTTCAGATCGATCCCTGAAATTCAAAAGCCTGAATAAAAAAAATTACTAAGGTATTGCGCAGAAATAAATTATGCAGATTGCGCCGAATTTTTATTCGTATTTAAGGCGGGGCAATGCGCGCATAACGAGCTATGTAAGTGTTGCCCTAACGAAAAATACGGATAAAAAGGCAAGCAAGATGTGTAATTTATTTTTGCGCAATGCCTCACGGTATGGGCCGACCTGGTCTATCAATACCTATCGTCAACCCACAACAAACAATGATATAAATTTTATACGTTCAAAATTTTTGTTGGTATGTCCCGGCTTTTCGTCATTAGTTCGCCCTGTTACTGACAAATTCTACGGAGACATTCTGGATATTGGGTTCGTTTTTGATATTTACGATAATCTCAAAAGCTCCCAATTCATTTGGCCGGAGGGGGAGGTTTTGATTCAAGTCTGTTTCCACATACCCCAGTTCCGACTTGCTCGAATCTTGAAACCGGATAATGACGTATCCCTGCAAGGGGTGAAAAGAGGTGTTTTTTATTTTTCCTGAAACATATAAAAGAGTACGATCTGAAAACGTATTGGCTGACAGACCATTGACTTCATATTTGATGGGGTTTACTGTTTTTGGCGGGGCGAAACGGCCTGTGCCTGCAGTTGCGGTGTGGAAAAGACAAATAAACCCCAGGAATAGAAACGCCATAATTTTTATCAATTTAATCATGCAAAGCCCTTTATTTCTGCCTGTCGAATATCCGGTCAGGCCTGGTCAAAAAGAATGCGGATTAACGCTACTGTACAACATTACAATCTACCCGGTCTGGTGCCAAGTCCACGACTTCAAGGCGGCCTTTATCAAGTCGCTTTCCATCCAGAAGGTCTGCCAGTTCTTCACTGATGCCTTTAAACCTTAGATCCAGCACGAGTACTCCCCCGGTTTTGTTCCAGCCGTCCTTTTTACTGCTCACCATTTTTTCCAGCGTTTGCACAGCCCCGGCGACCTGCTTATACATCTTAAATGATTTGACGTTGGTGATATAAAGTTTTAAAGGAACGCCGTTGTTTAGGAAATCCTGAAATGAATTTGTCACGGTATCAACAAGGTATTCGTCCACCGCTTTTTGAGCGGCATCCTTCATGGCTTTTGCCGCTCCGGTTAAAGAACTGATATGCGCCGCAACCCCGTTTTTAACTGCAGACCCCAGGATCAATCCGGTATGGGTTTGGAGCACCTTTACTTGTAGAGTGCCCTGAATTGATTTAAGTCCAGTGCCGGCATATGCCTCACCCGCATCCTGGAGTACTGCTTTTCCCAGAATCACATACTGGGCACCGAATTGCAGCCCCAGTTGCTTGGCAGCGTCCGTATTTCCTTCCAGAGCCTGACGGGACTGGTCCATGGACTTGATCTGTTCGATTTGGGCTCTATCCACCAGATCAAAGCCTTTGGCCGTAAACATATTGGACAGCTCTGTTTCGGCAAGGCGCATGCCCATGTCTTCCATGCCGACATATTTCTCTTCAACCAGGATCATTAGCTTAGGCCGTTCCAGACTGTCCAGCAGGATTTTCATGGCCATCAGGTCATCTTTGATTTTGTCCAAAGAGACCTCCGCCTTTATACGGACATTGTAAGTATCGCTTTCTTTCCATTCCTTAAGCAGATCATAGCGGGTAACGTACCCCTGTGTGCGGGAAAAAATTTTATCCTTTTTAATTTCAAAATTTTCAACTTCGGTTTCAGTGTGAATGAATGTCCCTACAGCTTCTTGCACAGCCGAGCGCATCGCTTGCCGGACCGCATCGTTACGTGATAAATCACTGCTTCCAGTTGTTTCAACGATTTTTTCTTCAGCCTGTACGCCTTGGGACAGACACAACGGTATAAGCAACAAGATGACCAATATCATTTTTTTCATAGTTTCAGGTCCTGTATGTTATCCACCTGGGTTTTATAGGCAGGATCCAGTTTAATACACTTTTTAAACAACTGCCTGGCCGCCGTCTTATCCCCTTTATCCAGTGCGTCCAATCCTTTTGAAAAATAAAGCGCTGCCTCAATATCGCTACCGGAATTGCTCTTTTGGGTCTTTAATGCAACATTCAGGGATTCGGCGATTTTTTGGGCAAGATCTTGTTCCAGAGTCATGAAGTTTTTAGTTTTACCGACAATTGATTCAGCCATAATCAGCTCCGAGGTTTCAACTTTGATGATTCTGGTATCAATACGTACCTGTTTTGCGATCACCATAAATGAACCAAAGGCAATACATTGGGCTCCCAGGATCTTTCCCGCCTGAACAGCGGTGGAATCGTCCACGGCGCCACCCTGACTTAGAGCGATTTCCTTTAACAGAGATGCGATTTTTCCGCGCTCAATCAGCTTCATAGACGTTCCGTTTTTGCTAAGATCCGTGATCAGCATGGCTGAAAGCCCTTTGCTGAGAGGCGTGTATCGATCAGAGTCTGTCACGGAATTGTTCTCAAAAGGCAAAATGGCCAGAGTTTTCGGGACTATGTTAACTTCAGCATTACCGGACTCAAATGCTTGGACCCTTTTTGTGCCGACCCATCCAAAGGTCAACAGCAATGCTGCCATCACCGTCACCGTCCGCCTAAGAATTTTCATAAAACAGCTCTCCTTTTTACGTCAGCCGCTATGCCTGATTTTTAAGGCAGGACCAGAGACCGGTGGTCCTGCCCAGGTGTTAAATGATTTTGTGAGATTTATGTAACTGACATCAACCTTTCAACTTTTGTTATCGGCTGAACCTTGGTGTCTGACCAGGGTAACCTATGGCGTTAAAAGGCATAACGTGTTGGCAGAATAGCTATCAATAGCTATGGCCACCACCACCACTGCCGCCCCCTTTGTTCGCAGTCGAGGCTGATTTATCAGCCCTTGCCTGTTGATCTTCGGCCTTATCAATAGAGCGTTCAGTCACATTTGCCAGATCTACTGCCGTCATGACACTGATTTCGGCAATACTGGGTGTGTTCTTTGCTGGACATGAATCCCGACCTTTTTTGGCGAGATAAAATAGAGGATCTTCTTTCAAGGCCATTTCAAATAAATTCTTGGCATCCTGCCATTTCCCGGCATCAAGGGCATCTAACGCTTGTCCATAGTAAATAAATGCCTGATATACTTTTGTATGGGGTACGCCGATGGCCGCTTTTTCTTCGTCAGATAACTTTATACCGAGAATATTGGCACAGTTTTCAATGACCAGACCCGGCAGGTCATAAAAATTTTCCTGTTCTACCTTCGTACTCGTGCTGCCCAGCACTTTTTCGTTACTGGAAGAGGATACGGAAGCAACGACTTGGATACTTCCTAAAGAGAGGTTGCCGGTTACCAGATTTTCTGTTCCCAATAGTTTGCCGACTCTAGGGGCTGTGTTTGGATCAACGATACCGGTTTGTCCCAGCTTCATCTCCTGCAACAAAGCCTGGAGACGCAGGCGCTCAATGACTTTGAAGTTTCTGATTTTGGAAAGATCTGTGGCGACCATGGCGGCCAGGCCTTTCTGAAAGGCGCGCAGGGATTTATCAGCTGAGAGGTCATTAAAATAACAGACGGCTATTGTATTTGCGTCAGGCCTGTTGGTTTTTAATTGTCCTTCCTGTGCCAGGGCTGTCTTGGCCGAGCGCTGGCTTTGGGCGATCAGCAGCACGGTCATCAGGCGGTTGATCTCCTCTTCTACCAGGGGAGCACGCACGTTTTTATACATTTTCCATGTGTCCATGGCCTTGCCAAGTTCTTCTTTATTCAGATAAGCCATTCCAAGATATAAAATCGCATAAGGTTCATCAGGAACTTTGTTTAAAACATTCTCAAATTCATCAATGGCTTTATCCAGCTGACCTGTCTTCAAATAGGCAAAGCCAAGCTTGTTTCTTGCTCTGGCGAAATCAGGACGTTCCGCGATTTGTTCTTTTAGAATAGGTATGGCCTCATCATACTTTTCCTGGCTAATCAAATGATTTGCTTTCATAATTCCGCCACAGCCGTAAATTTGAAGCATTGCGGCACATAAAGCTACAATTACAATAGAATTCTTTCTAAACATTCGGTCTGACCTCCTTTTAAATTTGATGGCGTCGTAAAAAAAATCGCTTACTGCGTTATAGTGCCTGACCAGACGCTTAACATACTGTAAGTATGTATTCCCCCTAATGCAGATACTATACTTTGTAGGTAAGTATTTTACTTAGTCATCGGTTGAATTTTATATGAGTTCATCTTTTTTTGATTACATAATAAATAGCACATTCGATTTAGAAAGGCTACCGTATTTAAAGTGAAAAAATAATCAGGTACAGCGCAGCCGGCGGTAGGTTCACAAGTTTAGGAATGACCGACGCGCTTTATTTCTGGTGCAACCGCCACATCAGTGCTTGTGAAATATCTATGCCTGTTCGTCGATATAATATAGGGTGGTGATGGGCTGGGCGACGATGCCGGTTTCGCTGCGGCGGGAAACGATCCATTTTTTGTTCGAAGAGACTTCGAGGAAGTGAGTCGTGGATTGATCCGTTGGACGAGACATCGTGGATGGAGACCGGAATTTTTCCACAGCACTAAATAAAAGCCATGGGCTGAGCTGGTCAATTAATACCCAGGCTCAGCCTACAACGAAAGTTTAAAGATCTGCGTGGGTTTCACAGATTTTCATTCTAAAAAATTAATAAGAAATGTTTAATCTATCGGCATCTTTAAGGCTAATAATTGACCGTCTCAACGGTGCTGTTTAACTGGAAGGTTGTCTCCAATGTCCCACTTGTATAGTTGCCGTCGATATAAAGACCGTTCTGTACTGTTCCTGTAGAGGATCCCCCGGTGTAGACCCTGTAGTTGGTGTTGGTAGACAAGCTCGGAGACGAAACAAGAATCGAAGCATATTCGTCTGCCGGCTGAAAGGTCACTGGAGGCATTGACATGTGCCTGTCCGCCAGTGATGTTAATGTATGGTGCCTCCATGCCTTCAAAGGCATTGTTAATATCAATGGTTCCGCCGTTGATTGTCAGCACCCCGTTTCCGGAAAAAATCAGTTGGCCTTCGCTGAAAATTTCCTAACGATTTTTTCTTTACCTGTCGCTTCAGTTTTTTTTGTTGTGCCGGTGCCGGCTGTCCACATCCTGGCGGCAAAGTACCAAACCTTAAGGGGTGGCTTGGTTGACAGTGTCCAGGCACGGGCCGACTCTATCTTGGGGGGGAAATGAAAAAACAACCTGGCTCTGGGGGTGCACAAACAGATATATTGGATTTTGAGTAGGGCGGTATTCGGCAGGAGGTTGATAACCCGGTGTTTTGGAAAAAGCACCGGGTCTTTGTGGTTTTTTTGTGTGAATGTCTATCGATCAGGATGAGAAATCATACCCTCGTTCGCCATGAAGTGACTGGTCAAGCCCTCTATATTCACTCTCTTCATCCAGTCTGAATCCGACTGTTTTTTCCACAATCATGCACAGGATAATGGTTGCGACGCCGGCGAGCAGGATCGTTGCGCCCAATCCTTTGAGTTGCACCAACAACTGATCAAAAGCCGTCCAGGTCCGGCCGGCTGCCTCGCTGGCTGATGCCATCCAGGAATCGCGAATGAAAAAGCTGAGCAGAACAACCCCTAAAGCGCTGCCTACACCATGGATGCCAAAACAGTCCAGTGTATCATCATAGCCCAGCTTCATTTTAAGCTGAAGCGCATAAAAACACACCACAGTAGATGCCGCTCCCAGGAACAGGGCACCCAGGGGTTGGACAACTGCAGCCGCAGGGGTGATTACCACCAGACCGGCCAGGGTGCCGGACGCAAAACCAAGGGCAGATGCCTTTTTGTACATAATCCCTTCCATACACAGCCAGACCAGTGCGCCACTGGCAGCCGAAACCTGGGTCATGGTCAGGGCTCTGGCTGAATCCAGACCGCTCTGAAGGGTAGAGCCGGCATTAAAACCAAACCAGCCCACCCACAGCAAGCCGGCACCAATGAGGGTCATGGTCAGGTTGTTGGGCGGGGTGGCAATTCTGGGATGGCCCAGCCGGGGCCCCAGATAGATGGCCGCCACCAGGGCGCTGATTCCGGCTGATACATGGATGACCAATCCACCGGCCAGGTCAATCACTCCGGATGCACCGGTATTGAACAACCAGCCGTCCGACGCCCAGACCCAGTGGCAAAGTGGCGTGTAAACCACTAGAAACCACAGGGAAATAAACAGGATATATCCTCTTAAATAAACTCGCTCTGCCAGAGCGCCACTGATCAGGGCCGGTGTGATGATGGCAAATTTCCCTTGGAACATGGCAATGATATATTCCGGAATCCCGTTAGTCACTGCTTCATCGATTCCCTTGAGGAAAAAGAAATCGCTGTTCCAGCCGACAAGCCCCCCCATAATGCTCTTTCCAAATGTTAATGAATATCCACAGACTACCCACAGCACGCCGATTACTGCCATGGATACAAAGGTGTGCATCATGGTTCCCAAAACATTTTTTGAACGTACCAGTCCGCCGTAAAACATAGCCAGGCCCGGCAGCATGAGTAGAACCAGCGCAGTTGAAATTAACATCCAACTCGTGTTTCCGCTGTCAATTACTGTGCCGTCTCCAGCCAAGGCAGCCAACGGAGTGCCAAGAATTACAAAACCGAAAGAAATGTGTCGCTTATTTACCATGATTATGCTCCATTATTGTAATATATTTTTAAAATTTTATCATAAAAAGCAATATATATGCCATTTTTTGATAAAATTGTATTGTTTGTTATAACAACTTATAATAAAAAGAAGAATTCTTTCGATTGTATGATGGTAAATTTATAAATAGAATTTAAATAATCATTTTATTCCAAATTTGTAGATAAAAGTGGTGTGATGAAAGTACATAATTGTTATAAGGTATATAGGTGTTTTTATCCTTATCGGGTGTTTAGGCTTTAAGGCGACTTTTAAGCTGATTTTTATATGTTTTCATTCGGTGGTTTTGGCTATAACTGACTGTAAATATAATATTTAGTATATAATATTTGCTATATCTGTGATGCTGAAGATAGATATGATGTTTTGGTTTTAATTTGTTTTATTTGATAGGATGGTATTTATACAATAATGTAGATAATAGAGATGGTTTGTTACATAAATGAATATAACTAAGAACGATGAACCCGTTAAGAGTCTTCGCCTGCCGGGCAGGCGAAGAAGATAAAGGCATACGACGCCGTCAATCTTTTGAATTGGGGCCTTCTAATACATCCGAATCGGGTTTATTTTCGATTTCAAGCACAGCAGACGCTTCAGGTCCAGAAAGTCTGTTTAATTTTAACTGATACTCCCGTATATGGGTTTCGGCTTCCAGGGTCTTTTTGGCAAGAAGATAGCGCAGGTAAAGAAACCAGGCAAAAATTAAAAGAACTGCCATAACGGCAATAGCAATAAACCATCCATACCGCTCAATGATTTCAAGGCCTGTCTGCCCGATGAAGGAAACCAGGTTTGGCAGTATCCAGAAGGCAAGCACAATTAAAAAAACGCATGCGCCAAGTATAAAAATGTTCATGCGGCTTATCTGGGTTAAAAAAAGATCCATTTTCCCCTTGGGTTCATCAGTCGTCTCCTTGTCCTCGGTTGCCTGGGGAGGCTTTGGTTTTTTGCCCAATAACGTCGAAAAGGCTGATATGATAAAAGCAAACAAAAGTGTAAATCCTAAGGGAAGACCAATGGCTGTGGCAAACCAGGCCCTGAATGGAAACGGCACTGTCCGGGTGACCAGCTTTTTTTCATAATTTTCAAACGGGCCAAAGGTTGACTCAAAATAATATTTTTTAAACTTGGTTAAATGCTCTCCATCAGCTTCGTAAATGACTGCACCTGATTTATTCATAACCTGCAGGGTATTTTTTTTTCCGGATTTTGCAGCAAAAACGAAGAAAATTTGAAGTTCCACTAAAACCAGCAGCACGGCAACTGCAATCAGCAGAGGTTTGTTTTGGAAAAATGAATTTTTGATGTCCATAACCCGCCTTGTTTTGATTGAGATTCTTAACTTCTTTACAAACAGCTTCCTTTCATTTGTCGGAAGCGTTCATTCAAACGTCAAATAGTATAGAAATTAACCCGTCTCTGCGACCCTGTCAATTTATTAATCCAGCTTAGAAGCATCAGCCCCGTCATTCTTGGCTATATGATCATATCCAACTTTGTCGGGGATGTTAAAACCCCATACAGCGGGTCTCCGTCTTTGGCCTTGTTCGTATTTGGCTGTTGCATGGTAGGTGGTATCATCATTCTCAGCTAAATTATTAGTTTTACCGCTCAGTGAGGTGAACAATGATGACTTCCGCTATTGTGATGATGGCCCTGGGGCTCGGCATTACCTGGATTGGGGCCGGTGTCTGCATTGCCATTGCCATCAAGAAAAAACAGCTTTAAGGCAGTATTTCGAGGATTAAAATTTGCGGTTTTCGGTCGGGCACTATTTAAGTTGCCCGACCAAAAATCGTATATTTCCGGTCGGGCATGAACATGGAACAATGGACTTTTCTGGAAATTTGTCAGGTTAGAAACGATACTGGATACCGATTCCTGCCTGATACAGGGTTTTATCGTAGGTCACTTCGGGACGGCCTGCGACAAGGTCGGCCGGGGCAGTGTCATCCTCGTAAAAATATCCGGAAAGGCCCAGGATCAGAGTGAGTTTTTCCGTCATCCTGTATTTTGCGCCGACAGCAAAGGCATGGCAGTCCAAGGGCGGATTCATCTGTTCAATGATACCGAAGTTTTCAGGTTTCATATCTACATTAATAAAAAGATAACCCGCTGTCAGGGACCAATACGCATTGACATCGTATTGTAGGGCCAATGCCAGTTCGTAGGAGTTGCCGTCCACAGCGTCATTCTGGGTATCCCAATCCGCATCCTTTTCAAAAAAATAGGAAAATGAGGGTTTGAGGGTGAGTTTAGGGAGGACTTTCCACTCAACACCCAGCGCCAGTACTGCCGGAAGGTCTCTGGCATAGCTTTTGCCGTCTTTCCTGCCAAAGGCTTCGAGAAGGGCTATACCCAGGGCGTTTGATCCATTTGTATCGGTCTCCCAGTCCAGCTTGACTTCTGAATCATATCGGATACCGATGTTGAGCGTGTCAGACGGGTGAATGTTGATACCGATCACCCCACCGTAACCGTGGGCTTCCTGGTCATATTTGGCCAGGAGATCGACGAAGTAAGTACCGTGGAGATCCACTTCTTTGTCGGTGAATATGTACCTGACCCCGGCGGCAACGGAGACCATTGGATGAAGCGCGTAGGAAACACCTGCCGTGAAGGTGTAATCATAGCTTTCAGCATAAGCATAAGGCTGGGTGAGTGTTCCTCCTCCGGGGAGGGTAGGGGCGAAATCACCTCTAAATAAACGATTTTCAACGGTTTGGGTAATAACATTGCCGTTTTCGTATTCGGTTTCACCGCCCCCACCGTTTATGGTAAAAGTCCCCCATAAGGCCCATTGGTCCCATTTGTGAACCCCGAAGACCATGGGCGCGATCAGGTTGGGGCTGGCGGTTTGGGTTTCCCCATCATATTCATGGTCATAGTCAAAGGTGAAGGGCAAAAGATCAAGTTCCAGATAGGTTCCGTTTTTGAGCAGCATCAGACCGGCAGGGTTATAAGCGGCTGCATCTGCACCGTCTGTTGCGGCATTGCGGCTGAGCGTGCCGGCATATGCTGAGGAGAAATTCTGTTTGTTATCAATACCGCCGCCGAATGCAGGCGCGGCCATTCCCAAAATTAATACGATCAATAAACATTTTCTTAGCATCTTTTTTCTTCTCCCACTCTTGTAGTCAATTGATTTGATTTCAATGGCTATCAAATAGGCGTTTGCCCAGTTCTATCCCCCTGTACCTAAAAACGATTTTCAACTATTTAAATATGCATACGTTTTGTTTGAACGGTTGTCAACCGGAAAGATCCGGACTTGACAAGGGTATTGTTTAAGGGCAGTCTAAAGTCTTTTTTTCTCTGCCTGTACTTGGTCGCGAATTATGAGGGGTTGCGAAAAGTTTGCGAAAAAATGAAACGGTATTGATTTATTATGTCGGCCCATGGCCGTTATTAAGTACTTGTTAGACTTGTGCGATGAACATCGGTATAGTGAATGTGACACAATTGAATTGGAAATATTCATCCAAATATAACGGTCACGGACCGTCCTTGGTCTTTGATCGTGGTTTGGCCCACAACGAATATTGTAACATCTCTGTGGCTTACAGAGCGTTTCTTATAAAAAAAATATTTAAAGGAATCTAAGACAAATGATTCTGTTGGTCAGTCTTGCGGTTATTGCAGCGATTGTTTTTTTATCCGGTCCCCGGGTCCGTATCGATCAAACTATATTTCCTAAAGATTTTCCTGTGGATCTGGATGACTACCTAATTCTTCAGGAGCAACAGTTCTCCGACATTATCCCCGGCACCCAAAAAGCAGTGATCTGGGCGGGAACACCCAATGAACAGACTGAATTTAGCGTGGTCTATATCCACGGGTTTTCGGCCACACGTAAAGAAACAGCACCTTTGAGCGACATTGTAGCGCAAACTCTGAAAGCTAATCTGTTTTATACACGCCTTACAGGCCATGGCCGAACCGGCCAGGCCATGGCAGGAGCCGATGTTAATGACTGGCTCAATGATGTGGTTGACGGCTATGAGATCGGTCGGCGCCTGGGTTCAAAGGTGATCATGATCGGTTGTTCCACCGGCGGCACCAGCCTTGCCTGGTTGGCCCATCGGGCCGCGACCGTGGGCGGCATGGACGCCCTTTATGCCTGCATTTTTTTATCTCCCAATTTCAGACCCCAAAACAGTTTTTCATCCATGCTTACTTGGCCCTGGGGACTGCAGATTGCCCGAATTGTGATAGGCAAAGAGAGGGAGATGACACCCGAAAATAAAGGCCATGAACAATATTGGATTAACCGGTATCCTGTGGAAGCGCTTTTGCCCATGATGGGTATGGTCACACTTGTCAGGGGGCTGGATCTTTCAAAGATTCGTGTGCCCGGCCTTGTGATCTTTTCTCCCCAAGATCAGATTATTCATATCCCCTCCCTGGAACAAGCTTTTAAAAAGATGGGCTGCGTTAGAAAGCAGCTGGTTCCCTTTACCGGTTCTTCGGATCCGGGACAGCATATTCTGGCCGGTGATATTTTTTCACCTGGTACCAGTAAGGAGTTGGCAGAAATGATTGTTGCTTTTGTTCAAATTCAAGACGCATAAAAACCGCTGGTGCCGATTAGATTCAAGGATTGGGCCTTCAAAGCAATTTCATCTTTGAAGGTCCAATGCAATATATCCGGGTTAAAAAATGGGTGTCCTGCGCTGTACATAATGGTAAAGTCTGGATCCGGCCTCGTAAAACAGGCCGCGAAGCGCCCGTAAATTTACCGCTTTCACAGGGGATACAGGCAGGGGGATGTCAGCGGTCGAGCCGCCGCTCATGTATTTTGCCAGCAGTTTGCCAAATACCGTTCCAGGCCCTATGCCCCGGCCATTGTAGCAGGTGACCATGGCCATATGATCATCCAGGACATGAAAGCGCGGAATATGGTTGGTGGTCATGGCAATTCGGCCGTACCAGGCGTACTCTAGTTTTATGTCGCCGATTTGAGGGAAAACTTTGTTCAACGTACGTTGTGCCCAGGCCTGGTTTACATCCATGGCAAATCCGTCAAGGCTGCCCACACTGCCCACGGACAGGCGGCCATTTTTATCCAGACGGAAGGAGGAAAGAATCAGGTTGGTATCCCAGATGCCGTTCTTTCCAGGCAGTACGGTTTTTAAAACAGATTTGGGGATCGGCGCTGTAGCAAACTGAAAATAGTTAAAGGGGACCAGATTATTCATATGCTCGCCAAAGGCCTGTTCCGGATATCCCATGACAGCAATAATTACTTTTTTTGCCTTAAGCCGCCCATTGGGAGTTGTCAGGGTATATTCCGAAGCGGTTTTATCCAGCCCGATCACAGGGGCGTTATTGTAAAGTTCCGCGCCTTCTTTTAAAGCCGCATTGGCCAGTCCAAAGGTATAGGCCAGGGGCTGGATAGTTCCGGCTCGTTCATCAAGTAGAGCGCCGCGATACGCCTTTGAGCCCAGTTTCTCGGCTGCCTCGTCCTTTTCAAGCAGACGAACCGGCGCGCCTATTTTTTGCCACTGGCGTTCGCGTTCCTGAAGGGCTTTGTAGCCTGCCCTTGAATCTGCACAATGAAGGGTTCCGTTGGGCCATGCCTCGCAATCCATATTATATTCTTTAACCAGGCTGTATACCAGTTGGGGGGATGCCCCCAGCACCCGGATCAGGGCTTGGCCATAGTCCTTTCCCACAAGGGATATGACATCTTTGGGCATAAGCCACAATCCTGCATTTACCAGGCCTACATTTCTTCCGGCACCGCCGAATCCGACATCTTTTGCTTCAAGCACAACGCAGGAATGCCCATGACGGGCAAGATGAAGGGCTGCTGACAGCCCGGTGTATCCGCCTCCGATGATGGCAACGTCTGTCTGCTTTTCCCCGGAAAACGTATCCAGCTTTGGCCTGTCCGGTGCTGTAGCGCTCCACAGCCCGTGTGTTATCTTTTCATATGTCATTATTACCTCCCGTAAATTTTATAAATCAAGCATGATTTTATTTGATGTTTTACTGGTATACAAGAAAAATATTAGTGTCAAGCCCATAGGAAAATTTTTAAGGTGTGTGTTAACTGTCCCCCAATCCCTTGCAATGGCGGTATGTTTGTATTATTAAGGTATACCAATAAAAAATAGATAACCGATCGGGGATCATTAATGAATAAAGAGATATATAACACATTAAAAGACAGGATCATCCATCTCGATTATGAACCGGGAACGATTCTCAAAGAACAGGAGTTGGCGGCTCAATTTGGCGTAAGCCGCACCCCTTTGCGCACCGTGCTTTTCCGCCTGGAGTGGGAACATTTGATTAAGATTCTGCCCCGTACGGGTATTTTTGTCATGGAATTGGAACTTTCCACCATCACCAATGTTTTTCAGGCTCGTCTGGAGCTTGAAGCTGTGATCGGGACCATGGCCTTTGCCCGGATGTCACCGGATCAGATTCAGCAATTCAAGGCGCTTGAGCGTAAATGCAGTGCATTGAAAGAGGAAAAAAATCCTAAAAAATTGTCCAGCATTGACATGGAAAATAAACAGATATTTCATCAGGCTGCGGGGAACCCGTTCTTGGCTGAAATGTCTGAGCATCTTTATGCCCTGACCTACCGATTGTGGTATTTTAACCTGCTCAAAATGGATTCCGCCAACTGGGGAAATGAAGTTGAAGCCGTTCGCGAAGATTTGGTTATATTGTCCCAATGTTTTACATCCGGTAACCCTGAACAGTTGGGGCAGGCCAGGAAAAATCAGCTTTTAAAACATCTTGAACGAATCCGCTCATCTTTCCTGGGGCTGTCGGCCATCTAAAGAATTTCAGATAAACGTATTTATTTTATTTTGAAGCTGATCTGCCGAAAACGGCTTTTTGATAAAATCGTTGGCCCCCATTTTTTTTGCTAATTGCTCTTGTGACTGCTCTGATTCCGTCGTGGCAATTACAATGGGAATACGATCTACAGAATTATTTGCCCTGACTTTCTGGGTTAATTCTATTCCAGTCATTACCGGCATGTTAAGGTCCGTTAAAATCAGATCAAATGAATTGTCCGATTCGAGTATATCCCATGCTTGCCGGCCGTTTTCTGCCGCTGTGACCGAAATCTGCATCGCTGAAATAACAGTGCGGTAAAATGCCAACATCGATTTTGAATCATCA
Source organism: uncultured Desulfobacter sp. (assembly GCF_963677125.1). Lineage (NCBI taxonomy): Bacteria > Pseudomonadati > Thermodesulfobacteriota > Desulfobacteria > Desulfobacterales > Desulfobacteraceae > Desulfobacter > uncultured Desulfobacter sp. The sequence goes on along the minus strand of NZ_OY781882.1, from coordinate 1,954,626 downwards.
ACAATAAGTATTTTTTTGTTCGATTGACCTGACGAAATTGATTTTATTTTATTTTCATCAAATTCCGCCCTTTTATGTTTCATGGCTTTTAGCTTTTTCGAAAATGTGCCGCAAAGCCCCTTGTCGTTTGATTTAAGAATCGCTTCAACCATTTTGTTGCCGATGGTCTCATCTTCATAAAGAGATTCGAACAGGGTAAGCGCTCTTGATGCGACAATGGCGTTTATTAACCGGGATGCATGCGTTTCATCCTTTCCAATTATCTCTTTTATTTTTTTTGTCACGCCCGGGTTACTTTGATTGTTGAGCGAGGTGACCACTGCGATAAGTATTGATGGGTCCTGCTCAAAAAGACCGTCGGTAAGGTGGACAAGGCTCTTCATTGAAAACATTTGGCCCAACGCTTCATACACGGCAAATTTGACATTCGGATGATCGGCGACTCCTCTATCGACGGCCTCTACAATAAACTCGGCCCCTTTTTTGTCTCCAATGGTGCCGAGGATGTTCACGGCCATAATTTTTAAATCCGTATCGGCATCCAAGAGAAAAGGCGCAATATAACGGATGGTTTCCGGGCCGAGCATTGGAAACACAGCGTGAATAATTCTTCTGGCCACTGGATTGCGATGATGAATTTTTGATGCCAGAAAAGATATTGCCTTGTCGGTGTTGATCATTGCCAGGGCATCAATTGCACCGGCGACAGTTAGTTCACATTCTTCATAACTGTCATCTGCTTCTGCTTTTGCCACGATTTTGCATAGCGCATCAACCGACTCAACATCCTTATACTGTCCTATGGTTTTAATGGCTAATGATGCGATCAAAGAATCTTTATGGTGCATATATTGTCGGAATATTTCAAGCGCTTCAGGCGGTTGAATTAATGAGAGCGCAGAGAGAATTTCAAAGCCTTCGTTATAATGCGGATGCCCTGATATCAATTCAGAAGATTGTTTTGAAATAAGGCTCGAAAAAAGTGTGAGAAGTATAGACGTAGCAGACGGACATTTTTTTCGGCAGCAAACCTGTAAACTTATTTTTTTAAAATTTAGATTATCGGACATAAGACCTTTTACTGTGTAAGCTTCGTTTTCCAATAAAAGGGATCTAAGCGTATTTTTAGCCATGAACGTTGCTTGGTCAAACGGATCACTTTGTTTGCATAACTCGGCAAGTTCGGGTATCGCTGCATAGTCTTTCTTTTTTTCAATATCCTTTAGCAGCTCGACTTGTTCCGTGAAATTTTTTGATGCAAAATTTTTAAGCGCGTCCATTAAGATCTCCTTTACCGTTTTATTCCCCGGGATTTGGGGAAAATAAATGCTGTCGTTTTACGCCGAAGTTTTATTCCTATTCAAAGCGCGCCTAAGGGCTTTACGAATTATGCGGATAAAAAGGCAAAAAAATAAAATTTTATTTTACCCAAGTCCTTTACATAAGATCGTCAGCCATGAGCGAGAATACATTGAAAAGCGGATCAGGCCAGCCTTGATGGCAAAAGGCTATAAACAATAATAAGTGGTGGACGAAATAACCTGCCTGCCTGATTGAATACTCTATCTAAAAACAGCGTCGTTGACAACCCCAATTGCGGTATGACCTGAGTAAGTAAGTATTTTAAGTTACATATGATTTCGACGCAACTCAAAAAACATTGTATCCAATTAATAGTTATTGCAGAAGACCAAGTAATCCCGCCGAGCCTTGAAAGTGGTTTACGAAAAGTTCTCTGTAGGGAATTAAAGAAAGCATCTGCATGACCTAACCTTTTTTTCAGGATAAAGGCCGGCTAATCATTTGTTTTGAACTGCCGGATTTTTGCTTGCTTTTCGTCTGTTGCTTTACTGGTTTGATAAAAAAACATTATTTTTTCATGATTTGGCCGGATTCGTATATTGAATTGATTCCTAAACAACATAAAAAACTAAGGGTTTCCCTGATAGACTTCTATCTATATCAATGATACCAGATTGTGCGGAGATTGATCGCCACTTAAGCTTATGTTTTGTCATAAACTGTTTTGCCTGAATGGGCCTGGCGTATGAATCAAAGGCAGAGTTTTCTCACGGTCCCCGGTCTGGCCATGTGTTAGACGTTAGTGGATTTTGAAAGTTGAGCTTCTATAGGAGAATGTAAAATGTTTAACAAAAATACAATTCCATATCGTATCCTTTTATGGCATTTGCTTGTAATCTGTACAGCGAAAATCTTGTTCATAGACAGTGTAAATGCACAAACCAGGGAAAACTGGAATGTCGCTTTGACAATCAGCGGCGGTATCAGTTTGGGAGCCTATGAGGCGGGAATGAACTGGGCAATAGTTAAGATTCTTAAAGACATACGAAAGGACGGCAAAAACGATTTCAAAATTGACCCAAATAGTAAAAACAATGTAATAAAACCAAATTTGATTGCTGTTACCGGCGCATCAGCCGGTGGTATCAATGCCCTTATTACTGCTATGTACTGGTGTAATAAATACGCATTAGAAGATAAAATCGACGATAATTTATTCAAAAACACCTGGGTGTCAGTGGGTTTTGATGGGGTTGAATTGCTCCCCAGTAATGACAAGGACTACTGCCAAAATGATGGACTACTGTCCCGAAAGCCATTCTTTTACGATGTTGATGATAAACCTACCGGGCCCTTGCAAACCATTATAGAAAAGATGGAAAATCCACTTTACGATGATGACGCATCAATCTTTCTGGGTTTAACCCTGACGCGTGAAAAACCAATTAATCTGACGTTGGGAGATTTGGAAGTGCCAATACAGAGCATGAAAGTTCCAATGGAAGTTAACGTAATAAATGGAAAACTTAAATTTGCACCAGTGACCTCATTTTTCGATAATATGATGAGTGAAGACGATAGTGGCAGCAAGTGTTCTGAGAAAAGAAAAAAACATATCAATTATATCACTTTAACTACTGATACACATGACGGGGTTTCATATATGGACATCGCTGAGGCAATAGTAGCAACCAGTGCTTTTCCTATAGCTTTTGGTAGAAAGACTCTCTCCTATTGCAGGTTATCAGATACTGTTGATTCTTGGGGAACAAAGTCCAATATAGACCATAGTCTTGACAGCCAATCAGTAAATTGTGTTAAAAATTCTGACCCAGAATCTACTTCATGCCCGGTTCTATTGGCGGGGAAATTGGAAAAAGATGAGACGGCATTTATAGACGGAGGGGTGTTCGACAATATTCCGCTTGGTTTGATTGTAGAATTGGCGGAATTAAGATCCAGCGATGAAGGTATGCATTACATATTTATGGATCCAGATCGAAGACGATCGAGACGGGAGGAGTGTTCTGGTTACCCTAAATCTTTGAAAAAAAACCGGCCTCCACAGTCACAGACGTTCGATCTTTTCCACCAGGCCGGTTTTTTGTCCGGTTCAATTTCTACAGCGCGAAATTATGAACTATACAGAGCTCTTATGAATTATGACTGGTCTTCTAATAAAAAATTGATACTCAGCAATCGTTACCATCCAATTACAGGGTCAATGCTTTTTAATTTTGGTGCTTTTTACGATAAAACATTTCGTGAACTGGATTATTTGATAGGAGTCTATGATGCGATTGTTAATATCAGCAGACAAATGAAAAGCGTTTCTAACAAACGAAAGCTTATAATTAGAATGGCTAAATATTTAAAGTTTATTGGTGCTGGTGATGAAAAAGAGAAAATATTTTTTAAACTGTTTTATAGTGAGTTCGGTGGATCTTTTGAAGATAGCGGCAAATATTGCGAAAATGAACAAAAGATAGTAGAGGGGGAAGAGATGCTAAATCTTTTGAAGATTCTTATAAAAACTGCAGAACAACAAAAAACTGTTAGTCTTAAGTGCAAAGGGCGCAGTTTTGACAACATCCTTGATGATGTTGATTTTGACGATTTGTCAAAATCATTCAAAGAAGAAAAAACCGGAATGATCAATTATTATAAAGGCAATCCGTTACTGAACTACGCAATTAACTACCCGGAATCTTGGTATGTACCGTTACTTCAAAGGGCAACCCGAAGGCTTTATGCCTTGGAAAAAGATAGTATTGAAGGACAGCATAAATGCCTCCATATATCATCCAATAATCATACCGAAGAAAATAATGATGATAACTCGCAGGCTTCACCTGATAAAGAAAATGATGCAAATAAAAATCTTGCCATGCCTGTTGGGGCAATCAATTATATAGTGCATGGGCTGGGTCCTTCCGGGAAAAAAAGACAGTTTCGTTTGTCTGACACTCCAATAGATGATAACGGCTGGAAAGGCAATTTTTTTAAATTTCTTCCTTACGAAGTGGGACTGGATACTCGCCACGGCGGTATCTATTTTTCATGGAGCCCAAAGTACAAATTGGGCGACAAATGGGACCTCGAAACAAAATTAACACCACTTGCCATGCCCTCGAGCGGTAAAAATAAGTCCTACTATGCGAGCCTTGAATTCGGCCCAAGGTTACATTTGGAAAGCTATGTTTTATCTTCGGTCGGAGCAGGTCTTGGTTTGCAGCATGACTGGGAAAATAATTACAAAGACAGAAATGGCTGGTCCAATAATGTCAATATTGGGTTACTTGGTGAGAAATTTAGATTGACGAGTGTGTTTAGGCATGATTATGGTGGAAGATCATGGTCGTTACTCTTCGGGTTTACCGATTTTCAGGGATTAATTGATTGGCTTAGTCGTTGATAATTAATCGTAGATAATTCGGTTCAGGGTTGGGCAATTTGTTTGGACGATGAACTTATGGAAATTTGACCTTTTTACCAATCATAAGTTAGCGGATGTTTCAGGTAAACATTACATGGAAACATCAGACCGGTTGTATCTGCGAAACGAAATTGACACCATTGCCGCCTGGATTGTTGAACTGGCCAAAATCGTAAGTGCGGATAATGTCATTCCTATGATCAATAGAATGACCAATAGAAAAAAGCCTTAAACGATGGATGAGACCGGGCAAATTGAGATTTATCAGGCAGAAGATGGCCAAACTGAGGAGCCCTATCCCGATTAGCTCATCATCAATGAAGAAGGTAAAAGAATAAGATGATTAGTCCTACTCCTGATATTGAGTACAAAATACTAAAGATAGATATCATATCAATAGTCAGGCTAACGTGAGGGCCAACCTCAACATCTATCATGTCAACGATACTATCAAGGGCATATTTGAACTCTTGACATTTTGGTTTAGCTTTAAACAAAACAAAGCCATAACTCAACGACATTGCAATCGGAAACAATAACGCCCATTGCAAACAACCTCCCGACCTTGACTCCTCTAAAACATAGACAGCCACACCGGACATGATTGCATTTACAAATAAGGCACTGGAAAAAACCATTTTTAGATAAAATTGATGAAGGCTGCATAATTCCTGATATTGCATTACGAGTATTTCTTTATCATTTGTCATTAGAATCTCCAAGCTAGGCAATCAGTTAATTAGACAGAATGGGCTAATAGAATAGGCAAATTCTGTATAGTGTTTTAGAGTAAAACGCTTTAACGTTTATCTTTGTACAATCTCGTACCATTGACCTTAACAGAAGTCTATCAGGGAAACCCTTAATTTTGTGAAAATTTAAGCAATTTTCAACAAAATAGATGTTGAACGCTTGCTTTCTGTTGAAATATTCCAATAAAAAAGGAGCGCCTTGATTTGGCTATCTCCTTGTTTTTGTGTGTTACCGGAGGCGAGACTTGAACTTGCAAGGCCCGAAGGCCGGAGGATTTTCACTCCTTTGGTCATCCTCAGGCCTTATCTTGATCCCTTAAAAATCTATCCAGAGCCTCTATCAAAACTCCACCGAAATCCGTACAATTTTCATTAGCGTACCGCTCCATTCGTTCTACCATTTGGCAAGGTAGTTCAACTGTTAAGCTCTGGGTGGGATCTGAACACTCCTTTTTATCTTCGTTCATTACATTCCTTTCAAATTCTAAAATTTATAATATTGCCACGACTTCACCAGAAAAACAAAGAATTAAAAAGTATGTGCGACGGGGTGCCTGCAATCGGATTTTAGATAGATATTGTAAAAACAAACCCCTATATTGTAGAATATTGAATAATATCAATGTTTTTAAAGTTAAAATCGGGCCATAAGTGCATATGTCAAAATACCGTCGTGGGTTAGTTTTTTGTGATTGTCTGGGTGCTAAATGAACCGAAACACTCCATAAACTGAGGGACTAAATTTCGTATTTGGGCCACCCAGCGGTTAAAAGAATATCTGGTCCAAGGGTATTCGATCAACCTTCAGCGGTTTTAGCAGAACGCTAATGAATTTCAGCAGACAGCAATAAAAGGCAATCAAACCGCAAATGAGATCGCTTTTTCCAAAAAGTTGGAAAACTTCAAGTAGAGTTGGATTGGTTAAAAAAATACAGGTCATCTATGAAGACTTTAAAAGAAAAAAAGCAGTGTATTCAGCCAAAGCATCCAAAGCTTGGCATTCAGAAACAATGTGAGTTGATAGGCCTGTCACGGTCCAGCTATTATCGTCAAATCCAGGTAAATCAGGAATCCCCGGAAAATCTTGAAATAATGAGTCTAATCGACAAAGAATATACGGACCATCCTTTCTATGGTGCCTGCCAACTGCGCACTATTTATCTGGATGATGAGCTTTTGGAGATTTTTGATGCCCAGCGACAACTCTCAAAGGCAGGAAAGAAGATTATCCCAAACGTTTTTTCGAATAGACCAGGGACCGGTCCGATAAAAGATTTTCGGAAGTCCTGGAAAACTGCATGTAAAGAAGCGGGTGTTCCAGGTCGCATTTTCCATGATCTTCGAAGGCCCGCTGTTAGAAACATGGTTAGATCAGGTATCCCGGAAAGAGTCGCTATGATGATTTCAGGTCATAAAACCAGAGCCGTTTTTGAGCGTTACAACGTTGTCAGTGAAGATGATTTGATGGTAGTTGCCAGAAAACAGGAAAAATACCTGAAAAATCAGTTGGGCACAATTTCGGGCACAGTGGACCCAAATCCAAAATAAAAAGGCTTCCAGCTAAAACGCTGAAAGCCCTGATATGCTTGGTACCGGAGGCGAGACTTGAACTCGCAAGGCCCGAAGGCCGGAGGATTTTGAGTCCTCGGATATGCTTTTTTACCCTTCTTAATGAAGATTAATAAACGTTGATAACCTTTGACATTAAAGGCTTTCAGTGGGATATTGAGTTTAATCTGAATTGATCTGATTTAGCTCATTTAACCTAAAATGCATGCTATTTGCATGCTGCTTTGGAATAAAGCAAAAGGTGACGATATGCAGAAAGCCTCATTAACAAAGCGTTTCATAGATGACACTGCACTTGCACCAGTAGGGAAAACGTATTTTTTGGGGATAATGACTTAGCCGGATTTGCCTTGAAGGTCACATCCAAGAAGAAAATATTTTTTGCGCAGGCCAGGGTAGGGGAAAAAATAGACGGGTCCGGTTGTCGTGTGGATGAAGCCATGGCCTTGACCTGGGATCTGGTAAATACGGAGGAAAAATGGTGGTATTTAGACGACCCCAAAAACCATCACGAAGTTACATTTCCTCTTTCGGATCTTGCCTGCCAAATCGAAAACAGTCGCCCCAAGGTCAATGAATATGTGTTTGCTTCCAAAGGTAAGTACGGCCATATAAAAGAGGTACGGACTCCCATGAAAAAAATATCTGAGGCCATTAAATCGAATGTCTCAGCCCACGACTTACGCCGTACGTTTAAAGCCGTTGCCGTTGAAAACGGAATTGAAAAATGGAAATTTGACCTGCTTACCAATCACAAATTGGCGGATGTTTCAAGTAAGCATTACATGGAAACTTCCGACCTGTTATATCTGCGAAATGAAATTGACACCATTGCCACCTGGATTGTTGAACAAGCTCTGATTGCAGGGGCTGATAATGTCATTTCTATGCCAAACAGAAAGAAGGCTTAAACGAGCAAACTATTTGGAAATTCCGAATAGTTCAAAGTTGGGAGATTGTATATGTATAATTATATGTATATAATTGAATCATGAAAATTACGTGGGACGAAAATAAACGGCAAAGCAATATAGTTAAACACGGCGGCCTTGATTTTGCCAAAGCCCACATAGTGTTTGCCGGGGCAACGTTCACCTTTGAAGATACCCGTATGGATTATGGTGAACAAAGATTTGTAACCATCGGCTTATTGGACGGTGTTGTGGTAATCGCCCACACTGAAAACACCGATGAAATCAGAATAATATCCATGAGAAAGGCAACAAAAAATGAACAAAGACTCTATTTCAAAAACCTCTATGGATGATGAATACCCGGAAGTTACCCAGGCTGATTTTGACAGGGCTATTTTTCGTCAGGGATTAAAGCCCGTAGAAAAAAAACAACGGATTACCATTATGCTGGATGCCGGGGTTATTGGTTATTTCAAATCAAAAGCAGGAAAAAAAGGGTACCAAACTCTTATCAATGAAAGTCTAAAAAGAGTCATTGCAGAAGACCAGGCGGACCAGTCGAGCCTTGAAAGTATTTTGCGTAAGGTTATCCGTGAGGAATTAGGGAAAGCATCTGCATGACCCAACCCACTCCCCGGGATAGAAATCGGCTGATCACCGATTTTGAACAGGCGGCGACCTGACCGTCTTTCCTAGGGATTTCTCAATCAGGATCATTACAGGTAATGAATATGCAAAAAAAAATAATGATGGCAAAAGAGGTATATCCCCATTTTGGAAGCGCGTAATCAAGAGGCAAGAAACCAAGAGAGCTCAGAGAAACCCCTATCTTAATCCAAGAAAAAACACATCGGAAATATAGACCGCTCATTACTCAGCTAAAACGCAACCACACATCAAATGGTTATGCCTGATCATATCAACCAATCGCTTTTGCCCAATATTGGAATATTGTGAAGCTTGCTTCAAAGTCATCCACCTGGGGACGACACCAATTCGGCCAGCAATTTTAGCAGCCAAGATATCAAGTTCGTCATCTGTCATACGGATAGAAACAGCCCCAGTCATCTCAAGAGTGGTTAGTGGGGAAAATATACTGCATGCTATTTGCATGCTGACCTGTGCTTTAAAATAAAAAGGCTTCCAGCTAAAACGCTGAAAGCCCTGATATTCTTGGTACCGGAGGCGAGACTTGAACTCGCAAGGCCCGAAGGCCGGAGGATTTTGAGTCCTCTGCGTCTACCAATTCCACCACTCCGGCTTAGACCCCTCCTTTTAATGGAATTGAGTCTGCTTGTCAATCCCAAAATCATCTCCTGATGCAAAAAAGCCTTCCCTGTTTCAAAAAAAAACGGCCGGGGTATAGCAGGCACGGTATATGCTCAATATACGCCGTTGTACATTGGGTTCATGGGTATAGTGTACCGAATTATGCAAAAAAATTAAACTAAAGGAGATAACATATGCCTGAATTACCTGAAGAAACCAGTAACGCCTGGGACAACCACAAAGGCCCTGTGATACTAACCACCGTGAACAAAGACGGGGTTCCCAATTCCATTTATGCGACCTGTGTGAGCAAATATGATGAGCAGACCCTGGTTGTGGCCAATAACTATTTTTCCAAAACCATGGAAAATATCAAATCCGGATCCAAGGCCTGTATTTTATTCATCACTTCGGACAATACATCCTATCAAGTCAAAGGTACGCTTGAGTATCATACCCAGGGGCCTGTGTTTGACGATATGAAAAAATGGAACCCTGAAAAACATCCGGGCCACGGCGCTGCCGCACTAAAGGTCGAAACGGTTTATAAAGGGGCTGAAAAATTACTATAGAAACTTAACGGTGGCCAGGCTTTATTGCAGCAAAATTCAGTTTCAGCATCTGACCGCTGAAACTGAATTTTTTCCGCTCTTTTTTTCGCCGTATCTTCTCTGTAAATATATCATGAAAAATTAGGGAATAAATTCCATTAAATCGTCATTTAAGAATTGCTTTTTAAAAACAACAACTGTAAATATATAGAATATAAATCACTTTTGACCAAAATGGGTTTGGGGAATTCATGAAAAATCTTATAAAGATTGTTTTCATTTTTATGGTTGGATGCTGTGCAACTGCATTCGCGCAAGACGGAAAGGTTGCATTTGTTAAAAAAATTGTCGGCGATGTTTTAATCAAACGGGGCGAAACGATCGTTACGACGGATGTCGGGGACCCGATTTTCAAATCAGATGTATTAATCACAAAAGTCGGCAGTTCTGCCGGCATCGTATTTGAAGACGGTACAACTATTGCCGTAGACCAGAATACGGAATGTAAGATTAAAGACTATCTGTTTGAACCTGAAACAAATGCATATGCCTTTGCACTTTATCTTGAAAAGGGACAGGCGATCTATCATTCAGGCAGAATTGGAAAACTTGCGCCGGATAAAATTTCTTTAAAGACACCACATGCAATTGTAGGTACCAGGGGAACGCATTTTATCATCAAGGTAGATTAAGAAAGGAACATGACATGATTCGCTACATCCTTGTTTTTGCGGGAGTTCTTTTTCTTTTTTCCTGCGGTGCGAAAACGACTGTAATCCTTTTGCCGGAGCAGGATAATAAAGCAGGGACTATCATCGTAGCAAACGATAAGTCCTCCACAACGCTGGAAACACCGTATAGCTGCGCAACGGTGGGCAAAGCTCAATCAAAAATTGATACAAAAATAATTGAAAAGAATAAAGTCCAGGATGAATATAAAACGCTTTTTCAGGCCGAACCCTTAAAACCTGTCTCTCTCCTTCTTTATTTTGAATTTGGCTCGGACCGTTTGCAACCTGAGTCTGCAGCATTAATTGACGATGTCCTTAAATTAGCAAAAGAGAGAGAGCCTTCTGAGGTGAGTATTATTGGCCACTCTGATTCCAAGGGCAACGCAGATTATAACTATCAACTGGCCTTGGAGCGGGCTAAAGTTGTTGAAAAAATTATAAAAGATGCAAATATCAATTTGAGAAATATATCCGTAACCTCCCACGGTGAAAATGATCCACTGGTGATTACAGGTGATAATGTCTCAGAAGATAAAAATAGAAGAGTTGAGATAATGGTCAAGTAGTGCCTGAACAAAAAACCGACAGTTTTGTTAAGTTCAAGGCAGGCGTAAATTAAACCCTTTGGAATACATGGCGTATTTCGAAGATTTCAATTTGCGACCAAATACATCATTGGCAAAATTTACGGTCTTCGATCGGGTACTCAGTAGATGCATAAACACGGAGTTTTCTTTGGACGCGGATTTTGAAAACGCTTTTCTGAGCAGTACGTCCATGTGGTGGCAGTTTACTGTTGTTTTTCTAATAACACTGGTGCTGTGTGCGGGTGCATATACCCAAAGCCGTGTATTTAAAAAAGCTGATAATTTTTTTTATGATTTCTTGTTTCAAACCACTGCAACAGGAAACGCATCAAGCCGGATCACAATTATCGATATTGATGAGACCAGTTTATCAGCCGTAGGGCAGTGGCCATGGCCCAGGTATTTGCTGGCCAGGCTTATCAAGGAATTGTCCTACAATCATCCTGCAGCCATGGGGCTTGATATACTGTTTCCTGAACCGGATCGCAGTTCGCTGAAAAATATTCAACTGCAATTTAGGAAAGACTTCGCTCTTGATCTCGGATTTATAGGGGTTCCGCCTGAGTTGCAAGATAACGATTTATACCTGGCTCATGTTTTCAGACAGACTGGCATTGTGGGTGCCAGATATTTTTATTTCGATCATTTTAATAAAAAAATACCCCCTTTACAGGTTCCCTTCGATGTCGTTGATAAATCAGGGCGTTTAAACGTGAATCAGGCCGAAGGTATTCTGACCAATACACCTCAAATTGAAAAGTCACTCAAGTATACAGGATTCTATAACAATCAATCTGACATGGATGGTCTGTTAAGATCTACGCCCCTTTTAATCTCGTGGAAAAACCAAACATTTACGAGTTTAGCTCTTTCTACTTTTTTAAAAGCCCATAATATTAAAAAAGTGGACGTATTAGAAAATTTTTGGGGTCTTTATCTAAAAGCAGATAGATATAACATTCCAATAACACCAAACGGATATATAAACATAAGATTCACAGGTCCCGGCAGAGCCCATAAATTTATCAGTGCCGCTGATATTCTCAATCAAAATTATTCCCCTGCTGACATCCAGGGTAAAATTCTTTTTATCGGGGCTTCTGCAATGGGGTTAAATGATATTCATCATACTGTTTTTGATCCCAATTATCCGGGGATAGAGACCCATGCAGCCATATTAAGCAGTATTTATGAGAAGCATCAGGTGATTAAGCCCTTCTGGGCCCATCGTTTTGTTTCCGGAATCTGTGTGTTCACCGGCATTCTTATGATGGTTCTGCTTTTTTTATCAGCCTCTCCAATGGCCCTTTTAGCCGGTACCTTTGTCTGGAGCAGTATTTTGCTGATATCAAGTGCGCTTTGTTTTATTAAAATGTCCGTATTTGTTTCTCCTGTACTTCCCTTGATTTTAACTGCTTTTATATTTGTGATTATCTCTTTTATGCGTTTTACGGCTGCCAGGAAAGCATCTTTCACCTGGTTTAAAAAATTAGCCCAAGCCCAGCAATTTACCATAAAAACTATTGTCAGCCTCGTTGAAACCCGTGACCCTGAAACCGGGCAGCATATTGTACGTACTCAAAATTATGCAAGGGTCCTGGCAGTTCATTTAAAAGCGTCTGGTGTATTCCCGGATATTTTGACCGAAGGTTATATTGAAACGCTTTACCACGCTGCACCGCTTCATGATATCGGCAAAGTCGGTATCCCGGACAATATATTGTTAAAGCCCGGTAAGCTGACCGATGAAGAATTTGAAATTATGAAAACCCACGCTTCGATCGGAAGAGATACGCTTCAAAGATCCGAAAAAAATGACCAAGATAATTCTTTTTTAAAAATGGGAACTCAGATTGCGGGCTCTCATCATGAAAGATGGGATGGAAAGGGGTATCCGGACGGTATTTGTGGTCAAACAATTCCTTTGTGCGGCCGAATTATGGCTATTTGTGACGTTTATGATGCACTGATCAGTAAGAGGTGCTATAAACCTGCCTTTTCCCATGAAAAAGCAATGAACATCATTCGTGAGGGCAGAGAAAGCCTATTTGATCCCCAATGTGTAGATGGCTTTTTTGCTATAGAGGATACGATTAAATCAATTGCAGCCAAGTATAAAGATTTATAGTCCCTCTGGTGGCGTTGTAAAAAAGCCGCCCCTTTGCAAAATCGGAGCAGTGTTGATATAATTTTAGCCTATGAAAATTGAACCTTACGCCAATTTTTCTTTTTCGAAGGGGGTATATTTTGTTGCGGGTCTTTATTTTGCTACTGGTTGTCATACTCCTGACAACAGCCTCGGGCCTGGCGGCACAAACCTATTCCCGTTCAGACCTTGTTCGTTTCCAGAATGGTATTATAGATTATCGGTCCCGGATTAATTCGCGATTTAAAAAAAGGGTGCGTTCCAAAACCCGGCTGATCATCGTGCATACCTCCGAGTTGGGATTGAAAAGTACTTTACGGGTGGTTTCCAAAGGAAAGCGGTTTAAAAACGGTCGTACATCGCCAGGCGGGCATGCCAATTATGTCGTTGCCAGGAACGGGACGGTTTACCGGATCCTAGATAAAAAATACAGGGCAGACCATGCCGGCCTATCCATGTGGAATGGGGTGTCTGATGTCAGTGATATCTCTGTGGGCATAGAATTTGTAGGTTATCATTATGCGCCTTTGACCGCTAAGCAGTACAGGTCAGCAGGGATGCTGCTGTTTATCCTTAAACGATTCTACGGCCTTGGGGATAAAGACATTTTGACCCACAGTCAGGTGGCATACGGTAAACCCAATCGATGGTTTTCAAAAAATCACAGGGGGCGTAAACGATGTGCGAAAAATTTTGACAGGGTCCGGGCTGGGCTCGGGCCAACCTGGCCGTTTGATCCTGATGTCAGGGCAGGGCTTCTTACGCCGGATCCTATGCTGGCCAATGTGTTTTATCCTGCTCCCGGTGCGTTTGTTTACACCGGGCAAAAGGTGTCCCATACTCTGGAAACCGATGTCATTTCACAACAGAATTCTGCCTGGACCATAGCCGGTGAAGATTATAACGCCCCCAACACGGTTTATGTTTTGCCCAGCGGAAAAACAGTGGCCGGTCACAGGGTTGCTTCTATTATAGGATGGGCTCGTTTGCCCGTGGGCACAAAGGTACTGCTAAACCAGGAGACAAAACAAGTCCGTGAGCAGGCGAATAGTATCATAAAAACCATTTCCGGCCGGATGACGGCGTGGTCCCATGCAGGTGGCGCGTACCATGCAGCCTCGACCATCTATTTTCTTCCATCGGGCAGGAGTCTGGCCGGATGTGTGATTTCGGACTGGGATGATCTGCCTTCAGGCACCCGTTTAGTGGTGGGGTATAAGGGGCCCTTTAACATTACAAAACATAAAACTGCCTATAGGATCGCCGGTGTAAAATTTAAAGACCCCAAAACCATTTACCATATTCCGGGCCGGGGGCCGGTTCCGGGCAACAAAGTTCCGGATTTCAGCGATTTGCCCAAAGGGACAGGGGTATATCTGCCGTTAGCCGGTTGATGGCAGGGAACGCAAGTATTTTTCCACAAGCCCCTTAATCTTAAGGGCTTTTCAAAGTCGTGAATCGATTTTTGATATATAAAAAAAGCCGCTTCCAGTCCTGGAGACATAAAGCCAGAAATGCTCCCACCGTACCGGCTGATACCATACCTACAGGACATCCCTGCTGCCCGCAGAACGGACAGACCGAAAAGGCTGCATAAAGGCCGGTAAATCCGAACCATGATGCAAAAATTCGAAACAGACGGCCAAAGGGTGACAGTTTTATTTGGGGATTATTATTAGAAGATTGAACTTGAAATGTATTGTTTTTCATAATAAACGCGTCAATTTTTATGTTATCAAAAGGGGAATGTCTTATGTGTCCCCCTACCCAGAACAGATACCACACCCTAAGAATGATTGATACGGGAAAACTCATATTCTGTTAGACAAGTATTTGTGTCGTCACAGGAAGCGTAAAATATTTCAACTGCCTGGAATCCCGGAAGGGGTTATGCTATAACCTGTGCGGCTGTGTCTGATATGTTTGATGGTGTCCGGCCAGACGCTCGATATATTATATGTCGGCCTTTGCCGCTGGTTCTGGGCTATAACCTGTAGGCAAAAATTTCAATTCAGTGCCCGACCGAAAACCGTAAATTTTACCGATTACGGCGTTGGTCTGAAATTTTAATCCTCTAAATACCTCATGTATTTCTCCGGTTAAAATTTCATCCCGCCTTGTATTCAGCAAAATTTCCAGGTTTTCGTTCAGACACTATTTAGCCATCGGTTGGACTTTTTATAGGTTCATCATTTTTTTATGAACGATGATTGACAACGGGTCGGATTATTAAAAGATTCGGTGTGGATTGATCGGTTTTGGCCCTGTCGGTCAATATTCATGCCTATTATTCCGGGAAAGTGTTATTTAGCGTGGAAAAAAAGAATTACAGCTTACAAAAAAATCTTTTGCGTTTGAAAACCGAATGCGGAGAGTATAAATTTCAGATCAGTGGGGAAACCGGGCAGGCTGATGCCGAACGTATTGCAAAAGCGATGACCGATGAAATGGAAAAAGCGGACAATGCATTAGGCCGGCAGAATAAGCCCAATCCATATGTCAAGCTACTGTTAGCCAATCTAAATCTTGCAGACAGGTATGTCAAACTTGAAAATAGGTATGGTGAACTTGAAAACAGGTATGATGCACTGTTAAAGGTATATGAAAAGCTTAAAGCATCTCCTGTTAATCCTGTAGTTGTTCCTGCCGCTCCAGAATCCATATCCTTAAAAAGCGATGAAAAACAAACGCCGGTGTACCAGGAGGCGGTAAGCCAGGAAGCAGTGAACCAGGAAGATGACAGTTCCGTTTCAACTCTTGAGCTTGAACCTAGTGCCCCTTTTTTGCCCACTGCCGAAATAAACGATATTTCCGAATCAGATCCAGAGCCAGATCCTGGTCCGGATCCGGAGATGTCCGACGAAAAACCAGTGAAGAAACCGGTCTCCCCCGGGCCGTTGGTGACTCAGGTCCTTGATACCTTGAAAAAAGTTAAAGCGGTACAGCCCGAACCCGAACCCGAACCTTTGACGGTACCGGAGAACAAGGAAGAAAGCGGTGACTCTGTTCAAGCCGATTCACCCAAGCCACAGGAAAAGGAATTGTTCAAGACGAATATTCAGGGTTATGGTGCCGGCAAATATAGCCTACCCTCCTTGGATTTCCTTGAAAAAGGCGGTCAGGAAACTGTGGTGGACCATGAGGCCATCAGGCGGGATGCTGAACTACTAGAGCAGAAACTGGGGTATTTCGGCATCAAGGGTGAAGTTATGGAGGTGCTGCCGGGCCCTGTCATCACAACCTTTGAATATAAACCTGCCCCTGGGATAAAAATCAGCAAGATCGTGAATCTAGCCGATGACCTGGCCCTGGCTTTAAGTGCTTTGAGCATCCGTATCGTGGCCCCCATTCCGGGCAAGGATGTCATTGGTATTGAGATTCCTAATCCGGCCATGTGTGTTGTACCGTTCAGGGATATCGTGGGGACTTCCAACTTTGATGAAATCAATTCTCCTGCACCCATCTGCCTGGGTAAGGATATCATCGGAAAGCCTGTGGTGGTGGGGCTTGAAAGAATGCCCCATCTGCTCATTGCCGGGGCCACCGGAACCGGCAAAAGTGTGGCGCTTAATGCCATGATCTGCAGCATACTGTATAAATCACCCCCTGACCGGGTCAAATTTATCATGATTGATCCCAAACGCATTGAACTCTCATTGTTCAACGACATCCCGCACCTGATTACGCCTGTGATCACAGACATGAAAAAAGCCAATATTGCCCTGCAATGGGTGGTCAGGGAAATGGAGCAGCGGTATGAGAAACTGGCCCAGCTTCAGGTACGCAACATCGAGCAGTATAATGAAAAGGTCCGGGCCTCTGATCTGCCGGGAATTGAGTCAGACCTGTCGGATATGGAAGATGACTTTCAACCCTTTCCTTATATCGTTGTGATCATTGACGAGCTGGCCGATTTGATGATGACCGCCAGCAAAGATATTGAATTTTCCTTGACCCGTATTGCCCAGATGGCCCGGGCTGCAGGCATCCATATGATTTTGGCTACCCAGCGCCCTTCCGTGGATGTACTCACAGGTATTATCAAGGCCAATTTCCCCACCCGGATTTCCTTTCAGGTTTCTTCCAAGACCGACTCCAGGACCATCATTGATGCCAATGGTGCCGAAACCCTTCTGGGGCGGGGCGACATGCTTTTTGTGCCCCCGGGCACAGCCCGGCTCAAGCGGGTCCACGGCACATATCTATCCGAGAAAGAATTATGGGCCATCACAGAGTGTGTCAAGGCCCAGGGAAAACCCGAATACCTTGCAGAGGTGACTACGGAAAAAGAAGAACCCCAGCAGGCTGTGGCCTTTGATGACGACGAGTATGATGAAAAGTACCAACAGGCCCTGGATTTTGTCATGTCCTCACGTCAGGCATCCATTTCCGGTGTGCAACGGGCTTTACGGATCGGTTACAACCGGGCAGCACGCATCATTGATCTTATGGAAAAACAGGGGATTGTCGCGCCGTCCGACGGTGTTCGACCCCGCCAGGTGATAGGCAGTATCGACTGATTGGAGACCCTTTTTAATGAATAAGACGGCACTATGGCGACTACCGGCGTTATCCTTTCTTGTTGTTATCCGGCTCTTTTTTTTAGTATTGCTGTTTTTATCTCTCTTCTGCGGTTCATCGGCAATGGCAGCGGATAAAAAAGCATCTAAAAATAAACTGCCTTTTTTGCACCAAGAACAGCTTGAATATCAGATTCGCTGGGAAGAGATAGACGCCGGTGCTGCAATTTTTGATGTCCTTGCCGTAACACCGGTCGACAAAGAACCTTGTCGTCATTTTTCATTGAAGGTGCAATCCTCTCCATTGGTTGATGTTTTCTATCAAATCCGTGATCAATACGATTCTTATGCGGACCTTGCCTTTGACCATTCAATGCGTTACATCAGGAAAGCGACCGGCAGTGAACAACGGGATATCCTGGTGCAGTTTAATTGGAAAAAAGGTATCGCCCGGTATTCGAATTTTAATACCGCCAAAAAGCCGATACCGATTCCATCCGGCACATTTGATCCGCTGGCCGCATTTTATAAACTGCGTTGCATGGACTTAGACAGTAAAAAAGAGATCCAATTTCCCATCACTGACGGGAAAAAATGTTTTATGGGCCGGGCAAAAATTGGGGGGCAGGAGACCATAACATGTTTTAATACCACCTATGATACTTATGTGATTGAGCCTGAACTTACCCATTTTGGCGGGGTGTTTGAAGAGAGCGATAACCCTTTGCTGCGTATATGGATTACCGCGGATAACAGGCGGCTTCCGGTCCGTATTAAAGCTAAAGTAATTGTCGGTTCTATCATTGGAGAGCTTGTTTCTGTAAGGTAATTGCTCATAGGTTATAACTGACAGCGAAATTCGTGCATGTCATAGGTTTAGAACCGAGATTTGTTTTGGGGGGAACAGATAATTAAATGGGGCGCGGTGGACAGCAGACATTAGATGATAAAGATTTTAAGACCGCCCGGTACTGGGCCGTTGTTGGATTTGCAGGCAATTTTGTTTTAACGCTCTTGAAGGCCTGGGCAGGCGTTGTGGCAAACTCCGGTGCCATGGTTGCCGATGCCGTTCATTCCGCCTCGGATATCTTTGCCTCCGTGTTTGTTTATATCAGCCTGAAAATTGCCCAGAAACCTGCGGACAAAGAGCACCCTTACGGCCACGGCAGGGCAGAGGTAATTTCCACTCTGGTGGTTGTGGGCATGCTGGCCGCTGCAGGTGTCGAGATTATCAGAACCGCCATCGCAACAATCAGGCATGGAGATCTTCACGCTCCGGGAAATTGGGCCGTATATGCGGCAATCTTGTCAATTATTGTTAAAGAGGTGATGTACCAGTTTACCTACAGGGCTGGGGTGAAAACCAACAGCCCGTCAACTATTGCCAATGCCATGGATCACAGGTCTGATTCGTTTTCTTCCATTGCCGCCCTGATTGGTATTGTGGGTGCCAAGCTAAAATACCCTGTTCTTGATCCTGTGGCCGGTATTGTGGTGGCCCTGTTCATATTCAAGATGAGTTATGATATTGCCATGGACGCGGTGGGTCAGATTATGGATGAATCCGTGGGCGAGAAAAAAATTCAGGAAGTGACGACGCTTGCGCTCGCCGTCAATGGCGTGAGAAACGTGCATGGGATACGGGTACGCCAAAGCGGTGCTGCTTTTCTTGTGGACCTGGATATTGTGGTGGATCCAAAGATTACTGTGCAAATGGCCCATGACATCGGCGAGTCGGTCCGGGAGATGATTCGGGTGCAAATGGATAAAGTCAGTGATGTCCGGGTGCATATTGACCCATCAGATCTGCATTGAAACCATACTGCCTTTAAATTTTTACATGTCTGAAGCAACAACCCTGTCCCGTCCCTGTTCTTTTGCCTGGTACAGTGCCTGATCCGCCTTGTGGAGTAACTTGGTGCTTGTGGTTCCCGATTCGTACTTCATGGCGTTGCAGCCTAAACTGACAGTGATGTGATCGGCTACTTTAGAGAACCTGTGGGGGATGTTTAGCTCTTTGATTTTTAAACGGATTTTTTCTGCAACTTCCAATGCCCCCTCCAGATCGCACTCCGGGAGGAGGACAACAAACTCTTCTCCACCGTATCGACCAACAAAATCACCCGAGCGGCGCATCGTAGACTCGATTGTGTAAGCGACCAATCGCAGGCACTCGTCGCCGGCACCATGGCCGTAATTGTCATTGTATCTCTTGAATTCGTCAATATCGATCATGATTAAGCTCAGATGGGTGTCTGTTCGCTGGGCTCTGCGCCATTCCTGTTCTATGGTTTGATCAAAGCTTCGGCGATTCGCTATGCCTGTCAGGCCGTCTATCATTGCCAAGGATTCCAGTTTGTCCCTATGTCGTTTCAGCTGCAAATGTGTACGCACCCGAGCCTTAACAACGGGTATGCTGAAGGGTTTTGAAATATAATCCACAGCGCCGAGATTAAGCCCGAAGGCCTCGTCTTGGCTGCTTCCCCGGGTTGTAACAAATATGATTGGGATTTGCATGGTCTCAGGGTTCTGCTTTAAACGGCGGCAAACTTCATAACCGTCAATTTCAGGCATTTTCACATCAAGAAGGATGATATCAGGCGGGTCGTCAGACCCTGCGATGTCCAATGCCTTTAGTCCGCCATTTGCCACCCGGACCCGGTAGGTATCTTTCAGGGCACTGGCCAGCATCCGAATATTAACCGGCGCGTCATCCACAATGAGGACCGACCCGGCTTTTATCAATTCATTCATATACCTTTTCCCTTGGAAGATTGATTATCCATCCAGGCTTTAATTGATCTGACGGCTTCATCGGCTTCCTGATAATCAAAGTCCTGCAGACTGTTTTTAAGCCTGTTTAGAACACTTGGGTCAATGCCGCCCCCCAGGGCATTCGTCAAGCCCAGGATCAGATCCTCCTCCACAACGTCACTGCTGGTGATGAGCGCTTTTAGTTTATCCATATACTGATAAGCTGCGCTCAAGTCAATGTTACCGGTTTTATCTAATGTTTCAGTATTTTCCAGGGGGGTTACAGCTTCAATGAAGGTATGCAGCGCTTCTTTAAGTTCATTGACCAAGGTTGCAGGAATGTTGCCTTGCTCGGTTGCCTGCTCAAGTTTGGCTGCAGCCTTTTCTACTTGAAACGCGCGTACATTGCCCGCGGCGCCTGCAAGTTTATGAGCCAGGGCTGAAACATTTTCCGGGATGTTACTTTCAGTATTTTCCTCAAGCACGCCAAGGGCGATTTCCGCGTCTTGCCGGAAGGCCAGTAGATAATTTTTGTATGCATTAAAATCAATGTCCAGGGATTTTAACGCCTCTTGAATGGCAATTCCGGGAAGTTCAGGGATATCATCGTTTGTCATTGATATGTTCGGTTGCATAACAGAAGAGAGGGGAGTAAATGCGGGCAGCCTTCGTTTCAACACCTCAAGCAACATATTTTTATCAATGGGCTTGGTTATGTAATCGTTCATGCCGCTTGACAGGCATTTTTCCCTATCACCCTGCATGGCATGGGCGGTCATGGCAATAATGGGAATGTTATTGTTAAGAATACCTGTTTCAGGATCACGAATACGGCGGGTTGCCTGGAAACCATCCATGCCGGGCATCTGAATGTCCATAAAGACAAGATCATATGGGATGCGCATAAGGGCCTTAATTGCCTCAATACCGTTGGCTACCGCATCTGCCTGCAGGCCCAGCTTCACCAATGAACCAACGGCCACTTGCCGGTTTACACTGTTGTCTTCGACAACAAGCACACGTGCATTCTGGGTAAAAAGATGCTGTTCTTCACGGGCTGAGTAGCGGGTTACCAGGGCTCTGGGGGCGGTGGTTGATCCACCGGATACCACCTTGACTAAAATAGAAAGAAAATCCCTTTGTCGAATGGGTTTGTTGGCATAGGCATCAAAATCGGCCTGTTCAAATCGTCCGGCATCCCCCCCTCTGCCCATGGGCGTGAGCATAATGAGGTGTATTGGCGCAAGCATTGGATCATCTTTTATTGTACGCCCAAGTGTTTCTCCATCCATATCAGGCATCTGCATGTCAATAGCGGCAAGCGTGTAGGGATCTTTCGCATCAAAGGCCTTCTTTAATTCGACCAGGGCTTGGGGACCATTGGGCGATTGTTCAGGGCGCATACCCCAGGCCATAAGCTGCGTGGTAAGGATGTCGCGGTTGGTTGCATTGTCATCTACGACCAGAATTCGCAGGCCTTGCAGATCCACCGGTACCGGTTGCTGGTCGGACTCTCTGTCCTTGCGTTTCTCAAGTTTCACCGTGAACCAGAACCTCGAGCCGTGTCCCTTGTGGCTGGTAACGCCGATGTCTCCGTCCATCAGCTCAACCAGTTGTTTGGCAATCGCCAGACCAAGGCCGGTTCCCCCGTATCTGCGCGTGGTGGATGCATCGACCTGGCTAAATTTATCAAAAAGCAGCGCAAGTTTATCTTCGGGAATGCCGATGCCGGTGTCGCTTACAACAATACGGATCCGGCACTCTTTTTCATTGTCTTTGACCACAGACACCTTGATCAGAATTTCTCCTGTCTCCGTAAATTTTATGGCATTGCCGGTCAGATTGTTCAGCACCTGGAGCAATCGGCCCGGATCACCTCTCAGGGCGGTTGGCGTCCCCTGGGCGACGGAGCAAAGCAATTCCAGGTCTTTTTCGTGGGCCCTAGGGGCCATGCTGTCCAAAAAATCATCCAGCTGGCTTAAAAGATCGAAGTCAATGGTCTCCATATCCAATTTGCCTGCTTCAATTTTTGAAAAATCAAGAATGTCGTTTATCAGTCCAAGAAGGAGTTTTCCGCTGGAACGAATGGTGTTGGCGTAGTGCAGTTGCTCCGTTGAAAGCGGGGTATCTAAAAGCAGTTCGGTCATGCCGATGACGCCGTTCATGGGCGTGCGGATTTCATGGCTCATATTAGCCAAAAATTCGGATTTTAACTTATTTGCTTGCTCGGCTGCGGTCTTGGCCTCATGAAGCTCCTGTTCCCTGGCCTTGACGTCACTGATATCTTCAAAAACCCAGATGCTGCCGGATTCCGGCGCCTCAATATCAATGGCCGTGCCGGAAATTTTTACCCATACAAGCGAGCCATCTTTGCGGGGGAGCTTTCGCTCGGACGAATAAACCCCGCCGCCAAAAATAATTGGATCGATTTCCCGGAGATCTTCGTCCTGGTGCTTCTGGGAAGAATAGAAAATGCGGGTGTTTTTATTAATCATCTCTTCCAATTCATAGCCGAATATTTCGGCCATTTTTTTATTGCATTTCACTTGAATATGATCTTTTACCTGGATGATGCCGACGTTGGCGTTTTCTAAGATGGCACTTTGTTCCAGCAGTGCCTGTTTGAGTTGATTTTCGGCCCGCTTGCGCGCCGTGATATCACGGCTGGAAGCATACAGCAACGGTTGTCCCTCTAGAATAATCCCTCTTGCGTTAATCTCAACGTCCAGCATCTCTCCGTTTTTACGGCGGTGACGGGTCTCGATGGTTGTCGGGTTGTTTATGCTCGTTTGAATCCAAGAGGAAATTTTTTCAAGGGGCGCGTACATATCCCAATCGCTTATGTGCAGTTGAGCTGTCTCTTCAGCGGTGTAGCCGAGCATGTGTGAAAAGGATTTGCTGAACTCAACGATATATCCCTGCTCATCCAGAACATGCATGCCGTCACTGGTGTTGGCCAGAATCGTCTGCAGGCGTTCGGAAATGCGCCGGATCAATGTCACGTCATAAAAAACACCCAGACGCATTTTTTTGGACGTGCCGTCCAATGTGGCCATAGATGCGGATACCGTGCGAAACGAGCCGTCTTTGCAGCAAATGCGCCCCTCGATGGGGGTAAGGGGGGACAACCCTTGCTCAGCCTGCTCAAACCGTTTTAATACTTTGGTTTTAATTTTTTCCCTATAGGTTGGATCAGGATATACCGTAGGCCAAAAGTCGTCTACATGTGGAATGTCAGCTATGGTATAGCCGAAGGTGTCAGTAAAGGCAGGATTCATGTAGATGAACTTACCGGAATCGTCTTCAAGAATAATAGGTAAAGGCGAAGCATCAATAATGGCTTGAAATTTCAACTCGCTTTCCTGAAGTTTTTTCTCCTGTCGCTTACGTTCAGTGATATCGGTTTGTGTCCCCGCCAACCTGAAGACTATGCCGTCATCGTTTTTTACCCCGGTTCCCCGGCTTAAAATCCAACGCAACGATCCGTCTTTGTGGCGCATACGAAATTCATGCTCGGCATGCTCGGCTTCGTCGTCAATGAGTTGTTGTAAAATTGTCCTGGCAGGCTCCACATCCTCGGGATGTACGTGTTTTGCCCAGGATTCTCTGACGTCGGGAAATTCCGCATCCGTGTAACCCAGTATCTCTTTATAACGGCGGGAATAGTAAACGGTATCGGTTTTTAAATCCCAATCCCAATAGCCGTCGTTTGCACCTGCCAAGGCCAGTTCCAGTCGTTCCTGACTTTTTCGGAACGATTGTTCAATGACAAAGCTGTGTTCCTGCTTTTTTAACATAATGCCGATGAGAAATACCCCCAGGTAAGTTGCTGTGCCAAACGGCAACCCGACGGCCTTTAATAGTGCCCAACCGGTTTGAAGATCTTTAACAAAAAGGAATCCCGGGAATATCGCCAAGGTTGCAAATAAGGAAATTACGGCAGTCTTTTTTATGGATTCGAAATTATTTTTAAATCTGTGTAGAATTGTGCCCACCATTGCGGCCATCGCGATATTAACGATGCCTCCGAAAACGCCTGTTCCCCCAAGATAGAGTCGAAACGCTCCGGTTATAGCAGCACTGATGACCGCAGATACCGGCCCGCCAAAAGCGCCGCTCAGGATAATGATAGTATTTCTCTGGTCAATGATTACGCCTTCTAATATAGAAATTCGGGAATACATGCAGCCGATGGCAAATACCCCGAACGAGACGCCGAGCAATAATTGACGATGTATCCAAAACAATTTATGACATTTACGGATCAAATAGTTATAAAGGGCAATCAAGGCTATGAATATTGCCAGATTGTTAAATAAGGTAAAGAATAATGAGATGCTGCGGGTCATAGATAATCCCTGGTTACAAAATTATATTTGGAATGTTACACAGGTATCCTGTTGCCGATTATTATTATATCATACCCAATTTTAACCATAAAATCATGGAGTTTAATATGTTACTGAATTTTTCATTTTACAATCCGACAAAAATTTATTTTGGAAAAAATTCTCTGGATAAATTTGTCCGGTTTGGCACTGAGATTTGGGGCGTTTCCGCCGAAGGGAAAACCAAGCAGGTTATTGCAGAAGAAGGTATAAATGCCATGGAGAATTTTTTGAAAGAATGCGGCATCGTCACCAACCTTAAAGACCTGGGCGCCACAAAAGAGATGCTTCCCAAAATCGCCGAATCTGCGGTTATAACAGGACGCGGATATAAAAAATTGAATAGGGATGAGATCCTCAAGATTCTGGAAGCGTGCTTTTAGGGGGTCCTCTGTATGAATGACACCAATGAATTCAGGATCCGGGGAACTCCTTGGTTCCTGAATTTTGCCGATAATGTCTAAAGCGTAACTACACGATTCCGGCCGTTTCTTTTCGCTGAGTAGAGCGCTTCGTCCGAACGTTTACTAAGTGTTGAGAGATCATCACCTTTTTTGAAAAATGTTAACCCTATGCTGACAGTGATATGAATACGTTCTTTGCCTGTGTTAATACTTAGTCTTTCTGTTAAGGATCGTATCCGTTCCGCCGTCAGTAGAGCCGTTTTTCGCTCGGTCTCCATCAGAATGATTGAAAATTCCTCCCCGCCGATACGGCCGAAGACATCACTCTGCCTTAAAGCGGATTTAACTGCCTGAGCCATTTTTTGTAAAACAACATCTCCTGCCTGGTGGCCGTACTTATCATTGATAGACTTGAAAAAATCGATATCCATGATAATCATGGCAAACGAAGTTCCATAGCGCTGAGCTCGCCTTATTTCATGTTCTGCTTTTTCCATAAAGCTGCGCCGGTTATCCACACCGGTTAATACGTCTGTGGTGGCCAACCGCTTCAGTTCGGCCTCCATTTTTTTTCGTTCGGTAATGTCCCTGATAACTGCGATGGCACACCATTTCCCCTTTATTGGGATGGCTGACAGGGAGAGCTCAATCGGGAATTCTTCTCCTGTTTTTTTTAGGGCCGTCAGTTCTATAGACCTGCCGATTGCGGCACCTTTCCCTGTTTGCTGGAAAGAGGGATACACTTCTTTAAATTTTTTAAAAGACACTGGGGGCGTTATTATTTCATGGGGATTTTTCCCCATCATCTCTTTTTCTGAATATTGGAAAATCCTCTCAGCCGCTTTGTTCCAGAATATTATTTTTGCGTGGCCGTCTATCATAATGATGGCATCATGGGCTCCCGTTACAACGGCACGGAATTTGGTTTCGCTTTCTCGCAGTTCATCCATCACTTTATACCGTTCTGAGAGATCTCGAATGGCGGCACATCTGACCCGTCTATTTTCGTGAAGAAACTCCCTTGCTTGTACTTCAACGGGAAAGGTTGCGCCGGCTTTTGTCAAGCCCACACTTTCATATATTTTTTCATAGCCCGTCTGAATCTTGGCTTTGACATCATCCCGTACCTCTCGCGCAAAAAGGTCAACCACTGCCATACCGATAAGTTCCGATACGGGATATCCTGAAAGCTGAGAGAGAACCGTATTGGCCTCGAGAATCACGCCGTTGTCACTAATCACAAGGCCCTCGAAGGATGCGTTGCAAAGGCTGCGG
This sequence comes from uncultured Desulfobacter sp., assembly GCF_963677125.1. Lineage (NCBI taxonomy): Bacteria > Pseudomonadati > Thermodesulfobacteriota > Desulfobacteria > Desulfobacterales > Desulfobacteraceae > Desulfobacter > uncultured Desulfobacter sp. The sequence continues at coordinate 1,928,028 of NZ_OY781882.1, read as the reverse complement.
TATCTGTTTTCACTGTTCTGCAGCTCTTTTTTAATGTCTGTACGTTCGGAAATTTCCCTAAGGTCGTTTTTTTTGTTCAACGGTGATTTCCTTTAGTTTGGCTGACAGTATTAGATACGATGGACAATCATAACACACGCCCGCCCCTGTTTAACAATTCTATTTCGTTTTTATATTAACACTTTCATATTTTGTTGTGGGTAGAGCCTGAGGGGGGTAGACTATATCGGCCCATGGCCGTTAGATGCCTATTTTGTCTCTATGATTTCAATAATCCCGCCGCACTGTTGATAACATTCACGAAAATTGTTTTTGCACATGCTGTAGTTGCCTGTTTCATAGCATCTGCTTTTATAACAATGGGTTTTACGACACTTTTTTTCCCGGCATTTGCTGTGGTCCTTATTGTGCTTAAGGCAGTGTTTATAATCTCGCTTCGCTTTTTTGTTGCATGCGTGAAAATCCATGTCTGCATCCCGCAGGCATCTGTCATATTCTACGGCAGAAATGGCTTCGCATTCCCGGTATGCAGCCATGGCATGAATCTGTTCGTTATTCATACAGACATTTTTATACTGCTGGCATTGGGCCACACAGTTTAATCCCGCTTCCGTGGGCGGTGGAATATATCTGTACCGGGTTGATGTGCACCTTGTTAAAAGTAGAATGATAACAATGGCCACTGCATATTTTTTTTCTAAGAACCTCATAAGTCCTCTTTTTTTGTATTTTTCCAATATATCCCACAAGATCGTGATTCGCAAGTGTCCTCAATTTCCATAGCCAATCCTGTGCAATCTTGACCTGTTTAATCGGGCCGGATATAAAAGAAGTCACATGATTGCTCTGCATTTTTTTGGGGTGAATATGAAAATCAGATACAATTCATATGATGATTCTGCTCAGCTCCTTTTCAAATTTCCGGAACGGTGAAATTCCTCTGGCTTTTATTATAGTGGCTGTGATTTCAGATTGGATCTGAATTAACCCAGTTGCTCAATGACGATCACATTTCCCATTTTGGCCATCTTGCGAATGGACTTTTTGGCGCGGGTTTTGGATTTTTAAGAGGGCAAAATCGGTAGCGACCGATTTTTGAGGCAGGCGTAAATGTCTGTGGCAGGGACTGCGCCTTCGCGCAGGATTTTGGGCGGTGTGCAGGTTACATCAACAACCGTTGAACCGGCACCGCCTTGAACCGGGCCTGCATTCAGAATCAGGTCTGTTTTTTCTACAATTTCAGGGCTCAGCATATCTGTTTGGGTGCACCCGGGCCGGCCGGACAGATTGGCGCTGGTGCCGGTGACAGGAAAATCAACGCTGTTCACCAAAGCACTGGCTACCGGATGTCCAGGCAGACGAATGCCGATTTTACTGCTTCCTGCGGTAAGTTTGCGGCAGACGGTGTTTGCCGCATTAAATACCAGGGTCAGGCCGCCTGGCCAAAAATTGTCCATGAGTCTTTGGGCATTATCCGGGATATTTTTGACGAGGCCGCCAAGCTGGTCTGTGTTTTTTATCAGTACCAGAATCGGGTTGTTGCGAGGTCGTTGTTTGAGTTGGAATACCTTTTCCACGGCATCGGTGGACAGGGCATTGGCCGCCACTCCGTAGAGGAAGGTCGCAGGAAAAATCACCAGGCCGCCGGTATTGAGAATACCGGCGACCTGATTGATAATGTCGGAATCCAGGTGGAATTTGTCCACCCAGATGGTTTTGTTTTGGGACATTTTTTTAACGTCTGAAATTGGGCGAAACCAGCATCAGGCAAAAGATGCGGCTTTTTGTTCCACCTTGCTTGCCATTTCCTTTTTAAATGCAGCCAGTTTTTCTGCTACTGATGGGTCAGACACACCAATGATCTGGGCAGCTGTGATGCCGGCATTCTGGGCACCGGATTTGCCGATCGCCATCGTGGAAACCGGTATGCCGGGGGGCATCTGCACCGTTGCCAGGAGCGCATCCATGCCTTGAAGGGCACTGGAGTCAATGGGTACCCCAAGAACGGGCAGGGTAGTGTGGGCAGCAATAACACCGGCCAGATGTGCCGCATGTCCTGCACCGCAAATGAGCACCTTGACCCCCTGTTCCCGGGCCTGGGTTGCCAGCTGCACCGCCTTTTCAGGGGTTCTGTGGGCGGACGCCACTGTGACATAGTAGGGGATGTCGAATTTTTTTAGCATGATAAGCGCTTTTTGCATCACCGGAAAATCCGAGTCGGAACCCATGATTACACCCACCTGGGGCGGGATAGCCATGCGTTTCAATGCCTTGGCGCCAATATCTTTTCTTTTAAAGCAATCTTTGAAATCAATTTTTGCACAGGCTTCATAGGCCGTATTGATGGCGTCTTCAACCGTATTCCCCAGGGATGTCACCCCAAGCACCCGGCCGCCGGATGTGACAATTTTGCCGTTGTCCATGGCTGTACCGGCATGAAACACCACGGTATCCTTAACTTCATTGGCCTGATCCAGCCCTGTTATTTCATGGCCCTTTTCATAAGATCCCGGATATCCGCCGGCAGCAATGACCACACACATGGCAGCCCGGGGATCAATTTTGATTTTATGGTTGTGCAGGGTTCCGTTGCAGCAGGCTTCCATCAAGGGAACGATATCGTTTTGCAGCCGCATGAGAATGGGCTGAGTTTCAGGGTCCCCAAGGCGGGTGTTGAATTCCAGTACCTTGATATTGTCCTTGTCCACCATTAATCCGGCGTAGAGTACCCCTTTGAAGGGCGTGCCTTCCTTGGCCATGCCTTTGACCGCCGGGATCATCACCTCTTCCATGGCTTTTGTGCGCAGCAGATGATCCAAAACAGGCGCAGGCGAATATGCGCCCATGCCGCCGGTATTGGGGCCTTTGTCATCATCAAATATCCGTTTGTGATCCTGAGATTCGGGCAGGGCAAGCACGGTGTTGCCGTCGGTAAATACAATGAAGGAGGCTTCTTCGCCTTTAAGACACTCTTCCACAACGACCACGGCGCCGGCATCGCCGAATTTGTTGCCTTCCAGCATGTCGTCAATGGCGGTGTTTGCCTCTTCAAGGGTTGTGCAGACAATGACCCCCTTTCCGGCGGCCAGTCCGTCCGCCTTAACCACGCAGGGTGCACCCAGGGCTTTTGCATAAAGCTTGGCCCGACCAGGATCGGTAAAGGCTTTGCCTGCGGCGCAGGGAATGCCGTACTTGAGCATATGGTTTTTTGAAAAAACCTTGGATCCTTCAAGCTGTGCTGCGGCACCGGACGGACCGAATACGGCCAGCCCTTTTTTTTCAAAAACATCTGCAATGCCTGCCACCAAAGGTCCTTCAGGCCCCACAACAGTTAAATCTATTTGGTTTTCTTGGGCAAAAGTTGCCAGGGCATCAATATCTTCAGCACCGATATTGACATTTTCAGCCAGGGTTGCAGTACCTGCATTTCCCGGGGCACAGTATATTTTATCAACTAGAGGGCTTTCGGCAATTTTCCAAACCAGGGTGTGTTCCCGGCCGCCGCTGCCGACTACAAGGATTTTCATTGGGCTCTCCTTAAATTCGTTCTTTTATTTTCTTCTATGGCAAGTTCAATAAGTTTGTCCATTAGGACGCCAAATTCATAGCCCGCCTTGGCTGCGGACTGGGGATAGAGACTGGTGGCTGTCATGCCGGGGATGGTGTTGGTTTCCAAAACTTGCAGTTTGCCGTCCAAAAGCAGCATGTCTGTTCTGGAATAACCTTTGAGAAACAGGGCGTTGTGAGCTTCAATAGCTAATTTTTGTACCTGCCGTGTGGTCTGTTCATCAATGCGGGCCGGACAGATTTCATTGGTTTCACCAGCCACGTATTTGGCCTGGTAATCAAAAAATTCATGGCCGTCGCCTGGAACTATTTCAATAACAGGCAGGGCCTCAAGGTCTTGGTTACCTAATACACCGCAGGTCAGTTCCGTGCCCTTGATATATTGTTCGAGGATCAACGTATCATCGTTTTGAAACCCTTTTTCAATGGCTTGTGACAGGTCTTTGTAATCAGATACGATGCTCATACCCACCGAAGAACCGGCGCAGACCGGTTTGACCACAATGGGAGGGCCAAGCGCCTTTAACTTTTCAGGATCAGGATCCGGTGCATGGGTACAAATGGATAAATAGTCAGGCGTCGGAATGCCTGCCTGGCGGTAAAGTCTTTTGGCGATCAGTTTGTTCATGGCGACGGCAGATCCCAAAACACCTGCGCCCTGATATGGGATGTTTAACAGATCTAAAAGCCCCTGAACCGTACCATCTTCCCCAAAGGGCCCATGGAGAATAATCAGGGCCGCATCAATATCCGGTGCATCTGTGACAAGTTTTGCCAGATCAAATTTAGGGTCATATCGTTTGATGTCATATTTTGTTTTATCAAGTGCCTCAAATACCTGATTCCCGCTGTTTAGAGACACGTCCCGCTCTGTGGACACCCCGCCCGATAACAGGGCCAGCCTGATTTTTTTCATAGATCTCCCCTTTGGTCTTGTGGACGTTCAGCAATGGATATTCAGCTAAGTGTGATCAGCCCTGGATGATCCTCTGACGCACTTTTTCAAACTCTTCTTTGGAGATCAGATCCTTTTCATAAAGCCCGTTAAGTTCCAGCAATCTGCGTTCGGCTTGGTCACTTGCACTTTCGATGAGCTGTGCGTCAGAATAGGGGGGGACGCCGGTGTGGTTGGGCAGCAGAGCCGGCTCTTTGGCTTTTATTTCAAAGGATGCAAGACCGCCAAGCAGTCTTATTTCAACAGCCCGATCCTGAAATTCCGGGGTGCCCAGTATCTGGCTTAGGGAGGAAGAGGTCGCTCTCATTCTGGCATAGATGAACCAAACAATGGAAAGTACCAGGATGGCAATGCCGCCCATGATCCATGGAAGGTAGTGATAAATGCCCCTGAACAGCAGTGCGGTGAGGCCGATGCCGGCCAGAAGAAATACGTGAAGCAGTAGTATAAAATAGGCAACAAAAATGTTTTTGAATACTCCGTCTTTGTCTTTTTTGCGTATACTCATTTGACTTTTCTCAATAGTGAAGTTCTGTACTGGTCCCGGGCCAAAGTGTTACCAGGTCCGGTTGAACGGACCGCATCAAGTTTGGCCATCAGGTAGTTTAGTTTTTTGTGCAGCTTTGCCTGATCCTCAGAGGCATGTCCGGTGTGGTCCATAAGTTCACGTACATGGGTCATCTGTTTTCTGATTTCAACCTCAGGGGGCAAAAAGCCTGAATTTTTTAAAATTTTATGGGCCATGCGAAGTTCATTGGGCACATGGCTATCCTCAAAGGATAAAGGCTTGCCCTTGCCTTCAAGGTTGTCAAACCGGCCCTGTTTCTGGGCGGCTTTGATACGCTCTTCAACTATGGCTTCAAATCCGGGAATCATAATATTAAATGAACCACAAAATAATCTGGACGCCTCCAATGGACTTGGTTGCTGCGTAATGCAGAACTGAAATTTATGATCTGCACCAAGAATAGTAATTCTATAAAACCAGGCTGTTTTTTGCAAGCTATTTTCTTGACACCTTATGGGCAATACTGTATCAACACTATGCTAAATATTAAGCTGACTAATAATAGAGATTCGATACCTATGAGTAAGCCAAAAAATATATCAAAAATCAGGAACATCGGGATCATGGCCCACATTGATGCGGGCAAGACCACGGTGACAGAGCGCATTCTCTATTACACGGGAAGATCCCATAAGATAGGCGAAGTTCATGACGGCGAAGCCACCATGGACTGGATGCAGGATGAACAGGACCGGGGGATTACCATTACTTCGGCCGTAACCTACTGCCAGTGGAAACAGGCCAATATTCAAATCATCGACACCCCGGGCCATGTGGATTTCACCGTGGAGGTGGAACGAGCGTTGCGGGTTTTGGACGGGGCGATTGGTGTGTTTTGCGCCGTGGGTGGGGTAGAGCCCCAGTCCGAAACGGTTTGGCGTCAGGCCGATCGGTATAATGTTCCTAGAATGGCCTTTATTAATAAAATGGACCGTACCGGTGCTGATTTTTTTGCCGCTTGTGATTCCATCAAAGAAAAATTGTCTGCCAATCCGGTAATGATACAGATCCCCATTGGGGCCGAGGACCGTTTCCAGGGCGTTATTGATCTTTTGAATATGGAGCAGATTGCCTGGAATGATGAAACCTTAGGTGCCGAATACACAGCCGGCCCCATTGAAGATGAATTTTTGGAGTTGGCCGAAGAATATCGGGATAAACTGCTTGAAGCGGTGTCCGAACTTGATGATGACATCATGGAAAAGTATCTGGGTGAAGAAGAGATCTCTGTGGATGAGCTTCGGGCTGCCATCCGGGCGGCGACCATCCGTCGGGATATGGTGCCTGTGCTTTGCGGATCCGCCCTGAGAAACAAAGGGGTGCAGCCGCTTCTGGATGCCATTGATTATTACCTGCCAAGTCCCAAGGACGTCCCGCCGGTGAAAGGCGAGCATCCTGAAACCGAGGAGATCCTTGAATTCAAGCCGGAGAAAAATGGTCCGCTGGCGGCATTGATTTTTAAAGTCTCCATGATCGAAGGCCGTAAACTCTCCTTTGCCCGGATTTATTCGGGAAAAATTGCTTCGGGGGGGGATGTGTTTAACCCGGCCCTGAAACGCAAAGAAAAATTATCCAGAATTTTACGGATGCACGCCAACAAACGTGAGCGCCTGGATGAAGCCTCGGCCGGTGATATCGTCGGCATTGTGGGGCTTAAAAGTTCGGTGACCGGCGATACCCTTTGCAATCCGGAACATCCGGTTCTGCTGGAAAAGATGGAATATGCACAGCCGGTGATTTCCATTGCCATTGAGCCCAAGACCCATGCTGACCAGGAAAAGCTTGATGATGTAATGGAAAAATTCATGATCGAGGACCCCACCCTTAAGGTGAGTAAGGATGAAGAGACCGGCCAGACCATTTTGTCTGGTATGGGCGAACTTCATCTTGAAATAATTATTTCAAGGATGCTTAAAGAGTTCAACACCAATGTAAATGTGGGCAAACCCCAGGTTGTTTACCGGGAAATAATTACAGCCCCTGCAACCGGTCAGGCTGTATTTGAGCGGGAGATCCAGGGAAAATCCCATTATGCTAACGTCACGGTGGAACTTAAACCTTTAAGTCGGGGTGAAGGGGTTACCTTTAAATCCCTCGTACCGGAAGAAAAGATTGCACCCCAGTATATTCCAAATATTGAAACCGGGATTAGGGAAAGTCTGGATGGCGGATTTCTCAAAGGATATCCCATCGTAGATGTTGAGATTGTTCTGGCTGACGGATTCAGTGAAGAAGGAAAAACTTCAGAATTGAGTTTCGGGGTCTGTGCGGCCATGGCTGTAAAAGAGGCCTTGAAAAATGCGAAAATGACCTTGCTTGAACCCATCATGGCTGTAGAGGTATTTGTACCGGATGCGAATATGGGCGATGCCATTGCAGATCTTAACGCCAGGGGGGGCAAGGTGGAATCCATAACTCCGAAATCAGACATCCAGGTCATCAAAGCTGTGGTCCCTTTGTCAAAGATGTTTGGTTATTCCACCGCCCTACGTTCAGCCACCCAAGGTCGCGGCACCTTTACCATGCAGTTTAAGAGTTTTGATACCGTGTGATGCGAATCCTTCAGAATTGATCTCTCCCTTCTGGTTTTTGTGTTAGACTGCTTCAAATAAGTAAGGGCGGTAATTTCATCACCGCCCTAAAATTTAAATCTGAAGGGATTTAACCGGCCACATCAATACCCGGGTCGCATCCCAGATGCTTATCTGGATTTTCACATTCGAAGTTGTTGTGCCGGGTATCTACATGTCCTTCGTTTCTTTCCTGATCATTTTCAACGTAATCTTCAAATCTTTTTTCTGTCATTTTATCACCTTATCTATTATTTTTATCTTTGTTTTATGTTTAAAAGACTATAATTGTCTTTAAATATCATTATAAGTCTCTCCTAATTTTATTCAAGGGCAAAATGTGATTTTATTTGAATCTGACAACTGTGGGCAGGGATGGCATTATCTTTCCATCATTTGAAAACCAAAAGCCTTTGGAACAAAAGATTTGTAACCAAGTAGGATTCTTAGTATGCTGATCAAATATTCGTTGTTATGATCCGCTGCAATCGCCTACAGAAGCAGAAAGCTTAAGGAGCGTTATGTCTTGGTTGCTTCCATCAGTCATCGCTACAATGATCGGAACGATCCTTTTATTGTTTACCTATTTTTATCTATACCTGATAGATCATGAAAAATATCTTGGGATCTGGACGCTAAGTTGGGCTATTTATGCAACGAGATTCATATTTATGCTGTGCTTAATTCAAGGATATAAAAGTCCCTTTTTTTTGATCGGGAATCAGTTTAGCACACTTGTGAGTGGTCTCATGTTATTGTGGGGAACATATTGCTATAGCAATAAAAAATTTCCAAAATTCTGGATATATCTTTCAGTTGGTACTGTTGGGTGGATATTCATCAGCATCCTACAAAATTTTTCCTTTTTATTTATCACGTTACCCACATTTTTCTTTTTAGCCGCAATTTATATTTCAACAGGTATTTTGTTTTTAAAAATAGAACGTCAGGTAAAAAAAGAAAACGCAGTTGTTGGTGTTGCATTTATTCTCTGGGGGGCTCATAAAATAGACTATCCTTTTTTAAGACCCGTTGTCTGGTTTGCGCCTTGGGGGTATCTTTTGGGAGCCGTTCTTGAATTTGTTATCGCTTTGGGAATGTTGATGGCATATTTTCAGAAAACCCGAGATAAATTAAAAAGAAATGAAGAAAAATACCGTCGATTAACGGATAATGCAACGGATATGATCTATCGAATGTCGTTACCCGATGGGGAATATGAGTATGTCAGTCCTGCCTCAAAAAAGATATTTGGATTAGCCCCCGAAATTTGGTATTCGAATCCGATTCTGATTCAAGATATTATCCATCCTGATTTTCATGGGTATTTTAAAGAAAAATGGGCACGCCTTCTGAAAGGAAAGATAGATGCCAGTTACGAGTATAAGGTGATTTATAAAGGGAAGGGAGCAAAGTGGATTCACCAGCGGAACGTCGGTATTCGAAATGCAAAGGAGGAATTGATTGCCATTGAGGGTATTGTGACAGATGTCACAGAACGCAAAGCTGTTGAAGATTCTCTACGTGAAAGCGAAGCCCGGTTCAAGGCCCTGCACAATGCTTCTTTTGGCGGCATAACTATTCATGATAAAGGCGTTATCATAGATTGTAACCAGGGCCTGTCGGACATGACCGGGTATTCGATTGACGAACTGACTGGAATGGATGGCTTGCAACTTATTGCCGAGCCATCAAGATCCATGGTCATGGATAAAATACTATCAGGCTATGAAAAACCATATGAGGCTGTCGGATTACGCAAAAACGGTGAGCAATTTCCAATGCGATTGGAAGCAAGGAATATTCCCTATAAAGGTCAAGAACTCAGGACGGTTGAATTTAGAGACATTACAGAACAAAAAAAGGCAGAGCAGGATAAAGAAGAACTCCAGGGGCAACTGATCCAGGCCCAGAAGATGGAATCGGTGGGCAGACTGGCCGGCGGTGTGGCCCATGATTTTAATAATATGCTTAGTATTATTCTTGGCAATATTGAATTAGTGCAGGACGATATTGACCCGGACAGCCGTTTGTTTTCAAATATTTGTGAAGTCAAAAAAGCAGCTTTGCGCTCAGCCGACCTTACCCGCCAATTGCTTGCCTTTGCCAGAAAGCAAACGGTTTCTCCGAAAATACTTAACCCGAACCATGCAATCGACGGCATGCTCAAGATGCTTAAAAGATTGATCGGAGAAGATATCGATCTGTTATGGTACCCTAAACAACATTTATGGTCGGTTAAGATAGATCCCTCTCAAATCGATCAGATCCTGGCCAATCTGTGCGTCAATGCCAGGGATGCAATAAAAGATGTCGGCAAAATTACCATTGAAACCGACAACATCCTTTTGGATCGTGATTATTGCAGGCAGCACAAGGGGTTTAGGCCTGGAGAGTTTGTTCTTATCAATGTCAGCGACAATGGTTGCGGTATGGATAAGGAAACACTCAACAAATTGTTTGAGCCCTTTTTTACAACCAAGAGAATAGGAGAAGGAACCGGCTTGGGGTTGGCAACCGTATACGGGATTATCAAACAAAACAATGGATTTATAAACGTATACAGCGAACCTGGACAAGGGACAACCTTTAAATTATACATACCGCGACATGAGAAATTACAGTATGAGGAACCTGCCGTTGCCAAAGAAAAATCACAAAAAGGTGTTGAGACAATACTTTTGGTTGAAGATGAAAAAGCAATCCTTCAGATGGTAAAAAAAATGCTGGAGCGACTTGGGTATACGGTTTTGGCGGCAAATACACCGGAACAAGCCATGCAGATTGCAAATTCTTCTAAAATCAATATTGATTTGCTGATCACTGATGTTGTGATGCCGTCAATGAATGGACGTGAGTTGACCCAAAAAATTTTGAAAGCGGTTCCAAATGTAAAATGCCTGTATATGTCAGGATATACGCGTAATGTGATTGCCCATAGGGGAATATTGGGCAGAGGAATGAATTTTATCAACAAACCATTCTCAAGGATGGATATCTCTTTAAAAATAAGAGAAATTCTTGATGAAAAAAAGAGTTAACCAGGCTTACATGCGTTTGCTTTGGTTTGTTCTTTTTCTGCCCTTGCCTGTTAGATTTTCCAGCTCGTTTTGGGCCTTTTCACGCATTTTTTCATCGTCCAGGGTGTCAAGGGCCCGCTCAAGCTGGCGAGCCGCATTTTGTTCGTCATGGATACGGGCGTAATAAACCCCCAGGTAATAGTTCGACAGGGCTTTTTCTGACTGCCTGGACATGATTTCGGCCATGTGATAGTTGGCTTTTTCAAATCCGGGTTTACCATTATCCAGGACATGTTCAAGACCTTTTTGGGCTGCCGGCAGGTTGCCGTTTTGGATTTGGGCAACAGAGCGGTTGAAAATAGCCCAGTCTCCCAGCAGGGGGGCATCGGCCATGCTGTCCAGGATCGTTATGGCACGAGAGTATTCAGTGTTACGGATATAAAGCCTACCCAATTCCAAAAGAATCATGGGGTCAAACGGATCTTTTGCCAGGGCTTTATTTAGCTGTTCAATCCCCTCATTGATCCGTGTGACCCGGCCGTATAAAAGACCTAAACCATAATGAAAGGCCACATTGTCGGGATCGTTGTGCAGGGCAATTTCAATTTTCGGGATATAGGCGTCAGGATTGGCGTAAAGCCCAATCACCCGGTATTTAACCATGTTGTAGTCAAAATTTTCCGGTGGCGAAGGTTTGTCGGCAGGTGGTGTGTAATCTGTCAAAATTGCCGATAAATGGGACACCCTGGCCGCTGTACCCGGGTGGGTTTTAAAGTAGTCAGGAATGTTTTCAACCCCCTGGTAATCGGTCTGCCTGATCTTCAACAGGCTGTCCAGTATTCCTTTGGGCGAATATCCTGTTTTTTCAAGAAAAAGAACTGCTTTTTGATCTGCCTCGGTTTCATTTTCCCGGGTATAGGTCAGCATGGCAGACTGCCCGGCAGCCATGGAGCCATAGGTCAGGGCCTGGCCTGCTTCTGAACTGCCCGCTGCGGCACCGATAAGGATGCCGGCTATCATCCCGGCCAGACTGCCGGTTGCCACTATTTTGGATCTATCAATGGACTGGGACACGTGTCTGCCGACAGCATGGCCGATTTCATGGGCCAAAATGCCTGCAAGTTCGTCAATATTATCAAGGGACGTAATTAATCCACGGTGCACAAAAATATTGGCAGCTGGTGTGGCAAAGGCATTAAACGAGTCGTCATTGATCATGAAAAAATCAAAATGAAAGGGTTGTGGTGGTAATTGTTTGACAATGGCATTGCCCACTATTTCAATCATTTTTTGGGCAACAGGGTCGTGAAGAATGACGCCTTTGTCTTTTATTAGTTGTAAATATTCTTTTCCAAGTTTGAGCTCATCGGGAATGGAGATGGCAAAAGTTGTGGCAGGAAATAACAGCACGATAGACAAAATAAGGCTTACAGCCTGTTTAAATGGTCCCATGTTTATCCAGAACGCTTTTGGGGATGGTTTTGTTAGAGGCCGTCTGCATCAATAAATTCAGAATTTTCCATGGCAATTTCAATGCGGAAAATTGAGTTATCGATCCTAAAGGAGAGGCGGCGGTTTTCCGTGTAAGTGTCGTTAATGGACAAGGAGATGGCCGAACTGATGGTCAATGCTTTGGGCTGGCCGTAACAGGCATTCAGGTCATATGTTTCTTCAACGGATTTTATTAATTGCCCCATGAGCTGATTGGTGATTTCGCCTATGGTATCCGCCACTTCAGGGTTGGAAATCGATATGGCCAGTTCTTCTTCAGGCATGCCCATGTTGATCATGTAGTGCTTGTAAATTTCAAAGGCAGCCTCATCACTGAAATTGAAAATTACAAGGCCCATGTAGTCTCCGTAGAACTGAACAAAGCAGGTCAGGTCCGGCATCATGCATACTTTGGTGATTTTCTGGATGGTGTTGGCGTAATTTATTTCTTTACCGGTGCTTTGTTCAAGCATGGTCTGGGTTGTTTTCAAGAAAAGTTTGGCAATGCTGTCAATGGACTGATTGGTTGAGATTTCCATTGTGACTCCTTTTTGATATCACGTTGGTTTGCCCGGTTGGGTGGTGTCTTGACACCTAAAAAAAATTATGGACAAAATAGTTTGAAAAGTCAAATTTTTATCGTTCACCTCGTTTGTAAGCTGCACCTAACCAGGCAGGGGCGTTGAGCCGTCTTGGGTCTTTAAAAGAGATAGCCAGAAGAATGATCAATGTAGACAGGTAGGGCAGCATGGCCAGAAAATTGGGAGAAATCCCCAAAGGCTGGAGCAGATATTGGAGTACAAAAATACCGCCAAATATAAATGAGGCAAAAATGGCCCGACCCGGATTCCACAAGGCAAAGATGGTCAGGGCAATTGCGATCCAGCCTCGACCGGCTGTCATACCCTCTGCCCAGGAAGATGAGTACGAGATGGACAGGTGCGCCCCGGCAAGGGCGGAGAAAACACCACCCGTCAGAACGCATGTATATCGAACCAAAGAAACGTTCACTCCCTGGGTCTCCGTGGCCTTGGGGTTTTCCCCGGTGGATCTGATCTGAATGCCCAATTGGGTAAAGTCCAAAAAAAACCAGGCGGCTATTGCCAGGACTATTGCCAGGTAAAGAAAGGGACTTTGGTGAAAAAGGGCTTTGCCGATCCAGGGCAGATCAGATAAAAAGGGAATCGCCATATCATCCATTTTAATGCTCAGGGGGCGGCCCACATAAGGCTTTCCCATCATCCCGGACAACCCTAAGCCCAGCATGGTCAACGCAAGGCCTGAGACCACCTGATTGGCCTGCAGCGTTACTGATGCCACGGCATGGATCAGGGAAACGGCAACACCTGCTGCCATGGCAGCAACGACACCAAGCCAGGGGTGCCCCGTTGTCATCGTGACAATAAAAGCGGTGACGGCGCCTACAGCCATAACGCCTTCCACACCCAAATTAAGGATGCCCGCCCGTTCACAGATCACTTCGCCGGTTGTTGCCAAAAGCAGTGGTGTGCCTGCTACCATGGTTCTTTGAATTGTTGAAATGATGATCTCTTCCATGATGTTTGTATGTACGCCCGAATTAAGTAGTTAAATTATTGATAGCTGTTGGCCCGAGGCCAGTGGATTTGAACCTTATGGTATAAAAAGTAATCCCCCATGATCAGAAAGATAAGCAGGATGCCGTTGACAATTTCAACTGTGGCCGCCGGCAGTCCTAATGATATCTGGATCGCATCTCCGCCCACGATAATGCCGGCGAAAAACAGCCCCGACACAATGGCATACAGGGGATTCAGTTTGGCCAGCCAGGCCACAATGATGGCGGTGAATCCATACCCGGATGAGACCGAGGCAGGATATCCTAAGTAATGGTGGATGCCCGCCACCTCTCCCACACCGGCAAAACCTGCAAGTCCCCCTGAAATGGCCATAAGAATGAGGCTGGTTTTAAGAAAATCAATGCCCGCATATTTGCCGGCATCGGGGTTTTCTCCCACCACCCGAGCTTCGTAGCCGAACCGGGTTCTATAAATTAAGATACACAGCCCCACTGAACAGAGAATGGCCAGGATCAGGGTGGCATAATGAATACGGGACCCGGGCAGTACGCCTAAAATGGCGGCATCGGGCAGAGCATCCGTGCCCGGAAATCCAAACCGGGTTTTCCCCTTCCATGGCCCAACAATGAGCATGGTTAAAAATTCTGCGCAGATATAATTGAGCATCAGGGTGGTGATGACTTCGTTAATGGCATATTTAATTTTGAGTATGGCCGGAATAATGCCCCATAATGCACCGCCGATGAAACCGGCCGTAAATATCAACGGTACGATAATGACAGATGGCAGGGTATTGCCCAGATGCTGGGCAGTCCATGTGGCGAAGACGGCACCCATGAGCAGTTGGCCTTCGGCACCGATGTTCCAAAATTTGGCTCTGAAAGCAAGGGTAAGGCCTGCCCCGATGAGGATCAGAGGAATGGCTTTGGTAATGGTTTCCTTGATGCCGTAAACAGATCCAAAGGATTCAATAAATATCTGGGAGACCGCATACAACGGGTTGACGCCTGCGGCAAGAAAAATGAGGCTGATGACCAAAATACCAGCCCCAAGGGCGGCGACATTGGTCATAAAGGATCTTAAAGCAGTAATATTGTAGCGGTCGCTTGTGGTAATCCGTATCATAGGAATATCGTTGCCGTTTTTGTTAATTTGCAATTTTTGCTTTGACCGGTTTCGTGTCAATGCGTTTTGAGCCGGCCATCATCAGGCCGATATCGCTGACCTGTTCATCATCGGTATCCAGAATGCCCATAAACTCGCCTGCGAAAATTACGGCCACGCGGTCGCACAGTTCAAAAATTTCATCCAGATCCTCCGAGAAAAGCAGCACGGAACTGCCCTGGCTGCAAAGTTTGAGCAGATGTTCACGCAGGAACATGGTGGCGCCGACATCAAGCCCGTAGGTGGGGTGAGATGCCACCAGCAACTGTGGTTGCTCGCTGATTTCCCGGCCAAGGATCAATTTCTGGATGTTGCCGCCGGAAAGGTTTCTGATCTGGTTGTTAATGGAGTGTGTGGCCACCCGGAATTCGGTTATAATGGATTTTGCATGTAATTTAATGCTTTCGTATTTAAGAAAATACCGTTTAGAAAATTTTTTGAGATGATGCTGTTTTAAAATGGCATTGTCATATAGTAAAAGGCCTGGCGCAATACCAAACCGGATGCGTTCCTCGGGGACGTGGGAGACCCCGTTATCATAAATCTTTTTGGGGGACATATTGGTAATGTCCCTGCCGTTGATCATCACGCTGCCTGAGTCAATGGCCCGGATACCGGTGATGGCCTCGGCCAGCTCCCGCTGTCCGTTCCCGGCCACACCTGCCACACCCAATATTTCATTTTTGTACACATCAAAGGATACGTTTTTAACTGCGGCAAGTCCTTTGTCTCCTGTGACATGGATATTTTGGACACTGAGTACACGGTCTCCTTTAGGCAGCTTTTCCCGATTCATGGTCAGAGCTACATCCTTGCCCACCATCATTCGGGCAAGTCCCAATTTGTCCGTATCTTTGGTCTGAGCAGCCCCCGCTATTCGTCCTTTACGCAGTACGGTAACCCGGTCGCAGATATCCATAATTTCATCGAGTTTGTGGGAGATGAAAATCACACTATGGCCGTCAGCTTTCATCCTGCGGAGAATTTCAATGAGCTCTTTGATCTCCTGGGGCGTCAGAACGGATGTGGGTTCGTCCAAAATAAGCAAGTCCGCCCCGTTTAAAAGGGTTTTTATGATTTCAACCCGCTGCTGTTCTCCGGCGGACAGCTGCCACACCTTTTGATCAAGGTCAATCTGGAAATCAAATTGGCTTGAAAATGCTTTTATTTTTTTGCGCAATACTTTTTGGGGAAATAGAAACGGGGTGGCTTTATATCCAAGTGCGATGTTTTCAATCACAGAATGATTCTGAATCAGCATGAAGTGCTGGTGAACCATGCCAATGCCCAGAGTAATGGATTCCAGCGGATTGGAAATTCGTACAGGCTTGCCGTTGATCAGAACGCTGCCCGAATCCGGCTGATAAATGCCATAAAGAATATTCATCAGTGTGGTCTTTCCGGCACCGTTCTCCCCCAGCAATCCCAGGATCTCCCCGGAATTGATTTCAAGGTTGATATCCTTGTTGGCATGGACACCCTGGAACGACTTGCAAATATCCTTCATTTCAAGGCGCTGTATTTTTATCATGGTCGTATTTCTATTTGTTGGGGATTTCGCCTTTTACATTGTCTACATAATACATCATGGAAAGCAGATCTTCCTTGGAGGCGCGTTCCCCCGGCCTAATTTTGATGTCACCCGTGTTGTCCGAAATCGGACCCATGAACGGATCAAATACGTCAACGCCCTGTTGCATCTGTTCATAACGTTTCATGACCAGGTCATAGGCGCTGATTTCACCATATTGTTCAGTTTGAATCATGGCCTGCGTTAAAGGTACAATAAACTTGGGGTTGACGGCGTCATCAAGGCTGCCGCCCAGAATTGCCGCCTTCTCCTTGGTAAGCCACCAGATATCCTGGGTGGGGTCCCAAGTGCCTTCATAAATATCTTTTAGAATTTTAGCATACATGCCGCCCCAATCCATGCGTTGGCCGGAGACCACTGAATCTTTACCATACGCCTGCATGGGGGAATAATGGGAAAATGTGTAGATTTGTTTGCCTTTTTCACAATGGGCCTGGCCCACTTCAATAACTGCCGGGGTATCCTCGGTGAACGCCAGTGCATCACAGCCTTCTGCAATTAGTGCTTCGGCTGCTTCCTTGGCTTTGTCCGGACCGTACCAGGCATAGATCCATTTTACGCTTACGGTGGCATCGGGGTTGACGGCCTGGGCGCCAAGGGCATAGGCGTTGATGTGGCGGATCAGTTCGGGAATGGGGTAGGCGGCCACGTAGCCCAGTTTATTGGACTTGGTCAATGCGCCTGCCATCATGCCGTTGAGGTAGTACATCTGATAAAGATCACCAAAATAGGTGCCCAGGTTTTTGCTGCGCTTGAAACCGGAGCAGTGCATGAATTTTGTATTCGGATATTTTTCTGCGGCTTTAAGGGTGTCATCCATGTAGCCGAAACTTGTGGTAAAGATCACATCACATTTTTGCTGCTGAACAAGGCGATCCATAATTCGCAAGGAATCTGATTCGGCAACGGATTCCACGATAACGGTCTCCAGCCAGGGGTACAACGATTCAACATATCTTTTACCTAAATCATGGGCATGGGACCATCCATAATCACCTACAGGCCCAACATAGATAAAACCGGCTTTCAGCTTTTTTTCGGCGGTCGGTACTTGCTGTGTCTGTTCTGCAGTTTCAGCGACCTCACCTTTAACTTCATCCGCTGTCTCTGGGCTGTTAGATGCTTGTTTCGATTGGTCCTGCTCTCCGCAGCCGGTAAGAATCATTGCAAAAAGAAAAACAAAACCGGCAATCAGTATACTTATTTTGATTTTCATCGTTATCTCCAATATTTATAGTGTTGGGGGTATCAAGAAATTCTTGGAATCATACGATAGTTACAGGTTTGCCGTCAACTCTTTAAACAAGAGTCTCAATCCATAAAAAAAGCCCCCTTGCAGGAAAATATGCCTGCAAGGGGGCTTTGTCTGTCTAAAAAAAGAACCGTCTATTTTGCTGCAGCCCGGGCTTGGGCCAGCCAGTCGTCCCATTTGGCCTGATTTTTAGCAATCCACTCGGTGACATGTTTCTGGATGTCTTTGGCGGATTTTTCACCTGCGTTCATGCGGGTGTTCTGCTCATTGATATCTGCCAAGGGCAGGGTGAATATTTCAAGAAATTTTTTAGCGGCAGGGTTGTCTGCTAAAAATTTCTTGTTGGCTACAATGCGGATATCTGAAACAACAAATCCCAGCTTCACAGGATCGGTAACCGAGCCGTCAACGCCGGACTGGGTCATTCTATCCTCGGCCACGGCTTGGGCTTTAGTGGGCGCAATTTTAGGTACGTTAACCCACATGACGTCTTTGCCGGGTTTAAGCTTATACACGGTCCAGTTCGGGGTCCAGGTGTAAAAGAAGATGGGTTCTCCTGCTTTGAATGCGCCGATAGCAGATGCCATGCCCGCTTCATAAGATGCTTTTACAGGATTGATGTCATCTTCGAGATCATAAACTTTCAAGTGATGGGCAATCACTTTTTCGCATCCCCATCCCGGAGGGCAAGCGGTCAAATCGGCTTTGCCGTCATGGTTTTTGTCAAAAGCCTTTTTAACGTCTTCGCGTTTAAAGTCATCCAATGATTTGATGTTGTATTTTTCAACCGCATCTTTAGATACCAGATACCCCTGAAGTCCGCCGGCCTGAGCCACGTATCCAATTTTTTCAGCTTTGACATCGAAATCTTTGGGGAGTTGGTCGTTATGCATGGGAAACCATCCATTGCACCAATAGTCCAAGTCGCCCAAGGTCAATGCTTTGTAAAAAATCGGGTTTTTCAGGTCTTTGGGTTTCTTGACGTTATAGCCTAATTCGGTTAAGGCGCGGCTGACAATTGCCTCCTGAAAATAGCCTGTGTTCCAGGTCGCCCGTGCAGGTTTAACTGTGACGCCTTCTCCGGGTTTGTCCGAAGATGCAAAGGCCGGGGTGACCATGATCATGGAAACCGCAACCAGAAATAAGCAGATCTTTTTTGCAATGTTCATAATTTCTCCTGTTTTTTTGTTAAATCTGTCATTAAGGATGAGCAGCTCAAAATGTGCCGAACACCCCTTAATGTCTAATTTCATCTTAACCAGAGGTTCGGGCTTGGACACAAAGGTGCCCAGATGCAAGGCGCAGAAAAGTTTGCAACCGGAGCAACCGCATGGTTGTGAGGATTGCACACTTTTCTGCAACGCCGCAGGTGGGTGCCTTTGTGTCCAAGCACTAATTTTTACCGGCCATGGACTGGGTTATCCTGTCCAACAACACCGCCACCAAAACAATGCTTAACCCCGCCATAACGGCAAGGCCGATATCCAGTGTGTTCAGTCCCTGGATGACAGGCGATCCCAAACCGCCGGCCCCGATCAATGCTGCAATGACCACCATAGCAAGAGCCATCATAATGGTCTGGTTCAGTCCCGCCAGTATAGTGGGCATGGCCAGAGGAATCTGGACCTTGAACAATACCTGCTTACGGGTCGCGCCAAAGGCGGTGGCCGCTTCAACCAGTTCCGGATGTACCCCGCGGATACCAAGACTTGTCAGGCGGATAATGGGAGGCATGGCAAAAATAATGGTGGCAAGGACGCCTGCTACATTCCCCACGGAAAAGAGCATGACAATGGGAACCAGGTATACAAAGGACGGGGTGGTCTGCATGGCATCTAAAAAGGGCCTGACAAGGGTTTCCACCCGGTCGCTTCGCCCGGCGGCAATACCGACTGGAACCCCGACAATGGTGGAAAACAAAACCGAGGCCAAAACCATGGCCAGGGTGGTCATGGTGTCTGACCAGAAGCCTATCAGACCGATAAATACCATTGCCACTATGCTGAAAACAGCCAGGGCCCATCCTGAAAAGCGCCATGCACAAAAAGCCAGAATGGCTATTATAATGATCGGCGGCACAGCGTTAAGCCCAATGTCGAGACCGGTTAGAATCTGTTCCACCGGCCATTTTATAACTTGAAAAATATCACGGTAATTGTTGACCAACCAGTCAACAAACGCCGTGATCCAAATGTCTATAGGGAGTACTTTTTCATCAAACATATTTAATTTTCCTACTAAAGAGCGGTTTGGAGGGGTTGGGCCGGTTCTTCATATCCGTTTGCCGATCCGTTATGGCCATTAACTTCTGATTTGTGAAGGGTTTTCAGGAACCTGTTTTTTGAAACCACACCTTTAAATATATTATTGTCATCAAGTACAGGGATGGGAAAGCCCTTAGACGCCACTTCTGGAAGAATATCCTGCATGTTGTCATTGACATTTGCCGGATTGACTTCCGGCAAATAGCAGATCTCAAGAGACTCTTTTGAACGGCCGTTTTCCACTGCATCCTGAAGGGTATCAATGGATACGATTCCCAAAAATTGGCGTTTGGCGTTCAGCACATAACCATGGTTGAAATCCCTGGCATTTAACAGCTCCAGGGAGCTTCGGATATCGCCTTTTTTTGTTTTGATAATTGTAGGGTAATTTGTGTTGACAATTTCTCCGGCTGAAATGACGTTGGTGGGATCCACGCCCCTGAAAAAGGCCCGGACATAATCATCGGCCGGATTCTGGAGAATCTCTTCGGGGGTGCCTACCTGGACAACACGTCCCCCTTCCATGATGGCGATGCGGTCGCCGATTCTAAGGGCTTCATCCAGGTCGTGGGAGATAAATACAATGGTCCTTTCGCTGTCTTCCTGGAGTTTGATAAGTTCATCCTGCATCTCGGTTCGGATCAGCGGATCCAGGGCGGAAAAGGCTTCGTCCATCAACATAATGTCCGGGTCTGCGGCCAGAGCCCTGGCCAGACCGACACGCTGCTGCATGCCTCCGGATAGTTGTTTGGGGTACTGGTCTTCCCAGCCTTCCAGGCCCACCTGACTTAACGCTTCAGTCGCTCGCTGATTTCTCACGGATTTGGGTTCACCGGCCAGTTCAAGACCAAAGGCGGCATTTTCCAGGACCGTGAGATGGGGCATCAGGGCAAAGGATTGAAACACCATGCTCATATGTTTAAGTCTGAACTTCACAAGGTCCTTATTTTCCATGGCTGTAATGTTTTGGCCGTTGATGTGGATTTCACCGGACGATGGTTCAATCAGCCGGTTGAACATTCTGACCAGGGTGGATTTGCCTGATCCGGACAGCCCCATGACCACGAATATTTCTCCGCGTTTAATTGTGAAATCCGCATTGTTCACGCCCACGGTCATGCCCGTTTTTTCAAGGACTTCTTCCTTGGTGAAACCCTGATCAATAAGGGATATTGCCTTTTTGGGATCCGGGCCGAATATCTTAAAAATATTCTTAATAATAATTTGATCCATAAATAGTTCTTCTTTCTGGGCTAAAGAGCTCACCTTTTATTTAAGTGTCTTGATTTGTTTGTGTTATATATATTGTATTCGATGTATTTTGTCAAATATTGAAACTCGTGTGATATTTTAACTAGTTAGAATTACATAGTTATTTGTATAAAAGAAAAATTCTAATAATGATTAATTATAAAGAGTACTTTGATTTCTGGAGCATTATTCGAGGCTAAATTGATCGGGGTATAAATAATTGCATTCATGAAATTATTGTTTAATATGCCACATAATAGAGCCTGCATTGAAAATTTAAACAATAGGTTGCCGTACTCAATTGGGATTACATTTCTTTTACATGCAAGCGGCCTATCTCGGATGTTTTAAACTCGACAGAATTTATAAAATATGCTTGAATACTCTTTCTCAAAGGAAGCTTGCTTCAAACTCCAATGATAATTTAAGGAGGCGTATGGACAGTTCTGCAGCATGCTTATCAGAATCTATTATTTTTAAGGGCCTTGGTACCCAGGATATTGACAATCTTGTGCCTTTATTTTCACGGTGGTCGGTTCTGTCTGGTGAAGTGTTGGCACGGGCGGGTCATGGTACCCAGTTTTTCTTTCTTCTGGAAAAAGGAGCACTGCTTGTGGCCATGGAAGATGGCAGGGCTGTGGTGCTCAATCGCCCCGGGGACTTTGCAGGCTTGTCAATGGTGAGTCTGAACGGAACGAACACTGCCACAATTACGGTGCTGGAAAAAGGGAGTGTCTGGGTTGTGCCCTGTCAGGATATCCTTGATTTGACCGGCTATGACACCCAGGTCGCGGCAGTAATTCTGGATGGATGGCAGCAGTTCTGCAAAGAAAAGGCCCCCTTTTGTTCAAATCTTGCCGAAACCGGCCTTATTTAAAAAAATATAAATGCTAAAAAAAGAGGTGTGTCTTGAATGGAGTTGACGCTGTCGGCGTTCTTTATGGACTTGAGGCCATAAACGCCCACAACGGGTGGGCCATTTCAGTTGTGGGTGTTACTATTGTGTTTACAGGGCTTGTGACTTTGTCGGCCCTGATCTCCCAGCTTCATAAATTGGTGGCCTTGTACGATAATCCGGGCAAAATAAAAAAGTTGTTTACTTTAAAATCCAAAACTGCCGTCAAGGCGACTGCCGATAAACCGTGCATGGTCCTAACCGAGGTTCAAAAACAAACTTGTCGGCAATATAATCTTTTGGCTCAGACCATGGATGATGAGATTGCTTTGCCGAAGCTTTTGCGCATGGCTGAGCTTTCCGGCCTTAATGAACCCCATGCTAATGTAAATCTATTAATTGAATCCGGTATCCTGTGTGCCGATGAACAGGGATACTTCACATGGGATGAGGATATATTCATCCGCACCACTTCGTAAATTCTTAGATCTGATTAAGACTGGCCGTTAATTTTTTGATGACCATGAGAAATTGAAAGAAATAACAAATCAATGGATACTTTATTTTTAGAATTTTTTCAGAACACCGGGTTTTATCTGTGCGATTACCGAAACATTATTATGATAATCGTTGGTATGATCTTTATATATCTGGGCATTGCAAAGGATTATGAGCCATTATTGCTGGTTCCCATTGGATTTGGGATGCTTGTGGGAAACATTCCGATTTTCAAGGGCCTTGGTCTGGGTATTTATGAAAATAATTCAGTTCTGCACTATTTGTATTTTGGGGTAACCCAGGGCATCTACCCGCCGTTGATATTCCTTGGTATCGGTGCCATGACAGATTTTTCAACGCTTCTGGCTCGACCGGTCCTCATGCTATTGGGTGCGGCAGCCCAGGCTGGCATCTTCATCACATTCCTGGGTGCACTGGCCTTGGGTTTTGTGCCCAAAGAGGCAGCCTCCATTGGTATCATCGGCGGAGCGGATGGACCCACGGCGATTTTTTTGACCGCTAAGCTTGCCCCGCATCTTATCGGGCCCATTGCCGTTGCAGCCTATAGTTACATGGCACTGGTTCCGGTAATCCAGCCGCCGATTATGAAGCTTTTAACCACTCGCCAGGAACGGCTCATCCGCATGGAAGAGCCACGTCAGGTCACCAAGCGCGAAAAAATGATTTTCCCGGTTATCGCCTTTTTGCTTTGCTGTTTTCTGGCGCCTGCCGCCCTGCCGCTTTTGGGTATGTTGTGCTTTGGCAATCTCCTTAAAGAAGCTGTGGTAACAGAACGCCTGGCCGTCACGGCGCGTACGGCATTGATTGATATCGCCACCATTCTTTTGGGTATTACCGTGGGGGCATCCACCCAGGGAGATGTCTTTTTGACCCAAAGTTCCGTGAAAATTTTTGTTTTGGGGGCACTCTCCTTTGGCATTGCAACCGCCTGCGGACTGTTATTTGCCAAATTCATGAACCTGTTTTTGAAAAAGAAGATCAATCCCCTGTTAGGTGCTGCCGGTGTCTCTGCCGTGCCGGATTCCGCCCGGGTAGTACATGTTGTGGGGCAGCGGGAAGATCCGTCTAATTTTCTGCTCATGCATGCCATGGCCCCGAATGTCTCCGGCGTTATCGGTTCCGCCATTGCCGCAGGCGTACTTTGGAGCCTGATGATTTAATCCTAAATAAACGGCCATGGGCCGACCTGGTCTATCAACATCCAGACTCGCCCCATAATAAATAATGAAAGTAATTCAATGGGTTATTCTTGCTTTCATAGGCTAAAATTATGGTCCCACAGGCACCAGCTGGGCCAAAGAAGAATCCCGCTATGTGGTTTATCCCAATAGTATTTAGGAAACCTTTGCTTATTGCATGTCTTGTCCTATTGGTATTAATTGCTTACACCTTGGTTCAGATTCACCACTATTCTGCCACAGGCTTTACCGAGGGCCTTGCTGCAACCTGCGATTTAGGATTATTAAAACAGCGTGTTGGGCATCTGATCTTGTCCGGTATTATCCTTTCCTCCTTTGGACGTGTGTTTTGATTCAGGCCGCACATTTATTTTATGCGGAAATTCAGTTTGACTCCCTGCTCATTTATTTTAAGTGTGAAGGCACCTTTACCGAATCCAAAATCTCAACGGGTACCAGCATCCATGACAGTACCCGTTCGGAAAATACACTTGTGCGCACCAGCATCACATCCTGGGGTATTGTGTCCGGGATTGTGTCCACCTGCGGGTATGCGCAACCTGGAACATTCAAGGTATATTCTCGAAATGCACCCTGCAGAGCTATACCTGGCCTCCATTCGTGATGATTTGATTCCATTTTTGAAGAACCGGGAATCCATTGCTTCCATTACCAATGTCCAGGATCTTGGCAATGCCTCTCAGCTCTACCAGCTCAACCGGCAGGCCCGTGCAGAAGCATTAGCCAAACAAAGTGATACGGATGCCGAAGTTGCCGGGTACATACGTTCGATAAAGTTCCTGAAGAAAACGATTAATTATTACAGAGTAGACTTTTAAATTATAAAGTCTGGGGCGGTTACTCAGACTTGCCATTGGTTGTGGGCCAAGTCTGAAAGATGATCTGTCAGGTCGACCCATGGCCGTTAGTTTTACTGATAGGCAACCGAAGGCAGCCACAAAATGATTTCAGGCCAGATCACAATGACGATAAGGCCGATGAGTTGGAGAATGATAAAGGGAATCACTCCTTTATACAGATGCTTGAGCTTCACTTCGGGCGGGCAGACCCCTCTCAAGTAAAAGATCGCAAATCCCACTGGTGGCGTGAGAAATGAGGTCTGGAGTACTACGGCCACAAGGATGGCAAACCAGATCAGGGTGGGATTGTCTATGTTGGGCCAGACACCGAGATCTATACCCAGAGCCGGCACTACCGGTGCCAGCAGGGGCAGGATGATCAGAGTAATCTCAATCCAGTCCAGAAAAAATCCTAGGAAAAATACAATTCCAAGGATAAAGGTCACAATACCGTAAGGACCAAAGGGCAGGCTTGTCAGGGTCTCTTCAACAAGGGCATCTCCGCCCAGTTCCCGCAATACCAGGGCAAAGCAGGTGGCCCCGATCACGATGGCGAAAATATACGCCGTGATACTGAAAGTCTGATGCACCACTTCTTTTAAAACCTTAAAATTGAATCGGCCGTTGACAATGGTGAGAATCAGGCCGCCCAGGGCTCCGATACCACTGGCTTCGGTCGGTGTTGCCATTCCAAATGAGATAGTGCCTAAAACAGCGAATACCAGAATCATTGGCGGGATACAGGTTTTCAGGGCTGATCCCAACAGTTTCCAGGACAAGTCCGCCTGGTCCGGAACCAGAGGCGCTCTTTGGGGTGAAAGCCATGCCAAAGTAAGGATATAAATCATGTACAGGGTTGCCAAAACAAGGCCGGGGAATAGGGCGCCCATAAAAAGATCACCCACGGGGACTCCAAGTCTGTCCGCCATCATGACCAGCATGATGGAAGGCGGAATCAGGATTCCCAATGTACCGGCCCCGCAGATGGTTCCACATGCCAGGGATTTGGAATATCCCTGATTGAGCATTACAGGCATGGATAAAAGCCCTAAAAGGACCACCGAGGCCCCGATGATCCCGGTGCTGGCGGCCAGGATAATGCCGATGAGGGTTACCGTGATGGCAAGCCCGCCCCTTACCCTGCCGAAAAGGAGCTGGATATTTTGCATCATATGTTCGGCAATGCCGGACCGGTCCAGCATCAGGCCCATGAAGATGAACATGGGCAGGGCCACCATGATCCAGTTGTCCATGATGGCAAAGATTCGGTTGACCTCCATGCCGATTGACATGAAATCCAGACCGGTCATGGTGCCGAAGTAAAGGTCAGAAACATATCCGATGCCTGCAAAGAGGACCGAGACGCCGCCTAAGATAAGCGCGATTGGAAAACCGGTGAACAGCAAGCCGATAAAGGAGGCCATCATGGCAATGACCAGGATGTCTTCATGGGTCATGGGGCCACCTTTTTCCCGGCAATGATCAGGATTTGTTTTAAAATACGGGCCAGGGCGGCCAAGGTCAGCAGGCCGAAACTTATGGGGATCACGGACTTTATAATGTAGTAGCAGCTAAGCCCCGTGGGAGAGGCGGATGCCTCCTTGACCCGCCACGAGGCAGCCACAAAATCAAATCCGTGGTAGAGAATCACATAACACCAAGGCAGAACCAACACAGTCAAGCCGATGATATCAATCCATGCCCTGGTTTTTTTTCGAAATCTGCCATGGAGCAGGTCGAGGCGTACGTGGGTATTTTCGGTCAGCGCATAGGATAAACCTATCATAATACCCACGGCATACAGGTGCCACTGCAGTTCTTCCAAGGCCACGGAGCTGAAGGAGAACAGATAGCGCATCACTACCTGGATCAAAATAACCAGAATCAGCAGGACATTGAGCCAGGATACGGCCTTGCCGATGCGGATAATGTTTTTTTCAATTAAATTAACTAAGGCATTCACAATATTTTACCGGGGCAAAAATCCCACATCCGCCCATTTCTTATATTCGGCCCTGAACTGCTCCAGGTCTTCCCAGGTTTTCTTGAACATGGGGTCTTTGGCAATCTCTTCTTGCACAACCTCTTTCCAGGCGGATTTAAAAGCCGCCAGCATCTCATCGGACCAGTACAGGTTTTTAACCCCATGTTTTTCTGCATTTTCCTTGATAATTTTGCCTTGCATTCCATTGCTCAAGGCCAAAGATTTCAGGGTGGCGGCCATGCAGGCGGTTTCGATCAGGGTCTGCTGGGATTTATCCAGGGCGTTCCAGGTGTCTTTGTTGATTAACAGTTCCTGGACGGTGGAGGGCTGGTGCCAGCCCGGGTAATAGTTGTATTTTGCCACTTTATAAAAACCCAAAGGCGCATCGCACACGGGCATGGAGAATTCTGTGGCATCAATCAATCCTTTTTCCAGGGCCTGGAAGATTTCACCCGCAGGCAGCATGGTAACGGACACGCCCAGTTTGGTTAACACCTTACCGCCGAGACCGGAAATACGCATTTTAATGCCCTTAAGGTCTTCAACCTTTTCAATGGGCTTGGTGAACCAGCCCGAGGTTTCGGCGCTGATGATACCTGCCGGCAGCACCTTGACGTTATATCCGTAGTGGTCATACATCTCCTGGTAAAGCTTTAAGCCGTTGCCGTAGTAATACCAGGCAATATATTCTTCAGGGTCCGGTCCAAAGGGGAAGGAACTGAAAAGTACACTGGCCGGGTTCTTGCCTGCGTAGTAAAATGCGGCTGTGTATCCGGCATTGGTTTTTCCGGAACTGACCGCATCAAGCACTTCCAGAGACGGTACCAGCTTTCCGGGTGCGTAGAGTTTGACTTTCAGTGTGCCGTTTGATGAATTGTTGATGGTTTCGGCAATGGTGCCTACAATGTCCTGGCCCAGAATGGGCACACTGAACGGCACTGAACAGGGTACTTTAAGTAAAACATTTTTAGCAAAAACCTGGGTGGTTAATCCGAAACCCAGACAACCTATCAATGATATAACCGCAAAAAAACGAATGATTTTATTCAACATTCTCCCTCCCTGTTGGTATAAAAATATTTTTTCTCCATTAATTTTGCAATATTCGCAAAACTGACACCATAGTCTGATATGGTTGTTTATGCAATAATTTTTGTTTTTTTACAATATTAAGGCATGATGGCTAACATCAGCGTTTGGGCGAAAAGTTGCCCAGGTGCAAGGCGCAGAAAAATTTGTAACCGGAGCATACTATAGTACGTGAGGATTACAAATTTTTTTGCAACGCCGCAGATGGGTAACTTTTCGTTCAAACGCGATCGATAATGGTGAATACTGATGTATTATTAACGGGAGGTTGGGGCCTGACCCGGGTCTCTTCTTTGATTCCCTGGGGCAGTTTGAAGTTTGACTGGACATCCAGGAGTCTGCGCAGGCCTTTTTCATAGATTCGGTAGGACAGGGCCGTACCCTGCTCAAGATGCTTTGAAAGATGGGCAAAAATTTCATTTTTGGGCAGGGCATCGGCACCCACCATGATCAACCGGCAGGATTCGGGCAAGGGGAGAGAAAAATGGCTGCCTTCAATGATTTTTATCTGTTCTTCAAGATCCAGCGCCTTTATCAACTGCCTTGACAGTTCTGCATATTCCGGGAACAGTTCAATGCCGATGCCATAAATTTTGTACTGGACACAAAGGCAGACCAGGGTCAGGGGCATGGGGCCGGAGCCTAAAAAGACCACCCGGTCCCCGGGACCAAGGTTTGCGCCGGTGTATTCCATGCGCGCAAGTTCCATATAATTGGGGTAATAAACAAACTGCTTGACGGTATCCCAGGGTGAGGAAGAACTGATAACGGTTTTGGCATTATGGATTTCCATGCGCAGGCCATTGGCCCGTTTTAACCGGGAGATATGGTCCAGTACTTTTGTCAGTTCAGGGTCACAGCGCAGTGCTTCTGCCTGGCCGTCATCAATGTCCATGGCAGCCAAACGGTCCAGGTGCCCAAAGCAATGATAGACATCTTCATGCTTTCCTGCAAGCAGGCCTTCAGGTGTTACATGGGCAAGGACTGCATGGATTCCTATGAACTCTTTCTTGATATGATTTATATTGGCCATGGTTATCTCTGCTTGAAAGATTTGTCGTCGGCCGGCATCATAAACACCGTGGTGTTGTTGACTCGTCCTGTGGGAGGAACAGCTTTGACGATTTTAAATCCTTTGATGTCTTCGGGCTGAACCGGCTGATACAGCACGGCTTTCATGCCGGTATAGGTGCGAAATATCACCGGGGATGGGCCTCGATCCCCCATGATATTAAACAGCTGGGAAAAAATTCGGGCCTTGGGCTCGGCAAGGGCGGCCACCAGCACGACATCCCAGTTCAGATGGCCTAAGGTGGCATCGTCTCCCTGGACGATTTCTATCTTGTTTTCAAGGCCCAGGCAGTGAATGATCCGTCTGGAAATTTCTACGGATTCGGCATCGCTGTCGATGCCCACAGATGGAATGCCGAAAAATCGATTCAAAAGAATCAGGCTCAAGGGAACCGGGCCGGATCCCAGAAATGCCAGACGTTTTTCGCTGGAGATATGCATGGCATCAATCTGATTTTTTACCAGGGCTTCATATCTGGGATACAACGGAAAGGTTTTGATCTGTTTCCAGGGATCCGGGCTTGCAAGAAGTTCTTTGGCAAGATGTCGCTCATGAATACTGAAAAAGGTGGTGTAATAAGACCGAATCGTTGGCAGCACGTCACGGATCTCTTTTTCTTCCAGCAACAGGCCGGACAGATGGGGGCCTGCATCCATGTGGGCCAGGTCATCCAGAATTTGGTAGAGCTGGTATAGTTCCCGGGCCGATAGGGCCTTCAGGCTCTCATGGGAGTATTGCCTGATTTTTTCGGCAAATGCCGTGATGTGGGGTTTGATGATGGCAAGGGTGTGTTGACAGTCCTTGCAGCATCCGTCGAAATCATGGTCGTCAAGTTCGTGTTGGTGGAAAAAATTAATTTCGTGCATCGTTAATCCCGTTGATGTTCGTAATCGTTACAGACAACGAATCAATGGCGCTGCCCGGGGTTGGGATGTGTATGAATGTAGCTGTGAATATGGGCGTCTTTGGTCAACTGACCGTTTTCCATCATAAACATGGTATCGGTAACCTGTGACATAAAATCATTTTCATGGGAGATCAGGATATATGAAAGCTCAAGACGGTTCAATACGTCAACCAGGGTGGATTTTGTGTTTTCATCAAGCCCTGTGCTGGGTTCGTCCAGCAGCAGCAGTTCAGGCTCCATGGAAAGCACCGTGGCCAAGGCCACAAGCCGCTTTTCTCCGCCGGACAGTTTGTGAGTAACCCTGTTTTCAAAATGGGCGATGCCCAGACGTTCAAGGGTGTATTGTGCAATATTCCGGGCTTCGGCTTTTGATTTGCCTAAATTAAGTGGCCCAAAGGCCACATCTTCCAAAACCGTGGGGCTGAACAGCTGGTCATCGGCATCCTGGAACATCAGTCCCACTTTTTTATAAATTTTTTTGAAATCCTTTTGTGTTTTGACCGGTGTTCCAAAAAATTCAATGGTACCGGAAGCAGCCGGCAGCAACCCCATGATAATATGAAACAGAGTAGTTTTCCCGCTACCGTTGGGTCCCACCAACCCGATGCGGTCCCCTTTGTTGATTTCAAGGCTCAAATTGTTTAAAATCCGGCCCCGGCCCAGGTAGTTGAAACTGATGTTGTCAAGGCGCAGGATGGGGGGCGATGTTGTCATAGGGTGATCTCCATAAAAATTAGACCGGCTGTAGCTGTCAGGACAGCAAATGTCCAAATTCCGTCCGTAGGGGAGAGGGCAAATTCATGTAGACAGATAAATCTGCCTGAAAATCCCCTGCATCTCATGGCATTGTATACCCTTTGGGCCCTGGCCGATGCCCGGACAAACAGCATGCCGCAAAGATAGGCATAGGTTTGGTATGTGTGTATATTGGTCCCGGGACGAAAACTACGTAGTTTTGCGGCCCGGACAAGGCGCCGGTACTCCTGTTCAATGACAAAAATATACCGGTAGGTGAGCAACAGCAGGTGCACAAGCTTTTTAGGGATTCTGAAAAAATTTAGGGCATATCCCAGCGTACTGAAATCCATGGTAGTGATCAGGGCAATGAATACCAGCAGGATGGCATTGGATTTAATCGAGATTATAGTACACAGGTCAATGCCCTGCCGGGTGATGCCGAGCTTTCCGATTTGCCGGACCACTTCCCCCTCATAGGTAAAGGGTAGAATGGCCCATAAAAACAATAGAAATCCCCAGACTACAAGCAGACGCCTGAACACCAAAATAAGGTTTAACCGGGCCCATAGTACCAGAATTACGGCAAGTCCCAGCCCTGTCCAGAGCATGGGCGGTTTTTGGCCAAGGGCAATGACAAAGCACAGCAGGGTGGCTGCGACCACCCTGCACCTGGGATCGGTTTTGTGAATAAATGAATGTCCAGAAGCAAAAAGCTCTTCAATCATGAGGTGGATTGTTTTTTTCTGCGGGATGAAAAATACATGGCCACGCCCATCAGGCCGAATATGTATCCGATACCCCCAAGAATTTCATTCATGGACGGGCCTTTCTGCTCCAAGTCCGCCACCATTTTGGTCAACGGTGTGATTTTTTGATTTAGCGCCTTGGTTACGGCCTTTTCCACAATGGCTTCCAACTGGACCGGATCAATGGTTGCCGTCGTCTGTCCGGAATTACTCTTTGCCACAGGTTCAGCGGCGGTGACTTTTTCCTCCTTAGTGTTTTTGACTGTAACCGTTTCTTCCAAATCTTCCAGGGGAATGATCCATTCGGCCTTATGCCCCATACCAGCAATAAGTTCAATACGCATGGCTGTTTTTTCAGGAATCGGGAAAGAAAATTCTCCTTTTTCATTGGTCCGGGTGCGCAAAAGTTCTCTTCCGTTCAAGTCCCAGACAATAATTTCTGAGTTCTGTACTTTTTTCCCGCCACTGAATTTGCTTTCCCCTAACACAGTGTCCCCTTCCACCCAGGCAAATACCGTGACTTTATGCGCTAGGGCATTGCCGGTTGAAAAAATTAAAAAGAGCATCAGGCAGAAAAGTTTTAAAATATATTTTCGATACATCATGATCAGTCACCATTAAACCGTATTTAAGATTATGCTCCTTATACCTGTTTTTCAACCATGGTCGTTCTGCTTTCCATTGCGGCTTGCTGCTGTGCCTCAGACCATTTGGGCAAAAGCTCGGGCTGCACTTTTTTAAGGAAACCCACACAGAAAATCGCCACAAGTCCCTCAATGAACATGACCGGAAGATGGGTAATAACAACGGCCCAGGCCACTTCTAAAAAGCTCTCCTGGGTAAACATCAGGGCGGCGCCTACCAGCAGACTGCTGAAAAAAACACTTAAAAAGCCACAGGCAAAACAGGCGGCATAGGATATGGCCCCCGGTTTGTGGACTAAGCTTGCAAACAGGTAATAACAGAGTACGGCAGGGGTGGCCATGATTACCGTATTGACGCCCAGCGTGGTGATGCCGCCGAATTGGAACAGCACCCCCTGAAGCAAAAGCGCAATCAAAATAGAGGGAAATGCGACCCAACCAAGCATCAGGCCAAGAATGCCGTTAAGAATCAGATGGGCGCTGGAAGGCCCGATGGGTACATGAATCAGGGACGCCACAAAAAAAGCGGCCGACAAAATAGCGGCCTGGGGGATTTTATCTTCTTTAAGTTTTTTTAAGCCGACAGCCGTGCCGGCCGCAGCCATAACCAGCCCGGCCCCTAAAACCGGTGCGGAAAGAACACCTTCAGAAATATGCATAATACCTTCTTGTTGCTTTCCGATCGAATCGATTAAAATATACTCTGATCGGAAATTTTATTTTTTTAAATCAACCCAACAACAATCATGAACAATTAATCATGATCATGCTGGGTGTTTGGGTGAGAATTTGCCAATATGCAAGGCGCAGAAAAATTTGCAACCGGAGCAACCTTCTGGTTGTGAGGATTGCAAATTTTTCTGCAACGCCGCAGATGGGTGAATTCTCGCCCAAACACTATTTTGTTTTCCAGTCTTCGAATTTTACCCAGATTACCGCGCCCAACTCAACACCTTTCTCCTGCCCATCCGCTTTAAGGGTAAAATCAGCTTCATTCAGTGCTGCAAATCCCCACCAACACGCCTTGGGGGCCGCATAGGTAAATACGCCGTTACCATCAGCTTTGATGGTCTGGGTCACCATATAATCCGTGGGGGCTTCAGATTTTTTGTCTTCGTTGTAATATTCCACCTCAACTTCTGCGTAAGGCACGGCTTTGCCGTCGAGCTTCACGATACCCTGGAATACGTTACCGGCATACTGTGCAAAAGGCTTGGATAACGGAACGATTTCTGTTTTCAGCCCGATTTCCTGGTCCCATCCCTCGTCATCACCGAAAGCCGTCACAACCGTTTTGGTGTAATGAATGATAAAGCAGTCTTCAGCAGGCTCCCAATAGGGGTTGGGTTCCATGTAGAACATATAAACGCCGGGTCTTTTAATTTTGTAACCGGTTTGCCAGGCTGATTGATCCATAACCTTTGTCGGTTTCAAGGCACCTAAAAGATCCTGTGTCTCACCGTTGGCGCGCACGGCAAATACCTTGGGTTTGACAAGTTCCATCCCGATGCCCTCGAAGGGATGTGAAAAAGAGGCCGTGATATGAACGGTGCGGTCGTCATCGGGCATAACCATGTTGTCTGAAGGAATAACCATCCCATAGTGTGCCTGGACACTTAAAGCTGTGAACATAAAAGCAAGAAACATGAATCCTGAGGTGATCAGTGATTTTTTCATCATTTTTTTTCTCTCCTGTGAATCCTTTAAATATTTTAAGATTACGCAAATAACCCTACCAGCTTAAACTGCAACCTTCTTGGCTGGGTTCGAAAAAAAATAATGAAATTTAATTTGAACCACAGGCTTCGTGCCTGCATTATGCACTCTTTTTTAGCTTAAAAAATCGATTGAAGCAATGAAGAATATTGTGCAGGAAGCTCATATGAAATCGTGCGAGTTCGGGCAATGGTCTCTTTGAATGCGGCAACATCATAGATAAAGGGAAGCTTGTATTCTGCAAGCACCTTGCTTCCAAACATGGCATCGGCGATAAACAGCACCTTATCTTCTGTTTCAACGCCCATCATGTTAAAAAAATGGCCCTCCATGGGCTGGATAGTAAGACCTTGGGTTATCTTGCTGTCTCGGGTGAGGATATGATCCACCTTGGACGGGTTGGCTTTGAAGAATCGGTTGTCGATGTCCTTGACCGGTTTGCCGCCCCATAAAAAAGCCGTTTCAAGCTCCGGGTGCTCGGTAACGGCTGCTTCAATACAAGGGGCGAATATTTTGCATGATAAGTTTTGTTTCAGCCATGATAAAAAGTCCCTTAAATCAATTTCGGACCATTGGAGCGTATCAGCAAGGAAATGTCAATACGCGCTTTTCGGTCGGTCTTCATCTGTTAATTTGCCAAATTTGTGGTGTTCCTAAAGGTACGAATTCTTAAATTCATAATTCGGGGGGTGCTTTAAGTGATCATGGCGTGTCTAATTATACGTGTATGTATAAGGTGTTTCCTCATGGCTGATACTCCACAGTGTTTCCAGAGACCCTGAGGCGGCTTTGATGCCGGCGTATTGGGCGGCCAGGGAGAGAAGGTCTGTGTCCGTGGTCTCGCTGTTGATGTAATCAGCCAGGCTGGTACTGGTCGCTTTCTCCTGGAGGTAGTCGGCAAAATCCAGGATCTCATTGCTTGCTGTTAATGCCGTGAATGCCTGGGTGAATTCACTATTTGCATTTAACGCTTCTTCGAGTTCATCACTGCCTGTAAAACTGTTTTCAACCTCTATCTCATTGTCACTGCCCAAGGAAAGCGAAACCTGCTGGTCGGCATCAATCCCCAACGCTTCCATGGCTGAAGCCAGCAGGGTGCTTACAATCTCTTCCTGCTCGGTTGCAGTCGTTGTAAAATCAGATAAGGTCAAGGTCCCTGTGGCCGGAAGTCCTATGGATTCCCTGTTGGCTGCAGCCAGGGCTTCTGGTGACAGCGTTACGGTGTCAGTACCAGCGGATACACCGGCATTTGAATCTTCGTCATTTGTATCGGTGGACGAGGCGTTTTGTAAAAGGCCGGTCAGGCCTGTTCCGGCATAAGAGCTAAAATTTGAATAATCACTGGATATTGATGTCATGATCGCTTCCTTTTATTTATGATCAATATTTTCTTTAAACTCTTTTTTGAGAACTTTAAAAAGAGCAATTCTTGTGCCTAAGAAAGAAAAATCCTATTGCCTTGATGTGCCGGGACTTTTGCCTGATCCAAGATATTTATGGTTTTTTAAAAGGAAAGAATTGCCTGGCTTATCGGAAATTTTTACCGAGCCCATAGTAAACGAAAACAGGCAGCAGATTTTTTTAAATCGGCTGCCTGTAACGGTTTTACAGTATTTGTTTTTTTTATAAGAAAGTCTGGGTAAGTTACTCAGATTTTCAAGTTTTGTTGTGGGCCAAGCCTGGGTGTTGATAGACCAATTCGGCCCATGGCTGTTATTTGTTTTTGGAGCTTAATTCCGGGAACTGATGATAAAAGAATTCAGTAACCTGTTCTGCGGTTTTACTCTCTTCATTTTCCCGAAGTTCTATACGCCGGATTTTACCGGAGATGGTTTTGGGCAGAACTTCCACAAATTCAATGATTCTTGGAATCTTGAATTTAGCCAGTACATCGATGGTGTGCTTGAACAGTTCCAGGGCCAGTTCCTTTGATGGTTTCTGTCCCGGAACCAGGATTACAAACGCTTTTACCAACTGGTGACGTTTGGGGTCTGGCACACCCACCACGGCAGTCTCCATGACCGCCGGATGCTCAATCAGCGCACTTTCCACCTCAAAGGGGCCAACCCGGTAATCACTGGTTTTGATAACATCGTCTGCGCGGCCCACAAACCACCAGTAGCCGTCCTTGTCAAAGGTGGCTTTGTCACCGGTGAAATAGAGTCCGTGCTTAAATGCTTCGGATGTTTTTGCATCATTGTCGATATATTCTTGAAACAGCCCAATGGCTCGCCAGTTGGAAAGACGAATCACGATATGGCCGGTGATATCTGGTTCTGTGATCTCTTTTCCTTCATCGTCGGCTAGAATGACATCGTACATAAATGATGGATATCCAAAAGAACCCAAGCGCATTTTGCCTTCCATCCAAGGCGGGTTTCCAATCATAGCTGTGGATTCGGTCTGTCCGTAAAAATCACGGATTTCAGTGCCGGTGGCCTTCTTCCATTGGTCAATGACTTCCGGGTTCAATGGTTCCCCTGCACTTAAGGAATACTTCAGGGCCGAAAAATCATAGGCTGCCAGGTCAAGACCCACAAAAGCGCGCCAGGCCGTGGGCGGTGCACAGAATGAATTGACTTTATATTTGGCCACAAAGCTTATGTATTTTTTAATATCCAGCGTGGTGAAATTAAACCCAGTGGCCGTACCACCCACATTGAATGGGGAGAAAAAACTGCTCCATGCCCATTTAGCCCAACCGGGCGCACTTAGGTTGTGATGAACGCCGCCAGGTTCAAGCCCGAGGATCACGGCTGTTGACACATGGCCCAAAGGATAGGAGATGGCAGAATGCCCCACCCGTTTGGGAAGACCGGTGGTGCCGGAAGTAAAGAAGCAGAACAGGACGTCCTCGCTGTTAACGGTTGCAGGTGAGGCCTGTGCCGATTCTTCGGCAATTTCAGGATAAGATGTCCACCCCTCTTTTGCGCCAAGAATGATTTTAGCTTTGGGCGTGCACCCAGCCTTAACCAGAGCATCGTCCACCAGATCGGCCAGGCTCTCATGGGCAACAATAACATTCGGCGGGTACGCTTCGAAACGGAACTGGATTTCGCGCTCGGTCATGGTGGTGGCTGTGGGGACAGCGACAAGGCCGCCTTTGATAGCGGCAAAAGAAGCAAACCAGGTCTGGGGAACAATGGGTGTCAGCATATAAAGGTTTTCACCTTTTTCCACCCCTTTTTTACGCAGATAATTTAACAGCTTGTTGCCGTTTTCAGCCAGCTGAGTATAGGTATACTGCTCTTCTTCATCCGTATGCAGGTCTGCCCAGATCAGCGCCAACTGGTCCGGCCGCTCTTTAACGTGTATATCTTCGAAAATTTCCTGGGCCCAGTTAAAGGTTTTGGGCAGTTCGGCTGAATTCAGTTTTTCAAAAAACGTTTTTGCCTGGATTTCACGTTGAGCCATATCCTGGATACCATTGAGCTCCATCACCTCTTTATAAAAGCTTTGCAACGCCATTGCTTCCCTCCCGGTTAAGTTTATTCCACATCCTGGTTTAAGGCCGCTCCTGCCTTGCCCTTAAAGGCAAAATCCGCAGAAATGGTCGGTAATTTAGAAACTGTCATTTATACCAGGCCGGCACTATTCTACCAATCGGTTGAAGGCTTAATTTTTATGTCGGTTGATGTCGTGCCGTATTATAAGTAAATTCCCTGGACATATGTAGGTTAAAGCGCCTACATATGTCCAGGGAATTTCGCCTTTTGATTGCTGAAATCGTGCAATTTTGCTGGACCTGTCACGATAGTGAGACGTAATCAAGTCACTTTATCGATGGTCTCTTGAGCCAGGGCAAATAGCTTGGGGCTGAACCGCGATTTAAGTGCTGACAGCAACATGTCTTGTGTGAGAACCAGCTCTTTTTTCGCCAAAACGCCCAGGGATGCCAGGGCCCAGTCCTGTCTGCTGATTTTCAATGCTTTGAAATCAATCTCCTCCACCTGGGCGGAGGTGTCCGGAATGCTAACGCTTTTTTCCTTGAGAATAAAGGCCGTTGGACTCAAACCGGCAAATACTTTTTTTCTTCGGGCAACCCCCTCCTCGCTTAGCGCCAGGATCACGCCTGGTGATTCCAGTCCGGTATAGCCGATGGGTGAAGGGTCGAGCAAAATTTCAGAAACGGACTGTCCGCGCAGCACGGTAATGTTATAATCATTTTTAATGGAGGCATTGAATCCGGCGGAAATGCCTGCATGGCAAATAATATCCCCGGCTGTGACAATGCGCATGCCTGCTGATCCCAAAATGATAATTTCCCAGCGAAGGTTCTCTTTGGGTTCAAACTGTTTTTCAATAATCAAGGGTTCGGGGAACGTTGTCTTTTGTGCTGAAAGCTTACGGTAGCGTTCACCGTATTCCGGACGTTGATTTTCCTGTACAAGGCCATTCTCCGGCGGGGCAGAGGCGATCATTTCGTCGATGGTTTTTGGGGTAAGCTTGTTGCGTTTTGTGTATCGGCCCGTGCAAAGGCCCAAGGTTTCCACGATGGAAAATCCTTTATGGCGGATGGCCCGTTCAAATTCTTCGGGAAGTTGTGGATCCATCCCCGAGTATTGGGAAACGTATGTCGCACCGGCTGCCTTTGCAACTTTGCAGATATCCATGGGCATTTCAGCCTGGTTGAGAAATTCGGAACCCACCAGGGCATCTTCCGGCGTGGTGGCCGAGTACTGGCCTCCGGTCATGCCGAAGTTAAAGTTGTTCAGGATGATCAACGTGATATCCAGATTCTTTCTGCAGGCGGACAGCACATGGGCCCCGCCAATACCAAGGCCGCCGTCACCCATGGTCACAATGACGTTCAACGAAGGATCGGACATCTTCAACCCCAGGGCGTAGGTCAAAGCCCGGCCGTGGACACCGTGCAGGGCATGGACATTGAAAAAAGTGTCGAACAGGCCGGAGCATCCGATGTCCGTGACAATAACGATCTTGTCCGGTGCAAGGCCCATGTTTACAAAGGTTTTATCCAGGCTTTTGGTGATCCTGTCATGGGTGCAGCCTGGGCAGAATACCGGGGGGCGGTTTTCGTTCAGATAATTACTCATTTGCGAGGGCCTCCATAAT
Organism: uncultured Desulfobacter sp.; assembly: GCF_963677125.1. NCBI lineage: Bacteria > Pseudomonadati > Thermodesulfobacteriota > Desulfobacteria > Desulfobacterales > Desulfobacteraceae > Desulfobacter > uncultured Desulfobacter sp. Next base: position 1,889,352 of record NZ_OY781882.1, on the reverse strand, counting down.
CTTTGCCGGCGCAATTAATGTTCCATCCATTTGCCCATAAAAGTCAATCTTTTTGCCACAAAGCACCCGGCGAATTTCGTTGACATACTGGCCCAGGTTCATCTCCACAACAAGGATGCGGGAAAATTTTTGCGCCGCGTTTATCAGTACCTGTTTCGGTACCGGCCAGAGGGTTTTAAGGGATAGGGTGGATATGGGCCTGCCTTTTTCAGCCATTGCCACTGCCGCATCATCAACCGCCCGGCTGGTAATGCCGTAGGAGATTACAAGCATGTCAGTGTCTGGTAAAAGATGTTCTTCATACAAAGAAAGTTCATCTCGGCATGTGTGAATTTTATTTCTCAGGCGGTCCTGGATGGCTGTAATGGCATCCGGATTGATGGTGATATACCCGTCCAGGCCATGGGTGGAGGAGGTCTGACGCACCAGGGTTGGCCCGCCGATGGGGAGAAAGGGCGGGGCTTTGTCCGGATCGGCGGCAAAGGGTAGAAAGTTTTGCCCTTCAAATCGGGATCGTTCTACTTTTTTCGGCAGCACAAGGGTATCTATGTCAAAGGTCTCCTTGGTCATGCCGATCTCTTTGTTGGAGGCGATAAATACGGGGCAGCGGAACCGTTCGGCAAAGTTGAAGGCGGTAAAGGTCAGTATGTAACAATCTTTGACATCCTTGGGAGCCAGTACGATGACCGGAACGCCGCCGGTATTGCCCCAGCGCATGAACTGGATATCGGCATCTGCCCCCCGGGTGGCTGAACCGGTCGAGGGGCCTAAACGCTGCACATCCACAATCACCAGAGGGATTTCGCTGCCCACGGCAAAAGAGATATGTTCCGAATAGAGGCTGATACCCGGGCCGGAGGTGGCGGTAAGCGCCTTTTTCCCGGCCATGGAGGCACCTATGCAATATCCCATGGAAGCAATCTCATCTTCCCCCTGGATACAGATGCCGCCTTTGGGCGGCAGCATTTTCAGCATACTATTGAAAATTGTGGTGGCCGGGGTAATAGGATATCCGGCAAAAAAATTGCAGCCTGCTGCCATGGCCCCTCTGGCAACGGCCTCATTACCTTCCATGAATGCTAATGCCATTTTTCCCTCCATTATTTAATATTAAATATTTAATCAGATATATGATTAAATTAATAGAATGGTTACCTGTAACCCCTATATTTGTCAAGAAATTTGTAGATAAAAGTATATGGTTGTTGTGTTCGTAAATATTAGTAAATAACCGGCTGAATTTCGTTGCTTTTACCCAGATCTTGGTATATTGAAATGCATTATGGGAACAAAAACTAAAAAATCCAAGGATGATTTTACTTTAGAAGCATACAACGGCATCCGGCGTATGTTTTTTTTAAATGAAATCATTCCGGGCCAGAAAATTTCTTATGGAGATCTGGCCAAACGTCTGAATATGAGCACCACCCCGGTGATTCAGGCGCTGAAACGATTAGAAATCCAGGGTCTGGTCCGCCATGAGCCCAACCGGGGATATTATACGGAAAATATCAGCCTGGCAGAGATTATTGAAATTTATGATTTTAGAGAACTGATCGAAGTTTCCCTGCTGCCGGATACCATTTCGGGCATGAACAAGACAAAACTTAAAAAATTGAAAAAGGCCCTGGATAATCATCTGGACGCGGTCAGGGATATTTTTTTAAAAGACAGGCTGCTCAAAGATATGGAATTTCACATGACTTTGGCCAAATTATCCGGTAACCGGATAAAGGTGGCTTGCCTAAAGGATCTGTTTGATCTGCTCTATTTGAAATACCGGGGCAACATTCTTTTCGTCACGCCCATGGAGATGGTGGATGCCGAGCATATCCAGCTGTATGATGATATTGCTGCAGGCAACCTTGAAAGTGCAAAGCATGTGTTGGCTCACCATATTGCCAATGTTAAGCATCACGCCATTTCAAGTATTGAGCGGATGAAAAATGAAAAAAAAGCAAAACTATAAAAAAGACGCAGAGGCGCCTGGTTCGGTTTTGCAGAGGAAGGCCGTTCTTTTTTATTCGGTCTCCTGTAGAATTTTTGAAAAAATGTTGAAAAAAAATTAAATACACAGTACTCTCAATTTTATCTCAAGCTCAATCTCTAACAGCTACGAATTCGAATGCAATCAAAAAAGTATTAAGTGATAAGCACGAAACGCGCTCAATTTCGATATTTGGAATTGACCTTTAGTAACGTGCCTCCCATATCCCATCTCTGTAAATGGGGGATGGGGTATTCTTGTAACGCGTCATGGGTACCACACGCCAATGATGTTAGATTCAAAAGGAGACGATAGCATGGCAGCAAGAGAAGAAGTTTATGGATTTTTTATTCCAACAGTTACATTAATGGGTATTGGTGCACACAAAGAGCTCTGTAATCAAATGAAAAGCCTTGGTGTCTCAAAGCCTTTCATTGTTGCCGACAAGGGAATTACCGCTTGTGGCTTGACCAAACAGATCTGTGATTTGCTCAAAGAGGGAATGGGCGCAGATGCAGTGGTTTATGATGAAACCATCCCCAACCCAACTGATAAGAATGTTGCCGAAGGGGTTGCGATTTATGAAAAAAGCGGTTGCGACATGATCATCACGTTGGGAGGCGGAAGCTCCCATGACTGCGGTAAAGGAATTGGTATTGTGTCGACCAACGGTGGTACGATACATGATTTTGAAGGGGTCGATAAATCAACAAAAGCAATGCCGCCGTTTATCGCGATCAACACCACCGCCGGTACCGGCAGCGAAATGACCCGATTCTGCATTATCACCGATACCAGTCGAAAGGTCAAAATGGCTATTGTGGACTGGCGAGTGACACCAGCCATTGCGATCAATGATCCCCTGCTTATGATGGGTATGCCGTCGGCGTTGACTGCAGCGACCGGAATGGATGCATTAACCCATTCCGTGGAGGCATACGTCTCCACCATTGCAACCCCGGTCACGGATGCGTGTGCCATTAAATCCATTGAGCTCATTGCCGACAATCTGCGGCAGGCGGTTGCCAATGGTCAGGATGTCGTTGCCAGAGACAACATGGCCTATGCCGAATATCTGGCTGGCATGGCTTTCAACAATGCCAGCCTCGGACATGTCCATGCCATGGCACATCAATTGGGTGGCTACTATGACTTGCCCCATGGCGTTTGCAACGCCATATTGCTGCCCCATGTTTCCCAGTTCAATCTGATTGCCAAACTGGATCGGTTTGCAGACATTGCCGTGGCTTTAGGAGAGAACATTGACGGACTCTCCACCCGCGACGCTGCAGATAAGGCGCTGGAAGCGATCCGGAAGCTGTCTTCCGATGTCGGTATTCCAAGCAATTTGACTGAATTAGGTGTCAAAAAAGAAGATTTAAAAATTATGGCGGAAAATGCCCAGAAAGACGCCTGCGGCCTTACAAATCCCAGAACCCCGACCCTGGATGACGTGATCGGCATCTACACAGCAGCGCTGTAACATTTCAAAAAAAAGGGTTGATTTCAAGCATCGGCGCTTTGTCATGGGGTGCCCGTTTTATGTCAATGCGTAACAAAAGAAATCAACCCTAAAATCCCAAAATAAAGGAAGACTCAAATGGCAATCCCAGGTCCCAATGATCCAAAATGGAAAAAAGTAATATCCGGTGATAATAAACCCACCATTCAATTTTTAGGGTTGAAGATGCTTTTGGGGCGATTGAACATGAAGTACAAAAAAAGCCCTACAGATGCTACCGTTTCGGAATGCACAACTGAATTGATTGATTTTTTTAAAAAGAACGACCACCTGCCTAAAGTCGTAGGTGACATCGAAACTATGTTCGGATAAGGGGAATGAAAATGATAAAAAAAACGGTAAATAAAAATGAGGCCGTTGAGTTGATCTCGGCCGGAAAAAAATTGATTCTTGCTGCCGACGAAAAGGTACTCAAAGATCTTCCCAAAGGGCAATGGATTGCAGGGACCATTCCATATTTTATGGATGAAGATGGGGGGAAATTTACACAAGAAAAGGTGTTTGTGACTGAACTGCCGGATTATGCAGCCTCTATTGATGTTCAAGTTTACTCAAAAGAGACCCTAAGCAGCGTTTATGCAGACGCACCCGGCAACGGATTTTCTTTTATCATTATTCCGGCGACCAGTCCGACCCATATTTCATTTGCCATTGATGGGCCCAATTATCCTGAATTTGCAACAAAACCGCTCATTGGATGGATATCCGGCGTCTTCCTGGATGAGTTGGGGAAAACAGCACCAAAGACCTTTAATGGGAATACCGGGGAAAGCTATACGGATTCCGCTGTCGTCATGCACATTGGACTGCCTTCAAACAAACTGCCGCAGGTGAACATTGTCAACCTTTTTGAAAGTGGTGACGGCGATACGATAACATTCAATGAAGAGGGCTTTTCAGTAAAAGAGGCGGTTGTTAACGGCGAAACCGTGAATTTTGCCGAGTATATCCTGGGTAACAATATTGATACCAGACTGCCCCTGGTGGCGGATATGTACGGTGCAAGAATCAATACGAGTTTTCAAAGTGTCGATGAGACCCAAAAAGTGGTCAATCTGTATGCACCGGTATTTCAGCAAGTTGAATATAAAATTGCAAAACCGGTCTCCGATTACGTCACCGAGTTCAATGAATTGATTCCTAAAGATGTTGGAGATACGCTCTTTTTTTCATGTAACTGCATACTGAACTATCTTTATGCCGAACTGGAAGGAAAGAAAACGGCTGATATTACAGGCCCCATGACATTTGGTGAGATTGCTTATCAGTTGTTGAACCAAACCATGGCATATATCAGCATTGAGGATTGTTAACCGGACAACGAAACCAAATAATTAACTACGTGTGAGGTTCACAATTCACACTGAGTTAAGAGCCCTATAAAATGAGCCACCATTTCATAGGGCTTTTCTCTTTCCGAGATTGGACAATCTTAATACACCCCCCTTTCGCTTTCGCTTTTGGATTTATAAGAACGTTTGAGTAAGTTCCTAAGATCTTTCAAATTTATTTTTGGGTCAAATCCCATTTAAATTGACAACTCAAGCCATTCAAACCAAATGGGGTAATTTTCCTTATACCAGGTCAGAATTTGTTTGAGCATTTCCTGCTCTACAGCGGAAATAGTGGTTGGTGCCATTTTGTCAAAACGTACCACTATTTTGTCTCCAAAATGCTCCAGGGCTTCTGTACAAAGTGTCTGAAGTTCGTTTCTGATCCTGCCGGAATCTGAAATTTTAACGGCTCGTGTTCTAAAATCCTCTCCCCTGAAAAAACGGTTGAGCAACGGGGAAAATACCAGTTTGCTCTGCTGCAAAGACTCTAGCAGGCGAAGGGCAAAAGTAATGTTCTTGTCCCCGAATTCCGATGTTACCCGTACTGTGACTTCCCACGTGTCATCGCTGATCTGCTTTACACCTTGGGCTCCGCTGTAGGGATCGGGAAGCATATATCCCGATACAGCCAGGGTCTGCCATTTTTTTGCGGCAATCAGATCACTTGCATTGATGGTACGCGGTTTTAAAGGGATGCCGGCGTTTTCAGCTTCTATGATACTGTCGCGGTAAACTTCAATCATCTCCGTAGGCACATCGGTTTCAAATAGGTCCTGCCCAAGCTTTGTAGCAAAGTTGTTGTCTTGGGGGTCAAGTTTCATGGCCGCGGCATCCTTGTCATAGGGCAGTTTGAATTTTGAGGAGAGCACGGCAAGGGATACATCCAGGCCCAATATGCCGGACAGGCTGGCCGCCTGCATGGCCTCGGCCGAGGCTGCATATCCATCCACCACCAGCAGGTGAATGTTGCCCTTGTCATCGGTCCAGGGTTTGACTGAAAAGGTCGGCGCATAGGTGCCTGAATCGGTGAACGGCGCAATTCCTGTGGGAAGCGTCCAGTTTTCATCAACGAGATGAGCGCCTGCATCCCGCCACTGGTCCCAAATTTTTTCGATTCTTTTGCGCCGGGCCTCCCCGGTAAGGGTCCAGACATGGACATTTTCCGCCTTTATCCCATCAAAGGTCTCCTGGATGGCATTCATGACCATATGACGCGGGGTGAAATAATTGACAAGAACAGACTTCAAGGCTGCGTTTTCCACAACCTGCTCCGGCAGTACCAGGCACCCCATATATCCTTCATACTGGTCACTGATGATCAACGGCTGGTCAAAAAGATGGAATACACTCATGGGGCCTGTGGTCTCTCCTTTGGCAAACCTAGAGGTGTTTTCCAGGGTGTCGATGGCGGCGCCCCATACGGTGATGTCTCGTTTCTGGATGTCCCGGGAAAAGTTCTCCCAGGCATATTCGGGATCATTGATCAGCCGTAACACCCGGTCTTCAAGAAATTTAGCCACCTGGGGACGGGCATAGATCCTGCCGAATCCCAGCAGCGGATTGGCCCCCATCTCAGCGGTTTCCCCGGCTTTAGGCATCAGCCCCTCCCCTAAACAGACCATAATGGCATGGTTTTCCGGCAGGGTGCGGGACAGGTACCATAAGCTTTCGCTCATGGCGTAGGCGGAAATGGCATCGGCATCTTTTTTGACCAGGTTCAGTTCTGTTTTGGGCAGATCTTTTCCTTCCCCGTAGCGGCCAAACAGGCGGGTGCCTAAGGCGGTGACCGCGGCGGTGACGGCCAGCATTTTTTCAGTGCGTCCATCGGTGAAGGAAACCGCATCCATGTGACGGCGTTTGATTTTTCTTTGGGATTCGTCACTGTGCCAGTGAATGCGCACATCTTCGAGCCATAAATGGAACCGGCCTAGTATAGGACGGGTATCAAAGGCCCATTGGGAAATCAGATTCTGTTTTTGAACATCTGCAGGTGAAATAGTTTTTGCTGGGTTCGTGGAATTGTCAGTTGCCGTCGTCATGAAATACACTCTTTTTTGAATTGTGTTTTGGATTGTGTGGAATGAATCTGATTTATCATTTCAAAATTAAATATGTCAAGTATTGTTACGAACTGCTGTGTTGGAAGATGCCGGAAGGCGTGTGCTGCCTTCCGGCTTGGATCAATTTTATTTTTTATTTAGTGTCTGAACGAAAACTTGGAAATTTTGTTGAGTACAAGGCGAGCTGAAATTTTAACTGGAGTAATACATGAAGTATTTCGAGGATTAAAATTTCAGGCCAACGCCGTAATCGGCAAAATTTACGGTTTTCGGTCGGGCACTATTTAGGTATGGCTTTTCGTGTCATGATGGGTTTCATGTTCTGCAGGTGTTTCCTCCGCCTCAGGCGGCACAGAAGCGTCAGGTGCCGCTTCATGGGCCTCAGGTGCTACTTCATGCGCATCATGTGATTCAGGTGCTGCCTCATCGGAGACTGCAGTGTCATGGGCTTCGGGCTCGGCAATCGTTTCTTCTGCTTCTGACGGCGCCAAGGCTTTGGCTGCATCATCATGGGCGTCGGGAGCGACTTCATCCGTTTCAGCGGCTTCTTCATGGGTTTGGGGTGCTGCTTCGTCAACCTCAGGCGCTGCCTCATGGTCTTGAGCAGCTGCCTCATGGTCTTCAGCCGCCGCCTCATCGGATGTTGCAGGGGCATCAGATACCTGGGTATCGTCTACCTTGCCTTCCACTTTCTGCAGAATGCTGTCCACTGTCTCGTCCTCAAGCCAGTATACCCTGCCGTCGCTGACATCATAGATGGCGCCGACTACTTTAACTGTACCCGCGTTGACAAGTTCACATGTGGCAGGACTTTGCATGAACAGATCCCGGATACTGATATAGATGTTTTCTTCAATGGCCAGGGGAATGATTTGGTCGCCTTTTGCCTGGGGATACTTTTCCATGGCCTTTTTGACGGCAGGTTCAATGTTGGCAAGCATCGGTGGAATATCGCCTTGTCCATTGATGGCCCGGGTAACGGCTGTCACTGCGGCGCATTGTGTATTGCCCAGTACGACTATAACCGGTGTGCGGACCTGGTCCAGACCATATTCTATGGCGGCGACTTGATCTGTATTACATACATTGCCGGGCACGCGGATAACAAATGTATCCATAATTCCGGCATCAAAAATCGCTTCGACAGGCACCCGGGAATCGGAAGAGGCGAGGATGGTCGCATAGGCATGATCACCCTGATCTTCCAGGCTGGATTGCATCATCCGCTCTTTGTCCAGATGCGGATGTTCGGATTTCCCACTGAGGAAACGTTTATTTCCATCTTTGAGCATCTGGAGTGCTTCGTCGGGGCTGGGTTTTGGTTTTTTTTGTTCTCCTGAGCAACCGGCAAATGCAATCATACATGTCAGCAGCAGGCATAAGATCAACCGAAGTGATGTTTTTTTCATGTTCCTCTCCTTAAAATTGTTTTCTGTTTATATATGAAAGTCTGTATAACCCACTCAGATCTTTAAATATTCGTTGTGGTCTGTGCCTGTGTGTCGATAGACCAGGTCAGCCCATGGCTGTTATATGAAAGTCTAAATAAGTTGTAAAATTACTTTCATGTTTCGTCGTGGGTTGAGCCTGGGGGTCAATAGACCAGGTCAGCCCATGTCTGTTATATCAAAAAACTCAAATACCACATTTATCTCTATTGTTCACCTTTTTTGTTTAAGACTTTTTGTCCATCAAAAGAAGTTGTTTTGGTCTGCCGTGTACTGTATGGTGGGCCGATATGAACCAGAGAACAGAGACATTGTCTGATTCAGGCCATATCAATGAGGTTTTAAAAGGTGTCGTGGACCGGGTCACATTCCATAACCCGGACAATGGCTGGTCCATTCTCAAGGTGTTGCCCTTTGATCGTCCGGGCAGCCGGGAAACCGTTGTGGTCCATCAGACTAAAGTGTTTGCCGGTGCCACCATGGAATTTGAAGGGGCATGGACGGTGCACCCGAAATTTGGCCGTCAGTTTAAGGCGGTTCATGCCAGAGAGAAAAAGCCGGCTACGGCATCGGCCCTTGAAAAATACCTTGGTTCCGGGCTTATCAAGGGTGTGGGACCTAAGACCGCAAAAAAAATAGTCGGTCATTTCAAAGACCAGACCCTGGATGTGTTCGAATCCGATATTGAGCGCCTTTTGGAGGTGCCGGGGATCGCCCACAAAAAGCTTGAAATGATTTCAGCGGCCTGGACAGAGCACCGGGCCATACGGGATGTGATGATGTTTCTGCAGTCCCACGGGATCTCCACCTTGTTTTCTGTTCGCATATTTAAGGAATACGGCCACAACGCCATTGCCTGGATTACCCAGGACCCATATCGTCTTGCCGCCGACTTTTTCGGTATTGGATTTTTTACTGCGGATAAGGTGGCTTTAAGCATTGGCCTTGGAACGGACAGTCCCCCAAGGATCACTGCCGGTATCCGCCACGTACTGTCTGCAGCCCGGGAGTTCGGGCATTGTTATCTTACCTACCCCCAGATCAAAGAACAGGTAAAAAATTTGCTCGAGCTTGATCTAAAAGGACGGCTTGAACCCCTTCTAACAGAGATGGAAACCCAGCGGCTTTTGATGCGCAGGGATTTACCCGATGACAGTGGGCAGCCTGTGGCCTGTTACTATGCCCGGTCTCTTTATTTTGACGAGAGGTATGTGGCAAGGCGTCTTTTAGATCCAGGTCCCGAACGGACCTTTGACCAGGCCCGGATTGACCGGTGGGTGGCGTTGTTTTGCCGGCGTTATCAGATGCAGCTTTCCGCTGAGCAGGCTGCAGCGGTCAAAGGGGCAGTTCAGCAGCATTTCAGTGTTCTCACCGGCGGTCCCGGATGTGGCAAAACCACGGCCACACGGGTAATGGTTCGTCTGTTGGAGGCCATGGGGCAAAAGGTGATGCTGGCCGCGCCCACGGGCCGGGCTGCCCAGCGCATGAGCGAAGTAATCGGAAAGCCGGCCAAAACCATTCACCGGCTTTTGGGCTGGAAAGCCGGCGGATTTAAACGTGATGAAAGTTCCCCTTTGAAAACAGATTTTCTGGTGGTGGACGAATGCTCCATGCTGGATATTAATTTGACGGCCGCTTTGCTTAAAGCAGTGCCACGGCACAGTCAGGTTGTATTTATCGGCGATTATGATCAATTGCCTTCAGTGGGGGCGGGCAACGTGCTTAAAGATATCATTGCGTCACAGGCCGTGCCTTGTTTCCGGCTTACCCAGGTGTTTCGCCAGGCCAGTTTTTCTATGATCATAAAGTTCGCCCACCAGATCAATAAGGGCCGGATGCCATGGATAAAAAGTCCGTTTAAATACCCGGCTGTCTGGCAGGACGGAACCGATTGTCTTTTTATTGATTCCGATGAAGCGACCAAAGAGCAGATTTCCTTTGTCAACCGGGTTAAACGTTTATATGAGAATGTTGACCCCGAAACGTCAAACAGCAATGTACTTCAAGAAATTTGTATCTCCCGTGATACCTGGGATAACGATTCAGGTGATCTGTATGAATTCAGGGTTGATGAAAGGTGTTCTCCCTGGGAAACTGAAATCCAGATACCTAAGAAGTTTGCCCATGTGGATTTGACCCGACTGGCAACGACTGAAAACCGCATTCAAGAACTTATGGCGGTCCTGGAAAAAGTTCATCCATGGTCCTCTTTGCACTATGGGCTCTCTGCTTTGGATGCAGTGAAAAAATTATACCTGGAGTGGATTCCCAAATACCTGGGGAACAATACGGAAATCCAGATCCTTTCTCCCATGACCCGGGGCAGCCTTGGTACGCTTTCTTTGAATCGTGAAATTCAGACCGCGTATAATCCCATGGGCCCGGGAAAGGCCCAGCTCACCGTGGGCCGCCGGGTGTTCAGAACCGGGGACCGGGTGATCCACAGGAAAAACAATTATGATCTGGGGGTATTTAACGGGGATATCGGCATTATTGACCGGATTAACACCGTGGATATTACCTGCACGGTGCGTTTTCTGCCGGATAACCGAATGGTGCATTACAGCCAAGCCGACATCATGGAGCTTGATCTGGCCTATGCCATCACCATCCATAAATCCCAGGGCAGTGAATTTGAGGTGGTGATCATTCCGGTATTGACCCAGCACTTTAAAATGCTTTTCCGCAACCTGATTTATACAGGAATTACCCGGGCCAGGAAGCTGGCGGTTTTTGTAGGCACCCGAAGGGCGTTGGGCATGGCCGTAAGTAACCAGGATATCAGCCACCGCCAGACTGCGCTCCAGGCGTCACTCTCCAAAAAGGTAGACTTATGATGGCATTGATATATCGTGTCAGTCCATGGCTGTGGTTGGGTTTATTTATTTATTTATTTTGTTTTTAAGCTTGCCTGCACATTTGAATGTCACAACCCGTCTTTTTTCAAGGATCATGGCATCCCCTGTAGCCGGGTTTCTTCCCTTTCTTGGTGATTTTTCAATCACCTGGAATTTTCCGAATCCGGAAATCATAATATCTTCGCCCGAAGCCAGAGTAGACTTCATGATTTCAATCAGGATTTCAAGTACCTCTTTGGACTGGGATGGGTTCTGATCAAAGGTCTCTGAAATTTTTTCGATGAGTGTGGATTTGGTACAGGTCAAAATCGTAGCCTTTTCTTTAGTTTAGATTGAATGAACCGGGACTGGGGTTATCTTAATCGGTTTTTCAAAAGAGTCAAGCAATTAGATGGAAACCTGACACAAAATCAAGGTTCATATGCCAGGTTTTTAGGCTGCATTTCCAGAGCAGATTAAACAAAAATAGAGATTCTAAATTCTAAAAAAAAGACTTTTTCGTGTGTTTTTTCCTTCAAACGGCTTTTTTTATCATGTTTTGCGCGGACTATGATTCAATTCTAATATTTTTCAAATTCGTCATCCAGTGAATCCTCCCCCATATCCAGTACAACACCCCGAACCTGCCCCCGTGTATCCTGGCTATTGGTAATAGCTATGGCTGTTGCATCATGGCTTTCCCGACCATCGTTTGTCAATTCTGCCCTGGAGGGGGGATGTTCCTGTTGCGGCGTAAGCCCCCGGGGTTCTATTTTGTTAACCTTGAAGTAGGCGATCGCCTGTTGTAACTGTTCTGCCTGGGCAGAAAGCTCTTCTGCGGTGGAGGACATCTCTTCGGAAGAACCGGCATTTTGCTGGATAATTTGATCAAGCTGTTGCAGGGCTGTGTTTATCTGGTCTGCACCTGTGCTCTGTTCCATAGATGCTGCATTGATTTCTTGAACCAGTTCCGAGGTTTTGCGGATATCCGGAACAATTTTTTTGAGCATTTCACCCGCATTTTCTGCAATTTCAACACTTAATGTTGACAGTGTGCTGATTTCACTGGCCGCAGCCTGGCTGCGTTCGGCAAGCTTTCTGACCGCATCTGCAACCACGGCAAATCCCTTGCCGTGTTCCCCGGCACGGGCGGCCTCAATGGCTGCGTTTAACGCAAGCATGTTGGTCTGTCTTGCAATTTCCTCTATGATAAGAATTTTGTCTGCAATTTCTCTCATGGCCACAACGGTTTGGAGCACGGCCTGACCTCCCTCCTCAGCATCTTCAGCGGCCTGGACAGCCAACCGTTCAGTTTGCCGGGCATTATCTGCGTTTTGTTTTATATTACCGGACATTTCCTCCATGGCGGCTGAGGCCTGTTCTGCAGATGCGGCCTGTTCTGTTGCACCCTGTGACAACTGTTCTGCGGTGGCGCTGAGTTCTTCGCTGCCTGCCGCAACGTTGCTTACAGCACTTTTGACCTCATCGACAATATTTGTAAACGATATGACCATATGCTTCATCGCCTTTTGAAGATGTCCTATCTCATCTTCACTACTGGATTCAATATTCAGGTCCAGGTTTCCCTGGGCAAGTTCGTTGGCCACATCAACGCCTTGGGAAAGGGGTAGTTCAATGTATTTTCTGGTCACAAATCTAACCAAAAAGAAGACAACTAATATGAGTATGGCAATGGTCACTGTCGTGAACAAAATCTGTTTTTGGATCATCGTATTAAGCTGTTTTCTTTTTTCCGCTATTTGGGTTTGGACCCCGTCAACATATACGCCTGTGACGACAATCCAGTCCCAGGGTTTGAAGTATCTGAAATATCCGATTTTGGGTTTATCATTTTCTGATCCGATTTTGGGCCAGTTATAGTTTATATGTCCTCGACCGTCAGATTTGGCCGTTTCAATGATTTCTTTGAATATAAATCTGCCTGAGGAATCTTTTTTGTTCATCAGGTTTTTGCCGATAGTTTCCTGGTTCAAATGGGCCAGAATATTGCCCTGGGTGTCCATGATGTAAAAGTAATCATTGTCCCCATATTGCATATCAGAAACGATGTTCATGGCTAATTTTTGTGCGTCTGTTTCGGCTTTGTCAAGATATACACCCGTTCCGATGATCCAGTCCCATGGTTTGAAGTAACGGACATAAGACATTTTTCTTATCCATTTCCAGTTGTTATCCGGGGAGGGCCATACATAACTGACATATCCTTCTCCGGCTTTTTTGCATAGGCGCGCCATCTCCTCAAACATAGGGATATCGGTTCCATCGGCCATAATAACTTTTCCGTTTTTGGTATACCGTGAGATGTCTTTTCCGTTCAAAGCCGGTACTGTTGGATGCATAACCATTTTGGGGTATGTGTCATTTATCCAGAAGTAGTTACTCTTATCATAGCGCAATGCTTCGATTTCGGACGCAATTTTTTTTTGGACTGCTTCCATGCTTTGATGGTCGATATCAGAAGAGGCCGTCCTGGCTTGTGTATACGCCCGGTTGGTTATATCATAGACAACGCCCACAAGATTTTTTAATTCTGCACCATATCTGCTTTTTATATCTTCAATATTAACTGCTTGGCTATGCACCTTTACAATCATGGTGTAGACAGAATCCACCAAGTCTACAAGCTTTTGTCTGGCTTCACCCATGACCTGTTCTTCAAAGGCCGAAATATTTTTGTCGACCTGGTGGATTGAACTGTAAAGAGCATACCCACCGACAGCGCTCACTGAAATAATGATTGCCATAATGACAATTATTATAATTTTTATTTTTATTTTAAAGTTCTTAAAATGCATCTCATCCCCCTTTGCTACAGATATTGCGCCTGCTCAAAATTATGGCGTGAAGCGATTTATGGAAAATGTGACTATGATTTCACCCATCACCTTTTTTAATTTTCGTATGGATAAATTTTCTTCGTAGCTGCCTGTTCGGAACGCGGTGCTGTTTTTTATAACAGCCATGGGCTGCCCCGGTCGATCAACACCGAGGTTCAGCCCACAACAAAGCACGGAAGTAATTAATAACTTATTGCAACTTTCATGTAAAATTAAGATCATGCGGTTGAAATACTAAAATTATATCTGTACGTAGCTTCTATTGTCAACCTGGAATCAGGTACTTTGAATTCTAATGGAAATTATATCTTTAGAATGATATAAATAATTTAATAAACATCATTTCGCAGTCTAAATATCCGTGAATCAGATAAGGAGTACACATGGTTTCCAAGAATCAAAATAAGGACGGCAACCTGGTGATGAGAATTGAGGGTGCTTTATCTGCGTACGAAGTGAAAGATCTTAAAGATTCTTTTTTGACGGGATTTGCAAATTATAAAGGGATTATTGTAGATATTAATGGCGTAACCGAGTGTGATACATTGGGGCTTCAGCTTCTGTTCTCCGCTAGGAAAACCGCTGAAAAGTTAAATAAAACATTTAATATTACAGGTGACTCTCAGTCGATTCTGGATGCGATAATCGCTTTGGGACTTGAGGCGGAAAACTTTCCCCGTGTCTCTGAGGAGGTTTAAAAAATGGCAAAGGTCATTATGACGGTGGATGATTCGACCAGTATAAGGCAGATGGTTAGTTTTACATTAAATCAGGTCGGTTATGAGGTTGTTGAAGCTGTGGACGGGCAGGATGCGGTCGATAAACTTGCCGGTATGGACATTAATATGCTGTTGACTGATCTAAATATGCCCAACAAGAACGGGTTGGAGTTGATTGAATGGGTTCGGTCCATACCAAAATTCAAGTTTGTCCCCATTATTATGCTGACAACCGAATCTGAGACGGAAATGAAGCAAAAAGGCAAGGCTGCCGGGGCCACGGGATGGATTGTGAAACCGTTTAAACCCGAACAGTTGCTTGCTGTAGTAAAGAAAGTTCTTCGATAATTCTATCCAATTAAAAAAGACGAGTTTTGTCTTGAATATGTATTTCACAGGAAGTAGCCTATGAATGAATCCGGCAGATTCATTGAAGCGTTCTGCCTGGAAGCGGAAGAACTTCTTTCAGGCGTTGAAGATGCGGTTCTGGATATTGAAGAAAATCCCGGGGATCAGGAACCGGTGAACAGACTGTTTCGTGCCATGCATACCATCAAGGGCTCCGGGGCCATGTTCGGATTCGATGCCATCTCCGAGTTTGCCCATCACGTTGAAACCGTTTTGGATAATGTTCGAAATGGAACTGTTCCTGTCACCAAAGCACTGATCGATCTTATTCTGGCCTCACGGGATCGAATTACAGCCATGCTTGCCGAGGCGAACGACGATGGTCCGCCTGTAGACCCCCTGGAAGGCGAAAAAATCATTGATGGTCTTGAGGCGCTGCTTTCTTCCGAAGGTACTGAATCTTCGGCCGAAGAATTTTCAAAAGAGGCACAGGGAGAAGTCTTTGTGCCGGTTGCAGGTGAACTGCAAAACGAGGTGGTGTATCGTATACGATTTTTACCTGACTCTGATATGGTTTCCACCGGTATGGATCCGCTTATGCTGCTTTATGATCTTGCTGATATGGGGGAGTGCAGCATTGTGGCCCAGACGGAAAAAGTACCGGATCTTGAAACGCTTTCTCCCGAGTCATGTTATTTATTCTGGGATATTATTCTAACGACCACCAAAAGTGTCGATGCCGTCAGGGATGTTTTTATATTTGTGGAGGATAACTGCGAAATCGTCATTGAAACTGTCGAAGAGAAGGTCCCCAGATCCCAGGAGGTGTCTGCACCGCGCCTGGGTGATATTCTTGTCGAACGGGGTGACATTGATCGAAAAACCCTGGATGATGAATTCGATGCCCATAAAAAAATTGGTGAGCGGCTGGTCGAATCCGGTGCGCTTTCTAAAGAAAAGCTTAGGTCTGCGTTAACAGAGCAGACAGTTGTCACCAAAATGCATAAATCATCTGCCGCATCAACCGTGCGTGTACCCTCAGACAGGCTTGACAAGCTGATCAATCTGGTGGGCGAATTGGTTATCAGCCAGGCGCGACTGACCCAGGTGGCGTCTGACAGGGATGATGCTGAATTAGGTGAATCTGTAGAGGAAATTGAGCGTCTGACAGGTGAACTTCGGGACAGTGTGCTTAACATAAGGATGATGCCAATCGGTACCATATTTAATAAATTCAGGCGGTTGGTTCGGGATTTGTCTTCCCAGCTCAACAAGGAGGTTGAACTTGTGACCAGGGGGGCGGAAACCGAACTTGATAAAACCGTTCTGGAACGTCTTGATGAGCCTTTAGTGCATCTGATCCGCAACAGTCTTGATCATGGTGTGGAACCCCTTGAGGTAAGAGAACAAAAAGGGAAACCCCGAAAAGGGACCATAGTCCTGTCTGCAACCCACAAGGGGACCAATGTGGTTATTTCGATTCAGGATGACGGGGCAGGGCTAAATGCCGAGGTCATCCGTCAAAAAGCTGTGGAACGTGGGGTGATTCATGAAAATGCAGAATTATCCGACAAAAAGATATATTCACAGATATTTGCGCCTGGGTTTTCCACTGCCAATGAAATAACAAATGTTTCCGGCCGCGGTGTCGGTATGGATATTGTAAAAAAAACCATTGAATCCCTAAGGGGGCGTATTGACATTGACAGCGTTTATGGTGAAGGGACTAAGGTTACGCTTATTCTTCCTTTAACTCTTGCGATTATCAATGGTCTGCTTGTACGCATTGAAAATGATTTTTTTGTGTTGCCTTTGATGTCTGTTGAAGAATGTGTTGAGATTAGAAGTAAAGAGATCGAAACGATTAACGGCCGGAACATTTTAAATGTTCGAGGGGATATGGTGCCTTATATTCGCCTCCGGGACCGTTTTAACTTGGCAGATCGTCGTCCGGAGACAGAGCATGTCGTTATCACTGATGTTCATAACAGTCGTATTGGTTTTGTTGTGGATCATGTGATCGGGGGGCATCAGACAGTGATAAAACCTTTGGGACCGGCCTTCAAAAACATTAAGAACGTTTCCGGGGCTACCATTCTAGGGGATGGCACCGTGGCCTTGATTTTGGACACCAATGTTCTTCTGGAAGATGCATGAGAAATGGGAGAAAAAGTAATGAGTGTACAGGGCATAACCCAGACAAGCCAGTACCTGACATTTAAACTGGATAATGAAATTTATGCCATGGACATCACAACCGTCCGTGAGGTGCTTGACATTATTCAGATCACTAAAGTGCCCCAGATGCCCGATTTCATGTGTGGGGTTATTAATCTGAGAGGCCGGGTGGTGCCGGTGGTAGATCTTAGGCTTAAATTCGGTCTTAAAAAGGCAACGTCGCTAAAAGAAGCATGCATTGTCATTATTGAGGTGTTTCTTGATGACGAAGAAACTGTTCTCGGCATTCTGGTAGATGCGGTTTTAGAAGTGATAAGCCTCGAACCCGAACAGATAGACCCGCCGCCCAGAATCGGTACCCGCCTTAAGACTGAATTTATAAAAGGTATGGGGAAAAAAGATGAAGAATTTATTATCATTCTTGAAACGTCTAAAGTTTTTTCTGCCGAGGAGCTTACCATTGTCCAGGTTGCTGATGATATGCCCATGCCTGAAATGGCCGAGGGTGAGCGGGAAGAACATGATGAATAGGGACGATGCGGTGGTATTTTTATCCCACTGTAGTTAGATTATGAGCTTTTTGTCCATGCCTTCGCTTGCCATGTCGGATTTTAGGCGATTAGGCAACTATATCCATACAGAACTGGGTATCAAGATGCCGGATGCCAAACGTGGTATGGTTGAATCCCGTTTGCGTAAGCGCTTAAATGCTCTGAATTTATCTTCTTATGAAGCGTACTGTGCTTATCTTTTCAGTCCCCGGGGGCAAAAAGATGAACTGCCTTTTTTCATCAATCAAATTACAACCAATAAAACGGATTTTTTCAGGGAATCCAAACAATTTATTTTTCTGGAAAGAACGGCATTGCCGGAATTGCTCTCTTCGGCACCCATAGGCGAATCAAAAAAAATGTATATATGGAGTGCTGCCTGCTCCCGGGGGCATGAGCCCTATTCTTTGGCCATGGTGTTGTCTGAATATGCCCGTCAGCACAAAAATATGGATTTTTGTATTTTGGGCTCGGACGTTTCCACAGAGGTGTTGAATGTTGCCCAAAAAGCAGTATACGCCCATGAGGAGATTGAGCCGGTGCCCATGGCGCTGAGAAAAAAATATCTAATGCGAAGCAAGGACCGGAGTAAAAATATGGTTAGAATTGTACCTCAACTTCGATCCAAGGTCAGGTTACTTCGTTTGAATTTAATGGATAAACGTTATGCCGGTATTGAACAAATGGATATTATATTCTGCAGGAATGTAATGATTTATTTTGAAAAGCAAATCCAGTATCAGATTCTGCATCGGCTGTTAACCCATTTAAAGCCGGGGGGCTTTCTTTTCATGGGACATTCAGAAGTTATCCAGCATGCTGAATTACCCTTAAAATCAATTCAAACAACGATCTATCAAAAAAGTAAATAATCGTCAAAACGATAAAAGCTGAAGGTAATTATGGGAAAAAAAATCAGAGTATTGATTGTGGATGATTCCGCGTTAGTTCGACATGCGCTATCCAAAGTGCTTACCTCTGATCCGGAAATTGAGATTATGGGCATGGCCCAGGATCCAATCATTGCAGCCTCAAAGATCCGTAATGAAGTGCCGGATGTTATTATACTGGATGTCGAAATGCCCCGTATGGATGGGATTAGCTTTTTGAAACGAATTATGACCCAGCATCCCATTCCTGTGATCATCTGTTCTGCCCTGGCCAATCAGGGCGGGCAGACTGCATTGTCAGCCTTGGAGAACGGCGCTGTAGAGGTGATTGAAAAACCGAACCTGGGGACAAAAAAATTTTTTGAAGAATCGAAAATAAGAATCTGTGACGCGGTTAGAGCGGCTGCCTTGGTCAATGTTAAAGCACACAAATATGGCAAATCCATTGACGTTTTTCCAAAATTGACTGCAGATGCTATACTGCCGGGCCTATCGGGCAAATCCATGGACAAAACAACGGAAACAGTCATTGTCGTTGGCGCGTCAACCGGCGGTACAGAAGCGCTGAAATTTCTTATTGAACAGCTGCCCGATGATACGCCCGGTATGCTTGTGGTCCAGCATATGCCTGCCAATTTTACCAAGGCTTTTGCCGACCGGATGGATAAAATTTGCCTTGTGTCAGTCAAGGAGGCCGAAAATAATGACCCCGTTTTACCAGGCGAGGTGCTTATCGCCCCGGGCAATCGTCACATGTTGCTCCAAAGAAGTGGCAGCAGGTATTATGTTGAGCTAAGAGACGGGCCTCTGGTGTCCCGCCACAGGCCTTCTGTGGATGTTCTTTTTCGTTCTGCCGCCAGGTATGCCGGAAAAAATGCCCTGGGGGTCATCATGACCGGGATGGGTGATGACGGTGCCAAAGGGATGTTGGAGATGAAGCGGGCCGGGGCCTACACCATTGCCCAGGATGAAGCCTCCTGTGTGGTGTTTGGCATGCCCAAAGAGGCCATAAAATTGTATGCTGTAGACAGTATTATTCCACTGGATAAAATTGCAGACACCCTACTCAAAAAGTGCCGGACCATTTAAACGGACAGTAAACCAGGTCTCCATCGGCATTGGAGAATATTTCGCCAGCAGCCAGGATGTTGTCATACATACCGTGCTGGGTTCATGTGTCGCGGTGTGTCTGTATGATCCGGAAAAAAAAATCGGTGGTATGAATCACATCCTTATGCCGTCTAATCCGGATATTCATAAGTATGATGCCTCAGCCCGCTATGGCATCAATGCCATGGAGTTGCTGATTAACGCCATCATGCGGCTGGGCGGAAATCGAAAAAAAATGGTTGCCAAGACCTTTGGTGGAGCGAATATGTTGATGGCCGTATCCCAGGAGAATACCGTGGGATCAAGAAATGTCGAATTTGTGGTTAATTTTCTTCGGGCGGAAAAAATTAAGATCCTGAGTCGTGATTTTGGCGGCCATGATTCACGTAAAATTTTTTTTCATGTTGCCACGGGCGAAGTTTTTTTAAAGCGCGTGCCATCCATGAAATCCCTTGTGGCAGCAGAACGAAGAAAACGGAATCGGATTAAGGAACAGCTGCAGGAACCGGCAGATATTACGCTGTTTGACTAACGGGTCTCGCTGTCGGAAATATCTGCAGAATCGGCCTCGGATGGGTTTGAATGCGGTTTCCATTTCTTTATTATTTCCAAAAGACCTTCCATCATGAAAGGCTTGGTCAAAAAATCGTCCATGCCTGCATCCCGGCAACTTTTTCGGTCATCTGCCATGGCATGTGCCGTGATGGCGATGATCGGAGTATGGATGCCAAGGGTTGCCTCATGTTTTCTGATTTCCCGAGTGGCCTGGTAGCCGTCCATTTTCGGCATCTGGCAGTCCATGAGTATGATGTCCGGTTTTAACGCAATGAATTTATCCCTGGCATCAACGCCTGTGGCTGCAATATCCACAGTGCATCCAAATGTCTTGAGCATCTTTGAAAAAACATCCTGGTTGGTGATATTGTCTTCGGCCACCAGCACATGAAGATTGATCTTTTCTGTGTTGTCCGGCGGGGCTGTGTGATTGGGGACCGGCATAGCCTTAGTTGTTTGCTCGGCCTTTTTCAAAGGAAGAACAAAGGAGAATGTACTTCCTTTGCCCGGTATACTGGTACAACTGATGGTGCCGCCCATAAGTGACACTAGATCCGATGAAATGGCAAGGCCAAGTCCGGTGCCGCCGTATCTGCGGGTAAAAGAGGCGTCGGCCTGGGAAAAGGGCGTAAATATATTTTTTTGTTTCTCAGCAGGGATACCGATACCTGTATCTTTGATGGAAACAGTCAGGTCAATCCAATTGTTTCGGTCGTCAACGTTGTGCAATTCACCATTCTTGTCCATGGACGTGGACACTATGATCGTTACTCCGCCTTTTTCTGTAAATTTGATGGCATTGCCAACAAGATTAATCAGCACTTGTCTGATTCTTGTGGGGTCTCCCATCAGGAAAAGGCGTGTTCCTTTTTCGATTTCAACACTTAAAGTGAGGTCTTTATCTTTGGCGGCGAACATCAGAAGTGTTTTAATGTCCGTCAGCAGACTGCCCAGATCAAATGCAATGGATTCAACTTCAAGTTTGCCCGCTTCGATTTTGGAAAAATCTAAAATATCGCTGATGATTGCAAGCAGGGTCCGGGCTGATTTAAGAATATTGACTGCAAATGTTTCTTGTTCTTCGGACAGTTTGGACGAAAGCAGGATTTCGGTCATGCCGATAATACCGTTCATGGGCGTTCTGATTTCATGGCTCATATTGGCAAGGAACTGGGATTTTACCTGGCTGGCTTCTTCTGCTTTTTTTTGGGCCTTTTCCAGATGAATAACCGTGGATTCAAGTTCTTCTTTGGCCTTGCTCAGATCTTGGGTGCGTTGTTTGACCCTGGATTCAAGGCTGGAACTGTATATATTGAGTCTGTCGTCCCTGGCCTGGATCTCTTTAAGCATTTGGTTAAACTGTTCCACAAGCACCCCGAACTCGTCGTCACTGTATTTTTTTACTCTGACTTGATAATCTTTTTTCCGTGTCACCTGCCGCATAGAATCAATGACATCAAATAAAGGCCGGGTGAAAATGGACTGGAGTTTGGAAGACAGAACCAGGACCACTGCCAACGAGATGACACCAATGCCCGCTACTATAAGATAATAAGCAGCCAGCCTTTTTTTTTGTTGCTGCATGTCATCAATCAAATGGATGGCACCTAAAAAATTATTTTTAAACGTGACCGGCAGGATGACGTGGGTATGTCCGTTTGTAACACCGCTTAGCATTTTTTGGGCAGTAATCATTTCAACAGGGGACATGCCTGGTTTACATATCTGTTTGACTTCATGGGCCAGCGTATTAATAGAAACGGCATCCCTTGAGAAATCTGCGTAAATTGCGCCGTGGGTGTCGTAAAGAATGGCGCCGATAATGCCCTGTTTTGCAGACAGGGCGCTTAGATCCTCCAATGCCGCATTCCGGTCATTGAACATCATGGCCACCGAAGAGTTCAACGCAATGAGGTCCGCCATGGATACAAGTTCATCAACCAGATTGTTTCGGGCATTATAGGTTTCATAGGCCGCCATGGAAGCTGCCATCATAAAAAGTGCCAGCAACGCGGTAAATCCAAGGGTCAGGATCAGTTTTGTTCTGATGGAAACAATGCTATATTTTGATTTTTTTTTGGGTTTCATTATTTTTCATTTACGATGACAGCCAGTTTAAGGAGTCTGGAACTGAATTTGAGCTGATGTGCCTCAGCTTTTTTGATATTGACTTCAAAATGAAGATGATCATCTCTTGTGAAAAATTGAATGACGCCCCCGGCCCGGCTGAAATTTTTGACTTCACCGATTGTGAGAATCGGTTTGTTTTCAATATTGCTCAGAATTTGCAGGACCTGCTCCAGGTGTGTATATCGGCTGATGAATACGATCTGACTTTCAGTCAGTATTTTTTCATAATCTTCGGCTTTGGGGTCCGGATAACGGATCGATATGGTGCGTCCGGTACTGATTTTGCCGTCAATGGTCTCAAAGCCTTGTCTGAGACGTTCATCCCCGAATACGGCTATTGTAAAAGTATCTCTTTTATTGTCAAATGCCGTTTGCGGCCATTCAATGAGTTTGGTGAAATTATAAACAAAGGCCGCTTTAAGCCTGTATTCTTCAAGGTTTTGTGACTGAACTGTGCCTAAAACAATAAAGGACAGCATGAATTGACAGGTGCAGGCTGACATGAATAGCTTTCGTATTTTAACTTTTAAAGGTTGCATCTGTCTAATTCTCTATTATGGGAAAGTTTGTGTACTCTGTTCGAGTTATTAAACTGTTGTTTTGGTTAACCTTAGGTAGAGATAGATCAGGCTATCCCATGGTTGTTATTGGTCATGGAAAATACATTGTATCTTAAAATTTATAGGTTAAGCCGGCATAGGCGCTGCGGGGGACTTCCACAGGATAACTGAATGCTTCCTGGACAAATTCGAGATGACTGTCCTGGAGGAGATTTTGACCGGTCAAGAAAAATTCAAGGCCCGGCCGGATCTGCCATCCAATGCGCAGGTCCAAGGTTAGATAATCGTCAATTTCATAGATGGCAGTATCGGAAAATATGTAATTTGCGTTTGTTTTTCCCACATATCTGAACCAGGCATCCAAGGTCAGGTTTTTTGTCAGATCAAACCGGCCCCGCAAGGAGACCTGGTGTTTTGTAAATCCAAAGTCAAGTTCAAAATCCTCGTCATTGTCATAATCATGGAATATCAGTGAATAGGCCAGCGTCCATTTGATTTTACTGCCGGTGGCCAGATCTACGGAAATCTCTGCCCCCCAGGAGCGGGCATTGGACATGTTGCTTAACGCAATATCTTGAATAAGTACATGGTTTTCATCATCAAGATAGGGGGGGGCCTGCAGTGAATAAATTCTAAGATTTCGATAGTCATTGAAAAACAGTGCCAGATCAACGGAGAGGTTCTGTTGCGGGATAAAGCGGTAACCGGCTTCCCAGGCCCACAGGGTTTCTGCCGTTTGATCCTCATTATTCACAAACCTGGTATACAATGGAGTACCGGCATGATCTGTTCCGGTGAGGTAGACTACGCCATTGGCTTCAACCCGTGAGGGAATACGGGTGGCCCTGGAAACGGCAGCCCACACCCTGTGGTGTTCATCCGGTGCCCACAACAGTCTTGTGGATGGCTGGATTTCAAGGCCGGTATAATCGTTGTGCTCAAATTTTGAGCCAATGGTCAGTTTAATTTTATCCTCAAATATTGATATTTCATCCTGTATAAATGCCGAGTAGAGAAGGTCGCTTGTGCTGACCGGATCCATAACGGCCACTTTTGAGCCTGAATAATCATCATGGGTATGGCGCAGCCGAAGCCCCCAGATAATGTCGTTTACCAAACCCAGTCCGAAGCTGTGCTGGAATTCCACATCAACATTGTGCCGGTCCTCGTTGAGTATATCCTCGGAACGATGCATGGCATCATAAGATGTCTTCACAGAAATGTCCGATGTCCCGGAAATGACCTTTGTCCACCGGCCCATGAGATTACCTCCGGATATATCTGTTTTTACGTGAAATTCATCCATGTATGGTGATACCTGACTGTAAAGATAGAGATTCTGGTGGATATGACCGTCGTAGATATCCCCCTGGATTGTGAAATCGTCGGCTGAAGAAATTTGGGCATCCATGCGAAAACCGGCCTGATTGATCTGCCAGTCGTCCCCTGCATCTTCTCCGGAAAGACGTTGAAAATCTTCTATAGTGTGGTGCTTGGCGTAAATTCGCCAAAATTTATCTTCACCCATTGTTCCGCCATATCTTGCGGCCACCATGTTTTTTTCTACAGATCCGGCAGAAGCTTGAACAAAACCGCCCTGGGTCTCATTTGCCTGCCTGGTGATAATATTGATCACCCCATTCACTGCATTGGAACCCCAGATGGTGGCCCCGGGGCCACGGATCACCTCAATGCGGTCCACATCCTCAAGCAGCACGTCTGTTACTTCCCAGTAAACGCCTGAAAAACTGGGGGTATACACACTTCGTCCGTCGACAAGGACCTGAAGGCTTGGGGAGAACCGGCTGTTAAATCCCCTGCAGTTTATGGCCCATTTGTTGGCATCAATTCGTGCCACATTCACGCCCGGGGCCATGCGCAGGGCATCGGGAATACTGGTGGCCCCGGAGCGTTTGATATCTTCCCGGGTGATAACGAAAATGGCGGCTGCGCTGTCAGACAGCCGTTGGCTTTTTTTGCTCACAGACGTTACTTTGATATCCATGAGTTCTTCAATGGAAAATGTGGTTAGATCTTGGGTTTGGGCGGCCGGGCACCAGGTAGGAAAAATGAGGAACAGGCCCGGCAGCAGCAAACGCGGCAGCATTACTTTTTTCAGAAAAGTGTATAACACCCGAATCCTCTTTGATTAGATGATGGAAATTAGGTATGAAATATCAATAATCTGTCGCAATAATTACTTCATATTTAACGTCAACTCTCCTTTATTGTCAATCAATTCCGGGATATTCGTTGTTATGACACCTTTTCAAGCAGTACCTGGTAGGCGTTGTTCAACTCCACAAATTTGTCGTGGCTGCCTCCCCTGTCCGGATGATGTTGTCTTGCCAGACGCCGAAATTCCCGGGTGATATCTTTTTTGTCCATGGATTCCAGTGCCTTGGATGTGAGGTTAAATATTTTGAAGGCCCGGGATAAGGCAAGCTGCGGGGTCGGCCCCGGCGGCTTAAACCAGCGGCTTCTTTGACGGAACTGGAAATCTTTGACCATATCATCCAACAGTACCGAATCCCCGTAAGTGTGATCAAAAAACATAATGGCATACCGGATCAGATATTCATGCAGCCGGGTGTTCAATCCGAAAAGCTCTTTGTTCAACAGGCATAATTCCTGAATAAAAAAGGCCTCTACCTTATCCTGGTCCAGGGCATGGGGCATCTGCTTGGCCATGAATCCTTTGAAAAAACGATGGAGGTCAAGCACCGTATATACATACGATTTAAGATCTTTTTTCCGTAAAACCCGTTCTTGGTCCATAAATTGCTGTTCGATTTCATCCCGGGATTTGTTGTGCAACTGCCTGAAAAGGACTGTCGGCATATTTACCATGGGCCCCTGGTCCATATTGCCGAATTTAAGAAAATGGGCCCGGCGTTTGTCAAAGGCATGGACCTTTCGAGCAATGGTCTCTTTTTGAGCCCGGGTCATGGGTTCATATTGTTTAAAGGTCCGCTGCCTGAAGGTCTGGGTGGCTCTGCGGATGTCGGGCCGGATAAAAGGCCAGAACAGATCTTCAAACTGGTCACTGTCAAAGGTCTCGGCCAGCGTTGAAATTCTTGATTCCAGATCCGGATTCAAATACCAGGCATTGCCGCCGGGATAATCAATCCAGGCCCCGGGGCAGGGTCCCAGGTCAAAAATGTCCCGGGCCACCATCTGTTCACCCTGTTTGATCGATTCCCGCAGGATATATGTGGCTTGCCTGTTTTTTTTTACTTTTGCCAGATACATGATTAACCGTGTGGCCCTGGATTTTTATATGCCAGGGTCTCCAATTTGATCAGGTTGTATTGTCTTGTTCCAAGACCAATGTCCTGGGCATACGCAAGCTGGTGTTCCCAATCCACGTTAGGATAAAGTCCTTTGAATTTGTCCTCTCCAGGGGCCAGGTGGGTTGTCAATATCGAAGATGCAAGGCCCTGGGCCTGGTTCACAAGGTCTGCGCTGGCCTGGTCAATGGCTACGGGATCACAGGATGCCACCACGCCGATATCGTTGCAGATGGGGGATTCGGCATAGGGCAGACAGTCACATTTGGGGGAGATATTGGTGATAAAGTTGACAAACAGGCATTTACCGGCCTTGTTTTTGAGCACCCCGGCAGTATATTCCATCATCTTTTCTAAGAATACGGGGACATCCTGGTTCCAGTTGATGTTGATAGACTGGGTGGGGCAGCGCACAATGCATTCGGCACACCCGATACAGGCCTCTTTATTCATATATGCTTTCTTATTTTCAATAGTTATGGCTTGCCCCGGGCAGTGTTGGGCACACAGGCCGCAACCAATACAGCTTTTGCGTTTGATTTTAGGACTTACATTGGAATGCTGGTCCAGTTTTCCCCGGCGGGATGCACATCCCATCCCCAGATTTTTAAGGGTGCCGCCGAATCCGGACAGCTCATGGCCCTTGAAATGGGCTAATGCCACTAACGCGTTGGCATTGATGATTTCCGACCCGATAAACACTTCCCGATTGTGTTTGAGATTGACCTCTACGGCTGTCTCGCTTTTTCCGAACAGG
Source organism: uncultured Desulfobacter sp. (assembly GCF_963677125.1). Taxonomy (NCBI): domain Bacteria; kingdom Pseudomonadati; phylum Thermodesulfobacteriota; class Desulfobacteria; order Desulfobacterales; family Desulfobacteraceae; genus Desulfobacter; species uncultured Desulfobacter sp. The sequence goes on along the minus strand of NZ_OY781882.1, from coordinate 1,862,218 downwards.
CCGTCGGCAATGATCAAAGGGGCTGCATCCATGGACGAATAGGAAAACCCGTTTTCCACTGCGGTTTTGATATGGGACACTGCGTCAGACCGGGTACCCACGTATAGGGTATTGGCATCGGTCAGAAAAGGTGTTGCATTGGATTTTCTGATTGCCCGGATAATTTTTTGGATAAGAACAGGCCGAATATACGCCGTATTTCCCTGTTCACCAAAATGCACCTTGACGGCAGTCAGATCGTTTTTGTCCAGGACGTCGTCAAGTCCTGCCGTGGTGACCAGGCGGGCCAACTTGGCGGGCAGGTTCTCCCTTGATGTGGCGGTCATATCCATGAAAAATACATCGGCACCCATTAAATTCTCCTATGTTGGTATTGTTCCTAAGTCCCTAACCCTCTAAAGATAAGATATTCATCATATAAATTCAATACGGGGAAAGGTATTGATTGCTTTTGGTACCGGTTTTGCTTAGGGTGTCTAAACGTTCGTCATCCAGCCGGGATTTGACTTGACTGTTTCGGCATGTTAAAAGGGTTTTCATCTATGCAGACGGTAAAAATATGTCCATGACACCAGGTATCTCAAAAAAACTTTTTATATTTCTCTTTTTTTTCATTTTTATATTTTATGGGATAGTATATGGCTTGTTTATAAAGGTCAGGGAAATGTCCGATACTTCAGGCCGGATTGTCAGCATCAGCAACCGGATTGCGGTGTTGTCCAACGATCTTAAAAATAATCTTCTTGATATGGACGCGAATATCAAGAAATTGAAACTGCTGAAAAAAGAGGTATATTTTGATTATTTTGGAACAGCCCGGCGTAATTACCAGAACGTGCTTGCTGAGATCATCGAACTGGATACAAGGCGGAGAATACCTGCAGGATACTGGGGCGACATTGACCGAACCTTTGGTAGTCATGTAGAGTCGGGTGTATTCATGGAACAGGTCATGAGCGATGATTTTACCTGGATTGATGCCGGTATGATGGATCAGTGGATGGCTGCCATAGCCATGGCAAGAAAGGACAATGAAGGCCGAATTGAGCAGGCGTTGATCCTGATAAACCGTTTAAGCCACCAGGTGATGAAAAACTGCATGATCGGATTCGCTATTTCAATATTGGTAGGCCTGATGGGGATTTGGTTTATTTCCAGATCCATCATTATCCCTTTGAACAAATTGAAATCCGGGTTAAGAAGGGTCTCTGATGATAATTACACCTATGAGATGGCTATTACATCCAAAGATGAATTCGGGGAACTGGCTGCGGCGTTTAATGATATGAACCGTCAGCTTAAAGCTGATGACGAGATCCGTTCTGATTTTATTGCCACTTTGAGCCATGAAATCAGAAGTCCATTGTCTTCCATCCGCGAATCTGTGAATATGATGACTGAAGAGGTTCTTGGCCCGGTCAATGAGAAACAAAAGAAATTTTTAACTATTGCCATCAATGAGATTGCCAGGATCACCAGCCTGTTGAATCATCTGCTTGATGCGTCCATTCTGGTTTCAGGGGTTAAGACAAGACAGGTTGCGCCGTTTGATCCCAATCAGCTTGTACAATCGGCCATTTTAAGTGTTACACCCGGGGCAAAGACCCGGGGCATCCGCATGGAATTTAAGGTTCTTGCACAGGCGCCCATGGTCAAAGGTAACGAGAAAGAGATAACCCAGGTCATCATAAATATTTTGGATAATGCGCTGAAATTTTCGCCGGACAACAGCCGGGTGGATGTCTGTTTGACCCGGGGGCCGGGAAAACATTTTTTGACATGTGCCGTCAGTGATGAAGGGCCCGGAATTCCCGACGATAAGAAAAATTTGATTTTCAAGAAGTACTACCGGGCCAAGGAGGTGCGCAAGCACATGGACGGTGTCGGGCTTGGTTTAAATATTGCCCGACGGATCGTTCAGGCCAATGGCGGAGAAATTTTTGTGAAGAACAGGCCGGATAAAGGGTGCACGTTTTCCTTTACGTTGCCGGTGTTTTAATAAATGAATTTTAAGGGCTTTTTATATGCGTTTTTCATGGATATCTGATTTATGCCTGAATTTGTTCGTGGCAAGAACGTTTTCGCGTTTTCTTGTGTGTTTCAGGATTCTGGTTTTGATCGGGTGTACAGTGATGTTTTTTAACGGGTGCAGTATACTGCCTACCTGCACGGTCGTTTGCCGGGATGCCATGGTAAAACAGGGTCAGGAGGCATATTTGAATGAAGATTATACCCTTGCCCGTCACATTTTTTCTAAACTGACTTTAAGGGAGAATCATGTCCAGTCACAGGCCGCAGGCCGTTATGGCAATGTGTGTCTTGATATGATTCTTGCAGAAAATGCCCCGGCCTTCAGAGTTGCTGTGGCGCAGTTTTTGGCTTTACCTTCACAACTGCCCTGTAGGGCGTCAACGCGCCGGCACCTAAATGATTCCGACCAAAAAATTGTTTGCAATCAGTGGTCGATGATGCATCCCGGGATGCTGGAAAAGGCCCTGGCCCATGGTATAGTCTTGCTTGAATCCGAGCGGTCGGGTATTCTGGAAAAGCTTAATGGCCTGTATGCCAAAGAGGAGATTTATAAGAAAGAACGGCTTAGCATGCAAAAAGAGATTGATTCTCTTGGGCGTAAAACAACAGCCTTAGAAAAGCAGAACATGGAACAGGAGGCACGGATTGCGGATCTTTTACACCAGATAACCGTGCTTGAGAAAATTGATAAGGAACGGCAGGAGCAAAGGGAGAACCAGTGACGGCAGCACATAAAATACTCATTGTTGATGATGACGCCAGTATTCTGGAGGTTTTGGGCGAAAGACTGTCTGCATCAAACTTTAAGGTTTTGAAGGCAAAGGATGCGGCTGGGGCCGAACAGATACTTAAAGGGCAGAACGGCGTGGAGCTTTTAGTCTCAGATATAAAAATGCCGGGCAAAGACGGAATGGAATTGTTCACGGATATCCGCAAGTCTCTGCCGGATCTGCCGGTGATTTTTTTGACGGCTCACGGGACCATACCGGATGCTGTGGAGGCGATGAAACTTGGGGCGGCCGATTATATTGCCAAGCCGTTTGACGGCAAAGACCTGATCAAAAAAATTAATACCGTCATGGCTTTGCGCGGTACAAGTGCCGGAACCGGTAACGTTCCACTGGTTGAATCCGGGTTTTACTGGGGTAAATCCCCTGCCATGAAACATCTTTATACCATGGTGAGAAAGGTGGCCGCCACCGAGGTCAACGTGCTTGTACTCGGGGAGAGCGGCGTGGGTAAAGAGCGTATTGCCGGATGTATTCATAAACACAGCACTAGAAAGAAACATCCCTACATGGTCGTGGATTGTGGGTCAACGCCGGCAGGTATCCTTGAAAGTGAATTGTTCGGCCATTTGAAAGGGGCGTTTACCCATGCGGTAAAGGACAAGGTAGGGCTTATTCAGGCTGCAGATTCCGGTACGCTTTTTTTGGATGAAATCGGCAATATATCCCATGATATGCAATGCCGTTTGTTAAGATTTCTCGAGGATAAAAAAATCCGCCAGGTCGGTGCCGTACAGGAAACTACCGTGGACTGCCGGGTCATTGCAGCGACAAATGCTGATCTTGCCCAGTCCATTGAAGCGGGAAGCTTTCGCCAGGATCTGTACTACCGACTCAAGGGAATCACCCTGACCATTCCACCTTTGCGGGATCGAAAAGAAGATATTTATCCGTTGGCGGATTTATTTGCTGACAACTATGGCAAGGCCCACGGCATTGACCGGCTGCATATTTCCGATGCCGCGGTCAAAGTGTTGGAAGAACATCCTTGGCCCGGCAATGTCCGGGAATTGAAAAATACCATTCAGGCCGGGGCCGTTTTGTGCCAAAACCAGGTTATTGAACCATGGGATCTTCAGATTGAAACTATCAGGGAAACTGCGGTGCTGACTTCCGACCTTCCCGAATCCCAGGCATTTTCCATTGAGCAAAGTGAAAAGGATACAATTATACGGGCCCTGAAAAAGTCCAGGGGGGTTCAAAAAGAAGCGGCCGATCTTTTGGGTATCAGCAAACGGGCCATGCATTATAAAGTCAAAAAATACGAGATTGATCCGACTGTCTATAAATAACGGCCATGGGCCGACCTGACATATCATCTGCCAGGCACAGCCCACAACAAAGTTTGAAAGATCTGGGTAACTAACCCAGTCTTTCTTATAAAAATAGCCAGGGGTTGACCTGGTCTGTCGCTACCCAGGCTCAACCCACAACGAAGAATGAAAAATCTGAGTAGCTTACTTACTCATTGTTCATACGTTGCCCTGCCACCAACAATTAACTTCTGAAGGCATCTTTATTTTGACGGATTAGGTATGGAATAATCCGTTTCCAGGCAGATGTTCATGCTAACAAGGTGCAGTTTTCGTAACTTTCAATACATTTTGGTAACCAGGTACGTAATATTGGGTGGGAAATAGTTGTTATTTCAAAATAACCTTTTGGATCTTCCCGATATTTTTTTATCTTTTTGAAAATAATTATGGCACACAAGTTGCTAAACTTTCTGATTATCTGATTAAATTTCAAATTAATAATATTCGTGTGTTTTGTAAAAAAATCTGAAAGGAGGCTGTTGATCAGTGGAGATGAAACAGGAGGAGAATATGTATTTCAGTGCGGAGTTTCAACTGGAAAATCCGGGAATTTTTTATCAGTTCAAGTTGCGGCAAAATGAATCGGAACCGTTTTTTGCTCTGGTGACAAAGCATTCAAAGGCACTGGAAAGTCTTAAAAGCGGCGATCTCGTGCCCATGATTTTTCATTACAAGGACAAAACGATTCCCGCAGTTCGTAAACCTACCCGCATTAAATATATTCTTGACGGGACACCCATTGGATTTAGGGATCACTTCATGATCGGCCTGGACATTGAAAAGGTCGGCGAGTAACTTATTTTTTCAGTTCTTCAGCGAAATTAAGACCGGACTGCCTGGTAAACCGGGTCAGTGTATCAAGGCCAACCAGAGGCTGGGCACAATAGGGCAGATCCATCAAAATCCGGCATGGAAGTTCCGGGTCTGCTGCACTTTGATACATATCGTCCGGGGTTCTATGATTGCAGAAGAGTCCGGCCAGTTTTATACCAAGCATCGAAAGCTGGTCGAAAATTCTTTTGGTTTCGGCCAGGGACAGCGCATCTGTATTGTGTACGGCATAGCATATGGCCTTATGTTCAAAAAAGGATTTTAGATCCAAATGATCAGATTTTATCTCCATGATTCTTGCCAGCACTTTATCCTGGGTAATTTCTTTACCGGCCAGTTTTATTTTTGAAATGATCTCTTTTTTTTTATTGATGTCCAGCCGCAGTTTTTCCAGTTGGTTTACCCAGAGCAACGACAGGGTCGGCAGATTAAAAAAGCTTAAAGAAAGGGCTGTGGGCGGCATGTCTATGATCAGATAATCCCAGCCCATATATTTTTTTCTAAGATCGGTAAAGCATGCGGTAAGGGCGTGTGCCTCCATGCCCGGGGATAGTTTTAATACATCAAAATAGTTTCCAAGATTAAAGGCAGTCAGATAGGTGAAGTTGCGTTTTACTTTTCGTGTGACCCCTGACAGGTAAGATGCGATTTCTCTGTCTTTGTCCACCTGGATGACCTCAAGACCCGGAAGAATGCTTTTAGGCGCATGGGAAAATGTTGTTTGGAAAATATCACACAGGTTGTGGGCGTCGTCAAAGGAGGACAGGCACACCCTGAAACCTGCCCCGGCAAGATCAACGGCGCAAAGTGCCGCGCATGTGGATTTGCCTGTGCCGCCTTTCCCTAAAAAAAATAGAACGTCTGGTTCGGTTCTCGTCATATATCAAATGCGGAAAAAAGTTTTGATAACGGTTCATTGGTTGTCTCTACCCGTTCCATCAAAAGAATGAGATCTTTTTCCATCTCAGGCAGAAGATCCAGGCTGATTCGCTCCGGCGGGGCAGGCATGCCGATAAAAGCCCCCTGGCAGAGTACGGCAAAAATATATTCCATCTCTTCAACTTCATCCTCCAGGTGGTCAACCGCCTTGTACCGGGCCACCTCATCGGCGGTTTTCCAAGTATTGACGATGGCGGTTTTGATTTTTACCAGCCATTTTTTAATCATGGTAAAGCCACCCTGAACATCTTGATGTCATGGGAAATTCGTTTTTCAGAAGGGAAATAATAATAGGCAGCGTAAAGTGCCATGAGAATAATGCCGCCTGCATGAAATTCGGAAAATCCGCTCCATACGGCGGCAAGTGCCAGATAGGGGGTGATGCCGGAGACAATGATCAGCTGTCGCTGAAAAGTTAAAAACAGTGCTTTGGGAACCCGGCTATTTTGTCTGACCTTATGGGCAAACAGGACCCGTATCATGACAGGTCCTGCAATGGCTGTAACGGCCGCGCCGGTAAAAAAGATGGCAGGCCAGATTTCCGGCAGATGCCGGATGGTGCCATCCGGGACTTGGCTCCCAAAATTTCGGGCCGCAAAAAGACAGACAAAAATTGCCATAGCCGGGCCTGTAAGCAGCCAGTAAAGACGTTTAAGAGACGATATCAGTTTTAAATCAAAGCCCATGGTAAGATTGGATCATCCGTATTTTAATCGTTTACATCAGCTTTCACCGTTGCAATTTTAATCAGGCCTTCGATGAAAATCCAGACCGCCAGCAAAAGACTGATGCCGTTCACTGTCTGCAGCAGCGCGTTGTGACTGGCGCCAAATGTGGTTTGATTTAAAATGAGCGCCCAGATGGTCAACACCATCATGGCAATGGCCGGGATACCCGCCACCATCCACTTGATACCGCCTTGTGTTTTTAGATAGGCAGCAATGATAATCAAGGCAAGTCCGGCCAGGGTCTGGTTTACCGCACCGAACATCGGCCACAGTTTAAGCGCGCCTTTGCCCCCGGCGCCAGTGGCAAAGGCCAGAACCAAAGCTGTGGCAACGGCCAGGAAGGTCGCTGTGTATTTGCCTGTAAGAAAGTCAAGCTTTAAATTGGAAAACAGCTCTGAAATGATGTACCGCTGGATGCGGGTGGCGGTGTCCAGGGTGGTGCCGGCAAATGAGGCTACAAATACGCCCATAACAGCAACGCAAAGGCTTGTGGGTATCCCCATAGAAGAAATCATATTAGCGGAACCATCGACAAAGGCGCTGATTTTGGAGCCAAGACCTGCTGCTGCAGCCCAGGATGAATAGTGGGTGGTCCAGGCTGCCACACCGGTCAGTATCTGCCCGTCTTTGGTGGGATACCCCATACCGATGCCGGCGGCAACGGAGATAATAACCAGCACCGCAAGTGCGCCTTCTAACAGCATGGAACCATAGCCCACAAAAAGGGAGTCTGTTTCATACCGTACCTGTTTGGCAGAGGTGCCGGATGAGACCAGAGAATGGAAGCCTGAGATGGCGCCGCAGGCAATTGTGATGAAAAGAAAGGGCCACATTGGGGGCGCTTTTTCAGGGGTGAGTTGAACCGCCGGTGCAACAATTTCAAGGTTGCTGCCGAAGGCTGAAACAAAAACGCCTGCAATCAAAAGGGCCATGGCGATCAAAAGCTGGTGGGAGTTAATAAAGTCCCGGGGCTGCAACAAGGTGGTCACCGGAAGAACTGATGCGATAAAGGCGTAAATCAACAAAATGATGCTCCAGACCCCCGTGGCGGGAATCCCTGCAATTTCCGGCATTTTAAAGGGAAGATATATACCGATGGCAACAGTGACGTACATGGCAATTACTGCAATGATTGACCAGACCATGATGCTTTTGCCTTGTTTGTATACCGCATGGCCCAATAGAACAGCGATGACAACCTCGCACCATACCGGCAAGACGGACTGCGGGTACATACTGAACACAATGGCAATAACAAGGCCGAATACCGCAATAACGATCCACAGTTCAAGAAAGACAATTAAAAAGAAAAAAAACCGGGTTCGGTTGTTTACATACTTAGCTGTATAATCGGCAATGGATTTTCCCTGGTTTCTCATGGAGATGATTAATGCGCCAAAGTCATGGACCGCACCCATAAAAATACTGCCCACAAAAACCCAGATCAAGGCGGGCACCCAACCCCATATAATGGCAACGGCGGGTCCTACAATGGGTCCTGTGCCGGCAATAGAAGTAAAGTGATGCCCGAAAATCACCTCTTTTTTAGTGGGTACGTAATCCACCCCGTCTTCCATCTCTACGGCAGGGACGCCTGCCTCCTGGGTTAGATTAAATATTTTTTTTCCGATGTATCGACCGTAAAGGTTGTACATGATAAGATAGCCTGCAAAGGATAGGATCATGATTAACAGAGCGTTCATTTTTGCATTCTCCTTTTCTTACCTGTCTGGCTTAGTATGTGCATGGCACAGGCAGTCGGTGTTTAAGATTATTTAGTGCCCGACCGAAAACCGTAAATTTTGTCGATTACTTCGTTGGGCGCAAATTTTAATCCTCGAAATACTTCATGTATTACTCCGGTTAAAATTTGCGCCCGCCTTGTACTAAACCAAATTTCCAGGTTTTCGTTCAGACACTATTTAAGTACCCTTTATGTAAAATGTTTTGGCAGATATGAATAAACATCTGCCTGGTGAAATCTTCCACCATCTTCGTTGACGTGACTATACTCCAATGATATGGGCGGAACAACTATTTTGTGTGTGTTTACTTAAGTTGGTTATGACGATGACAAGTATTGTGAAACTTAAGAATGCTGTTGATACCCTCGAGGATATCTACGACCTGTTTGACACTGAAATGAAAGCGTTTCCATTTGCCTGTGCAAAACGGTGTGCAGACTGCTGCACCTGTAATGTCACCGCTACGGGTTTGGAAGTTGCGTATATCCAGGACCGGTTGGGTGATGGGAGGTTGCTCGATATCCGTGCTCGTCTGGCCCGTTCCGGGCAAACCAGAAGGTACCGACCTTCTGCAACCACCAATGGATTTGCATTGGCCTGCATGGAAGGCCGTGACGCAGACGAGGAAGATAACGACCCCTCCTGGGGAACCTGTCCTTTGCTTGAAGATGGGATTTGCACTATCTATCCTGTCCGGCCGCTGGGGTGCCGGGTGATGATGTCCACAACCTCTTGTCGACAGACGGGGCAGGCGGATATGCCTTTTCTTGCATTAACCATCACAACCATTTTTATGCAGTTTGTGGAGCACCTGGATGCAGGTGGTATATACGGCAGCTTCCTTGATTTGATGGAATATGCCGGCAAGAATGACTTGAGCTGTAACTCGTTGCCGGAGAACGGCAACCTTGCAGGTACCACCCGGAATTTAAAAATTCCTGTGCTTATGATACCGCCTGAGCATGTCGAAAAGACCCAAAAGCTTGTTCAGTCTCTTGCAGGCATGATCCTGTAAAATTACCGGCTCTGAATTTGTGCTTAAAGGAAATGACTGTGTTTGAATGTAAAGTTGCCCAGATACAAGGCGCAAGCAAAGCTGCAACCGGAGCGTACTATAGTACGTGAGGCTTTCAGGTTTGTGAAGCAACGCCGCAGGTGGGTGACTTTACGTTCAAACACGAACTTGACTTCACCCGTAAGAATAGGGTAAATGCATGCACGCATTTAAAATATATAGCACCAACCTATTTATAAATAAGGAACAACCATGACGAAAAACGTGGTAGAAAGAATTGACGATTTAGTAAAAATCAAGACCATTCTGGTCAGCGTGTCCGATAAAAGTGGGCTTGAATCATTCATTCCGGGGTTGCTTGGCATTAATCCGGATATCACTATCTTATCCACCGGCGGCACCTATTCCAAAATAAAAGAGATTCTTGGACCTGATGCAGAAGATAACCTTAAACAGGTCTCTGATTATACCGGTCAGCCCGAAACCCAGGGGGGGCTTGTTAAGACCCTTGATTTTAAAATTTATCTGGGGCTTTTGACCGAAACGTATAATCCTGCCCACCAGGATGACCTGAAAAGAACCAATGCGCTTCCCATTGATATGGTTGTGGTGAATCTCTATCCATTTACCCAGACCATTGCCCAGGAAAATGTCACCGTGGAAAACGCCCGGGGCAACATTGATATTGGCGGGCCGACCATGATCCGGGCCGCAGCTAAAAATTATATCCGTGTGGCCTCGGTGGTGGATCCCAAATCCTATGACGGTATTTTGGGCCTTCTTAAAACAAAGGACGGGTCTTTGGGGATAGAGGACCGGTATTCACTTGCATCAAAGGCCTTTGAGCATACTGCCCAGTACGACCGGGCCATTGCCGACTATCTGGCCGGGCTTTCAGAAAAAGACGTTCAATCGTGTTATAAAACAGAAGGGTAGATATATGAGCACAGATCTTAAAAAAATGTACAAAACCATCATGGATGACCATTTTACGCCGGCCATGGAGATCTCCTTTGTGAATGGCGACAGTCGGCAGACCCTGTTTTATGAAAAGGTCTCCTGGGTTATTGACGGCGTGGAAAAAGGCCTTCGTTACGGAGAGAATCCGGGCCAGGAGGCCGCATTGTACAAGTTGGTTAATGGCAATTTAGCACTGGGGGATGCAAAAACCATCGTGGCGGGCAAACATCTGGTGTCCGATATTGAACTGCTGCAGTCCGGCAAACACCCGGGTAAAACCAATTTGACAGATGCCGACAACTCCTTGAATATCCTAAGGTATTTTACCGATACCCCTTGTGCAGTCATTGTCAAGCATAACAACCCCTGCGGGGCTGCCCGGGCGGACAGTTTGGAACAGGCCTATGCCAAAGCCTATATGGCAGACCGTATCGCGGCATTTGGCGGGTGTATTGCCCTGAACAAAGCCGTGGACAAAGCAACAGCCGAAGGCATTGCCGACCAGTATGCCGAAGTGGTGGTGGCCCCGGAGTTTGAAGATGGGGTGATTGAGATTCTGGGGCGGCGCAAAAATTTGCGTGTGATTCGGATCAACGCCATGGACAAGCTGCAATCCTTTGTTGGTGAGCGTGTGGTGGATTTTAAAAGCCTTATGGACGGGGGTATTGTGGCTCAGTGGTCTTTTGTGCCCACGACACTTAAAAAAGAAGATCTTTTCATTGCGTCCACAGAATACAAGGGAACAACTTATAAAGTGGACCGGGTACCCACAGACCAGGAATACGAAGATCTGCTTTTTGGCTGGTTGGTGGAATCCGGGATTACCTCCAATTCGGTAATATATGTCAAGGACAACTGCACCGTGGGGATTGGAACCGGTGAACAGGACCGGGTGGGTGTTGCGGAAATTGCCGTGGACAAGGCCTATCGCAAATTGTGTGACCGGTATTGCTTTGAACGCTACAATACCCCTTTTGCCAACTTGACCGATGAAGATAAAAGAGCCGAGATTGAAGCAGATGTAGCAAAAGAAAAGGGCGGGCTCATTGGTTCTTCCATGATCTCAGATGCTTTTTTCCCATTCCGGGACGGCATTGATGTGGGGTTGCGGCAGGGAGTCAAAGCGGTTATTCAGCCTGGTGGTTCCATGAACGATTATCAGTCCATTGAGGCCTGCAATGAATTCGGTGCGAGTATGGTATATACAGGGCAGCGTAGTTTTAAACACTAAAAGTTAATTGTTTTCAAAATAAAACCATACAAGAGCATGAAGAACATCAAGAAAGCCACTCTTCATGTACTTCATGCTTCATGGTGAATTAAGCAATAGTTTACAGAATGCTTTGTTCTATAAAATTGATTTTGAGAGATCACTGGAGAATCGGGAGTTTAATGTATAAAATGTAGATTTCTACGCCGCTTCGAGGTCGGCATCTGTAAGCAGATTGTTATGATTTATTCATTCTTATATTGATTTCTTTATATTTTTTTTAGTTACACCACTGAGATTCACATAGAATCCCATCATTATCGCCATCAATCTCCACATTTGGACAATTCAGAAGGTAGAATCTTGCTTCTTTACATGAAGTCATTTCACTGCAATATCTTTTTCCTTCACAACGATAACCGGTAAAGTCTTCATCGACGAAACTAACTGGCAATGAATTTATAACCATTTGTGACCAATATGGGTAAGTTGCATATGCGACAAATGCCAAACCCCCAAAAACTAACAATGATATAAATTTCGAAGTAAAACTACTTCCTTTTAATTTTTTTCTTTTTTGGGGCCTATCAATAACCTCTTCAACACCTTCAATTTTGGCATTAATTGCTTTTTTCTTACCTCCATCATCCGTTACATGGTCAAAATATATGATGTCATTGACTTTCGGTCGACGGGACATTTTTTTCAATTCGGAAATATGGATAAACACATCCTCTTTGATATCGAGAGATTTTATAAATCCGAATCCACGATCTTCATTCCAGCGAATTAATTTCCCTTTTTGTTTCATACAGGATTTCTTTTTTGGTTAAGCAAATGATTATTTAGATGTTATTCATCAGTCAATTTAATTGGAAATTAAACATTCCCAGCCTCAAAACGCAACTGTAAATTTAATTATGATAAAATTGATTTTCGGAAAATTTGATAAATTAATTGAACATTAACAGCACTATGACATCAAGCCTCAAACGGCAAATAACGTCAACTGCCCGCGCCGGGCATCCGCATGCTGGATCGTGACCTGGATCTGGTTACCTGGTTTTAGTTTCAGTCCGGATGTCGGCAGTCTGGATTCCAGCATAAATTCTTTGAGCAGGACATTGTAGTGGTCCCTGTATGAATCGAGTACCAGCCCTTCAAAATTTTTTCCTTTTAAATCCTGCAGATATTTAATCAGCCAGTAGCGTTTACGTGCTGCCTGGATGCGGCCCGTATTGGAGACGGCTACGGAAATGGCTGTGAGAATATTATCAAGGTCTTGGGATGAATAGGGGGTGCCGATACCCAATAACGCTTTGATTTGGCGCTGGGTGAGCAGGTCATGGTACCGCCTGATCGGGGAGGTGGCCGTGACATAGGCCGGAACACCAAGGCCTGCATGGGGCTCGGCGTGGGTGGTGATCACAGCCCGGCTTAATTGTTTGCGCTGCAGGAAATTGGGCATAAGTTCCGTTTCAATGCCCTTGAAAATACGCTGTTTCGGTTGCGCCTGGGATCGGAATACCCCTGGCATATCGTTATTTTTTAAAAATTCAGCCATCAGAGTGTTGGCCAGAATCATCATCTCCGAGACCAGCATCCGCGACGGATTTTCGCGGTCCACTTTTGTATAATGGATGTTTTTGTTTTCATCCAGCCATACATTGACTTCGGGCAGGGTAATCTGGATGGCACCTGTTTTGAGTCGTTTTTCCCGCAGTACGGTTGCCATTTTGTAAAGCGTAGTGATGGGGTCATTCTTACCGTTTACAATATTGGCTTCGGTATAACTCATCTGCTGGTGGACCTTGATCACTGACGGCACAATTTTATAGTCCTGGACTTCAAAAAAACGATTCATCTGTACCAAGGTCGAAACACCAGGCCTTAACTGGCCTTCCTTGAGACTGCATAGATCTTCGGAAAGGCTTGGTGGAATCATGGGCAGCTTGTCGTCGGGCATGTAAATGGAAGAGGCGCGCGCCCGGGCGGCCATATCAATTGTGTCCCCTTTGCGAATGAAGGCGCCGACATCAATAATATGAATGCCAAGCCGATATCCATTTTCGGTTGTTTCAAGGCTGATGGCGTCATCGTAATCCTGGGTTGACTGTCCATCAATGGTAATCAAAGGCAGATCAGTCAGATCCTTGCGTTTGGGATCATCAAATATCAGGGGGGAAGTTTTGCACAGGTGGTCTGCAGTCTGAATCACTTTGGGTGAAAATGAAGTGGGAATCTGAAGGGATAACAGATCCAGATTTTCATCTGCATCCCAGATACCTGCTTTTACAAAAAGTTCAAATAAAGGATCAGGGGAGTTAAAACCTGCCTTTTGAATTATTTTTTTTGCAACAATAGATTGGTCAGCATCATTGCCGAAAACATAAAAGTCTTTTAAAATTTTCAGAAGAACAGGGTCCGGTTCTTCGCCGGCATCATCTTGATCTCGGAGCCGGATCAGCCAGGCAGCCCCTTTTATGATTAGCGTATTCCTTCGCTCTTCCTCCCTGAGTTGCCGTTTTTTTGCTTCCACCTGGGTTTCTGTGAAAGGTAAAAAAATTACTTTGTTAAATTTAAAATATAGGCGGTCATTAAAAAAGGCCCGGATAACGGCGGCTTCATGGTCCGGGGTTAAAGGCGGATCAAAGCAAAATAAAGTCATGGCGGAAATGTCAATTTCTTGGGGATCATCATGAAGTATTTCCCATAATCCTTTGATATCTATAGACTCTGACAGTTTTTTGCGTGTTTTTGTTACCTGCTTAAGGTGGGAGACCAAGGTTGTTTTGGAAAGTGTAGTATCAAGCCCGGTCTCGGAAACATGTGCCAGCCGTTTTTCAGAAAAGCTGACTTCCCGGCTGTTTTCATTAAGCAGCCGAAGCCTTCCTTTTGCTTCACTTAAAATAACCGCAGATATAATTTTTTGCTGGTCTATATATTCAACAATTTTGCCAATATTCATGCAGGGACAATAGCAGGAAGGTGTATTAAAGTCAAATATAGCAAACAAAGACAGGACCTTGAAAACACCCTGTTTTTCAAGTAAGATAGCTTTTATGGCAAAGAAAAATACCAGGAAAAATAAACAAAAAATTAAGCGGAAAAATAATCCGCCCAAGTTGGCATCGGACACAGATTTTCTAGATGCGTTTTTAATGGATGGCGAAAAGAGTTTAAAAGAAAACCAGCTAAAGATAAAAAGATCTGTTCAACCCAAGAAAAATATAAATAAACATGGTCTTCCTTTTTTAGATGATTATGAAATCTGGATGAATAAAAATATCGATTCCGAGGCCTTGTCTGATAATGAGACGTTAGAACAGGACGCTGTTACAACTGAATCCGAAGCGGATTTTTCAACCCTGCTTGAGGCTTCTTTGAAAGATAATCGATCCTTTAGAAAAATACCTAAGCCCATGCCCTTGAAAAGACGGCTCAAACGATACCCGGCCCCCGAAGCAGATCTTGACCTCCATGGGTTCACAGCCATCGGCGCCCAGGTTAAGGCCCGGTCTTTTATTTCAAAGGCCCATGAGCAGGGTTTTTTTACCCTGCGCATTATTGTGGGCAAAGGCCTTCATTCAGAAGACGGGCCTGTACTTCCCCATGTTGTAGAGGATTTAATAAAGGAAATGAAAAAAGAAAATATTGTCCTCTCTTATAAATGGGAGGGTGTAAAGAAATCAAAATTAGGTGCTGTGCTTGTTTATCTTAATCGATTTGACGATTAAAAAGTGTTTGATCGAATAGTTACCCATATGCAAGGCGCAAAAAAAAATTGAAACCGGAGTGACCTGGAGGTTTTGAGAATTGCAAATTTTTTGTGCAATGCCGCAGATGGGTGACTATACGGTCGAACATCAGTTCAGCTGGTATTTTCTTACCGCTTTATTATGATCTTTCAGATTGGTTGAGAATTTATGGGTGGTGTCGTTTTTTGATACAAAAAAAAGATAGTCTGTCTTAGCAGGATACAAGGCGGCCTCTAAGGACTTAGCGCCTGGGTTTGCAATGGGACCGGCTGGAAGACCATTAATTTTATAGGTGTTATAAGGGGTGACACGCCTTAGATGCTTATATCGAATCCTTCCATCATAGTCAGATACCCCGTAAATCACTGTGGGGTCACTTTCAAGTCGCATATGGCGTTTCAAGCGGTTGTGGAATACAGATGAAATTATAGGCCTTTCTTTTCCATTGCCGGTCTCCTTTTCAATTATTGAAGCAAGGATGACAATTTCATGGATACTTAAGCCAATTTTTTTTGCCTGGGCTTTCCACGTATCATTAAATGTATTGTTAAAGGTGAATACCATTTTAGTGATTAAAGTCCTACAGTCCGTCTCTTTTGAAAAAAAATAGGTCTCTGGAAACAGATAACCCTCTAAGGTCATACCAGGTATTTTCAATTGATTGATAAATTCTAGATCATTGCATAAAGATATAAAGTCTTTGGCAGAACATAAACCGGCTTGCTGAACGAGCATTGCAATTTCTTTTATGTTCAGGCCTTCAGGGATGGTAAATCTGTATAGTTTGTTTTTCCCCGAAATTAAAAAATTTAAGATGGTTTTCGGGCTCATACTTGTGTTCAGCTCATACTCCCCGGCCTTAATCCGGGTTGCAGCCTTTTTTATCCGTACATAAAATTTAAATGCACTGAGATTTGAAATTAAACCCTGGTCCTTTAGATTTTTGGCTATGGTGGTAAAATGCTGCCCTGAAGATACTGTGAAGGTAACAGGTTGCGTGCGTGTGCCCGCCGGTGCGTTAATAAAAAAAGACATCCAAAGCATAGCAGCAGCGATTCCCGCAACAATGCACAGGCAGAATACTGCTGAAATCAGAACATATTTTTTCTTTTGAGGCGTCACCAATTTTTTTTGGGGGGGGCGTGTCCTGTGACATGGGTCCACTTTTTCTTTTTTGAAATTTTGCAAAAATGTGTTTCTTTTAAAGTTAAAAATTAAAACGGGCCTGGCCGCAATAGCGGTCAGACCCGTATGTTTAATCTTCCCTTTGTACCGAATTATTTGGCAATGGGGAATGGTGTATCAGGGTTGTAACAGATGCGGCAGCAGTTCAGGCATCGGTTCGCTTCTCTTATAGCCTCTTCCTCGTCAAGCACCTGGTCCACTTCAATAAAAGAGTCAAGGCGTTCACTTACAGGCAATTCAGGCATTTTTGCTCTAGGTACGGGCGTAATACCATCCACAGAAGTAAAAATGGATTCATGGATGCGTTTCTGTTGTAAAGAATCCTTGGGCGGTTCTACAGGCTCGCCTTTAAGGAACAGGTCTATGGATCTTGCTGCACGACGGCCAGATCCGATGGCTTCAACCACAAGGCCAGGGCCTGTAGCAGAGTCGCCTGCAGTAAAAATGTAAGGCACAGAGGACTGCAGCGTTGTAGGATCATTATCAATGGTGTTCCACCGCGTTAGTTCAAGTTCCGTCATTCTGCGGTGGGGATCTTGCTCTTTAAAAGATGCATCCGGTGCCTGTCCAATGGCCGAGATCACCATTTCTACATCAAGGGCAGTCTCAGATCCTTCAATAGGTTCAGGACGACGGCGTCCTGACTTGTCAGGCTCTCCCAGTTGCATTTTCAGGTATTCAAGCTGTTTACATTTGCCGTCTTCACCGGCAATAACCCGTGTGGGGGCTGCCAGGAATACAAATTCAATACCTTCTTCTTCAGACGCCACGATTTCCACTTCATTGGCCGGCATCTCTTTTCTGGTACGACGATAGACCATGTAGACTTTTTCAAGACCGCACCGAAGAAGTGTTCTTGCGCAGTCGACAGCAGTATTGCCACCACCAACTATGGCTGCTGTTTTGCCCAGTTCAAGTTTTTCACCCGAAGACATGCGTTGAAGAAAATCAATACCGGTAAAGCATCCGGGAAGATCTTCGCCTTCAATCCCCAGAGAGTAATCTTTCCAGGCACCAACCGTGAGACACACGGCATTGTAGCCGCCGGCCATAAGGGAGCCTAAGCCGAAATCCGTTCCAAATCGAAGATGGGTGAATGCATTGATACCAAGGTCAAGAATAGTCTGAATCTCCCAGTCCAGGATCTTTTTGGGTAGCCGGTATTCCGGAATACCATAGCGTATCATGCCGCCTAATTTGGGCATAGCTTCAAATATAGAAACTTTATAACCTATACGGCGAAGGAAATATGCTGCAGAAAGACCGCCGGGGCCACCGCCGATAACCGCAACTTTCATACCGTTTTCAGGTGCACATGGGATAGGAATTTTATTGCCGGAATTCATTTCATAGTCGGCAACAAAGCGTTTGAGCTGATTGATGGATACCGCTTCGTCTTCTATGCCTCTTCTGCACTCGTTTTCACAAGGATGAGGACATACACGGCCACAGGCAAGAGGCAAAGGATTGCGCATGCGTATGGTTTGAACCGCTTCGGCGTATTTACCCTCTTTAAGCTGACGAATGTATTTCGGGATATTGATTTCAGCAGGGCAGGTCTGGGCACACGGTGCTAGAGGATCATGCTGCTGGTTGAATTTCATCAGTTTTTCGGTCAGGGTCTTGACCTCGATAATATCTTTGGGGCAGGCCTTCTGGCAAGCGCCGCAGCCGACGCATTTGTCGTCATCTACCACAGGATGGCCATTCGCCCCCATATGAAGCGCACCAAACTGGCACGCATTAACACAGTCCCCAAGGCCAATGCAGCCTACCGTACAAACCCTGTGTCCGCCATAAATAACAGCCATGGCCTTGCAGGATGACACACCCATGTAGTGGTATTTATCAGCGGCCCGGTTGCCACCCTCACACATATTGTAAGACAGAGGGGCTTCGGCCGCACCCGCGTCAACACCCATAATTATGGAAACCGCTTCCACACCTTCCTTAGAATTAACTATGCAAAGGCTTGGGGGTTCCTTGCCGGACACAATGGCTTCTGCTGCTGCAGAACAGCCGGCATATCCGCAGCCACCGCAGTTGGCGCCTGCAAGATTGTTCTCTACCTGTGCGATCCTTGGATCTTCATACACATAAAAGACTTTGGAAGCAAGACTGAGCACGATGCCGCATGTTGCGCCAATGCCCAGCATTAGCAGTATAGCTGGAATCATACAATCACCTTATATTAAATTTTGTGTTAAACTAAACCATGCCTCGGAAAACGGTAAAGATCAATGCGATCAGACCCGCGGTCACAAGACCGATGGAGGTATCCTGCAAAGCTTTGGGCACTCTTGCAAGAATGACCCGTTCCCTGACGCCTGCAAACAAAACCAAAGCCAGACCAAAACCTACGGCATAAGCAAATGAAGATACCAGTGCCTCAATAAAGGTGTATTCTTCCTTGATGTTGATCAAACACACACCCATAACAGCGCAGTTAGTTGTGATCAGCGGAAGAAAAATACCCAAACCGGCATACAACCCAGGAATACTCTTTTTTAAGAACATTTCCACGAACTGTACCAGGGATGCAATAACCAGAATAAAGGAAACGGTGCGAAGAAATTCAACATTCAGCGCTTTAAGCAGGTAAACGTCTACTATCCAAGTTATCATACCTGCCATGACCAAAACAAATACAACAGCCATACCCATGCCCAATGCGGTTTCCATTTTTTTGGAGGTGCCGAGAAAAGGGCAGTTGCCTAGGAATTGGGCAAGGAGAATATTGTTGATGAAAATGCAGCTAATTGCCAGAACAAATAAATCACCCATGTTATAAGTCTCCTTACCTTATTTTTTCCCGATGAGGTTCATCAGACAGAGCATCAGGCCCAGGCCGACAAATGCACCCGGCGCTTCTACCATGAATTGAAAGGGAATGTAGCCGTGCCCTACTGTAAAAATGGGCGAACCTCCCCATACCGTCAGGGTGCCGGCACCAATGAGTTCACGTACAGCCCCAAGCGCAGCCAGAGACATTGTAAAACCAAGACCCATGCCCAAACCGTCAGCCGCAGATGGAATTACTGTATTTTTACCGGCAAACGCTTCCGCTCGACCCAGTACAATACAGTTAACAACAATCAAGGGGATAAAAATCCCCAGCTTTAGGAACAGCTCATAGGTGTATGCCTGCATCATAAATTCCACGATGGTAACAAATGTGGCGATAATAACGATGTAGCAGGCAATTCTAACCTTTGAGGGAATTATATTTCTAAGCATGGAAACCAGGATATTCGAGAAGACCAGAACAAAGGTGGTGGCCACGCCCATGCCTATACCATTTTCTACGGTCTTTGTTACGGCAAGAGTCGGGCAAAGCCCAAGAACCAGCCGAAATGGCGGAATTTCCGCCCATAGACCTTTTGTAAATTCTTTTACCAGGGATTGTGCCATAATTATTTCTCCTGAACGATCTTAGTTGATCTGTTTAACGATTTCAGGTTTCAGTTTCTTGTACAGCGCCTGGGCGGCAAGTGCGGCCTGGCTGACACCACCTGACGTAACCGTTGCTCCGGACATGGCGTCAATTTCGCCTCCGCCTTTTTTAAGCCCAAAATTAGCGGACATGGACATACCGGCAAACTGAGAAACAAAGGACAAGTCATCTTTGGCCCTGGAACCGATGCCGGGGGTCTCTGAATGGGTTGTAACGCGCACCGCGATGATTTCATCCGTGTCAAGGTTGATGCCGACCATCAGACCAACCGGTCCACCAAAGCCTGTGCCTTTGGCTTCAAATGCAACTGCTTTTTGACCATCGGCGAGAACACCCGGAAAGACCTGAAGCGTGGTGTCGTCAACAGTTACGTCAACGCGTTCCTGAATAGGATTATTGGTAACATCAGTGAAGATTTCTTTAATAGCCGGTGCTTTCTGAAACTTTAGGACCTGCTCTTCAATCTGGGGTTTGGTTGTCTTTTCAACAGCAGCCAGAAGGCCGCCGGATACTGCCGTGAGAACGGTCAGTACCACAATCATACTTAGCATCTCACGCATTGGGAACCCCCTTTCCAAGAGCTTTGGGTTTTATTACATCAATCAGCGGGTTAATAAGGTTTATTAACAAGATGGACAAGATCGTGCCGTCCGGATAGATACCAATATTGCGGACCAGAATGATCATAAATCCACCTAAAAAACCGTAAATCAGCATGGGAATGCGATTAACCGGAGAGGATGAATTTTCCACAGCCAGAAAAAAGGCCCCTATAAGGGTATATCCGGCAAACAGGTGAAATAATGGTGGGGCATATGCGTCAGGATGGAGCACATAGAAAATTGTTGCAGTAATCAGTATGCCTGCGATGAAGGACACTACAATTTCCCAGCGGGCATAACCCCTTAGCATCAGGTAAATTCCGCCAATGATGATTCCAAGCCCAAAGGTGGAACCAATACCGCCAACTTCGTTGCCCATAAGCAGATCGTAGTTGGAAAATAAGCCAAGAGCAGACGTCCCCTGGGATTTCAGTGCAGCCAAAGGTGCAAGGGCCGTAAAGTCAAACTGGTATGATACATAAGCGGTATCAAAGTCCAGGAAGGCAGGCCAGGACATCGTAAGGATTGCAATACCCACCAAGGTCGGGTGGAACGGATTCCCGCCGGTACCACCAAACGCATATTTACCTAAAATCACCGCGATAAAAGTGCCGGTAATCACAACCCACCATGGCATCGTGGCCGGAACCATCATGCCAAACAAAAAGCCGATGACGGCAGATTCCATGTTGCCTACGGCTAATTTTTGTTTGGAAATGGCTGACATGATGACTTCCCAGAGCATGGCTGATGAAGTGGCAAGGGCCAGTACTCCGAGAGCAGGTGCACCAAAATTGAGAATGCCGAAAATTGCGGCAGGTATAAGTGCGATAATGAAATTCAAATTCTGTTGGAACAGGCTGTCTCCGTTATGCCAGAAAGGAGCATGGGAAACAATCAGTTTAGTATTATTCATTTGGTTTCCTCCCAGCTTCAAGCATTTTCACGAAGGGTCAACAGTTCATGTTTGCCCAAGCGGATATACTGATATAAAGGAATCCTGGCCCTGCATACATAGCCGCAAAGCCCACACTCGATACAGGATTCCAGATCGAACCTGTCCGCAGCCTCTTCATAAAGGTTTGCTTCAAGATACCGCACCAGCAGGTTCACGGGAACATTGGCCGGGCAGATGCGAACGCACTCGCCGCAATTGACACAGGCATTGTCTGAAAGTTCCGGAATAACATCACTGTCTTGAACTATGATAGTATCCATGTCCGGAACCACGGGGTGATGAACCGTATATGTAGCTGAACCACGCATGGGGCCGCCGATAATGATCCGATCCCGTTCATTGATCTGAACATTGAAGCAGGTAAGGATTTTACTGATGGGGGTACCGATGGTGGCCTTGACTCGATATTTTTGCCCGCCTTTGTCAATCAGCGTGATGACTTTGTCAAACACCGGATGCCCTGTTTCGTAAGTCCGGGCAAGGGAGACCAGTACCTCGGGACGAATAAAACAAATACCCTGATCTTCAGGGGTCTGGCCTGGCAAAAGTGTTTTGCCGAAATGATCCTTTATTACCATGGCAGGTAGATTAGATGGATATGTATTAGATGTTCTAAGTACATTGAAACCATCAAGATCTACCTGGGCGGAAAGATTTTCCGGCACTGTAATGCAGAACCGGTCGGCCCGAGTCATTCTTTTAAGAATTTTGGCTCCGGCAACCATCAGGCCTGCATATGCGGTGCAAACAAATTGACAGGTATCACATAGAATGTCTGTGTCTGCGCCTGTCACAACAATGGTCCTAATGTCATAGTTTGGGTTTGTCAGGGTTGAAACGGGCAATCCCCCTGGAAGTTGCTCAAGATAATCGGCGGCAAACGCAAGCGTTTCGTCCAGATCTGTCTGGGCCCATTGATCATCGTCTTTGATTGATGGGTCTGACTTGATCGTTAAATAAGTTGCTCTGTTGCCAAAATCATCAGAGTAAGAGTCAAATCCCTTAATCGTGCCTGCGACAGGAGACAGTACATAAGATGCACTATCATCGTAAAGCTTTAGTTTTTGCCCTTTTTTAACAGCATCTCCCGGGCCGATTAAAGCCTTTTTTGCCGAGTCAATTTCTTCAGGCAAAAGAAGGGTAAGGCTGCCAGGCACTGCAAGTTCTTCAGCTGACTGCAAAGACGTATCAAGTAGATCGTACGTCAGCCTGGGCTTGGATAGAGCGAAAAAAGATCGTTTAATCATAATTAGTCCTTAAGTGTTGTAAAAGTCTTTAGCCATGCCGTAACTTTGTTCAGGTTTATGTCTGTTGTCCTGAATAAATTATTGTGCGTGGCATGCATTACATTCTACCGGACCCGCACCATAATCTTCGTGGCACCCTTTGCACTGGGCGTGGAATGCGTCAGCCCTGGAAGGCATGCTTTCATCACCGGTTTCCTCATGGCACTCACTGCAGTTGTAGGTTTCGTCATCTTCAATGTTGTGATGGCAGTCCAGACAATCTAAAG
Source organism: uncultured Desulfobacter sp. (assembly GCF_963677125.1). Taxonomy (NCBI): domain Bacteria; kingdom Pseudomonadati; phylum Thermodesulfobacteriota; class Desulfobacteria; order Desulfobacterales; family Desulfobacteraceae; genus Desulfobacter; species uncultured Desulfobacter sp. Next base: position 1,839,185 of record NZ_OY781882.1, on the reverse strand, counting down.
AATAGTCGTCTGTGTGCATGAGGTGGGTGAATAAAACTTTGCCTGCTTTGTTCTGAAACATCAGTCTGACTGGATTATCAGGCACCGGAGGACAAAAGGACGCATAACAGATAATCCCTGTGACCAAAAGAACGATCATGATCCATACAGCTATTTTCAGGTCGCGTTGTGATGTCATAATTCTTCTCTCAATATTTTAGGGGTTAGAGGTCAACGACGAACCCACAACTTGGAGCGTATATAGTATATTGATTTTAGATTTACAAGGAAAAAGTGGTGGAAAATAATTAATTACAATGGTGCAATTTTCAGGAGCTGAGGGGGGCTTTTTTTCTGACGAGGAAGGGTTTGTATTTGTCTTTTTTTGACATACCGGCTTGCTTTCTTCTGATGATGAAAAAAGCGACGGCAAATAGTAAAAAACCAAAACCCATGGATAGGGCGGAACTGTCCATTTTCAGAACAGGGGCAAGGGCATCCCCAATAAGTGCGCCTATGATCAACAGTATAATTGGAAATACATAGAGAAAAAAACTTAAAAAAAGCATGGGCCCTGAATCAATACCCACAATCACCCGGTCCCCTTTTAGTACATTTAGTGTGTTGGGTACAACAATCGTCATTTCCTCAGAAGGGTGGTGGCTGACGCCGCAGGAGTCTTTTGAGGAACAACTTTCGCAGGCTGCTGAGCGGGTGGTTTTAATCCAGGCTTTTTCAGGTGTAGCGTGTGTGACAATGCCGTCTTCAGTAATCATGATGAGCTCTTATCGAAAGGGGTTAGTGTTGGTTTTTTTAAAGTCTCGTAAATGCTATTGATGGATAATTGAATCCTATTAAATAGGCGCCTGTCTACATTTAAGGGTAATAATGATGTCAGGCCATAATATCAATTTGAGCACCTTGTCGGTTTTGTAACGGATCACCCTGCTGGACCTGCGGGGTTAGCTGATCCATCAGCTGCTTCTGATCTTTTTCAGCCAAATTTTCTTCCTTTTGGGACTGCAGTGTCATCGCCTCCTGTGTGATTTCAACTTGAAAGGCTTGCTGAAGGGTCTGGGTGCTTTGGGGGGTAAGTTCGGTGTCTGTTTCGGTTGCTTGCTTATTAGTGTTCTGGACAGAAGCCGTGTCGGCCATTTGCGTGTTGGCTGTGTAGGCGTTCATTCCCTGAATACTGTAGATATTCATTTGGTGTCCTTTCCTTGCTGAAGTGTTTAATACAATTAAACAATAATCTTAAGAAAAGAGGATGTCAAATTTTTTTATTGAAATTGCTTGACATGGGATTTGGGTTGGTATATAACCCACGAGTCTTTTGAATGAGAGACGCTGCTCCCCAGTAGCTCAGTTGGCAGAGCGAGTGGCTGTTAACCACTAAGTCCGCGGTTCAAGTCCGTGCTGGGGAGCCAACCTAAAAAAATATCCCGACAACCTAAGGTTGCCGGGATTTTTGTTTTGTATTGCCAGGCTCATTACAATTCTTTTTTTCCTTTGTAAAGTGACAGTAAAATTTCATCGTTGACATACTATATAGTATTTTGTATTAATTATTAGTCCTATCTAACTAAATATATTAATTCAATAAAGTTTGGAGGTTCCTTGATGGATGCGATGAAGTGTTTTTTAAACATATGGGAAATTGAACGCAATTTTAAATGCCCCGTGATTGGCGCCATGTTGTCTGTAGGCAAGCATAAGGATATTCTTAAGAAATGCGGATGGGATGTCAGCGATCTTAAACCCTATGAATACCACTCTTATCTTATGGGATGCATGGGGGATGAAAATGCAGTGTCCATTAAAACAAATAATTACATTCGGCATCAGTCCAGAAAATACATGAAGCAGATTGCGGCCCTTTATAAAAGAAAGAATGCAAAGGAGGTCAGGGCGTTGTGGAACGACTATTCGGCACGAGGGATCATTGGACCTGTGATGTATGCCATTGTTTCCCATAAGGATACCCAAATAGATCTGCTTCAGGATATTCATGGTGAAGTGCATATGATGTCCCATGCCAACATGACTGAAATTTTCAGCATCCGGCGAAAGCTTGAAGCCTCTGATCAAAGCCTGATAAGGGAAAAAAATAAAAGCAGTGATAAGAATAAAAAAATTAAAGAACTGGTTAGTCAGTTAAGGCAGACAGGTAAAGAAAAGGATTGGCTTGCAGCTGAAAACACCCGGTTGAAAAAAGAACGTGGAGAGCTTGAAGCCCAAACAGAGATAAACCCGGTGCCGAGCCCTGAGTTAAATCAGGATGTTGAACGCCTCGAACAGGCGTTGAACCGTCAAAAGGAAGAGACCCTTCGCACGGAACGGGAGAGAAAACAACTTGAGATTCAATTGTTCAGTGCCGAAAATGAAAACGCGATGCTAAAGGATGAGTTTGCACAACTTTCTTTGATCTTTGCTGCCGGGGCCGATAATGTTTGCAACTGCCGGGAGCCTAAGACTTGTCCGGTAACAGGGGAATGCCCCGACCAGGATTGTCCAAGGCGCCGTCTGTGTGCCAGACGGATTTTTATGATCGGCGGCATTACCAAGATGAAATCCTACTACCGGCAGATTGTTGAAAAGGCCGGCGGCGAGTTTGACTACCATGACGGCTATCTTAGAAGCAGCAATGACGATCTTGCCGCTAAGGTCAGGCGGTGTGATGTTGTGGTCTGCCCCGTGAGCTGCAACAGCCATAATGCATGTTTAAAAGTTAAGCATCTATGCGCACGATATAACAAGGAATTGAAAATTCTTAACAGCGCAAGCCTTTCAGCTGTCACCCAGGCGTTAATTGTTCCCGAAGATGTCGTAAGTATCAATTAATTAAGATATTATCTTGACATCTGTTGGTTATCAGAATAATGGCATATAAAAATAAATTTTTTGTTCAAACATTTAAAAAAGATTGATCCATGCAGATTCTGAACCCTTCACGGTGGTATCTTCATCCGGTGTTTATTTTTGCCTGTTCCCTTTTTGCCCTGGCTACATTTTTGGTCCTTACGGTCAGTTTATACATGGAGATCCGTTCGGCCTTGGAGGTGGTGATGCTCAAGTTCAACATCGCACCCCAGGCCATTTTTCCTTCTAAAACCGGGATGACGATACTTGTTTTAAGCCTGTTGATCTTCGTGGTGCTGGCCGGTATCTTCCTTGCCTTTATCTATTACCAGAAAACCGTGAACCTGTTCCGGCTTCAGCACAATTTTATCTATAATTTTACCCATGAACTTAAAACCCCTGTCACATCCCTTCGCCTTTATCTTGAGACCTTTATCCGTCACCCCATGGATCCCGGGGACATAAAAAAATACAGTACTGATATGCTCAAGGATATTGACCGGCTCACGGAGAATATCGACCGGATTCTTAATCTGGCACGCATTGAGAGCCAGAATTTCGGATCAAAGGTGACCCGTGAAAGTCTTGTTCTGATTTTAAAGGAATTCTGTCAGAAAAATGCCTCTTTGTTCAGGGATCTTGAGGTGAAAATTAAAAATCCGTCAGGCGGCAAATTTGAGTATCCGGTAAATCTTTTTTTATTGGATATTCTGCTGACCAATATTTTTTCAAACGCCATTCGCTACAATGAAAGCCGCACACCTTGTTTGACCATTTTATTTAAAAGTTACTTGCAGAAAGTGACCATAGAATTTATTGATAACGGCATAGGTGTGGAAAAACAGGATACAAAAAAGATTTTTAGAAAATTTTATCAAGGGGACAGGAACAGTAACCAGGCAAATACAGGATCGGGCCTTGGGTTGTATCTTGTCTCAAGTATTGCTGCCATTCATGGCTGGCGCGCAGCGGTGTCCAGTGAAGGCAAGGGCAAAGGCGCCAAATTTACCATTACCATTCCCCGGGCAAATATTGCCAGCGTCAGAGATAAGGAGTTATGGAAACGGCTGAAAAAAAACGTGTTTTGATCATAGAAGATGAATCCCATATTGCCGAAGGCATCAAACTAAATCTTACCCTCCAGGGGTATGCGGCCAAAGTGGCTGCTGACGGCATTGAAGGCCTTGAAACATGGCGAGCCTGGAGCCCGGATCTTATTGTCCTGGATATTATGCTGCCCATGGTCGACGGGTTTTCCATTCTCCAGACCATTCGCCGGGAGGATGAAAAAATTCCCGTGCTGATTTTATCGGCCCGGGGGGATACCCAGGATAAAGTGCGGGGACTGAAATACGGTGTGGATGATTACCTGTCCAAACCCTTTGATCTGGAAGAGTTTCTTTTGCGTGTGGAGCGGCTTGTGAAACGCAAAGAGTGGTATGCACAGCCTGAAAAAGAAAAAGAAAAATCAGGTTGTGCGTTATTTGAAGGCACCTCCTATTCCTTTGGAGCAAACCACATTGATTTTGTGACATCCACGGCCCAGTGTGTCGCCGGTGAAGTCGTTTTAACCGAGCAGGAAATTACTTTGCTGCGTATTTTTATTGCCCACCAGGAAAAACCGTTATCCCGGAAAATGCTTCTTAAAGCCGGGTGGGGGTATGCCAGGGATACCTCCACCCGAACTGTGGACAACTTCATCGTCAGGTTCAGAAAATATTTTGAGCCCAATCCCAAGTCCCCGGTTTATTTTAAAAGCCGCAGGTCTGTGGGATATATTTTTGAACCCGGGGAATAATTAAATTTATTCCTGGCCTGCAAGAAGAAACATGGGCATAAATCGGGGGTCCAGGTCTTCTAATTGAATATGGCCATATTCCGACTCAAGTTCGCGCAGCAGTCCGTACAAAATGCCTTGGAGCGCCGTGGGCAGATCTGTTTCATCTACACCGGATACCTGAGCGGCCCATAAAGCCAGATCTTTGGCCTGGGTGTCACCGATGGTGCCTTTTTCACCGAAAAGCTGGGCAAAGAAGCTTTTGAACTTATCAAGCGCAATGGGTGCAAGGCTCAATGGTTTTGATTGATTCAGCCCCATACGGTCCCGGACCCACAAGGTCAGGATCATGCTTTTGTATGTGAGTACCCCAAAGGTAAAGGTGGTAACGTCCACATCCAGGCTGCTGAGAAAATCATCCAGGCGGATGATTTCATCCAGTTGCCGCCGGGTGGCCCTTATGTCGGCAAGGGTTGCAAAGTTGCGGTACAAAACCTTGTCGGCGTAATCGGCAAAAAACATGGGCCGCTGAATCATCAGGCCACCCAGGATGCCCAGGTAGGTTTCCCCCAGAAAACTTAAGGGCAGATTTTTTTCACCGATAAAGCTTGTCTCATACCATTTGTTTGCCATGGCCTGGATTCTTGCACCTTCCCGGGCCCCGGTTCTGAAAATATCTTCAAGAAAATATTTTTTGATCAGATCCGCAGCGGTTTCCACCTGGGCCGTGGCGCCGTCCATAAGCACTTCAAGGCCCAAACTCAGTGTGGACATGGTCTTTTCAAGGGGCTTTTCAATGGACTCCCGATTTCTGATTTTGATTCGGTCTGCGCTAATCACCTTGTTGATCAGGGCCGCAAGCTCACTGTCAAGGTCCGGTATCCCTCCTTGCCTGTTGAGTTGTTCCAAGGTTTTTACAAACAGGTTATCCCCTTTTAAAAATTGGGTGAAATACATGGGCGGCATGGGCATATCCGGATCAAACATCCTGGGGGCATCGGTGATTGCAGGTCTGTGTTTTAAATTTTTTTGGGCAATGGGCTGATAAATACCAACGGCCTCGTGGGCCGGCAAAAATCCTTTTTCCGCAAGCCTGATATTTTTTTGTCTGAACTGTTCTTCCTCTGCTTCTGCGGGCAGAAGACTTGCGGTTTCAAGGAGCAGGCCGTGGACCACCGACAGATCCATTGCGGCAAGGCTTTTTAACATCTGTTCAATTAACTCCGGTGCGTCATCCGGCAGCCCATCTTCCCGGGGAACGTCCTGGGGCAAAAGGGCGCCTTCCGCATTTTCATCATTTTCTTCCGTGCCGGATTTTTGGTCGGGAAATCTGAAATAAAACTTGTCATCCAGGGTGATGTAGTCGTCAAAATCCTCGGGCGGTGGTTCATCGTGTTCCCGGATAACCACATGCATTTTTTGTGACAGATAGTATTCCATAAAATCGGGTTTTTCCATGATGGCCCAGCGCAGAAGCCGTTGGGGATCTGCTTTGAACAAAAGGGAAAACACCTGGGTCATCATATGGGGATTGAGTCGATCATCATCCCAGACCTCCACATCCAGGATATACTCCCACTGACTGGATGCGGCCAGGGCCAGCACCGGAATAAAATCATGGACTCCGATTTTATGCATCAGGTAGTATAGGTCCTGATCCGGAAAAGACTGGATTAATGTGGCAGGGGAGGGGGCTTCCAGGATCATGTCCAGGGCTTTGGCTCCGTCGCTGACAAGGATGTCCCGGCGTGTATTTTGTAGTTTCAGTTCTCTTCTGGTTTTATTGGCTAGTTGATAATTATCGTTCATATGGTAATTCTTCCCATGTTTGATTTGGTCAATGTATTAAATCGTGCCTTGGAATGGAATTTTGAGTTTGTTTATCTTGTCAATAAGGGCGGTTCCCTCTAACAAGCTGCATAACTACGATAAGAAATTAAACGGTTGTTTTTTGTTTACATATACTGATGTACTGCCCCAAAGCCGGATCTTGGGCAAATGGGGTAAAAAATTTCAGGGCGTTGCGAAAATCACCTGTGTTCATCAGACAGACCCCCATACATACACACAGATCCTTGTCTTTTGGGAAATGGGACAGCCCTTTGTCAAGAAAAGCCATGGCCTTGGGAAAATTTTTCTGCTGCTGGTAAATCATGGCAAGACCCTGGAAGGCTCTGGGGCAAGGATAAACTCCCAGCGCCTTTTCAAACAGATTGATTGCCATGTGTTCACTGTTTTTCACCCGTTTATCCCGGGCATACTCTCCATGGGAAAAGGTCATGGCAAGCCGTGATAAAAAGTCCGCATGCAAGGGGGCAGATGTTTTATCCGGATCAAAGGTAATGCGGTTGATAAAATCCTCTATATGGTCAAAAAATGTCTGCCTGAGCCGATTCCCCCACTTCTTAACCCGTCCAAAATCCATATTGGGGTCCAGTTCCCACCAGGGCAGATCTTCAATGTTTTTTTGCCAGACGCCATCATGGGTCCATCCCTTTTGCAAGGCACGGTTATACAGGGCGGTGCCGGGAAAGGTTACCAGCATGTAAAACACCGTACTTAACGGACCCAAACGGGTCATCAAATCAATACTTTCCTGGATGGTGGCATCCGTCTCCCCGGGTGACCCATAGATAAAATAGGCCCGGGGCAGGATGCCGGCAGCGCGCACCTTGTCAAAGGCTGCAACGCAAATGTCGTTGTCAATGGGTTTGCCAAGGATTTTTTTTATGGATGCTGCCCCGGATTCAATACCAAAACTGATTTGGATGCATCCGGCCCGGCGCATTGGGGCCAGTATGCTCTCGTCAATATAATCCACTCTGGAGATGGCATTCCAGGTGATGCCCAGATTGGCCTGGATAATTTTATCACATAACTGCTTGACGGCATCAGCATCCATGGTAAAGGTATCGTCACTGATGAAAAAATGGGTGACACCTTTTTGGGCAAGGGCTTTTATTTCGTCAAACAGCCATTGGGGCGAGTGGCGGCGGACAACAGATGTGCCCCAGAATTTCGGAGATCCGCAAAAGGTGCATTTGCCCGGGCATCCCCTGGACATAGCCAGGTGCTGGTACGTGAAATACTTGGACGGGTGGGGCAGGGTGTCCAGGTCTTTGATCAGTTCACCTATACCTGTGTCATCAAGGCTTAAGCCATTGCGGAAAACAATGCCGGGAATCTGGGCAAGGTTCTGCGCCAGCTCAGGTCTGATGGTCTGGTCCTGGTGGATGCTGCCAAAATTTGTTTTTACTTTTTTTGCGGCATTTACCAGTTTAGTTGTGCTGATCTCTCCTTCGCCTTTGACAATCACATCTAAAGCCGGACAGGCATCAAATAAAAAATCCACCATAAATGTGGCCCCGGGGCCGCCAAAGACAATTAGGCTGTCCGGCAGGATTTGCCGGGCTATAGCTGCACATGCCATGGCATTCATCCGGGTGGGGCTGGTGACCGAAAAACCGATGACCTCAGGTTTTTCCTGCATGATGGATTGAGCAAACAAATCAAGTGATTTCTGGACTGATCCTTGGGCTGATGCATTGGCCGGACCTGCCGGTGCAAGATTTAAAATGCCTGATACCCAACCCTGGCCCAAAAGTTCTGATGCCAGGTAATAAAGTCCGATGGGGACCTGGAGCGCATCCGGGTCCGTAACCCTTGGATCCTGGCAGGATGGATTGACAAATATAATTTTCACAGCTAAAAGGCGTTGAGGATTAAATCTTCAAGCTTGCGCTTGGGTACGTGGTGGACCTGATTTTTATCCCGGTAATACCGGATATCACCGCCGTCATTCACATCTTCAATGCAGGCTTTTTCCACAGGTTTGCCAAGGGCAATGACCAGCTTGACCTCCAGATGATCGCCGATATCCAGCAGTTCTTTTAATTTTTTGATGTTTATGGCGGCAAACATACATCCGGCAAGCCCCATTGCCCGGGCGCCGAGCAGCATGGTCTGGGCCGCAATGCCATGGTCACACCAGAAATTTTTTGCAATGGTGGTATCCCCCAGGATCACAATGTATCCCGTTGGCTGTTCCGCAGGTTCCGGGCCTTTCCACTCTTTGAGGTAAGCGGCCCAGGTTAAGCAGGAAAAGATGTTATCATTTTGTTCCCTGCTGCTGGAAATGATATATTTCAGGGGCTGGTTGTTGGCCCCGGAAGCCGTATACCGGGCCAGCTCCACAAGGTCGGTCAAGGTCCGGGTATCCAGTGCAAAACTGTTATCAAAGCGCCTGCACGACCGGTTGGATTTTACAAGGTCCTTGAAGTTATCCATTGTTCGTTCCTTTGGGTGCAAGACAACCGCCGGGTTCAGTGTTGATCCGGGACATTTGGATATCTATCCAGTCCAGGATTTTGTCCATCTCCTGGGTAATTTCCTGCAGGGCTTTGCCCCTGTGGCTCACAGTTGCCTTCTCTTCCATGGACAACTGGGCAAAGGTCTTATTCAGTTCGGGAAAAAAGAACAGCGGGTCATAACCAAACCCGTTGTTGCCTTCAGGTCCCCGGGTGAGTAGCCCCTCGCAGCGGCCTTCATAGGTCAACGCCGCACCCGTGGGCACTGCGATGGAGATCACGCATTCAAAGGCGGCTTTTCGGTTCTCTTCATTTTTCATGGTCTCCAGGAGCTTGTCCACATTGTCCTGGTCCGTGGCGTTTTCTCCGGCATAACGGGCCGAATACACGCCGGGCGCCCCTCCCAGCGCCTCCACGCAAAGCCCGGAGTCGTCGGCCAGGGACGGATATCCCAAGACTCTTGCCGTAAACGACGCCTTTTTATATGCATTGTCGTCAAAGGTCTCTCCGTCTTCTATGACCTCGGGAATAGGTCCGAAATCAGACAGATTTTTTATGTCAACCGGATAGCCTTGCAGCCTTTCCTGTAATTCCCGTGTTTTGCCTTTATTGGTCGAGGCCAGTACTAAGATTTGTTTCACCTGAACGCTCCTTGTGCACTATTTTAGACTTTTTTTAGATTTTAAAAAGTTAATATAAGTGTTGGTCCAGGGTTTGTAAAGGCAGGCCGGTAAGTAATCTACCCGTGATTTTAAATGAAAGTCTTGGGGAATTATGCAGATTCTCAACCTGTGTTATGGGCTATGCAGGGGGGCATTATGTTAATTTGAATCGTCATGTGGTGTCTAAAAGAGTGTTTGATGTGAAACAAAGACAGGGGTCAATGATAAGGCAAATGGGGCTTGTCAAGAAAAAAAACAAGCTTGACATCCCGGATAAGTTACAATACAGATTTACTTTTTGATTTTGCCCGTTGACAATTTTAAATTTGGATTGGATTGGAACAGTGCTTTATTCTTTGAGTTTTTCATTAGCGTTAGCAGTATTCCTTATCGGGATCATTTACAGGACCATTGGGTTTTTTCGGTTAATCATTGGGCCGGAAGGACCTGAATTCACTACGGCAGAACGCATAACCTCTTTTTTGGCCAGTTTGTTAGGCATCCTGGTCTCACCTGTCCGGCTTTTTTATTTTTTTAAGACGGTAATTGTGGATGTGGTGCTTCAATTACCGCTGATGCGTCAGGATTCCCTGAAGTGGGTTATGCACATCTGTATTTTTTGGGGATTTGCAGGGTTATTGTTTTTTCATGCCCTTGATTTCTATGTCAGCGAAATAATTTTCGCAAATTACATGCCCACATTGAATCCTTTTATGCTTCTTCGGAACTTGGCCGGTGTCATGGTGATCGGGGGATTGGCCATTGCCATATATCGCAGGAAAACTCATTTCCGTTTGAAGCAGATCAGCAGGCATCCCGATTATCTAGCAATCGCTTTGCTTGCACTCATTATGATATCAGGGTTTGGCCTGGAAGCTGCCAAGATTATCTCCTCCGGTGTGTTCGATGATATGGTGGAGGAATATGGATCCATGGATTATGATGAGGAACTTCCGGCGCTTAAAGCCGTCTGGCAAGAAGATTATAATGTGTCTTTTCTTGGGGAAACCATTGAAATCACACCGGAGATTCTGGAAGAAGGGAGAATTATCAACGAAGACAATTGTATCTCCTGTCATGCCAACCCAAAGTGGGCTATTGTCTCCTATCCGGTCTCCATTGCCATGAAGCCTTTTGCCGGGTTTTTAAACGGGAAACGAATGGATGCACTGATACTGGCAATTCATTATTTAAGCTGTTTTTTTCTCTTGGCCTACCTGCCTTTCAGCAAGTTTTTGCATATTGTGACAACGCCAATAAGCCTTCTGATTTCAGGGATTGCGGGGCAGAAAGTAAGACACGAGGCGAATAAAGCCACCCGCCGGGCGTTTGATCTTTCTTCCTGCACCCAGTGCGGCACCTGCACAACCCATTGTGCCGTGGGACCAACATATGATATTTTTCAGAATCCTTGGGTGTTTCCTTCCGAACGTGTAACCGGCATCCGGGAGTCGGCATGGGGCCGGTCAATGGATACAAAATCAAAGGAAGCCTTTTCCAGGGGCAGTTTTATCTGCACCATGTGTAACAAATGCTCCCAGGTCTGTCCTGCCGGCCTGGACCTGCAGGATATCTGGATGGCAGCCAGACAGCGGATGAAGGAAAAATTTCTTCCGGATACCGTTGTTCAGGTAAGAGAACGTATTAAAGAAAATCAGGAGAAAAAGACTGGGCCTGAAGGCCCCGTGGTGCTTAAATCCAGCAAAGAATCTGTGGTTAAAAACCTGAGGAAGTCCTTCCAGACGACAACGTTTTCACAATGTTATACCTGTCTGACATGCACCAATTCATGCCCGGTGACAGGTGTTACGGGCGACATCGGACAATTTGGCGCCGCACCCCACCAGGTCATTCATGCCCTGGTTCTTGGGCAAACCGATCTGGCAAAAAATGCCTCAATTGTCTGGGATTGCCTGACTTGTTATAAATGTCAGGAAAATTGCCCTCAGGGGGTCAAGATTACAGATATTTTTTATCAACTTAAAAACATGGTATACCACCAGGAATTTGGAATATGAAATGTGCACTATTTTCGGGATGCAGGACTGGATTTGACATTCCTCAGCATCCAAAATCCGCCAAAGCGGTTTTATCCAGGCTTAATGTTGGCGTTGAGGAACTTGATTTCGGCTGTTGCGGATACCCTGTCAAGGAAAAAAATCTGGATGCTTATCTTTTACTGGCCATACGGAATCTGGCCATTGCCCAGGCCCATCATCTGCCTGTACTGACCCTGTGCAAGTGCTGTTTTGGCGCTCTTAAACAGGCAGAACACTATTTTCAAAATGATCCCAAAAAACAGCATATGATCAATTCTCTGCTGGAGAAGGAAGGGCTGCATTATAACGGGGGGGTCAAGATCCATCATATGCTGACTTTGCTGGACCGGGAAATCGATAAAGGCGTTATCCAGCGAAGCGTTGTTCATCCCCTTGACGGAATTAAAGTTGCCGCAAGTTACGGTTGTCACGCCCTGCGCCCGTCGTCCATAACCGGATTTGATGAACGACCCAATGCACCGACAATATTTGAACGGATTATCAAACTGACCGGGGCTGAGCCTGTAAACTGGTCCCGAGGCCTGGAATGCTGCGGCAACCCCCTGCTGGAAAAAAACAGCCTTCTGGCCCGGGATTTTGTTCTGAAAAAATATGAATCGGCAAAACAGGAGGGGGCGGATATCATCTGCACGGCCTGCAACTATTGTCATATGCAGTTTGAATATGGCCGGGAGCTCATTCTGAAATCAGAATCAACAGATCCTATACCCGCGGTACTTCTCACCCAATTGCTGGGCCGGGCCATGGGACTTGAAAAGAAACTGGCAGGGGTGGAAATCGCAGCCTGAAGCCAATGAAACCACAAACATCCTCTGTCCTAACAGGGCAGAGGTTGTTTGTATTTTTATCACGACGTTTAATTTGATAATATAGAAATTACTTTTCTTCACAGTTCACGCCTCGCCTCCCCTAAATGGCCTTGTTTAATGCATGGAACCTTTCACTCCCTATCAGCTGTGTTGCAGGCGATATTCATAATGATATAATTGCTTTTTTGTATCAGTTGTGTAATGTTTAATGTATCTTAGAAAGATAAAACGCATCTGTGTTCGCACTCTTTATTGAAAATTTGTTCAATTATTTTTTTGAAGCGCCTCTTGAATACGAATAAACACTGGATGCAAAATTTGTAGTATTTTTTTCAAAGTCTCTTAAAAACCGGATCATCTACAGCGATTAATGCAAATAAATCTTTTGAAAAAATTTTTTTTAGTCGCATCATGTTTGTTAATTTATTTTTATCCGACAAACACATTTTCCAACACGAACTTAATTAAAATTGGCGTTTTGGTCAAACGCAGTACAGACAATTGCTTGAAAAAATGGTCGCCAACGGCTGAGTATTTGTCCAATAGTGTTCCGGACTATTCTTTTAAGATTGTCCCTATTGATTTTAAAAATATAAGCCGAAAAGTAGCAAATGGGGAGGTGGATTTTATTCTTGCAAATTCGGCTATTTATGTTGAGCTAGAAGTTCTGCATGGTGTCAATCGGATAGCAACGTTAAAAAATAAAAGGCTAAATGGGACTTATACAACATTTGGCGGCGTTGTGTTCTGCTTGAAACAAAGATCTGATATTCGAACCTACGGCGATCTGAAGCAAAAACATTTTGCAGCGGTAAGTGAAAATTCCTTTGGTGGGTGGCTTATGACCCTGCGTGAATTGCAAGAGGCAGGCATCGACCCATACAAGAAGTTTTCAAAACTGTCTTTTAAGGGAACCCATGATGCGGTTGTGTTGTCAGTTTTAAACAAAGAAACAGACGCAGGGACGGTTCGAACCGATACGTTGGAGAGAATGCAGTTAGAAGGTAAAATTAATCTGGATAATTTTTTTGTAATTCATAAACATGGCGGTGGTAAAGTTCATTTACCATTCCTTCATTCCACAAGAGAATATCCGGAGTGGCCAATGGGTCAGGTTGGTCATACCTCCGATGCACTTGCTGAAATAGTGGCCCATCGGTTAATTGAGATTCAACCCAATTCAAAAGCGGCCATTGCAGCGTCATGTTCCGGATGGACCATCCCCAAGAATTATCAATCTGTTCATGACTGTTTAAGAATTTTAAAGGTTTCGCCTTACCGGGATTATGGGAAATTTACACCGAAACAGGTTTTTTTAAAATACTGGTATGTCGTTATTGCCATATTTGTTCTGGTTGCCGTCATGGGTATCACCACATTTCTTTTTGCGCGCCTGAACAAACGGAACCGAACGACTGCCGAACTATTAAAAAGATCAAAAGCCAAAACAGATCAACTACATTTAGAAACACAGAAAATGCTTAGAGCGATGCCATTTGGTGTGGTCCTGGTGGGTAAAGATAAAATTATCCGCAGTGTAAATAAGGCAGCTCTTTTAATGATGGGATTTGACAAAGAACAGGATTTGGTTGGGAAGGTGTGCCACAACTTCATTTGCTCTGCTGGGGAATGCAACTGCCCGGTTCTTGATATGGGGTTGGCCGTAGAATCATCAGAAACAACGGTCATTAATAAAGCGGGTGAAAAAATCCCCGTAATGAAAAGTGTTATTCAAATCAACTTGAATAATGAAAATGTTCTGCTTGAAGCATTTACAGATATTTCACATATAAAAAAGGCAGAAAGCGATTTGGCCCGCAGTGAAAAGAAATTGCATACGGTCATGGAAACCAGTGCCGAGCCCATGATTGTTTATGATAAAAACGCAGAAGCAGAATATATAAATCCTGCCTTTGAGAAGATTTTCGGATGGACACCTGAAGAGTTTTTGGGAAAGAAGATTGATTTTATTCCTGAAGAAGCGGCTGAAAATACCAGGCAAGTTTTTGAAAAGGTCATGAAAGGAGAAATCTGTTATGGGCTGGAAACGGTAAGGAATACGAAAGGGGGTACGAAAAAAGAGATTCGAATCACGGCTTCGCCGATTATGAATGGTAAAAAAGGTTACAACGGAATGGTCGTCAATCTGCAGGATATCAGTGAGCTGATTGCCTCCCGCAGGATCGCCGAGGAAGCAAGCCGGGCCAAGAGCTCTTTTCTTGCCAATATGAGTCATGAGATCCGCACCCCCATGAACGCGATCATTGGCATGTCTCACCTTTGCCTGGGGACTGACCTGGATACCCAGCAGCGCAACTATATCCAGATGGTTCATCAGTCTGCCCAGTTATTACTGGATATCACCAATGATAACCTGGATTTTTCAAAAATTGAGGCCGGCAAGATGGAACTGGAGTCCATTCCATTCAACTTGGAAAAAGTTTTAATAAACCTGAGCAATATGGTTTCCTTCGAGGTCCAGGAGAGAGGGCTTGAGATTTTATTTCACCTCGCTCCGGGAACACCGGTCCAACTGATCGGTGATCCCCTGAGGCTGGGCCAGGTACTGCTCAACCTGACAAGTAACGCGCTTAAGTTTACTGAATCCGGTGAGATCGTTATACAAGTAAGATCAATTAAAACACAGGCGGATATGGTGGAACTGGAGGTGGTGGTAAAGGATACAGGCGTGGGCATGACCATGGATCAACAGTCAAGATTGTTTCAAGCTTTCAGCCAGGCCGATGGCAGTACCACAAGAAAATATGGCGGAACCGGACTGGGGTTGAGCATTTGCAAGCATTTGGTTGAGTTAATGAACGGCCGGATATGGGTTAAAAGCTCTTCCGGCAAGGGGAGCCGTTTTTATTTCACCGTTGTTCTGGGCAGACATATTGAAAAAGACGAAAAAACTAAATTAAGCGTTCCATCGGATTTGGAAAAGCTTAAAGTCCTTGTGGTTGATGATTCGGCCACTGCAAGGCAGATGTTTGCGCAGACCCTGGAGTCGTTTTCTTTCAGGGTGATGTGTGTTGATTCAGGTCAAGCTGCTCTAAAGGCAATAAAAAACGCCGCTGAAAAGGACCCTTTCAGGCTGGTGTTGATGGATTATATGATGCCCGGGATGAATGGACTCCAGGCATCAAATTATATTAAAGCGTTTGCCGACAATGACCATATTACCCTTATTATGGTGACGACCCTGAATCAGGAAGATATCATGAGTCAAGCTCAGGACGTGGGCATAGACGGTTTCCTAACCAAACCTGTGATCCCTTCAAATTTGTTGGATATCGTCATCAATGCATTTGGCGGCAAAGGAGACGTAAGGATTGCAGAAAATACTTCCGGCCGCTGGCGGGTTAACCCTTTGGAAACCATAAAAGGGGCAAAAATACTAGTTGTAGAAGATAATACCATCAATCAGATTCTGGCTGAGAAACTTCTTACCCAGGCAGGGCTTGTGGCCGTTATTGCAGAAAACGGCAAAAAGGCCGTTGAGCTTGCCGGAAAAGCCAAATTTGATTTGATACTGATGGATCTTCAAATGCCTGAAATGGATGGTTTTGACGCCACCCGGGTCATCCTGGAGCAACAATCTCCAAATCATCCCCCCATCGTTGCCATGACCGCCAATGCCATGGCCGGGGATCGCGAACGTTGCCTTGGGGTCGGCATGGTTGACCATATTGCCAAACCTATTGAACCAAACATTTTATTTGAGACCTTGCTTAGATGGATACCGGCCGTTGACGGCGAGCCTCATACGCTTGATTCTCAGAAGGTTATGAATAACAACAGCGTTTCTTTGCCCAAGGAGCTGGCCGGCATTGATATAGACGTTGGCATACAAAGAGCCAATGGCAACCAGAATCTATATATAACGTTTTTAAAGCAGTTTATTAAAGACCACGGCAGGGATAACCAGATCATCTCCCAGGCCGTTATCCAAAACGATATTGTTTTGGCACACAGGACCGCTCATACACTTAAGGGCGTTGCAGGGGGAATCGGCGCACAGGCATTGTATGATAGTTCCCAGAAAGTTGAAGCTGTACTAAAAAAGAACCAGCTCGCTCAGCTTGATCCCCTTATGGAAAATCTGGTCAGGGATTTAACTCAGGTGGTTGAAGATCTGAAACAAAAGATTCTGCCTCAGTCTTTGGAAGGTGCAGAAAAGATCAGTGCAGCCCCCGTTGATATGGAAAAATTAAGGCGCCTTCTGGATGACTTTCAAAAACTTGCCAAGGATATGAATCCCGATATTGACAGTAAAGCACAAGAGATAAATCAGCTGCTTCATTTGCATGACAGCCCCCTTAAAGCGATAAGTGTTGCGCTTTTAGATTATGCAGAAAACCTGGATTTTGAAGATGCGCTTGAGGCAATGGAAAAGCTTAAGAAAACATTGGATAACCAAGAGCCGTCATAGCCCAAAGCAAAATTTGACAAACTTGAGTAAATTACCCGGACTATCGTATAAGATGGAGAAAAATGGATAAGAAAAGTTGTATTCTAATCGTAGATGATGAACGATTAAATATTAAATTGCTGACCGAACTACTGCGTGACAAGTATAAGATCATGGCCGCCAAAAACGGGGAACAAGCCCTTAAAGCTGCCCGGGGTAATGTCGCGCCTGATTTGATTCTACTTGATATTATGATGCCTGGCATTGATGGATATGAAGTTTGTAAAAGGCTGAAAGCAGATGAGAAAACAAAACATATCCCGGTCATATTCGTGACTGCGGTTACTGAAACACAGGATGCCGCCAGAGGATTCCAGGCCGGAGCTGTAGATTTTATACAAAAGCCGCTGAATCTGGTAATGGCAAAAGCCCGGGTTGATCTGCACATTAAACTGCACAAGACCATGGACGAACTCAAAGAGGCACTCTCCCAGGTCAAGAAATTAAGCGGGCTTTTGCCGATATGTATGCACTGTAAGAAGATTCGTGATGACAAAGGGTATTGGAATCAGATAGAGGCGTATATAGACAATCATTCAGAAGCACAGTTCAGCCACAGTATCTGCAATGAATGCGCAGAAAAACATTATCCCGGTCTGGATATTTATGATGATCAAAGCAGTTGAAAGCTCTTTCATTTGCCATAGGCCGACGAGGAAGCGCTAATATGATTATTGACCCTGAGTTTGAAAAGCAAATAGCTTACATGGATTTAGAGTCCATTAAAAACAGCAAGGACATTATCTATATAGTGGACGCTGAAATGAAACTCAAAGCGTATAATAAAGCCTGGGAAACGTTTGCCCTATCTAACGGCGGTGATAAAATAGCACAAACATTTGCTTTAGGTTCCAACGTTATTGACGTCGGCGAAGAACCTTTAAAAAGTTTTATGAAAAAAAAATGCCGTGAGGCGATTGCTTTAAATAAAATGTTTGGATTTAATTATGAGTGCCCTTCCAAACAACTATCGAGGGTATTCAGGTTAAACGCCTATCCGCTTGTGGATAAAAAAGGTCTTGTCATGTCTCATCATCTGGTCAAAGAATGTCCTCACACTGAAAAAAGCTTAGCGTTCAGCAAGCAATTTGTAAACAGTGACGGTGTGATTGTGCAGTGTATGAATTGCAGGAAAATCAAGGATCCGAATAGCGTCGATAGATGGCTGTGGGTGCCCTCCCTTCTGGATACGGGTATTGTCGATATTTCGCACGGAATCTGCAGTCGGTGCCTGGATCATTACTATCCGGAGATTGGGTAATCAATAAAAGGGCCTACTCAGTGTGCCAAGAAACTTGAAAAACTTCTCTTAGAGTTACAATCTGTTGTTGCCTGTCTGGAAAAACTGCGGGGAAAACCATTTTGAGGAGACCTCCGCAATGAATGTGCCATCGATATCAAAGGCATGTTACCTTTTGACCCATCGGGTGTGGTGGTCGGGTCAACCTGCTACACTTTTTTAAAAAAATTTACGCTCTGAAACATAAAAAAAATCCTGCCAAATAAAAAAAATAAAAAATTAAATATTTGAAATAAATGAGGTTTTACAAGAAATCTAAATTTTCGTGATTTGTATTTACCTTTATGGTCTCGAAATTGCTCTTGTATACAGGCAGTGAATGAGATTGTGCATTTCGCATGAACTTTTTTGAACTAACCATATAAAGGAGATTCAAATGTCAAACGGAGAAGCAGTTTTCGGATTTTACATTCCCACAGTTACCCTCATGGGCGTTGGTGCCCACAAACAAATTTGCGCCCAGATGAAAAGCCTTGGGGTAAGCAAACCTTTCATTGTTGCAGATAAGGGTATTACCGCAGCAGGAATCACCGCTCAGATCTGCGATCTGCTCAAAGCAGATATGGGTGCAGAAGCGGTAGTCTACGATGATACAGTGCCCAATCCCACTGACAAGAATGTTGCAGAAGGTTTGGCCCTCTATCAGAAAAGCGGATGCGACATGATCATCACCCTGGGTGGTGGAAGTTCCCATGACTGCGGTAAAGGTATCGGCCTTGTAGCAACCAACGGCGGAACCATCCACGACTATGAAGGCGTTGATAAATCTACCCAAGCCATGCCTCCTTTTATCGCCATCAACACCACTGCAGGTACCGCCAGTGAGATGACCCGTTTTTGCATCATCACAGACACCAGCAGAAAAGTAAAAATGGCTATCGTTGACTGGCGTGTAACACCGGCCATCGCCATCAATGACCCGCTACTGATGATGGGTATGCCCAGCTTCCTGACTGCTGCTACCGGTATGGACGCGTTGACCCACTCTGTAGAAGCATATGTTTCTACCATCGCAACCCCCATCACCGATGCCTGCGCCATCAAGTCCATTGAGCTTATTGCCGAATACTTGAGACCTGCTGTTGCCAATGGTGAAGATATTGTCGCAAGAGATAAAATGGCATATGCCGAGTACCTTGCCGGTATGGCATTCAACAACGCAAGTCTTGGTCATGTTCATGCCATGGCTCACCAGTTGGGCGGATTCTACGATCTTCCCCATGGTGTCTGCAACGCCATTCTTCTCCCCCATGTTTCCCGCTTCAACTTGATTTCCAAGCTTGACCGCTATGCAGATGTCGCTGTAGCCCTTGGGGAAAACATCGAAGGTCTTTCTGCAAGAGAAGCTGCTGAACGCGCATTGACAGCCATTCAGACTCTGTCTGCAGATGTGGGAATTCCTTCTGATCTGACCCAGCTTGGTGTTAAAAAAGAAGATCTGAAAATTATGGCTGAAAACGCTCAGAAAGATGCCTGCGGTGCTACCAACCCCAGACGTCCGACCCTGGACGACGTAATTCAGATCTATACAAACGCACTTTAATAGATACCGACATATTTTAGATTGCACCATTGTTGATATCTTGAATTAACAATGCCCGACCATTATCCTCCAGTTTGATAATGGTCGGGTTGTTTTAAAGAGGAGCAAGGATGGGAAAAATACTAAGAATAAACGCAAAAGAAAAAACCTGGGAATATCAGGAATTACCTGAGTCCCTCGTGGGCCTTGGCGGAAGAGCACTGACTTCAAAGATGGTGTTGGATGAGGTGCCTGCCGACTGTCATCCGCTGGGGTGTTATAATAAATTGATTTTTTCACCCGGGATTTTATCCGGGTCACCCGCAGCTAACTCCGGCCGTCTGTCTGCCGGGGCGAAATCGCCTTTGACCAATGGAATAAAAGAGAGCAATTCCGGCGGATTTATCTCCCAGAAACTGGCAAAACTGGGCATCGCTGCTTTGGTTGTTGAGGATAAGCCTGAAGATGCTGGTTTCAGCATGGTGGTGATTAACAAACAGGGTGTAGAGATCCTCGATGCCTCTGACTATGAGGGCTTTGGAAATTATGACCTCATGGAAAAATTGTGGGCCGTATATGGTAAAAGAACAGGCGTGATGACCATTGGTCAGGCCGGGGAGCAGTGTCTCAAGGCCGCCAGTATTCATCAGGCCGATCCCAAGGGAAGGCCCGGACGCGCCATGGGGCGCGGGGGGCTTGGTGCTGTCATGGGGTCCAAAAAAATTAAGGCAATCGTGGTGGATGACAGCGGTTGTGACAGGGTTCCGTTGGTGGATCCGGAGGGGTTCAAGGCAGCCAATAAAAAATGGGTTAAAATGCTTCGGGACCACCCGGTCACCGGACAGGGATTGCCGGGACTAGGCACGGCCGTTCTGGTCAACGTGATTAACGAGGCCGGTGCTTTGCCCACTAAAAATTTTAGAACCGGCCGGTTTGAACACGCCGCTGATATCAGCGGAGAAAAGATGGTGGAAAACATCCAGGCCCGCAACGGCGTGGTGGCGGAAGGTTGCCATCCCGGGTGTGTCATCAAGTGCTCCCAGGCGTACAATGATAAAAATGGGGAGTATTTAACTTCGGGCTTTGAGTATGAAACGCTCTGGGCGTTTGGTGCCCACACTACGGTGAGGGATCTTGATCAGATCGCCATGATGGACCGGCTGTGCGATGATTACGGCCTGGACACCATAGATACGGGCGTGGCATTAGGGTTGGCCATGGAAGGCGGACTCATTCCGTGGGGAGACGGCGATGCATGTATCGATTTGCTCAAACAGGTTCCCCAGGGGACAGGGTTTGGAAAGATTCTGGGCAACGGGGCTGCATTTACAGGAGATGCCCTGGGGGTAGATAGAATCCCTGTGGTAAAGCGTCAGGCCTTGCCGGCCTATGATCCAAGGTCAGTCAAAGGCGTTGGGGTTACCTATGCCACTACACCCATGGGCGCAGACCATACCGCCGGATACGGGGTCACCGCTAATATCCTGGGGGTGGGCGGTTCTGTGGATCCGCTGAAAAATGATATCCAGGTGGAATTGTCCAAAAATCTCCAGATTGCAACAGCCGCCATTGATGCGGCAGGCCTTTGTCTTTTTGTTGCATTTGCCGTCTTGGACAACGAGGACGGTGTGCCCTTGATCGTGGATATGATCAATGCCCAATACGGGCTTAGCCTTACCCCTGATGATGTAATAAAACTGGGGATCTCTATTTTGGAAAATGAAAATGAGTTTAATCTCAAAGCAGGATTTACCAAAATAGATGACCAGTTGCCTGAGATGTTCAAAGAAAAGTTTCCGCCCCATGATACCCAATGGACCTTCAGTGTTGAAGAACTCCAGGAGGCAAAAAATTATAATGCGTAGATCGAAAAAGTTGTGCTGATGCTGATATATTGTTCTGGTTGTTCAGGGGGGGGGGAAGCTTTTGTTTCCCCCCTCCACTTTTTTTAAGCCTACGCTTCAAGTTGTGCGTATTCCGGAATATCGGCTAATTTTCGATACAAGGTTTTTCTGCTGATTCCCAACAGCTCTGCCGCTTTGGACCGGTTGTTGTCCACATGGGCCATTACTGCCAGGATATGTTTTTTTTCAACCTCTTTTAAAGAGGCAAACAACGGGGCCTCGTCGTCATCCCGGCTTGAGGTGTCCAAAAGTTCAAGGGGCAGGCAACGCTCCGTGATCACCATGTTGTCCGAAAGAATAATGCCCCGCTCAATGACATTGTGCAACTCTCTTACATTGCCTGGCCAGTCATAGCCCATAAGCAGATTCATGGCATTTTTTGAGATTTTGCAGTTCGGCTTCAATTTTCCTATAAAATGTTCCACCAGCACGGGTATTTCTTCTTTTCGTTTGCGCAGGGGCAAGGTGTTTATGGTAAATACGTTAAGCCTGTGAAACAGTGCCTGGTTGAATTCTCCTTCGGCAACCGCCTTTTTCAGCTCCCGGTTGGTGGCAAAGATAAACCGGATATTCACCCGGGTTTCATTTTTGTCTCCCACAGGACGGAAGGTCTGGTTTTCCATCACCCTTAACAGAGAGGCCTGGACCCCAACAGAAAGATCCCCAATTTCGTCCAGAAAAAGAGTGCCTTCATCGGCCATGCTCAACAGGCCCTCCCTGGATGCTTCCGCCCCGGTAAATGCGCCTTTGCAATAGCCGAAAAGTTCGCTTCGCATCAGTTCTTCCTGGAGGGTCGCGCAGTTTTTAGTGAGCATGGGAATGTGACTTCTCAGGCTCTGGGCGTGGAGCTGACGTGCAATGACATTTTTTCCAGTGCCGCTTTCTCCGGTGATCAGAATCGGAACATTTGTGGGGGCAGCCTTTCGGATAAGAAAGCGGATCTCCTCCATGGCCTTGGAATGTCCTATCATGTGATCCGCAAAGCTAGTGTTCGTGGCCTGGGAGCCTTGGTGGCGTAGCAACTCTCTTTTGTACCCCAGGCCCCTTTGGAATGCCGTTTCAACCACTTGTTCCAGCCTGTCCAGATCAAAGGGTTTGGTGATATAATCGCAGGCACCGGCTTTCATGGACATCACCGCATCATCCACATCGGCGTAACCGGTGATTAAGATGATTTGAACAGCCAGGATCTCTTCCTGGAAACGGGCCATCAATTCAATGCCGTTACCGTCCGGCAGCATGATGTCCAGTATAATGACGTCAAATCGGTTTTTTCGGACGGCTGAAAGGGCGGAGTGGACGTCACCAGCCGTTGTAATTTGGCGCCTGGGAGAAGACAATTCTTTTTCCAGCAGTCTGCGGATGTGTTTTTCATCATCCACCACAAGCACATTGATTTGGTCTTCGGATTTATTCATCTGTATCTTTTTCCTCAACCTCAAGGGGAAAGCAGATATGGAACACGCTTCCCTTGTCTGGTTCACTTTCAACTAATATTTTTCCCTGGTGCTGCTGGATAATGTTATAGCAGGTGGACAGGCCTATGCCTGTTCCCTTCCCAGGTGGTTTGGTGGTGAAAAAAGGGTCAAAAAGCCGTTTCATGTCTTCTTCACAAATACCATATCCGTTGTCTTCCACAGAAAGCACGATCCATTTTTTTCTAACCTTGACATAGATGTCAAGGCGACCTTTGCCTTCAACGGCATCAATGGCATTACAGACAATGTTGAGCAATACCTGTTTGATCTCCGGCGCATTGCCGTTGATTTTCGGGAGACCTTCGGGAATGTCTAACTCAATCGTCACACCGGCTTCCTGTCTAAGGCGGAAATGAAGCAGTTTGATCACATCAGTGACCAAGTCCTTGAGATCCACCCTGGAAAAATCAATGCGTTTTCTCGGGCTGAAGGTCAAAAGATTTTTTACGATATCCCGGCACCGGTTGCATTCTGCAATGATGGTATCAATGTATTCGTCAAAATCAGCAGCTAGATCATCCGCTTCAGTCCCCGGATTGTTTTCAAGATATTCCTTTAGTCTGGGGAGACGCCGTTTCAGACCTTCTGAAAATCCGTGGATACTGGTTAAAGGATTGTTGATCTCATGTGCCACGCCGGCTGCCAGCAACCCGACGGTTGCCATTTTCGTTGAATAGTAATAGCTTTCCTGATACTCTTTTTCCCGGGTCACATCCCGCAACAGGAGGATAAATCTAAAGATTTTTCCATGGATGTCCGTCATGGGAGACACCGATACTTCAAACTGCCGTTTTTTATCTTTGATCAAATAAATCCGGGTCTGGCGGCAGACCTGACCGTTTTTTAGGGACTGCTTTACCGGGCAGTCCGGGCAAGGTGTGGTTCTGTTCATAAAAAGTTCATAGCAGGTCTTTCTTTCAGGCCGATCACACTCAAAAACCTCTGAGAAAAGCCGGTTTACCGTGATAATGGTGAAATTTAAGGACATGATGACCATCACGTCGGAAATGCCGTCTAAAATAGCTTGAAGTTTCTGACTTTTACGCTCCAGCCTGATGTTGGCAGCCTTAAGTTGGGTCATTTTGTGCTTGGCCTCTGGGAAGAAACCCAGCTTGGTATACTTCAGGCCGATAATATCATCAAGTGTCGTTTTTCTCATCACCACACCTTTTCACAGATTTCGAGCATCTCCTGCACACTGGCACTTCTTGGATTGCTCAGCAGACAGGTGTCCAGGGCGGCCATCTCACAGACGCTTTGGAGTTTGGATCGGTCGGGTACGATATCCCTTAATTTTGTTGAGACCTTAAGACTTTTAAAATACTCTTCCAGTCTTTCAATACCTGCTAAGGCCGTTTCCTCGGGTGTTGAAAGGGTTTTGTCTAGAATAACCCGGCCGATTTGGGCGATTTTGTCGGTACTGGACTCAAGGTTGAACCGCATGACCTGGGGCAGGAGAATAGGATGGATGATGCCGTGGACCGTATCCAAAACTCCGCCCAGGGAGTGAGCCAGCGCATGATCCATGCCCAGACTGGCATTGCTGAATGCCATTGCCGCAGAGGTGCCGGCCATGCTCAGTTTTTCAAGGTCCTTGATGGACCTAGTTTCAAGGGCTGCGGGCAGATGATGAAAGATCTGTTCAATGGCTTTAAGGGAGTGGACTTCGGTCATGGGAGAGGCAATCCGGGAGACATGGGCCTCAACGGCATGGGACAGCGCATCCAAGGCGGCGGCAATGATAAGCCCTCTGGATTTGGTGGTCAGAAGTTCCGGATCAATAATGGAGATATTGGGGACAAGAGTCCGGCTGATGATGGACATCTTCACCCGACGTTCCATGTCCGTGATAATGGCAAACTGAGAAATATCCGATCCGCTGCTGGCGGTTGATGGGATAAATATCATGGGTGGTAGGGGATCACGGATCTGGTTGGCACCTTCATAGTCGTTCACCCGCCCGCCGTTACTGGCCACAAGCGCAATTCCCTTTGCGGCGTCCATGGGGCTGCCACCGCCTATGGCCATGACGACATCACAATTTTTGTCTTTATAAAGCTCTGCCCCCTGCTGGATCTGCCAGTCCCTGGGGTTGGAATCGACATCTGAATAATAGACCCAGTTGAGTTGTTCCTGGGCCAGGATGTCAAGTAGTTTTTCCACCCATCCGGTTTTTTCAAGACCTGAATCAGAGACCAGAAATATTTTTTCTGCTCCCATTCGTTTGGCGCTCATACCGGCGTATCTAAGGCTTTTTCTGCCAAAAAAAATTTCGGGGACGGAAAATTTTAAGATATCCCCGCAACGATCTGATTTTAAAACGGACTGCATCTTGCTTTTGTTATCCTAACTAAACTATAAATCCATGTACGTTCCTGCATAAAAAATTGAATTTCAATTTTTATGTTTGGGCCTCAAATTTTTAAAACAGGCAAAAATCGACTCAACATATAAGAATAACTTGCTTAACATCGCTTTTCAAGTTTGATTCCCAAAATTGTCCAAATGATGACATAATTAACCCATCGGCAAACATAACGTCAAACCTCTTGGGTTTATGGATTGAAAGCGCAACAACGATTTTTTAATCGTAGCGCCTGATCGAAAAACAAAAAATAACAAGGCTCAATTATGATAAAACCGTCCCTTCCGGATTCCGGCCAGATCCATGTATTCTACACCCGGGCAGACCAGATATCAGATCCCGATCTTTTGAAACAATACAGACACTGCCTTAGCCCTGCTGAAATCCAAAAGGCAGACCGGTACATGAAACAATCTGACCGTCATCTAAGCTTGGTATCCAGAGCCCTGGTACGGTATTTGATCGCCGAAGCGACCGGACAGGAGCCCAAATCTCTTCGCTTTTCGGTCAATGAACATGGCAAACCCTTTCTTGCGCAAATGCCGGATATTCATTTCAATCTATCCCATAGCCATGGCGCAGCGGTCTGTGCCGTGTGCCGGGATGATGCCGTGGGCGTGGATGTGGAAGATGTGGGGCGGCACACAGACATTTCCATTGCCAATCGATTTTTTTCTCCTGCTGAGGCAGAACTTGTTTCAAAGGCACCAGAGACTGAAAAAAAAAAGCTGTTTTTTGATATCTGGACCCTGAAAGAGGCCTATATCAAGGCTGTTGGCAAGGGGTTATCCATACCTTTAAACGGTTTTTCATTTAATGCGGATAAAGCAAACATTCAAATTACTTTCAGTGATTCCGGTCAAACAGACCCCATGTGGCAGTTTTTCCAATGGTGGCCCGAGCCCGGTAAAATTGTTTCTGTTGCCGGCCGCTGCGCTTCTCCCATTGTTTTTATGCCTTTTGGGTGTATTCCCTTTGTGGGGATACGCCATAGGTAGACAGGGATGGAGATTCTGTGCTTTGCGGCAATGCCCGCAAAAAAATATTGGCGCATGCCCAAAGTCAAATGGGTGGACATTGCCATGCCTGAAAGATATTTTATTGATAAAGGATTATATCTGCCCGGGAGCTGATTCTTAAAATCAGCCGAACCGCCCTGGTACGTGATCCGTATGCCGGGTGGTGGTGTGCCATGAGAGCAGAAGGTTTTGCTCGAAACTATAGGAAAGATGAAGGACGGCCCTCCGGTGACGACTTCCAGAAGTAGTTACCAAACTACCGTGAGCTGCGTTGATTAAGAGTCAACGTGGTGAGCGTCACGGAAAAGGCAGGACAAAGAGCCTGTCAGGTATGAGATTGGGAGATGAGCGTAAGCGAACCGCTGATGACGTGTCGAAAGCATATATGGTGACATCAAAAATGGGGTTGCGCCACTGTCCCATGAGGAGTCCAAGGGAAATCTGGTTACTGCTTGGATGGTGTCCGGCATAAAGGCGGCATGAACATATCTTAGGCTTTCTTATGGAACATGGGAACCTGTCGTTCCGATGCTAAGGGAGAAATCCAAGTGGAAGCACCACAAGGATCAGAGTACCGAAGCGACGCACAGGGGCGGAGCAACTCGTAGTAGTGAAGAAGGTGCTGTAATGGGACTGGAGCGAAGGGGTTGCGTCGTTCAACTTTTAACATAAGAACAACCCGTATAGAGAAGGATTCTGTTGGAAAAAGTAAAGTCGTTTATTATCTCAAAGCGTCAAGTTTGGGAAGCATACAAATGCGTAAAAGCAAACCGTGGTGGGGCTGGAATAGATAATCAGTCCATAGTTGATTTTGAAAAGGATATTACCAATAACCTTTTCAAAATATGGAACCGGATGTCTTCCGGCAGTTATTTCCCTCCTCCGGTAGCGCGTATAGAGATACCAAAAGGGGATGGCCGAATGAGGCCCCTTGGTATTCCAACTGTGAGAGATCGTGTCGCCCAGATGGTTGTAAAACAGTATCTCGAACCGTTATTAGAGCCTCATTTTCATCGGGCAACCTGTAAATATAAGAAACTCAGGGGACGTCAACAAAAGGCCACAAGATGGTTGACACAGATTGCTGAACGACAGCCGAACCTTTTTGTACATTGGCGTATCCTGGAAAAAAAACGGCTGAACGATAGGAGCCGGATGAGTCGAGAGATTCACGTCCGGTTCTGAGAGAGCCTGAAGGGGAAGTTCCTTTGGGCTACTCACCTGGGAGGGCTTCTCAGTGATGGGGAGTCCTATCCCGATTATGTCATTTTATCAGTTCAAATAAACTGTATTTGGAAGCCTTTTTGTCAAAAGTAAAAACTGCTTCACAACCATAAGAATTCGAAGCATGAACAATCAGCAAATCGGATAAATCATATTTGCTATTTTTGGCTGCAATGATAAATTTTTGAATGGCTTCTATATTTTCAAATTTCAAAATTGGCATGAGTATTAAATCTGCCAGCGAATCTATTATGCTTTTTCTTTCAATTTGGTATACAGATTCTAAAACCCATAGAAATTCTAAAACAACCAACAATGAAACAAATAATTCGGTTTTATTTAATTCAATCTTTTTGAAGAGGTTATAAACAACTTGAGCTTGATCAGAGTCATCGCCAACAAGAAATCGGACAAGAATGTTTGTATCAATCCCTTTCATTTGTATTTACTCTTCATCCGGTTCGTTATGGCATTGTTTATTTCTTCTACAGAAATGGCTTTTTGTTCAGGTTTGTGTAATTTACAAAAAAGTTCATCCACTGTCTTTGAAATTGGCCTAATGACTGCTTCCATTTTATCTGTAATAATAATTTCTATTTTATCCCCTGTACGCAACTTAAGCGAATCTCTAATTTTTTTAGGGATTGTCACTTGCCCTTTTGTTGTAATCGTTGCTAAAGCCATAGCCATTCGCCTCCTATCTTACATTGAAATATTTTCTTACTATAAGGTAAGATTTTATTGAAAAAGAATCAAGTAGAAATTTGACGGCTTCGATTTTTGGGACATCTCGCGGTAGGAACGCCGGTCACCCAGCACCCCCCGCACAGACCCGGACGTGCGGTTTTCCCGCATCCGGTTCCTCGGTTATACTCGCTTTCGTGTAAGGCATCTGTTCATGTGAATACTCGATGTTGCCAGTTCACAACTCTCATCTTTGGTTTGGCAATACCCAAAAGGTCTATCGCTTTTGTGAAAACCTTCAAGGTGAAGCTTTTACGTTTCCCTCCCCGGCGATTCAGCCATTTGAAGGCACATGCTTCAGCCCAGCTGTAAAAGCGCTATAATGCCGACAGGTTATCCAGGGCATTCTCGATCACGCCCGTCCGGAAACAACTGCCCGTTACACCCATTTTACCTGTGTTACGGAAAAAAACAGCCTGAATGTCATCAACGATTTGATCAACACCATTCACGTGGACTTTTATAAGGTGTGATCATGCGAATAGCCGATATTATTAATGAGTATCATGATGCATTTTTGACCCGTTACGGGGAAACGGCATTGCCGGGGCAAATTAATGCCTTAAATGCCATGCGATTTTGTCGTACCCCACAAGCCGGAACGATACAAACAGTCTGCCGGGGGTGCGGGCGGACCCAACAGCACCCACTTTCCTGTGGAAACCGCAATTGCCCCCATTGCCAAAACCATGAAACAAGCCAATGGATTGAGCGGCAGCAAAATAAACTGCTTCCCGTCAATTATTTTATGGTGACGTTCACCTTGCCATGCTCGTTAAGAGCCGTTGCATACCGGAATCAACGGGCTGTTTTTGACCTGATGTTTTCATGCGAGGCCGGGACATTGAAGGATTTTGACCCGGCCACGGGTGGGGGATTTTAAGGTGGCCATCTGGGGTTTAATCAAAAAGCTCTGGCCAGGGTTTTTCGTGCCCGGTTTCTTGATGGATTAAATCAGAAAAAATTACCCATCCCGAATGGCGTTTCCCCTGAATGGATTGTCAATTGCACTCGTGTGGGAACCGGTATAACGGCTCTGAAATATCTGTCCCGGTACTTGTACCGGGGTGTAATCAGTGAAAAAAATATCATTGGCAACCGAGACGGAAAAGTCACCTTCAGATATATTGACAGTACGACTAAATCAATACGGTGTCGAACCCTCAAAGGCGAAGACTTTTTAGGCATTATCCTGCAGCATGTTTTACCCTGGGGATTTCGTCGAACACGGGATTACGGGTTTCTGCACAGTAATGCTAAAAAGATGCTTTCCCTGGTGCAGCTGATTCTTTACGTTCGGATACTGGTCGTAAAGCCAAGCCCCAAACCGGCTTTTAAATGTCCTTACTGTGGAACTGCCATGGTTATTGTCGGCGTGAGGGCCGCCGGAACCGGATAAATTTGAAATTTGGCAACAACCCGGCCTCAACATAAAAAGGAGGGCACCGGGACTATGGCATAATTCGTTTTTTTTTAGCCTCAACGAAGGCAACACTACCTTTGCGCCCCTCCACAGACGCAAGCCTTTCACCTTAGTTTAAAATCCTCTACTGAAAAAAAGATATTTTCATATATTGAAATACCCTGGTTCATGACCGGGCTTGTTTAACAATCGGATAAGATCGTGGTTCGTTCCTCACACGATCTATCCTTATTCGTTCTCCTAATTATGAAGACCAAGTTAACGATGGCCTACGATTCGATTGAACACAATCTCGTAGATAGAGATTAATCAAATTTTGATAAGGTACACCTGTTTCTTCTGCCAGTTCTTTAAAATAGTCAATAATATCAACGCTCATCCGAATGGTAACCTGTTTTTTCAGGTGCTTCGCATAAGGATTTTTACGCCCTTTCATATTTTCAAAATCATATTCTTTCCTCATGATTTCACCTATAATACGCTTTCTGTTCTTTTTTAGTTGCCTTCCTGGCTGAAATAATCCGAATTATTGAGTCACTATCCCGATAACAATGACATACAACCAGAATTTTAAGGCTTTGGCTAAAACCTAAAAGCAAATATCTTTCTTCATTAAGGGAATGATCTGGGTCATCAAATTCAATTGCATTATCATCAAAGAAAACCGTTTGGGCTTCTTCAAAAGAGACCCCGTGTTTCTTTAAATTGATTTTGTTTTTTGCATCATCCCATTCAAAAATCAATTTACTCATATTTACACTGTAAATATATCATAATGATGTGTCAAGGGCGTTTGTTTTAAAGGAGAACGGGGAGCTGAGGGGCCAGGCTTTTGAACCCAAAAAGTTCCGATAAAAATTTAAATTTTCCTGAACACTTCCGAAAGGCCGCTCTGTAAGCCTGGTCCCTCTCCAGCGTTTTGTGTGTGCCGGGCACGGCACATGTTCTTAAAAGTGAGTCAAATGTATAAAATTCCAATACATTTGGCAAGTCTTAGACCCAGCCTGATGGAGGCGAAGGGTGTAGTGGTAGTGCAACGGGATACCGGTGACGGTGCTTCGGGAGGAAGCCGTCTTGCTAGGGCAAGGTACCACGAAGGTACGGGATGACGTACAGGAATCGGATATAAGGCGCACATACCGGGACGAGCCTGCACAACAAGGTGAAGTCCTCTATCCATTACAGGGTATGTCCGTAAATCCGGCATTCACGTATTGAAAGACATGTGTTTACCCCGGGAGATCTCCCATGTGCCGGATTGGCTGAGGGCCGGGTAACCGGTTCTGACCGCATGGGAGAAGTCAGCAGAAGGCATAGTAGCCGGAGGAAACGAGCCCCGCAAAGGCGAGGAGGTCTCACCCCGGCCAAGGCCTGAACGGTGCCCGGGCAGAATGGCCCGGGTAAATGATAACGACAAATAGGAGGTGTGTACTTGTGAACAGACAGCCACAGCAGATGGAACTGTTCCCAGCGTCACAGATTGCCGAAAGTCTGGGAAACAACGACCGGTTAATGGAAATGATCCTTGAACGCAACAACATTATCCGGGCATGGAAACAGGTTTGTGCAAACAAAGGTGCCCCCGGTGTAGACGGTATGAAAACCGGCCAACTCGGGAATTACCTGGCAAAGCACTGGCCTAAAATTGAACAAGACCTGCTTCACTGTAGGCATAAACCGCTGCCGGTGAAGCGGAAGGAAATCCCCAAACCAGACGGCGGTATCCGTTTACTTGGAATACCCACGGTACTTGACCGGTTTATACAGCAGGCCATATCCCAAATCCTGGAACAGGTATGGGAACCCTTTTTCTCTGAATGCAGCTATGGATTCAGGCCAGGCAGATCCGCACACGATGCGGTGATACAGGGCAAAAGGTACATGGTTGAAGGTTATACGTATGTCGTAGATATGGACCTGTCCAAATTTTTCGACCGCGTTTCGCACGACCGCCTGATGAGTAGACTCGCCGGCAGAATCAAGGATAAGCGCGTATTAAAGGTGATACGGCAATATCTAAGATCCGGTGTGATGATCTCAGGCGTTACGGTTCCCACGGAAGAAGGAACTCCCCAGGGAGGCCCGCTCTCTCCTCTACTGTCCAACATCGTCCTTGATGAGCTGGATAAGGAACTGGAGAAACGAGGACACCGGTATGTCCGTTATGCCGATGACTTTATGATCTTCTGCAAAAGCCGGAAAGCGGCCGAAAGGGTTATGCAAAATATCACCCGATTTTTGACCGTGAAACTCAAGCTCAAAGTAAACCAGGACAAAAGTGCTGTCAGCAGACCGTGGCTGCGCAAATTCCTTGGATTCACATATTTCCAAATGTGTGGACAGTCCAAGATCCGGATTCATGCCAAGAGCATGAAACGATTCAAGGATAAAGTGCGGGAATTAACCAGCCGCAAGCGGGGCAAAAGCCTGTGGCAGGTCATCCAGGAATTGAACCAATACTTTCAGGGATGGTGGAATTATTTCCGGCTTACTGAAGCTAAATCCTTCCTCAAAGGGCTTAAGATCTGGATAATGCGAAGGCTGCGAAGTCTTGTTTGGAAACAATGGAAAAATCCCAAAACCAGGGTTCGAAATCTTGAGAAACTTGGTATTGCTCACCAGGATGCCATGCTCTGCGGCAATGCCCGCAAAAAGTACTGGCACATGAGCAAAATCAAATGGGTGGCCATTGCCATGCCTGAAAGATATTTTATTGATAAAGGATTATACCTGCCCGGGAACTGATTCCTAAAATCAGCCGAACCGCCCTGGTACGCGATCCGTATGCCGGGTGGTGTGGGAGGGCTCCTCAGTGATGGGGAGTCCTATCCCGATTGTGTGCTGATTATGTAGAGAAAAATGTTTGAAATTCATCATTATTTAAATGAAATTCTTTTTTGAACTGTTCGATAAGATTTGTATCATAGGTACGACCAAAATAAACTATTTTTAAGAATGATTTTAAAGGAATAGTACAATTTTTCAAAAGTTCTTTTTTAACAACTTTTAGATAATTATGACCATAATTAAATATTGAGTCTGGCGAATCCCGTTTCCAGATCACACCATTCCGTAGGTCACATTTGTTTTTGATTGCCACTTTGTTATCTGGGTGATAATCACATGTGTTTAAAGAGTCACAGTTGACTTTAGTGTCTTTGCCTCCCCAGCATCCAAATTTTCGGGTTTGTTTAAAATGCTCTATGGTTCGCTGACAACTTATTAGACCATTCTTTTGGCCACCGTATGGTGATTTCATCCAAGGATTTCGGAATGTCCCATTTGGAAGTTTTAAATTTATTTTCTCCATAAATTCAATAATATTCGAGGTCTTATAGTTACCTTTAGTGTTATTATATTTATCCATTAAAAAAGTGAGAAATGCAGGGTGTATTTCTGATGATTCGGATCTTAGCTTTTCAATACAGTTTTCAATCGGACTTGATTGCAACGTTTGTGATTGGGGTTCAGATGAAGATGAAGCGAACTTCACCTGTTTCTCTTGTAAGTTTCCCACAGTAAATACGCTAGTGTGTGATTTGGCTTCAGGCAAATCTAGTAGGCGACGTAAAACCATATTAGGGGTCGTCTCCTTAAAAGGAATTGCGATTTCACCTAATCTCCTATAGACATCATTGTCGATATCAATTTTATTCATTCTTTTTCGCCTCCCTATAAAATTTGTCAAAGCTTTTTTCTTACCGTTACTGCACAGTAGAGCATAAATACTGTACAGTCAATAAAAATAATTACCAATGACTTTGAGGCTTTTTTTGACACACAACAGTGAAATAGGCAGAATGGGCCAATATGGTGATAGGCGGATTCTGTCTATTCATTTTAAAATTTGTATTTCCGTTCTTATTTTATATAGCAAGATACCCATACCGCTATGTAAAATGGCTAATTCCACCTGTTTTTCCGGTTGGCACAAAATCGGAAAATCAAGAAAACGTGAAGCTTAATCTGGTTAATTGCTTATCATCGACCTGAATAGATGTCTATCAGGGAAACCCTTAATTTTTGAGTTTTTTTACATGTGATTGTCCTGACCAGTCAGGGGATTGGGCTGGCTGGTCACAAAAAAGCAGTTCTTTCAATTTTTTATCCTTCTCCTGCCAGATTTGATTGAGCCAATCACAGAATTGTTCCTTATACCCATCATTATTAAAATAATCACCGATCAACTTTTCGTTAACAGGGAAGACATCCACGTCTACTATGATCTGTTTTGTTTTGCCTGAAATGTAATCCCAGAAGGTCGGCACCCCGCCCGGATAGGCGATCGCGACATTGACAATATTGTGAAGGTATTCGCCCATGGAGCCGAGCACAAAAGCAATACCGCCTGCCTTGGGCAAAAGGAGATGGGTAAAGGGTGACTTTTGGCGTTCATGTTTTTCCGGGGTAAAACGGGTGCCTTCCACAAAATTCATCACTGAAACCGGGGTATGCTTGAATTTTTCACACGCTTTGCGGGTCCTTTCCAGATCCTTCCCCTTCAGGTGGGGATTTGCTTCAAGAAATTTCTTTGAATAGCGTTTCATGAACGGAAAATCCAGGGCCCACCAGGCAAGGCCCAGGAAAGGCACCCAGATCAGTTCTTTTTTCAGGAAAAATTTCAGCATGGGGATTTTACGGTTAAAGATTTTTTGCAGTACCAGAATGTCTACCCAGGACTGGTGGTTGGAGATGACAAGATACCAGTCCTTTTTTTTCAGCTGGGTCAACCCGTTTACCTGCCAGTCTATTTTGTTGAACAGATCACAATTGAGCCCGTTGATACTGATCCACAGGGTTGCAATCCAAATAAGGAATTTGTCCAGCAATACAATTAACCCTTTAAAGGGGATTATAAATTTTAAAATAGATGTTAAAATCAAAGGCACAGTCAAACAAATGGTGTTGAGTAAATATCCAATAAATGAAAGCGCCCCCTTAACCGGGGAGGGAAGAAAATCCAGCATGACTGATACACCCTTTTTAATAATTTTTTATGGCATTCATAATGTTTTTCTGCATATAAGGTCAATATCTAATCAAAATTTAAAGGGGACGCTATGAATGAAAATTCCCATCACCTGATTCTTGGTGAACTTGTTGATTTTTTAAGTGGCAAAACGATTACGGATACCCACGATGAACGGTACCGCCAGCAAATTGCCCGGCATCTGGTGAACGAGCTGGGGTTTGATAAATCTAATATTGAGGCGGGACGGGAAATAACAATTCACACCGGTGAACGCAGTGCGGTTGTTACTGCTGATTTTCTGGTTTACAGGAATCAACGCGCGGTTATGATGATCAACTATGCCCCAGGCTCTCTTGTGACCCGGCGTCTGCCGACCCTGGCATTGTCGCGGCTGATCTTCGATTACCAGATCCCTTTTGTGGTGGTTACCAATGGCCAGGATGCTGAACTGATTTCAGGAAGAACCGGAAAGGTCCAAGGTGAGGGGATGCCCGCTATTCCCGGGCCTGATCATGATATTATAACCTCTTTACCGGATGAATTTGAAACGGTGTCTGCCAAACGGCGCAGTCAGGCAGAAAAGATCGCTTTTGCCTGTCTGGTGGACGGATCCTGTATGGTGGAAAACTATTGTGACGAATGTTAATCTTTTAAAACCCGGTTCAGGTAAAAACCCGTATGGGACAACGATGAACCGGCCACCTGTTCCGGGGTGCCCTGGGCAATGATCTGCCCGCCCTGGTCTCCGCCTTCCGGGCCAAGATCAATGACATGATCCGCGCATTTAATGACATCAAGGTGGTGTTCAATGACTACCACGGTGTTGCCGGTATCCACAAGTTGGTCCAGTACAGCCAACAGCTTTTTGATATCATCGGTATGCAGGCCTGTGGTGGGTTCATCCAAAATATAAATGGTTTTTCCCGTGCTTTTTTTAGACAGTTCCCTGGCAATTTTTATGCGCTGGGCTTCCCCGCCCGAC
This sequence comes from uncultured Desulfobacter sp., assembly GCF_963677125.1. Taxonomy (NCBI): domain Bacteria; kingdom Pseudomonadati; phylum Thermodesulfobacteriota; class Desulfobacteria; order Desulfobacterales; family Desulfobacteraceae; genus Desulfobacter; species uncultured Desulfobacter sp. The sequence goes on along the minus strand of NZ_OY781882.1, from coordinate 1,803,328 downwards.
AGTGTTGTAGCGGCCTGGCCCAGTTTGATATATCCCAACCCTGTTTCCACAAGCGTTACAAGGGTGTGCCGGATTGATGATATATTGTCAAAAAAATCAAGGGCCTGATTCACGGTCATGTCCAGTACCTGGGCGATGTTTTTTCCTTTGTATTTTATTTCAAGGGTTTCTTTGTTGAACTGCATGCCTTTGCACACATCACAGGTCACATAAACATCGGGCAAAAAATGCATTTCAATTTTGACGATGCCGTCCCCTTTACAGGATTCACATCTGCCGCCTTTGATATTAAAACTGAACCGCCCGGCTTTGTATCCCCTGGCCTTTGCTTCAGGTGTCTGTGCAAACAATTCCCTTATATGGGTGAGGACTCCTGTGTAGGTGCCGGGATTGGATCTCGGAGTCTTGCCGATGGGAGACTGGTCAATGTGGATCACCCTGTCGATATATTCCATGCCTGAAATGGCGGCATGTTTTCCCACAGGTTTTTCGGATCTGTTCAGTGTGCTTGCAAGGGCCTGGTAAAGGGTTGACAGCACCAGGGTAGATTTTCCTGATCCGGATACTCCGGTTACACAGGTTAAACAACCAATAGGGAAAGAGACATCAATTTCTTTAAGGTTGTTTTCACTTGCCTTTTGGACCGTTAAAAATTTTTGGGTGCTGGTGCGCCGGGTTTCAGGCACAGGTATTTTTCTTTTTCCGGACAGATACAACCCTGTAAGGCAGGATTCTTTGAGCAATTCTTCGGGCGGGCCTGAAAACATCACTTGTCCGCCGTTAACACCAGCCTTTGGCCCTACATCAACAATGTGATCTGCGGCCAGCATGGTCTCTTCATCGTGTTCCACCACCAGAACGGTATTGCCCAGGCCCTTTAGATGCATCAGCGTGTGTAGCAAACGGGCATTGTCCCGCTGGTGAAGACCGATGCTGGGTTCATCAAGTACATAAAGGACCCCGGAAAGTTTTGAACCGATCTGGGTGGCCAGGCGGATGCGTTGGCTTTCGCCACCTGAAAGGGTTGCGGCAGACCGGTCAAGGGTCAGATATTCAAGACCCACATCGTCCAGAAAGCAAAGCCGTTGGGACAGTTCGGCAAGAATGGATTCAGACACTGCTTTTTCCCGGCCTGTTAAATGAAGGGTCTTTATAAAATCAATAGCGTGTTTGACGGACATGGCCGTAATCTGCTGAATGGTTGTTTCCGCCACCTGAACTGACGAAGCGCCGGGGTTCAAGCGGGACCCATGACACTTGGAGCAGACTTTTTGGCCCATATATTTGCCAAGATCTTGCCTGACAGACGCTGATTTTGTTTCCCGAAAACGTCGGGACAATTGCTCAACTATACCTTCAAAGGTTTTTTCATAAACGATTTTTTTGCCGGCCTGTTCAACATAAAAAGGGATTTTATGGGTACCGGATCCATAAAGGATAACTCTTTGGAAATCCGCGGAAAGGTCTTTAAAGGGGGTGTAGATATCTTCATTATAATGGGTCACCAAAGCGTCCAGAAATTCCATATGGCGAACAGAATCTTTTCCGGCCCAAGGCAGAACCGCACCCTGGCGCACGGATAGATGGTGGTTCGGAACAATTTTTTCCGGGTCGAATTCGGTCAGGTATCCCAGACCGTCACAATGGGGGCATGCCCCATGGGGAGAATTAAAGGAAAACGTGGCTGGAGAAAATTGCGGATAAGAGATGCCGCAGGCGTGGCAGGTGGCGTTTTCACTGAAAAGGGTTTGGGTTTTCAGGTCCAGGTTGTCTATGATCACCTGACCTTGGGCAAGCGTCAGGGCCGTTTCAACGGAATCGGTCAGCCGCTGTTCGATCCCTTGTTTTAAAATCAGCCGGTCCACCACAACATCGATGTTATGCGCCTTTTTCTTATCAAGAATTGGTGCATCTTCGATTAAGCAGACACCCCCGTCAATTTTAACCCTTGCAAATCCTTCTTTTTTAAGGTGATGAATAAGCTTTGCGTGCCCGCCTTTTTTATTTGTGACCACAGGGGCCAGCACCATAATTTTCTGTGCCTTTTCAGGCAGTGGATTAAGGATGTTTTGTATAATCTGGTCAATGGATGCAGATGAAATGGGTTTGCCGCAGATATGGCAGTGAGGGGTGCCGGCCCTGGCAAAAAGAAGCCGCAGGTAGTCATAGATTTCCGTGACGGTTCCCACGGTTGATCTTGGGTTGTGGGAGGCGGTCTTTTGTTCAATGGCAATGGCGGGGGAAAGCCCCTCGATGGCATCCACATCCGGTTTGTCCATCTGGCCTAAAAATTGGCGGGCATAGGTGGATAAAGATTCCACGTAGCGTCTTTGGCCTTCGGCATAGAGGGTGTCAAAGGCCAGGGTGGATTTCCCGGAACCTGAAAGTCCGGTGATCACGGTCAAACTGTTTTTCGGGATGCTGACATCAATGTTTTTCAGATTATGGGTTCTGGCCCCTTTAATTATGATGTGATCATTTGCCATTATTCATGCCATATTTTTTTTGATTAACCGCCTGGACAGCCGCCATTTTAATGGCCTCTTTCATGCTTGATGGGTCAGCTTTTCCTGTCCAGGCAATGTCATAGGCGGTACCGTGGTCCACGGATGTTCGTATGATAGGAAGCCCGATGGTGGTGTTCACCCCGTCCCTGAAATGCACCAGTTTGAAGGGAATGAGCCCCTGGTCGTGATACATGCAGATAACAGCATCAAAACGTCCCTCAACAGCATGGAAAAATACAGTATCCGGCGGGTAGGGACCTGTAATATCAAACCCTTGTTCCTGTGCCTTTTTTATTGCTGGTAAAATGATATCCGCTTCCTGATTGCCAAACATACCCTGTTCGCCCGCATGGGGATTTAGACCTGCCACGGCAAGTCTCGGATTATTGATACCGAATCTTGTGATCATGGTGTCTTGGGTCAGGTTGATGATTCTTGTTATCTCCTGGCTGCTTAGCAGATTCGATACCTGTGATAAGGGGATGTGAATCGTGGTTAAAACCACTTTCAGACGTGGCCCTGCCATCATCATAGCAAAATTGTCTGTACCTGTTCTATCTGCAATTAATTCTGTATGGCCATGAAATGATGACCCGGCCATTTTCAGGCCGGTTTTGGTAATGGGGCCTGTGACCAGGGCATCAATGGCTCCTGATAGCGCAAGGTCCACCCCGGTATTAATATAGGTTTCCATGGCTCTTCCGGTCTCCGGGGTGGGGGCGTCTAATTCAGTAACATCCGGGTTCAGACTGGAAAGGCTAATCAGAAACCCCTTGGGAAAATTGGGAAAATCGCAATTTAATTCGTCTGTCTTGACTAACTTGTTAAGAACGCTTGAATCAATGTCAGCCTTTTTAAGGATCTCAAAGTCACCTAAAACGACAGGGGTGCATAAATTCATAATCTCAGGGTCAGCAAGGCTTTTGATAATGATTTCAGGTCCAATACCTGCAGGATCTCCCATGGTTATACCAAGAACAGGATGGTGTAAACGGGTATTCATAATTAGAAATGGCTTTCATTTATATGTTAAAATTGGAAATATACTATTGACTTAACAGGGTGTAAATAAAATTAAGGGACGAAATTGTGAAACGCTTATAAGTTTTAGGTGTGGTCGTTTTTTTCGACTTTTGTTAAAATTGAAGGAATTCAAAGGAAATGGTTAAAAATCGAAGAAAAATTTTTTTACATTCTTTACGAACATTTTATTTTTTAAAAAATACCTTTTGAAAATAGGGATTTGTCGAACCCACTGTAATCAGAAAGAATTATGTTTGTTTCACAAAAAAAATTAAATAAAAACAAGGTGTTGAAAAAATATACCACACATTATTCTAACCCAGCCCTAACTATCCTTATTCCATTTGACCAAAAAAAAATATTCGCATAGAAAGTACCTCAACATACTAAAATCACTATAACCACTGTAATTATCAAACCTCTTAAGCCGCTATGCTTTGCTTTGCTTTGTATTGTTTGGAAGGCTGTGTATTTTTTAATGGATTCGTTTTTAGAAGAAGTCAAATCACATATTAAGGAATTAGTTCCAGATCATTGTTATCGAATGTGGATTGAACCTGTAGTATTGTCCACCCACGATGCTGAAACTATTGTCTTGTCAGTACCCAATGACTTCTATGTCAAACGGCTCAAAGAGAACTATCTTGGCTATTTTGAAGAAGGTTTCTTACGGTTGGGCAAAAAAGCACGCATCGAATTCAAAGTCGGTAAGAAAAAAAACAAATCCGCTCAGGTAAAGTCCGGTTCCGCCCCGGCTAAAAAAGGTCAGTCCCATAAAAGCCGTACTCAAAAATCAACTGGTGTATTGCCTGTTATTCCTATAGCAGACAGTGTGCCCCCTGAATTTCACCCCCAGCTTCCCGGCATGACTCCGGCATTTAATTGCGGGCGGATGCTCAAAAAGAATTTTACCTTTGATGACTTTGTGGTGGGGGACAATTCGAGCTTTGCCTATACTGCCTCTTTATATCTGGCCCAGGGGAAACTTAACGGAACCGGTGTGCTTTTTCTATTAGGCAAGACCGGTCTTGGTAAAAGCCATCTGTCCCAGGCTGTCGGCCACCATATGCTTGCCCATGAAGGAGGGCAGCGGGTATTTTATGTCACGGCCGAGGATTTTACCAATGAGATGATCTATTCGTTGAGAAATAACAGTATTGATCAGTTTAAGGAGAAGTACCGGCTTAAATGTGATGTGCTGATTCTGGAAGATGTCCATTTTTTGACCGGAAAGTCCGCCACCCAGAAAGAGCTTGCCATGACCCTGGATTATCTGATTGATGCAGATAAGAAAATTATTTTTTCGGGCTGTGAACGGCCTGATGAGATCCCTAAACTAAATGATAATCTGAAATCCAGACTGAATATGGGGGTTGTGACGGAGATCAAGGCACCAGATTTTAACACCCGGGTAAAAATTTTAAATAAAAAATCCAAAGCAATTCAGTGTATTTTGCCCACACCTGTGACCGAATATATTGCCCAAGAAGCGTGTGATGATGTCCGTCAGCTTGAAAGTGCGATGCTAAGCGTTGTTACCAGAGGTCAGTTGATGAAACGGAACATTGATCTTGAGCTTGCCAGATGCGTGCTTGAAAAAGTGAATGGGACGCGAAAACGCATAACCATTGACTTGATCAAAAAAATGGTTTGTGAAGAGTTTGATGTATCTGAACAGGAACTTCTGTCTAAATCCAGGAAACACCGCATTGTTAAACCCCGCCAGGTAGCGATGTTCCTCTCAAAAAAATATACCGATCAGCCCATAAAGCAAATTGGTGCCAGTTTTAAGCGTTACCATGCAACAGCCATCTATTCCGTCAATGCGATTGAAAAGGAAATGAAGCAAAAAGGTCAGCGTTATGAGCAGATCCAGTATCTGACCGGCAAGCTTGAATCAGGTCGATTTTGATTGTGACTTTTTTTATAACGGCCATGGGCCGTCCTTGGTCTGTCTACACCCCAGGCCTCGGCCCACAACAAAGATAGAAAGTCTGAGTAAGTTACCCAGACTTTCTTATAAATAAAATCAATGAAAATAAACCATCAGTTGGGTTTTACAGTGTAATCATTGTAAATCAACAGTTTTTCTAAAATATCAATTTTAGGGTGGCGGGACTGCATAACGCAGCATTTTATGGATATCGCACAATAATCAAAACAGAGTCGGCAGTTTTTATCAAATTCGCCAAAACAGTCCGGAACGTCCATTGAGTCTTCTTTGATATTATCTTCATCCATTAACCGGTCCAATCGTAATTCCATATGAAATTCCAAAGCAAGTGATTTTTATGTTCGATATGTTAAGGTATACGACTCTTTTTTTCAACCCGATGGTTGCTAAAAAATGATCATGTGTCTTTTTTTTTATAAGAAAGTCACAATCATGATTTGTTGTAGGTTGAGCATAGGTTATTGATATCCTGGGTCAACCCCTTGTTGCTATACCATGGCTTCAAGTTTTTCCACCAAAGGCGTCAGGCTTGATTTTTTTCGTGCTGAAACTAAAATGCCCTGGTTTAACAGCCAGGGTGAATCAAAATTTTCTAAATCAGCCAGATCCATTTTATTGAATACATACAGTGTGGGGATTTTATTGAGATTTAACGATTTAAGCAACTGATCCACAGTCTCTTTTTGCTGCATATACCTGGGGTTTGAAATGTCAATGACATGGAGGATAACATCTGCCTGCTCAAGTTCTTCTAAAGTGGCATGAAATGCTTCTAAAAGTTCCTTGGGCAGATTTTGAATAAAACCCACGGTATCGGTGATAATAACTTCCTTATCCCGGGGAAACCTCAATCTCCGTGAAGAAGGATCCAGGGTGGCAAACAGCCGGTTTGCGGCAATAATGCTGCTTTGGGTCAGCGTATTGAGCAGTGTTGACTTGCCGGCATTGGTATACCCCACAATTGATATGACCGGCAGATTTCTTCTTTTTCGCCGGGCTTTCTGCTGGGTCCGCTGTTTACGAATTTTTTTGATCTCTTTTTTAAGCCGGTTGATGCGCTCCCTTGCACGGCGGCGGTTCACCTCAAGTTTGGTTTCACCTGGGCCTCTGCCGCCAATGCCGCCTGTCAGCCTGGACATGGCAGTATTTTTAGTGATCAGGCGGGGCAGCATGTATTCAAGCTGGGCCAGTTCCACCTGGTATTTACCTTCACTGGATTTGGCCTGTTTTGCAAAAATATCCAGTATGAGCTGGGTGCGGTCAATGACCTTCATCTCTACAAAATCGGTGATAGATCGTATCTGGGAAGGGCTCAGTTCCCGGTCAAAGACAAGCATTGTGGCATAGTTCTGGATGGCCTTGATAATCAGTTCTGCCAATTTACCTTTGCCCACCACAAATTTGGGGTCAATTTTTTTTCTTTGTTGGATGGCCGTGCCCACCACGTTGATTCGGCTTGTTTTGCATAACTCCTCAAGCTCATCCAGTGAGACCTGTGCTGAACCGATACCTTGTGTTGCCGCATTTATTAAAAAAGCATTCTCCTGGCCGGTTTCCGGACTGTAGCGGCGATTGTGCCTGGAAAGTTCTGATTCCAGTTCAAGGATCTGTGTCTGGCAGTCAATATCGAGATGATTAAGGGTTGTGGCAGGAAGGACTCTGTATGGCTCTGCTTCAGGATCGGGCAAAATGTGTGCAGAGTATACAGGACCGGGAGAGCCATCGGTATTCAGGCAGATGGCAGTGATATAATCCAGTCGCAGAAGAGCAAGGTCGGTCAAATCATCCCGTGTCAAGGTCTCGTGGGACAGATGTGTATGGATGCAGCGCAACCCCTTAAGCCGGCCGGGGCCTGGCTGAAAATCCGGGGTTACCGGAATAACAATGCGGTGGGGTTCTCCTGCGATAACACAGATGACTTTTCCGTTGCGATCCAGAAGAATGCCGATCTGACGGCGGATATCCCGGCTGATGGCAACAATCTCAACAGCAGCTTGCCGGGACAAAAGATATTCCGGAGGTGATTTGATGGTGTAAAGATTTTCAATCCGGTCAATCTGGGCTTTGCTCAGCCCGTCAAGCGTTCCGTATGCAATGCGTTTCATTTAAATCCCTGATAAGCCTCGGGTGCAAGTTCTTCAAACCGGGTGTATTGACCGTTGAATACCATATGCGCAGTACCAATGCTTCCGTTACGGTTTTTGGCAACAATGATTTCTGCGGTGCCTTTTTTAGGGTTGTCCGGCTCTTTATTGTAGACTTCGTCCCGGTAAATAAAGGAAATAATATCCGCATCCTGTTCAATGGCACCTGATTCACGTAAATCAGACATCATAGGCCGTTTGTCCGAACGCTGTTCCAGGGCACGGTTAAGCTGGGATAATGCAAGAACCGGCACCTTTAGTTCTTTGGCAAGGGATTTCAACGACCTTGAAATATCGGCAATCTCAAGATCCCGCCGATCCGAGCGGATAGAAGCTTTCATCAGCTGCAGGTAATCAATGACCACCAGGCCAATGTCTTTATTCACCTGGAACAGTTTCCTGGTTTTGGCCCGAAGATCCATGACGGATATGGCCGGCGTATCATCTATGAAAACAGGCATTTCATTGAGAACCCCTGCTGCATCTGTAAAATTTTGCCAGTCTTCGGGGCTGAATACCCCACTGCGCAACCGGTTGGCATCCACCCGTGCTTCGGATGTTAACAACCGCATGGATAATTGTTCTTTGGACATTTCAAGGGAAAATACCGCCACGGGTTTGCGGTAGTGAAATGCGACATTTCTTGCAATGTTTAGGGCAAAAGCGGTTTTTCCCATGGAGGGGCGGGCTGCCAGAATAATAAGGTCCGAAGCTTGCAATCCCGATGTGATTCTGTCAAGTCTTGCGTATCCTGTTGAAAGCCCTGCAAGTCCGCCTTCTTTGCCCTGCAGTTCTTCTAATTGATCAATGTTCAGGTTTATAAGATCTGATAGCGGCTTAAAAGAACTGCCGGACTGACGATCGGCAATCTTCAGGACGGCTGCCTGGGATTCGTCAAGTATATCTTTAAAATCACCTTTGTCTTCAAGGCAGCGCTCAATGGTCGAAGAGCATGCAGTGATAAGTTGGCGCAAAGTTGATTTTTCGCGGACGATCCTGGCGTAATGCACGGCGTTGACCGCCACCGGCGCCGCATCGGAAATTGCGGCAAGAAAGGCGGGTCCCCCAACTCCTTCAAGTTCGTCTGTTTCATTGAGTTGATTGGCAACGGTTACAAGATCCGCAGGTTCCTCTTTCCTGGAAAGCTCTATAATGGCCTTGAAAATTTTTTTATGGGCACCTTTATAAAAATCATCAGGTTTGAGGATTTCAACAATGTCAAGCAAGCTGTCATTATTGATAAAAATGGCAGACAGAAGTGACGCCTCGGCGTCTGTATCGTGGGGTGGGGTGCGGTTAAGCAGGTGATCTGATTTAACGGATTCTTTTTTTGCCATCAATGTCTCTTTAAGAAATGTCTGCAGGCCTTTGTAATCCAAGAGCCTGCAGACATATGTCGGAACTAATTTTCCTGTTTTTCTTCTGCAGTAACCGTCACGGTGATTTCGGGTTCAACATCCTTGTATAAACGGATGGGCACCTTGTATTCACCGGTCTCTTTGATCGGTTCTGCAAGTAGAATGGCGCGGCGTTCAACGTCCACATTCTGGGCATCCAGAGCATCTTTGATGTCATGAGAAGTTACGGAACCGTAAAGATAAATTTCTTCGCGGACCTTGGCCTTGATTGTGATCGCAACTTCTTTGACTTTTGCGGCCATCTCTTCGGCAATTTTTCTTTCTTTGGCAATCTGAAGTTCAAGCTTAGCCCGGGCCTGTTCCATAACCTTGCGATTGGCAGGGGTGGCAAGAACTGCTTTACCCTGGGGCAGCAGATAATTGCGTCCATAGCCTTCGGCCACCTTGCACTCGGTACCGGCGATACCCAAAGTGTCGATGGTTTCCTTTAATATTACTTTCATTGTAAACCTCCAATCCGGCCGCACTTCTGCGGTCCGGCATATATTTTATTTTCGTGATGCAGTAAGTTTCCTGAAATCAAACCAATTGTCAAAAAAACCAAGGCCAATAACAAGGATTAAAACGTACACCTGTACGGCAATGAGAAAATAGCAAAATCCTTTTAACGCCACGGGTGTGTTTTTTTGTTGAAAAAAAAAGGAAATCACTGCAATTCCTTGAAAAAAATAAACAAGCATTAAAACAATCAGGCAGTTGATGCCAAAGATTTTCACGGGACTTGAGGGAATCATTAAAGCCGTTGCACATCCGATAAATGCCCAGACCAGCATGTCCGGTGCCTTATACAGATTTAAGTGTTCAATGCTTTTTATGGTGATACCTTTGTGTCTCAAAAGTTTTCTGATAATCAAAATGTTTAACCACAGGGTTGTTACAAAAGAAATCATGAACATGGCCGGCATGACAACCATCATGGATGCTATCAGCTTTTGGGTCATGTCCTGATCCATTCCGAGTTCAGGAGACAGCTGTTTGGCAATACTTAGAGACTGATTCATGTAATCGGTCATTAGGGCCGATAATGTTCGTCCCTGACTGATGGTATAAATCATATATACAGCAAAGACGGTTCCTGCCCCTATCAGGGCAGTCAGTCCCATGGTTTTTTGAATACTCATATGCCGCTCGAGGCATTCGCCTAACACCATACCGGTTGCCAGAAGCAGTCCAAAGTAAAGTGTGTCAAAAGCGACGCCTTTAGCCAAAATCACGAGTATGAAAAAACTTGTTGCTGCAATCAACGCTCCGCTGTTTCTGCCGAGTTTAAGCCGGTAAAAAAGCACCGGCAGGGGCAGAAACAGGAGAACAAATACACCAAGCAGAGGGAATGCAAACACCACACCATAGATTAACAGACAAAAAATAATGCCTGTAAACGTCTCCTTGATGAAAGCCGGGTGTGTGATGGATAACGGCATATCCCAAAAACCTGTGAAAATCTTTTTTGTTTTAATTTAAGGGGCGACCCACAAAGGGCAGAAGTGCAATCTGCCGTGCCTGCTTGATAGCCAGTGTCAACTTGCGCTGATGTTTGGCGCAGGTCCCTGTGATGCGGCGGGGAATGATCTTGCCCCGTTCTGTAATGAACTGCTTGAGTGCTTTGGGATTTTTGTAATCAATTTCCATGGAGTTGTCCACACAGAACCTGCAAATTTTCCGGCGCTGATAGAATCTGTTTTTTCCGCCGCCTCTATGACCTTTATACATACTTGATCTCCTTTGTGCTTGAATTATTCCTTGGCTTCTTCGGCAGGTTCAGATGTCTCTTCAGATTCAGTCTCTTGTGTATCATCCTGATCGTCTGCGTTTTTTTCAGCCTCGTCATTGTCTTCTTTTACATCCCCTTGGTCAGTTTCTTCTTGTGTTTCTTGTGTTTCTTGGGGAGCGGCTTCTTTAGCTAACCGGACTGCCTCTTTGGCCTCTTCGGCTTCTTGTTTGAGAGATTCTTCAGTGACGTGTTCCGTGATTAGGATAGTCATGAATTTCATGATAAGATCGCTTAGGCGAAAATTTCTTTCAAGCTCTGTGACAAGGGCTCCGGTTCCGCCGTAAGTCAGGCAGACATAGTACCCGCGCAGTTTCTTTTTGATCTCATAGGACAATTTTTTCAAGCCCCACTCATCAGTGTTCAGAAGAATACCATTTTCTCTTTCAATGATACCTCTGACTCTTTCGAGCAGCTCTTCACGGGCCTGATCCGACATGTCCGGATCAGCAATGAATACGGTTTCGTACTTCCTCATTTTTCCTCCTTGTGGATATAAAGCCCCAGGTCAACCCTGTTGTATAACCCGGAGCAAGGATAAATTAATCGTGTTTATTGTCCGTCTGGAGACAATAAAACCACTCTCTATATCATTTCAAATATGTGTGGTCAAGAAAATTTAAGATTGACTTGGCCTGTCAATAGCCATACTCAGTGGAAAGGGCTTGCAAAAAAAAATTAATGTTGTCCATAAATACCTTTGCTATTTGGTCTGTCTTGTGGCATCTAAAAAGGTTCAACTATAAATATAGATGTTTTTTCGAAAGGAATTAAAATAATGGAGGAACGGTACATCCCTTCCCAGGTCGAGCCTAAGTGGCAGGAATACTGGAACAATAGCCGGCTTTTCAAGGTAGAAGAAGATTCGTCCAGGGAAAAATATTATCTGCTCGAAATGTTTCCCTACCCTTCGGGAAAGATTCATATGGGGCATGTGCGCAATTACACCATCGGAGATGTGGTGGTCCGCTACAAACGCATGAGAGGCTTTAATGTTATCCATCCCATGGGGTGGGATGCCTTTGGTATGCCCGCAGAAAATGCAGCCATTGATAACAATACCCATCCGGCAGCCTGGACCTACGACAACATCCGGTCCATGCGGGCACAGCTTAAAAAGATGGGGTTTTCCTATGACTGGGACAGGGAAATTGCCACCTGCAGGCCGGAATACTATCGCTGGGAACAGTGGCTGTTTTTGAAAATGCTTGAAAAGGGCATGGCCTACCGCAAGGAATCCTATGTAAATTGGTGTGAAAAATGCCAGACTGTGCTGGCCAATGAGCAGGTCGAACAAGACAAATGCTGGCGCTGTTCCCAGGTGGTTCAGCAAAAAAAGTTGTGGCAGTGGTTTTTCAAGATAACCGACTATGCCGAAGATCTTTTGGTTCATTGCGATCAACTTCCCGGGTGGCCTGACAATGTGACCACCATGCAGAAAAACTGGATCGGCAAAAGTGTGGGGGCTGAACTTGATTTTAAGGTGGACGGCAGTGATGAGGTGATCAATGTGTTTACCACTCGTCCTGACACCATCTTTGGTGCCACCTTTATGTGTCTTGCTCCGGAGCATCCTCTGGTGGAGATGTTGTCTTGCGGCACGGACCAGGAGGTAGCTGTATCCCAGTTTGTCGAGAAGGTCTCCAGGCAGGAACGCTCTGCCGAAGGTATTGAAAAATACGAAAAAGAAGGGGTGTTCACCGGCGCTTACTGTATCAATCCGGCCACCAATGAAAAAATCCCTGTTTATACAGCCAATTTTGTTTTAATGGGTTATGGTACAGGTGCCATTATGTCTGTGCCTTCCGGAGACCAGAGGGATTTTGATTTTGCCAGAAAATACGGGCTTGAAATCCGGGTGGTGGTGCAACCTGAAGGGGAAAGCCTTGACGGTGCAACCATGACCGAGGCCTATACAGGCCGTGGTGTTATGACCAACTCCGGGCAATTTGACGGTATGGACAGCAAGGAGGCTATTGAGAAAATGGCGGACTGGCTTGAAGCGTCCGGCGTTGGCAAGCGTGCGGTCTCTTTTCGTTTGCGTGACTGGGGGATTTCCCGCCAGCGGTACTGGGGGACGCCCATTCCGGTTATTCACTGCCCCACATGCGGCGTGGTTCCGGTACCGGAAACTGATCTGCCCATAACGCTGCCCGAGGATGTGAGTCTCTTGGAAAAAGGCGGGTCGCCGTTGCCGACCCTGGATTATTTTGCCAAGACTACCTGTCCTGCCTGCGGACGGGAAGATGCCAAAAGGGATACCGATACCATGGATACCTTTGTTGAGTCTTCCTGGTACTATTTGCGCTATTGTTCTCCCCGGTATGAAGATGGGATGTTTGACCCAAAAGCTGTGGAGTACTGGATGCCCGTGGATCAGTATATCGGAGGCGTGGAACATGCCGTGTTGCATCTTCTCTATTCCCGATATTTTATGCGAGTTCTGAACACTTTGGGGCTTGTACCCTATAAAGAGCCGTTCACCCGGCTTTTAACCCAGGGTATGGTGTGCAAGGAGACCATGACCTGTCCCGAGCATGGCTATCTGTTTCCCGAGCAGGGCGAAAGAAAAGATGGAAAATTTGTTTGTACCATGTGCGGCAAGGATGTGGAGGTCGGACGTGTGATCAAGATGTCCAAGTCCAAGAAAAACGTGGTCAATCCCAATGAACTTCTTGAAAAATACGGGGCTGACGTGACCCGGTTGTTCTGTCTGTTTGCTGCGCCCCCTGAAAGGGATCTGGAGTGGAGTGAAGACGGGGTGGAGGGCAGCAACCGTTTTGTAAACCGAGTCTGGCGTCTGGCGTTGACCTGCATGGAGACCATCCAAGATATTGATGCGTACAAGGGGGCTGCGGGTTCACTGAGGGCAGATCAGGCAAAACAATTGTATATTAAGGCCAATCAGACGATCCAGAAGGTGACCGCGGACATTGACACTAACTTCCATTTCAATACGGCCATTGCAGCTGTTATGGAGCTGGTCAATGCCATGTATACGGTTGAACTTGAGAAGGCGGATGATGAGCTAAAGTCTGTGGTTTGGTTTTGTCTGGAAAATGTATTACTACTACTCAGTCCTATTCTCCCTCACTTCTGCGAAGAATTGTTTGCCCAGATGGGGAACGAGGGTTCTATTCTTGAGCAGCCCTGGCCCGAATTTAGAAAAGATTCCATGGAGACTGACGAAGTGCTTGTCGTGGTTCAGGTAAACGGAAAACTGCGGGCAAAATTTAACATGGGCTCTGATGCCGGTGAAGATGATATTAAATCTGCCGCCTTGGAGGACGCAAAAATTGTCAAGTACATCGAAGGAAAAGAGATTCGTAAAATCATTGTAATTCGTAAAAAACAGACTCTTGTTAATATTGTGGTGTGATTTATGAAAAAATGTCTTGCATGGATGATGATTTTTGTCCCATTTTTGATGCTTGGTTCGGCCTGCGGATACCGGCTGGCCGGTGGTGGTTTCATTAATAATGACGTCGCACGGGTCTCGGTGGCTATATTTGACAATAAAACTTCCGAATCCAGGGCCGGAATCTCTTTTACCAATGAATTGATTCGGGAAATTACCGCAAAAACGGATACTATTGTTGTGGGTGCCGAAAGTGCCACCCACAAAATAACCGGTTCCGTTCAATCCATTACCTTTTCCACATTGTCCAGATCTTCTTCGGAGGATGTTACGGAAAGAGAAGTTAAGGCTATGGTTGATGTGGTTCTGACCGGTTCCGGCGGCAAGGTCCTCTGGTCGGTGAAAAGCTTTTCAGCCTCGGAATCTTATAAAGTATCGAACAGTGGCGTGGATGATGAGGCCAATAAACGGGAGGCGGTTGATCTCATTGCCGAACGTGTGTCCGAGCGTCTGGTCAGCCAGATGACAAACGATTTTTAAGATGCAGCAAAACGAACCGGCACCATCCTCAAATAAATAGAGGATAGTGCCGGTTTATAGTCTGGACCGGCTGAGCTTAAGCTTAAATGGTGCAAAAAGCGCGTGACTTATGCGTTCGCAAATTTGAACAGTCTTGAAATTTTCCTTGACGCTGTTTTTTTGTGAACAATACCTTTTTTCGCCGCTTTGTGAATGGCTGACTGGGTCTTTTTCATCAGTTCTTCGGTATTTTCACCAGCTTCTTTGGCTGCACGAAGTTTCTTTTCAAGGGTTTTAAGGGAGGTTTTTACGGATTTGTTTCTCATCCGTCTGACCTGATTTTGTTTTGCGCGTTTTTTTGCTGATTTATGGTTCGCCAACTTGGTCTAGCTCCTTCATAAAATAGAGAATTAAAAATAAATAATAAAACTTATATCAAATTCGGTAAGATATATAAAACCGATATACATGTCAAGGAAAACCTGTGACTCACTTTATTAAAAAAGCAGCTTCCATCAGTTCGATTACGTTGATTTCAAGAATACTTGGCATGATACGGGATGCGGTCATTGCGTTTATATTTGGGGCAAGTACGGTCTCCGACGCTTTTTTTATAGCATTTAGACCTTTTGATCTGATTCGGAAAATGATGTCCGACGGTATTTTAAGCATTTCGTTCATCCCATTGTTTGCAGAAAAGTTTGCCCAAAATAAAAAAGACCAGGTCGCGGCCATGTTTTTAAATGCCCTGTTTTTTATATCCATTGCAGGGGTGCTTCTGGTGGGTTTAGGGATCTATTTTGCCCCTTTTTTAATAGATTTTTTTGCGCCTGGGTATGGTGCAGGGTCCTATTCTCATACGTTGTCCTGTCTGTTGTTTAGAATAATGACGCCCTATATGTTCACTATTTTGTTTGTGGCCTTGTCCATGAGTGTGCTCCATGCAACGGGAAATTTTTATGTGCCTGCAGCCACGCCGATTTTGCTCAATTTTTGTATTATTACTGCTGCTGTACTGTTTGCCGGCAGGGTGACGCCAAAGATTTTAGTTCTGGCCGTTGGGGTAACCGTCGGCGGCATTGTTCAACTTGCCTTTCAATTGCCCAGTCTTGCAAAGCTTGGTGTGTTTGATTTCAAGGCCTTTGTCCGGGTGCATTCCCAGGTAAAAAAGGCCTTTATTTCCCTTGGCCCTTCCATGATCGGGGCCGCAGCGTTCCAGATTAATCTGATGGTGGCAGGACTTACTGCCTCAACGCTTGATCCAGGGGCGGTTTCTTATCTTAATTATGCCGAACGGCTGGTTCAGTTTCCTCTGGCGTTGGTGGCCTCTCCCGTTGCCACGGTTTTATTGCCTATGTTGTCCGCAATGGCGGGTGCCGGTTGTCTTAAAACCGGCCAACATGACAGGGGCGTACCGGGGGTTAAATTTTGGGATCAAACCCAGGAAAACCAGGATTTGGGCCTTTTGTTTGATGTCGGTTTGCGTATGGTCTTTTTTTTAATTATTCCTGCCATCGTCGGCATCATAGCCTTGAACCGGCCGATTGTCCTGTTGTTGTTCGGCAGGGGTGCCTTTGATCTTACGGCCGTGGATCAAACCGGCCAGTGTCTTGTTTTTATGGTTCTTGGACTTTGGGCTGTTGCCGGAATCCGACTTTTTGTGGCGTTTTATTATGCGTTGTCCAATATTCGTTTGCCATTTATGGCAGGCGTTGTGTCCATTGGGTGCAATGTATTGCTTTGTCGGTTTTTTGTGCAGCGCATGGGGGTGACTGGGCTTAGTTTGGCCGTATCATTGTCCGCTGTGGCCGGATTTGTACTGCTCGCCGCATCCGGGCCTTTCGGACTTCGGGGCAGGGCTGTGCTGGTTTGCGCTTGCAGAGCTGTTTTCTTGTCTGTTATAATGTTTTTTCTGGTTCGATGGATATGGGGGTTTTGGACAGACTGTGCAAAAATCTTTCAGGCCGCAGGCCTGATTGTCAGCATCGCCATCGGAGCCGGTTGTTATCTGGCGGGGGCACGGCTGACATCGAATCCGGAAATGGCAATGCTCATAAGGATTTTTTTTAAACAAAAATGACCCGAATGGAAAAAATATGCCTGTATCTGGCCATGGGAGGGGCGGTGTTTCTCCTATTCATGTTTTTTTTCTCCACAAGAGGGGTTGTAGACTATACCCGGCTTAAGTCCCGGCAAGAGCAGCTTGAAGCCCAGGCAGCCATTGCGGTCAAGCAAAATTCAAAATTGGAAAAAGAAATTCTGCGACTTAAAACCGACATTGAATATATTAAACACCTGGCCAAACATGAGCATGAAATGGCTGCCCAGGATGAATTGGTTTTCAAAGAGAAATCCAAAAACCAAGGAGCTGAAAAATGAACCATGATTATGCTAACTTATCCCTGGCTCGCCTGTACGAGGAGCAGGGATATATAGACGAAGCCCTTGAAATTTACAAGGCTATTGATACAAGCCAAACCACTGATGACACGGATATCCGCAATGCCATTTCCCGTCTTGAAGCTCAAAAGAAAACTGCGGATTCCCAAGAAAACGTAACAGATCCAGGTCATGATGTTTTAAAATCTGATCAGGTTCAAGGACGTACTCAAGAGGCCAGGATGGCGCATTTGCTTGAAGTATGGATCAGGCTTATTGTCATGCAGAAACGGGCGGCTATATTTAAAACCATTAAAGCCCGGCTATGATTTTTAAACAAGATATTATAGGATGCGTTTTTCTTTTAAGCATCAGCGTTATGTTAAGTTTTGGTATTAATACCGTTTCTCCCAACGGTATTGCCCTCATGGGGCAATGGAATCCGGATCAGGGTGTGGTCATGCCCGGGACAAACAAGTCCCATGCCGTTGATGTGATGCAGATCAACGACCCATTTAGAGTTAAACAACTGGTGGCATCCGGGACTGTGATCGTGCTTGATGTCCGCTGGCCTGAAATATACGATATGGGACATATCCCCGGTGCGTTGAATTTTGCCTTGGCGGATTTTGAAGAAGAGAAAAAAAGACTGTTGTCGAAAATAACCCCTGAAGATGAAATTCTTGTCTATTGTGCAGGTGTGACCTGTCATGATTCCCATACGTTTGCCACTCGTCTGGTGGAAATGGGCTTTGCCCATGTGGCGGTTTATGCCGGTGGGTTTGCTGAATGGGAGGAGATGGGATTTGATGTGGCTGTCCAGGGAATTGAACCATGAATACTTTGTTTCGTTCCAGATTTAACTTCAAAAATCGTGTTGAGCAGGCGTCCATGGATGTGAGCCGGGAGACGGGCATCATTGAATGGGGATTGCGTCTTTTATTGGGAGGCGCTTTTATTTTTGCTTCCTGGCACAAAATCGTGTCACCGGATCAATTTGCCACAATTTTGTATGGGTATGCCGTTTTTCCCCACCAGATGATTAATGTGTTGGCCATTGTCATGCCTTTTGTGGAGCTTGTCTGCGGTATCACTTTGATAATCGGTAAGTTCAGACGTTCGGGCCTTTTATTGATTAATGCCATGCTGGTAAGCTTTATTTTTCTGATCAGCTTTAATCTGATCCGGGGGCATGAATTTGACTGTGGATGCTTTTCTTTAGGGGAAACCAAAGGTCCCTGGTCTTCGATTTGGCTGCTTGTCAGAGATGTTGTAATGCTTGGGGCGGGGATTTATCTGTTCAGGCTGTTCAACAAAACTCGATGATCAAATCTTTGTTAATTTGCCCAACTTCGGCGTTGGAAACAATTTTTAATCCTCGAAATATGTCGTATATTCCTCAGGTTAAAAATTATTTCCGCCTTGAATTTGAACAAATTTCCTAAAAACTTGATGATCAAGTAAAAAGACAGAGGTTAAATTTAAACTTCCTCGTTTACTTTTCCCGGACGATTCTGAATCCAAGGCTGTTGCGCCGGGCAACAGGTTTGTAGTTGGTTCGGTAGGCGCTGCGCTGATATTTACTGTTCTGAAACCATCCGCCGCCTCTGACTACTCGGTGCACGCCTTTTGTTTCCAGAGGATCCGTAATGCCGTCAACATAGGTCTGGGTAAGGGTTCCTGTTCCCGCACTCCAGATGGTACGCCATTCACAGGCATCCTGAACCCATTCCTGAACATTGCCGTGCATGTCGTAAAGCCCCCACTTGTTGGGCTTAAGAAGCTTGACCGGATGGGGTTTGAAATCTCCGACCGGTGAAAAACCACCGGAGTTAAAACAGTACCAGGCATGATCAACCAGCGCGGGTTCCGGTTCCTTGCATGAAAACGTCGTCACGTCACCTGCAGCAAAGGCTGTCTGACTGCCGGCCCGGCAGGCATATTCCCATTCGGCTTCTGTTGGCAAACGGTATTTACCGGTACGCTCTCTTTTGTTTAAGAATCGTATGAATTCAATGGCATCGTGCCAGGATACGGTATCCACAGGGTAATATTTGCCAAGTTTAAAGGATGACGGATTCGGTGTTACAAGGCGGTCCCATTGGCCCTGAGTTACTTCGGTTTCCGATATGTAAAAGCTTTTGCTGATGATTACTTTGTGTTGTTTTTCATCTTTTTGCCGACCCCTCTCCGATTCGGGGCTTCCCATAATAAATGACCCTGCCGGGATCAGGATAAATTTCATACCGATTTTATTAATAAAAGAGTTTTGGGCAGATGCATCCGGAAGCATAGACAGATTAATTATTGTAAAAACCAAAAGAAAAAATGATATGGTGAATAAGGGTTTCAGCCTCATAGCGTGATCCTGATTTCATGTCTGGTTTTGAATCGGTGTCTGAGCGAAAATTTATGATTTTCGATCAGGCACGAATTATGTCAAGCGAATACTAAATTTACATTAGCATATTTGAAACCTGGGGTTCAAGGTTATATCCAAGCGTATAGAACATGCATATACAAATTTATGGTTTGGGCTTGAAATAACAGACCAACATGCTATTAAAGGACATTAGGACATCTTCTTCCAGGAGCTGACAAATGATAAAAAAGACCCCTTCTGAATCCAAAATTCATAATACCGGCAAAGAGACAACAGAGACAAATCAGAAAAAAAAAGAACCTGGGGTGTCTGCCATTGGGCAGGGGCCTTCATTGTTGAAAAAAAATGAATTTACCATGATTATTATTGCTGCCCTGGCAGTTACTGTCTTGGTTTTTTTCTTTTTTTTCAGAGGATCATCTAAACAAAACAGCAGTAAATCAGTGGCGGTTTCAGCTAAAGAACGAGATCAGGTCGCCCCGGGTTTCGAGGACCGCATCTCCGCCCTTGAGATCTCATTGGCAAAGATCGCCTCCGCTTCAGGGCAAAATGAAAATCAGGCGGCATTGCGGGCTGTATCTGATCTTGATGAACGAATAACACGCGTTGAAACGGCAGTAAACCTAAAGCTTGATACCTTGATTGAGCGTGTGGGTAAACTTGAAGGCCGATTAAATAAATTAGCTGTTGCTGCCTCGACGCCGCCTCCTAAACCCGTGGTTAAACCAAAGCCTGAAACAAAAAAGCCTGCAGCACCGGCAACGCCCCCTGTGCCTGAAAAAAAGGTCCAGGTTGTAAAGAAAAAGCCTAAAACATCAAAACCCAAAAAGACCAGCCAGTTTCATACGGTCCAAAAGGGTGAAACCTTGTGGTCGATTTCCCAGAAATATAAAACCAATGTGGCAGCAATCCGCAGGCTGAATAATTTGACGCCTGAAGATAAGATATATGTGGGAACGAATTTGCTAGTCAAATAGAAGCTATCCTATCAGGGCCGCAGCCTAATGGATTTTGCAGCCCTGATAAATGCTTTAACCTTTGAAATATCCTTGATCCCCTTTGCTTTTTCAACACCCGAAGAGACATCTACGGCATAGGGGTGTATCCTTGAAACCGCATCCGCCACATTTTCACAAGTCAGTCCGCCGGCCAGCATCAACCGCACTTTCTTTGCCATGTCAAGGGCCTGGTCGTAATCCCAGGTTTCGGCATTTCCCCCGGGAAGGATTCCTTTGCCGTATTCGGCCAGACAAAAATCGGCGTCTGCGTAATTTCCCGTATCACAAAGCCCAGGAGGCCTTGCGGCAAAAAAAGCTTTGGTCACCACAAGGTTCTGGGCTGATAAGCGTTTTGCAAGTTCCGGGGGTTCTGATCCGTGCAGCTGTACGATGTCAAGGTCGCAGTCAGAAACGATCTGCATAATCGTGTCAAAGGTTTCGTTAACAAACACGCCGCAGGCCGGAACCTCTTTGGGGAGGGCCCGGGAAATCTCCCGGGCCTGGACTGTGCTTACATTGCGGGGGCTTTTTTTAAAAAAAATAAGTCCGATGATGTCAGCCCCGGCTTTCACGCAGTCAAGGGCGTTGTCCACAAGGGTCAGGCCGCATATCTTGACCAGCACGTTCTGCCTTGGGCCGGGGATCTGCCATTTCTGTGCGGGGAACTTAGTCATGGCTGCTAATCGCTCTCTTCTTTGATGCCGATAAGGGTTTTGATAAACTGGGCCGGATCATTTGACCGGACAATACTCTCTCCCACAAGAAAATTGAAAATACGGTTTTCAATGCCGGCGTCAATGCCGGATCGACCGGAAATGCCAGACGCCTCCACAGAGATGATTTCATCCGGGAAAATTTTTGCCACACGCTTTGCAACACTTGTGTCCACCTCAAGGGTGGTAAGATTTCTGTTGTTAATGCCCACCACCCGGGCCTGCGCCTTATAGGCTTGCTCAAATTCAAATTCTGAATTGATCTCCACCAGCGGCTCCATGCCAAGTTCCCGGGTAAGAACAGTCAGTTCTGCCTGCTGGGTTGGATCAAGCAGAGTGGTGATCAAAAGCACGGCAGATGCCCCTGCCTTTTTGGCTTCATAAATCTGGTATTCGCTAAAGATAAAATCCTTTCTAAGGACGGGCAGATCCGTGTTTTGACACACCAGTTCAAGATCGGGCAAGGTGCCTTTAAAATACTTTGATTCGGTAAGCACGGATATGGCCCTTGCACCGCCCTGGGTGTAGGCTTTGGCATAGGCGGCCACGTCAAGGTCGGTTCTGATATCCCCCTTGGACGGTGATGCTTTTTTAACCTCGGCAATGATACCCACCGAATCGCTGGATGACGCTGCCATGGCATCTGCAAAAGAGGCCGGGGCCGGGGTATGTTCGGCATCATGGCGAATGGCGGTTAAGGGAATTTTGTTTTTGGCTTGATCTATTTCTTTATTTTTAACATCAACAACGGCGTTGAGAAATCCTTTCATTTGTCTGCCTTTCAGTTTGGTTCTCCATAAGGAAACCCGTGTTTGGACGCAAAGTTGCCCAGATGCAAGGCGCAGGAAAATTTGTAACCGGAGCATACTCATGTATGTGAGGATTGCAAATTTTTCTGCAACGCCGCAGGTGGGTGACTTTGCGTTCAAACACAGTTTAAGCGTTTTCTTTTGTATAATCAGCCAACAGCTCAAGTTTTTCCATAGCTGCCCCTGTTTCAATAGACTTTAAAGCCATCTCGATACCTTTTTCAATGGTGGGGGCGGCATCTGCAGCCACAAGACCTGTGCCGGCATTGAGCAGGACAATATCTTGTTTAGGTCCCTTTGCGCCGGACAGAATGGCCCGGGTGATGGCGGCATTGCGTTTTACATCGCCGCCCAAAAGATCCTCAGGGTTGGCGTATTCGCCAAAATAGGTCACAGGATCCACATCATAGGTTTTGATCATGCCGTCATTGAGTTCTGTCACCCGGGTCAGGTCTGTGGTGGTCATCTCATCCATCCCATCATGACCGTGGACCACAAAGGCCTTTTCCACCCCCAGCAGATCCAATGCCTTGCCAAACATTTCGGTCAATTCAGGTGCATATACCCCAAGGATTTGACATGAGGCGGCTGCCGGGTTAGTCAAGGGACCGAGCATGTTGAAAATACTTCTGATTTTGCATTCGGTCCGGGCTTTCATGGCGTACTTCATGGACCCATGGTACAAAGGCGCAAACATGAAGCCAATACCGATTTCATTGATGGCCTCTTCTACAATTTCAGGATCCACGCTTAAATTGATCCCAAGTTCTTCAAGTACATCCGCAGAGCCGCATTTGCTGGTAACGGACCGGTTGCCGTGTTTTGCCACGGTGACGCCGGCACCGGCAATAACAAAGGCCGTAGTCGTTGAAATATTAAAGGAACCCGAGGCGTCACCGCCTGTGCCGCAGGTGTCAATCACCTTTTTGGCAAGGGTTTGAACGCGAACCGCCTTTGTGCGCATGGCCCGGGCTGCCCCAGCCAGTTCTTCAAATGTCTCTCCCTTTGTGGCCAGGGCAGCCATGAATGCGCCGACCTGGGATTCTGTGGCCTGTCCTGAGAAGATTGTGTCCAGCATGCTTGCCATCTGGTCCTGGCTAAGATCCTGCTTTTTTATGATCGTATTCAGGTAGTCTGTAAAATCCATATCATGCTCCTTTGATGAAGTTTCTGATCAGCCGTTTTCCCACAGTGGTCATGAAAGATTCCGGATGGAACTGAACTCCCTGGGTTGGGTGTTCTTTGTGCCTTATGCCCATGATTTCCCCGTCCAGGGTTCTGGCTGTCACTTCCAGACAATCGGGCAGGTCTGATTCCTGAACCGCCAGGGAGTGGTAACGCATAACATTAAAGGGCTTGTTGATGCCAGAAAAAATATGTTTCCCGTCTGCTTCCACCATAGATGTTTTGCCGTGCATAATGGACTTGGCATGGATAATGGTGCCGCCAAAACTCTGGGCAATGGTCTGATGTCCTAAACATACACCCAGAATAGGAAGTTTTCCTGACAGCTTTTGTACAAGTTCTAGGCAGATGCCTGCGTCTTCGGGCCTGCCCGGCCCCGGTGACAGGATAATTGCATCAAACCCTAAGTCCTCAAGTTCGGCCACACTGATCTTATCGTTTCTAAATACCTCTGCCTGGGCCCCTGTATGCAGCACATAATGCACCAGGTTAAAGGTAAAGGAATCGTAGTTGTCTATTATTGCGGTTTTCATATTTTACTATCCTTTTGTGCTTTGTGACAGCGCAAGTTTTAATGCCATCTCAACACTTTTGGCCTTGTTGATGCATTCGTTTAATTCGGTTTCAGGGTCTGAATCGTAGACAATACCGGCTCCTGCCTGGACGGTCAACTTGTCGTTTTCCATGACGGCGGTCCGGATGGTGATGGCAAAATCCATGTTGCCGGTAAAAGAGATGTATCCTGCCGCTCCGCCATAGACCCCCCGTTGACGGTTCTCAAGCTTGCCGATGATCTCCATGGCCCGGATTTTGGGCGCTCCGGACAAAGTGCCTGCCGGAAAGGTGGCCTTGAACAGATCAAAGGCGTCGCAGTCCTCTTTTAAATCACAGGTGATATTGGAGACCAGGTGCATGACATGGGAATAGCGTTCAATGACCATGGTGTCGGTCACCTGGACCGTGCCGGCCTGGGCAACCCGGCCAAGGTCATTTCGGCCTAGATCAATGAGCATGACGTGTTCTGCCTTTTCCTTTTCATCATTGAGCAGATCATCGGCTAAGGATCGGTCTTGTTGTTCGTTTTTGCCCCGGGGCCTTGTCCCGGCGATGGGCCGCAAGGTAGCCACCCGGTTTTCCAGGCGCACCATGGTTTCAGGTGAAGAGCCTGCAATGACCCGATCCGTGAAATTCATGAAAAACATGTAAGGCGACGGATTGATATAGCGCTGGGCCCGGTAGATCAGTACGGGATCAACATCTGTTTTGCACGAAAAGGGCTGGGAATATACC
This sequence comes from uncultured Desulfobacter sp., assembly GCF_963677125.1. Taxonomy (NCBI): domain Bacteria; kingdom Pseudomonadati; phylum Thermodesulfobacteriota; class Desulfobacteria; order Desulfobacterales; family Desulfobacteraceae; genus Desulfobacter; species uncultured Desulfobacter sp. Next base: position 1,778,880 of record NZ_OY781882.1, on the reverse strand, counting down.
GCCTGGAAAATATCTCCCTCCACAATGTGGTCCTTGATGGTTTTAACCCCTGCCATGTACTCTTCGGCCGGTGTTTCCGGTACAAGCTTCGTGTCTGCAACATGGGCAGCAGGCTTGGGAACAAGGGGTTTTCCTAAATCTTTGACAAGTGTGTCAACGTTGTTTCTGGCATCATCATAAACGATAGCCGGATCATCGATCTCGGACAGGTAGCAGATGTTCAGGCAGGTCAGGGTTTGTTTGATATTGTCAAAGATGATCATCTGCTCGGGAATAATAAAATGGCCGTATGGGGAGCCTTCGGGCAGAGAAACGTCAATGTTTTCGAAAAAAGAGACGATCTCATAGGCAAAGTAGCCGGTGATTCCGCTCCAGAATCTTGGTAAATCCGGGATGTCGGCAGGGGTAAATTTTTTGATCACATCCCGCATGACGCTTAAAGGATCATTGTTGTGGTCAATTTTCTTTGTGTCGTGGCGGGTCTCCACAAGAACATGGGTTTTAAAAATTTTGATGTGCCCAAAGGCCGAAACGCCAAGAAAGCTGTACCGGCCCCAGCGCTCGCCACCCTCCACACTCTCTAAAAGGAAGCACGCTTTATCCTTTTCATAACATTTCTGCAGAATGGATACGGGGGTATCACTGTCTGCAAGCACCCTTGTGGCTACAGGTATGACATTGGCGGATTGGGCAAGTTTGATAAATTGGTCTTTATCCGGCAGTCTGTCTAGTATCATTAAAAAAATCCTTTTATTAAGAAAGTCTTAAAAACTTGTTGTATTCATTTTGTCCAAGGCTTTTTAAAATAAAAAAAGGCCGACATGGATGTTGTCAGCCTTGGTTCCGCAACAGCCATGTGTTTAAGTGAAAGCTGCTGCAGCGATATGTCACAAGAGTTTAAAGCATCTTAGATAACCGGTGCAACAGCCATTGCCATATTGACCAGGAACGCCAATTCCATAAGGTGTGCTTCTGGTTGTTTGCAAAAGTTTTCATACGTGCCCTTTATCAGTATTATTTTTCGCCAAATTAAATGGTTTTAATAGTGGTGTCAATAAAAATGTTTCTATCGGTAGAAACAAAGTTAAAAATACCCAGGCAAAACCTGGATCAAGATGAAAAAAAGCTGGTACTATTGAGCTTCGACATTTATATATTGATTGTTTTTTTAACCATACAAGGACATGAAGCCCATGAAGAAAATACCCCAAATAAATCTTCATGCACTTCATGTCCTTTATGGTTTTGATTTGGAGGTATCTTAACATTATGATATTTACTTTTGGACTGATTTAAATGCTTTTGTTGTTCCCCCCTGTGGCAAAACCCTGCGAACCGCCAGCCGGCATTGCACTGTTGTCATCGGCATTGAAAGAAAACGGTATTGACTGCAAATGTGTTGATGCCAATGTGGATGGCCTTTTATGGCTGATCAATTCCGTGGGCAAAGATAAGGCAACCGATTCCTGGACCCGGCGGGCCCTGAAAAACAGGGATGCTATTTTAAAGGATCTCGGCAATCCGGATCTGTACACCAATTTTGACCGCTACCACCAGCGGGTCTATGATCTGAACCATCTGGTGGCCGTCTCCGTGGATCGGTCAAGATTCAGAATCAGTTTAAGTGACTATTCGGATAATCAGCTCTCGTCCGTTGACTCCAAGGCGTTGCTTGACAGTGCAGAACAATATCAGGAAAATCCTTTTTTTCCTTATTTTGAAGAAAAACTTCGTAGTGTGATAGAATCCTGGGATCATCCCTGGATCGGCATCTCTTTATGTTATCTCAACCAGGCCCTGGTCAGTTTTGCCCTGTCCGGATGGATCAGGGATAATTTTCCGGATAAAAAATTGGTGATGGGCGGGGGATTGATCTCCTCCTGGATGAGCCGTCCTGATTTTAATAACCCCTTTTCAAGTCTGATTGATCATCTGGTCAAAGGGGAGGGCGAAATTCCTTTGCTTGCACTGCTTGGCAAACCCGGGATTGAAAAAAAACATTATGTGCCGGACTACGGGTTTGCCGACAACCATGATTATATTGCGCCGGCAAAAATTCTGCCTTTCCGGGGATCCATCGGCTGTTACTGGAGCAAATGCAAATTCTGTCCTGAAAAAGCTGAAACCCGGCCTTACTCAACCCAGCGGGCGGATCGGGTGCTTGGGGATCTTGAGGCAATGGCCGAAAATCACAATCCTGAGGTGGTTCATTTTATAGACAATTCGGTGACGCCCGCATTTTTGCGCGCACTTTCCAGACAGCAGTGCGCTTTTAAGTGGTATGGGTTTGTGCGGTTTGAAAAGGATTTTGCAGATCCGCAATTTTGCAAAGCGCTTAAACAAAGCGGATGTGAGATGCTGAAACTTGGGTTAGAATCCGGTGACCAGAAGGTTTTGGAAGATATGGGCAAGGGTACGGATCTTGAGCTTGCGTCAGTCACCCTTGCGAACCTGAAAGCCGCAGGTATTCTGACCTTTGTCTACCTGCTTTTCGGCACCCATTTTGAAGATGAGGCTGCAGCCCATCGTACACTTAGGTATATCCAGAGGCATAAATCAGATATTGACTATCTGAATCTGTCCGTGTTTAATTTGCCTAAGTTCAGTGAAGATGCCCAAGGGCTTGTGACCCATGAATTTTACCATGGAGACCTCTCCTTATACCTTAATTTTGAACACCCCTGGGACTGGACCCGTCGTAAAGTGAAATCGTTTATCGATAAAGAGTTTAAAAAACAGCTGGGGGTGGGGTCCAGGTTCAGGAAAAATCCGGCCTTTTTTTCATCCAACCATGCCATGTTTTTTAACAACTTAGATTAATTTAAAAGGACTTTCCCATGACCAAAGGCCATGTTTTTTCCACAGGCAATGAGGTATTGCTTGGCGATATTGTAGACACCAACAGCGCTTTTTTATGCCGGCAGCTTAAACATTCAGGCGTAACCGTAATAAAAACAAGTACTGTGCCCGATGATATGCCAGCCCTTGTCAAAGAGATTAAAAGCATTGCCTCCAGCGCAGATGTCTGTGTCATGACCGGCGGACTTGGACCCACATCCGATGATTTAACGACCCAGGCCTTTGCTGAAGTTGCCGGGGTTGAACTTGCCATGGATGATGAAGCCATGCGCTCCATGAAAAAATTTTTTGATAAACGCGGATATGATCTGACACCTGCCAATGAAAAACAGGCCATACTGCCCAAAGGTGCAAGGTTTATGGAAAATCTTCACGGTACTGCACCGGGGTTTTCCATACGTATCGGCAATTGCCGTTTTTTTTGCATGCCTGGTGTCCCAAGGGAGATGGAGCGGATGTTTGATCTGAGCGTAAGACCCCGGTTGAAGCAAATCACCGGGCATGCCGGTGAAATTCAGGTGATACGTCTGACGTTGTTCGGCATGCATGAAGCAAGGGTCGGGGATGCACTTGCCGGTTTCAGCGAACAATTTCCAGAAATTCATTTAGGGTTTAGAATCAGATTCCCGATGATTGAGGTAAAATTATCCCAGGTCAAAGAGGGGGTTTCTCAAGCACAAAGGGATTCGGACGGCGACTCCCGGATGAATCAGGCAAAACAGTGGGTGAAGAAAAGGATTGGATCAAATCTTGTTTCCGACCAGGGGCTGACCCTGGCTGAGGAAGCCGGGCGGCTTCTATCGGCACGGGGGCAGACACTCAGTGTGGCTGAATCCTGTACCGGCGGACTTGTGGCGCATCTGGTAACGGATGTGCCGGGTGCTTCCGACTATTTTTTATTATCAGCCACCACCTATGCCAATTCAGCCAAAGAGGCAATTTTGAATGTGGCGCATGAAACCTTGGAAAAAAATGGTGCGGTGGATGAGACCACTGCCCTTGAAATGGCAACCGGCGTCAAAGCCGCCGGCGGATCTGACTGGGCTGTGTCCACTACCGGTATTGCAGGGCCTTCAGGCGGCAGCGACGAAAAACCTGTGGGAACTGTATGCATTGGGGTGGCAGGGCCGTCCGGGGCACGTTCTCAACGGTTTATGCTGGACAGCGGTGATCGTGGACGCAACAAACAACTGTTTGCCGCCATGGCCCTTGATATGCTGCGCCGGGAACTTTTGAAAAAATAATCGACGCCGACTCTTTAGAGTGTGTACAGTGGCGAATAAAACCTGTTCACCGTAATATCATGAAATTTCGAGTTTAATTTGTTTGAGCCGATCCTTGATGTCAATGGAAGATATCTCTTTTTCCGGGAACAAGGAGACCTCCTTAAACAAACCAAGCATCTGATCGTCAAGGGGGACAGGTTTTGCCTTTTTAATGGAAATATATGCAAATTCACTGTGCATGACCGATTTGAGTTGCTTTTTTTCGGGGCAAATCATGATAAACTCTACTAGATTCCTAAATCGGTCAAAGGTCATCATCCTGCTCCAGATTTCCAGCTCTTCTCCCAATATCGAAGGTTTTAAATAAAGAATATTGTGAGCGGTCACGGCCCATCCGTTTCCTGTGGCCTTCACATGTTCAAAAATATCAAGTACATCATTGGTCCTGAGCTGCTCTTCCCTGGCTGTTAGAAAGTAATTGATGTAGTTTGTATTGTTCAGGTGAGAGAAGGGGTCACAATCATCGAAATTTACCCGTTTTTGGGACTTCATGGTTTTAATCATGTATTGCCTTTGAATATGGTTTGAAAGTAAGTCCGGTACAAAATAGTATTGGTTAATTTTGTTGTCAATATTTCATAATTTTGACCTGAAACAACGTCCATCATAGTTGTCTTCTAAAGGCCGAATTTATTCCAATCAACAGCTTTCCGAAACGACTTGACTAAGTAGTGTCTGAACGAAAATTTTAACCACAGGCATATATTGAATATTCCGCGGATTAAAATCTTCGGCCAACGAAGTAATCGGCAAAATGGATTCCTCCAACACCAATGCCACCACTGTGGAAGAATATATGGACGCGACGCCAAAGTGGCGTACCGATCTTTACAGTGCCAGAGGGACCCTGGTCACCCATGCTGAAAGCATTGAACTTTTTAAAAGCCTGGGCGTAAAAATGACCCCGGAACTCAAAGCACCGAGCATCGAAATGACGGACGACTATACCCAGCTTCTGAGTATGCCCTGAACGCCAAAGCAGCCGGGCTGGACATCATCACCTGGACCCTGGAGCGCTCCGGTCTGCTGAAAGAAGGCGGTGGCTGGTATTACCAGAGCATTACTCCGGCCATCGACAACGACGGGGACATGCTGGAGGTGCTTGATGTATTGGCGAAGGATGTTGGCGTTATCGGCGTATTTTCCGACTGGCCGGCGACAGTCACCTTCTATGCCAATTGCATGGGATTGAAGTAGGGCTATGTGACCCTAATGGATGGCGCTGCGTTTTCTTAGGTACCCAAAACTTCGGATAAGATATAAGCCAGGTTGGCTTTTGATGTGGGAATATCCTGAAAATACCGGGAGCGCAGCTCCATCATGAGCAACCCCTTGTATTGGGGCAGAAGAATTTCGAGGATCTCTTGAACCGGCAGGCTTCCCCAGCCCACGGGCATGTGGCTGTCACCCAGGCCAAAGGGCAGCTGGTGGGTCTGCTGTTTTTCCCAGTGATGGACTGTACCGCCGAAATTATCATGGACATGGGTATGGACCACCAGATTTTTTATCGATAACACTGCTTCCAGCATATCAAATCCGTAAAATCTTGAGGTCATGAACAAATGACCAAAGTCCAGGTTGATTTTTACGTTGGGGCGGTTGATTTTTAGGATCTGGTGTCTCAGTTGATCCATAAATTCTGCGTAGCTGTAAGGACTTGCCGTGGTGTAAGGCCGGGCGTTTTCAACGGCGATAAAGACATCCGGGTGCTTATGAGACAGGGTGTCAAGCCACCGGGCCTCCTGGTCCAGCATGGCCTCTTTTTCTTTGGGCTTCAAGTATTGCCGGGCATGGCGGTTAAACTGCTCCTCAGGGTAAAAGCGCCCACCATGGTAAACCACGCACTTGGCCCCCACCTTCCGGGCAAAGATCAAGGCCGCTTCTAAAACCCGGGCATGGAGTTCAGGATTTTCCTGGTCCATGAGATTGACCGGATTGGGACCGTGAACGGAATAGGTAAAATCAAACTCTTTTAAAATGGCGGTCACCTCGGTCATGCGCCGTGGAGACAGTTCTCCGTTGAGGATCACATCAAAGCCGTGAACGGGAAGTTCCACCGCCTTAATCCCCATCTCCCGGATGCGGGTGAGATCCGATACCAGCCGATCCATTTGTCCGTCAATCCGGACTTCGTCGATTTTGGTGCCGATAATGTTCATGGTGTTTTCCTTAGTAATCAAATAAATCGCATTCTGATTCTGCTGCACAGATGATCGATAATGCCTACTGTGATGATAATGATGATCATCATGGTGCAAACCTCTCGGAACAGGTATCCGTTCAGTTTGTCAAAAATGAGAAAGCCGATGCCGCCTGCCCCGACAAAGCCGAGGATAGCCGCGCTTCTGACGTTGGATTCAAACCTGAGCAGTGTGTAGGAGACAAAAACCGGCATCACCTGGGGCATTACTGAAAAGGCAATGGTCTGGGCGGCAGACGCGCCTGTGCTGGTCAGGGCCTCGACCTGGCCGGATTCAATGGCCTCGATCTGTTCGGAAAAGACTTTGCCCAGAATGCCGAAGGTATGGATCCACAGGGCCAGAATCCCCGCGTAGGGCCCCAGGCCGATTACCGCCACAAAGATCAAGGCCATGACAAATTCGTTGAATCCCCTGCAGGCGTCCAGCAGCCGCCGGACCATAAAAGAGATGGTCTTCCGGCTGGATCGGGGCTTGATCTCTTCCCCGGGCAGGATGATTTCCAGGGTGTTTTGGGCTGCGAAAAAGGAGACCGGGATGGCACAGACCAGTGCCAGCAGTGTCCCCCAGATGGCAATGGCGATGGTCTCCAGCAGGGCCACCATATACCCTTTAATCTTTTCGGGCGCGGTTTCCGGCGGAAAATATCCGCCTTGTTTTTCTTTTAAAGCATCTTTTTTGGCTGCCTGCTTTAACCTTTGGATCTCTTCGGCGTCCATGGCTGCCAGAATCTCTTTTTTCTTTTTCCGGCGCTCCTTTTCCATTTCCTGGAAACCCGGGCGCTGGTCAAAGGGCAGGTTCCTGTACTTGTCGGACATATACGCCTGGGCCCGTCCCATGGCTTCGGTCCGGGGGGCCCGGTCGATCTGATCCTGGATATAACTCTGGTCAGCCTGGCTTAATTCACGGCCAAAGAGATATTCCTTGGCATGGCCCCGATTTTCCCATACCTTTAACGGGCTGATACCGCACCAGACCCAGGTCACGGCCAAAATGACCAGGCAAACAGCTAAAAGATTGAATCGCCGGTAGCCGGAAAGAACCGTGGGTGGCCGGATCACTTTTCGGAACGCAAGGGGCTGGTCCAGCCTGAGCTCATCTAAAAAATTACGGAAGATAAGGGGCAGTGCACAGAGCATGAGCGTGCCTGAAATACACAAGATTAGGCCCGTCCCTAAGTTGTCAACCGGATGAAACCGGACAAGTCGTTCTCCATCCTGAAGGTGGATCATTTCGGCCAAGGGTCCGTGCCCGTCTAAGGACAGGGCCCCGGAATCCGAAAACAGAAGGGCTGCAATAATCACAGCAAAGGCGGTCACTCCTGTCAGGCCCGGATAAAGTAAATCGACTGCCCTCGGTCGGCTGCGCATCAGGGTAAACCCTACAGCCGCAGCACCGGCCAAAGGAAAAATCAACACAATCCAGTACCCGAGCATAACCAGGGTGTAACCTGCCAAGTAAAAAGGATCTTTCCCCAGCCAGGGCAGGAAAAATCCTGCGATGAGCATCAATCCCGCCGCAAGGGTCAGAGGTTTAAATCCCTTTTTCATGGTTTAGTTTCCTTTTTTCTCCTGGAGTTTGGCTTTCAACCGCTTCATATACCGGACCACGTCATAGGTGGTGTCGCTTACCGGGGCATAACCGCCGTTCTGTAGCTTTTCAATGCCGGCCTCATCAAAGTTAAAGGCCATCAAAGCACCTGTAAAAGCAGCCTTGAGACTGGCGGGCAGATCTTTTCTGCCGGCCATGGGGGCGCCGGGAATCAGCTCGGAAGTCCAGATGATGTTGAAGTCGTCTTTTGAAACAGCCCCTTTTTCAATCATTCGGTCCAGGTCGATGTTGTTGGTGGAGGCCACTTCGATTTTAGCGTTCTTCACAGCCAGGATAGAGGCACCGTGAGATCCGGAAAAAGAGACTTCGGTAAACAGTTTTTCAGGATTGGTCTTCAGGTCGCGGTAGAAAAGTACGCTGGGCACCAGGCACCCTGAGGTGGAGTTGGGATCGGTAAAGGAAAAGGTGTGGGTTTTGTTAATGGCCTGGTCCAGGGTGGTTATCCCAGAACCCTTTTGGGTGATGATGATGCCGTAGTAGCCTTTGGCACCGGTCTTGTCCAGCTCCAGTGCCAGGGCTTCGGCACCGGCCCTTGCAGAAGCTTCCACATAGGACTTGGGGCCGAAATAGGCAAAGTCGATGTGCTTATGGGCCATAGCGGTGATGATGCCTGCATAATCAGAGGCGGAAAACGCCTCGACTTTGATGCCCAGGTTTTTTTCCAGGTGCGCCATAAGCGGCGCAAACCGTACTTGAATGTCAGCACCTCCCTCGGTGGGGATTAGGCCGACCCTGATTTTGTCCGGCCAGTTCGGGGCTGCATTGACACTGGCAGCTGCCGTCATAGACAGGCAGAACAGGGTAAGCAAAAGTTTCTTCAAAAAATTCATTGGTTTCTCCTTACAAAAATAATGGGGTGATGGAACAAATGTTAGTTGTCATAGGTTATGCGGCAAAGGTTTTTTCTTTGGCCGTGTCCGGGACGGAATTGATATGTGCTGAACAGACAGCCGATTCAAACTCCGCCCCGTAAATGGTTTTGGCAATCGGGGGGGTGAACTTATCCACAGGGCCGTCAAAGACCAGGCGGCCGTCCTGAATACCGATGATCCGGTCGGCGTACTGCTGTGCCAGGTCTACCTGGTGAAGGTTGATCAGGACAGGGATGCTCCGGGAGTCACAGATTTTTTTGAGAATACCCATGACCCGGTGGGAACTTGCCGGATCCAGACTGGCCACAGGTTCGTCCGCCAGGACAACGCTGGGCTCCTGGGCCAGGGTCCTGGCAATGGCCACCCGCTGCTGCTGTCCGCCGGAGAGGCTGTCCGCCCGCTTTGGGGCCAGATGGGAGATCCCAACCTGGGTAAGGGCCTCAAAGGCTTTCTGCTTTTCTGTTTCTTTGAAAATTTTGAACACCGAGGCCATTGACCAGAACAGGTTGGAACATAGACTGAGGCGACCTGCCAGAACATTTTCAAATACCGTGAGACGGGGCACCAGGTTGAACTGCTGGAAGACCATGCCCACATCGGACCTGAGTTTGAGAAGATTTTGGCCCCGGCACCGGGTAATGTCTTCTCCGTGGATGCGGATCTCCCCGGTTGTCCTTGGGATCAGCCGGTTCAAACAGCGCAGCAAAGTGGATTTCCCGGCTCCCGAAGGTCCGAGGATGGCCACAAGTTCCCCCTGGTTCACCGAAAAAGAGACATCATCCACGGCGGTGATATCGGGGTTAAAGATTTTGGTCAGGTTGTTAACGGTGAGCACGGATTGGGAATTCATAACATCTCCTTATACGGCTTTGGACACACGCGGTGCTTCAATGCTGAACACCTGACGTCCGTTGACAAAAGCCAGGGTGATATGCGCCCAGGCATGGTCCTGGTTTACAATGAGAATGTCTGCAGGGGCACCGGAGCAAAGCCGGCCCGGTCCCGTTTCCGGATTGATATACTGTCCGGGCCCGGAGGTGACGGCAGCCAGGCCCGCTTGCAGATTGTTGATTCTGTGGCCGGCCTTGAAGGCGGCCTGGAGCAGGGATTCCGGATAATAGTCCGAAACCAGGCCCGTAAGCATTCCGGTTTCAAGAACCTGGGAGGCTTTTAGATTTCCGTTGGTTGAGGCATCCCGGATCAGGTTAGGCGACCCCATGAAAACCGCCATCCCTGTGTTTGATGCCCGTTCGGCCGCTGCCATGGATACAGGAAACTCAGTGGCCTCAACCCCCATGGATCGGACCAGGTCCACCTTTTCCGGGGTGTCGTCATCGTGGCTGAGCATGGGAATACCGTGGGCCATGACAGCATGCGCCAGGGTGGTTACCATATCCCAGGCTTCCCGATTACCGGTCTGTTTTTCCCGGACCCGTGTCTCTATCTCTGCCCGGGTCAGGTCATACTCGGCCAGGTGGAAGGTCATGTAGTCGGCCAGGGATTTGAACTGGCCCTGGCCCGGGGTGTGGTCCATGATGGAGACAAGGTCCACCAGGCCTTCATCTAAAAGTTCGAGAATGATCTCAAAGCTTTGCCTTGATCCCACCTCGTAGCGGATATGGGTGTTGTGCCGGACCAGGGATTGGGCACAGTTGGTAAAGGCCTTGATTCTTCTTACGCAGTCTGCGGCGGTGGCCGGAGAGCGCAGTCCCAGTTCGTTATCGGCAAAGCTCATGGCATGAAAGAAACTGGTGATGCCGCAGGTGGCCAGGTGCCGGTCCAGGTTGAGCAGGGCGAATTCTATGTCGAAAAACACCCCTTTGCGCTTTTCAATGGATCGTTCCAGACTGTCCGAGTGAAGGTCGACGAGTCCCGGCATGATCAGATTGCCTTGGGTATTGATGGTGTGCAAATCGCTTTGGGAATTAAGCTCTTTGGGGGCTGCAGATATACCTGATGTTACTTCAACGATGCGTCCGTTGTGTACCAAGACGGTGCCCTGGGGTATCAGGCTTGCGCCGTCAAATACCGGGCCGCCTGTGATAAGAAGCGTCATGCCTGTACCTCCTGTTTTTCAGTCTGCGGGCAGACTGTTGCCGGGGCCATATTCACGGCCCGGCCCTTGATTTTTTCCTGATCGGCTTTGTCGTGGAAAACCCCGATGACACAGGTGCCCGCATCTACGCTTTCGGTTATCAGATCAATGACGGTCTGCTTGTTTTTAGGATCCAGGGAGGCGGTGGGCTCATCCAGAAGCATCACAGGGTAGGGAGCGATAAATCCCCGGGCAATGTTTATGCGTTGCTGTTCTCCGCCAGAAAAGGTTGTGGCGGACAGACCCCAAAGATTTTCCGGGATGCGCAGCCGTTCCAGCAGCTCTTTTCCCTTTACTTTTGCTTTGGATTCGGCTGTTCCTCTGGCTACCAGGGGCTCAATCACCGTATCCAGGGCTGATACACGGGGCACGACCCTTAAAAATTGGCTGACATAACCGATGGTATGCAATCGGATCTCATAAACCAGCGCCGGCGGCGCCGATGCGATATCCACAGTTCTGTCCCTATGACGGACCAAAATTTTGCCTTTAGGGGTACTGTACCCGGCATAGATCATGCGCAGCAGGGTACTCTTGCCCACACCCGAAGGGCCGGTGAGAATGCTGGTGCAGGAGGGATAGAACTTCATGGAAAAATTGTCCAGCACCGACAGGCGTGTGCCGCCCTGGTGGTGGAAGATAAAGTCCTTGTGAAGGTTGATCAGGGTGAGTATGGGGTCCATATTTTTCATGGCAAAACCTTTAGGGTTTAAGGATGGATGAGACCAGCAGCTGGGTATAGGGTTCTCTGGGGTCATCCAGAATCTGGTCACTTAAGCCCGATTCAACGATCCGGCCCTTTTTCATGACATAAAGCCTGTGACTGAGCAGTCTGGCCACGGCAAGGTCATGGGTGACCAGGATCATGGAGAGTTTGAGGCCCGCCACAAGTTTTCTTAAGACATCAATAAGCCGGGCCTGGACCGAGACATCCAGCCCGGATGTGGGTTCATCCATCAGCACAATTTTAGGATCTGAAACCAGGTTGGCCGCAATCTGGAGCCGCTGCTGCATGCCGCCTGAAAAGGTGGTGGGCAGGTCATTGATACGCTCCGGATCAATCTCCACCCGTTCAAGCCAGTCCAAAGCAATTTTTCGGATTTGCGTGTAGTTGCGCATGCCGTTGGCCATGAGGCGCTCGCCGATGTTGCCGCCGGCCGAGATGTTCATGCGCAGACCGTCCCTGGGATTTTGTGTGACAAAGCCGGTCTGGGTCCGGGCAATTTTGCGCAGCAGAATTTCATTGGCCTTAATCAGGTCCAGAAAGCCAAAGGATGAGTTGAAAAAAACCGAGCCGTTGGTCGGAGTTTCGGTGCCTGCAATGCATTTGAGCAGGGTGGATTTGCCGGAACCGGATTCGCCCACAATGCCGATAACCTCGCCCTGGGCTAACTCAAAACTGATATTGTTGCACCCCATGTTTCTGCCGTAGAACTTGGACAGGTTCTGGACACGCAGCAGGGGCAGGTCCGGGGGAAGAGGGCTCATGAGCCCTCCTTACGCTTTTGGCAATACTCGGTATCAGAGCAGACAAACATTCGTGTGCCGTCGTCATCGGTGAGGATTTCATCAAGAAAAGATGTTCTGGCGCCGCAGATGGCGCAGGCTTTTTGCCACTTTTCCAGTTCAAAGGGAAAATCATCAAAATCCAGGCTGACCACATCTGTATATGGGGGCACGGCATAGATACGCTTCTCCCGGCCCGCGCCAAAGAGGTGAATAGCGGGGGATTGGTGGAGCTTGGGGTTGTCAAATTTAGGGTTGGGAGAGGGACTCATGATATACCGGTGATTCACCAGAACCGGATAATCAAAGGAGAGCGCAATGCGGCCGTGCTTGGCAATATCCTCGTAGAGTTTGACATACATGGTACCGTATTCCGCAAATGCATGCATCTTGGCCGCTTCCGGCCGCCGGGGCTCAATGAACTGCAAGGGATCTGGAATGGGGACCTGGTAGACCATGATCTGACCCTCGGTCAACGGCGTTTCGGGTATCCTGTGCCGGGTCTGGATTATGGAGGCCTTGATGGTCTGCTCAGTGATGGCAATGCTGGCGGTTTTTTTGAAAAAATCCTTGATGCTCACGGCATTAACCGTATCGTCCGAGCCCTGATCAATCACTTTAAGGGTGTCTGCCTTTCCCAGAAGGGAGGCGGTAAGCTGGATACCGCCTGTTCCCCACCCGTAGGGCAGCGGCATCTCACGCCCGCCAAAGGGCACCTGAAATCCGGGGATGGCCATGGCCTTGAGCACGGCTCTTCGGATCATTTTTTTTGTCTGTTCGTCCAGATAGGCAAAATTATACACGAGAAGCAGTCTTTCCTTTTGTTTGGGATCTTTTGCCCTTGTTTTGGTTCCGGATAAAGACCAACTCGGACTGGAAATCCACATAGTGGGGCAGTTTCAGGTGCTGTACAAACCCTGATGATTCAACATTGTCGCTGTGGGCAAGGATAAATTCCTGATCCTGGGCCGGATACTCTATCCGGTCTTCTCCTTTGCCGGCCTTTGTCAGGGACCGGTCCAGCAGGGCCACGGACATGGCCTTGCGTTCGTTTTGGCCGAAGATAATGCCGTAACCGTTTTCCAGCCCGGCTTTTGTGTTTTCACCGCCGTTGGTCCGGTTGACCATAAAGCATTCGGTGAGTTTGACTTCACCGATTTCAATTTCAAAACCCAGCTCCGGCGGGGTGTAGACCAGCGTGGTCCAGCCGACCCTTAATTCTCCCAGAAACGGGTGCCGGTCCAGGCCGAATCCCCGCTGTAGTGAATAGGCCGAGGCCAGCAGGAACCCCTCATCCCCCCGGGCCATGTTCTGGAGCCTGACCTCCCGCCCGGCCGGCAGTTTTAACGGCTGACGGGTCAGATCCGGTACGGGCGCTCCGATTAATTCCTCTTGGATTTCGGGTATCAGGTCTTGTTTCACCAGCAGGTTTTGAACCCAGGGGATGAATTTTTCATCAATAGGATCAATTTCTGGATGATTGGGCTCGGAGGGCGACTGTTCCGTTTGATTCTCCTGCCCCTCAAACTCAATGAGCCGGTGGGTATAATCGTAGGTGGGGCCCAGGATCTGTCCGCCAGGAATGTCCTTGAAGATGCCTGAAATCCGCCTGAAAAGCCGCATCTTGTCGGTGGCGGCAGGTTTTGAATTGCCGAACCTGGGCAGAGTGGTTCTAAAAGCTCTGACCAGAAACACCGCCTCTACCAGGTCTCCTTGGGCCTGGCGAATGGCCGTCGCGGCTGCCAGTGGATCGTAAAGCGACCCTTCGGCCATGACCCGGTCTACAGCCAGGGCCATCTGGTTCATAATCTGTTCCACCTGGATCTGACTCAGAGATTGATCTCCTCGTCTGGCCTTGGCCACCAAACGCCTGCTGTGTTTGACCGCGTTCTCTCCGCCTTTGACCGCCACATACATCAGAGCACCTCCAGGGCAGTTGTTCTGGGAATGGCCGTGAACTGACGGTCGCAGACAAAGATCATGTCGATCCCCAATGGGTAGGCCTGCACGATATTTTTGCGTTTGGTAAAAAAATTTTCTTTGATGCCTTTAAGATTGATGAAGCGCTCTTTCTTGATGCCGGGGCCGGTCAACCGGATTCTTCCCCGGTCGTCTAAGCCCCGGGTGTGGACAATCAGGGTCGTTGACTGGTCCGGAGACTCTATGGTGCCTGGATTGAACTGCTCCGGGGTGTCGAAAGTATCGTAATCCGTCACCAGAGCAAATCCGGCATGGGCGGCGCTATGAATATACGGTGCGCCGGTGTGAAATCTAAGCCACTGCACGGCGGCATTTTGGTTTTCAAGATCTGTCCAGAACGGGGTTTCGAAATCCATGAGGGTCAGCAGGATGGCGCCTGAGGCATGATGAACCGGCTCCTGAAAATCCATATCTATATCCAGTGTCATAATCTGTCCAGGCGAGGCCATGGCGCCAAGAATCGTCCGAAATACCTTTTGGCTGTCAAAGGTCTGGGAGGCAAAGCCTGATTTCATCTTATTCTCCCCGCTTCATGGTGAAAAATTCCACTTTTGACGACCGGACATCCCAGGCCTCTTTGTCCCGGCGCTCTTTCTTCATCCGGCGAAGTTCCGGAACCAGATTTTTCCTGAGGCTATCTCCGGTGTTGGGCATCTGGAACATGGCGTCAAACAGGGCAGCCAGCTTGGCGTGCTGAAGGTTGCATCCCATAACCATGGCATAGCCCATGACCCCATCCAGCTTGAGAATACATCGGGATACGGTCACTTCCCCCAAATTGAACCTGGGACCTGCCCCATCCTGGCGGGCCTGCATCATAATCATTCCGGTTTCCGGCTGGACCATAACATCCGCTGTGAGATCCAGCCCCAGACTTTCTTTCTGCTGCTCAAGCCAATGGGGATCAGCTGATCCCAAAAGGCCGATCCATTCCTTGCGCTGTTCTTTGATGTCGCTGTTGCCGGTGATTTCATTGCTTTCAAATGTCATTTATTTAAAACTTTAATGAGTTCTTCAATTTCTGTCTTGTTTCGTTAAGGGCTGAGCCCGGGTGTTGACACACCTGATCAACCATGATTGTAGTTTTGAATAATCAATGATTTATCTTGCTATGATTTGGGAGATATTAATGAATTGTTATCAGATTGTTACGATCAGAATGGTTTGAAAAAGAGAACTAATGTGTGCTCGCACAATCCTAACATAACACAGCCATGGGCTGACTTGATTTGTCAATGCCCAGACCCGTCATGATTAGAAAGTACGGAAATTCAATAATTTATTGGTGGATTCTTTGAAGATGAAAAAGGGGGCGCCTACTTTTGGAAACGTAGGTGACCCCTGTTTTTTAAGGATCTGTAGTAGGCTTAATGCGCGTTACGTCCGGTAGCAGCCCTGTTCAAGCATTTGGGTCACGTTAATAGATTCTGCCAAAACCTTTTTCGTCCAGTTGGAATCAAGGGGATCAACGACCAGGGCCCGGAACTGAAAACGTTGTCCCTCAACCAAAACCCCTTCGGAATCATCTATATGCAAGTGGGAGTTCACCCTGTTGGGAAGCTTGGATGGCTTTCTTTTTTCTTTTAGATTTTTTACAATTTTTTCATGTTCATCCTGGTTTATCACAAGATCCAGCTTAAGGCCGTGCAGGTTGAACAGTTTTTTGATGTATTTGGCTTTTCTGTGGGAGGTGGTATATATGCCTATCTGCCAGCCGTAATTTCGCAACTTTCTGAATAGATCTACGGTGCCGTAGCGCAAAGGTTCAATGGGAAACCACTTTTTGTACCAAGGCAGTTTTACTGGTTCGGTAGGTGTTTCCGGCTGCCAGCAGATGAGCGTATCGTCGAGGTCAAAGGTGATTAACATAGCCGTTCCTCCAAGCCGGGAGAGAATTGCGGCCTTGCTTTCCCGGCAAATCTATTTAAATCGTTCATGTCCATGATTATGGATTTATATGAGTTGTGTTAAGAAAATATTAGGACGGGATTAGATGGATGTTAACTCGATATTTTTTTATATAAAATATGAGATAAGTTATTGAGTTTATAATTGTTTTATTGTTTGGCGGCTTGGCGCTGATAAACCAGGCCGGCCCATGGCAGGCGCAAATATATTAGCTTTGTTTTAGGGGCTATAGATTAAATACGGATTTATACCATGCCATCATTTTTTGTTCAAACTCCTGCTGGTGTGCCCGATTTGTCATCTGGTGATCACCGCCGTCATGCAGGATCATCTCTTTGGGTGGTTGCATGGCCGCATAAAGCATGTGGGCATTTTCTACCGGGACCACCTCATCGGCACGGCCATGGAAAATCATGACATGGTGCAACGCCTTCGCCTGGTCACAAAGATCGTACAAAAGGTTGTCCTTGAAAAAATCCAGGGAAAGGGCAGGGCGCTTCTCATTGCCTGCCAGGGGGATCCGTTTTATGGTCCGGGTGTTTACGGGGGATGCACACAAAACAGCACCCTGAATCCCGTATCCGGCTTGTTCAAGATCCTGCCAGGCTTTGATGCAGGTGGCACCGCCCATACTGGACCCAAACAGGGCGAGCCGGGTTGATGTAACCTCCATGTCAAGCACATGTCTGACTGCCGCATAAAAATCTCTGGCACGTTTTTCAATGCTGGTGTCATCGATAAAACTGCCTTGGCTCTCTCCGCATCCCCTGTGATCAAAACGGAAAAATGCAATGTTATTTTCGGGCAGAACCTTTGCTAACAGCATCTGTTTTGCAGAGTTGCGGCTGCCTTCAAGACCGTGGGAGCCCACAACTAACGGCGGCATGTGGGATAAGGGGAGATGAAGGGTGCCTTTTAAGGAGAATCCGTCCACTGTAAAATTGGTTTCTATTATTTTCATCTTGTTTTTATGCTTATATATTTGTATATTAGCCGTCTTTTTTTACTTCAACCGTATACTCATAAGATATAATATAATATGCCCGTTAAAAAAAGAAAAACCTACGAACTTGACATCATTGACCTTGCCTTTGGGGGAAAGGGCCTGGCCAAACCCGATGGATTTCCCGTGTTTGTGGACCGTTGTGTTCCCGGAGACCGGGTTTTTGTAAAGATTTTTAAAAAAAAGAAATCCTGGGCTGAAGGACGGCTGATTAATATTGTTACCCCGTCGCCCCTGCGTCAGGAGGCAAGATGCGAGTACAATCGGTTTTGCGGGGGGTGCAAATGGCAGCAACTGCCTTACGAGCGTCAGCTTGAATACAAAAAACGCCATGTTGTCGAGTCGTTGGCGCACATCGGGCGCTTAAAAGATATACCGGTCACCGATGTTGTGCCCTCGGAGTATATTTATGAATACCGCAATAAAATGGAGTTCTCCTGTTCTTCCATGCGTTGGCTTATGCCCGAAGAACTGGCGGATGAATCCGTTAAAAAGGGCTTTGGCATCGGCTTGCACGTACCCGGTACATTTGACAAGGTGATTGACATTCATAACTGCCATATTATGC
Organism: uncultured Desulfobacter sp.; assembly: GCF_963677125.1. Taxonomy (NCBI): domain Bacteria; kingdom Pseudomonadati; phylum Thermodesulfobacteriota; class Desulfobacteria; order Desulfobacterales; family Desulfobacteraceae; genus Desulfobacter; species uncultured Desulfobacter sp. The sequence continues at coordinate 1,760,994 of NZ_OY781882.1, read as the reverse complement.
CGGCCCTGGGCAATGACATTTTAGAGACCATCCGTGGCTTTGTGGCTGAATCCGGGCTTGCGGCATATCATCTGCGTCAGCACGAAGGATTCTGGCGCTTTGTTATGCTCAGGCATTCCGTGGCCCGGGACCAGTGGATGGTCAACCTTGTGACCAGCGAAAAAAAGCCTGATGTCATTGAAGCTTTAAGCAAGGTGCTTGTTGAAAAATTCAGTCAAATCCGCTGTATCGTTAATAACATTACCGATTCCCGGTCAGGGGTCTCCACGGGCAAGGAAGAGGTTCTGATCCACGGCGAAGATCATCTCATTGAAAAGCTTGGGGATTATCAGTTTAAAATTTCGGCAAACTCTTTTTTCCAAACAAATACCCGGGCCTGCGAAAAATTGTATACCAAAGTTAGTGAATATGCAGATCTTGACGGATCTCAGACTGTTTTGGATCTCTATTCAGGCACCGGTACTATTCCCATTTGGCTTTCCGGCCAGGCAAAAAAAATATACGGGATTGAAATTGTTCATTCTGCTGTGATTGATGCAAGGGAAAATGTACATTTAAACGGCATTGACAACTGCACCTTTTTGGAAGGGGACATCAAGGATGTTTTCAGGCAGGTGCCTGAAAAGCCGGATGTGATTATTATTGATCCGCCCAGGGTGGGTATGCACAAGGATGTAGTGGGGCATGTGCTGGCCCATTCGCCGGAAAAAATCGTTTATGTCTCCTGCAATCCTGCAACCCTTGCCAGGGATCTTGAGATGCTTGCATCGCGTTATGCAGTACTGGAAGTGACTCCTGTGGACATGTTTCCGCATACCTATCATATTGAATCCGTAGCGTTACTTGTGAAGAAAACTGATTTAGCCCATGGACAGAATGGCGTCTCCTAAAGATTTGCCGCCGTCGTCATCGTTGTTTTCTTTAGGGTCATTGAATAGGCAGGTTAAGATAAGCATGTCTTCACTTTTGTCTGTTGTGATTTTATAGGGCTGCTTGTGAAACAGGCGTATCATACCTTTGTTGTGTGGAGCGGTATAAGCAATCAGCCCTTTGATACCGTTGTCAATGGCCGCTTGATTTAGTTTTTTCTGCAGGATTTCGGCAATTCCCATGCCCTGGTAATCTTTTGATACGGAATACGCCACTTCAGCCATGTTAATGATTGTGTTTCTGAAGTATTCGCCCACGGCAATAATTTTTTCAAATCCCAGCTCGCCTATGGTCGCCACGATGGTCAGGTCATTGATATAATCAATTTCATAGGTGGTCTCAATTTGATCATAGGCAAAACTTTTTTTCTCATGAAAGAACCTGGAAACAATATCTCCACGATTCATGGTGTAGTAGTGTTCCTGGATAAAGCGTTCATCCGTTGGTTTTGCCGGCCTGAATGTAATGGGAATATCTTTTATGACAATGGTTTCTTCATACTTCAGCGGGTAGACGCCTTTAATGGCTTGTTTGAATTTGCGGTCACTGCTGATTAATCCCATCTCTTTGGCTGCGGCAAACAGTTCATCCCGAAAATCCGGATGGGCAATGGATACCAGGGCCATGACCCGTTCCTGAAGGGTTTTGCCAAAAAGGTTTACCACGCCATATTCTGTTGCCACAAACTGGATATCTCCCCTGGGTACCACCACGGCGTGATCTGCCAACCGGGGCACGATCCGGCTTTTTTGCTCGTGATCCATGGTAGAGGTCAGCATCAGAATTGATTTTCCACCTTCGGACATGGCTGCTCCGCGGGTGAAGTCAAGCAGGCCGTTAATCCCTGTGTAGTTGTTAAACGGCAGGGCGTCGGCAGCCACCTGGCCGGTAAGGTCAATGGCCATGGCCGTGTTCAACGTGACCATTTTATTGTGTCGACCAATGATTGCCGGGTTGTTGGTATAATCCGATGGGTAAAATTCAATGGAAGGGTTGTCGTCAAGAAACTCATAGAGCAGGGAGGAGCCAACGGCAGAGCTGGCCACAACCTTGCCGTCATTAAACCCTTTTTTCTTATTTGTTATCACGCCCATGGAGAAAAGGTGCATGATTGCATCTGACAGGTATTGTGAATGAATGCCGATATCATTTTTATCGGATAACGCAAGCATCACTGCCCCGGTGGTTAAACTCAGACTTGTCTGGAGGGTTGAACCATCTTCAATGAGACGTGAAATATGTTTGGCAATGGTGTGAGCCGACTCTTGCTCGGGGGGCGGCTGGATGGTTAAAAGCGGATCCTCATATTCTACTATAAAATCAACATCATTCACATGGATGAAACTTCTGCCCAAAACCCGGGGCATTTGGGGGTTGATCTGGCATATGACAATATCAGCGGTTTCGCAGGCCGAAAGATTGATGTCCACGGAAATGCCGAGACTCATCCACCCAAAGTCGTCGGGGGGGGAGGCCTGGATCAGTGCGGCATTCAACGGCATGAGCCCGGATTTGAACAGGTGCGGGATCTGGTAAAGATTCGCAGGCGTAATAAATCTTTGATTTTTTTTGATAACACTCGGGCCGCAGGATCCTAAATAAATGGATCTGATCTTGAACTGCTGGGAATGGGACTCATTAGCAATAAGCGTAAGTGGACCACTTTCAATGCTGAGCAGGCGCACGATTTCAAGATCCGTGAATCTTGCGGAGATATTTGATAATTCTTTGACAAGATGCTGGGGTTCAGCGCAGGATGAACCGATAAATACACGTTGACCAGGCCGGATATGTTTCAGGGCCGCCTGGGCACTGCAACGTTTATCTACGTAGGAATCTGCCCAATAAGTGGATTTTGCCATAGTCCCCCCCAAAAAAAATTTTCTTTTGTCTGCTTGAAGACGGTTTTGAAATTCCTTATTCAAACGCAGATAAGGTTTCACAAAAAAAATGTAAAGGCGGGGATTATCATATATAAAAAATATACGGTTGTGAATATAAACTTACGCTTAAAGCCATCAATTTAATTAAGCGCTGAATTATGGCTAAATGTGTTTGCAGAGCCTGTGAATTGTCTGGGCATGCCACTGCCCCCTGCCGGAAAAGGTCGGGATACCTTTATCTCTTAAATATTCAGCAATTGTAGAAAATGTGGCGCCCTGATCACGCATTCTGTTAATGGTGGAGATGATATCATCTTTGGTGTAGTGGGTTCCAGAGGCATAGCTGGTTGTTGCCATGGGTATGTCATCGTCGGATTGCCTTTTTGCCATAAGCGATTTTAGAGATTCGAAAAAATCCGCCATGGCATTTTGCTGGCGGATTTGGGATTCCAAGAGCATTTCGCTTACCGCTGCCATACGGCCGATCTCTTTGACCAGTTGCGTGGTATTCTCGGCGATGATCGGGATCAAATCTTCAATTTCTTGTTTTTTTGCATCTTTTTCCGGAATGGAATTTGACCGGTTAAAAGCGGAGGGTCGTCGTTCTTTTGGAATACGCCGTTCACTATGCGTAAAGTAGTTGGTGTCCATGTTTTTTTTAATGGACGAGGGTTCCTTTTTACCGGAATTTCTCAGATTTTTTAAAAAATCGTTCAATTAAGTTTCCTCCGTGTGGTTAAGATCCCGCAAAAATTGCGTTGTATCGGGAAATAGAACTTAACGTAAGAATGCGGTTCAATAATACTGTTTAGGTATCTGAATAGCGGTTCAGAATATTTAATGAATGAATTTCAGCTGGATTATTATTGAACATTATCTGTTTAAGAACAAATTGCACAATATATTAAATTGTTTAACACAGATTTATGAAAAAAGTCAAAACTTTTTAATGAACCATCGAAAAAGGATTTATTCCTGATGAATGAATTATTGTTTATCCGGCATCCGGTAAAAAAGATTTGCGGATGCCGGATAAAAATTATGATGCTTTAACAGTTTGTGCCCCACGTCTGTATCTAATGATATCTTCAACCGTAAGCATTGTAAATTCGTTATCTGCCGCAAATTGTGCTGCTTTAGGGAGCCTGGTCATGGTGCCGTCGGGATTTGTAAGTTCACACAAAACCCCGTATGGGGGTAAACCGGCCAGTGCCATAAGATCAACTGTTGCCTCGGTGTGGCCTGCGCGCTCAAGTACGCCTCCGGGTTTTGCCTGTAACGGAAAAATATGGCCGGGACGATTTAGATCTTCCGGTGCTGCATCTTCGGCGATAGCTGCCTGAATGGTTGTTAAACGATCCTGGGCAGACACCCCTGTGGTTACATTCTTGGCTGCTTCAATGGAGACAGTAAAGGCCGTCTGGTATGGACTTGTGTTGTTTTTTACCATTGGGAAAAGGTTTAGACTTACAACTTTTGCCGGGGGCAGGCACAGGCAGACAATACCGCTGCATTCCCTGATCAGCATGGCCATCTGGTTCACGTTAAGGCTGTGTGCCCCGAAAATGAGGTCCACTTCATTTTCCCGGTTTTCATCGTCGGCTACCAAAACGCCGGAACCCCGGCGAAGGGCTTCAAGTCCGGCCTGTAAGCGCTGTCTGGAATTTCCAAATTGGTTTAAAAGATTCTGATTCATGATTCAACTCCTTGGTAATTGTTATAAATAATACATGAATCAGGGCGTGGGAATAAAAAGGCAAAAGAACATCATCCACTGCATACCAATAGTTACTGACAAAATTCGTCAGCAGGCAGTAAACGCAATGGTGCTGTACTCTCTTGCGTATTCTCTTCCATCCGGACTGTAACCGTCGGCTCTGGAGTTTCACCAGATCTGCTGACCTTTGCAAAAAAAGCAAAGCGCTCGCGGGCTTTCCTGATATTTGACCTCAAATCATCAGGTTACCGCCGGTGGGGAATTTCGCCCCGCCCTGAGAACGTTGAGGATACTACGCCGGTGGGATGGTGATGTCAATCCCTTCCCGGGACAATCGGGTATAAATAATAAAGTTAATTTTAACTAATAATATATTGACATATGAAATAGTTTGGCTATATAAAAATTCTAAATTAAAAATTATCGAAGGTGTATACATGAAATCAGCTAAAATTAAACCCGCCCTGACAAGTCTTTTATCCATCCAACAGCCGGTTTTTATATGGGGGCCGCCCGGTATTGGTAAAAGCCAGATTGTCAGGCAGACCGCGGCGTCCCTTAATCTGGATCTTGTTGACATCAGAGCGGTCCTTCTGGATCCGGTTGACCTTAGAGGACTTCCAAGAATTAGCCGGGATGGCCTGTCCCACTGGTGTGCGCCGGCATTTTTGCCCACTGATGGCGCAGGGGTTCTTTTTCTTGACGAGCTTAATGCTGCCCCACCCCTGGTTCAGGCGGCATGCTATCAATTGGTACTTGATCGCAAACTTGGTGAGTACCGGTTACCTGACAATTGGTCTGTTGTGGCCGCAGGCAATCGGGAACAGGATCGGGCGGTATCGCACCGAATGCCGTCGGCGCTGGCCAACCGTTTTGTGCATATTGATTTTGAAGTAGATGCGGATCAGTGGCTTGAATGGGCCCAAGAGCATGATATATCCCGGCAGGTACGTGCCTTTATACGATTTAGACCCTCGCTGCTGCATGATTTTGATCCTAAAAGAGAGACACGGGCTTTTGCGTCCCCACGATCCTGGGAATTTGTATCAAAACTTTTAGACGCAAAGCCGGATCCTGACATGGTTTATGAACTTGTTGCAGGGGCTGTGGGAAAAGGGGCCGCAGCTGAATTTTCAGGATTTATTGAGCTATGGAACCAGTTGCCTTCGCCTTCGGATATCATTTCTGATCCCCACGGCATACCTGTTCCGGATAACCCTGCCGTTCTTTTTGCCCTAAGTGAAATGATGGGTGCTGCCATGACCCTTGATAATATTTGTCTTGTCATGTCCTGGGTTCAACGCCTGCCCCCTGAATTTTCCGTGCTTTTAATGCGTGAAGCAGTGCGTAAAACGCCTAAAATCGTTGAAACATCGGCTTTTTCTGATTGGGCAACCATGAATGCACAAATATTGGTATGACAGTGATAAAGGAAGACAAACGGGCAAAAAATCGCTTGCTTAAAGCAAGAGCCGACATGGTGTTGAACCATCCGTTTTTTGCATCCCTTGCCATGCGCCTGACACTCAAAGAGGACCGGACCTGCAGAACGGCTTGGACTGACGGAAAAACGTTTGGCTATAATCCGGACTACATTAATATTCTTCCCAGGGAAAAACTTGTGGGATTGTCCGCTCATACGGTGATGCATCCTGCCTGCAATCACCATCTGCGCAAAAAAGATAAAAATCCAAAGACCTGGAACAAAGCCTGTGATTATGTCATTAACCCTATCATATTGGAGGCTGGGTTGGTTCTGCCTGATGGTTTTCTTTGGGATGAGGCATATATCGGAAAGACGGCAGAGCAGGTCTACGCTCGGTTGATTGAAGGGCAGGGAGAAGAAGAATCTACGGACGAGGAAAACAATTATCCTGATCCTTCGTCACAAAAAAAGAGCCGGGATGAAGAACAAAAAGATGAGGAAAAACACAGTTCAGTTACAGATGATAGCGAAAAAGGCGTTGAAGAAAAAACTGACTCGGACGATAACGCCGATCCTGGTGGGAGCGGTGAAGTCAGGGATGGCACCACTCCGAAAAATAAGACATTTTCAGAACAAAGCGATCCGGATACGGACTGGGATCAGGCTTTAATCCAGGCAACCGCCAATGCCAGAAACATGGGAAAGCTTCCAAAGGGGGTAGAGATCCTGGTCAAAGAACGCTTCAGCCCAACGCTTCCCTGGTCCACCCTGCTCTCCCGGTTTATCCAGCAGTCTGCCCGACATGATTATACCTGGACAAGGCCCAATCGAAGATATATTCACCAGGACCTTTATTTCCCCAGTCTTGTGTCGGACCAGCTACCACAGCTTGTCGTTGCCGTAGATACTTCGGGCAGCATAAAACCGTGTGAGATTGAACGGTTCGGTGCAGAACTTAAGGCCATCTTATCCATGAATCCAAGCCTCATACACCTTGTCTACGCAGATATGGCTGTTACGGGATATGAAGTGATTGGCGTGGGAGATTTTAATCTGTCCTTCAACCCCAAAGGCGGTGGTGGGACAGATTTTACAGTTGTATTCGATTTCATTGAAAAACAGGGCATACATCCGTTCTGTCTGCTGTTTTTTTCAGATATGGAATGCATGCGTTTTCCCTCTTTTACACCCGCTTATCCGGTGCTTTGGATAAGAATCGGGCATGGCGGGTTTACGCCGCCATTCGGAGAAATCATAGATATGTTGCTTGATGATAGAGACTTGGAAAAAGTAATATGAAAATCAATTGGCAAATTAAAAAAAAACGGGGAAATTTTAGACCCCGGCTTAAATATACAATCACACTTGAACCATTTGAAAAAAAGCTGGCCATACACGCAGTTCAGGTTGAAAGCCATATTCCTAAGATCCCCAGTTCCCATTTAAGCTATTGCCTGCCGGGTGAAAATGAAAGAAACCCTTCATGGAAGCCTGATAGATATCATGTGTTTCAGGTGCCGTATTTTAAAGACGGTTACACAGATGGATTTATCCGCCTGCCGTTTAAAGATTCGGGACACTATCCGGAAGTGATATTATCTTTTAAAAAACTTCGTGAAGCATACGAAAAAAAAGTAATTGACGTGTATGCGCACCATCCTTTGGAAGAAGCAGGCAGACTTGACATCAGTGAAGATACCCGAAGTCAAATCGCCTCAAGGGTGACAGCCGATCGTCTGTTATCTTTATTTGGGTAATGCTACTTAGTGCCCGACCGAAAACCGCAAATTTTGCCGATTACTTCGTTGGCCGAAAATTTTAATCCGCGTAATATTCAATATATGCCTGTGGTTAAAATTTTCGTTTGCCTTGTACTCGACAAAATTTTCAGGTTTTCGTTCAGACACTACTTAAAACCCGTGGGTCAGTTTCAGGAAAAAAGATTTATTTACCGGGTCAAATCCCGGTTGAAAGTCAAAGGTTTTATTTAAAATTTTTATCTGGGCCGCTTTGTTGTACTTGTGAGCGGCTGTTATGGAACCGTAAATGTTTCCTGAATAAAAACCCGACTCCACAAAGGTAATGACACCACCAAGGGCGGGGTTGTCATGGTCAAAGGCTGTGTATGCAGCCCATATTAATCCGGTATTAAAACAAAAACTGATAAAGGCATCTTTATACCGTTCACAATACAGCATCCCTCCTCCGGGGATAACGGCCAAAATCCCTGACAGGACAGGGCTTTTTTTCGGTGCGTTCACAGCACGGTCAATGGCGTCAAGTTGATTTGCGACCTTATATTCCCCTTGTTTTTCGCCACTGATCAGCAAGAGATTTTTCCGGGCATTGTCTAGCTCATCTTTGCCTGGGGTCGCAGTGTTTTGAATATGCAACCGGGCAAGCTCCAGATAAATCCGATTTTTTGTATCGGTATCCCGGGTCAATTTTAAATAATTTTGAAGAACAATCTGGGCATAACCTGTGTTTCCCATGGCCTCAAATGCTTGGCTCTGCATAAAGCAGGATTTGTGGGCCCATGGACTGTCTATATCTTTAGTCTGCCGGATAATGTTATCAAAACGTTTGGCCGCCTCATAAAATTGTCCCGAGTGAAACAGGGCAACGCCTGTAGAATAATCGGCACGGTCATATCTCGGATCCTGGGGGAAAAAATGGATGAACCGCTTGAACTCCACTTGGGCGGCCGCATAATCTTTTTGTTCAAAGAGTTTCTGGGCGTAGTCAAACTGCATATCGGCCGTAATAATAAGGCCGGATTGATTGTCGGATATTGCCTGGACATGTGGTGAACTAAGGCCCAAGATAAGTGTAAGAATGGGCAGGTATATCTGCAGATACCTCATTTTTGCTGATTCGGATTCAAATCCGACAGCTGAGCGGAACCTGAATTATACCAAATTTTTTCAGGTAAATTGGTTACAACGCCAGTCGATTTGGGTGAGAACCACCAGAAGTCATTGGCACTGACCGGGTCAAATGTTAATTCTCGCCCATTGATTTTGACATGGGGAGAAAGGCGAACCTCATCCCTGCCGCACCTGAGCAGACGATCGCAGGCCATAATCCAGCCTAATCCCAAGCCGTGTTTTCGGATGGCTTGCGCACAATACCGGGAGCAGTTTGGATACATGGGGCAGCGATGGCCGTCAATCTCGGATATGTGTCTCTGATAAAATTGAATTAGGGGATTGGTGTTTGTTTCATTGGTTTGGTTTGGGTTTTGGGCCCAAACCTCTTTAGATGCCCCACTTAAAAGAAAGATATACAAAAAAAAATGAATCACAAATATTTGGAATAGTGAATTGTTAACAGTTTTTTGTGTATTATTGTTCAACATCATTGACAGTATGTGCGCTATCCTGTGCACTGAAAACCAGTTCTTTGGCTTTCCCACGCCTGAGGATGGAAATGGTCATATCTGATTGTTCGTCAATATTTTCATCAAAATCTTCAAGATCCTGAACATCTTGGATCTCAACGTCATCGACGGCCTGGATGATGTCACCGTTTCGAAGGCCTAAAAGCTGGGCCACGGACCCCCTTTTAATGCTGTAAATCATAACACCTGACGCTTCGCCGTTTCTAAAGTAAGGCCGGGTTTTAAACAATTGATTTGACTGCGATACGTTGTCAGGTATGCCTGGTCGATCCGGGGGGCTCTGCCGGGGCGTCGGAGTCGTGGGCCTTCTGTCCGAAAATTGACGTTTTCTGTTATTTGAAGACAATGGATTGTCATCTACTTCAAGAATTTGATCCTTACCATTTACGGTTAAGATAATCCTGTTTCGTAATATGGCTTTTATGGTGGCACCCTGGATTTTATCATTGACCCGGTACAACTCTTGCTGTTTTGCTTTAAGATCCTTTATCACAGCCCAGCCATCCTCTTTGTTTTGCCCTGTCACCGTGCCCCAAAGGGTCAGTTTCAAGCTGGTCTTCTCAAGGTTCAGCTCTTCAAGTTCAGGCGCCATTTTTTGTTTACCGTCTACTTGTACTTGAAAGAGATTTCTTTGGGTAACTCGGTGAATGACTTTATTGAGTTTGACAGGCTCAATGCGATTCAATGTTGGATGTTGTTGGGTATAATCCGTCTTTTGGCTGTTTGGGTACAATTGCGCCTTTGGCTTCTGAGTAACCGGATTCACCAAGGCATATACCTGGAATGCTATCAGTATTATTAGACCTGCTAAAATTGTTAAAAATATTGGTTTCATTTTTGTCTGACAGGGTTTTGGTTTCTGTATCTCAAGTGATGTTTATCAAGGCCTGATATCTTAAATATCATAGTGTTATACCGCATAATCAGTACTTCCCATAACGATCATGGGCCTATGAATTCTATCAACGCCCAGACGCAACTTTCAACAAACGCCAAAAGATTTTTTTACGTTACACAGACTTTCTTATAAAATCAAATTAAAAAACAATGAAAAGATACACAAAAGAATTTTTTATATGTCTTGGAAAAATTCATCGCCGTCGTTTGACGCGTCGGACCAGTTTTTTCTTCTTGGGAGCAGTCTCTGCTGCTGCCGTTGCAGCCATGTGCTGAACGGGTGGCTGCAGGTTGTCCTGGGAATAGGTGCATGAAGCCCTGGGGCATTTAAGCCCCGGAATGCCTGACGGTGTGGTAAACTCGATTAAATATGGGTTTTTGCACAATGGACATTCAAAATGATAGGGTTTATCCCAGGATACGAACCGGCAATCCTCCTGGTTACAAGAGTAAAACACCTTTCCTTTGTCCGTGGTCTTTTCTTCAACCTTGCCGTTACGGCATACCGGACAAGGCATGGCCAGGGTCTGCTCAAAGGCGGCGATTCTGGATTCAATATCATCTTGAATTTTTTCTTCCTCTGCTTGCTTTTCTGCAAGTTTTTGCGCTTCTGCCTGCTTTTTGCTCTCTTCTTCTTTTCGTTTAAACGCTTCTTCAAGGGCTAAAAGTCTGGCTTCCTTTTCGGCCATTTCCTTTTCTTTAGCCGCAAGGGCGTCTGCTTTTTCCTGGGCTTCTATGGCTTTGGCTCTGGCCTCTTCGGCAGCTTTTTCCTTTTCTTCAATAATTTTAAGTTTTTCTGCAAGTTCCTGTGCAGCAACTTCTGCTTCTTTTATTTTTTTCTCTTTTTCCTCTAACTCTTTTGCCAGTTCTTCAGCTTTCAATGCAGCCTTTTGGGCTTCCCTGGCTTTTTGTTTTTCAGCCTCAATTTCTTCAGGACTTGGTTCTTTGTCAAAAAGATTTTTAATTTTGACCTTTTCCTGATAGCCGTCAGTCCGTTGCTTTCTGGATTTCATCAGCTTGGACAATTTGTTGAGTTTTTCTTTTTTCAACCGGGCTGAAATTTGTTTGGACTGTACGGTAACTGATTTATTGCCCCCTTTAACCATTTCGGTTGCCCGTTCCTGTGCCCGGTCTTTTGTCACCGAAACGCCGCGGGTTTTAAGGGTCGTTTCAAAGCTTTGTTTGGCAAGATCAAGGCTTTTTCTGCCGGAATTGACTTCGTCATTTATTTGAAGAATAAACGCAATCAGGTTAAGGCCCTGCATGCCCGGAAACATGGAGTCTAAAAAGCCGACCATCATAAACGCCGGCATTTCGGCTTTGAATTCACCATTGGAAAGTGTTGTAACGTAACCGGATCCCAGGACGGTTGATATGGCATTGTCAAGATAATCGTCTTGATCAAGTCCGATATCCACAAGTTCCGAGGTAAAGGTCTCTCGGTTGAAACGTTCCGGAGGAGAGTCTGGATATTCTTTGATTTCACGCTCCCGATCCACGCTGATAACGATACAGGAGATGGTGGCAAGGTTGAAAGACATCATTGCCATATTGGAATCTACATCAATAAACGCGGTGATCTCCTTGGCTAAAATTTCATCCAATTGTTTTCTGACGGACTCCCGTTTGGTTTTGGTGCCCTCCGGCATATCCACACTCCCTTATACTTTATTATTTATTTCAGAGATCAAATCAGCGATCTCAATAGCCATCCCCTCTACTTTGCTTTTGTCCGGTTCTCCATTGGACGTCTGGTGTGTTGACGAATTTAGGCCTTGCTCATCTTCGTTAACTTCCGCATCTTCATTATCCCTGGTCGTTGACATTGACAGACATTCACCACTGCGGTTAAAAATTACCGAAAGGGGAACCTTGATTTGAAAATCAAATTTGTATGCGATTTCGTTGTTATAAACGATAAGATTGCCATCTTTATACTCAATGTCATCCTGAACCGCAAAATTATGTTTGTCAAGCAACATCTGCTCGATGATATCCCAGTCAAGTTCCGCATTTATAGTGTCTATAAACTCTTTTTCACTTTCCTGGATAGATTCGGGATTGGTCAATTTCAATGGGGTCTCCTCATTTTAAATTGAATGCACGGATAATCTCCCTGGCGATAGCAAAGTAAGCCTGGGAAGCCTGGGCTTTAATGTCATACACAGCCAGCGGGCTAAGACAGACGTCTGCCTGATCAAGAATTTCATCGTCAGGGATCATGGTTTTATATATCAGGGGACGAATCTGTTCCAGCACTTCAGTAACCACACGATTTTCAATCTGCTTTTCACTATTGCATCTGTTGAACACAATACCTGCAATGCCTAACGGTGTACTGTGGGTTTGGCGTATGTACCGGACAATTTTCATCAGTGAATGAAAATCACTGACCCAGTCTTCATCCGGGATAACTACTGCCGCAATCCAGTCAGCTGCCGTCAAAGCGGCTAAGCTTAAATATCCGCAGGATGAAGGTGCATCAAGCATAATCATATCATAATCATCTTTTATCTCATCAATAACAAGGCGAAGAAGCTTTTCGTTGTCCATGCGCCTGGTTAGTTTAAGAGATATGGGAAAAAGATCGAAACCGGCCGGCAGCATATACAGTCCGTCAATATCAGTTGGGCATATGGCATCAGGAACGCTTATTCTACCCGCAAGCACCTGCGCAAGGTCATGATCATTCCCATTTGAATTACTTTTACGCCATTGGGACACGCGTGCCTGAGGGTCGCAGTCAACGAGCAGTACTTTTTGCCCATAAAGTGCCAGGCAAGCGGATAGGTTAAGGGCTGTCGTGCTCTTGCCTGTACCGCCTTTCAGCCCTGAAATAGTTAATACATTTCTCATTTTTTTTTATATTTTAGCATGCTCATAAAGATTTTTTAGTGCCGGATGTTATAATATCAGGGCTTTTATCTGCAGTCAGCAGATGAGTTATTTCCGTTTTAAGATCAAGATTTTTGTACAGTTGAAATATATCATATCTTATATCATAATAACTGTATTAAAATCACGTTAAAACATATATTTAGGTTAAAATTTATATCTTTTAGGGTTTCGGATGCCCTTTAACCTGATCCAATATTTTTTTTAAAATCATTTACAAAGGAGCTTTTTAAGGTTTGGCTAATGTATCCATCACCTTGTCGGGCATTGCCGAGGCAATAGAGAATCTTAACTATCGTCCAGGATCCGTCAAGGATAAGGCCATTCGAGCCGTTTCTTCTTATTACGTCTCCGAAGATAGTATTTTAGATCTTTCGTCTATAGACGGGGACGGTCTTATCCGTCAGATATGGGAGGTCGGGGATGATCCTGCAAAAATAGGATCCAAAAGAAGAAATTTTTCCAGCCTGAGATCCTCCATTAATGCCGATTTGAAAAAATTGTCCGCCAAAGGGCTTAATCCCGAGGACATAACGCTGACCGATTCAAATGTTTTTGACATGACGGAGGATGCGAAAAGCAGTCTTCTACAATCTTTCGGTGATGCCGTAAAAACCGAGGGATTTGATCTTGCCAAGGCTGCTGATGTGCTGAATGCCGTGGCTGAGTTTCTGGATCAAATAAAATCTTCTGATGAAGATCATGAGTCAAGGGATATACTAGAAGAGATTAAAAAAGTGCTTAACCGGCTTGGTTCCGGGGTTTTGGATAACGATGAAGGTAAAGGCAGTGATGGCGGCAGCACCCTTGAAGACGTTGAAGAAATAGATGAAGACCAGGAGATAGAAGAGGTCGAACTTGACGAGGACGAAGAACTTGAAGCGGTGGATGAGGATGTTCTCGACAGCGATATTGAAGAGATAGATGATGATATTGAAATAGAAGATATCGAGGATGACGAACTCGAAGAGGTTGAAGAAATAGATGAAGACCAGGAGATAGAAGAGGTCGAACTTGACGAGGACGAAGAACTTGAAGCGGTGGACGAGGATGTTCTCGACAGCGATATTGAAGAGATAGATGATGATATTGAAATAGAAGATATTGAGGATGACGAACTCGAAGAGGTTGAAGAGATAGATGAAGACCAGGAGATAGAAGAGGTTGAACTTGACGAGGACGAAGAACTTGAAGCGGTGGACGAGGATCTTCTCGACAGCGATATCGAAGAGATAGATGATGATATTGAAATAGAAGATATTGAGGATGACGAACTCGAAGAGGTTGAAGAGATAGATGAAGACCAGGAGATAGAAGAGGTTGAACTTGACGAGGACGAAGAACTTGAAGCGGTGGATGAGGATGTTCTCGACGGCGATATTGAAGAGATCGATGATGATATTGAAATAGAAGATATCGAGGATGACGAACTCGAAGAGGTTGAAGAGATAGATGAAGACCAGGAGATAGAAGAGGTTGAACTTGACGAAGATGAAGATCTTGAAGAGCTCGAAGAGATTGACGAGGATACCCAGATAGAAGATGTCGAGCTCGATGATGATGAGTCCCTTGAAGAAATAGAAGATATTGAACTTGATGAGGATCAGGAGATTCAAGAGGTTGATTTAGATGACGATGAGGACTTAGAAGAGCTTGATGAGCTTGATGAAGAAGAGCTTGAAGCCCTTGAGGAATTTAGAAATGCCCGGGAGCTGGCCGAACAGTTTGACGATTTTTTAGGAGAGCGTGAAAAAAAATTTAATGCATATATAACGATTCCCGCAGGTACCTATACCATAGGCACACAAAAATCTTTGAAATCCAGCCTGGCTTTACAGCCGTTTGACATGCCCAAGGTCTACATGGGTAAATATCCGGTAACCAATGCTTTATTTGAAATTTTTATTGAACAAACCGGGTATATTACTACAGCTGAAAAAAGAGGGCTTGGAACCGTTTACCATTCCCGGTTTAAAAAACAGGGAGATAAAGTGGTCTGGGGCAAACAAGCCGGATCTTCCATTGTTAAAGGGGCGTGCTGGTACCAGCCGTTAGGGCCCGGTTCCACCCTTCACGGCAAAAGAAACCACCCCGTGGTTCAAATCAGTGTGGATGATGCCTTTGCCTATGCCTCATGGATCGGACGGCGTCTGCCCACGGAAGCCGAATGGGAAGCTGCTGCCCGCACGGACATGGCTTTAAAATATCCCTGGGGTGATCAGTTTGACCCAAAGGCATTAAACATTGAGTCGTCAGGCCATGCCGACACTAGCCCTGTGGATGATTATGATCATGCTGCCAATGTTTTCGGCATGACGGATATGCTGGGTAATGTCATGGAATGGACCGCCGACACCCAGCCGCCCCCCTTTGTCACCCGTAAATCCAAGTTGTTCAATGTGGCCAAAGGCGGGGCCTGGAATGCCAAGGACTCGGTGACCATCAGTTCCCGAGGCTTGTTCCCTTTGGATACATCTGCCAATATCATTGGATTTCGATGTGTTTCACAGCTTTTTCAGTAAGCGCCCTGGCTATAAAACCCAAACACTGCTAAATGATACAGCCATGTATGAACTTGCAGACGCATATATGGACCATCTGACCATAGAAAAAGGGCTTTCCGCCAACAGCATCACAGCCTATGGCGCAGATCTTTGTTCATACCTTAATTATCTGTCGGAAAACGGGATTGAGGATCTTGGCAATGCCGATACTACAGCAGTTCTTGGATGGCTGGTTTATTTGACCCGCCAGGGGCTGTCAGCCAGATCCAGAGCCCGGCATCTGATTTCCATAAGAGGGTTTTATAAATACTTGACAGCAGAGAAATTGGTGTCTGTCAACCCCTTGAAAGATATTGATATTCCCAAAACCGGAAAGCATTTGCCGTGTGTCATTTCCATCAATGAGGTGGAATTGCTTTTGAACAGCTGTGATGTCACAACTCCCAAAGGACAGAGAAATCTTGCCATGATGGAAATTATGTATGGGGCAGGGCTTCGGGTCACGGAACTTATATCTTTAAAAGTGGCTGATGTGAATCTGGATGCAGGGCTTGTCAGGGTTATGGGCAAAGGCGCCAAAGAGAGAATTGTGCCCATCGGCTCAAAAGCCAGGGACGCGGCAAAAATTTGGCTGGATCACGGGCGCCCCATGGCATTAAAGCAGCTGTCCAGTGATTATCTGTTTATTGCGAGGGCAGGCAAACCCATGACCCGTCAGTCATTCTGGAAAATCATCAAAAAATATGTCCTTGATGCCGGTATTGTCCGGCCTGTCTCCCCCCATACCCTGCGCCACTCCTTTGCCACCCATATGATCGAAGGCGGTGCGGACCTGCGGTCGGTCCAGACCATGCTGGGTCATTCCGATATTTCAAGTACCCAGATTTATACTCATATTTCACGGGATTACCTGATTCAAATGCATCATGAATTTCACCCTAGAAGATATTTCTAAACAAGTTTAAAACTTGCACATTTGATACCTGGATGATAAATTCTCATCTTTGTTTTAAAAATGCCCAGGGGCTTTAAATGCTTGATACTATTTTAAATTCGTTGAAAAAAAACAGACTCACCATGCTTGGTATGGGTGCCAACCATGCCCCGAAAGCATGGATGATTGCTCAGATGTTTTCCCTGTTGAAGCAGCCTTTGGTTGTTGTTTTGCCTGACGCCAAGAAAGCTTCGGCCTTTATGTCGGATCTTGAATTTTTTATGTCCACCGATCGGCAGCGCATCATCTTTTTTCCAGGCAGCCATTATCCGGGGGCCAAAAACATCGCCTTTCATAAAGATACATCCGCCTCAAGACTTGCGGCCTTGTTCAGCATCAGCGAGACCATCCGGGACCGCTTTCTTCTGGTGACCTATGTGGAGCCGCTTTTATCTTTTTTGATGCCTAAAGAGGTGATGACAGACAGTTTTGAACTGGTTATGGCCAATGAAGAGATTGACAGGGACAGGTTGCTGGAAACTCTTGAAACAAGCGGATATACCCGGTCCACACTTGTTGAGGACCCTGGAGAGTATGCGGTCAGGGGCGGTATTGTTGACATTTTTCCCCCGGGACTTAAGCAGCCGGTGCGCCTGGAATTTTTCGGGGATCTTGTGGAGTCCATACGCCATTTTTCTCCCTACACCCAGCGTGGTACAAAGGAACTTGCTGAAACCATCATTGTGCCGGCCACAGAGGCTGTGATCACAAAACAAAGTTTGCCCCATGTCCAGGCCCGTCTGAGAAGGGCAGGTGCCCAGGCTGGATTAACGGCGGACAGAATCCGGGATTACGTTAATCAAATCCGTGATAAAGGGCGGTTCGACGGCATCGAATCCATGCTGCCCATCGTGTATGATTCCTTGGCCACTTTGTTCGACTTCCTGCCGGAAAACACCTTTTTCATATTGGATGAAGCCGATGTGCTGCCCCAAAAAGCCGTGGATTTCCATGACGGGTTAACGCATCATTTTAAAACCCTGGCTGATGAAAAACGATTAAGCCTGCCGGCAGAATCGATCTGCCGGGATTGGCAGAGTACCCAAGAAAAAATTTTTGCATCCAAATCCCTTAGTTTTAAATCGGTTATACTGGAAGAGGACAAAAGCCGTGCCAATGTTCTGTCTTTGATGTGTTCAGACAACCGGGCGCTGTCAGAAGCCTTGCGCAACAGGACAAAAGACGCAACGCCTTTAACCCCCTTGGTGGAATGGATTGGGCAACAGCAGGAGGATGTTCAATATATTTTATTTGTGCTTACCCAGGATGCCCAGGCAAAGCGGTTGAATGCACTGCTTGCACCCTACGGCATCGAACCGCAATATTGCCGGGATTTCAGTGATCTTTCCGCCATGAAACCGGGATTGTATTTTACCGTGGGGGCTTTGAGCAGCGGTTTTATTCCTGCCCTTGAAAATTTCAGTATAGTGACCGAAGGTGAGATTTTCGGCAGAAAACGCATTCGTCGCAGGGTCTCGGCAAAACGGGATTTAAAGGCGCAGTTCATTGCGCCCGAAGAGCTTAAAAACGGCGATTTTGTGGTTCATTTGGAACATGGGGTAGGGCGGTATGAGGGGTTGTTCAGCCTTACCGTATCCGGTATTTCTCAGGATTTTATTCTAGTGGTATACCAGGATGATGACAAGCTCTATGTTCCTGTTGATCGAATGGAGGTTATCGGCAAGTATATCGGGGTGGACGGCTATACGCCGGTACTTGATAAAATCGGCTCCAAGTCCTGGACAAATTCCAAGGCCAAGGCCAAGGCTGAAGTTGAAAAGATGGCAGCAGGACTGCTGGATCTGTATGCCCGGCGCAAAGTGGCCAAAGGCTTTTCATTCAGCCGTCCGGATAACTACTACAATGATTTTGAAGCAGGATTCCCCTATGAAGAGACAAAGGATCAGCTGCGTGCCATAGACGATGTTCATCTGGATATGGAAAAGGATACGCCCATGGACCGCCTGGTTTGCGGCGATGTGGGCTATGGAAAAACCGAAGTTGCCATCCGGGCGGCATTCAAGGCGGTGAACGACGGCAAGCAGGTGGCCTTGGTCGTACCCACCACCATCCTGGCCGAGCAGCACCTCAACACGTTCCGGGACCGTTTCAAAGAGTATCCGGTTATTATCGAATGCCTGTCCCGTTTCCGCACAAGAAAAGAACAGACCGATATTTTAAAGAGAACAGCCGGGGGGGCAGTGGATATTGTCATTGGCACCCACAGGCTTTTGCAAAAGGATGTGGTGTTTAAATCCCTTGGGCTTTTAATTATTGATGAAGAACAGCGGTTCGGGGTCAAACACAAGGAAAAATTAAAAAAGAAACGGGCGTCTGTGGATGTTTTGGCGCTGTCTGCCACACCCATCCCAAGGACTTTGCACATGTCTTTAACCGGTATGCGGGATATTTCCGTCATTACCACCCCACCCGCAGACCGCCAACCCATAATTTCATATATTTCCAAATACGAAGATGCTGTGGTCCGGGACGCTGTTGTTAAGGAACTGGATAGAAAGGGCCAGGTCTTTTTTGTTCATAACAATATAAAGACCATATTCAAGACTGCTGAAAATATACAAAAACTTGTGCCCGATGCAAAAATTGGCGTGGCCCACGGCAGATTGTCCGAAACCGAGCTTGAAAAGGTGATGGAACAGTTCATTCATCAGCAGATCAATGTGCTGGTCTGCACCACCATCATTGAGTCGGGGCTGGATATCCCCAGTGCCAACACCATGATCATAGACAAGGCCGAGCGTTTCGGTTTGTCCCAGATTTACCAGTTGCGCGGCCGTATCGGCCGGGGGGACGACCAGGCCTATGCGTATCTGTTTATTGCAGATGAATCCAGACTTACCAAAGATGCCAGAAAGCGGCTGGCAGCCCTCATGGAGCACAGGGATCTTGGGTCCGGATTCCAGATTGCCATGAAAGATCTTCAGATCCGCGGGGCAGGGACGGCCTTAGGCGCTTCCCAGTCCGGTCATATCGCAGCTGTGGGCTATGATATGTTTCTTAAGCTTTTGGACCATGCCGTCAAAGATATGAAAGGCGAACATGTCGCCGAACCCCTGGAACCTGAAATCAACGCATCCATGTCATCCGGATTTCCAGATGATTATATAGAATCGGTGGAGCAACGTCTGACCATTTATCGAAGATTGTCCCGTCTGACCCGGGTATCAGATATCTCCGACATGAAAAAAGAGCTGGTGGACCGGTATGGCAACCTGCCGAAACCTGCTGAAAACATGCTGCTTAAAATCATGCTCAGAATTTTTGCCATCAAAGCCGGGGTCAAACGTCTGGATGTTACCCCGGACGTTCTGGTCCTGGAGTTTTCGCCGGACCATATGACCCGCAGCCTGACCGATATTGAAACCGTCCTGAAAAAAACAGTGGATGCAAAGTTTGTCAAAAAAACAAGTGTCCGTATTCAGCTTGGGCGAAAACGCAGTAATATTTCACGGGCATTGCTTGAGACAAAAAAGATTTTGTCATCTATTTTTTAATTATTTACCTTTTGAACTTGATTTCTGAAAGAATCATCCCGGAAAGAATCAGGCCTGCACCAATCAGACCATTTGTGCCTATAATTTCGTCAATCAGGAAATAGGCGCAAATTGCGGCAAAAACCGGTTCAAGGCAGAATATCAGAGCGGTTGAGGATGCACTGATAAACTGCTGCATACCTGTTTGAACCAGAAATGCAAATATCGTTGCAAACAATGCACAAATAATAAGAGCATCACGGATTTCAGGGTACCAGGCAAGTGCATCATGCCCTGTAAGGGAAGCGATGAGCAGACTCAGCAGGCCGATCACACTCAGTTGGATCGTTGTCAGCCAGTAAACATCACACTGCCGGGCGTATTTCCCGGTATATATAATATGGATAGCAATGCATATTGAGCAGGCAAAGCTTAAAAGATCTCCCTTATTAAAAGACCAGCTTGTACCCGTTGCACATAAAAGATAGAGTCCGATAAAGGCGAGCACGGCACCGGCAATGGATTTGGCCGCGATCGCTTTTCTAAAAATAACGGCTGATAACAGCGGGACAAAAACAACATTCAGCCCGGTTAAAAAAGCCGTATTGGATGCTGATGTATATAAAAGCGCCAGCGTCTGAAGCGCAAAGCCACCAAAAAGCATCACGCCTAAAATACAACCTTTTAAAAGTGTTTTGCCGTCTATCGGCCGTTTCAAAAACGGCCACAGCAGCAGAAGAATACATGAGGCTGCACTAAATCTTTGGGCAAGAAAAACAAAAACGTATACCTGGTTCACCGCATCTTTAACAACAACGAAAGTAACGCCCCAGAAAAAGGTTGTTAAAATCAGAAGAACATAAGCACCTACGATTTTTAATTTTTTATTTTGAAGCATCATAAATTATCACTTTTTTTGAGCGCTTTTACCTTTTCAGGCAGCCTGTTTTGTCATATGATACTGAATATACCGAATATAAAATTTTCTTTTTCTGAAATTGTCCAGTATCCACAAAATTCAGGCTGGATTATTAATCATAATTCAAAAACAAAGGCAAACAAAAAAGAGATGCCTCTTTTTTCGTTTGACTTAAAAAAGTCTAATGCGTATTTAACAGGCTTAAATTTATTTTAAACATAGAATATACAGGAGAGTATTATGAAATTATTTAAGCTAATTACAGTGCTGTGCGCTGTCGGTTCCTTGTTTGCAACAGCAATGCCTGGAAGCGTTTTTGCCGGTGAAACTGAAAAAGTTATTACCGTTGCATCGGATGCAACCTGGCCGCCAATGGAGATGGTTGATGAAAATAAAAACCTTGTGGGCTTTGATATTGATTACATGAATGCCATTGCCAAAGAAGCCGGATTTAAGGTCGACATCAAAAATACGGCTTGGGACGGAATCTTTGCGGGGGTTGCAGTTGGTAAATACGATGCAATCATCTCTTCGGTAACCATCACAGACAAACGTAAAAAAGCAATGGACTTTTCACTGCCGTATGTAAATGCTGGTCAGGTGCTTGTTGTGCCTGCTGCTTCCTCTGCAAAAGTTGTTGCAGATCTTAAAGGCAAAAAAGTAGGTGCCCAGATTGGTACAACCGGTGCAATGGAAATTAAGAAAGTCAAAGGTGTTGAGCTCAAATCTTACGATGAAATCGGCCTTACTTTTGAAGACATGGCAGCAAAAAGACTTGACGGTGTTGTTTGTGATACCGCCATTGCGGCGAATTATGCACTGCAGAAAGCAAACTACAAAGGTCAATTTAAGATTGCCGGTGAACCTTTTACCCAAGAAAATTACGGCATTGCTGTTAAAAAAGGGAACAAAGATCTTGTTGACCTGCTTAACAAAGGGATCAAGGCTGTACAGGCTAAAGGCATTGACAAGCAGCTTGAGAAAAAATGGCTCAAATAATTTGATTTTGACAAAAGCCTGATCATTTTGATCAGGCTTTTTTAATTGCGTCATAAAAAGTGCCATGACGATGATATGGTTATCAATTTAGACAAGGAAAGAAAGAAAAAATGCCAATGTCTGGTAGTGCTGAAAAACCAAAAAAAATAGAGATTTCTGACGGTGGTGCAATCCCAAACAAAGATGATGTGGGATTGTTCACTGCTTGGCGGGTGACCTTTATCGGTGCCATATCAATTATTGCTGCGCTCGTCTATTTTAAGCCCGACCCATACCTTGATATAATTAAATTTTTGCCGGATGGCATTTATGTAACGTTCAAAGTAACCATTGCATCTATTCTTTTATCCTTGGTGTTTGGTCTGATTGCAGGGCTTGGCAGAATATCCAAAAACAGGTTCCTTAACGGAGCGGCTTCTCTTTATGTTGAAATTATCCGGGGAATTCCACTGCTGGTTCAGCTTTTTTACATTTACTTTGCATTGGGGAAATTTGTTCAATTGCCGGCCCAGGTCTGCGCAATTATTGCCATGTCGATTTGTTATGGTGCCTATATGGCGGAAATTTTTCGAGCCGGGATTGATGCCATTCCAAAGGGTCAGACAGAGGCCGCCAGATCCCTTGGGATGACTTCGTCACAAACAACCAAGCACGTGATCCTTCCCCAGGCGGTGAAAACCATACTCCCCCCTGTTGGAAATGAATTTATCGCCCTTTTAAAGGATTCCTCACTTGTTTCAATCCTTGCCGTTTCCGATCTTTTAAGGCGCGGCAGAGAATTTGCGTCCGAATCATTTGATTATTTTGAAACATACACAATGGTAGCCCTTATCTACCTTGTAATCACATTGATCCTGTCAAAACTTGTGGGCATTATGGAGGATAAGATAAGTGACGATGAATAGCAAACCCCTTGTAGAAATAGAAAATGTCAGCAAATTCTACGGCGATTTAAAAGCATTGGACAACGTTTCACTGGACGTACATGATGGTGAAAAAGTCGTGATACTTGGACCGAGCGGTTCTGGTAAAAGTACGCTTTTAAGATCGATCAACCAACTCGAAACTATTGATGCCGGTAAAATTATCATTGATGGTGTTGATATTTACGATGCAGCCACCGATATCAACAAGGTGCGTGAAGAAGTCGGAATGGTCTTCCAGTCTTTTAATGTCTTTCCCCACAAAACGGTCATGGAGAATTTGAACCTTGCCCAGATGGTTGTCAGAAAACGAACCCGTGAAGAAGCCACCGGGATTTCAACAAAATTGCTTGAAAAGGTTGGTATTCTTCAAAAGTCGGATGAATATCCAGGCAAACTTTCCGGTGGTCAGCAGCAGCGGGTTGCCATTGCAAGAGCCCTTGCCATGACCCCGAAAATCATGCTCTTTGATGAACCCACCTCAGCCCTTGACCCTGAAATGATCGGAGAAGTTTTGGATGTTATGACAAAACTTGCCAAAGAGGGGATGACAATGGTTGTTGTCACCCATGAAATGGGATTCGCAAGAGAAGTTGCGGACAGGATCATTTTTATGGATCATGGTGCCATTGTTGAACAGGGGACGCCTGATGAGTTTTTTAACCACACTAAAAATGAACGAGCCAAGCTGTTTTTGAGCCAGATTTTGTAAGGGCTGACGCCATGGGCGACACGTCTTATCAACTCCCAGGCTCAACCCATAATAAAATGTGAAAGTACCAACAAATTGTTGAGTTTTTTTCGTGTTTTGTTGTGGACCGGGCTTGGGTGCTGATGGACCAGGTCGGCCTATGGCCGTTGTTGGGAGAGAACCTCCTGGTTTTTAATGTATTGCGGGGGCATTCCGCGCAGCACCTTGTCAACCTCTTTAACCATGGTCATCACACAGCGGGATTTGGCTTCCAGGGTATCTCCGGCAAGATGTGGGGTAAAAATAATATTATCCATACCCAGCAACGGATGGTTGGGGCCGGGGGGCTCGGGGTCCATTACATCCAGGGCGGCACCGGCAATAGATCTGCTGCCCAAGGCCTCATATAACGCCTGGGGGTCCACTACTGGTCCTCGGCTTACATTAATCAAAAAGGCGCTTTTTTTCATGCAGGCCAGTTCTCTGCAGGAGATCATATGGTATGTTTCGGGTGTCAGCGGGACATGCAGGGTAACAAAATCAGATTCGGTCAGTCCTGCATAAAGGGTTGACGCCTTTTTGACGCCCCGGGCTTCCATCAGAGCTGAAGATGCCCGGCCAAACCCCATCACATGCATGTCAAAGGCCCTGGCGAAACGCGCTACTTCCCATCCACTGTGTCCAAGTCCAACAATGAGTAACTTTTTCCCTCTGATTTCCATGGGCAAAAATGTATCCCGCAAATGCCAGTCGTGCCGGCGTACCCTGATATCCCACACGGCAAGATTTCGACTGAGCGCCAAGATGAACATCATGGTGTGTTCGGCCACGGAGACAGCATTGCCAGAAGGGGCGTGAACCACCTGGATGCCGTTTTCAGTGCATGCATCCACATCAATATTATCCACCCCTGCGCCTGGCTGGCCGATAACCTTAAGGCTGGGGCAATTTTCAATCACTTTGCGCGTGATTTTTTCGGTCCGTGGTATCAATGCACTGGCATTATTTTTTCGGATACAGGAAATAAGCGTGTCATCCCGGCCGTCTTTGGCGATTACCACATGATGACGCGCCGTTAAATATTCTACCCCTTCATCAATGATTGTCGGTTCAATCAGGACAATTGTTTTTTTCAAGATATGTTCCTTAATTTATATTTTGAAAATTATTAAGCTAAAAATGCAAAAATTCAAGAATAATGACAAACTTGTTCTTGCTTTTCGTTGGCAGGGATGGTTAGTCTCCAGTGGAAATTAAAAAGTAACTTGGAAAGTTGAGAATGATAAACCATTTTTTTAAGTTGCTGCATAAACCCGCAGCTGAACAGGTTTTCAATCCATGGGTTGAAGTTGATAAAGAACATGATATTGATAACACCGCTCCCGAAAAAAGAATGTTGAACCTGAAATGTTACCTGCAAGAACGTATCAATGCCGAATACCTGCTACTTGCAGAGGCGTTAGGGTATCAAGGCGGTCATTTTACAGGCATCCCCATGACCTCGGAACGAATTATTCTGGGGCATAAGGCAGATCAAGGAATTGCCCCTGATCATGTATGCCGATCACCGTTATGCAGGACAAGCAATACGAATAAACATAAGGATGGCTTTAACGAACCCACTGCAACAATTGTCTGGGGGAAGTTGATTGATGAAGGATTGAATACAAGAAATTTTGTTCTTTGGAATGCTTTTCCCTGGCACCCATACAAAAATTCAAAAGGCTTGTTGTCTAACAGGACGCCGACTAATAATGAGATGATAGAAGGTGCCCCGGTTCTGGAAGCACTTTTACAGGCATTTAATTTCAAGAAAATCATAGCGCTCGGCAACAAGGCGGATGATTCGCTGAGAGGTATGGGAATAAAAGCGGAAAAAGTCAGGCATCCTGCCATGGGTGGGGCAGAACGTTTCCGGGAGCAGTTTTTAAAAATTGTAAAAGGTTAGGCTTTATGTCACCTTCTCTTTTGGCGCTATTGATCAATTGCACAAAGGGCTTATCTTAACTGAATGCAAGGAAATAATGCCGAAGATCATCTCAACCATAAAGGAGGTTCGTTTTTATGCCTATTTTCGAATATACGTGTAAACAATGTGGCAAAGAGTTTGAAAGGGTTATTTTTTCCGGTGAAGAAAAGGGGATCACGTGCCCGGAATGCAAAAGCAAGGATGTAAAGAAAAATATGAGTGCGTCCACTTTTATGGGGGCAAGTATGGGAACCTGTGCAACGTCTTTTCCCAATGGCCCGTCATGAGCGCAGTAAATGAATCTTCAGGTTGAAGATTAAACGCAACGACTCCACAATGGCAGGGAGTGGGTATAGTCTTTCCCTGCCATGTCTAAATCCCCATCAGCATATTCCGATTATACAATGTATCCAAGAGTACTCTTGTCACATATCCTCAAGGGTCAGGATCATGAAAATGTATTCACCGTTATTTATATTTATGGTCAGATTGGCACCCCTTACCTGGGCATAATATATCCATGCCGGTTTTTTTTGTGTACCGCATTCACGGGTTGGGTAAAATTCCCCTGTTTTTCCATTTTTCCAGGACAGAATCATGCTGTTTTTGCCGTTTTGTTGTGCAATTTCTTTTGCCAAGGCTTTGGCTTGTTTAAAATTAAGGTCGGGATCATCGACGGTTTTTTCTATAATTTCATGAGGTGTATTGTCCGGATCTGAAAGAATTTGAACCATTTTATTCTCCATTGAAATTGTAGTTAAACAACAGACGGTAAATTTTTTGCGTTACCTTGCTGATTTTTCATTGCCGACATTAAAGCTCTGGTGTTGGGGCCTGGCATGCCGGTGCCGATGACATGGTCATCCACTTGGATCACAGGCACAATACCTTTGTTGGTTCCGGTGATGAACACTTCAGATGCCGACAGCAACATGTCCAGGGCAAGGTCGTGTTCCGATACCGGACACAGCTTTTTTCCAAGTTCTAAAACGGTTTTGCGGGTAATGCCGCCGAGCACTCCTTTTTGGGGGGTGACCAGGGTGCCGTCGATCATGGCGAACAGATTACTGGTGGTACCTTCAAGAACCATCTTGTCCCGGGTCATGTATAACGCTTCCACAGCACCCTGGACCTTTGCCTCTTTTAAGGCCAGAACGGCAGGGATGTAATTGGTGGCTTTGGCATCGGGCAGCACACGCTGTTGAAAAAAGGTGATTACCTTGACGCCTTTTGTATACCAGTGATCCGGCAGGGTTGGGATATCAGTTGCCAGAACAATCAGTCTGGGGTGATCCGCCGGGCTGAAAAAATCAGGGCTGGAACCACCCGTTACAAGGATGCGGATATTGGCCTCATCCATATGGGCGTTTTTTTCAAGTACCTTAAAAACAATTTGCTTAATATCTTCTTTGGTCCATGCAGGCGTAAGACCAATTTGGGTTACCGATGATAGAAGTCGGTCAATATGCGCATCTATACAGTAGGGGTGCCCCCCGATTGTTCTGATAATGTCGCAAACTGCATAGCCCCGAAGCACCGCCAGATCATCCACAGGAATTACCGCTTTATCCCAGGGCACAAATTTTCCATCTACATAAACTGTTTTCAATTTAAAATACCTTTGTAAAATTGAAAAATAGATTCAGGTATAGTAAGAAGCTTTACGTAATATACGCACGCTCCGGCATGTTTCAATTGCAGGGCAAAAAATAATGCCGGAAAGGCAACCTGGGTTTGCATGCTCATAAAATTACCCCGATGCAATCAGTCAGGTGGGGTTTTCGTTCAAATACACATTTAAACTTTGGGGATTCAAGGAGAAAATGCATGGGATTCATTGAAGGCATTCAATACAATATCAGGGGCTTTGCTATGGCGTTAAGGACACGATCTCTCTTAGTGCTTGGACTGATAAGATTTGCTGTGGTTTTTTTGTTGACTCTTGTTTTGTCCGGCATGGTGCTTTACTGGCACAATGACATTTTTTCCATGATATGGCAGATGCCCGAATCCCGGTGGTTGATTTGGTTGTGGCATATTGTCTCCTGGATTCTGGCGCTAATATTAATGGTTTTTTCCATGCTGGCCTCCTATTTGATTTCCCAGGTTTTTTTCTGTGTTTTTATCATGGATTATATGTCCCGGATCACGGAGCGAATGGTACTTGGGCAGGAAATCTCCAATACCAACACTTCCATATTCGGGCTTTTTTTGTATCTGATTCGTCAGGAGATTCCCAGGGCTGTGGTGCCTGTACTGATATCGGTTGCTTTGATGATTATCGGGTTGTTTACACCGGTCAGCCTTGTTGTTATAGCTGTTTCATCGGTAGTGGCAGGTATATTTCTGGCCTGGGACAATACCGATCTTGTCCCTGCCAGGCGCATGGTCCCGTTTAAAGAGCGGTTAAAATTTTTGAAAGAAAATTTATTTTTCCACATCGGATTTGGTTTGTTGTTCCTTGTGCCGTGGGTCAATATCCTTTTTCTATCGTTTGCTCCGGTGGGTGCTACCTTATATTATATAGACAAAGAAAAAAAGTGACATGGTTTTGGATTTAATATGTAAAAAAACCGGCCGCCGATCCCAGGAAAAAAGTGAACCTGAGGTTCAATCGACTTTGGAACCGGTTATTTTGTGCAAAAACTGTAATGCCGTTGTGACAAAGCCTGAATTTGCCATTCAAACGGGGCAGGGGTTTTCCCAGACCTTTGCCAATCCGTCCGGACATGTATTTGAAATTCGTTGCTTTGCTAAAGCGCCTGGTTGCTCCCAAGGATCACCGCAATCCAGCGACTTTACCTGGTATCCAGGATATGACTGGTGTATTGGTATATGCCGTAATTGTACGTTTCATCTTGGATGGATTTATCTGCCTGTTGATCCCCTAACAAATTCAAAATTTTTTGGGCTGATTTTAGACCATCTTATTTTTCCATAATGCGCATATTGCGATTTTTGTCTTTTCGACATGGACAAAATTGGCAAGCAACTATCTAAAATACTAAAGAGTTGTTGTTTTTTTAAATGATGAAGGCCCTCAAATATTGATCTGCAAAGCTGTTAGCGTATTAATAAGTAATCATTTTACATGTGATTTATTATCTGCTATAGAAACTTTGGTTAAATAAAATATAGGTAGATAGCAGTTCCACCGTGCCTTGAGGGTACCTAATTTTGACTGCTCAAGCCAGATCGAGCAGCTTTAAATAAGAGAGGGATATTGGCTATGAGTTTTCGAAAAAAACTTGATCTCAAGAATTTAGCTGTTCCAAAAATTTCTTTAGCAGATATCACTATCCCCTTCTGTGATACCCGCAGCCGACAATTTTATGACCATTTCGCTGTTACATCACTGTATTACAGATACACGGTTGTCCCCAGTGATGTGCAGTAGGGTATTGGCACAATCCGTTGATGATCTAGGCAAGAAAGAGTCCATTGCCTGTTTTTTTGTATCTGATACACGTTTACATCAAATTGTATTCGATACATGTTTACAGGAGATGGATACACATGGATATTAACTGATAACGTTAAGGTTACACATGCAAAAAATTAAACAAGACGAAAAACGCGTGCTCGTCATTGGCGGTGGCGTTGGCGGCATCAAGGCGGCCCTTGATCTTTCCGAGTCCCGGAAAAAGGTCCTGCTCATTGATTCCGACTATGCCATTGGTGGATTAATGACCCAGCTGGACCGCACTTTTCCAACGAACAATTGCGATTTGTGTACAGTTTCTCCCCATCTGTCCGCAACGACCAGGGAAAAGTTTCTTGAGGTCAGCACCATGACAGAGCTCACCAGCCTGTCCGGAGAGGCCGGTAACTTTACGGCCACATTAAAAACCGCTCCCCGGTTTATCGACATTGACAAATGTACTGCCTGCGGAGAGTGTTTGAAAAAATTTCCAGAGGCCGTCCGGTTTACCCCGGGACTTGACCCCAGAGCGCCGACCTGTATGCGGTATCCCCAGGCGACACCCTATGCCTATTCCATTGATATGGAAAAGATAGATGATGTGGAAGCGCTTAAGGCTGTCTGTAAAGCCGGGGCAATTGTACCCGACGACACGGAACAAGAAGTTCAGATCAACGCAGCATCCGTTATCATGAGTGTTGGCGCAGAGATGTTTGATCCAAGTGTTCTGGATAATTTCGGCGGCGGCAAATTTGACAATGTGGTTCCCGGTCTTGAATATGAACGGATTATGTCCGCATCTGGACCCTATCAGGGCAATCTGGTTAGAAAATCAGACCAGCAGCGGCCGAAAAAAGTGGCTTGGATACAATGTGTGGGATCCCGGGGCATTAACAAACACGATGTGTCCTATTGCTCTAGTGTATGCTGCATGTATGCCCTTAAAGAGGCCATGGTAACCAAAGAGCGTTTTGGTGATGATATTGAAACCACCATTTTCTTTATGGATATGCGGACTTTTGGCAAGGATTACGAGCCCTACTACAACCGCGCTAAAGAAGATTTCGGTATTCGTTTAATCAGATGCAAGCCACACACCATAACAGAATTGCCTGATAAATCGCTTGCGATTACCTATGCCAGAGAAGACTTGTCAGCCATGGAAAAAGATGAATTTGACATGGTTGTACTCTCCACTGGTTTCAGACCGAACCAGAAAACGGTTGATCTGGCCGAAACACTTGGCATTGATCTAAACGAACATAATTTCGCTAAATCCGGCACCATGGATCCGGTGACAACTTCAAAAGACGGCGTGTATGTCTGTGGTGTTTTTGAAAGCCCCAAAGATATTCCTGAAACTCTGGTTCAGGCCTCAGCTGCCGCCTCGATCGCAGGTACGGCTATAGAAAGTGAACCCGCTGTTGATGAAGCGGGCAGCCCCTATCCGCCCCAAAGAGATGTTGCAGGCGAAGAACCCAAAATCGGTGTCTTTGTTGTTGACTGTGACGGCGAGATCGGTCAGTCCCTGGATATCGACAAGCTTCTGGAAAATGCCAAAACCAATCCTGACGTTGCCGTCGCAGAATCATTTGGATTGAGTTGTTCCTTTGAGTCCATGGAAAAGATTGAAAGCCTGATCAAAGAACAAAGCCTGAACCGGGTGGTTATTGGTTCTGGATCCCCACGTATTCAGGAAATTATGTTCCAGGATATGCTCAGGCGTGCCGGGCTCAACCCCTACCTGCTTGAGCTTGTCAATTTAAGAGATCAGATTGCCTGGGCGCATGCTGACGCGCCGGCCAAAGCCCTTGAAAAAGCCTTTCAGCTTGTTCAGATTGGAATTTCCGGTGTCAGGGCCGCAAAACCCCTGGCTGAAAATGTCCTTCCCACAAGCCAGAGTGCCCTTGTTGTGGGTGGCGGCGTAACCGGTATGACATCTGCCCTTGAACTGGCTGACCAAGGTACATTTACATATATTGTGGAAAAAGCCGCAGTCCTTGGTGGCCAGGCACTGAATCTGTCCGAAACCATCGAAGGCGATGATGTCGCCGCTTTTGTTAAGGATCTTGTGGCCAAGGTTTCCAACCATGATAACATCAGAATTTTAACTGACGCTGTGGTTGAAGAGCACAGCGGTGTACCCGGAAATTTTTCCACCAGCATTAAACGAGTTGCCTCCGGCGCCCATGAACAAATTGAGCACGGCGTTACCATTCTTGCCACCGGCGCAACAGCCAATCGTCCGGCTGTCTATGGTTTAGGCGAAATCGACACGGTTATGACCCAGCTTGATCTTGACGGCATCCTTGAAAACGATGTGGAAAAAATCAAAGCGATGGAACAGGTGGTGATGATTCAGTGTGCGGGCTCCAGAGAAGGGGACAATCCCAACTGCTCACGGCTTTGCTGTCAGGCCGCCATTAAAAATGCCCTGCGCCTGTTGAAAACCAATCCTGACATTGATGTGTTTGTTCTTTACAGAGACATCCGCACCTACGGATTCCAGGAAGATTACTACAAACAAGCCCGGGATAAAGGCGTTAAGTTCATCCGTTTTGATCTGGAACATCGCCCTGTTGTTCGCAAAGACGGCGACAAGACCATTGTTCTTACCCATGATTTTGTTCTGGGACAGGATATTGAAATTGAAGCCGATTGCGTGGCATTGAGCACAGGTCTGGTTGCAAATGCAGAGACCACGAACAAGTTGGCTCGCGTGTTCAATCTGCCCAAAACTGAAGACGGCTTTTTCATGGAAGACCATATTAAGCTTAAACCCATTGATATGGCACTTCGCGGGTTCTTTGTTGCAGGTACGGCCCACTCTCCCAAGGTGATTCGTGAAAGCATCACCCAGGCCCATGCCGTAGCAGGCAGAGCCAGAACCATGTTGGCCAATAAACAGATTACATTAGGGGCTGCCTATGCCGTGGTTGAGCCGATTAAGTGTGCGGTTTGCCTGATTTGTGTTAGAGCTTGTCCTTTTAATGTTCCTTTTATAAATAATGAACGTCATTCAGAAATTGATCCGGCCAAGTGCCAGGGTTGTGGTATCTGTGTTGCCGAGTGTCCGGCCAAGGCGATTCAGTTGACGGCCTGGGAAGATGACCAGATAACGGCTAAAATTGATGGTTTATTTGAGAGGTATAACTAATGAGTAATTTTGAGCCTGAAATTGTGGCCTTTTGCTGTCATTATTGTGCATATACCGCAGCAGATATGGCCGGCACCAGACGGATTTCATATCCGTCTAATGTAAAAATCATACGTGTGCCCTGTACCGGCAAAGTGGATGCCATCCACTTGATGAAAGCCCTTGAAAAAGGGGCCGACGGTGTATATGTGGCAGGTTGCCTGGTAGGGGATTGTCATTTTAGAGAAGGTAATCTGCGTGCCGAAGCCCATGTGGAAAAGATCAAAAAAACCCTGGAAGATCTGGGTTGGGAGCCCGAACGTGTGGGCATGATGCATTTCAGCGCAGGCATGGGTGAAAATTTTGCCAAAGCTGCCACAGAGTTTACAGAAAAAATTAAAGCATTAGGGCCAAGCCCGGCCAGTCAGGCAACAAGCAAAGCCGTTTAAAAAAAGCTATTCATGCAATAGAGGTAATTTGTTGCATTTGCTTGTTTTGTCTAACGTATGAAAGAGATTTAACGGGTTACTTTTTATATAAAATTTTTGGAGATTAAAACATGATCACAGCAGAACAAAAACCCCTGCAGGAAATTCTCGGGTACATTGCGCCCTATGAAAAAATACTTGTGGTCGGCTGCAACGAATGTGTTACCGTTTGTGCAGCAGGCGGCAGAAAAGAAGTAGGACTTCTGGCTTCCGCAATTCGTCTGAACAGCGCCAAAGAAGGTAAAAAGATTGAAGTTTTGGAACATACTCTGGAACGTCAGTGTGATCCCGAATACGTTGCACAGCTTGAAGACTTGGCCGGCCAGGTGGACGCCATTGTATCTCTGGCCTGTGGCTGCGGAATTCAGACCGTTGCTATTAACTATGCGATTCCGGTTTTCCCGGGTGTGAATACCAAGTTCATGGGCGCTTCCGAAAGCCAGGGTATCTGGGCCGAGCGCTGCATGGGTTGTGGCGACTGCATGCTGGGCGTTACCGGCGGCATCTGTCCTGTTGCGCGTTGTTCAAAAAGTCTGATGAACGGTCCTTGCGGCGGCAATTCCAATGGAAAATGTGAGATCAGCCCGGATGTGGATTGTGCATGGCAATTGATCTGGAACCGTCTATGTGAACTGGGCATCCAGGATCGCTATGAAGAACTGGTTGCGGCAAAAGACTGGCGCCCTGCAGGCGGCGGCGGACCCAGAAAAATTATCCGGGAGGATTTGGCATCATCCAAAATTACGGAGGACGTTGAATAATGAAAACTGAAAGCAGACTGGAAAAAGTACTGGCCTCAGGCCAACTGGCCGTAACCTCTGAAGTAGGTCCTCCCAGGGGTTGCAACGTTGATATTATCAAAGAAAAAGCCAACATGATCAAAGATTATGTGGACGGCATCAATATTACGGACAACCAGACCGCCATGGTCAGAATGTCCTCTATTGCCGGCGGCATTGCTATTAAACAGATGGGACTTGATCCCATTATCCAAATGGTATCCCGGGACAGAAACCGTCTGGCTATGCAGTCTGACATTCTTGGTGC
This sequence comes from uncultured Desulfobacter sp., assembly GCF_963677125.1. Taxonomy (NCBI): domain Bacteria; kingdom Pseudomonadati; phylum Thermodesulfobacteriota; class Desulfobacteria; order Desulfobacterales; family Desulfobacteraceae; genus Desulfobacter; species uncultured Desulfobacter sp. Next base: position 1,727,261 of record NZ_OY781882.1, on the reverse strand, counting down.
GTATGCCCTTGGTTGTAACACCATGCTTTGTCTGTCCGGCGATCATCCCCAATTTGGCGACCATCCCATGGCAAAGCCCGTATATGACATTGACTCCATCAACATGATTAAGATGGTCAAAGATATGCGTGATGAAGGCAAGTTCCAGGGTGGAGAAGATATTACGGAACCGCCTAAAATGTTCATTGGTGCGGCTGCCAACCCCTTTGCCGATCCGTTTGAACTGCGGGTTATGCGTCTGGCCAAGAAAGTGGCGGCTGGTGTAGACTTCATTCAAACTCAGTGTATCTTTAATGTGGATAAGTTTGAAGAGTGGATGAAACAGGTGGTTGATCGTGGCTTGGACGAAAAAGTCGCTATCCTTGCAGGTATTACCCCCATGAAATCCCTGGGTATGGCCAAATATATGAAGAACAAAGTGCCCGGCATGGATATTCCTGACGCAATTATTGACCGCCTTGCCGGCGTGGATAAAGACAAACAGGCCGAAGAAGGCATCAAGATGGCCATTGAGCAGATGCAGCGCCTCAAAGAATGCAAAGGTGTCAAAGGCTTCCATATTATGGCCATTGAATGGGAAGAAAAAGTGCCTGAGCTTGTGAAGGGTGCCGGGCTTGATCCTCGTCCTGAGGTTTAAGCATAACATAACTTGTGTGGCCGTTATGCCGATACAAGGCGAGGCTGCCGGATAATATAGTTATGGGAAGAACTGGTTTAGGATCATAATGGTCCTAAACTCAGCCGATAGCGAACATTGAAGAATCTGTGGCAGTTACGCAGATTTTGTATAAAATAAAAAACAGACTGGACAGAATTTATTGTCCAGTCTGTTTTTTATTTTATAATAATATGATATTCATATACCTAATACTGATTAAAAAAAATGATATATAGTTGAAGGAGTTATTTTTGATGGAAAGCCAGGATTTTTGGAACGTACACTCTCTTACGCTCATTGAAATGGCCTATGATGCAGGCTCCAGAGAACGGCTTGAAAATCCGGATGGGTATGGGGCCCGGACCGGCGTGTGTGGAGACAGCGTAGAGTTCTTTATCATGGTGGACCAAAATAATTGCTTAAGTTCTATTTCCTTTGACTTTGACGGCTGCGTATATACCGCAGCGTGCTGCAATAGCGTGGCGCATCTGGCCAAGGGGCATACTGTTGATAATGCCTGGAATATTACTGACGAAATGGTTAAGGCGTATCTGCAAACCTTGCCTGAAGATCATTATCATTGTGCAGAGCTTTGTGTCGGTGCTTTTTATCTGGCATTGACAGATTACCAGAAAAAACAGGGCATTGAAAAAAAGTTGTAAATACGTCCAATTTTTTTCTTTATAACGACCATGGGCCGACCTGACATATCAACTGTCAGGCGAAAGCCCACAACAAAGTTTGAAAGATCTGAGTAACTTACCCAGACTTTCTTGAAAAATAAGTAGTAGAGTGGAAAAAAAATTCTGTTTAATTGATTTTGATCTGGGGGGAGCGGGATAACTGCCCAGAATCGAAGTTGTCGAGTTCAAGTCGCATAAAAGTATAAAATCGGAGTAAATTCGCTGTTGTGGGGCTGAAGCGCAAATTAGATATGTATTTGTGCGATGTCGCATTTGGTCACGTTTTCTTCCTGAATTTAATATGTTTGATAGTGCCCGACCGAAAACCGTAAATTTTGTTGATTGCTTTGTTGGTCACAAATTTTAATTTCTGATCGCCTTGCCTTTGACAAAAAAATATCAGGTCTCGTTTAAATATTGGATAGTTGTAGTACGGCATGTGGCCGTTATTTGAAATATAGTGGGAGATCAAAATGAAAGACATACAATCATGGGATTGGAGCACCCCGCTCAAAGAGATTTCCGTTCAAGAAATGGAATCCGAATACAACTGGGTGGAAGATCCCTGCATTTCAGCTGATGGGGAGTCATTGGCGAATATTGTAAACCTTGATGAGGCTGCCTTTGGTATCTGTGTCAACGGGAAATTGTGGGAAGGTGAATATGAAAAGGCATGGAGCCTCAAAGCATTACCTGATAACCGGTTGGCAGCTTGTGTCTGTCAGGATGAGCAATGGTCACTGGTCATAGACGGCACGCCTTGGTCCAGCCAGTTTGATTTTATTTGGGATTTACAGTGGAATTGTGACGGTTCAAAGGTCAGTATTGCTTTCCAGCAGGACATGGAATACGGCATGGCTGTGAATGATGCGCCCTGGGAGCAGACCTTTGAAAGTATGACGGGAATGACTTTAAGTGAAAATGGTGACACGGCTGCCGTTGTCCAGGTGACATCCATGGCAGCTGCAGACGTGAACGCTTTTTCTCAGGGGCTTTTTTCCGTCGCCAAAAATGGTGTACCCGGCAATGAACATTTTTTTAACATTTGGGACATTAATTTTGACAACCGCGGCGAAAATCTTACCTGGGCGATTAGATTCGATCGTCAGACCTACGGGGTGGTGGTAAATGGCACATGCTGGGACAATCGGTTTGTCGCTGTGTGGAAGCCGATTTTCTGCAAAGATGGTAAGAACGTTGCAGCACCGGTAAGAACCAAAGGAAAATGGTTTTTGTATCAGGATGACCGACAATTATGGCAAAACGGCTATAACAATATTTGGCATTTGGCTTTAAATCCAGTAACTGGAGCGTTGTGCGCCATTGTAGCCCCTAAATTTGGAAAATGGACCGTTGCTCAGGATGATACGCCGTGGACCCTTGAATGGGACGGCATGGTCAGGCAAATGGTTCACTCAAAGGACGGCTCTGCCTTGGTCGCTGTATTTAAAGACAAAGGGCTATGGGGACTGGCAAAAAACGACAAAGCATTTCAGATTTCCTGCGATAAAATTTTTTCACCCTGTCTAAGTGATAATGGATCTCTGGTTGCCGTAAGCTATGAAAAGCAAGGGAAATACTATGTTAATGTCAATGACCAGGTGGTGGCAGGGCCTTATGAATACATGACGGACCCTGTGATTGGACCAAACGAAGATAAGATTTTGGTCAAAGGTATTGAAAACGGGATATATAAACGCAGCGTCATCACTGTGTAAGGGAAAAAATATGAATGCTTTTATAGATTTTATAATGGGCCCCATGGTGTGGATTTCTTTTTTTATTTTTATCGGCGGTCTTAGTTTTAAGGCAGTTAGTTTTATTCGTGAACTTAAACACAAAGAGCCATATATTTTTTCCTATATGACTGTTTTTCACAGCCTGCGTTCCATTGGCGCATGGTTAATTCCATTTTTCCCGGTGTCCACCCGGAAAAAACCTTTATTTTACGGCATATCCTATCTTTTTCATCTGCTTTTGTTCGCAGCGCCAATCTTTTTGTCTGCTCATGTGGTTCTGGTGCAGGAAGCCTTTGATATTTCCTGGCCTGTATTCGACGACCAGATTGCAGATGCTTTGACCGTTATTGTGATTGCCTCTCTGGTATTTTTTGGGGTTCGGCGGATTATGGTGCCGGATGTAAAATTTTTAACATCGCCAACAGATTTTTTACTGATCGCCGTGGTGCTGTTGCCTTTTTTGACCGGATTTCTTGCCTATCATCAATTTTTTGCATACAGATGGGTAATGATTGTTCATATCCTGTGTGGAGAGCTCATGCTGATTATGATTCCGTTTTCACGGTTTTCCCATATGATGTTTGCCCCGTTTACCCGGGCCTATACCGGGTCTGAATTTGGTAGTGTCAGGCACGCAAGGGACTGGTAATTTTAATATCATGAGGGTGAAACGCCTTTAGAGGAGATAATAATGCAAGATACCTCACTAATGGAAGCTAAACAGCAGGATGAAAAAATGGATCCAGCCATAGAAGGTGGGCTTGAACGGCTTACCCAGGAGAAAATTGTCAAAGGAATCAACCAAGTGCTCCATGAAGAGTCCGGGGCCAGGTTGACGGCGTATGTTCAGACCTGTATGCGCTGCGGGCTTTGTTCTGATGCCTGTAGTTATTTTTTGTCCAATGACAAAGATCCACGATTTTCTCCTGCAGCCAAGGTTAAACAGACAATCTGGGAAATGCTTGACAAAAAAGGAAATGTCTCAAAGGATTTTTTGCGTCGGGCCGTACGCATTGCCCATCTGGAATGCAATGTCTGCCGAAGATGTTCCATGTACTGCCCCTTTGGAATTGATATCGCATATATGATGCTGCTGGTCAGGCGCATCTGTCACAAGCTTGAGATTACCCCCCAGTATATACAGGATACGGTTAATTCCCATTCAGCCACCTTGAATCAAATGTGGGTCAAGGAGGATGAATGGATCGACACCTTGCAGTGGCAGGAGGAAGATGCCAGGGAAGAATTTGAAAATCTTCGTATCCCCCTGGATAAAAAAGGCGCGGATATCATGTATTCCGTTATTGCGCCGGAACCTAAATTCCAGGCAGGTCTGATTTATCAGGCTGCGGTCATGATGCATGCGGCGGGCATAAACTGGACTATGCCGTCATGCCCGGGCTGGGATAACTCCAACATGGCGATGTATACAGGGGATAATGAAATTTCAGGCAGAATCACCAGGGCCTTTTACGAGGCTGCCGCTGATTTAAATGTCAAACGTATTGTCATGGGCGAGTGCGGTCATGCATTTCGTTCAATCTATGACGTTGGCAACAGATGGGTTTCGTGGGCCATGCCGCCTTTTGAGGTCGTCCATGCCATTGAGTTTTACCATGAGCTGCTTACCTCAGGCAGGATTAAGATAAAAGAAAAATTCAAGGAAAAGGTCACCCTTCATGATCCGTGCAATGTCTCTAGGGGACGTGGTCTGCATGATATGGCAAGAGCGGTAGTGAATATGACCTGTTCGGATTTTGTGGAAATGACACCAAATCGGGAACACAATTACTGCTGTGGTGCCGGTGGCGGGGTAATTAACTGCGGACCGCCTTATAAAAATGAGCGTATGGTAAATAACCGCGTTAAGGCTGAACAGCTCAAAGCAACCGGTGCCAATGTATTAATTGCACCGTGTCATAATTGTCATTCTGGTCTTGAGGACATTGTACACCATTATGAACTGGGCATGGACGTGAAATTTCTAGGAGATATTATTTTTGAAACCATGGATAAAAAGGTCTATGTGCCGGGAGAGTAAAATGAAGATAAAAATTCTGATGATCGCATTGATCTTTTTTGCGTGCAACGGGATTTCAATGGTATTCAGTGATCAGGCCGCTGCCGGGGACGATATCGTTCGCATGGACACGTCGGCTTTCGACCGGCTAAGACGTCCTGCAGCAGTGTTTGATCATGACTTGCACAATGAAACTGCGCAAATAGATGACTGTGCTGTTTGCCATCATGTATGGGAAAACGGGGAGATCGTGCCTGACGAATCCAGTGAGGATACTCCCTGTTCGGACTGCCACGGTCTTACTGAAGGACCGAATAACCCAATGCCTTTAGCCAATGCCTTTCATGTCCAATGCCGAAGCTGTCACATAAGAACAGGAAAAGGTCCTTTGCTTTGTGCTGAATGCCATCAAAAATAATGATTTGCTGGATGGTGTGTTGTTTTTTTCAACACTTTGAAATAAAAGCTTAATCTTCGAATGCTATTGTTGTCAGGTTCTTTTAGGCCTTGTTACCGGGTCCGGAAGAACCTGAGTTTTTTATACCTGATTTAATTTTAAGATTGAAAAAACATAAAACCTTCTTTATCAAGCAGTAATACAGTAGCAATGTATTCAGACAGACGCATGGTTGGGAATTTGACAATCATAAAACTATTATTACCATTAAAACTAAGTAAGAATCCGGGAGATTGAATATGGCAAAAAAAATGACTATTTTTGATGCCGTTGAGGCCTTTGAGTTATACGACCTTTATGAAGACATTATTGACGCTTATGAAGCTGATTTTTATGACCAGTCTGAAATGCAAGCAGATCTTAGAGACCTGATCGAAGAGCACGATGAAATCTATGAGTTTTCAATAGATGAAGATGACGGTTATGCTGAAAGCTTTGAACGTAACCTCAAAGAGGCTATCAGTATAATTTTTGATGATCACGGACTGGATGCTCAGCTTGATGATGATTTCTTGGATGGGGATGATATCGAAGGGTATGATGATGAACCTCTAACCGGCAGTTCCGGCCAAAATGAGGATGAAGATGATTTTGGGGAAGATGAAGATGACATGTTTTAGAAAAAGGGACTGAATATTTGAATATTCAACAGTTTAAATACGGTGCAGACAATCAGGGTTATTTGGTCTACAGTGAAAAATCGGCCATAGCGATTGATCCTGGAGCCCCGGATAAGATGGTAGAATTTGCCGGGAAAAAGGGGATTTCCATTGAAATGGTCACCAATACCCATACCCATGCCGACCACACCCAGGGAAACGATGCACTTGTCAAAATCACGAATGCGCGGTTTATCGACTGTACAACATTGTCGCATGGCCAGGTTCTTGACTTGAAAGATGCAACCGGGCTTGAGGTTATACTGACCCCTGGACATACAATGGATTCGCTTTGTTTCAAGGGAGATGGGTTTGTTGTAACCGGGGATACGTTGTTCAATGCTACCGTTGGCAATTGTTTTTCAGGGGATCTCCAAGCCTTTTTTAACTCTTTAAAGCTATTAATGGAACTGCCTGGCGACACACTGGTTTATGCCGGACATGATTATGTTCGTGATTCGCTGAAGTATGCCAAGATTATTGAACCCAATAATCCGAATTTAGAAGGGTACGCGGCTGCATATAACCCGGATCATGTTACTTCCCGCCTATCAGAAGAACTTCAGGTAAACCCCTATCTGCGTTTTAATACGCCCTCCATGATTGAACGGCTTAAAGAAAAGAATTTGCCAAGCGAAACTCAATTCCAACGATTTTCCTCTGTTATGGAAGTGTTCTAACCGTCCAGTTAATAAGATATTTGGAGTACTTTTTAGAAAATTGCTTGATAAAAATAAAAAGCGGGCAACCTGTTTTCCTGATTCAGGTTTTGCCCTGGGGCGACATATTACCATTGAGTATTACGATTGTGCATCCGATGTCCTGCTTGAAAAGGACGGGGTTGAATCAATTCTGCTGAAAGCGGCCAGGGAAAGCGGGGCCACAATTATCAGCAGTTCTTTCCATCAATTTGAGCCCCAGGGGGTGTCCGGCGTGGTGATTATTGCCGAATCCCATTTTACGATTCATGCATGGCCCGAGCATAATTATGCGGCAGTAGATATTTTTACATGTGCAGACAATATTGATCTGGACATAGCCATTCACGCCATGGAAGCACAGTTCTCATCCCAGCAAGTTTTTATTTCCTCGGATCAAAACAGGGGTATACTGGAGCCTAAGGCCGGAGGCTGTTTGCCAAACAGCACCGAAAAAGTGATGGAAAAACGAACACACCCCATAGCCTGGAAAAAAGTGTGTGAAAATACAAAGCCCTGGGCAATGTCTACTTCTGTTGATTTATATGACTGCAGTCCTGAAATGATAAAAGATCCGGAGTGTATGAAGCATTTTGTGGACCAAGTCAGTGAAAAGCTTGGTGTTAATGATACGGAAAATGCATCCCGGGTTTATTTTGATGAAACCGAAACAGCAGTTGGTTTTTCTACGATACGATCCACTGAGACATTCGGTATATCCGGACATTTTGCCCATGCAACCCATGCGATATATTTGGATATTTTTTCTTGCAATACATATGAACCACGTGAACTGGCAGAATTTTCCCTCTCATATTTTCGGGGCAGTAACTACAAACTGCAGGTAGCTTTAAGACAGTAGATTGGGGCAGGAATGTATAAATGACAAACTCAGGCATTGTAAATAAAGGATGGTTCTCAGAAGTTTGCCCCATGTGGGAAGGCATTGCCGTCTCTGTTAAGGTTGATGAGCTTCTTTACAGTAAAAAGAGCCGGTTCCAACAGATTGATCTGTATCAGACCCGTTCCCACGGCCGGATGCTGGTGCTTGACGGCATTATTCAGTTAACAGAACGAGATGAGTTCAGTTATCAGGAAATGATGGCTCATCTTCCCCTGTTTTCCCACCCCAACCCTGAAAGGGTACTTGTCATCGGTGGGGGAGATGGTGGTGTTTTACGTGAGATTAATCGTCACGATGACGTCTGTTCTATTGATTTTTGTGAAATTGATGAAGAGGTCATTCGGGTTTCAAAACAGTTCCTGCCGTTTATGGCCTGCGGATTTGACGATCCTAGGGTAAAGATTCACATCAAAGACGGCGCTGCCTTCGTCCGGGAACATCCTGGTTGTTATGATGTAATTATTGTTGATTCCTCGGACCCGGTCGGACCCGGAGAAGTTTTGTTTGAAAATCAGTTCTATCAGGATTTAAAACATGCGCTCAAGCCTGGCGGTCTGATCGCCACCCAGGGCGAATCCTTTTTTCTTCACCCGGACTGGGTTGAAAAATTGGTGACCATTACCCGGGCTTTGTTCCCCATATATGCCTATGCAAACATTAATGTCCCCACGTATACAGGTGGCCACATTTGTGTGTGTATGGGGTCTTTGGGGCCTGAACTTACGGTGCCGGCTCGTTCTGTGCCTGAAGAAATTCAATCTCAACTTAGATACTATAGTTCAAGGGTTCACCGTGCGGCCTTCGTACTTCCATATTTTGCTGAGAAAATGCTGAAAGGCAAGGATTTATGAGTACACAAAAACTTAATGGGCTTGAGATAAAACTTGTGCGCACAGTGCCTGTGGATGAGATTCAGGCCCTTTACCAGGACGCCGGTTGGTGGCAGGATGATTATAAAATAACAGATGCTTTTTTACGCCGAATTCCTGAACAATCAGCATTGTTTGCAGGTGCTTTTTTAGAAAAAAAATTAATTGGAATGGGTCGGGCCCTTTCCGACCTGTGTAGTGATGCTTATATTCAGGATGTGGCTGTGCTGTCCGACTATCAGAAACTTGGTATCGGCAGCATGATTGTAAGTTTTTTGATCCAGGAACTAAAAAAAAGGGGTGTGGACTGGATCGGATTAATCGGTGAGCCGGGCACAAGTGCCTTTTATGAGAATTTAGGGTTCCGGCAGATGAAGGATTACATCCCCTTTAAACTTGAATAACGGCCATGGGCCGACCTGACATATCATCTGCCAGGCTTAGCCCACAACAAAGCTTGAAAGATCTGAGTAACTTATCCAGACTTTCTTATAAAAACAGCAATGAGCTGACTTGGTCTAAGTATACCGAGATGAGCCCATAATAAATCATGAGAGTAACTTAAAGCCTTATTGGTACTTTCATGGAAAAGGAAAAATAATGATATGTCATAGCCAACAATCGGCTGCTTACGATACGCCGCCAATAGTCGGTAACAGTGCAGATGATGTACAGACTGAACCGAATATACTCAAGCCCGGGAAATTTGATTTGGAAACTCGATTCCTGATCCTTGATTTCCTGGGCCATTACCCGCCTTGCTCATGTGAGTATAGTTTTGTTAATCTTTTCTGCTGGCAGAACCTGTACCGCTATTCATGGTTTCTTCATAATAACAATTTGGTAATTCATGACGATCGTAGCCAGAGTCTGTTCATGCCCATCGGAGAAGATCTGGAACCTGAAGAATTATTTATTTTGTCCAAAAAGGCAGTAGACGCAGGATTATCCGGAAACATCGGACTGGTACCTGAGTCTTATGTTGCTATCTGGCCGGATCTTCAGCGTTATTTCAACATTACCTCTGACCGGGATGCGGCAGATTATGTCTACCGGACAGAGGATCTGGCAGAATTAAAAGGCAATAAACTGCACAAGAAAAAAAACCTCATCTCCCAGTTTAAGCGGACGTACCCGGATTATTCTATTGTTCCCATAAATGAGGAAAATTGTAAAATTGTTATGCAGTTTGAGCAACGTCTGCTTGCCGGTAGGCCTTCTGTTTCCTCCTCTCTGATTGAGGAGTCCGATGCGATGAGCATGGCCTTTTCCCATTGGCAAGATCTTGGGTTAAGTGGACTGATGCTTATGGTTAAAGGTGAAATTGTGGCTTTTGCTGTTTTCAGTCCCCTGTCTGCTGATACCTGGGATGTTCATTTTGAAAAAGCAGATGTCTCTTTCAAGGGGGCAGCCCAGGTGATTAACTACGAGACCGCCAAGTTTTTAATAGGGACAGCGGGATATATCAACCGGGAACAGGATCTTGGCATACCTGGATTACGCCAGGCAAAGCTGTCATATGCTCCCCATGCGTTGATTGAACCATATTTTTTAGTGCCAAAATTGGGTTTGAGATCCCATTAGCAGTGTTTGAAAAAGCCATCTTAAAACGAATGTTTTTAAGATGGCTTTTAAATTAGGATTATCCGGCGTCTTTCTTAAAAAAATTTCCTGCTTTGATAAAATGTTGTTTGAAATATATATTATTTAATGAGGCGCGCCTGACCTTGCGTCCCCTGCCTGGTGCGTGGACAAATTGACCTTTGCCGATGTAAATCCCTACATGCACAACGCCTCTTCTTCTGGGTACGGAAAAAAAGACCAGGTCCGCAGGTTTGATGTTTCTACGATTGATTGATGTGCAGTTTTTAAACTGGGATTTGGCTGTCCTTGGCACATGAATTCCGATTTTTTTGTAGGCATATACCACTAACCCTGAGCAGTCAAATCCTTTGGGTGAAAGGCCGCCCCAGCGATAGGGCGTACCCACGGCAGTTATGGCCGTCTGAATAATCGTCTGACGCGCTTTGCTGGCTGGGTGAGGCCTGTCGATTTTAGGCGGTGGTTCTGGTTCTGGTTTAGGTCGGGGGCAGGGTGCTTTACAAATGGGCTCAGCAGATTGCTCGGTAAGGGCAGGGTAATCCGACAGGTCCTTCGGGGTATAGCCTTGAGGTTTGCTGCAGCTACAGCAAATAAAGGTAGCTAAAAAAAAGGTCGTAAGGGTTCTGGGTAAAAAAGTAACCTTTAGCACAATGGAAATAAATCTGTAGGTCGTCGTGATAAAATTATCAGCGTTGGTCCGTTACGTGGGACTGTTTTATGCTAAACCTGTCGGCTTATCCAACGGTGTCCAATAGGGTTCCGGTAGTTTCATCATAGGCCTGAATCATTTTGGCATTGGCCTCGAAACCATTCTGGGCTTGAATCTGTACAACCATTTCTTCTGCAATGTCTGTATTGGATAATTCCTTTAATGATCCGTCAGTTTTGAGGGGATCTTCAACCATGGGCGCGCTTGCCTGGGTTTGTGAGATGGATGTTTGCACCTGTCCGTTTTCTGCCTCGACATTGTACGCTCTGTCCGCTTTAAATTCGTCCGACAAGGCGTTTGCAATATTATTTGAAGAAACCCTCATCTGGTTTGAAAAAGCCCGTAAAGCTGAAGCATTGTTTCGGATAGTCATATCCATGGTCTTTACCTCCAGTTTTTCACAATTGATATCTAATAATATCAAAAATTTACCTTTATAACAATAGGGTTTTCTTTTAGACTGCGATGTGGAATGAATTTTGGGAAGTCTGGCCGGTTATATTGTCTGTTCTGGCATATGCTTGGGAAACCTGCTGCCGGGTATAATCTGATACTGCCGTCTCTTTCTGATTGGCTTGCTCTTCTGCCACAAGTTGTGCGATTTCAGCCATGGCTTTTGCTGCCTGGGACGCAGCATTGGATGCTACTTTTAAATCCTGAGAGGATGGTTGGGCAGGGGCCAGTGCTGCGGCGCGCACCCGCCGCATTTTTTGCAATGTCGCCTTAGGATCTCCGGGTTCAGGGGATGTGTCGATACTGACTTCTCCTCCCACCGCATAGTTTTGTCCGTCAGGGCCCTTCTGGTAGGAAAAGGTCGCTCCAGAGGTGATATATTCACTGCCTGTAGCAATATGGGCCATTTCATGAGCCCGAACTTCAGCGTCAGCTTTTTTGAGTTTTTCGACGAGCAGCTTTTCGTCCTGGGTAAGCGTTGACTGTGCATCGAACTTTGATGACTGCTCTTCTTTCTGGGCGTCTTCATCCTCTTGGGTCTGGGAAGCAGGATCAATTGGTTCCTCAACCTCGGCTCGGGTTTGGCTGGCCGGGATATCCTGTACCCGGGATTCGGCCCCGGGAAATGCAGATATCAGATCGGATCCCTGTTCAAGGGCGGATTGATATGTATGGTAGCTGTGTATTCTTGCAGCCTGAATGTCCATAGCACTTCCCTTACATAATATACCCTTAATATATCAATTAATTTAAAAAAATCAAACAGTTATTTAGATGTACAATAGATGATGGAATCGGCATTGACAAATCCCGAAAATACGTGTATTTTGATAGGATTCATTATGTCGTATTGCGTTGTGTCATAATGAGCTGGAAAGAAAAGCAGTGTGCCAGTTAATAAGAAGGTTGTATAAAACAGATTTCTGCCGGTTTCAAGGAAATTTTTTATGAGTCGACAAGCTGAGGTGTCAAGGCAGACTAAGGAAACCCGGATAAATATCCGGCTGAATCTGGACGGACAAGGAAAGGCTGAGATCAGTACAGGTATTCCTTTTTTTGATCACATGCTCACCGCGTTTACGGTGCATGGCTTTTTTGATCTTCGAATTTCAGCAACAGGTGATCTCGACGTAGATTTTCATCATACCGTGGAAGACACCGGCCTTGTTCTGGGTCAGGCGATTCAGCAAACTTTGTCTGAAAAAGGGGGCATTCATCGGTTTGGAGATGCCAGCGTTCCCATGGATGAATCCCTGTCCCGGGTTACCATTGATTTATCCAATCGCCCTTATCTTGTTTATAATATTCCCAGTGATTTGAAATCCCGGGGTGCCTTGGATGCGTATCTTGCCAGGGAGTTTTTTCAGGCAGTTTGTGTAAAGGGCGGATTTAATCTGCATATCAATGCCTTGTACGGCGAGAATGAGCACCACGTTCTTGAGTCCATATTCAAGGCATTTGGGCGGTCTTTGCATGCTGCGACCCGGCCGATTTCCAAGATATCAGGCGCATTGTCCACCAAAGGGTGTTTATAACCAATTGCACCTTTGGTTGTTGACAGGTCATATTCACTGCTTATCCTATCTGAACTACATAAAGATTTGAGATTTTGGAGCTTGCACCACCCAAAATGATGATCCCTGAAGAAAAAATTGCAGAGATTTTAGCTGCTTCGGATATATTTGACATTGTATCAGAAGCTGTTATACTTAAAAAATCAGGCAGGAATTTCTTTGGGCTATGTCCCTTTCACTCAGAAAAAACGCCTTCTTTTTCAGTTAATCCCGATAAACAGATTTTTCATTGCTTCGGGTGCGGTGTCGGTGGCAATGCCCTGTCATTTGTCATGAAATATCATGGGATCTCCTTTCCCGAAGCGGTAAAGATGCTGGCCAGAAAATACAACATTGTTGTAGAGACCCGAAAGATGAGTCCCGAACAGCGCAAAGCGGTTCATACTCGGGAATCTCTTTTTCGTTTAAATAAAAAGGTAATGCTGGCATACACAAAGTTTTTAAATGACCCCACAAAAGGCCGGTCTGCCAGGCAGTATCTTGAGCGGCGGGGAACCAGTCAACAGATTATTGAACAATTTCAACTTGGATATGCCTCTGATGCCTGGGAAGCCATCGTCAATCTGTTGAGAAAAGAGAACGTTGCTAAAGGTGTCGCCATTGGTTCCGGCCTGGTGTTGGAAAAAAAACAGAAAAACGGTTTTTACGACAGATTTAGGAATCGGCTTATGTTTCCTATTTTTGACATCAATATGCAAGTGGCCGGATTTGGTGGCCGGGTCATGGATGACAGCATGCCCAAATACATGAACTCTCCTGAAAGTCCGGTATACAGTAAAAGCCGGATTCTTTACGGATTGCATGCTGCAAAACAGGCGTGCCGCAGGCAGGGCAAGGTGTTTATTGTCGAAGGGTATTTTGATTTCCTTTCTCTGTATCAGCATGGGATTGAAAATAGCGTGGCAAGTCTTGGTACGGCCTTGACCCGAGAGCATGTCAGGGTGCTAAAAGGCTATGCAACGACCATGATCCTGGTTTTTGACTCTGATGAAGCAGGGATAAAGGCGGCTAAAAGAAGTGTTGATATTTTTGTCCAAGAGGGGATTGATACCCGGATTTTGGTACTTCCGGAAAAAAACGACCCGGATTCTTATGTCATGGCCCATGGCCGGGATGCTTTTCTTGAGCTTGCAGGTAATGCAAAAACCGTGATGCAGTTTTTGCTCCAGTTGGCCTTGGATACCCATGGCACTTCCGTTGAAGGGCGTATAAAAATTTTAGACGAGATGAAGCGATATCTGGCTGTGATCCAGGATTATGCAGTTCGTTCAATCTATGTTCGTGAGCTTGCTGAAACACTAAATATTGATGAAAAGGCCGTTCTTGAGAAAGTGAAGGATGCCTATGAAAAGCAGGCAAGCCGCCAGGTTCGTGGCAGCTTGATTCCTGATGGGGTTGACGATAGTGCCAAAAGTGTTCTGGAATCAGATCCAAGGGAAAAACAGATCCTTTCCATGATGCTCCAGTGGCCTGAATTGATTCCCATTGCCGTTGAAAAAAAGGTGCTCCCTTGTTTTTATTCAAGGCAGCTTAAGCAGCTTGGCTGTTTAATCGTTGACAGCGGAATGGATACGCAAAATATTGTGGGTGCAATCATGGGCAGGGTTGAAACCGATGAGGACCGTCAGTTGATAGCATCCATGGCTATGGAAGATTATACCGGGGTTCAGGATCCGGCAAGGACGTTTGCTGTCCTGGTTAACCGGGTTATAAAAATAAAAAATAAAACTGACAGAGCGATTGTCAGTGAATTAACAAAAGTAAAAGAGGGCTGTGGTGTTGATGTGATTGAGCTGCTCAAACGTAAACAACAGCAGATAAACCAGTTGCATAACAGTTAATTTTAAGCCTTTGGGAGGCATATATGGCAGAAAAGACCAGCAAATCTGAGCAAAGCGTGATGATCGGCAAGGACGAGATGCGCAAGCTCATCAAAAAAGGGGAGGAAACAGGTGTCCTGTCCTTTGCCGAAATCAATGACGCCATTTCAGATGATTTGCAATCTTTTGAGCAAATAGATGATATTGTCATTCAGTTCCAGAAACTGGGTATTGAGCTGGTTGGTGACAGGGAAAAGGATGCATCTGACATTAAATCAGGTAAGGCCAAGAGTCCAAAAAAGCCGTCCCGATCTTCAAAGACCAAAAAAACCAAAAATTCAGGATCCCGTAAGGGTAATGATGGCGAAGGTCTTGAAAACGATACGGATAAAAAGGGAGGCAAGAGCAAGTTGTCTTCCGGGCGTGAACGTTCTGATATGGAATTTGGCGCGGTTACTGATCCTGTGAAAATGTACCTCAAAGAAATGGGTATGGTAACCCTGCTCAGCCGTGAAGGTGAGATTGAGATTGCCAAAAAAATTGAGGTTGGAGAACGGGATGTTCTGAGGGCTATGCTGGATTGTCCTTTGGCGCTGAATACCATTTTTATGTACGGAAAAAAAATGGAAGAAAAGGCCATGCGGCCCAAGCATGTACTCAGGGATGTGGATGAGGGTGATGGGGTTGTTGATGAAGTCACTAAACAGGAAAAATTCCTTGAATCCTTAGCCCGGATAAGAGATTTACATTCCCAAAATCAGTCCTGCCGAGATGAGCTTGAGAACATCAGAAAAGGCACAAAAAAATACAACACGCTTGGAGAACAGATTGACGGGAATACTGAAGAAATTTTTGAGTTGCTTAAAAGCTGGCGATTTGAATCCAATGTCATTGATAATATTGAAAAGAGTATCAGAAACACAATAACCTGGTTTAAAACCGTGGATAATTTGCTGGCCAGATGTGCGAAAACGTTTAATGTTCAGCCCAGCACGATGCTTAAACAAACAAAAAACCAGGCTACTTTTCTTGAATGGGCCATGTCAAGAAGCGAAATTAACCCGGATCGTGCGACCACTCTTTTTAATGATATTATGGCGTTGTGCGGTCAGGTTGCTCAAAAAAAGGATTTGGTAAAAGGCAGTGTAGAAGATCTTAATGCAATTGTTCAAGGGATTGAAATAGGTCGCAAAAAAGCGGATGCTGCCAAACGTGAACTGGTTCGTGCAAATCTAAGGCTTGTGGTAAGTATTGCCAAAAAATACACTAACAGGGGACTACAGTTCCTTGATTTGATCCAGGAAGGCAATATCGGTTTGATGAAGGCGGTGGATAAATTTGAGTACCGTCGGGGATATAAGTTCTCCACATATGCCACTTGGTGGATCCGCCAAGCCATTACCCGTGCTATTGCAGATCAGGCCAGAACCATCAGAATTCCCGTTCATATGATCGAAACTATTAACAAATTGATCCGTACCTCCCGTTATCTGGTCCAGGAGATGGGCAAGGAGCCCTCCCCCGAAGAAATTGCAGAAAAAATGGAAATCCCCATTGATAAGGTTCGGCGGGTACTTAAGATTGCCAAGGAGCCTATATCTCTTGAAACCCCCATCGGTGAAGAAGAAGACAGTCATCTTGGGGATTTTATCGAGGATAAGAAATTTTCTATTCCTTCCGAAGCCGCCATTGATTTAAGCCTTGCCGAACAGACACGTAAAATATTGGCGACACTGACACCTAGAGAGGAAAAAGTGTTGAGGATGCGTTTTGGTATTGGCGAAAAGTCCGATCATACGTTGGAAGAAGTTGGAAAGGACTTTACCGTTACAAGGGAGCGTATTCGTCAGATTGAAGCTAAGGCCTTGCGTAAACTTCGTCACCCGACCAGGAGTAAAAAGCTCAAAACGTTTATTGAGAATTAACACTTGACAGTAAACAGGCGTTACTATATATATTGCAAATTTGCTTGCAACGCAGTATCAAAGCGGTTTTCCGGGCCTATAGCTCAGTTTGGCAGAGCCACCGGCTCATAACCGGTCGGTCCCTGGTTCGAATCCAGGTGGGCCCACCAAAAGAACTTGTTCATGAATGAGGTCTTAAACAGGAGGGGGAGCTAATTTGATATGCTGAAAAGAGGGAAAGGATGACCAGGTCATATACAGATATGCCTGTAAAGCAGTACGAAAATAGATTAAATCTTAAGCGTGGAGTGTACTCCACGCTTTTTTATTTTGAGACGAATTGAACGCATGCCTTCGGTAAAACAGATTATTGATATTGTAGATCAAATTGCTCCTTTTGCTTTGGCTGAATCCTGGGATAATTCAGGACTTCAGGTCGGTGATCCCGACTGGCAGGTGTCCAAGATTTTAGTTGCTCTGGATGTCACAGACAAGGCACTGGCCGAAGCGGAAAGAATAGGGTGTGATATGCTCATTACCCATCATCCTTTGACTATGTCACCTGAAAAGCAGATTGATTTTTCCAGGATGCCTGGGTCTGCTATTCTGATCAGTGCCAGATCACGGATTGCCATAGTCAGTGCCCATACAAATCTGGATAAAGCCCCGGACGGTCTGAACGACTATCTGGCCGAAAAATTGGGGATTTTTTGTACAGATGTTTTTCTTGCCGATGCAATGAAAAATGAATCTTTAAACGAAATTCAAGGTCTTGGGCGCATCGGACAGCTCGGTGGGACTATGACACTTGAACGACTGGCTTGTCGGATTAAAGAAAAATTGGGAATTTCCGGGGTAAGAATTATCGGTAATCCTGAAAACATGGTCTCAACTGCAGCACTATGTTCGGGGTCAGGCGGCTCTTTGACAAATCATTTTTTAGATTCAGGAATGGATGTTTATGTCACAGGGGATTTGAAATATCACGAGGCTCGGGATATAGAGTCCCATGGTAAATCCGCAGTCGATGTCGGCCACTTTTCTTCCGAATCCATTGCTGTTGAGCTTTTGGAAACTCGTCTTAGGCAGATGTTTGATGCCGTAAAGTATAAAATTGTAATTAACACATATGATCAGGAACAAGATCCATTTTTAACCATATGAGGATGTAACACCTTATGTCAAAACCAGATATTGCCACCCTTGTAAAACTTCAGGAGGCTGAAACCCAAATAGTCCGTCTCAAGGACGTTCTGTCAGAGGTTGAAAAAAAGAAAACCAAATTGGCATCCAGGCTTAAACAGTTTGCCGCAGCGCTCAAGGAAAATACCGAAGAACTTGAAATGCTGAAAAAAAATTGCCTTGATGCTGAAAATGAAATAAAAATTGTGGATGCGCGCATTATTAAAAGCAACGAGACCCTGCGCAATGTAAGCACAAATAAAGAGTATCAGGTTTTGCTCCGGGAAGTGGATGATAACAAGAAAAGAAAAGATGCCTTGGAAACAGAGCTGTTACAGATCATGGAAGAGCGGGAGAAGTCCCAGGCTATTGTGGATGAAAGTACAAAAGAATATCAGCAACTTGAAGAACAGGTTAAAGCTGAACAGAACAAGATTGAAGAACAAACCACTAAAGACCGTCAGCTTCTTGATGAATATCTTGAAAGCCAGAAAGAAATTGGCGTAAGTCTGGATCCTAAACTGTTAGATCGATTCAAACGCATTTCCAAAATGAATCAAGGGTCTGCCGTTGCTGAGGCGCAGGATCAGGTTTGTTTAGGGTGTTTTATGAATATTCCACCCCAGCTGTATATTGAAGTGCAACGTGGAAACCAGTTGATATTCTGTCCCCAGTGCAGCAGAATTCTTTATTACAGAAAACATTGATACTTAAAAAATGATTTTTAATTTCGGTCTGACTGGAACAAACGGTCGCCGGGCGAATTAGCGCCGGGAGGAAAGTCCGAACACCGCAGGGCAGGACGCTCCATAACGTGGAGTCACGGTGACGTGAAGGAAAGTGCAACAGAGAGTAGACCGCCCAGCTACTCATTGAGTTGAACAGGTGTTTTAGTTTTGTGTTTGTTCGATTGAATGAGTAGCTGGGTAAGGGTGAAACGGTGCGGTAAGAGCGCACCAGTTTCCCGGGTGACCGGGAAAGCTTGGTAAACCCCGTCCGGTGCAAGACCAAATAGAGAGACGCTTGAGGGCTGCCCGCCCAAGTCTCCGGGTAGGTTGCTTGAGATGCATGGCAACATGCATACTAGATGAATGACCGTTGATCTTTTTGCGGGTAACTGCAAAAGGGTAACAGGATTCGGCTTACGGGCCGGTCAGACCGAAATTTTAAATATCGAGTAAATAGCTATGAATGACACCTGTGGCATATCTTTTAAGGAAAAAGCAAATATCTTTTCATATGAGTATCTTCAGTGTATTTTGTTCATTGTTGGATTGAATGACGACAGTTATCTTTTCACCAAGAAACTTTGTTCAAAACTGATCATCACCTCCCACATCATGGAAGATTTTCTTGATTTTCATGGTGCAAAAAAAAATAGGGACTGGTTGTTTTATCGTGCAATATCAGCCGCAATTCGGCACCTTTCCCTTGCCTGTTATTCCCAGCGTCACACCTTGGACCGGTTCGATTTTTACGATTTCGGGGATCAGAAGCATAGCGCCTTTAAGCAGGAAGCGCTTGATATGCTTCGATTTCTACAGGATGCCATTCATCAGGCAGCACCTGTTGCCTTGAAGGAAGCAAAACGTCTGGATATCACCATCCCTGATTCCGGCTATAACCTGGACTATTTTCCCGGCATTGCCACTGCCGGTCAGCTGGAACATAATATTGACGATGCCATGCCCAAAAGCAGTCAGAAAAAAAATTTAACACGGATTGCAAGTCAGTTTCTTGAATTGATCCGGGATTTTGAACAGTTTACGTTTTATGAACGCTATGACCTTGAGACGATTTACAAGCTTGTCCCTGATGTTATCAACGAGGTGACAATTAGAAGCTATGAGATGCGTGTGCATAATATTCAGTCTTCCTTTGATTCCTATGTTGTCACTACGTTGCAGTCTCCTGATGCTGAACTGTTAAACCAGTTGCGCAGTCATTTTTCCATCGTTTTTCATATTCTGCAGGTGCTGGGGCGGTTGCTTCATTTTTATGAGCGTCACCTCTATGATACCGGCTTTAAACATGTTTATAAAAATATTAGTCTCTCCCTTTCCGATCTTATTGATCCGGATACTGTTTTGGATCGTGCCATGAATTATTGTCTGTATTATGCAGGCCGTTTTTTATCCTCCGGCAAGGCTGTGGCTACAAAGGTTTTAAACATGAATATGGAGTCCGGTACAATTGAAGTAGGGATTCCCAAAGATAGGGGCTTTCATAGCCGGCCAAGCCTTTTGGTGGCAAAGATCGTTCAGCATTACGGCGGAGAGGTCAAACTTCATGTGGGCAAAGACCAGTTTGATGCCTCATCGGTTCTTGATATGCAGTGGGCCGGGGGAAAAATAAAAAAAGAGGAGATTGAAACGGTCGTCTTTAAGGGTGATTCCAGGGCGTTAAATGATTTGAAAATTCTTGCCGGTGTCAATTACGGTGAGGATCATATGGGAAAAGGTATACCCTTGCCCACTGAATTGAGTTATTTGATTTAAACTTTATGGCTGACGCAGGAAATAAAGTGCTATCTCAAAATATTGCTGTTGTCGTGGCGGGCGGAAAAGGTCTGCGCATGCAGTCTACTGTTAAAAAACAGTTCATTGACCTTGAAGGTCTCCCGGTCATTGTTCGCACACTCACCGCTTTTGACTCCCACTGCCGGGTGGATGAGATTATTCTGGTGGTTCCTGAACAGGATTTGGATTTTACCTGCAACGATCTTTTGCACAGATTTTCATTTTTCAAACCGTTGCATATTATTAAAGGTGGTGCTACCCGTCAGGATTCTGTAGGTAACGGGCTTAACAAAGCTCTGGAGATTTGTACCCTCCCCGAAAGAACCTTTGTGCTGATTCATGATGGGGTGAGGCCATTTGTGGGTGAAAAACTGGTTGACCGCTGCCTTGACGGTGCTATGGAAAATGGCGCTTGCATTCCGTCTCTAAGCATTGTTGATACAGTGAAAAGAGCCGATGAAAACGATATGGTAATCTGCACCCTTGACCGAAAAGGCTTGTTTCGGGCCCAGACGCCCCAGATTTTTCGCTTGGATCTGATTGCCAAAGCCGCAGTTCATGCGCAGAATACTGGTTTTGTGGGTACGGACGAAGCGTCTATCTGCGAACATGCGAAAATACCGGTGGCGATGGTGGACGGCACATTGTTTAATATTAAACTCACCTCTCCTCAGGATTTAATTTTCGCAAGTATAATTATCCAAGCAAAAAAAGAGGCTGAATTAGCAGGTCACTCGGATTCTTTTTTTTAGTTAAAATTATTATACCGCCTTATTAATAGGGTTCCACATTCTGCACGTTGGGGTTTACTTTGTTGCGAAATTATGGCAAATTCAAATGTAAATGAAGCGCAAAATCCGGTTGTCAAACAGTTCAAAGCCTTTTTAGAATCGACTTTGAATCAAACTTAAATATAATCATTAATGAGATTCAGCCTTTATTTTTATACATTAATCATCTCCGGAGGTGCATGAAATGGCGGAAAAACCCGCGATAAAGATCGGATATCTTAAAATCACAGATCATTTCATTCTCGGTGTAACGGCTCGAAAATTACAACAAAGTATGGAAACCTTTCAGCACTGCACACTGGAGCCTGTGGTGAAAAACGGGTGGAATGAGGTGGCTGATGCGCTGTCCGTGAAATCTTTGGACGGTGCTTTGGTTTTGGCACCGACAGCTATGGATCTGTTTAAGTCCGGTGTTGATCTCAAGTTGCTGTTACTGGCCCATAAATCCGGCAGTGTTTTAGTTAAAAATAAAAGAGCCAATATTAATTCAGTTGAGGATTTCGCGGGTAAGACTGTATTGATTCCGTATCAGCTTTCCATTCACAATATGTTGTTTCATAAGCTGTTATCCGAGAAAGGGTTGAAACCCGGGCGGGCTACCGAAAAGGGAATAGATGTCACCCTTGAGGTGGTTGCTCCCTTCCAGATGCCCGAAGCCCTTGAGTATGACGAAGACGGCGAAATCGGTGGGTTTATCGTGGCTGAACCATTTGGCTCCCAGGTTATAGCCGCTGGGCATGGTGAAGAATTTGAACTGTCAAAAAATCTGTGGGACAAACATCCCTGCTGTGTATTTGTCATGCGAACCGAGATTATTGAAAAGAATCCCGAAGCCATTCAGGAGATTTGCACAAGTTTTGTCCGGTCCGGGCTTGCCATTGATGCCCAGCCCGAGCCGGCTTCAATTATTGGTGCTGATTTCTTTTCCCAGGATAAGGATATCATTCGACGGGTGCTTACTGATCCGCCGGACCGAATTTTGACAGGAGAGCTTTATCCCCAGAAAGAAGATCTTGATAAGATCCAGAAATATATGATGGATGAAATGAATATTATGACCTCTCTCATTGATCTAGATAAATTTGTTGACACGCGTTTCGCCGATATTGCCGGTGCAAAATAAACGTTCCGGATATTTGTTCAATTGCGTTTGTCTGTTGTGATCGGTTGAAGCCCTCCATGGCTGTTATTGGGCAGAATTAATAAAACCGTATATTTTTTCTATGGCTTTTAATCCCCAGGTGGGTTTCCCGGACAGGGTCGCGACATCGTCTCTGTTGAGTCGATCCGTCGTCTCTTGGGCTGTGAGGCCTTGTTCTTTTAATTCAATAATGATTTTCATGACGGCAGCCTTGTATTTTTTCATGTCCTGATCCGGCGAAATATTCGGTTTTATTGAAGGTGTATCCAATGGGCTTTCCGTGGGATCGTCAACAATGTCTTGATCTCCTGATGTTGTGTCGTCTGGGATCGGGCTGTCATCTGGTGCTATATCTATCAGTGCAGACAGGTTATCCATTTCAGAGGAGTCAACTGACTGCTCGCCTTGGGCCTGTATTTTGGGGCTTGAATTATCTGCGTCCGGTACCAAGGACCAGAGATCATCTGTTCTGATATCATCGCCGGAAGTTGCCTGCCCGGATTCTTTATCGGCATCATTGACGAGTAATGACAGATCATCCATCGTCTCTTGCGTCTGTTCAGGTTTTTCGATCAGGGCGAACAGGTCATCTAAATCGCCGGTGATCGTATCTCCTTCGGGGTCAATGAGCCTGGACAGATCATCTGTGCTTTCAGTAACGTCCTTGGGGACATCTGCATCCATATCCACAAGGCTGAAAAGGTCGTCTAAATCGTTTTCATTGTCATTTTTATCATCCGCTGCATGATCGTTGGAATCAGATAATGATTCGTCAGAATCAACCAGTTTTGACAAATCATCCATGTCATGCGACGCTGTGCTGACTTCAGATGTTGACGGCGTCTCATCGAGCAGGCTTTCAAGGTCATCTAAAGCACTGGATGGATCAGATACACTGTTAATCAATGAGGAGAGATCATCAATATCTTCAGGTGTCAGGGCCGTTTCATTGACCAGCAAAGACAGGTCGTCCATATTTGAAAAATCGGTGTCACCAATGTCTTCATGATCCTGATCCTGATCCTGGAATGGATCTTCCATGGGTAAAGGATCTTCAGAAAAATAGTCATCTTCATCAAAATCGGTGTCCAGAAGATTTTCGGCGGGCTGGGGAGATTCTTCCAGGGCTATGCTTTCAACTGCACGTCCGGCAACCTCCATGGCCTGGGGAACCGTGCTGTGCCGCTGGTTCATCTCCTGCAGAGCCCGGGCAATATTTGTTAATGCATCAGCTTTTTTTTCTTCGGCGGCAGCCCGTTTTTCCATTGCATCGGCTTTTCTATCTTCTACTCGGACAAGGTTTTCCTGTGCCTGGGCAATTCGATCCTGTTTTTCAATATATACCTGAAACATATCCTTAAGCATTGATGCCGACGCTAAATCTATGGGGTCTTTTGGGGGAGTATCGGCTGGATATTTTGCTGCGGCTTTAAGCATTTCGGCTTCTTGTGCAAGGAATGTCTCAATCTGTTCGGGCAGCATACCTGTGTCCAGAAATTTTTTGATTTTTAGAAGGGTGGTAACCGCCTGTTCGGTGTAATATGTTTCATTGTTGACAATTTGTGTGGGAATCCACGGACTGAATTGATGTAAAATGAATTTTAAAGTGGCCTTACCCAGATTCAGTTCATTGATTAGATCCTTAATGGTCAACAGCGTTGATCGGGTCATTAGTTCCCTCATTTGCGACAGTTGATTGAGTTTATCTTTTATTGTTATCATAAAATCAAAAATACCAAAAGCGTTTATAGCAAAGGCGAAGAAGGTTACGATAGTATTTGACACCTTTTTTATCGCTTGATATATCTTTTTAAGTAGTTTCTGTTTTTAAGATATTTAAAGTACTCATTTTCAAACTTGACTTATAGCCATGGGCGGACCTGGTCTATCAACATTCAGGCTCACCCTAAAATAAAACATGATAGTGATTTAGCGACTTATCCAAATTTTCACATAAATTCCAACCAAAGATTTGGCAGCACTTGCCGCCTTTGCTGCCCATGGAGGGTAAAATGGCCACTACAACAGATCCTAAGAGCTTTAACCACCACGTCGAAGCCGTTAAAAAGGGGACCCGGATATTTGAGGATGCATTCCAGGGGGTCTCCCGCATGATTCTGGAAGCCGGTATCCGTAAGGTCACGGTCAAAGGGAAGACCACCTACAAGTTTGACCTGTTCAGCGGAGGCAAAAGGCATCTGGTGGGTATGTATGACGAAATCAATTCCTTTGTCTCTTTTGTTAAGGATGCATCTGAGGGTGGTTCTTCCAGGGAAATGGCATTTGTGCTGGTGGGTGAGCCAGGAAATGGAAAAACTTTTTTCGTTGAATACCTGTGTGCCCGCTATCGGGAGTTTTTGTCTATTCCCAAAAATATGAAATATACGTTTCGTTTTAAGAATCTTGACAGACTGGGCGGATATGGAAAGATTAATGTCATTGAATCCCAGACCTATGAAGATCCCATGATTCTTGCCATGAGCTTTAAAGGAAACAAAGAAGACTCCATGAGCTACCTTTCCAAAGCATTCAAATTCAAGGATAAGGAAATAGAAAGTCTTTATGATCAGTATCGTCCTTTGGGTGCCTGTTCGGCTTACATATGGAATCAGATTCGTGAATATTGTGATGAAACGCCTGCTCAAATGATGGAGTTTATCGAAATTGCCCCGGTTCCCTTGATAGAAAGCTTAGGAACGATTACCGGTAAATATCCGGCCAAAGATAAAATTACCTCTTCGGCCGTGGATCTTATGGGTGAAGAGTCTATCCAGCGTCTGTTGCATATTCCCGATTCCAACAACCCATACCGGTTTGACCTGCGCCGGGGGGCTTTGGCCCGGGTGGCCGGCGGCGGCATCCATTTTTCCGATGAAATTTATAAAAACAAAAAGGATCTGGTTCAGGTCTACCTTGGCGTCATCCAGAACCGCATGATTGAGCTGGATGGGTTTAAATGGCCTATCGACACCCTGATCATTGCGACCTCTAATAATTCCGAGTTCAACACGTTTTTGATGGAACGTGAGGAAGCACCCATTGTTGACCGATGCCGGATTTGCTATGTGGCCCATAATACGGATTATAAAATACAAAAAACGTTGACCGAATATGCCATCGGCACAGATGTGAAGCGTTCCCTTGACCAGGAGGTGCTTCACCAGGATCCAAATCTGAATTATGCAGCATCCGTTGCCGTGGTACTGACCCGGTTACCTAGGTCCGACAAACTCACCCCCGTTGAGACCATGAAGCTTGCTGCAGGGGAGGTGGCCGGTGAAAAGAGCCTTAAGACCTTGGCCGAACTTATTGATCAGCTCAACCAGGATACTGATATTACCAAACGCTTTGGCCAGAAAGGACTTGGACAAAGAAATCTTGGCCGGGCCGTGCAGCTGCTTTTAGAATCTTCTGAAACCAATGACGGCAAGTGTATGTTTGCCTTGGATATTTTCAATGCCCTGGACCGGGTCGTGCTTGATTATGTCCAGGAACCTGCAGACAGAAATAAATTCAAGGAAGATTTGAAAATTGCCAGGGGCCTTTATCGGGAGCGCATTATGACAGAGATGTTTAATGCATATATGGACGAACCGCTGGCCATAAAAAAGGATGTGCTCAATTATGTAAATATGATTATTGGCGTGGATGCCGAGCACTTAGGGCCGGATATGATGTGGAAGTACAAGGATCCCCAGACAGGCGAGCTTCGGGCCCTTAAAATCGATGAGCGGTATATCAAAAACGTTGAGGAACGCCTGGGGCTTAAAACCGAAGAACAGCGAGCTTCTTTTAGAAATTCCATTCGAAAGATATATGGTCAGAAACTGTCTGTGGATGCCAATTATGACTTTATGGACAACCTGGAACTGGTCAAAGCTATTACCGATGTCAGGCTTAAATCTGACATTGCCGGTGCCGGCTCTTTGATTGGAGCGCTGGCCAACCGTACCAACGAAGAAAATCAGAAACTGTATGAACGAATGATTTACACCATGGACCAGAAGCTTGGATATTGCCCTACTTGCGCCCAGAAGACCATCGAATATTTCTGCAGCCAGGAAGATGATAAGTAGCAGTTCATAAAAACAAAGGGGAAACGTATGATAACCCTTGATGAATTATTAGAGCGGGATCGTCAGCGGGAAGAGGACGGATTCAAGCGTAAAATCCGTATTGGTCGTATTGTCAAGCCAGGTACCGGGGGCAAGGAAAAAATTATTGTGGTCCCCACGACCGTGGAAGAGAAATTCGTTCATGAGGAACCTTCTTTTGATCCAAAAACCGGAGAAGGAGAACCTTCCGGAGGTACAGGAGAAGGAGAAGAGGGTGATATTATCGGCGAACAGCCCGTGCGCCCGGATGAGGGAGAAGGCGAGGGGGAAGGCCAGGGTGCCGGTGACGGGGAAGGCGAAGGCCAGGGGGGAGAGCATGAGTTTGAGTCCAGTGCCTACGAGTTAGGCAAGGTATTGTCCCAGGATTTCCAGCTTCCCAACCTTCAGGACAAAGGCAAAAGGCGTGCCCTGTCCCGCTACACCTATGATTTGACAGATAAACACCGGGGTATGGGCCAGATCCTGGACAAAAAATCAACGTTAAAACAGATTGTTCAGACCAATATTGCCCTTGGCACAATTCCGGATGTCAACGACATAGATCCGGGCCGGTTTATTATTTCCCCCCGGGATCTTGTCTACAGGATTCTGTCCCGGGAGAAAGAGTATGAATCCCAGGCTATGGTTTTTTTTCTAAGGGATTACTCAGGATCCATGGGCGGCAAGGTAACCGAGGCGGTGGTGTCCCAGCATGTGATGCTTTATTCGTGGCTGTTGTATCAATATGACAGGCAGGTGGAAACCCGTTTTATTCTCCATGATACCCAGGCAAGGGAAGTTGAAGATTTTTATAAATATCACTCCTATAAAGTGGCCGGAGGAACCAAAGTATACACCGCTTTTGAGCTGGTAAATCAAATCGTGGAAAAGGAGAGCCTGGACCGAGATTATAACATCTATGTGTTTCATGGGACCGATGGCGATGACTGGGATAAGGATGGGGCCAATACCCTCAAAGAAATAGAAAAAATGCTGCGCTATGTTGCCCGGATAGGTATCTCCATAGTTGAGCACTCCTATGTGGGATCAGGGCAGACCGAAGTGGAAAAATACCTGAGAAATTCCAAAATACTTGAAAAACGCAGGGAACACATCAAGATGGATGTTATGAGTGAAGATGTTGATGATTCCAGAATTATTCAGGGAATTAAAAATCTGATTTCCTAAAATAGAGTGCCGGATAAAAAAAAGAAAGGCAGGGCCCAATGGAGCTTGTCAGTCAGCATGTTAAAAAAATCATGGAAGAATGCAAGGTCAGAGCCAGGGACGAAGGCCTGAAGTTTGATGATGAAACCCTTGAATATATCGTGACCAACCGGGACATGATCGAGCTGTCACCCAAGATCATGATCCCCACCCTCTATGATTACTGGGTTCATGATGTCAGGGTTTTATCAGGCAAAGGCATGTATGAAGCCTATCCTTCCAATCCTTATGAAACTGTTATCAACACCCGGCCGGCCATTTCCTACTATAACGATAATAACCCGGACTGGCTCAATGTGATGATTTTTTATCATGTGCTGGGCCATATTGATTTTTTTCAGAATAATTTGTTTTTTGTAAACACCTGGGACATTGACCTTACCGGTCAGGCGCTTGCCGATAAGCGCCTGATCGCCCAGCTTAGAAGTGAAAAGGGCAGGCGATGGGTAGATTATGTTATTGAATTTTCCAGGGGGATGGATAACCTGGTCGGCTATAACAAAGCGCTGGACGGTCTGTTGAGAACCCAAAATCAACCTACTGTACGGTTATCCAGACAGGATTACTATTTCGATGTTTTTTTGCAGAAAATAAAGCAGGTGTCCCACAATACGTACCTAAAAGAAATTGAAAGATTCAATCAATGTAAAAATAACATAGCTCAATTTTTTGAACCTGTTCTGTCCCAGTATCCGGAGTTTGAACAGATGTATAAAAAAAGGAAAAAGGACAAGGAAAAGCCTGTTTTTGACACCATGGAATATATCATCAGGCATTCCCCATTTCTACGGGCCGAGGAAAATCAGTGGATGAAATCTGTGATCCAGATTGTTCGCGACACTTCAATGTATTTCCAGCCCCAGATCCGTACCAAAATTATGAATGAGGGCTGGGCCAGTTACTGGCACGAATATTTGTTCATGAAAGATGAACGTATCAGAGGCCATGAAGCCGATTTTGCAAAGGTAAATGCCATGGTAACGTCTTTGCCCAAGGTAGGGCTCAACCCTTATGCTTTGGGTTTGCGCCTGTTTGAACATATCGAAGATATGCAGAACAGAGGATGCTATTCCCTTGAATATTTCCGCCTCAAAGATGAGAAAAAGAGGCAGGACTTTGATAAAGGAGAGAAAGACGGCCACGATTTTATTTTCAAAGTCAGGGAGAATATGAATGATTTCACATTTATAAATAAATTTGTGGATCAGGAATTTATTGACCATTATAAGCTGTTTGTCACAGGCAAGCGATATAATCAGGAGCGCATGACATGGCAATACTATATTAAATCCAAAAAAGCCGACGATTATAAAAATATGGTCATCGACACCCTGTATCATCCACCGGTGATATATGTGAATGAGGAAAAAACCAAAGACGGCTTGCTTTACCTTGTTCATGAATTTGAAAACAAACCGCTCAAATCAGATTTTATTGAAAACACCATGATCGGTATTGAATTTTTATGGGGGGGGCCTGTGTATCTTGAGACCAGCATCGTAGTTGGAAAAGAGCAGGAAACAGTCCCGCCAACCCATTTTCTGGACCCATCTGCAGGAAGCTCAGGAACATCTGCGGCACCAGCTGTTCGTGAAAAAATTAAGTGGCAACGGGTATGTTATATAATGGATAAACGGAAATTAAACAGACGGGAGGTGGCATGACCATGGATACCAATACCAGTTCTGTGGATTCCGATGCAGCTGGGTCCGTAACCCAGGCCCTGGATTTTTTAAACCGGAACATCCAAGATTACCAGCGTCATAAACCGGTCGCCTTCCAGGAATTTTTGCAGCTCTTAAATGCCAATCCTTCCGGTATCTTAAGAAATATTTTTCAGTCGTTTCATGACATGATTAAAAAACATGTCACTGAAATCGAAAATGATATAGATCACTCGGCCATTACCAAATATGATACCGGTACGCTTTTCATGGAAGGTTCCGATACACCGTATTTCCCTGATATGCTGTTTGCCAACCGGTTTATGAAACAAATGAATTATCTGCGTCACGGTAACCAGCAGAACCGGATCTATGTGTTTTACGGTCCCCACGGATGCGGGAAATCAACTTTTTTAAATAATCTTTTGGAAAAATTTGAGCAATATGCCAATACTCAGGAGGGATTGCGTTACGAAGTCGTGTGGCGTCTGGACGTCAAAAAACTCAAAGGTCCTGAACCTTCTTTGATGCGTCTGTCTTCTTTTGAAAAATTGATCCAGTATATTGACAGTGATTCAATTTCAACGGAAATAAAGCCGTGTTCAGATCAAAAAGAGGTGGAGTTCGAAGGCCCGGAGCCTGAATTTATTGAAATTCCATGCCTGTGCCACGACAACCCTTTCCTGGTGATTCCCAAAGACCAGAGACGTGCTGTTTTGGACGAATTGATCAAAAACGATGAATTTAAATGGAAGCTGTTTACAGAAAAACAGTATGAATGGGTATTTAAAGATGAGGTCTGCACCGTGTGCGCTTCCATTTATCAGAGCCTTTTGGAGCGCTTGGGCAAGCCTGCCAAAGTGTTTGAGATGCTTTATGCCAGACCCTATTATTTTAACCGCCGACTGGGCAACGGGATCTCTGTTTTCAACCCCGGGGACAGGCCGTTGAGGCGCAACGTTATCCTCAACCAGATGCTCCAGAGTCGTATTAATGCACTTTTTCAAGATTCAAACGTTATTAATTATATTTATTCCTCTTATGCAAAAATTCATAACGGCATCTATGCGCTTATGGATATTAAGTCTCACAATGTCGAGCGAATGGTTGAGCTTCACAATATTATTTCAGAGGCGATTCATAAGGTGGAAAATGTTGAGGAGCATGTGGAGGCCTTATTCTTTGCCCTCATGAATCCCGAGGATAAACAGAACCTTAAAGATTTCCCTTCGTTTGAAGACCGTATTCAGTATATAGATATCCCATACGTTCTTGATGTGACCACCGAAGTTAAAATCTATCTGAATATTTTTGGCCGCCATATTGAAAGCGGTTTTCTGCCTATGGTGCTCGAGAATTTTTCAAGAATTATTATCTGCACCAGAATCGGGAAAAAGTCCCCTGCGTTGGAACAATGGATAAAAGATCCGAAGAAATACCTGAACTTCTGTGATGAGGAGCTTATTTTACTGCTCATGGAAATTTTCAGGGGAAGCATTCCTAAATGGCTCAGTGACGAGGACAAAAAAGCCCTTGATAAAAAAATGATGAAAAAAATCATTGTCGAGTCCGAAGAATATGGAAAACATGGGTTATCAGGTCGGGATTCCATAAAACTTTTTGATCGGTTTTATTCAAAATTTGTTAAGGAAGATAAGCTTATTAACATGCTTGATCTATGTGCGTTTTTCAATAAGCTTGAAGAACCCATACGCAAAATGATTCCCCAAGGATTCTTGTCTTCACTTTTACGAATGTATGATTATTCCATTCTTCAGCAGGTTAAAGAGTGCCTCTACTATTACAATGAGGAGCAGATCGCAAAAGATATAAAAAATTATATTTCCGCTGTGACCAATGAAATCGGGTCTGTTGTGGACTGCATTTTTACCCAAGAAGAAATTCACGTCACTGAGGCCTTTCTTGAAACCATTGAAATCAGACTTCTGTCTGAAAGTGCCGATGAAAAACGGCGTCAGTTGATGCGTCTGGATGTATTAAAAGAGTACACGGGATTTACGCTTTCCCACGAGATTATGATTGAAGGAAAGGACATTGAGCAGACCCGGTTGTTTAAAACCCTTCATGAACGGTATGTACATAACTTAAAAAAACGGGTACTGGAGCCTTTTATTGACAATGCCAATTTCAGGCAGGCCATCAAGGATTTTGATACTGAAGATTTTAAAGCCCATGACAAACGCATTAAACGCGATGTGAAATTTCTTATCGATAATCTGGTAAGTAAATTTGAGTATTCACAGCAGGGTGCCAATGAAATTTGTATTTATGTAATTGATAATGACTTGGCCAATAAGTTTAAGGATAGTTGATTGGCAGACGGTTGGCAAATAACATAATTGGAAGAATATGCTTTAAAAAAATACTTCAAGAGCTTTGACGAACCCCAAAAAAACAATTAAGGCTGGATCATGAAAAAAGCGAATGTGCTTATTGTTGACGATTCCAGATCTGCTCTTTTTGCTGTGAGAGCGTTGTTGAGCCCCGCAGGGATTCATACGGTAACTGCGTCTGATGCCT
Source organism: uncultured Desulfobacter sp. (assembly GCF_963677125.1). NCBI lineage: Bacteria > Pseudomonadati > Thermodesulfobacteriota > Desulfobacteria > Desulfobacterales > Desulfobacteraceae > Desulfobacter > uncultured Desulfobacter sp. The sequence goes on along the minus strand of NZ_OY781882.1, from coordinate 1,695,353 downwards.
TGCAGGGACAAGAAGCGCTGAGAACAGGGCAGTTTGATCTGGTGATTACAGATGTGGACATGCCCAAGATGTCTGGATTAGAGTTTTGTGAATGGATAAAATCAAATCCGGAAACGGCACATATTCCAGTAATTGTTTTAAGCTCCCTTGATACGGACGTTGATATTGAAAACGGTTTTAAAGTCGGTGCGGATGCATATGTGCCCAAGCGGCTGGCAAATAAAGAACTTATTCCACGCATTGAAAGCGTGATGAACAGGTGTACATTTGTCAAAGATAAAACCATACTCGTGGTTGAAGACAACAAAACCATTCAGATGGTTACTAAACAAGGGCTTGAGGAGGCCGGCTTCAAGGTGGTGCTTGCCGATGACGGCCAGCATGCCATTGACATCATTGATGATGCCGCTCCTGATATTTTATTAACGGATCTGAACATGCCCCGGGTGAACGGCGATGAACTTTGCCGCAGGTTGCTTAATCTTACAAAATATAAATTTTTACCCATTGTGGTGATGAGTTCACTTGGCGACAAGCCGACGATGAGGGGCCTTATCAGGGACGGTGTAACCGCATTTATTGTCAAGCCGTTTAATGTGGATATGCTTGTTGTTACTATGGAGAAACTGCTTTCAGATCATTTCCAGCGTATGCTTGAAGAACGGGAGCGTCTTGTCTTAGAACAAAAGTTGACGGTAGGCTCCATCGCCAGTTTAATTAACGCATTGGAAGCCCGGGACAAATACACGCGTGGCCATTCAGAAGCCGTTACCAGACTTTCTTTAGCTATCGGCAGAGAACTTGGGTTTTCTGATACGGAAATGCATCGTCTTCAGATCGCTGCAAGCCTTCATGACCTCGGTAAGATTGGTGTCCGTGACAATGTGCTGCTCAAACCGGGTAAACTGACAAAAGAAGAATTTGAGCACATTCAGACCCATACTGTTGTTGTTCAGGATATCCTCAAACCGTTACCTAATATGAAAGATGTCCTCGTTGCAGCCTCTTCACATCACGAGCGCTGGGACGGTACCGGTTATCCCAACGGATTGAAGGGAGAAGATATTCCCTTAATCGGAAGAATTATTGCTGTTGCCGACGTGTTTGATGCATTGATCAGTGACAGACCATATCGCGACGGCATGCCCGTCGAAAAGGCGCTTCAGATCATTACCGAAGGCGTTGGCTCCCATTTTTGTCCAACGGTTGCGGATGCTTTTTTCAGGTATATGAAGACACTGAAAAACGGCAACCTGAGCTAATTATCATCACCAGCTTCCTGTCAAATTATTTGCTGTGTTTTGTAAAAATTGGCTGATGCCGCCAGGCTGTCTCAAAAATTCGATAAATACACCGGATGGTTTTGCCAAGAATGAATTCCCGCCATTTAAATAATCTGCGGCACCAATGGCATAAAAAATAAATACAGAATAGAGGAGGCCTAATACATAAACATGCGGCAGGTGCATTTCTTCGCTGAAGTAATAGATCCCTATCGTGACAATAGTAACAAGCAAAAGCATGACCTGGACATCAATGAACGTAGGGCCCGCTTTAATAAAGTCAATCTTTTGGCCGGTAAACAAAAGAAAAAGTGCAAGGGGAAGTCCCATACTGATGGTGATGTCAAATATATTTGATCCCAATACATTGGACAACGCATCATCATAATTGCCTTTTTTAGCATCTTTAATGGAAATAATTGTATCCGGAACACTGCTTACTGCCGCAACAAGAATTAATGCAACGAACAATGGATGTATTTTCAGTGCTTCTGCAATACCTTTGCATCCTTCAACAATACCTGCGCATGCTGCTGCCATAATCAGTGTGGAACACAGCAACAATATCCAGCTTCTTTGTGTTATTCCTTGTTTAGATCTGAATTGATATTTTTTAAACCAGGCGTCGAAGGCATCGTCATTATAATCTTCGGGCGCTTCATTGCGTCCATTTTTCATTGATAACAGCGTATATGCTAAATAAATGACATAGAAACCTGTAAAAATCCATCCATGCCAATGGGTAATGTAATGGCTTGATAATAGGAGCAGCATCAAAATTTCAGCCCCTATGAGGAAAAGCCCATCTCGTAATATGACTTTCTTTGATACCTTAACGCCGGTGATGCCCACAGCTAACACAACCCAAATTACAAGCATGGGAATGATTATACTGTTGAAGATCGCAGAACCTGCGTTTCCACCAATACTTGCAGCAAAATCACGACCCAAATTCTCTTGAACCGCCAAAATGAGAAAAAATACGGTGGTGAGCAATTCAGGCATGGAAGACCCGATTGCATTTAACGTAGCGCCTTTCACACCTTCGCTCAGATTTCTTCCAAGATAGTCTGTAGCGCTTTCAAAAGCATCACAGGATTTTGCTATGATGTATGAACAGACGACCATCAAAACTAAACCGCCGTACCAGGTATGGAAAATAACATCCATTGTTCCTATTCAACTCCCTTTTTTCTTTGTATACGTTATGTACAAGTGAATGGTGATTTAATCACAAATCCTGAACAACACCCTGAACATGATTTAGCTTAAATCTGTCCGCTTTGAGCTTAACCATAAGTTTTGGGAAAAATTCGGGCAGGCACGTTGTGTCGGATAGGTTGAAGTGCAATGCCTCCATCTGGTGTTCCCCGCTTTGATCCTTCAGGATCATTTTCCGATGGCAGCCGCCCATGATGATCGATGACACCACCCATACGTTCTCTATAAGGAAGACAGGTTCAGGATTGCCTGTGCCAAATGGGCGAAGCATATCTATCTGCCGGACAAGTTCCGGGGTAATGTCCGATAATTTAATGACGGCATCAATTGTTTGGACAGGGTGGAAGTCTTTTTCCGTGCAGACCAAATTCAGAACTTTTGTGAGCGCAGGTTTCAGTCGGTCAAGGTTTTCTTTTTTGACCGATAATCCTGCTGCCATGGCATGTCCCCCAAAGCTTTCCAGCAGATTCCGGATTTCTGAGAATATTTCGTGTATATTTATTTGATTAATGCTCCGGCATGATCCTTTTGCAATGTCATCCTTTGAGTTCAGAAGCACCACCGGGCATCCATGCTTTCGGGCAAGCCTTGATGCGGCAATACCGAGCACGGATGCCTGCCATCTTGCGTCCCACAATACAATAAGTCGGTTGTCAAGTATGGACGGATCATCTGCAATGCGCCGCTCAATATCCTCAACAATCTCTTTTTCAATGAGCTGGCGTTTTCTATTCAGTTCATCAAGAAGGACTGCGGTTGTCTCGGTTTGGGCCGGGGCAGGGCAGGTCAGGTGAGAAACACAGATTCTTGCATGGGAGATGCGGCCGGCGGCATTCAGCCTTGGTACAATTTTAAATGAAATGTCGTCGGAATCCAGCTTATCCATGTCAACCCTTGATGTGTGTGCCATGGAAACAATGGCCGGGCGAAGCCCCATGCGAATGCGTTTCATTCCTGCCACGCAAAGCACCCGGTTGTCCTGAACCAGAGGGACCATGTCTCCAATGGTACCGATGGTGAACAGGTCCAGGTATTCGGATAATTGGGGTTCCGGATATTTTTCCCATACCCCGTTGTCCCTGAAAACTTTGCGCAGGCCCATAATTAGATAAAATGCAACGCCGACACCTGCCAGGTATTCAAGACAGGCGTCGCAGTCGACCTGCTTTGGATTAATAACGGCTAAGGCTTTGGGGACAGCTGTGTCCGGTTCATGGTGGTCGGTGATGATGACGTCAATGTCTTCTGTGGTAGCCGCCTCAACCGCTTCATGGGAACCGATGCCGCAGTCCACAGTGATGATCAGATCTACATCCATGGATACGGCCATTTCAATGTGGGGCAATTGAAGGCTGTAGCCTTCTTTTGTTCTGTGGGGCACATACCAGGACAGATCCGCTTCTACCAGGCCAAGAAATTGGTAAAGCATGGCAGTCGCCGTTACTCCGTCCGCATCAAAATCACCAAAAATAAGAATTTTTTCTTTATTAATTACCGCCGTATAGATTCGTTCTACGGCTTTGTCCATGTCTTTTAATTCAAAGGGGTTGCTCAGCCTTGAATAATCAGGGTTCAGAAAAAAATTTGCTTCATCGGTGGAGGTGATCCCTTTGTCCGCCAGCAGTCCTGCGATAACAGGATGACAGTTTAGGGCCTTTTGAAGTCTTTGAATAACTTCTCTGTCAGGTGTTGTATATTTTAGTTTGATTTCCATGGAATGCCGGATTTATACCTTCTTGGATGGCGACGTGTCAATCTGTTAACCTTATGGGGCTGACAATTTTGTTCCGGCAAAACTCTTGAGCAACGGACTTTGTTGGTGGTATAGTAAGCGGTTCATAAAGGATGAATTATAGAATATTATGCAATCTGTTGTAAAAGAATATATGGTGGATAAGGTAAAAATCGGATTTATCCGATTTATTTTTGAAGCCTATGAAGGTTTAGCCGTTGTCACAACATTGGAGCCCGGAACCGGCCATATCCGGCTTGCCATGCCCCCTGACCGGCAGGACGAGGTGAATATGGTCACGCAAGCGTTGAAAAAGGATTTTTATTTTGAGCCCAAATAAGCCAAAAGCCTATGTAAACACCATTGGGTGCCAGATGAACGTGTATGATTCCCAGATTCTGGCGGGCCTTTTGCAAAATGCCGGGTATGAACAAACCCATGATCCGGATCTGGCAGATCTGGTTCTGTGTAACACCTGTGCCATCCGCCATAAAGCCCAGGAAAAGGCCTATAGTTTTTTGGGTCGTTTTGCAGGCACAAGGATCAAGAAAAAAGGGCCGCTGACTATTATGGCCGGCTGTGTGGCCCAAAAAGAAAAGGAAAAAGCGTTCGTGCGCCTGCCGCACCTTGATCTGGTTTTAGGCACCCAGGCCTTTGGCCGCTTTGAAACCCATCTTAAGGCACTGGCTGCAGGGCAAACCCGCATTGTGGATATCGACCCCAGCGAAAACATTTTTGAAGGCGCTTTCACACAAGCCCCCGTAAATTTATATCCCGGAAAAATTCAGGTGTCACGCTTTGTGACGATCATGCAGGGGTGTGAAAATTTTTGTACCTATTGTGTGGTACCCTATGTCCGGGGAAAGGAAAAGAGCCGGGATCCATTGGCCATTGTAGAAGAGATTAAAGTGTTGGTCGCTTCCGGGGTGCGGGAAATCACGTTGCTGGGCCAGAATGTTAATTCCTATGCCGGTAATAATGGGCAGGTCAGCTTTGCTGATTTGCTTCATCTGGTCAGCAGGGTGGACGGGATTGAACGTATCCGGTTTGCCACCTCCCATCCTAAGGATTTATCAAAAGATCTGATCCAGGCCATGAAAGATATTGAAAAGGTCTGCAACCATCTTCATCTGCCGGTTCAGTCCGGTTCCAACGACGTATTAAAACGGATGAACCGTAAATATGACCGTGATACCTATTTTAAAAGAATTTCAGCGTTAAGGCAGGCTTGCCCGGATATTGCCCTGTCCACCGATATTATTGTCGGGTTTCCCGGAGAAACGCAAGCAGATTTTCAGCAGACCATGGATTTGCTTGAAACTGTAGAATTTGATGCGGTCTTTGCATTTGCCTATTCAGCAAGATCATTTACACCGGCAGCCAAATTTTCAGATCAGTTGGATGAACAGACCAAACGCGATCGGCTCAATGAGCTGCTGGATTTCCAGGAAAAGATTACTGAAAAGAAAAACAAAGCCTTGGTGGGGCAAAAAGTAACGGTGCTGGTCGAAGGTGACAGTCCAAAACCCCGGGACGGCTTTGTAAAAAAGAATAAAAATACCAGACAGATGTTCGGCAGAAGCGATGCAAATAAGATTGTTCATTTTGCAACGGATCAGGCCGATATCGGGGATCTGGTTACACTTGAAATTATAAACGCATACCCCCATTCCCTTTGGGGAGAGGTCTGCGAAAGCGATTAAGATGTTATGAAAATTAAATCAACGACCATTCGACCCAATGAACTGTGCCCATGCGGCAGCGGGAAAAAATTTAAAAATTGCTGCAGGAACAAAAAAATGCAAATTTCTTTGAAGGATAAATATAAAAATAAATATGACATTATCCTGAAAACACCCGAGCAGATTGATGGTATTCGAAAATGCGGTGAACTGCTTTTATCTATTATGGACGGGGTTGAAAAGATGATTCGGCCTGGTTTAAAAACCGATGAGATCAACACCTATGTACATGAAGAGACTATAAAAGCCGGCGCTGTGCCCGCACCGCTCAACTACAGGGGGTTTCCCAAAAGTGTCTGCGTTTCCATTAATGATGTGATCTGCCACGGCATACCCGGTGAACGGGTGCTTGAAGACGGAGATATTGTCAATGTTGATATAACACCGATTTTGGGCGGTTACTATGCCGATGCCAATAAAACTTTTTTTGTGGGTACGCCTGGGCGCGATGCCCAGAAAATTGTGTCTGTGGCTGCCGAAAGCCTGCGGCTGGGTATAGAGCAGGTCAAGCCCGGGGCCACCTTGGGGGATATTGGTCATGCCATTCAAAAATATGCCGAAGGTCAGAGGTGTTCTGTTGTCAGGGAATTCGTGGGTCATGGTGTGGGAATTGATTTCCATGAACAGCCCCAGGTCCTTCATTTTGGGCGGCGCGGCACCGGTGTGACGCTTGTGCCGGGTATGGTATTTACCATAGAACCCATGGTCAATTTAGGCAAAAAAGAGCTGCATGTGCTTGAGGATCGATGGACAGCGGTGACCAATGATGGATCCTTGTCCGCCCAGTTTGAACAGACCATCCTTGTAACAGATGACGGGTATGAGAGCTTGACCCCATATGAGTTATAGCAAGACGGTATTAAATAAGGTTTTTTCAATCCTATTTATTGCATTTATTGGTATTTCCTCCGTCTTTTTTTTCTGTATGGCTTGTGTTTTGCGGATATGCACAGCACCTTTTGATTCGCGAAGGATTGTGTCAAACATTTTCAGCGCGTTCTGGGCTTCGGTTTATATTTGGGTTATGCCGCCATGGTCCGTAAAAATTTTAAATCGGGAAAAGCTTGATATCCGCAAAAACTATGTGTTTGTGTCCAATCATCAAAGCCAGCTGGATATACTTGTTCTTTATCAACTGCTGTTTCCCTACCGGTGGGTGTCTAAAGCTTCAGTATTTAAACTGCCGTTCGTTGGTTGGAATATGGCACTGAACAATGGGGATATTAAACTTAAGCGCGGGGATAAGGAGAGCATTAAAGCGATGATGGCCGAGTGTGAGAAGCTTTTGCGGCAAAATATCTCCATTTTTTTCTTCCCCGAAGGCACCAGGTCCAAAGATGGACATATAGGCCGATTTAAACCTGGGGCATTTATTCTGGCAAAAAATACAGGTGTTGACATTCAGCCCATAGCCATCAGCAACACCACTAAGGCTTTGCCTAAACATTCACTGTCCTTTCAGGGGCACACAAAAATGACGGTCAAGGTCCTGGATACCATTCCTTTTTCCCGGTTCAAGGATATGCCCCCTGAAAAGATTGCCGATATGACAAGGACGTATATTTGTGGACATGTTGAAAAATCCCTGGAATCAGTTTGATTGTATAACAGCCACGGGCTGACCTGGTTTTTCACCGTGGTTTAGCCCACAACGAATATGAAAGATCTGTACAGGTGACACAGACTTCCTTTTGCTTGCCTTTTTATCCGTATTTTTCGTTGGGGCAACACTTACACTCGTTATGCGCGCATTGCCCCGCCTTAAATACGAATAAAAATTCGGCACAATCTGCATAATTTATTTCTGCGCAATGCCTAAGTGAAAATTTTCGTCTACTGCGTTATGGTGTGTGGTAAGAGGTTATAACGCAGCAAGTGAAAACTTTTTTTCATGTGTATCTATATTAAGGCCATCGAGACTGAGTCGTACGCTATTTATTTGAGTGAATTATGCGGAATTAGTTCGTTTTGACTCATTAAATACATTTGTGCAATAATTTTATAGCCGTTACTGAGCCATCGTGAAGGTATTCATCGCCTACTGCTTTAAACGATATTCAAATGCATTGAACCCAGAATCTGTCTAAAATTGTGGGTCAGTCCATCATTTGTTTAGTAAAAACGAGCAAATTTTATTTAAATTCGATAGTTTGTATTCTTATCCTTAGCTAGGATGTGCTTATTTGGCAGATATTTTTCATTTTTATTGTAAGTTTTTGAAGGCACTTAGTTTATCATTAATTGATTAATTACTGAATAATAATTAATATATTTGAAATAAATTACATATTTGCATTGTATTATATCTCAATTTTGTAATTTATGTATTTCTTTTTATTTGTGTTGTCATAAATAAAAAAGTTTTTTTATTTAAATCAATTCGTAATTCAAACCAGTTAGATTTTTTTGTCGTCAATCCGAAAGGTGCTTGGAACACCCGTTGCAATATAAGCATTACGACGGCAGGCAAGCCTTTGTCTGTTGCGGCGAATAAATTTAACTAAAGGAGTGAAGAAATAATGAGAAAGGTAGCAATCTACGGAAAAGGCGGCATCGGCAAATCCACTACAACCCAGAATACTGTTGCAGGGCTGGTGGAAGCCGGCAAAAATATTATGATCGTGGGCTGCGACCCCAAGTCTGATTCCACCCGGCTTATGCTGAACGGCCTGGCCCAGAAAACCGTTCTGGATACCCTGAGAGAAGAGGGTGAAGATGTTGAACTTGAAGATGTTAGAAAAGTTGGATACGGCGGCGTTTTGTGTACGGAATCCGGCGGACCCGAACCCGGTGTCGGCTGCGCGGGCCGCGGTATCATCACCTCCATTAACCTCCTCGAGCAACTGGGTGCCTATGACGAAGAACAGAACCTGGATTATGTATTTTATGATGTTTTGGGCGACGTTGTATGCGGTGGTTTTGCAATGCCCATCCGCGAAGGTAAAGCCCAGGAGATCTATATTGTCGTATCCGGCGAAATGATGGCCATGTATGCAGCCAACAACATCTGCAAGGGTATCGTGAAATTCGCCCAGTCCGGCGGTGTTCGTCTCGGCGGTCTTATCTGCAATTCCCGTCAGGTCGACAACGAAGAGGAAATGATTGTACAGCTGGCTAAAAAACTGGGCACCCAGATGCTTCACTTTGTTCCCAGGGACAACATGGTTCAGCAGGCTGAGATCAACAGAAAAACCGTAATTGATTTTGCACCGGAACACCCCCAGGCCGATGAATACCGGGCGCTGTCCAAAAAAATGGATGAAAATGAAATGTTCGTCATCCCCACCCCCCTTGAAATTGAAGAGCTGGAAAACATGCTCATTGAATACGGAATCGCTTCATAAACCTATACGCCAGAACCATAAGGAGTACTGATATGAAAGTAATGATTAAATCCATTGTTCGCCCTGAAAAGGTTAACGCAGTCATGGCCGCACTCATGGAAGCAGGATATCCGGCTGTCACCCGGATGAGCGTGGCAGGACGTGGCAAACAGCGGGGAATCAAAATTGGTGAAATCACCTATGATGAAATCCCCAAGGAGATGCTCATATCGGTAATTGATGAAAAAGATCGTGATTTTCTACTGAAAACCATTTTGGAAACTGCAAAGACCGGAGAGAAAGGTGCCTTTGGCGACGGCAAGATTTTCATTTCACCGATCATCGATTCCTACACCATCAGTTCCGGCAAAAAAGACATTGACCTCGATGAAGAGGTGACATCATGAAAGAGGTTATGGCTGTTGTCCGCATGAACAAGATCAATGAGACCAAAAAAGCATTGATTGACGCGGGCATCTCTTCCATGACCGCTATGGAGTGTCTGGGGCGTGGAAAAGGCCTGGTGAACATGGAACTGCTCAAAGGGGCACAAGAGGGGCATGAAGAGGCCATTGCCCAGTTGGGTCATGGCGACCGCCTGCGCCCCAAACGTGCCCTGTTTGTGGTTGTTCCGGACACATTGGTCCAAAAAACAATAGATACCATTATTAAAGCCAACCAAACCGGACAGCCCGGAGACGGGAAAATCTGGGTTAAGCCCACCGAGGATTCCATCTCTGTGAGGACATCTGAACGTGGAGATACCGTTCTTGACGAATTTTAAGCTAACAACATGAGAGGAAAGATAGGGTATACATATGACAGGTGAACGAACCATCACCGCTAACGCGGAAGAGATAAAAAAAACAATACTGGCAAAGTATCCGCCCAAAGTGGCACGAAAACGAGCTAAACAGCTCACACCAGTGACTGGCGAAGATAAAGGCAGCCTTCAGATAGCGGCCAATGTCAGGACCGTCCCGGGCATCATCACCCAGAGGGGATGCTGCTATGCCGGCTGCAAAGGCGTTATCATGGGCCCGACCAGGGATATTATTAATTTAACCCACGGCCCCATCGGCTGCGGATTTTATTCATGGCTGACGCGACGTAACCAGACGCGACCTCCATCAGACGATTCCGATAATTATATGACATACTGCTTTTCCACGGACATGCAGGACGAGGACATTGTTTTCGGTGGAGAAAAGAAACTCAAAGCTGCTCTCCAAGAAGCGTACGACCTTTTTAAGCCCAAAGCCATCTCAATTTTTTCTACCTGCCCGGTGGGTCTGATCGGCGACGATATCCATGCCGTGGCAAAAGAGATGAAAGAAAAGTTGGGCATCAACATCTGGGGATTTTCCTGTGAAGGATATAAGGGCGTGAGCCAGTCCGCCGGCCATCACATTGCCAATAACGCCATTTTTACCCATGTTGTGGGCTTGGATGACACGGTCTTGGACGCCAAGTACAAAATTAACCTATTGGGCGAATACAATATCGGCGGAGACGGCTTTATCATTGAAGAACTGCTCAATAAATGCGGTATTGACCTGATTTCCACTTTTTCCGGCAACTCCACCTATGACCAGTTTGCCAACTGCCACACCGCAGACCTGAATACGGTCATGTGTCATCGTTCAATCAACTATGTGGCCGACATGCTTGAGCTAAAGTATGGTATCCCCTGGATAAAAGTCAGTTTCTTAGGGCCGACGTCAACTGCACGCAGCCTGCGCAAGATTGCCGCTTATTTTGGCGATCAAGAACTCATTGACCGGGTGGAAGAGGTGATTGCCGAAGAGATGGTGCCGGTTGAAGCTAAAATCAAAGAAGTGAAACCCCGGTGCGAGGGTAAAAGCGCCATGATGTTTGTGGGAGGTTCCAGGGCCCACCATTACCAGGAACTGTTCAGGGCCATGGGTATGGAAGTGCTTTCCGCAGGCTACGAATTTGCCCACAGGGATGATTACGAAGGCCGTGACATTATTCCGACCATTAAAATTGATGCGGACTCCAGAAACATTGAGGAGCTGGAAATCGAACCGGACGAGACCCGGTATAACCCCAGAAAAACCGAAGAAGAGATGAAGGCCCTGGAAGAAAAGGGTTTTCCGTTTAAGGAATATGACGGCATGAAATACGACATGGTCGAGAACTCCATGATGATAGACGATATCTCCCAGCATGAGACAGATACCATTATCGAAATGTACAAGCCTGATATCTTCTGTGCCGGTATCAAGGAAAAATACACCGTCCAGAAGCACGGCATTCCCATGAAGCAGCTCCACTCTTATGATACGGGTGGTCCCTATGCGGTATTCAAAGGTTTTGTGAATTTCTGTGATGAAATCGACCGCATGCTGAACGCCAACGTCTGGGAGTACCTGGAAGCACCCTGGCAAAAAGCTCCCGAGTTGTCCGCCAAATACGTTGGGGAATAACGACCATGGGCTGATTTGGCATATGGCCATTAATATGAATAGTTGAAAATATAGATAAAAAAGCAACAGGAGAAATTTATGCTGCTTCGACATACACCCAAAGAGATTAGAGAAAGAAAGACCCTGGTTGTTAATCCGGCCAAGACCTGCCAGCCCATCGGAGCCATGTATGCGGCCTTAGGCGTCCATGGCTGTCTGCCTCACAGTCATGGGTCCCAGGGCTGCTGCGCCTACCATAGGTCTACCCTGTCCCGTCATTACCGTGAACCCGTCATGGCGGCCACCTCCTCCTTTACTGAAGGGGCATCGGTATTTGGCGGTCAGGCCAACTTGATCCAGGGCCTTTTAACCATATTCACTACCTATGACCCGGACATGGTTGCGATTAACACCACCTGTCTGTCGGAAACCATTGGCGACGATGTGAACCAAATTGTCAAAAAGGCCAAAAAAGACGGCACAGTCCCCGAAGGCAAATATATTATTCATACGGCTACGCCGGGCTATGTGGGCTCCCATGTTACGGGTTTTTCCAATATGGTCAATGCCATGGCAACCCAGCTTGCTGAAAAGACAGGCAAATCCAACGGCAGAGTCAATATTGTTCCCGGATATGTAGAACCGGCGGACATGACTGAAATAAAAGATATCGCCGCCACCCTGGGCATTGATTCCATCGTTTTTCCGGATACCTCCGGCATTCTTAACGGGCCGCTTACCGGAAAATTTGTCATGTTTCCAAAGGGCGGAGCAAGTATCAGCGATATAAAGAGCGCTGGTGACAGCATTGGTTCCATCGGGCTGGGCGCCTGGGCTTCGGCTGATGCGGTAAAATCCCTTGACGCCCAGTATAAGGTCCCCTGCCAGGTACTGGACCTGCCCATTGGTCTGCTGGCTACGGACCGGTTCGTTGATGCGCTTCGTACAATGGGCGGCGTCTGTGTACCGGATTCCATCACCCGTGACCGCGGACGTCTGCTGGACGTCATCTCCGACATGCAACCCCATTTGTATGGTAAAAAAGTGGCCCTGGCCGGTGATCCGGACCAGCTCATCTCCTTGACCGAATTTTTTGTCACCATGGGTATGAAACCGGTTCATATCGTCACCGGCACCCCGGGCAAGGCTTTTGTCAAACGGATTAAGGAGATCACTGCCCGGTTCGGAGACGAGATTAACGTCGAGCTTAGAAGCGACCTGTATCACCTGCATCAGTTGATCAAAAACGAACCTGTGGACCTGCTGGTCTGCAACACTTACGGCAAATACATCGCCCGGGACGAGGACATCCCGTTTGTACGCCACGGCTTCCCCATCCTGGACCGGATCGGCCACTCCTACCTTCCCACAGTGGGATACAAAGGCGGGCTGCAGTTCCTGGTTAAAATCCTGAGCGCCCTTATGGACCGCACGGATCGGGATGCGCCCGAAGAACGTTTTGAACTGGTAGAATAGTAAAGGATTAATAGATAAAATGACCTCCATATCGGTACTCAAACAGAGAGAAAAACAGATTTACCAGAAGGGTAAACAGCCCTTTGAAATGGAATGTGAAACCAAAAGTCTGGCCGGTGCAGTCAGTCAGCGGGCCTGTGTCTTTTGCGGCTCTAGGGTGGTGCTTTACCCCATTGCCGATGCCTTGCACCTGATTCACGGCCCCATCGGGTGCGCCTCCTATACCTGGGACATCAGAGGGGCTCAATCTTCGGGCCCGGAGCTTCATCGCATGAGCTTTTCAACGGATCTGTCTGAGACCGATATTATCTATGGCGGCGAGAAAAAGCTGAAAAAAGCACTGCTGGAGCTAATTGAAAAATATTCACCCAAAGCGGCCTTTATATATTGTACCTGCATTGTGGGTATTATTGGTGATGACGTGGACGCGGTCTGCCGCCAGGTCGAAGAAGAGACCAACATCCCTGTCATCGCTGTCCACTCTGAAGGATTTAAAGGCACCAAAAAAGATGGATACAAGGCCGCCTGTGACGCCTTGTTCAGTCTGATTGAAAGAAACAAAGCCCCCCGGGTCACCATCCCCGACTCCATCAATATCCTGGGCGAATTCAATATTGGCGGAGAGACATGGATCATCAAAAAATATTATGAAGCCATGGGGGTCAAGGTGGTCTCCGTGATCACCGGTGACGGCCGAGTAGAAGAAGTCCAGCAGGCAAAGAATGCCGCCCTGAACGTGGTCCAGTGTTCAGGGTCGGTGACCCATCTGGCAAAACAGATGGAAAAAGAGTACGGCATCCCTTATATAAGGGTCTCCTATTTCGGTATTGAAGATACCTCGGATGCCCTGTACCAGGTGGCTGTTCACTTTAAGAAGAATCCTGAAATCTTAAAAAGGACCCAGGACTTGATTAGAAAGGAGGTCCAGGCCATTGTTCCAACCTTGGAAGCCATGAAAAAAGACCTTGAAGGTAAAAAGGCATCCATATATGTAGGCGGCGCGTTTAAAGGCTTCTCTATGATTAAGGCGTTAAAAACCCTGGGCATGGAAGTGGTTCTGGCCGGATCACAGACCGGCACCAAGGAAGATTACGAAGTGCTCAGGCAAATGTGTAACGAAGGTACAGTCATCGTAGACGACTCCAACCCCCTGGAGCTTGCCAAGTATTCCGTTGAAAAGGATGCGGATCTGTTCATCGGCGGCGTCAAGGAAAGACCCATTGCCTATAAAATGGGCATCGGGTTCTGTGACCATAACCATGAACGAAAAATTCCACTGGTCGGCTTTGAAGGTATGGTTAATTTTGCAAAAGAGGTGCACGGCACCGTTACAAGCCCGGTATGGGATCTTGTGCCCAGGCGGCAGAACCCAACTGGACAGGGAGGTATGATATGACTCCGGGCAGACCGTATAAAGAGACCCCTTCATATACCCCTACCCAGAATGCATGTAAAATGTGCACTCCCTTAGGGGCCACCCTGGTGTTCCAGGGTATTGAAGGCTGCGTACCCCTGCTTCACGGCTCCCAGGGGTGTTCAACCTATATGCGGCGCTATTTGATCTCCCATTTCAAGGAACCTGTGGATATTGCCTCTTCAAACTTCACTGAGGAAACGGCGGTATTCGGGGGCGGAGCCAACCTGAAGCTGGCCATTGAAAACGTGGCACGCCAGTATGCCCCGAGCATGATCGGTATTGCCACTACCTGCCTGTCCGAAACCATTGGTGATGATGTCCAGTTAATATTAAACAGCATGGGCAATACCATCAACGGCACGGCCCTGGCCCATGTTTCCACACCAGCTTATGCCGGCACCCATGTGGACGGATTCCATGGTGCCGTGGCAGCGGTGGTGGATCGGTTTAATCCCAAGGGCAAAAGAATTGCTTACCGGCCCAAAAAAAAGAAAAAAATCAATTTGTTTCCCGGTATGCTCTCCAATGAAGATCTGCGGCATTTAAAAGATATTTTTGAAGATTTTCATACCCCTGTGGCCGTTTTGCCCGATTATTCAGAACGGCTGGAAGGACCATCATGGCAGGAATACCAGGCCATCCAGAAAGGGGGTACGCCCATTTCGGCCATTGAAAGGATGAATGTGGCCGTGCACAGTGTGGAGTTCGGCGCAGTGCTGGCCCTGGCTGCAGAAAATGGCCAGGTAACCGCAGCGGATATTTTGAACGAACGTTTTGGCGTTCCCTGTACCCGCCTGCCCATCCCCATCGGGGTAAAGGCCACGGATCGCTTTTTGGAAATTTTGTCCCAGATTTCGGGCCGGCCCGTGCCGGAGCGGTATAGAAAAGAGAAATGGCGCCTAGTGGATGCTTATGTGGACGGCAATAAATATGTAGCTAAAAAGCGGGCCTTGATTTACGGGGAAGAGGATTTTGTTGTCTCTATGGCCGGCTTTCTTGCCGAAGTCGGCATCATCCCTGTGCTCTGTGCTTCCGGCGGTAAAAGCAAAACCTTTAAAGCCGCCCTTGAACAGACGTTGCCTGAAAGCCTTATTGAACAGATCATCATCCAAAATGACATGGACTTTACCTGCATGGAGGAGACCGCTTCTGCCATGCCTGAAGACCTGCGGCCCGAAATCATCATCGGCAATTCCAAGGGATATGCCATGGCAAGACGGCTGAAAATCCCCCTGGTCAGGGTTGGATTTCCCATCCACGACCGGGTAGGGGGCTCTCGCATTCTGCACGTCGGTTACAAAGGGGCCCAGCAGTTGTTTGACAATATCGTCAATGCAATTTTAACGGTAAAACAGACCGAGTCCAGAATAGGATACTCATATATGTAAATAGTTCCCGTAGAAAAACAGCCCCTTTTGTCCGCCTCGAACTCGAACAAAATTGACCATTTTTTTACAGGAACTAAATAAGGAAAATTATAAATCATGATGAATTTAGATAACCATCCCTGTTTTAATAAAAAATCCTGTAAGAGTTTTGGCCGTGTCCACCTTCCGGTTGCGCCGGCCTGTAATATCCAGTGTAATTTTTGTAACAGAAAGTTTGACTGCGTTAATGAAAGCCGTCCCGGTGTCACATCCTCTATTTTGAGTCCGGACCAGGCCATGGCCTATCTGGCAGACGTAGTTGAGGCCAAACCCAACACGTCCGTGGTGGGCATAGCAGGCCCGGGTGACCCCTTTGCCAACGGTGACAAAACCATGGAAACTTTGAAAAAGGTCCGCGCCGCTTACCCTGAAATGCTATTGTGTGTGGCCACCAACGGTATGAATATTCATCCCTACCTGGATGATTTAAAAGCCATCAACACCACCCATGTTAGCATCACCATTAATGCGGTTGATCCTGAAATCGGTGCAAAAATTTATTCCTGGGTCAGGGACAAAAAGCGTTCCATCGGTCCGACCGAGGGTGTGAAATTGCTGTTAAGCCGTCAGCTTGATGCGGTTGAAGGCCTTAAAAAACGCAATATTAGGGTCAAGGTCAATTCCATACTGTTACCGGGCATCAACGAAGATCACATCGTAGAGGTGGCAAGAAAAATGGGTGAAATGAATGTGGATATTTTTAACATCATGCCCTATTTCCCCACCAAAGGTTCAAAATTTGAAGACATGAAAGAACCGGGCAAGGATCTGGTCAAGGAACTTCGAAAAGCCGCCCAGGTCTTCGTACCCCAGATGACCCATTGTAAGCGCTGCCGGGCTGATGCAGTCGGCCTGCTGGATGATCCCTTGAACGTGAAGCTCATGGATCGGCTCAGATACCACGCCACAACCCCCATCCCTCTATCCAGTGCGTCAAGGTATGGCCGTCAAGACGCTGTTAAGGAAGATTTTGATGCGTATAATGATCCCGCATCTCGGCCTTATGTGGCCTTGGCCACCCGGGAAGGCGCGTTGATCAATAAGCCTTTGGGCGAAGCCACGGAGCTACTCATCTATGACTTAGGCCATGAAGTCCCCAGGCTCGTGGAAACAAGAAGCTTGCCTAAAAGCGGTTCCGGCAATGCCGGATGGACTAATCTTGCCCGGACCATTAAAGATTGCCACACCATTCTTGTGTCCGGCGCGGGGGATGCGCCTAAAAAAATTCTGAGCACCATGGGCTTTACCATCTACGAGGTGAACGGCATGATTGATCTTGTGCTCATGGCCTTGAAAAAAGGGGAATCCTTAAATCATCTGCTTGTCCGGTCTCAGACCTCCTGTGGAGAATGCCGCGGCACAGGAACCGGATGTATGTAATCCTTGTTTGAACGAATCGTCACCCACCTGCGGCGTTGCAATAAAATTTGCAATCCTCACAACCTCCCAGGTTGCTCCGGTTACAAATTTTATTGCGCCTTGCATCTGAGCAACGCTACGTTCAAACACCAAGCACAGTCCGGTAGGTTGGGTTGAGGAACGAAACCCAACATCCATAAGTTGTTGGGTTTCACTTCGTTCAACCCAACCTACGGGTAGCCGGTATTATGACCAATCTTGAAAACAAATTGAATATATAACCAAATAAAAAAATAAAATTTTTAAGGAGAAAAAATGAATAAGCCCGAAAAACACATCCTAGTATGCGCAAGTTTTCGTCCCAGCGGAGAACCCAAAGGTAAATGTCACAGAAAAGGGTCTGGAGATTTTTTGGCCTACATTGAAAATGAAGTGATTGACAGAGGGCTCGAAGAGGTTCTGGTCTCTTCCACCTGCTGTTTGAAACAGTGTGATGACGGTCCTGTCATGGTAATTTATCCCGATAATATCTGGTATGGGCACGTGGAGAACGAAGAGGCGATTGACGCCATTTTGGATGCCATGGAAGACGGTGAAGTGGCAGAGGATTATTTATTGTAATGAAAGCCCATGATCTAAGGGTCTGGATGGTGGACACCACCCTTCGGGACGGGGAACAGGCCCCGGGTGTCTTTTTCCGACCCCTGGAAAAATTAACCATTGCCGGCCGGCTTGCCGAATGCGGCGTTGACGAGATCGAAGTGGGTATCCCTGCCATGGGAAAGTTTGCATGTCGGGAGATTGAAGCCATTGTTCAGTTGAACCTGCCAACCATGCTTACCTGCTGGTGCCGGGCGGTCAAAAAAGATATTGAACTGGCAATCGGGTGCAACACTCCCGGCGTTCACATCAGCTTCCCAACCTCGTCCATTTTACTCAAGACCTTTGAAAAAGATGAGAACTGGGTGCTTGAAACCCTGCATGACACCGTACGATTCACAAGGCAATATTTTGATCAGGTCTCTGTGGGCGCCCAGGACGCGACTCGCACGGACATGGGATTTCTTTTATCGTTCTGTCAGGCTGCTGTTGAATCTGGGGTTCATCGGGTGCGGCTTGCCGATACCGTGGGGATGATCACCCCGTCCGCCCTAATGGATATGATCGAAACGCTTTTGATCCGGCTGCCCGGCCTGGCTTTGGAATTCCACGGGCATAACGATCTTGGTATGGCTACAGCCAATGCCGTGTCTGCAGTTGATGCAGGGGCCAAAGCCATTAGCGTCACAGTGAACGGACTCGGGGAGCGGGCTGGCAATGCTTCCCTCGAAGAAACGGCCATGGCCCTGTTTGGTATTGGCGTCAGAAAGAGCAACATGCGCCTGTCAGGTCTCACCCAATTGTGTAATACCGTGGCAAGATTTTCAGGCCAGCCGATTCATGCAGCCAAACCTATTGTCGGATCACGGATATTTTCCCATGAATCGGGCATCCACTGTGCCGGCCTGTTAAAAAACGCACAGTCTTATGAATTATATGATCCCACACAGGTGGGCAGGCTCAACTCAAGGCAAATGGTTTTAGGGGTGCATTCCGGGTCGGCAGTTATTAAAGATGTCCTGGCCCACCGCAATATAAATATTGATGCAGCTGCCGCCCAAATGCTTTTATCTCAGGTTCGGGCGGCAGCTGCCGCAGCGAATAAACCCGTTTCTCCAGAGCTGCTTGAGTCTCTCTATTACCGGACATTGTGCGCCGGGCATTGAACACCCTCCGATCCCTCCCCATTTCTTTTTGTAAAACAGTCTACAGAAACCAAGATTTGGTAGATTTGAAATAAAATTACATTTTTGGGTTTCTTGAAGTGATTCTGAAAATTCGACCATGTCTATTGATATTCTGTCTATTTATATAATTGTTTCAATAAAAAAACTCTTTTTTTGTGCGTAGAAAAATACCCTTCTGAATAATAATCTATTTATAGATATAAAGTTACGTATTTGAATTAAAATATATTTCATATTTGTATTATATATCGGCTTCATGGTTTTTGTCAGCACGAATAAAAAATTTTTTATATTTAAAACAATTTGTAATTCAAGCAAGTTAGAAAATTTTTATTTTTTTTTAGCCTTGTTGGAACACCCGTTGCAATTACAGGTTTCACGATGGCGGACAGGTCTTTTGCCTGTTTAAATAAAAAACAACTAAACTTAATTTTAGGAGCTTTAGAAAATAATGAGAAAAGTAGCAATCTACGGAAAAGGCGGCATCGGCAAATCCACTACAACCCAGAACACTGTTGCAGGACTGGTGGAAGCCGGTAAAAAAATCATGATCGTGGGCTGCGATCCCAAGTCTGACTCTACCCGTTTGATGCTCAACGGCCTGGCCCAGAAAACCGTTCTGGATACCCTGAGAGAAGAGGGTGAAGATGTCGAACTTGAAGACGTAAGAAAAGAAGGATACGGCGGAACGCTTTGTACAGAGTCCGGCGGACCCGAACCCGGTGTTGGTTGTGCAGGCCGTGGTATCATCACCTCCATCAACCTGCTGGAACAGCTGGGTGCCTATGACGAAGAGCAGAACCTGGATTATGTATTTTATGATGTTCTCGGCGACGTTGTTTGCGGTGGTTTTGCAATGCCGATTCGTGAAGGTAAAGCCCAGGAGATCTATATTGTTGTATCCGGCGAGATGATGGCCATGTACGCTGCCAACAACATCTGTAAAGGTATCGTGAAATTTGCCCAGTCCGGCGGCGTCCGTCTTGGCGGTTTGATCTGCAACTCCCGTATGGTTGACAACGAAGAAGAGATGATTCAGCAGTTGGCCAAAAAACTGGGTACCCAGATGCTTCACTTTGTTCCCAGAGACAACATGGTTCAGCAGGCAGAGATCAACAGAAAAACCGTAATTGATTTTGCTCCGGAACACCCCCAGGCAGACGAATACCGTGCATTATCCAAAAAAATGGACGAAAACGAACTGTTCGTTATTCCCACACCGCTGGAAATTGAAGAACTGGAAAACATGCTCATTGAATACGGGATCGCTTCATAAACCAATAACCGCAGGACCCTAACGGGGGTACTTAGCAAAGACACCATTCTTGATGAATTTAAAGCAAAACAACACAAGAGATAAGATAGGGGTATAAACATATGACAGGCGAACGAACCATTACCGTTAACCCGGAAGATGTAAAAAAAGAAATACTGGCCAAGTATCCACCTAAAGTGGCCCGGAAACGCGGCAAACAGATCACGCCGGTTTCCAGCGAAGAAGAAAAAGAAGGTCTCAAGGTCGGTGCCAACGTCAGGACCGTCCCGGGTATCATCACCCAGAGAGGCTGCTGCTACGCCGGCTGCAAGGGCGTTATCATGGGCCCGACCCGGGACATCATCAACCTGACCCATGGCCCCATCGGCTGCGGATTCTACTCCTGGCTGACCCGGCGTAACCAGACCCGCCCCGAAACACCGGAATCAGATAACTTTATGCCCTACTGCTTTTCCACGGACATGCAGGACGAAGACATTGTTTTCGGCGGGGAAAAGAAGCTCAAGGCTGCCATCCAGGAAGCTTACGACATTTTCAAACCCAAATCCATCTCCATCTTCTCCACCTGTCCGGTGGGCCTGATCGGTGATGACATCCATGCCGTAGCCAGGGAGATGAAGGCAAAACTTGGCATCAATATATTTGGTTTCTCCTGTGAAGGTTACAAAGGTGTAAGTCAGTCTGCAGGTCATCATATTGCCAACAACGCTATTTTTACCCATGTTGTGGGCCTGGATGACACCATCTCCGACGCCAAATTTAAGATCAACCTTTTGGGTGAGTACAACATCGGCGGCGACGCATTCATTATTGACGACCTGCTGGAAAAATGCGGCATCAGTGTTGTGTCCACATTCTCCGGCAACTCCACCGTTGACCAGTTTGCCAACTGCCACACCGCAGACCTGAACGCGGTTATGTGCCACAGATCCATTAACTACGTGGCGGACATGCTCGAGATCAAATACGGTATCCCCTGGATCAAGATCAGTTTCCTGGGACCCCGGTCCACCGCCAGCAGTCTGCGTAAAATCGCAGCTTATTTTGAAGACCAGGAACTCATCGACACCGTTGAAAAGGTAATTGCCGAGGAAATGGGTCCTGTTGAAGCCAAGATCGCAGAGATCAAACCCCGGTGTGAAGGTAAAACCGCCATGATGTTCGTTGGCGGCTCCCGTGCCCATCACTACCAGGAACTGTTCAGGGACATCGGCATGGAAGTACTCTCCGCCGGTTACGAGTTTGCCCACAGGGATGACTATGAAGGACGCCACGTCATTCCGGACATCAAGATTGACGCGGATTCCAGGAACATCGAGGAACTGGAAATTGAAGCGGATGAGACCCGGTACAACCCCAGAAAGACCGAAGATCAGATGAAAGCCCTGGAAGCAAAAGGCTTTCCGTTCAAAGAGTATGAAGGCATGGTACCTGACATGGCAGAAGGGTCCCTGATTGTTGATGACATCAGCCAGCATGAAACAGAAACCCTGATAGAAATGTATAAGCCCGACATCTTCTGTGCCGGTATCAAGGAAAAGTACGCAGTCCAGAAACACGGTATTCCCATGAAGCAGCTCCACTCCTATGATTCAGGCGGACCCTATGCGGTATTTAAAGGTGCAATGAACTTTTATGATGAAATTGACCGCATGCTCAACGCCAACATCTGGGATTACCTGAAAGCCCCTTGGCAGGAAGCTTAATGTCCTGCAAACAGGCTGTAAAATAATAGTTAAACGTTAAAACTTTAAGATATAAAAGCAACAGGAGAAACTTATGCTGCTTCGACATACACCCAAAGAGATTGTAGAAAGAAAAGCCCTGGCAGTTAACCCGGCCAAGACCTGTCAGCCCATCGGCGCCATGTACGCGGGCCTCGGTATCCACGCCTGCCTGCCCCACAGCCACGGCTCCCAGGGCTGCTGCGCCTATCACAGATCCACTTTGACCCGTCATTACCGTGAGCCCATCATGGCGGCCACCTCCTCCTTTACAGAAGGTGCATCGGTATTCGGCGGCCAGGCCAACCTGCTCCAGGCCCTGTTAACCATCTTCACCACCTACAACCCGGACGTGGTTGCGGTGCATACCACCTGTCTGTCCGAGACCATTGGCGACGACGTGAACCAGATTGTCAGAAAAGCCAAAAAAGACGGCACCATTCCCGAAGGCAAGTATGTCGTTCATACGGCAACACCGTCCTATGTAGGGTCCCATGTCACAGGCTATGCCAATATGGTAAAGTCCATCGCCATTCAGATGGCCGAAAAGACCGGCACATCCAACGGTAAAGTTAATCTTATCCCAGGCTTTGTAGAACCTTCGGATATGGCTGAAATCAAAAGAATTGCCACAATGATGGGCGTTGGGTCCATCCTGTTTCCGGACACCTCCGGCATTGTGAACGGACCGCTCACCGGAAAGTTTGAGATGTATCCCAAGGGCGGAACAAGCATTGAAGAACTGAAAAGCACCGGCGACAGTATCGGTTCCATCGGCATGGGTGCCTGGGCCACTGCTGATGCCGTCAAAGCCCTTGACAGTCAGTTCAAGGTGCCCGGCCAGGTGCTGGATCTGCCCATCGGCCTGTTGGCCACAGACCGGTTTGTTGATGCCCTGCGCACCGTCGCCGGCGTTACCGTACCTGATTCTGTGACCCAGGAACGCGGACAGCTGCTGGACGTCATTTCAGACATGCAGCCCCATCTGTACGGCAAAAAAGTGGCGCTGGCCGGCGACCCGGATCAGCTCATCCCCTTGGTTGAGTTCCTGGTGACCATCGGCATGAAACCGGTTCATATCGTTTCCGGTACCCCGGGCAAAGCCTTTACCAAACGGATCAAAGAGATCACCGCCAAGTTCGGCGACGATATCAACGTCAAGAACCCCGGTGACATGTTCCTGTTACATCAGTGGATCAAGAATGAACCTGTGGACCTGCTCATCTGCAACACCTACGGCAAGTACATGGCCAGAGACGAGGATATCCCCTTTGTACGTCACGGATTCCCCATCCTGGACCGGATCGGCCACTCCTACTTCCCCACAGTCGGGTACTCAGGCGGTCTGCGTTTCCTGGAAAAAATCCTGGGCGTTCTCATGGACCGCAAGGACCGGGATGCATCCGAAGAGACCTTTGAACTGGTAGAATAGTATCTGCGCAACTAAAGCAGTAAAGGATAAATAACATGACCTCCATATCGGTACTCAAACAGAGAGAAAAACAGATCTACCAGAAGGGTAACCAGCCCTTTGAGATGGAATGTGAAACCAAGAGTCTGGCCGGCGCAGTCAGTCAGAGAGCCTGTGTATTCTGCGGCTCCAGGGTGGTGCTTTACCCAATCGCCGACGCCCTGCATCTGATTCACGGCCCCATCGGGTGCGCCTCCTATACCTGGGACATCAGAGGGGCCCAATCGTCGGGCCCGGAGCTTCACCGGATGAGTTTTTCCACCGACCTGTCAGAGACCGATATTATTTATGGCGGTGAAAAAAAGCTGAAAAAAGCGTTACTTGAACTCATTGAAAAGTACTCGCCCAAAGCTGCCTTTATTTACTGCACCTGCATTGTGGGCATTATTGGTGATGACGTGGACGCGGTCTGCCGCCAGGTCGAAGAAGAGACCAACATTCCTGTCATCGCTGTCCACTCTGAAGGGTTTAAAGGAACCAAAAAAGACGGATACAAGGCGGCATGCGACGCCTTGTTCAGTCTGATCGAAAGAAATCCGGCCCCCCAGGCCACCATCCCCGACTCCATCAATATTATGGGCGAATTCAATATTGGCGGAGAGACATGGATCATCAAAAAATATTATGAAGCCATGGGAGTCAAGGTGGTCTCGGTGATCACCGGCGACGGCCGGGTGGAAGAGGTCCAGCAGGCAAAGAATGCCGCCCTGAACGTGGTTCAGTGTTCAGGGTCCGTGACCCATCTGGCCAAGCAGATGGAAAAAGAGTACGGCATTCCTTTTACGAGAGTCTCCTACTTCGGCATCGAAGATACCTCCGAGGCCCTTTACAAGGTGGCCGTCCACTTTAAGAAAAACGCAGAAATTCTGAAAAAGACCCAGGAACTGATCAAAAAAGAGGTCCAGGCCATTGTTCCCCGCCTGGAAGGCATGAGAAACGATCTTGAAGGCAAAAAGGCCGCCATCTACGTGGGCGGCGCGTTCAAGGCGTTCTCCTTGATCAAGGCATTGAAAACCCTGGGCATGGAAGTGATTTTGGCCGGTTCCCAGACCGGCACCAAGGAAGATTATGAGGTGCTCCGTCAGATGTGCAACGAGGGCACCGTGATTTTAGACGACTCTAACCCCCTGGAACTGGCCAAGTATGCCGTAGAAAAAGACGCGGATCTGTTCATCGGCGGCGTTAAGGAACGGCCCATTGCCTATAAGATGGGCATCGGGTTCTGCGACCATAACCATGAACGCAAAATCCCCCTGGTCGGCTTTGAAGGCATGGTCAATTTTGCAGAAGAAGTGCACGGAACCGTTACAAGCCCGGTATGGGACTTGGTCCCCAGGCGGCAGACCCCAACCGGAAAGGAAGGTGCAATATGACCTCGAGCAGATCTTATAAAGAGACCCCCTCATACACCCCCACCCAGAATGCATGTAAAATGTGCACCCCCTTAGGGGCCACCCTGGTGTTCCAGGGGATTGAAGGCTGCGTGCCTCTGCTGCACGGCTCCCAGGGATGTTCCACCTATATGCGGCGTTACCTGATCTCCCATTTCAAAGAACCCGTGGATATTGCCTCATCCAACTTTACCGAGGAAACGGCTGTATTCGGCGGCGGGGCCAACCTGAAACTGGCCATTGAAAACGTGGCCCGGCAGTATGCCCCGACCATGATCGGTATCGCCACCACCTGTCTGTCCGAAACCATTGGCGATGATGTCCAGTTGATATTGAACAGCATGGGCAATGCCATCAACGGCTCGGCCCTGGTTCATGTCTCCACACCCTCTTACAGCGGCACCCATGTAGACGGATTCCATGGCGCAGTGGCCGCGGTGGTGGACCGGTTTAACCCGGCGGGCAAACGCATTGTTTACCGGCCCAAGAAAAAGAAAAAAATCAACCTGTTCCCCGGTATGCTTTCCAATGAAGAC
This sequence comes from uncultured Desulfobacter sp., assembly GCF_963677125.1. Lineage (NCBI taxonomy): Bacteria > Pseudomonadati > Thermodesulfobacteriota > Desulfobacteria > Desulfobacterales > Desulfobacteraceae > Desulfobacter > uncultured Desulfobacter sp. The sequence goes on along the minus strand of NZ_OY781882.1, from coordinate 1,669,759 downwards.
CTGCGGCATTTAAAAGATATTTTTGCAGATTTTAATACCCCCGTGACTATTTTGCCCGATTATTCTGAGCGTCTGGAAGGCCCTTCATGGCAGGAATACCAGGCCATCCAGAAGGGCGGCACCACCATTTCGGCCATTGAAAAAATGAATGTGGCTGTTCACAGCATGGAGTTTGGTTCCGTGCTGGCCCTGACCGCGGAAGCGGGCCAGGAGACGGCCGGAGAGATTTTAAGCAAACGCTTTGGTGTCCCCTGCACCCGCCTGCCCATTCCCATGGGCGTTAAGGCCACGGACCGCTTTTTGGATATTTTGTCCCAGATTTCCGGCAGACCCGTACCCGAACGGTACAGAAAAGAGAAATGGCGCCTGGTAGACACCTATGTGGACGGCAATAAATATGTCGCCAAAAAACGGGCCCTGATTTACGGCGAAGAGGACTTTGTGGTCTCCATGGCAGGGTTCCTTGCAGAAGTGGGCATCATCCCCGTGCTGTGCGCATCCGGCGGTAAAAGCAAAACATTTAAAAAGGCGCTGGAACAGACCTTGCCCGAACATATCATTGACCAGGCCGTCATCCAGAATGACATGGATTTTACCTGCATGGAAGAGACCGCAGCGGCGATGCCCGAAGATGTTCGTCCTGAAATCATCATCGGCAACTCCAAGGGCTATGCCATGGCCAGACGCCTAAAGATCCCCATGGTCCGAGTGGGCTTTCCCATCCATGACCGCATCGGCGGATCGCGTATCCTGCACGTTGGATACAAAGGGGCCCAGCAGTTGTTTGACACCATCGTTAATGCCATTTTAACTGAAAAACAGACCGAATCCAAAATCGGATACTCATATATGTAAGGAAGAAGACAATGATGAATTTAGATAACCACCCCTGTTTTAATAAAAAGTCCTGCAAGGATTTCGGTCGAGTTCACCTACCGGTTGCCCCGGCCTGTAACATCCAGTGCAATTTCTGCAACAGAAAGTTTGACTGCGTGAATGAAAGCCGGCCCGGTGTCACCTCCTCCATTTTGAGTCCGGATCAGGCCATGGCCTACCTGGCAGAGGTTGTTGAGGCCAAACCCAACACCTCCGTCGTGGGTATCGCAGGTCCTGGCGACCCCTTTGCCAACGGCGACAAAACCATGGAAACCATGACCAAGGTGCGTGAAGCCTACCCGGAAATGCTTTTGTGTGTGGCCACCAACGGCCTGAACATCCAGCCTTACCTGGATCAGCTTAAAGAGATCAACGTCACCCATGTCAGTATTACCATCAATGCGGTGGACCCTGAAGTCGGCGCGAAAATTTACTCCTGGGTCCGGGACGGCAAAAAATCCGTGGGTCCGAAAGAGGGCGCTAAAGTGCTGTTGGAACGTCAGCTTGCTGCTGTTAAAGGCCTCAAAGAACGCGGTATCATGGTGAAGGTCAACTCCATTCTGTTGCCCGGCATCAACGACGACCATATGATTGAAGTGGCCAGAGCCATGGGCGAGATGGGCGTGGATATTTTTAACATCATGCCGTACTTCCCCACCAAAGGCTCCAATTTTGAAGATATGCCGGAGCCGGCCAAAGGTCAGCTTAAAGAACTTAGAAAGGCCGCCCAGGTCTTTGTACCCCAGATGACCCATTGTAAACGCTGCAGAGCTGATGCCGTAGGCCTCTTGGATGATCCTTTGAACCAGAAACTCATGGACCGGCTCACCTTTCACGCCACATCCCCCATTTCCTTACCCAGCGCGCCCAAGTATTGCCACGAACAGGATTGTGACGATGGGTATGCGTTCAATGCAGCCGGGCCAAGACCCTATGTGGCCCTGGCCACCCGGGAAGGCGCTCTGATCAACCAGCATCTGGGTGAAGCCGAAGAACTGCACATCTATGACCTGACCGGGGATACCCCGGAATTTGTGGAGACCAGAACCGTGCCCAAACCCGGTGCCGGCGATGTCCGCTGGAATAACCTTGCCCGGACCATTAAGGACTGTCACACGATCCTGGTGTCCGGAGTGGGCGAAGCCCCCAAAAAAGTGCTGGGTAACATGGGATTTACCATCCATGAGGTCAACGGCATGATTGATCTTGTACTCATGGCCATTAAAAAAGGTGAGTCTCTGGATCATCTGATTGTAAGGTCACAGACCTCCTGCGGAGAATGTCGCGGCACAGGAACCGGCTGCATGTAAATCGAGTCCGGTAGGTTGGGTTGAGGAACGAAACCCAACATCCATAAGTTGTTGGGTTTCACTTTGTTCAACCCAACCTACGAGTGGCCGGTGTTATGACCCAGCTTGAAAACAAATTGAATATAAAACCAATTAAGAAACAAAATTTTTAAGGAGAAAAAATGAACAAGCCCGAAAAACACATCCTCGTATGCGCAAGTTTTCGTCCCAGCGGCGAACCCAAAGGCAAATGCCACAGAAAAGGGTCCGGCGATTTTATGGCCTATATTGAAAACGAAGTGATTGACAGAGGCCTTGAAGAGGTGCTGATCTCTTCCACCTGCTGCCTGAAACAGTGTGATGACGGTCCGGTTATGGTGATTTATCCGGATAATATCTGGTACGGGCACGTGGATAACGAAGAAGCCATTGACGCTATTTTAGATGCCATGGAAGACGGCGAAGTGGCAGAGGATTATTTACTGTAATGAAGACCCATGATCTGCGGGTTTGGATGGTAGACACCACCCTTCGGGACGGGGAACAGGCCCCGGGTGTCTTTTTCCGGCCCCTGGAAAAATTGACCATCGCAAGTCAGCTGGCCGACTGCGGCGTTGATGAGATCGAGGTGGGCATCCCGGCCATGGGCGAGTTGGCTTGCAAGGAAATTGAAGCCATTGCCCAGTTAAATCTGCCCACCATGCTCACCAGCTGGTGCCGGGCGGTCAAAAAAGATATTGAACTGGCCATTGGGTGCAACACCCCCGGCTGCCACATCAGCTTTCCAACTTCGTCCATTTTGCTCAAGACCTTTGAAAAAGATGAGAATTGGGTGCTTGAGACCCTGGATGACACCGTCCGGTTTGCAAAACAATATTTTGATCAGGTCTCCGTGGGCGCCCAGGACGCCACCCGCACGGACATGGGATTTCTTTTACAGTTCTGCCAAAGATCCATTGAATTAGGCGTTCACCGGGTACGGCTTGCCGATACCGTGGGCATGATTACCCCATCCGCCCTCATGGATATGATTGAGACGCTGTTGATCCGGCTGCCCGGCCTGGCTTTGGAGTTCCACGGGCACAACGATCTTGGTATGGCAACGGCCAATGCCGTGTCTGCCGTGGATGCAGGGGCCAAAGCCATCAGCGTCACGGTGAACGGACTTGGGGAGCGTGCAGGCAATGCGCCCCTTGAAGAGACAGCCATGGCTCTGTTCGGCATTGGTGCCAAAAAAGGCAACATGCGCCTGTCAGGGCTCACCCAGCTGTGCAACACCGTGGCAAGATATTCCGGGCAGCAGATCCATGCAGCCAAACCCATTGTGGGTTCACGGATATTCTCACATGAGTCGGGTATCCATTGTGCCGGTCTTTTGAAGAACGCACAGTCCTATGAACTATATGATCCCAAGCAGGTGGGACGGTGCAACACAAGACAGATGGTGATAGGGGTGCACTCCGGTTCGGCTGCCATAAAACATGCCCTGGCCCATCGTAATATTAATATTGACGCAGATGCCGCCCAAAGACTGCTGCCCCAGGTCCGGGCTGCAGCTGCCGGATCAAACAAGCCTGTATCCCCGGAACTGCTTGAACGAATCTATCGCAGAACCTTGTACGCGATGTAATAAAACTCAACGCCAATTTCACAGAAATTTTTTTAATTTCATGTTTTGTGATTTGGCGAAAGGTCCATGGTTAAAATTAAATCTGCCACAGATGTATTGAATTTTAAGTCGTCATTAAGGCATGCCAAGAAATTAACTACTTTGTTCTCCTGTCGGCGTAACGTTGCTGAAAGCGGCTTAAAAACAATCAAAAGTGCGATTTATTTTAACCATGGACCAAGAACAAAAAAAGAATACAGATGGTACATCTGATTCCTCCAATTTCTGAAGTTGTGGCATGAATGTAAAAGATCAGGCGTTCATTCCCCGCTATTCCCACCAAACCGATAATGATACAATTATTCTACGAACCCGGTGGTCTCTATCATGTAGATCATAGGCATCAAGCCGCCCTTAAATATTTCCCAGTCGTCTCTCCTGATTGATTTCCGGTCGGTTTGCGAACCGACCCTACACATGAGTGTTCCTTTTTTTCCTGTCAATTTGTGCATAAAGCACTATTGAACAAGGTTTCTCCTGATTGACTTTCCCAAACGGCCTTTATATATATTTTATGTAATGGTCAAAGATCGAAATAACTTTTCCCGATCTGTTTCCAATGACCACAAAGAATAAAGATAAACAAACGAAACGTAAGTTGACTGGACCTTTAACCCGACCTTAATTCTAATTCAAACAAAGGACAGGGAATATGCCAGGTAAAAAAACACCGCTGAAAGATGTCAGGAACAATAACCTCGAAAATACCATTGTTGTCCTTGTCGAAAAAGCATAAAAATATTTCAATCGTCAATCGTCAATCGTAATGATGGGAAATACATGAAAAGCTATCATTTTGTCAGTCATTCTTCCGCTGACGGAGAAGAATTTGCATCAGACCTGGGCGACTATCTGATGGCGGATAAACCGCCTATTGATACCTGGATTGATCACCGTGAATCGTTGTCAGGCGCCGGAGACTGGGATCACCCCATCCGCCAGGCCATTCAGAAGTGCGAGAGCCTGATCTTCGTCATGACCCGGGACAGTGTCACAGACAATTCGGGCTGCAAAAAAGAGTTGGCCCTGGCCCGGCAGTTCAAAAAACCGATTCTGCCCCTTAGATTTCATCCGGAAACCACCTTGCCATACAAAATTCAGGACAAGCACTGCATTGATTTCACGGAATCCTTTAAAAAAGGGTTGGCCAATCTGCGGCTTGGGTTAAAAAAACTCAAATCCCCTGAAGGCAAACTCCAGGACATGCAATACCGACTGGAACGGGCGGAACACGACCTGAGAAGAAGTGATGACCCCATTCAGCAGGCACGGATCAAGGGTGAAATTTCCTATCTCAAAGAACAGATCAGGGAACAGGAACACATCGTTGATGATCCCGAAAGGGCAAAGGCAGATATAGGAAAAAGCATTTCCGCCGGTATGGACGGCGAGCGCCGGCCCAAAAGGCCTGTCACCGGCGAATCAAAAACAAAATTCATCAACCCGCCGCCGGGCGTGGCTCCCACTTACTTTCAAAACCGGTATTATGAAACACAGCTTTTGGGGCAATTCCTGGAAAATGATGTTGAAGGTTTGTTTACAGTGGTGGGTCGGGCCGGTATCGGCAAGACCGCCATGGTCTGCCGTCTGCTCAAATATCTGCAGGCAGGCCATCTGCCGCCAAAAGAAAACGCCCAGGATTCCCATAATGCGTTTCATGTCGACGGCATCGTCTATCTCAGTGAAAGCGGTTCTAAAAAGCTCTCTTTTCCAAATATTTTTAATGATCTCTGCCGTCTGCTGCCCGATGAAACGGCAAAAGAACTGGAAAATGTATACCGGGATACGGGCCTGGGCACCTCCCAGAAGATGACCCGACTGCTGAGAGCGTTTCCCCGGGGCCGATATATCCTCCTTCTGGACAATTTTGAAGACAAGATTGACATTCAAACCCTGAACATCAACGATGAAGAGATCAACGATGCATTAAATACCGTTCTGACCTCGGAACACCATGGCCTGAAAATTGTCATCACCACCCGCATTGCGCCCAAAGAACTGGCCCTTGTGGAGCCTTCAAAACAGCGGCGGATGGACCTGGATCAAGGGCTTGAGTCGCCTTATGCGGAAAATATCCTCAAAAAGATGGATACGGATGGAAATCTTGGATTGAATAATGCCCCGGTTGAACTCCTTGATAAAGCCAGGCGCCGGACCAGCGGCTATCCAAGGGCTCTGGAAGCCCTTTTTGCCATCCTGTCGGCTGACCGGGACACCACGCTGGATGAAATCCTGTCCGATGCCAAATCATTGCTTCCGGAACACGTGGTGGAAAAAATGGTGGGGGAAGCCTACAGCAGGCTCGATCCCGATGCCCGGATGGTGATGCAGGCCCTGGCCGTTTATGGACGGCCCGTGCCTGGTGTGGCGGTCAATTACATGTTACAGCCCTTTCTGGCAGGGGCTGACGGCACCCGGATTTTGAACCGGCTTTACAACATGCATTTTATCAGAAAAGAAGAGATGAAATATTTTCTTCATCCGGTTGACAGGGCGCATGCCTTGTCTATGATTCCGGAGGCCAATCCGGCGGAAGGTTGCCAACCCGGCCAATCAGCCGATGAAGTAACGGGTTCTTTGTCTGTCTATAGCCTGGATACCCTTCTGCAAAGGGGGGCGCAATATTTTAAGGAAATCCGCCTGCCCAGGGAGCAATGGAAAACCCTTGAAGACCTGGCCCCCCTGCTGGCTGAATTTGAACTCCGATGTCAATTACAGGATTTTGAAACGGCTTTGGAAGTGCTTACAAAAATAGATTTTCACTACCTGATGCTGTGGGGACATTCCTGCATGGTCCTTGGATATCATCTACGGCTTAAGGGGAGACTCATAAATAACGACCTGATCAGCGTTAATTTACGTATGCTGGGGCTTTGTTATGACGACCTTGGAGACTATAAACAGGCCATTGAGCACCTTCAACAAGATTTGGAAATATCCCGGGATATTGGATATCGGCAGGGAGAGGCAGGTGCCCTTGGGAATCTGGGTAATTGTTATGACAGCCTTGGAGACTATAGACAGGCCATTGAGCACCACCAACAACATTTGGAAATATCCCGGGATATTGGATATCGGCAGGGAGAGGCAATTGCCTTTGGGAATCTGGGTAATTGTTATTACAGCCTTGGAGACTATAGACAGGCCATTGAGCACCACCAACAACTTTTGGAAATATCCCGGGATATCGGATGTCGACCAATAGAGGCAAATGGCCTTGGGAATTTGGGTTGTAGTTTTTTATTTAATGGGAATTTAAAACTTGCGCAAACTGCTCTAAAAGAATCAATTTCAATCCATGAGGAGATCAGATCTCCAAATATAGTTGAATTCACTGTTTTGCTTGGTATTGTCTACTTTAAATCAGGCCATTACATGGAGGCTAAAAGATATCTTGAAACAGCAATTCAAAAATCGGTTTTGTTTCTTGAACAAAATGACATACCTGAAATATTGGATCTCAAAGCAAATGCAATATGCGGTTTAGCCCTGTGCAACAACGATAAAACCTATGTTGATCAAGCAAAAAACACGTTTGCCAAAGCCCGGGCTATTACAAAAGCAAAAGGACAAATTGACAGCGTTCTCAAGCTTTTTGATTTCATAACAGAATCAGATGACAATGCAGTGCTGACCGGCCTGCGTTCAATCGCGGCAGGAACGTCATCCCAGTAATCGGACCTGAGTAAGAGGCCTGTCTTGAGCATGCTGTCCATTAAAGATATTGGTGCTGAAATCTACGAGTCCATTACATAAAATTTCCCCGTGACCTCAGCGGAATTGGTTGTCCACCGGGCATGCGCGCAAAAGATCAGGCGTTCCCTACCGCTATTCCCACCAGGCCGACAATGACGCAAGTGTACCGCGAACCCGGTTCTCGATATCATGAAGATCATGCGCATCAGGCCGCCCTTCAATATTTCCTAATCGCCCCCCTTGGTTGAGTTCAGGTCGGTTGGCGAACTGACCCGGTACATGCCATTGGTCCAATACGATAAAGCCCAGGTGTGATAAGGCGGAACGCAGCCAGAGCGTCATGGGCACAGCTTCGCCGACGCCAATGTGCGGCCCGCCGAACGTGGCAAAGCAAACCGCAAATTTGCCGGGAATAATGGGCGCAGCCGGTTTGATCCGTCCTTGTTCATTGGCTGCTTCCATAGTGCGCTGGACAAATGCCGTCAAGGTTTTGGTGGGTAACCAGTCGATGACTGCAGAGCCGATAAAAATAAGATCATGGTCCAGCAAATCGATATCCGTATCCTTATTCACCCTGACAATTTGCGAGGGCAGTAGTTTGGCCGATGTCTCATAAATCCTTTGGGCTACTTTTTCCGTATTTCCACTCAAAGAATCGTAAACAACCAATGCATCCATTTTTTTCTCCTTTGCTTTTTTTACATTCTGAAATTAAATCACCTTGACAAAAATCATACTGAACAGTATGTATTTTGTATACGGGCCCTGCTGCGGTCTGTCAATAAAAATCATACTATCAAGTTTGTTTTTTTAATTATAACCCCAGGCCAAACCACATATGAAAAAAATAGAACAAAACAAACAATTGAAGATTCAGCGCATACACAAGGCTGCCCAGGAACTATTTCAATCCAATGGATTCATCGGCACCAGCATGGATAAAATTGCCGAGCAGGCCCATGTCACCAAACAAACGGTGTATCGGTATTTTGAATCCAAAGAGGCGCTTTTCAAATCGGCACTGGAAGCACAGAGACTGGCGATGAACAATGACTTTTTGGACGCACTGGACTTGGAAGACACCACAAAAGCCCTGAATACCTTCGCCATCGGATTCGTTGAAAGACATTTATCCAAGGCGCACCTGGCCAATATCCGGTTGCTGGTGTCCGAAGGCCCCAAGGTCCCTGAGATAACACGCGCCTTTTATGCCGTTGGTCCCACACGAACCAAAACCCGTCTTGCACTGTTTTTTAAAGAACGATTCAATATTGAAGACGCCCAATACGAAATCGATGTTTTTCTTAGCATTCTGCTGTCCATGCGTATGACCGTGCTTACCGGTCTGGTTGCTCCGCCGTCACCGGCAAAGATTCGGCAACATGCCGTTAAAGCGGTCAAGACCATTTTAAAATTGCTGGATAAATAAAAAAAGACGCGATGACTGATGTTGAAAAATCATTCCCATAAACGAAAAAGGAGATCCTCTAATGAATTTATTCCCGTTAAATAATCAAAGTGTCTGGAACAATCTGTGGCTTAATGAATTAAAAAACGATCCTGAGAAAAAAACAGACACGAATCATTACAAAAAATGGGATAAACGCGCCAAGAAGTTCGACAAACAATCCGCCACACCCGAGGCGGTTTCCCGAAAAGAACGCATCTTGTCCATGCTCAGGAACGCCGGTGCACTTCAAGCCGGAAGCCGTGTTCTGGATGTTGGTGCCGGATCGGGAAACTGGGCCGTTCCCATGGTGGAAATGGGGGCAAGCATAGTTGCACTTGAGCCTTCCAGCGGCATGATTGAGATACTCAGACAGAAAATTGACGCTTTGGGGTTAAGTCCGGATCAGATTCGTATCAAACAGCAGACCTGGCAGGACGTGAATTTGGAAAAAGAGGGCCTGGCCGGTCAATTTGACCTGGTATTTTCCTCCATGAACCCTGGTGTTTGCGATCCAACGACATTGGAAAAAGTCATGCAAGCATCGCGAAATTTTGTTACTTGAGCACCTTTTCCGGCGGTAGCCCTCGCAGTTTTTACAACAATCTGTGGAAAGATGTCACGGGCCAGGAACTTGAAAGCACATCATGGGATTTCATTTATCCTTTCACCTATGTTTATGCCAAAGGATACCGTCCCCAGATCGATTTCCATGTCTGGACCCATGACCGTAAAGAGAACATTGATGAAGCCGTGGAGAATATAATCTTTTTTACCCAGGGCATCACAGACGTTACACCGGAGACTCACCAAAAGCTAAAGGCTTATATAACCGGCCAGGCCGTTAACGGGATTTTTCATCAAAAACAGACCGTTTGCCAGGGCGTCATGCTATGGCAGGTCAATTGAAACAGGGAACAGGATTGTATCTGCCTTTTCCTTCTTCGGGCGTCTCAAACTTCGTTCTTTGCATGATCAGATACCGGTTGTTTTAATGGTTTTTGCTGTCCGTTGTAATTTCCTTAACAGGAGATGTGATATTTTTTCATATAGATGGACCAGAAAACCGACAATGAGAGCAGCAAGCACAGTTCCCTCTCTTATCCCGGCCAATTTATGCAGAAAAATGAAAGAACTGACGACGCCGATGATGACCATTGAACAGTCAAAGCATATTTTTGTCTTAGGTGGCGAGGCATACAAAGGGCACGAATATATTACCCCTTCGTGCCCTTTGTGTTTAAAAAATTATAACAATAATCAGAACGTCTATTGTTAACAATACGTTTTCCTATCAAACGTTTTAATCAGTGTCTTTTTTTTTCTTTGCTTTGGGTTCCCCCTGCATGGAGATCATTTGCCGTTCCGTTGCCGCAGGTCTGTGGGCTGTATGGAAATGCAGGCAATGTGTCGGGCAGGTGTCTGCACAGATGCCGCAATAGACGCACATAAACGGATCGCAGGTCCATGTGCCGGCCTTTTTGTCCACAGTGATGCAAACTGATGGGCATTTGCGCGAACACATGCCGCAGAAAATACATGCATCAATATCATTATAGAGTTCACCGCGCACGCCTTCGGGCAGCTCTCGTTTAACAATCGGGTATTGTCGGGTGGCGGGACGTGAGGCAATATTTTTAAGTATGCTGGGTGTAAAATTAAACATAAGGCTCCTTTTTAACGCTCCGTACAGCTGACGCACGGATCGATAGATAAGACAATGACCGGTACGTCGGCCAGCTCACATTCGGGCAGCATATTCAGAAGGCAGGGAATATTGGCAAAGGTCGGGGTGCGGATTCGCACACGATCCAGCAGTTTGGTACCGTTGCCCTTTACATAATAAAGACATTCTCCCCGTGGCTGTTCCACACGCACGACGGACTCGCCTTCCGGATTACCTTTAACCTTTGCAGCAAGGCTGCCGGCGGGTAAAGCGGCAATGGCCTGGCGCACCAGATCTATGGACTGGTATACCTCATGAAAACGGACCCAGCTTCTGGCATAACAGTCGCCGTCCTTGTGGGTAACCGGCTGAAAATCTAATTTTTTATATGCCCCGTACCCGGTCATGCGCATATCCTGTGCGACTCCGGAGCCCCGAAGCGTAGGCCCTGCCGCGCCCAGTTCATAGGCTTGATCATAGGTCATGACGCCGACACCCACGGTTCTGGATTTAACCGTATAATCATCAAGCAGGGTGCTCTCCAGTGCCTTAAACTCTTTTTCCACAAGAACCAGCTCTTTTAGAATCCAGTCAAGCTGTTCCGGCGACAGATCCTTGCGGACCCCGCCGACGACGTTCACCGAAACAATAACCCGGTTTCCCGCCGTTGCCTCATTGATGTCCATGATACGTTCGCGGATTTTCCAGAACTGCATGAACAGGGCTTCAAAGCCGAACGCGTCGGCATAGAGTCCAAGCCAGAGCAGGTGGCTGTGCAGGCGGTGCAGCTCAGACCAGATCACGCGCAGGTACTGGGCCCGATCCGGCACCTCAACGCCCATGATCTCTTCAATAGATTGGGAAAAACAGGTGCCGTGGATCATCGAACAGATGCCGCACACCCGTTCGCATACGTTGATCATCTGATGAAAGTCACGTTTGGCGGCAAGCATTTCTAAGCCCCGATGTACATATCCCAAGGCAGGAATGGCTTCTTTAACAATCTCATCTTCCACCACAAGTTTAAGATGGAGCGGCTCGGGCAATACCGGATGCTGGGGCCCAAAGGGAATAACTGTTTTATTGGACATGCTTACTCCTTCTTCTCTTTTTTGTCCTTGATCTTAAGATTGTTGGCCAGCGGAATGGTTTCAACGCTGGAATCAAGGTACAGGGTCCGGTTGTAATCCACAGCCAGGCCGTCAAATTCAAAGTTTGCCAGATCTTTGACTTCGTTTTCAGCCAGAAATGCGCTGAAATAGACACCGGATATGCTCGGAACCGTTGTGGCTGCCGTCACATTTAAACGAAAATGAGAAAGCACCATATCTTTGTCAAAATGGTACAGGATGTCTGTGGAGCCGTCTTCAAGTGTGACGGTGGACAGGGTTACAAACCGGTAACCCGCCTGTTTCATTCGCCCGGCCTCGGCAACAAGGTTGTCTAAGGTGATGGTTGTTTCATTTGAAATCATGAATTTGTCCTTATGCTTCTGCAGATTTATGCTTCGGCTGATTCAGTGGATTCGGGTTCACCCGCTAATTTTTGTTTAAATATTTCCAGGGCCTTGACCACACCGTCGATAATTGCTTCGGGTTTTGCAGGGCACCCTGGGACATAGACATCCACCGGAATAATTTTGTCCACACCGCCGATTACATTGTAGCAATCGTGGAAAATGCCGCCGGAAAGGCCACAGGCCCCGATGGCGATCACGGCTTTGGGTTCGGGCATCTGCTCATAAATATTTTTGAGCACTGCCTTGTTGCGGTGGTTGACGGTTCCGGTCACCAGCAATATATCCGCATGTTTGGGGTTGCCCACATTGATGATACCAAACCGCTCCACATCGTAAAGCGGTGTCAGGCAGGCCAGGGTCTCGATATCACAGCCGTTGCAGCTTCCGCAGTCAAAATGCATGATCCATGGTGACTTTATTTGTGCATTTTTTATAAAATTTTTTAGCATGGTCTACCTCACGTGCAGCCAGATAAAATTGATAAACGTCAGAACCAGGCCGATGCTCCAGACATACTTGAGCATCCAGCGCCAGGTCATTCTCGCCATGGTATTGTCAATGATGATTTCGACCAGGTAGGTGGCGACCAGCAGCACGATCATCCAGATCCAGCTCGTGGTCCAGAACAACGCGCATACCGCAAGAATTAGAACCGTTTCGTACCAGTGTGCCATCTCAATTACCGCAAGTACCGGCCCGGAGTATTCGGTCATCACCCCTTTAACCAGCTCCTGGTGCGCGTGGTGGGATGTTGAAAAGTCAAAGGGGGATTTGCGCAGCTTGATGGTCAAGGCATAGCCAAGGACAATGAACATCAGCGGCAGTTTCTGGAGCAACGGCGTATCATAGGCCATAATATCGCCTACATTAAAACTGCCCACCGCAAGGTACATGCCTACAAACACTAAAATCAGCAGCGGCTCGTAGGTCAGAATTTGTATCAGTTCGCGCTGGGCGCCTACCTGGCTGTACGGGCTTCTGGTCGAAAGGGCTCCCATGACCAAAAACATGGCACCCGCCGCCTGGACAAAGAAAATGATCAAAAGATCCGCCCGGGCAAAAAACAAGGCAACGGACAGGGCTGCGGCAACAAAATAGACCCAGCAGCATACGATCTGCCAACGGTTTACCAGCAGCCGTTCTTTGCCAAACAGTTTGGCAACATCGTAAAATGCCTGCAATACGGGCGGTCCTAACCGGGACTGCATCCGTGCCGTGATGCGCCGGTCAATGCCTGCCAAAAGCCCACCGGCTAAAGGGGCCAGGATCAATGCCGAAACAGCGAAGAATATCGATTCCATTACAACACACCTCCAATCATCAACAGGATCAATCCTCCGGCAATCATGTTGACCCAAAAGGTAAGCTTGTGCTCACCGAAAAGTTCAGCCAGGTAGAAGTTGCTTGCCTTGTAGGGGACAACGGTCTCCATAGGGCCAAGAAACGCACCGTCTTCAAGATCGCCGGTATGGGCACCGCCAAGATAGGGGTGCGTTTGTTTCACGTTCACGCGAAGCGCACGGTAAATGGCAAAGATCGTAGAAAGACCGATCAAAACAATAAAGGGGTAGATGGCAAACCCGCCGGTGGCCCCTTTAAGAACACCTGTAAGGGCATTCATATTTTTGGCTTCAAACATGGGTATAAACGCTTGGGTGTAAAGATAGGGTGTGGCAAAGGCGAAAAGCAGCGCTGCAATGCACAGGGTCACAAGCGGTCCACGTGTCAACAGGGGCTGTTTTTCAGGCGTAGCAGAAATATTGTGTCCGCCCATCAGCAGACCTGCCCAGCGGGCCCAGTAAACAAAGGTCAGAGCACTGCCAAGCGCCAACATGACGATGACGAAAAGATGGTCAGCGGCGGCTTCCAGGGCCATCCACTTGCATAACAGCACCCCAAAGGGGGGCAGAAGCATGGATAAAATACCGATGATGGTAACCACAGCCGTTCGGGGCATGGTTCTGTAAAGTCCGCGCATATTTTCAATATCCCGGGAGCCGATCGCCTGTTCAATGGTGCCCACGCACAAAAACAATAGGGATTTTGAGATGGCATGAAAGATGATCAGCATCACTGCTGAGATGACTGCAAGGGGGGTATTGATGCCTGCGCAGGCAATGATCAAACCAAGGTTGCTCACCGTGGAGTAGGCCAGTATTTTTTTCCCGTTGCTCTGACCGATGGCAAGGGCGGCACAGACCAGGAAAGTAAACGCCCCGCACAGGGCGATGCCATGGCTCAAAAAGGTGCCTTCAAACATGGGACAGAAACGTATAACCATATAAACACCGGCTTTAACCATGGTAGATGAGTGCAGCAGGGCCGAAACAGGTGTTGGCGCCACCATGGCACCCAATAGCCAGCTTTGGCAGGGCAGTTGTGCCGCTTTGACGAAACCGGCCAGACTGATTAGCCCGACAGCGGCAAGCAGTACGCCTGAAACCGGTCCTCGGGTTAAAAGAACAGAGATGTCCAGGGTGCCGGCGACAGTATAAACGATAACGATGGCCGTCAATAACATTGCGCCTCCGCAAGAGTTCATCCACAGTGCCCGGGTTGCGTTTTCCACTGCCTCCTTGGTGCCGTCATGCCCGATGAGCGCAAAAGAGCAGAATGTGGTCACCTCAAAGAAAAAATAGAGCCACAATATGTTGTTGGACAGGACCAGGCCGTTCATGGCGCCTAGAAATAGAAGCAGAAAAAGAAAAAAGATTGGTTGTCTGCTTTTTTCAATTTTCAGGTGTTCTTCATGTTTTTTCATGTAGGGTACCCCGAAAATGCAGATCAAAGAACCAATGATGGAGACGATCACAACCATTATTAAAGACAGACTGTCTCCGAGCAGGGCCGGGACATCCGGGCCGTGTTCCAGTATGAACAGCTCAAAAACGGCAAGCAGCACCAGTTGAAAAATCGTCAAGGATTTGATGATCCGGTTGTTGAGCTTGAACCCGAAAAATAATACCAGGGCCAGCAGCGCAAAATCCAGAATCGTAACCAATATTTCCCATCCCCAGGGCACGGCGCATGTAAAATCGCCTTGACCGAGAAGCACCAGGGACGTGACCGCTAAAACGGCCCCGGTTGCGGTTACCGTGATGGTCCTCACCAGGTCCACCCGGATCAAAAAACAGACCATGGCCGAAATTATCGGCAGCACGATCAACAAAAACACAATGTTGGACATAGACACCCCTTTTATTAGGCGGTTATATTTTCATGGCGATCCCCAGGTTAAAATCATAGGAAAACTCGCCGTTAAATAACTGCATCAGTCCAATATCGCATAACAGGCCTGTCCTGGCCCAATTATGCGGATGGTTTGTTCGCTATCTGGATAAGTTGTTTTTCGTACGCGCGTGCTCTTACTTACATCGAGGTACTCATATAGGAGGGCTCTTGCTTTTGTAACACCTGCACCAACATTTATTTCCAAATTCTAAACAACGAGAACTATGGTTAAGCCGGAAAACGTTTTTTGTCAAGTAAACAATTAATTTTTTAAAGAATCGTTATTTTTACATCTGATTCAATTTTAGTTGACAAAAAATGAGTTCATATTTCAAAATATAATTTTTATACACTCGTCAAGGGTGGGCTTGATTTATCATCCTGGTCCGGTCCAAAGTAAAGATTCATAATAAAAATCTCAATTTGCCAAGCGTTTCTTATCAAGAAAGGTTCTGGACGTTTAGAAAAATGGGAAAAGATAAAAATGAAAAATATGATTTTCTGGGCTGGTTTTTGTCTGTTTTTACTGATTGGATGCGAAGGGGACGGCGCTCAACGGTCTCAAAATGAACCGGGCAGCGCCCTTACTCAGCAGCAGGACCCACAAAGAATCCGCCGGCAATCTGTCAAAAAAGTTGATGTTATAACGGTACTGCCTCAACAGCTTGCCGTTTCAAATGAGTTGCCCGGAAGGGTAAGCGCCTCAATGACCGCAGAGATTCGTCCCCAGGTTACCGGTATTATTCAGGAACGCCTGTTTCAGGAAGGAAGCTTTGTTGAAAAAGGCCGACAGCTTTACCAAATCGATTCGGCGCGTTATGAGGCTGATTATCAGCGTGCAAAGGCTAATCTTGAAAATGCACATGCGGAATTGGAAAATGCCCAGGTTTTGCGGAAACGCTATTTGCGCTTGATCCAGGTCAATGGGGTCAGTCGTCAAAAACTCGATGATGCCACGGCCAGGCTCAAGCAGGCAAACGCAGCCGTGTCTTTGGCCATAGCGGACATTAAAACCGCAAAAATTAATCTGGATTATACAAAAGTCTATTCACCGATCAGTGGATATATTGGTCCATCCGCCGTAACCCGTGGCGCTTTGGTCACAGCGGCCCAGGAAACTGCCCTGGCAATTGTCCGGCAGCTCGATCCGGTTTATGTTGATTTATCCCAGCCCGCGGCCCAGAGCCGGCAATTGCAGAAACATTTGCTGACTAACCGTCTCAACGCCGAGATATCCGAAAAATTTGAAGTGACCTTGGTTTTGGAGACCACCGGTGACATTTATCCGTACAAAGGCAATCTGGAAGCAACCGATCTGGCCGTTGATGAACGTACAGGGGCGATCCGGCTGCGGTCGGTTCTTGCCAATCCTGACGGGCTGCTTCTACCCGGCATGTTTGTCAGGGCCACCATTGAGCAGACCGATCGGCCACCCTCAATCATCATTCCCCAAAAAAGCGTTTCTATCCAATCGGACGGCACGAAAACTGTATGGGTTGTCGAATCCGGTAATACGGCAACAAAGCGCCGGGTCAAAACAGGTCCGTCATATAAAAATAATTGGGTTATTATAGATGGCCTTCAATCCGGAGATAAAGTGATCGTTGAGGGCGCAATGATGTTAAGGGAAGGTATGAACGTTGTGCCCCAGAAAGTAGACAGCCATCCGGTGCAAGGCAAACAAACACCTCAAACAGAATCCCAAAAACAATTGTCCCGACAAGAAAAGGGTTAAGTCCAATGGTTGCAGAGTTTTTTATTAAACGACCGATATTTGCATGGGTGATCGCCCTTGCCGTTATGGGGGCGGGAATTCTGTCGATTACATCGTTACCTATTGAACAATATCCGTCTATTGCGGCACCGAAAGTTTCGATCAGCGCCACCTATCCCGGCGCCTCGGCACAGACATTGGAAAATACGGTCACCCAGGTTATAGAGCAGAACCTGACCGGGATCGATAATCTGCGTTACATTCAATCGGAAAGCTCGTCCTCGGGCAGGGTCTCCATAACATTGACCTTTGACACGGGCACTGATCCTGATATTGCACAGGTCCAAACACAAAATAAAGTTTCCCAAGCCGAAGCATCCCTGCCCCAAGCGGTTCAAAGACTTGGGGTTTCGGTCCGAAAGTCGGGCAGCAGCTATGCCCTGATCGTTGCCTTTTATTCAAAAGATGACAGTTACGGGCGCAATGATATTTCAGATTTTTTGGCATCCAATCTTGAAGAACCCCTCAGCCGTGTGGACGGGGTCGGGCAGATTCAGACATTTGGGCCGGAGTATGCCATGCGCATATGGCTCAACCCGCAGTCCATGAACAATTACAATATCACCACACAGGACGTCGTGGCCGCGTTGGAAGATCAAAATGTGCAACTGGCCACAGGCGAAATCGGGGGGGCACCAAGCTTAGAGGGGCAGCAGCTCAATGCAACAATCACTTCGCAATCTTTGCTTGAAAGCGTGGAAGAGTTTGAGGCGATTTTGTTAACCGTAAATCAGGACGGTTCCCAACTGACACTGGGTGACGTTGCCCGCATAGAGATCGGCTCGGAAAGCTATAACATTATCGGCCGTTACAACCGCCGCCCGGCATCCGGTATTGCCATAGAGCTGGCTTCCGGGGCCAATGCACTGGCAACCATTCAGGCGGTCAAAGACAGGATTAAGGATTTTGAGGATATCATCCCCGACGCCCTGGAGATTGCCTATCCGGTTGATATCTCACCCTTTGTCAAAGCCTCGATTTATGAAGTCGTTAAAACGCTGGTAATGGCCATCGTTCTGGTTGTTCTGGTTATCTTTGTTTTTTTACAGACGTTGCGGGCAACATTCATTCCCTCGGTGGCCATTCCCGTTGTGCTCTTAGGCACATTTGCGGCCTTGTTTGTTTTGGGATACTCCATCAATGTCCTGACGCTTTTTGCGTTGGTACTGGCCATTGGTATGCTGGTCGACGATGCAATTGTTGTCACCGAAAATGTTGAACATAAACTGGAACTCGATCCTGACCTGACGCCTGAAAAGGCTTCTTTTAAGGCCATGAAAGAAATATCCGGTGCGCTTGTCGGTACAACAGCCGTGATCTGGGCCGTTTTTATCCCCATCACTTTTTTCACAGGGGCCACGGGTGTCATCTACCGTCAGTTTGCTGTCACCATCTCAGTTGCCATGGCGATATCCCTGTTTATCGCGTTAAGTTTATCACCCGCTTTATGTGCCATTGTGCTTAAACAGGGCGAAAAGGAAAAAGATACAGGGGTGTTCGGCCTTTTTAACCGCGGATTCAGCAAAATGCGCAGCGGTCATGAGACGATGTTGAAAAAATTACTGGCAAGCCGTATCGTTTTACCGCTGGTGTTCTTTTTTCTGATTGCAGTGACCATTGTTCTTTTTTTAAAAATTCCGACCTCCTTTTTGCCCCAGGAGGACCAGGGCAGAATGATGACACTGATTAACGGACCGGTCGGTTCAACCCTTGGGCAGACAATTGAAAAAAATAAGCAAGTGGAAGATTTTTACCTTGATACTGTGAAAGGCGCGGTGGACGGCCTTTTTACTGCCGCAGGCTTCAGTTTTTCCGGCAGGAGTCAGAATGTGGGGATCGCGTTTATTAAAATGAAACCCTGGGATGAGCGCAGTAAGGACCTGGGTGTGTTTAAAATCAGTGAGATGGCAGGGCAACAATTATCGGCTGTTCAGGATGCCATGATCATTCCCATTGTGCCGCCGCCCGTCTCTGCTCTGGGTAATGCCGGCGGTTTCGAATTTCAGCTTGTGGACCGAAGCGGCAAGGGACAGGATACCTTAAACAGCGCCATGAAGCAGTTTTTAGACCAGGCCAACCAAAGTGAGCTTTTAACCCGTGTCCGTTTCAACGGACTGGCCCCAAGTCCCCAATACGACATCGATCTTGACCTGTCCAAAGCTCGGGCCATGGGGGTTCCCATTGAAACAATCAACCAGACTCTGACAACGGCATTGGGGGGGACATACGTGAATGATTTTTTATTGGACGGGCGGATCAAGCGTGTTTATGTGCAGGCGGATGCGCCATACCGCATGCAACCCGATGACATCGACAGGTGGTACGTTCGCAATAACACGGGGGGAATGGTGCCGCTGGCCGAGTTCTCCGCCGGTGAATGGACCTATGGTCCGCCTAAATTAACTCGGTTTAGCGGCACCTCCTCTTTGGAAATCCAGGGTGAGGCCGCCCAGGGCATCAGCTCCGGAGAAGCGCTGAACGAAGTTTCCCGTATTGCCGGATCACTGCCGGGCAGCATAGGGGTGGAATGGACGGGATTATCCTACGAAGAAAGAGAAGCCGGAGCGCAGGCCTGGCTGGTCTATGTCATCTCAACTATTGCCGTATTGCTGTCATTGGCCGCGCTTTATGAAAGTTGGGCCATCCCGTTGGCAATTATGCTGACCGTGCCCCTTGGCATATTCGGCGCTACCTTGTCTACCTGGGCCGCTGATCAGGCCAATGATGTATATTTCCAGGTCGGCCTGCTGATGACAATCGCCTTGGCAGCCAAAAATGCAATTTTGATCATTGAGTTTGCAAAAACAAATTTTGAATCAGGCATGTCGCCCTATGATGCCTCGATAACTGCCACCAAACAAAGATTGCGGCCGATCCTGATGACATCCCTGACCTTCATTTTGGGTGTTATGCCCCTGGCCTTTGCTGCAGGCCCGGGGTCAGGCGCGCAAAATGCCATCAGCATCGGGGTGCTGGGCGGTATTACGGCCACAACGGTCTTTGTGTTGTTTTTTGCGCCTTTCTTTTTTATCTGGGTTATGAGGGTTTTTAAAGCGTAAACGTTACATGCCTGATATTCCGGCCAGGGACCGGATTCTTTCAACCAATCGCATGTCTTCCATCCATTGTTTTGGGATGGCGTCCATCCCGTTGCATATTCCCAGAATAAATGCACTCAGGATTCCCCGTGCAGAGGAATCTCCGCCGGCCATGACATTTTCAATCATTGCTGTTTCCAGGTCATTGGGATATTTGGCGATCAGATGAATCGTGCCGGGCAGGGCAGCCTGGGTTTCACACATCTGGCCAAAACCTGCAATGGCCTGTTCCGTATCTGTATCGATACTTTCAAGTCCATCTGTTATCATCTGGTAGATCACAGAATTGGAAGAGAGTTCTTTTTGAGCCATTTCCAGAGAATCCATGGGCTTTCTACCTTTAGCGGCCTCTATAGCAGCGTTTGCAAAAAAACGGGCGCTTTCCCTGACCTGGGGATGATTGTGTGTCATTGCAGTCTGTTTATCTGCGTTGGCCACCAACGTCTCGCGATCTTCTCCATAAAAAAGTGCCAGTGGAACCATTCGGGATGCACCACCTAAATCTGTTGAGCCGGACCCGGCCTTTTCCGGGGACTTTCCGTCTTCAAAGTTGGACAATGTTTCCTTTGTTGCGCTGTCCACCCAGCCTTTATAATCATCAAACATCAGCTTCCACTGGGTTGCAAAATTGTCTATATCGAACCCTGAGCAATATGACAGGGACTCAAGCAGCAAAAACATCTGATCTCCATAATGGGTGAAATCGCCTTTCTTTTTTCCTTTATGGAAAGGTGCGATTTCAGGCGGTGCCATAAAATCCAGACGGCCGTATTTGTTTTTTATCTGGGATACGTCATAAACCCAATGTGCGCCCAGAGCCAACGCGTCTGCCGTGAAAGCAGCCATGATGCCTGCTTGTATTTTTGGTCTCATGGTTAATTCCCTTTTTAATTTGTTGACGGTTCTATTTTGTAAGCCATCCAGTCATTGTTCATGCATGGATTACTTCTTTTTGCCTAGCGTGTTTAAAGAAATGAATATTATATTTTTTATAAGAAACTCTCTGTAAGCCACAGAGATGTTTCAATATTCGTTGTGGTCCGAACCACGGTCAAAGACCAAGGACGGTCCGTGACCGTTATAAGAAAGTCTGGATAAGTCATTCAGATCTTTCAAACTTTGTTGTGGGCTGAGCCTGGCAGATGATATATCAGGTCGGCCCATGGCCGTTATTTAAATGTTAAATTGATTCGTGTTTTTTTATTATACATAACATCCCTTATATAGATACAGGATAAACCTGTATTTTAAAGGGCGGGATTGTTTTAATTATCCAAAACTTTGTTATAACGGCCACGTCCGGATCGGTTTATCGACACCTATAAGGCACAGCCTACAACAAATTAAGAAAGAGCCCGAAAAATCAAGGACCTAAAATCTATATGACAGAGTTATGCCGATGGTCAAAGGTTTACCATCCTCGGTAATACCCCGATCAACATTTTCAAAAATGCAGTAATGCCGATCAAAAAGATTTTTTGCCCAGACATAGCCGTCCCAATGGGTACCCTCCAGGCCCAGTTTGAGGTTGACCACTTCATATCCGGGTTCTTTAACAGTATTGGTATCATCGAAAAATCTACGGCCGGTTCCCGCCACTTCCGCACGGCAAAAAACGTTCCATTCTCCCCACAGGGGACGTCTGTACTGAAACCCTAACGTATAGGTATAATCCGGTACCCCGAATGTGGTATTGCCTTGAAAATCCTGGCCTGTGACAGGGTCGGTATACTTGTCATACTCGGCCTCAACCCATGTCAACGATGCAAAAATTTCCAGGTCCTTTGAAATGAACCAGCCGGCCTCAAACTCCATGCCCAGCCGGTGGGATTCGCCTGCATTCTCAAGATAAGACTGATTGTATTCATCAAAGCGGGTGAGCTGTTCATCTTCAATATCCGTATAAAATCCGCAAATGTTGATCGTAAGCCGGTTTTGGAAAAATCCGGACTTAATACCGGCTTCATATACCCAGCTGTACTCTTCATCATAAGGGTCTCCACCCACACTGGGATCGTTAAACCCGCCGCTGCGATGGGCCCTTGAAACCGTGGTGTAAAGCATTTTGTCATCCATGAAATGCCATCCCACACTTAATTTAGGCAGCAATGCCGTGAACCGGCTCTCTTGATAGGGCTGTTGTGTGGCGCTTGTGGCCCCGCCCTCGGGTGTATAAAAAATAGTGGCATCCATTTGTGCGTCCTCTATTTCATATCTAAGGCCTGTGGTGATATCCAGAGTATTGAATACAGGCCAGGTGATCTGGCCGAACAGGGCCTCCCCGAAGTTGGTCCCCTTGCTTTGGGTCTTTCTGGCACCGGTTCCCGGGGCAAAGGGATTGCTCGGACTGTTTGCCATGGCGGATCGGTAGTAGTTGATCCGTTCCTTGTCCGAGTTGATGTGAAAATAGTAGATACCGGCCAGCCATTTGGGGCCGGTTTTATTTTCCGGCGATGCAATGCGAAGTTCCTGGGAAAAGCTACTCTCCTGCAGGAGATATTTCATGCGCGCCGCATCCAACGGGCTGAAATCCGAATCAATGATATCCTCATTGTTAAAGTCCCGGTACCCTGTAATGGATGTGACCTTGCCAATTGTTGTATCAACCGAGGTATTCAGGGTTGTCCCCCAGAAATCGTTTTCGGACGTGCCGTCAAAATCGTGGGAATAGTGATATGGGCCGTCCGCTTCCAGTATCCCCACATTGACAAATGAATTGCGCTGGGTCCTGCGGAAAGGGAACGCGCCGTCGTCATGGTGCTGGGCATCCAGACCCAAGGTGATATCCCATTTTGGGGCAGGCAAGTAACGAAGTTTTATTCTCCCGGCCTGTCCGTCTTTGTGCCGGCCATCTTCGCCGACACCGTCAATATCGTTTTCCATGTATCCGTGACTGGAAGAGATCAGCCCCGAGATTCCCAAAAAAAGTTTGTCCTTGAGAATGGGTGTTTGGACTTGGCCTTGAATCGTTTTTTCATTGTCGCTTGCGTATGTCCCTGAAATCTGTGCACGGGTTTCATTGTCCGGTGTCCTGGTGTGTATATTGATTACGCCTGCCATGGTGTTACGGCCGTACAAAGTTCCCTGGGGACCGCGCAGAACCTCGACCCGTTCCACATCAAATAAAGGGAAGTCAAACAGATAGGATTTGGAATAATTCACGCCGTCAACATACAAACCGGTTGACGGTTCACTGTTGTTCAGGGTTTTGATACCGCGGATATAGGTCTGGGAATGCCAACGGCTGCCGAAGTTATAAAATTCGAAGTTGGGCACATATGTGGAAAGACTGACCATATCGGTGATACCCGCATCGGAAATGTCCAGTTCATCGAGCACCGTTATGCTGTCCGAAATATCCTGTACATTTTCTTCGCGCTTTTGTGCGGTGACAATCACCGCTTCTGCCTGATAGGGCAATTTATCTGCCTTCTCTTCTGATGATAAATTTGTTTTAAGCGATTCTTGGGCCTTGAGGTTTTGGCCGGAACAAATCAAAAGGGCGGCTATGAGGGTTAGGTACATCCATTTACCTGTCCAGGACGTAATCATAGTGCAGAGTTCCTTCATAAATTTTTTCCTATTCAAAATGAGTGCTTTTAAGTTGGATTTGAACCACAAGATCACGAAGGACGCGAAGTCTACTATATTAATACCTTCGTGGTCTTCGCGTTCTTCGTGGTAAAGTAAAACACTTAATGACAAGTTCGTGACATTAGGTAGAGGGTTCTGTTTTTTTAACCACATAAGCTTTATATTGCGCAGTGCGGTGGCCGATGGCAGAGGCTTCAAAAGCTAAATTGAAAAGTGGGTCAAAACCGTATGAATCAAGCAGGGTGTTTATATTTAATATGGAATGAGAAAAAATGGTGACTTTTTCCCCGGGGGAATGCCGGGATTCCACCTGGATCTCCCGGGCTTCGTCTTCTTGGCGATCCGGTACCACAAAGGCAAATACGCCTCCGGATTTCAGGATTCTTGCAAGTTCCTGAAAAATCGGTGTTAAGTCTTTAAAAAGATGTGTTACTCCTGTGCAGACGGCATGATCCATGGAGTTTGATTCATAAGGGTAGGGCAGGATGGAAAGATCATGTTCTTTTAATTCTTTGGCCATCTGTTTTGATCGGCAGCGGGCAAGCATTTTCGGGGAAAAATCAATCCCGTGAATTTCAAGGCCGGCCTTGTAAAACAATTGAGAAGACAATCCGGTACCAATCCCGATATCCAATAGACGGTCTCCGGGTTTGACAAACCGGTAAGCCATGCCGAAAGTGATTGCAGGATCCAGCCAATCTATTTTTTCAGCGTTTTGATCATAGTTGATAACATGGTCGCCGTTAAATACGTTCTTTACGTTAGTCATTTGAGAGTTCCTTTGTTCGAATGGGTGCACATGATGTCCAGCAATCGTCCGATACTGGTGTGATTCTTTTGGGCCAGGTCCGACAGGGTCTGGTCCGGGGTGGCAAGCATAATGCTGTTTTGGCTCAATTGTACCTGGGACTGCTGTGGATCCCAGCCCATGTAACGGGCAATATGAAGTGCCGGGAATCGGGCGGCTGCCCCGTACGGCGGGGAGCCGTATTTTTGTATGGAATCAATCCTGAACGACCTGGCTATACCCAGAAACTGACCCATGGGCGGGAGTTCGAAGTACCCTCCGATGCAGACGTAAAGGGTCAGGATCAAAGATACGACAATGGCAGGTGATCCTTTTTTCTGTTTTTTCACATAGGCCACAAGCAGTTTGAAGTTAAGCCATACATGGACAATCATGGCCAGGCAGAACAAAATACCTGAATTCAGATGAAGTGCACCCCAGTGATGCCGGGACAGATGCCAGAACGACCAAGGGCAAAAATGGCCTACATGACTGGCCGGGCCAAAATAGAGCATCACGCTGGTCACCAGCATAACCAGTCCGGAAAGGGCCAGGGTTAACGAGGTGGTTTTTTTTAGCATATACACCAGCCTTGGAATTTAAACAGATATCTACTAAGTTTCATTTATCCTCCTAAAATGTTTTGGCTTGCAGAACTAAAAGGAGAATATAGGGAATCGAACTGTCGGTTTCTACCCGAATCCAACCGATTTATGCCCCGAAACACACAACGGTTTAAATCCGGTTGGAGTTTAAATAGGTTGGACGCGAACAGTTAAATGCTTTTAATGCAGGACAGATGCTTTTTAGGAAGGATATTGAAATGCTTTTTATAGGCCCGGCTGAAGTGGCTGACATTGGTATAGCCAACGGCAAATGCCGCCTGGCTGACGTTCATGTCTGTTTCGTGAAAAAGACGGTTGGCCTCCTTGATCCTGAAAGACTGGAGATATTGGAAGACTGAAAGTCCGTACAAACGGCGAAACCCCTGTTGGAGTTTATTCATGTTCAGGCCGGTTGTCCTGGATAATTGTTTCATGCAGGGGGGAGCGGACAGATCCCGGACCAGCAGATCTCTTGCCTGGACCACCCGGTCCTGGTCATCCAGACTCATTCCGGAAACCTGGGCCTTTGTCGTATTGGCCCGGGCAATTTGATCGGCAAGCAACTCCAGGGCAATACCCTGGTAAAAAATATGAGTCGGCGCACCTGGCGCCGGGCCTGTTATCAGTCTGTTCAAGCAGTCTCCCGCATGTGTGGAGAGTCCTGATCTGAAATGCCAGGCCTTATTTCTGTGCCCCTCCATCATAGATTGAAGCCCGTTTGGAAGGTTCTCCCGGTCCGGATAGAACAGGGAATGAAATGCCGTTGGGGAAAGATGGACATGAACCAGGCAGACCCGCTGGTTTCCTGGAACGGTAAGGCAGCCATCCTGTTTGGGAAGAAATAGGATGCCTGCGCTACCGGCCTGATTGGAAAAGCCCTTTGAATTAAGGCCCGGTGCCTTGATGCGGTTTGTGAAGTTGCCGCAAACAACAAAACCGAAATTAACCATGGGCTGATCCTTTTCAAATGAAAGGCGCAAATCATTTTCTGATGCAACGTCAAACAGGCTGATGCTGAATCCTTCCTGAATTTTATATTCCCGGCACCGGTTTTGGACTGTTGTGTCCTTTAAGTTTGGAATACTTTGCACCAAGACGTTCCTGCTGCCGTTTACTTTGGCATCAGGGGTAGTTGGGTATTCCATTTGCCGTGGGCAGTTTTTATTAAAATGTGTGGATACCATACTAACTCACCTAAAAGAATATTTTCATAAACTTTAGTAGTTAGTTTTTCAATAATAAAAAAGTAATGTCAAATAAAATAATTTTATAATTACGAATTGTATGTATCAGCAAATAGAGTGACATTCCTTGACAAGAGCCGAAAAGTTATTTTACAGTCCTTCTTAATTCTCAAATCAAACAAAATAGGGGACTTATGCCTGATTTCGTCAAAACCATTTATTGTAAAATTAACAAGATGTGTTTGATTGGAACCATGCTGAGCGTCTTTTTGTGCACGGTTTGCACGGCAGAAACGCCGCACTTGCAAAAGGCCCGGTCCTATACCGGAAATGAAGACATTACAGGGTGGGTAATGAGCGAAAAACTGGATGGGATAAGGGGATACTGGGACGGCAACCGTTTGTTGACCCGGAAGGGACGGCCCCTTCATCCACCCCCATGGTTCATTGAAAATTTTCCCGCCTTTGAACTGGATGGCGAGTTGTGGAGCAAACAAGGGGAGTTTGAATTTATCCAGTCTGTGGTGCTTGATGCCAAGCCCGGCTCCGGCTGGGAAAAAATAAATTACCATATTTTTGAAGCACCAAATCAGAAAGGGACATTCCTCAAGCGGCTTGAGCGGGTAAAAAAGTGGTTTGCATCACATCCCAATTCCCATGTCAGGGTGATCCCCCAGACTTTGGTTCAAGATAGATCTGATCTGGACCATTTTGTTATTGACGTGCAATCACGGGGCGGTGAAGGTGTTATACTAAAAAATTCCAATATGCCTTACCATACAGGCAGAAGCGAACATGTTCTCAAGGTAAAAAAAGCCAGGGACATGGAAGGCCTTGTTATTGGTATTAACAAGGGGAAAGGCAAGTATAAAAATGCCATGGGGTCACTGACGCTGAAACTGGAAAACGGTGTTATTTTTAAGTTAGGGACCGGATTCTCGGACATGGTTCGATATAATCCGCCTGCCGTCGGCACAACAGTGACTTTTAAATATCATGGTTTCAGTATAAACGGCGTACCGAAATTCGCCTCGTTTTTAAGGGTAAGGGCGGATTGAATTTGCCTTGAGCACAGCCGTTCATCATTTATTAAGCGATAGGCTTGGCTGTCCGGTTCTGTTTGCAACCTTAAAAAATAGGTGTTAGACAAGATTCGGATGATTCAAATGGTTATAAGCGGCCGGACTATTTTTTACGGAGGCGATTATGGAACTGGAAAATGAAAGAGAAGCGATTGTACGTTTTGGACTTAAAATGGTGAAATCAGGCCTGACCACAGGAACCGGTGGAAACTTGAGCATTATTGACAGGAATTCGGGAACCGTTGCCGTCAGTCCCAGTGGAATCGAGTATGCAGCGTTAAAGCCCCGGGATGTTGTTTTCACCGATTTGCAGGGAAATATTATAGAAGGCGATACCAAACCTTCAAGCGAGCTTGGGTTTCATCTCTCTTTGTATCATCAGCGCAAGGATGTACAGGCCGTTGTCCACACACATTCCCCTTATGCGGTAACCATGGCCTGCCTGGGCTGGGAGATCCCAGCCGTCCATTATCTTGTGGGGTTTGCAGGCAAAAAAGTGCCCCTGGCACCCTATGCCACATTCGGCACGCCTGAACTGGCTGAAATCGTAGCCGAATATATTGGTGATTATAACGCCCTGCTGCTTGCCAATCATGGTCTTGTGGCCGTGGGTAACAGCATTGATACAGCCTTTGCCGTTGCCGAAGAGATTGAATTTGTCGCCCGGATTTATTATCAGACCAAAAATATCGGAACCCCCGTCATCCTGAAGGATGAAGAGATGGATACCGTGCTTGAAAAATTTAAAACCTATGGGCAGAAAAAAATGGATGCATGATCTGGGTTACATGCTTGACAGCTTAAATTCCGTCAATGGGATCCTGATAACGAATTTAGCTCCTGCCCCGGGGCTTGATTCCACAGTCATTTCACCTTTATGGTGTTCGGTGATGATAAAATATGAGACACTTAAGCCCAGCCCGGTTCCCAACCCCACAGGTTTGGTGGTGAAAAAGGGGTTAAAAATATGCTTGCAGGTCTTTTCATTGATCCCGGGCCCATTATCTTCTATCTCCATACAGGCCATATTCCGGGTCAAATCCACATAAGTGCGTATGGTAAATTGGGGATTCTGGGTTTTTGCGCCCTGCATGGCCTGGGCCCCGTTGGTCAGTACGTTGAGCACCACCTGCTGGATTTTACTGGCCTGGCAGGGGACGGCGTATAGATTGTCATTATATTCCTTAATGATTTTGATCTGTTTGAAATCGTAGGTTTTTTTTAAGTCATAATCTGTGGCCGCAAGTTCAATGGTTTTGTCAAGGATGTCGTTCAAATCATGGGGGGATATGGTTGAACTGTCTTTTCGCGCAAAGCTGAGCATATTATTCACAATTTTGGAGACCCGCTGTCCTGAGTCAATGATGGTATGACTCATTCGTTGTATTCCCCTTGTCTCCATGAATCGGCTAATGGCTTCAATGGTGGTGCCGGCTTCTTTTGCCGCTTTCCGGCTGGCTGGGATATCGAGGTCTGCGGTGAGGCGCTGGGCCATCACCTGTGCGGTTTGCATCATACCGGCCAAGGGATTGTTGATCTCATGGGCCATGCCTGCGGCAAGCCCACCTACCGACAGCATTTTTTCGCTCTGGATCATCATCTCTTCCATTTGCACCTGGTCGGTGGTGTCATCCACGCGGATCACGGCTCCTTCAACCCCGTTGGCCACAAGGGGGTATATCGTTACGTCCTCGTAGCGGGTATCCTCCCGGTCCTCACGGCGCACCTTTGAATTTCGAAGTACCCGGCGATCCTGGATGGAAGCCAGAATGCGGTCCATTTCATGGGCCAGGTTGGGGAACACCTTGTCCAGGGGTTGGGACCGGGCCTCTTGGGCACAAATTCCGGTGACCTGCTCGGCTTTAAGGTTCCACTGGGTTACCATTCCTTTGTTGTTCACACCGACCAGGACCGAGGGCATGGAGTCGATGATGTTGGAAACGAGGTCTTGGGCCGTTTTTAGGTCTGCGTAGGAATTGGAAAGATCTGCGGCCATGGCATTCAAGGCTTCTTCGATCAGATGCCACTCGTCGTTTCTATTCAGATTGATGCGTGTGTCAAGATTGCTCTGACGAAACGCCTTGATGCCGGCGCAAATATCGTCCATGGGCCTCTTGATAATATTTTTAAAAAAAAGTGACGTCAGCAAAATTAGGAAAACGATAAGTGCCAGGGAGATTGTCACCAGGGATAATTCGGTAACCTGAAGTGTGCCAAGTACCTTGGTGTTGGCTGCGTTGACGGCATTAACAACATTCAAATCAAATTTTTTAAGGATTTCGGTTGCCTTACGTCTTGCGTTTTCGACATTGAGCATGCGCGTTTTTAGCTCAACCATCAATACATTCAGTGTCAAAAGCTCGCTTTTATATAATTGGAGGTCGTCGATGACGGTTTGTCCTATATCGGCGATTTGCGGATCACTGGCCATCAGTGTGCGCATTCGAAAATTAAGTTCCTCAATGGCGATAAGCAGTGGGTCTGCATCCAGATCCAGGAACATATAATAGGTTTCCGGCCAGCGTTGTGCATGCCGCTTACCGATTTCCAGCAGACTTTGTCGGTATCCGACAATCAGAACCGAAAGCTGCTGAAGAATACTGGTGTCGTTACCGTTATGGGTCATGTTGATCAGCTTATCGGCAATAATTTCATCCAGACGGTCCAAACCGGATACCATATTTTGATCAGCGTCACTTACATGTTGTAAACTTGTGTTGACAGCCCGGCACTGCTGCAGCAGAAATTCCATTCGTCGGCCAAACAACAAAATCGGTGCTTCCAGAGCACTGCCCTGGACACGTCGGCCTAAAACGCCGGCAGACTCAATTAATCGTTCTCCTTCCCTTTGCAGATGCGTCTGGTCTTCAAAAAAGGTGCCCAGCAAAAGATTGAGATCGGCAGTAATGGATGACAGCTCCCGTTCGGTCAACGCATTTGTCATGACATTGTTTATATCAGCATTAATCACACCGCTCAGCACATTTTCAATCCGATGGAAAGAGATAACCACCGTCAAAACGATCATTAAAAAAACGGTAACGATCAGGGCCATAATGGCCAATAACTTGGTACGGATATGCATATCGGAAAATTTAAATAATAACCGTCTGCGGGACTTTCCGATTGTTGGACATTTCATGTGTTTTGGCCTCCTAAAGTTCCGTTCTAACCAGTTCAGTAAAACGGTGTCTATGACCATGGCCTGCAAAAGGTTCAGCATCAATCGGACATAAGAGAAAGACTAAAGCGAAAAAACTTTTTATTTGTGTTTTCATTTTCTGTTACCTGGTATTTAGCTGTCAGCTAATCGTATAATAAATTTGGCTCCCGCTCCCAGACGCGATTCAACAGCCATTTCCCCCTTATGGTTTTCAGTGACAATAAAATAGGAAACACTTAATCCAAGTCCCGTTCCCACCCCCACAGGCTTAGTGGTGAAAAAGGGATCAAAAATATGTTTGCGGGTTTTCTCATTCATCCCGGGTCCGTTGTCCTCTATTTCCACGCAAACCATGTTCCGGTCCGGAGCGCCATAGGTCCTGAGAATGAACTCGGGATTGGAAGTTCCGGCCTCCTGCATAGCCATTGCCCCGTTGGCCAGGATATTGAGTATCACCTGTTGAATTTTGCCGGCCTGGCAGGGAACCGCAGGCAGGTTAGCGTCATATTCCCTGGTGATTTTAATTTGTTTAAAGTCATAGGCCTTTTTCAGATTGTAATCCGTTGCTGCAAGCTCAACGGTTTTGTCCAGGATTTTGTCCAGGTGATGGGCAGATACGGTTGTTTCGTCTTTCCGGGAAAAAGTGAGTATGTTGTTGACAATTTCAGACACCCGCTGCCCTGACTCGATAATGGTTTGGAGCATCCGTGGTATGCCCCGGGCCGTCATAAATTGCTCAATTGCCTGAAGACTGGTGTCTGCAGCCTCTGCCGCTCTTCGGCTGGCGGAGATGTTAAGATCTGAAGTGAGCCGCTGGGACATTACCTGGGCGGTCTGAACCATTCCGGCCAAGGGATTGTTGATCTCATGGGCCATGCCTGCGGCAAGTCCTCCCACGGAAAGCATTTTTTCGCTTTGAATTATTATCTCCTCCATTTGTTTGCGATGGCTGATATCCTGGACAAAAGACAGATAGTATTCCTGATTTTCAAAATAAATGATTGCTGTTATGACCTGGATGGGAAATACATCTCCATTCTTTCGCCGGTGATGCATTTCTAATGTTACGCTGCCGGTTTTATGCAGCTGTTTGACCATGTTTGCCCAGACCTTGATGCTTTGGTCCGGATCAAAGTCAAACACGGACATTTGACAAAGTTCTTCTCGTAAGTAGCCTAAACTTTTGCAGCCCTGTTCGTTTACGTCCAGAACCTCGCCGTTATGTCCCACCCGCCATATACCGATAGGAGCCTTGTCTAAAGAGATTTTTGCAAGACGAAGTTCCTCTTCACGTTTGTTGATTTTTTGAACCATGCGTTTAAAACTTTGACCCAGAAGAGAGAACTCTTTTGTTTTATGTTCCGGCCATTGAAGATCGTAGTCTCCGTCGGCAATGGATGACGCTTGCATGATATAGGATTCAACCGCTAAGGAGAAGTTGCCGGCCAGAAACTGGCCGATGAACAGGGAAAAGATCAGGGCAAGCAACAGACCCAGGCCAATCAGGGTAAGGATATTCCACAGTGACTGGAACGCTTTTCTGACCGGTTGGGCGATTAAAATTTTCCAACCGGTTTCATCCATATCCACCACTGTGCCAAACATGTTTCGACCATTGAATTTAAATATTTTTGACACCGGCCGGGGGCTGTCTTTCGATTCTGTGCCGGCAATAAAATCGTCTGTCAAAATTTGTCCCCAATACTGACCCAGGGAATCTGCCAACACCTTGCCCTGCTCGTCAACTACCAGTGTCAGCAATTCAGATTCCACCGGCAGATGGCTAATGAATTCAGATAGATTGTCCAGTGCCATTTCTCCAATAATGACACCTTTTACCAATGGAATAGTCACCGCCACGGCCGGTCGGCTGTTGACCGTGGACAAAAAGATTTGTGACCATACCGGTTTTTCAACTTTTTCCAGGGAACTGATAAACCTGCGGCCGGAAAAATCCAGCCCAATGAAATCGGAACGTTTTATCCGATGGGGGCGGCTTAGCCCGGCCGTTTGAATCACCCCATCTTTATTGTCAATCACAAACAAGGCTTCGAAAAACTCTCCGTCGCCGCAATAGGCATCCAGCAAGTCAACCGGTGCCATATAATTTTTCAGCTGTCGGTTGCTCAGATACTCGGCTATGGCCGAAATCTGGCGTTTCCCGCCGGCCAGGTGTGTGGATATCTGGCCGGCAATAGAGCGTGCCATGGCCTGGTGCTGGAGACCCGTGCGGTCTTTAATGGTCGGCAACATGAAACCGTAGATCAGACAGGCAATGGTGATCACCGGCAGAACTGCGACCACAGCGAAATGCCGTGACAGATAGTTTTTTAAAGAAATCCTGGATTGCATGGAGTTATTCCACGGCCTCAAATTTATGATTGCGGATTGTGTACATAAAAACGCCACCTTTCATATCCCCGTATGCATCAAATTTGATTTTTCTTTGAAGTCCGTTGAATTCGCCCAATAAAAGAATGGTCTCTTTTAAATTTTTCCCCGATTTACGGGCCTTAAGTGAGGTTAGAACCACTTGGCCTGCATTATAGCCATTCAAACTGCCGATTCCGGGCTCAAGCCGGTAACGGCTATAAAAATCATTTTTAAACTTTTTATAACGGGGTGCGGTGCTGTTCCAGTCTACGGAAATGGGCAGGGTGGAACCTTCAACGGCCTGGCTGCCCAGCTCAATGAACCGTTGGGAGGCACTCCAGCTTGACAAGGTGATCTTGACTGTTGAATTGATTTTACGAATTTGTTGACATAGCATGGCCGAATCCATGGCATTGGCGACAACCAAAATACCGTCCGGTTTGTTCGCTAACAACTCATCTGCAATTTCAAAAAAAGAACGTCCGTCTTCGGATGTAAAGCTTATAACCGAATTAATTTCCCCACCGCCGGCCTGGAATGTTTTTTTAAAATTTTCGATGAAGGACTCACAAAATGAAGGGTTCCCCCTGTGAAAGGCAACAGTGATGCGTTGCATATTCCCTGACTGAATCTGGTAATCGGCGTTTACCTGTGCCTGGGTATCGGCAGTGGGGCAGACGCGGAAAAAATAATCATCCTGGCCGGAAAGCAGTGTCGTAGTTGCTGTCGGGGATACCGTGACCATCCGGGACTGGTTCAGATAGGGTACAATGGCCGTAGCAATGGTACTGGACATGGGGCCGATCATGGCATCAACCCCAAGTTCTATTAATTCCTGCACATCTTTGATGGCCGCATCAGCATCATGCTGGTTGTCTTTGATTATAAGTTCCACACGGCGTCCGTGGATGCCGCCTGCTTCATTGCATTGAGCCACAGCCAGTTGAAGCGCATAGCGGGCCGATATTCCCATATCCGCCATGTGTCCGGATGTGCCGGTGATAAAGCCGATGCGAATCGGTTCTTGGGTCCCGCAGCCCTGGAGGCAAACGACAAAAAACAGCAAAAGGATGTTTTGTTTCAAAGCTGAACCTTTTGGGAATGTGGTATTGGGCGGGGTTGTTTTTTTCATAACAATATCCTTTCGTCTTTATGAGCTCACAGCGGATCGCTAACCTTCTCCCAGATCAGCTCAGTGTCTTTCAAGAGAATAGGTTTAGGTTTAATACCGAACGCTTTCATTACTGTCACATTAATGATTGCCCTGCTTAGGTGGTTTTGGGTTATGGGGATTTCGGAGACCGGCGTTCCCTGCATGGCTTTGATCAGCATTTTTGCTGCGGTGAAGCCCTGCTCCTGTATATGTTGGGCCATGCCGCACAGCATCCCGTATTGAATAGTGAACTTGTGGTCACCAACAATTGGCTTGGCAAAAGCGTTGGAAAGAATCGGCACGACCTGTTTATCCGTAAGAGGGGTGCCGTTGTCGTCTGTGACACTTTTCATGGTTGGTACAAACAGAACATCACATATCGGATTCAGTTCTCTTGCCATGGCTTTGGTTTCGGCCAGAGTCTTGGCAAACCTGGCAGCGATTAATTTCATAGGGAAGGTATGCGCCTCATGTTGAAAATAGTCTAGAATAAATCGACCCGTAGGACTGTCATAGGTCATGTAACCAAAGGTCTTGATAGAAGGGATTAATTGTTTGGCAAATGCCAGACTTTGGCTGATGGTGATCCGTTCCAGGATACCGGACACATTTGTGGCCGGATATCCATATTTTTGCGGTCTCTCATTAACCCCGCAAAACATCACAGGTGTTTTTACCTTATCTTTCAAATAGGGGACCACAAACATGGACTGGGCATTGTCATCGGCGGCAATCACACCGTGGGGCCGAATTTTTTTGTATAGGGCGTACGCCTCCCTGGCTTTTTGCGGACCGCCGGCAAGATTATTTTTGGTGTTCATATAAAAGTACTCAACTTTGCAGGTATCGGACAGCACCGAATCAATTCCCTGGCGGATTTTTTGAACGAATTTATAATCTTGTTCATAACTCATTACCACGAGCACCTTGAACCGCTGCTTAGGGGTAATATTGGCCGCAGATCCGACTGCAGCAGACAGTAAAATAAACATTAAAGCAAGAAACATCTTTATTTGTGTGTTCATTTTTCCGTTCCTGATCGTTAGCCAAAAGCCAACCGTATAATAAATTTTGATCCCGCTCCTGGACTTGATTCAACCACCATCTCCCCTTTATGGGTTTCAGTGATGATGAAATAGGAGACACTTAAGCCCAGTCCTGTACCTACTCCCACGGGTTTGGTTGTGAAAAACGGATCAAAAATGTGCTTGCGGGTCTTTTCATCCATACCAGGCCCGTTATCTTCTATTTCGAAACAGGCCATATTCCGGTCCGGATCACCATAGGTCCTGAGGATGAACCTGGGCTCAGGGGTTCGGACCTCCTGCATGGCCTGGGCACCGTTGGTCAAAATGTTAAGTACCACCTGCTGAATTTTGCTGGCCTGACAGGGGACGGCAGGCAGTTTGTCATTATATTCCTTGATGATTTTAATTTGTTTAAAGTCATATTCTTTTTTAAGGTCATAGTCTGTGGCTGCAAGCTCAATGGTTTTATCCAGAATTTTGTTCAGGTAATGGGCGGAGACAGCCGTTTCGGTCTTTCTGGCAAAGCTGAGGATGTTACTTACAATCTGGGCCACCCGCTGCCCTGACTCGGTGATGGTATTCAGCATCCGCAGAATCCCCCTTGATTGCATGAATTGTTCGATGGCCTCAATGCTGGTACCGGCCTCTTGGGCAGCTTGTTGATTGGCGGCAAGGTTCGTACCTGCTGTGAGCCGTTGGGACATTACAAGGGTGGTCTGCACCATGCCCCCCAGGGGGTTATTGATCTCGTGGGCCATGCCTGCGGCAAGCCCGCCCACGGAGAGTATTTTTTCGTTTTGGATCATCATCTCTTCCATATGCACCCGGTCGGTCACATCATCAACCCGGATCACCGCGCCTTCCACCCCGTTGGCCACCAGGGGGTAAATAGTCACATCTTCGTAACGGGTCTCACCCCGGTGTTCACGGGGCACTTTTGACTCCCTGAGCACCCGGTGGTCCCGGATGGAGGTCTGAATGCGGTTCATTTCATGGGAGAGTTGCGGAAATACCTTGGCCAGGGGCTTGGAATGGGCTTTTTTGAAACTCATTCCCGTGGCCTGCTCGGCCCGGTGATTCCACTGGGTCACTATTCCTTTGCCGTCTACGCCTACGATCACCGATGGCATGGAGTCCAGAATATTGGCAAGCAGTTGTTCATTCTCTCTTAATGCCTGCTTGGCCTGTCGAAGTTGGGTGATAAAATTGGTTTTTTGAATATTCTGATAGGCTGACATCGAGAGTTGACTGGCCACTGTATACAGGACCTGGGCCACCCTTTCGAATTGTTCCTGGGGCATCACGGGCACTTTCCGGTATGCGGCACGGAACGCAGATTCGTTGGCGCCAAGTTCTCGGGCGTAAGTCATGATATCTTCTTCTTTCTGGTTTTCATTGCGGACCTGGCCGATCAGCCAGTTGGCAACATGGCATCCGCCAACGGTAATACTGGCCCCGGCGTTGCATAAACCTGCGCTCAGGCACTGCTGGATAGTCGGGCCAAAGGGGTTGTGACTCCCGACGATCGCATCGGAATTATGGCAGTTTTTGCTGCCCTTTGGGGTGCTTCGGATAAATTGGCTGCATAGCGCTGTAAATTCACTTGGCCGGGTGATGGGGGTGCCGTCCGGGCGGGTGATCAGGGCTGCCACACCAAAAGCCTTGGCATACAGGTCCTGAAGATGCTGAATATCAGCCAGGTTAAAGAGGTCTTCAAATACAATGTTTTCCACATCCTCCATGGGCCGGGTCAGGGCTGCTACCTGTTTTCGCATCTCCTGCAGTTCATTTATCAGCTGGGATTTGTTTTTTTCCTCATCTTTCATTTTGTTGTCCATAGTGATTGTTCGTTCATAACTCATAACTCATAA
Organism: uncultured Desulfobacter sp.; assembly: GCF_963677125.1. Taxonomy (NCBI): domain Bacteria; kingdom Pseudomonadati; phylum Thermodesulfobacteriota; class Desulfobacteria; order Desulfobacterales; family Desulfobacteraceae; genus Desulfobacter; species uncultured Desulfobacter sp. The sequence continues at coordinate 1,632,654 of NZ_OY781882.1, read as the reverse complement.
CTGTCAGCCAACTGTATAATAAATTTTGCGCCTGCACCCGGACTTGATTCAACCATCATTTCCCCTTTATGGGTTTCAGTGATGATAAAATAGGAAACACTTAAGCCAAGTCCTGTGCCTACCCCCACGGGTTTGGTGGTAAAAAACGGATCAAAAATGTGCTTGCGGGTCTTTTCATCCATCCCGGGCCCATTGTCCTCGATTTCCAGGCAGACCCTATTCCGGACCGGATCTGCATAGGTTCTGAGGATGAATTGGGGTTCAAGTGTGTCTGCCTCTTGCATGGCCTGGGCCCCGTTGGTCAAAATGTTGAGAATCACCTGCTGGATTTTGCCTGCCTGACAGGGGATATCAGGCAGGTTATCATCATATTCCCTGGTGATTTTAATTTGTTTGAAATCGTAATTTTTTTTCAGGTTATAGTCTGTGGCCGCAAGCGCGATGGTTTTATCCAGAATTTGGTTCAGGGAATGGGAGGATAGGTCTGATTCGTCCTTTCTGGCAAAGCTGAGGATATTACTGACAATGTCCGCCATCCGTTGTCCCGATTCGGTGATGGCAAGAAGCATTTGTGGAATTCCCCTTGCCTGCATGAATCTGTCTATGGCTTCGATGCTGGTTCCTGCCTCTTTGGCCGCTTTTTTGTTGGCCGTAAGATTCGCACCTGCCGTGAGTCGCTGGGACATTACCTGGGCAGTCTGCAACATCCCGGCCAGGGGGTTGTTGATTTCGTGGGCCATGCCTGCGGCCAGCCCGCCCACGGAGAGCATCTTTTCGCTCTGAATTATCATCTCTTCCATTCCCTTACGTTCGGTAATGTCCTGAACAAAGGCAATGGCGTATTGCCGGTCCCCATATTCCAGAAGATTGCTGTGCACCCCAACAAAAATCACGGAACCGTCTTTTTTCAGATGCGTCCTTTCCAGGTTTCGTATGCCCTGAAGATTTAATCTACGCCAATTGGTATTCCAGTCTTCACGGGCAACCTGCGGATCAATGTCGGACATGGACAAAGACTCCAATTCCTCTTTTGTATAGCCGAGAAGCTGCGCCGCTTTTGGGTTCACTTCTTTAATTCGGCCATTGGGAGCGATTCGATAGATACCGACATTTGCGTTGTCAATGATGAATCGGGAAAGCCGCATGGATTCCTCGGTTCGTTTACGTTCTGTAATGTCCTTAACAAAAGCAATAGAATACCACTGTCCCTGATATTCTAGAATATTCCCGGCGACTTCTACCGGAATTCTGGCTCCGTTCTTTTTTATGTGAACTGTTTCAAACGTATTTTTCCGACCGCGGGCGGAAAGATGCTCTATGTCTAAACCCATGGTGCCGGCAGAAACGAATGGATCAATATCGCAAATCGATAATCTTGTCAGCTCTTCTGTGGTATATCCCAGCATCCGTGCAGCATAGGGGTTTACATCGAGAATTCTCCCGTCTATTCCAACCTGGTAAATCCCGATATTTGCTCGATCAATGCAAAATTTGCTCAGGCTCAGGGACGCTTCAGTTTGTTTTTTTTCTGAGATGACTTTTGCCTGCAGGGCTTTGTCATGTGCTTTTTGATGATCTTCAATCGTGCTGTTCTGTTCCAATTCAGCAACGCGTTTGCGCATTTGCTGCAATTCTTTGATCAGCTGGACTTTTGTTTTGTTTTCATCTTTCATGATGCCGGCCACCGTGGTTTGTTGGATCATCGCAGTTAGCTATTGCTGACAGCTAACTTTATAATAAACTTCGCACCTGCCCCCGGACTCGACTCAACCGTCATTTCCCCTTTATGGTTTTCAGTGATGATGAAATAAGAAACACTTAAGCCAAGTCCTGTACCCACCCCCACGGGTTTGGTTGTGAAAAATGGATCAAAAATGTGCTTGCGCACTTGTTCATCCATCCCTGGTCCGTTGTCCTCAATTTCAATGCAGGCCATATCCCTGTCCGAATCTCTATACGTCCTGAGGATGAATCGGGGCTTAGGTGTTCCTGCCTCCTGCATGGCCTGGGCGCCGTTGGTCAGAATATTGAGCACCACCTGCTGGATTTTGCCGACCTGGCAGGGAACGGCAGGAAGGCTGTCGTCGTATTCCCTGGAGATTGTAATTTGTTTAAAGTCATAGTCCTTTTTCAAATTGTAATCTGTTGCTGCAAGTTCAATGGTTTTGTTTATGATTTTGTCCAGGTGATGGGAGGATATGGTCGTTTCGTCTTTCCTGGAAAAGCTGAGTATGTTGTTCACAATTTCAGACACCCGGTGTCCTGATTCAACAATAGTTTGAATCATTCGCGGTATGCCTCTATTTTCCATGAACCGACCAATGGATTCAATGCTTGTATCGGCTGCTTTGGCCGCTTTACGGCTGGCCGGGATATCAAGGTCTGCCGTAAGACGTTGGGCCATTACCTGTGCGGTTTGGACCATGCCGGCCAGTGGATTGTTGATTTCATGGGCCATGCCGGCGGCCAAGCCCCCTACGGAAAGCATTTTTTCGTTTTGGATCATTATTTCTTCCATCTGTTTTCGTTCGGTGATGTCCTGAACAAACGCCATGCAGTATTCCCGATCCTCAAAGACCATAAGTTTCTGTATAACCTGGATGGGGAATACCTCGCCGTTCCTGTGCTGGTGGAGGGATTCAAGCGGGCTGGGGTCTGCCCTGTTCAAATGGTCCATGGCGTTTTCCCAGTCCTTGGTGGTGAATCCCGGGGCAAAGTCAAACACGGACATTTGGCATAATTCTTCTTTGGAATAGCCCAGGCTTTTATAGGCCTGCTCGTTCACATCCAGAACTTGGCCGTTTTTTCCCATTCGCCAGATACCGATGGGCGCCTTGTCAAAGCAGAATTGGGTCAGTCGTAAGGATGCTTCCAGTTCCTTGCGCTGGGTGATATCCGTGAACACGCCGTAATGTGAAATTACGTCATCTGTCCGGCGGGGATGGGAGCGGCCGTCAAACCAGATCTCTTCTCCGGAGGGTTTGATGAACTTCCCTTCATAATGCCAGGGGCTTGCGGATTCAATCGCTTCTTTCACGGACAGGCGAAAACGGGCCCGGTCATTTTCCGGAATGCCGGCCTCAAAAAGATCCACAAAATTTTTTTGTTCAAAATCAAGCCCGAACATTTCAAGGCTTTTTTCCAGAGCCGGGCTGGAAAAAGTCCCTGTATTAGGAGAACCAGGGTTAAAAGTGTACTGATATATCACACCTGGAACATTGATCAGAAGATCCCGGGTGCGCTGTTCTTCGGTTTTGAGTTCCCTTTCCCGCTGCTTTATTGTTTGGGCCATGTTTGCAAGGCTTTGGCCTAACAGGAGTGCTTCTTTTGTTTTGCACTCAGGCCAGCTAATATCATAGTTCCCCCCGGCAATGGATGCTGCCTGTTCGGCATAGGAGGTAAAAATGCGGGAAAACCTGCCCGCCAAAAACCAGGCTATGGGCAAGACAAGGAGCATGGCGGTGCCAAGCCCCATACCAATCAGGGAGAGGATATCCCACAGCGGCTCAAAAGCTTTATGCACCGACTGGGCGGCCAGGATTTTCCAGTCGGTTTTTTCCACCTTTGCTACGGCACCCAGCAGCTTTTGCCCATTGAATTCAAATGACCCTGAAACCGTCCAGGATTTATTCGTTAATTTTGTCCTGGTCATTCCATCATCAGGCAGAGATTGTCCCCAGTATCTCCTTTGAGAATCGGTTACAATGGTTCCTTGGTTATCCATGATCAGTGTCAGTAATTCAGATTTGGGAGAGAGTGTCTTTATGAATCCGGCCAGATTGTCCAGGGAGAGTTCCCCAATTAGGAAACCATGGGTCAATGGAAGGGTCAGTGCAACTGCCGGCCTGCTGTTCACCGTAGACAGAAAGTATTTTGACCAGGCCGGCTTTTTTGTCCCTGTGGGGGGATAGATGAACCGGCGGCCGGAAAGGTCCATTCCAATGAAATCAGAGCGCCGCTGCCGACGGCTTGGTGTCAAACCGGCCGCCTGAATGGTAAATGTTGTATCGTCGGTGATGAACAGAACCTCAAAGAACTCTCCATTGCCGCACTGGGTGTCCAGCAGATCCGTCAGGGTCGAACCTGGGGTGAACTGCCGCTTATCCAGATAAGCTGCCAGGGCAGTGAGTTGGCGCTCTCCTCCCTCAAGGCGGGCAGAAAGCTGATCTGCAATTGAACGCGCCAGGCCCTGTTGAAGCGTGCCGGTCCGGGTCTTGATGGCCGGCATCATGACGCCCAAAGTCAGGCCGGAAATGATGAGCACCGGCAGGATTGCCACAGCACCAAGATGTCTGGAAATATAAGTTTTCAAGGAGATATGAGACGACATGGGATCACTCCGGTTCGGCAAATTTCTGGTCGCGGATAATGCGCATAAAAGCGGCTTTTTTCACATCCCCGTATGCGTCAAAGATGATTTTGCCCTGGAGTCCGTCGAATTTGCCGATTGAGAGAAGGACTGCCTTTAAGCTTTGGCCTTTTTTTTGGGCCTTCAGGGCCGTTAGAACCACCTGGGCCGCATTGTAGGGATAAAAGTTGAATATATTGGGTTCGTGTTGGTAACGATCAAAAAAGTTTTTTCGAAATTCCTGATACCGGGGCAGCGGGCTGTTTAAATCCATGGCAGTGGCCAAGGTAACGCCTTCAATGGCTCTGCCGCCCAGTTCGATGAATTGCTGGGTCGCGCCCCAGCTTGATATGGTTATTTTGACCAAAGAATTAATTTTGCGGATCTGTTGACATAGGATTGCCGAATCCATAGCATTGGCAATGATCAGGATGCCGTCAGGTTCTTCCCTCAACAACGCTTCGGCGACTTGAAAAAAAGAGCGCCCCTCATTGGGCATAAATGCGATTTTAGTGACAATTGTGCCGCCGGCGGCATGGAACTTGTTTTGAAATGTTTCTATAAAGGGTTCACAAAAAGAAGGGTTTCCACCATGATAAGCAATGGCGATACGTCGCATATTCCCCAAACGGATTTGGTACTCGGCTGTGAGGCATGAAAGATCTTTGGACGAAGGGCAGACGCGGAAAAAATAGTCGTCATGGCCGGCCAGCAGTGGACTTAACGCCGTAGGAGAGACTGTGGTCATCCGGTGTTGGTTCAGGCTGGGCAGGATCGCTATGGCGATGCTGCTGGACAACGGACCAATCATGGCGTCAATCCTTTGGGCAATCAACTCCTTTACATCCTTAACCGCGTCATCGGCATTCTGTTGTTTGTCCCTGACAAGCAATTCTACCCGACGGCCGTGGATGCCCCCTGTTTCATTGCACTGGTCCACCGCCATCTGGATTGCATAGCGTGCAGTTATTTCTACATCGGCCATGTGTCCTGCAGTGCCGGTAATAAAACCGATTCGCACCGGTTCTTCAGGTCCGCAAGCGTATAAAAGAACGCCAAAGAGAATCAAAAGTACAAATGGATTCAAAGCCGAGTTTTTTAAGGATAGGGTGTTGGGCACAGTTGTCTTTTTCATTGAGACCTTCCCTTAGTCGTTAACTGCCTGAAGCAAACAGCTAACTATATGATAAAATATCTATCCCGCTCCCTGGCTCTTGATTCAGCTGTCACTTCCCCTTTATGGGATGAACCCGGGGGGGCAATGATTTTATACCTTTGCATCGGCTAATATCTTTATGACTGTATTTTCTAATTTATCAATGTTTGTTACCGGCTTTCCAAACACCTGATCCGCGACATTGGGACATTGACGAAGATCTTCAGAGGTTTCATACTCAGGAGACCCTGTACAGATGACAAAAACCATATCAGGGTATTTTTTTGATGCCTGCCTGATAAACGTTTCACCATCCATTCCGGTCATGCGTATATCTACGATGGCAGCGGAACAGACCTGGTTTTTGAGCAGTTCTAACGCGGATTCGCCGCTTTCCGCATCAAAAACCATCCAATCCCTGTCTTCAAAATAGTCAATAAAGCTTTGTCGGATATAGATTTCATCATCAACGACTAATATGTTTTTTTTAATTTCTTCCATGATCATTTCCTCGCCGGCCTAATTCTTTGCGAATGGCCAATGTTAAGGTTTGTAGGGGGACCGGTTTATGGAGATATTGGCGAATACCTATTTCAAAGGCTTCTGTTTCAGTAAACGTTTCATGAAATCCTGTGCAAAGGATTATCGGTATATTTTTCTTAACGGATAAAATTTTTTCCGATAATAACCTGCCGTCCATATTGGGCATGGCCATATCGGTGATCACCAGGTCAAACCTATCCGGTTCTTTGGCAAATGCCTTAAACGCAGATATACTGTTCACAAACGCGGATACGTTATATCCCATCGTTGAAAGCATTTCCTGGGTGGAATCCAGAATACCTTGTTCATCATCGACAAGCAGGATACGTTCGGTTCCCACCAATTCTTTATTACTATATTTCGGTTTTGTGCATTTATCCAGGGCTGTGTTTGATACCGGAAAAAAAACATTAACAACAGTCCCTTTGCCCACCTGGCTGTTAACTTTTATTATGCCGTTGTGTTTTTTAACGATACTGCCGACCACGGCCAGGCCCAGCCCTGTTCCATGGGAGACTTCTTTGGTTGTGAAATAAGGATCAAAAATTCGTTCCATAATTTTTTTATCTATCCCGCATCCGGTATCCTCTATCTGCAAAACGATATATTCGCCAAAAATGCATTCCTCTTTCAGATCTTCCCTGGATTCAGCATTCCTTAAAGATATGGATAGGGTTCCGCCTGTCTGCTTCATGGCATGATACGCATTTGTACACAGGTTCATAACCACTTGATGTATCTGGGCCGCGTCTGCCACAACCATATCCTTGGCGGCCACGTTTTCAATAATATGAATCGTGGAAGGAATGGATGAGCGAAGGAATTTAACCGCTTCTTTGACGATCAGATACATTTTCAACGGTCTCATTTCTGATTCAGCCTGGCGGCTGAATGTCAGAATCTGGGAGACAATCTCTCCGGCACGCCATGCACCCTTAAGCACCTGGTCGATATTTTTTTGGGCTTTTGAGTTGAAATCAGAATTCATCCTGGCCAATTCTGCATGGCCGATAATACCGGAAAGTATATTATTAAAATCATGAGCAATTCCACCGGCCAGGGTTCCGATTGCTTCCATTTTCTGGGCTTGTTGAAGCTGGATCTCCTTTCTTTTGGACTCCTGAAATGCTTTAATGGCACGTATGGTTTCGCAGCAATAAGACGAAAGGATGGCACCAATCTCTTTATCCTGGTCAACAAAAGGCGGGGGGTGTTTGTCATGAAGGGTGATAACACCAATGGGATTGCCGGAATTTTCTCTTAAGGGAAAGGCAAGAAATGAACCATTTATATACCCGGACCATCCACTGGGCAGATATACGTTTTTTTTCTCAATGTCGCGAACAAGAAGTGCCTGACCTTTTTCCAAAATGGTTTTAAAAACGGAATCGTCTGGTAACGGAAAAGGTATAAATTCAGGGGTATGCTCAGGAATAATTGAATGCACAAGCCGCAGTCCATTTTCTTCGATCAAATATAAACTGCCGCCGGTCGCCGACATATGGGCTGCAAATTCTTCAAGTACCTTTTTGCCGAAATGTTCCATTTCAATGCAACCGTGCAGCCGTTGGGTGGTTTCGACAATTTTGTGCAGCCGCGCATTGATATCTGATAAATGTGTGTTGGCGTCTTTAAGCTCTCGGGTTCTTTCTTTTACCATACTTTCCAGGTTTTTCTGGTACGCCTTGTTTTCCCGAATCAATCCGGCCTTTTCAAGCGCCCGATTTATTGAATGATCCAGTACGCTAAAATTTTTTATGGGCTTTTCTAAGTAATCCCAGGCACCATGGCGCAATGCCGTTATCACATCTTCGATACGGTTTGCGCCTGAAATAACGATTACAGGCAGATCCGGCAAGATCTTTTTTCCGTGCTTTAAAACATCAATTCCGTCCATTCCCGGCATTCTTAAATCCAGAAGAACAAGGTCCGGCTGCTCCGCGGTGATCAATGCCAATCCCTGACGGCCGTTTTCTGCTGTTATGACATCATAATTATTATCTTCCAAATGAGCGGCAAGGCTTTGGCGAATATACTTTTCATCATCGATTATAAGTACTTTCAACGGCGCCCCTCCCCAAGTTCTTCAATCTGTTCCAATGGTAAGCGTATAATGAAAGTTGATCCTTTCCGGACAAAAGCCACAAAGCGCATTGAGTCCTTAAAAGTCATCATGCTGCTGATTGCCGGGACATGGGGGATTATATGAAAAAACCAATACGTCACGGAGTTAATTTCATGTTTTGTTGCGGGGTGAGCCTGGGTATTGATAGACCAGTTCAGCCCATGGCTGTTAGTAAAAAAGGATTTGTCCAAAAATTCATAAATCACCTTATACCCATCATGAGTATAAGGTGATAATTTAACGGTGTTGCAACACTGGTTCCTATTCAATAACAAACGTATCCACAATTTTGTTAAGCTGCTCTGCCAGTTGCTTTAATTGGCCGGCACTGTCTTTGACGGTCTGGCTATTGGCACTCATTTCGGTTGACGCTGAGCTGACATTTGCGATATCAGTGTAGATTTGAGTGGCCACCACAGAACTTTGGCTGACATTTTCATTGACTTCCTGAAGCCCCGAAGACAGCTGCTCAATGTTGCTTGAAATTTCCTGGGTGGCTGCGGACTGTTGTGTTACGCCCGCCGCAATGGTGCCGATCATCTCTGTTGCAGCGCTGATTGCTTCCGATACTTCATTGATGGAGGCAATGCTGGAATCGGAAACACTTTGAACGTTTTCAATCTGTTCTTTTATGTTTAAGGTCGCATCCGCGGTCTGGGTTGCTAGGGCTTTAATTTCGCCGGCGACCACGGCAAAGCCTTTACCGGCTTCACCCGCTCTTGCCGCTTCAATGGTGGCATTCAAAGCCAGAAGGCTGGTCTGCTCGGAAATATCGGTTATGGTTTCAGTTATTTGACCGATTGATTTGGTGGCTTCACTCAGGGCTTTCATCTGATTGCCGGCGTCGTTGGCTTTGGTGGACGCTTCGTCGGACGTGACCCGGGTTTTTTCGGCATTGCCGGCAATTTCGTTGATGGTCGAATTCATCTCCTCTGCCGCGGAGGCCACAATGTTAACGTTCTGGGAGGATTCTTCCATAGACGCGGCAACATTATTTAAACGGGCGCTCATCCCTTCAGCCGCAGACGCCACATTGTCGGCTTGTTCAGATGTGTGCTGCGCCCCATTGGTCATCTCCTCTGATAGGTCTGCAAGGGCGTTTGAGGCCTGGTCCACGCCACTGGATTCTGAAGCGATCTGTTTGATAATATCCTGGAGTTTATTTAAAAACAGATTCAGCCATTTGGCAAGTTCTCCAAGTTCATCCTTTGACTTAATGTCAATGCGTTTGGTTAAATCGCCTTCTCCTTCGGCAATATCCTGAACGCCGAGAATCATGTGTCCCAAACCTTTCGTAATGCCGAAAACGATAACAAGACATACGCCTGCGATAATGATGAAGATGGCGCCTGTGATAAAGACCATCTTGAAGATCGTCGTTTTTGCTTTCTCCTTTATATTAGATTTCATGGATGCCGTATATGCGCCAATATTATCAAGGTACACACCGGTTCCAATCCAGTAGTTTGTGCCGGGAATCATTTCTGCGTAACCTATTTTCGGGGTGTCTCCGGCGCCGGGTTTGGGCCAGATATATTCAATGAATCCTCCCCCGGCTTTGGCAACATCTCTAAGTTCCTTGATTACATAGACATTGTTCTTGTCTTTTAGGTCTTTAAGATCTTTTCCCTGGAGCTCTTTTTTGGGCGGAAGACACACACAGGTTGTCTCTTTATAGACAAAATAATAACCGGATTTGTCCTTTTCAAACCGGATGCCGTCAATTGCCCACCGAATGGTTTCAACCTTTTCCTGCTCATCTTTGAGATCCTTAATCGTTTCAGCAATAACAAGGGCCAGTGTGTTTGTTGCTACTTTAACTTTATCCTTTTGATCTTCAAGCATGATTTTACTGACAGCTGAGACTGAAATATCTTCAATATGAGTGGAACCAATGATTGAAAACCATGCCATGCATATGAACAGGATAAAAAACATGGCGATGATCAACAACATTCGCTGTTTAATGGATAAACTGTTCAACATTTTTTTCCCCTCGAAAATTAAATAATTGCAGTTTTTTTGAAAAGGCTTAACCTTACGATAACAAAGCACATTGATTTAAGCAATTGATAAATGCAGGTTCCGGCAATCCTTTCAAATTTACAAATGCAATTGAATAGACGATAAAAAATCGCCTTATACTCATAATGAGAACAAGGGGAGACAGTTCGACGTAGAATCTGGATACATTGAGAACATGTTCAATCTGTTTTTTAATTTCAACGTGGCATCAGCAGTATTCCGGAAGAAAAAATAAGTGCCATCGCGACGATCCATCCTTCTTTCCCATTGGGGAAAAAGTGTGGATCTGTTCGATTTTCACTGTAACACCGAGCCTGCATGGCAAGGCTAAGATCATCGGCGGATTGAAATGTTTTTTTCAGCATGGGCCAGGACAGATTAATCAGTCGTCGAACAGGGTTCTTTCTTAAATTGCCGCAACGGGCATTGACGGCATGGTTCACTTCCCCGGCATTGTCAAGGATCAGGGGGATGAATTTAAGGGCTAACCCCGCCATCACAGCCACCCGTTTTTCAGGAATAAAAGGAAACGGTTTGAGAAACCATTGGACAGCAGCCTTGATTTCCATGGACCGGGTTGTGACCGTTAATATAAGCCCAAGCAGCATGACCGCTAAAAATCGCAACGAAACCAGGCTTCCCGAAGAAAACCCCTGGCGGGTCAGGCTGATTCCATACAGGGTCACCATGGGATCGCCGGCTGTACCTGCCCACCGGCATAAAAAAATCAGCATTAAAAACAAAAGAAAGGCCTTTAACTGCATCACAATTTTTAGCGGACCCAAACCTAATGTTTTCAGGATACCCATTAAAACGCACAGGCAGATAATCGTCCCGGGCAATCCCGCCTTGAGTACGGTAAGGCTCAACAGGCAGACCAGAAGGCATTTGCACCGGACATCCAGGGTATGCCAGAGGCCGGTACCGGCATGATAGGAAAAAAGTGTCACAGTGTCCACGCCTCTGTCACGGGGGTAAACGGGTTTCTTACACCATAGGCTTCGAGGCAGGGGGAAAGCGAGATGGGATTGCCTTCTTCCTTAATTCGTCCTTTGTCCATGACCACTAGTTTGGTTGCAAGGGTAATCACAGGGGCCACATCATGGGTGGTCATGACAATGGCATGGCCGGATTTGTGCAGCTTTCGGCATAGTTTGACAAAAGATATGATAGATGGATAATCCAGATTGGCAAAGGGCTCGTCAAAGATAATAAGATCCGGCTCCATGACCAGGATGCCGGCAATGGCCAGTCGACGCTTTTCTCCGCCGGAAAGGGTGTTGGGATTTCGGTCACGTAAATGGCCCAGGTCAAGCAGGGTAAGAACCTTATTCACTTTTTTATGAATCTCTTCCCGGCCCATGTTTAAATTTTCCGGTCCAAAGGCGGTTTCATCAAACACGGTATCTGCAATGATCTGGGTATCCGGATCCTGGAATACCATGCCGATTTTTTTACGGGCAAAAGTCAGGTTTTTATAAATATCCTGTCCGTAAAGCAGAACTTGACCTGTGTCAGGCTTCAACAGACCGTTGAAATGACGAATCAGGGTGGTTTTACCGCATCCGTTTTTACCGGCGAGCACAATAAAATCATTGATTGAAACGGTCAGGCAAATGTCAAATATGCCTGTTTCCCCTGAACCAAAGGCATGGGTCAGATGATCTGTCTTCAATAATACCGTATACATAAAATAGTTAAAACCGGATCAGGGGGCGAAGTTTTCGGGCGATGATTACTGCCGCAGCTATTTTAAAGGCAGCGCCCACAAGAAAAGGATACATGCCAACAGCCATGGCCTTACCCCAGGATACAGCCAAAACCCATTTCAGCCAGGGCACGCCAAATAGATAAATTATCGCCATTCCTGTAACGGTGGCTATACAATCCAAGACCAGGCTCTTTTGGGGGCGGCCGGATATTACGGCGGTAAAAAAGGCTGCTGGCAGGTAAGATAGAAGATATCCACCGGTGGGACCGAACACTTTACCAATACCCGAGGTGCCGCCGGCAAATACCGGCAGTCCGGCAAATCCCATGAGCAGGTATACGGCCACACATCCGGCAGCCCAGGCCGGGGGCAGGATCAAACCTGCCAGAAGCACAAACATGTTTTGCAGTACGATGGGAACAGGGCCCACAGGTATGGCAATCATTGCGCCTATGCTGATCAGGGCGATAAAAAGGGCGGAGTACACAATTGGTTTTACGGAGACATCCATGGGGTTACTTTTCATTTCAAAGGGGTTATGGAAACGGTCCAATATATTGTTCATTTAATTGCATGTGTTATTTGGGGGGGGCAAACTTTGGGTGTTCATAGGCCAGGTCAGGTCATGGTTGTTCAGGAATGAAAGCAGTCACCATAAATAATTTTTCGGGTAACACCGTCTTGGTCTTGGAGAATAAGCGCACCTGTGTCATCCACATCCAGAGCCTTGCCTTCATACACCTTATTATGGGTTTGCACCCTGACTTCGGCGCCGATGGTGGCGGTCCGTTCCTTCCAGCATTTGATGATCCGGGCCGGATCAACGGTCTTAATACGGGATTCAAACAGATCCAGAAACCGGAACAGGATCTGCTTTCTGGATACGGATTTTCCCAGAGCTGTTTTCAAGGAAATGGCCTGGTATTGATCTGAATCAGGTTCATTGTTCACATTAAGGCCAATGCCGAGAAACAGGAAATTAACCATGTCAGCCCGGGTTTCTATTTCAGCCAGCATCCCGGACAACTTGCGCCCGTTGAGCAACAGGTCATTGGGCCATTTAACCCGGACATCCAGGTCAAATAGATCGGCCAGTACTTCGGACATGCAGGCCGATGCCGCAAAATTCATGGTCCAAGCCAGGGGGGGCGGCAAATCCGGCTTGAGAATCAGGGTAAACCAGAGTCCCCCCCGGTCAGAGTCCCAAGGTCTGTTTAACCGTCCCCTGGAGGTTGTCTGGATCTCGGCTATGACGCAGCTGATATGCGGCACGCCTTGCCGGGCAATTTTGCGGGCCTGGTCCATGGTCGAGTCAACTTCCGGGAAATGGAAAATTCTGTCTTGAAGGTGTGCTGGAAAACAAAAAGGATACAACAAGTTGTCGGCATCCTGAAGTTGATATCCCGTTGGCAACGCCTCGATATCCACACCTGCCTGTTTCAAGGCCTTGATGTGTTTCCACACCGCCACCCTGGAGATTCCGACGGCTTCACTGATTTTGACCCCGGACACAGGTTCACTGTCCGACTGGTACAAAACATTAAGAATCATTTGCCTGTTATCCGGCAATTCATGGTTAACTTTCATTGCAAGTGATTGTTAACCATGAATTCGGGCAAGGGTCAAGCAAAATTTTTACCTTGGCAGGCTATGAAATTGTCTTTATTTTCTGCCGATGCACATATCCATGGATTCACACATGGAAACGGGGATGGGTTTGATTTTTACAGTTTTAAATCCGGACTCAAGCATGGCATCGGGTATCATATCCTGGTCAAAAGATAAGTCTTTGGAAGAAAGGCAGGTTGGGAACCAACTGATCACCATATCCGAAGGTTTTGTGCCTTCCTCTGTTAAACCGTCATGAACAGATATAAAAACACCACCTGGGTTCAAGGCATCATAGATTTTTTTGAACAAAGGATGCAGATCATCTTTGAAAAAGTTCAATGTTGCTTTTGCATAAATAAGGTCATATCCCATACCGATGTAATCTTTTGCATAATCGCCTTCCATGACCGCGACCATGTTTTCCATGCCATATTCGGCAATGATTTCCCGGGTAATTTTTATCACTGCCGGGTTATCAAAAACAACGCCTTTTAAAGATGTACTTTTTTGGGTTACGGCAATGCAATCCATACCGTGAGCGCCGCCGAGGTCGAGCATTTTTTTCATACCGGCAAATTCGGGCAGTTTGCTGATTTCCTTTGCAATGAGTTGTGAATTTCCGGTCCGGGAATAATTTCCCATGGCTGTCACATGGGAGGCAAACATCTCTCCCATGTCATCAAAATTCTCCGCCTGGGGCCCGGGACCGTTTTTGACGGCATCTGCCATCTGCTCCCTGGTCTGGAAATTCCACTGATTGGAGAGCATAAGAAGTTCTCCCAGATAGCAATCTTTTCCTTCAACAAGGAAGGTGTCTGAAAGATCCGTATTGCGATACGAACCGTTTTCCTTTTTAAGCAGTTGAATTGCGCACAAGGCATTTAAAAAAAGTGCAGTATTTGCCTCGTGGGTTTTGAGAGATGACGCAATTTCAGAGGCAGTTTTGTTTTCAACTGTCAGGTTAAATACCTTAAGTTCAATCGCAGTTATCAGTACCCACGATTTTGTCGTTCCACAAAAAAGATCAAAAATCGGTTTCGACGTCATTGTGAGATCGGGGAACTCCATTGGTGTCTCCTTTGTTTGCAATTGTATTGATAATTTGTCTAAGATATTAAAAAAAGTTTGTCAAGAATAATAAAATATTTTATGTGAAATTTAGAGATAATGATGCAGATTATACAGGAAGTGATCACTATGAGACGGTTATAACTATATGAAAACCCTCCGGGATTCAGGGTGTCCCAATCCCGGAGGTGTCAACAGCTTTAGATATACTTTTTTTTAAAATCTATAGGTCAACTGAACACCGATTTCTCTGGGTGGAGAATATACAACGCCACCGCCATCCCAAATATTAACAGAATTATACTCTTCATCGAAAATATTTTTACCGTATAAATAAACATCATAACTTTCAGCCTCATAACCTATTTTTGCATTTACAAGCGTATAAGGATCTCTGCTATTCGTATTTGCGACATTAAAATATGTTTTTCCATACCCGTTTAAATCAACTCTTGCAAAAAAACCTTGTTCACCTCTATATCGAATACCGATATTATAATTATATGTTGGGGTAAATGTATTCTTATTTCCGCTATAATCTCCCTTTGCATCTTTGTAATCACCAAAAGTACAGTCTGTATATCCATAAGCACCAGAGAGTTCTATCGTATCCGTTAATTTTCCGATTAATTCTATTTCAACACCTTTTGAAGTGCCTTCTGATGCATTATCGACATAAGATTTACTTGAACCGGCAATTGGCCAGATTTTTACTTGCATATCATCTATTTGCATATAAAAAACCGCAGTGTTTACAATAAGCCTGTTATTAAAAAATGAGTTCTTAGCCCCTATCTCATAGTTCCATAAAGTCTCTTTATTATATTGTGGTGAATAGCCGTCCGGCGCATTAGTCCAAATACCTCCTGGACGGTATCCTCTTGATATGGTTGCATAATACATGCTGTTTTCATTGTGCCGATATTTTAAAGAGATCTTTGGCGAAATGTCATTATCGGATAACGATAGTTTCTCATCTGTTTTTTTATTTTCAAACTCTTCATTATCTTTGTCATATCTAACCCCTGAGACGAAAGAGAATTTATCATTGATTGCATAATCGGTATGGATAAAAACCCCTAATGAATCACTCTCGCGATACGTTTCAACAGGGTAGGTATATGATGGATAAACATAATTTACTGAGTTATCAACTTCACGTTTCTCTCCATAAATTCCTGCTGTCCATTTGAAAGAATCGCTACTGTTACTTATTCTAAACTCTTGTGAATACTTATTATGACCGCCATTGGTATCAGCATTATGAGCTTTATAGATATATAAGGCATCCGAATTTATATCTCGATAGGTTGTAATAGATTCTAAAAGATACTTGTTTATATCATAGGATACTTTTAATGCATGGGAAGTTGTGGTTGATCTATCATAACCGTTTTCATCGGCGCTGATACTTTCATCATCAATATTAGACGGAACAATATAATCAAGGCCTCCATTATCATATTCCAGCCTGGATGAAATTAAAGATATCTCAAGATTATCAGTGGGCGTATATCTTAAGTTTACTCTTCCGTAATCATTTTCTTTATCATTGAAATATCCCCCAAGAAGCGTATTTTCTATAAATCCGTCTTTTTCATAATGTTTTGCAGATACGCCCATAAATAGTTTATCCGCTACCATAGGCCCACTGACGCTTAACGTATATTGTCTTTTATTATCCTCGCCAAACTCAACGCCTATTTTTCCTCTTGTTTCGTTATCGGGCTTTTTCGAAATAATATTGATGACGCCTGCCTGTGCATCTTTTCCATAAAGTGTCCCTTGCGGTCCTTTTAAAACTTCGATCCTTTCTATATCTATTAAAGTTTTATCAAAACCATAATGATGTGATACGGGAATACCATCAACAATCACACTGGTCGGTTGTGACAATGCAGGTCCTACGGGATTCGAGATGCCCCGTATTGAAGGGGTGAAACAATCACCTGATTTATTTAATAAAAGAAAGTTTGACGTATAAGGTGCTATATCCTGAACTGATTCTATTTTTCTGTCTTCAATAGCAACTTCATCAAATACACTCATAGAGATCGGTACGTCTTGTACATTTTCTTCCATCTTTTGTGCCGTTACGGTTATACTGTCCAATTTTTGAGGATTCTCACCAGCATAAATGGTTGGTGAAAGTATAAGTGATGCAGCAATACTTAAAGCCATTTTTAATTTTCTTTTCATTTCTTCAATCCTTTTCAATTCTGAGATAATAACTTTATTAGGTTAACTCAAATAAGTTGAACAGGACGTAAAATAAATGAAGCTTATAAGTTTGGCTAACGTTTAAGCAGCTTTTTTTAACGCTGCAAATTCAAAAAGGAGATTAACTGCGTGGGGGATTGTGCAGTAACTGCCCGGGAGATACCCCAAACATGATTTTAAAGGCCTTGGAAAAATAGCTTAAGTTTGTGTAACCGACGCGCAGTGATGCTTCCGTGACATTTATCTCTCCTTTTTGCAAAAGCCGTCTGGCCGTTTGGAGGCGGTGGTTACGCAGATATTCAAAGGGGGAAACACCATAAATCCGGCGAAAGCAGCGTTGTAATTTGCTGCAGCTCAATCCCACGGTACGTGCCAATTCCATTGTATCCGGCGGATTTTCCATGTTGTCCACCAGAATTTCGGCGACATGAATGATCCGCTCATGATCAGCGCGTTTTAATTTGAAGTTCCGGCAACCACCTGAAGGATGAAGCTGTGCCAGCTTGTGGGAAAGCAGTTCCATAGCCTTGCTTTCAAGATAAATATGTCCGACCTTTCCGCAATAGGGGCAATGGAGAACTTGGTGCAGGGTTGCCCGCATCAGGGGGGTGATGGGATGAACGATGCGGCTGGGTTGTTTTTTGTCCAGGCTTTTTAAGGCAGGAGAAAAATAATCTTCATTCCCTTTTGCAAGGGATGATAATATCTCTCCTTCCAGCATCAGATATATTCTGAGCAAATGATTTGAAGGTAGCTGGTCTGTGATTTCTATGCGTGAAGGACAAGCAAAAAAACCACTATCTCCGGCTTTAATGGTGATCGGAAGTTTCGAAGAAAAAAACGCATCAAACCTTCCGTCCATGCAAAATCCAAAGCCAACAAGGGGTTTAAAAGCCATGCCTTGTATCTGCACCGGTTGATTTAGTCTTGTCTGTATGATGAATAGCTTCAGCCCGGAATTGAAAAAATCCATATGATACCGTCCCTGACCATGCTCAGAAGGCAGATCTATCCTGAACCTATTGGATGTTTCTGTCGGCTGTGGTGCACTAAGTTGAATTCTCTGCATCTTTTTTCCGTATATACGTAAAAATGAGATCTAACGTATTAATGTTCAATTTCGGGTTTTTCAACCTATTCATGGCGTTTATTTCCGGGATGTGAACTGTGAAGGGGAGATCCCGAATTGTTTGCGAAAGGCTTGGGCAAAGTGACTGGAGCTGCAGAACCCGGCTTCAAAGGCTGCTTCGGTGATATTCAGCCTGTTTTCCGAGAGCAGCATTCCGGCATAGGCCAGGCGCTCCTTTCTAAGATACGCAAACACGGTGCATCCAAACACTTTTTTAAATCCCCGGGTCAGGCGGGTGTGGCTCATGTCCACCTGCCGGGCCAGATCGGTGAGGGACGGTGGGAATTTGAGCCGGGAGACCAAAATATCCCGGGCCGCAACAATCCGGTCCCGTTCATCCTCCCGGATCGGCGATCCCGGCAGGGCAGTGTCAAAGGCCTGCTCCAGGGTATAGGCCACAAGCTCCATGGCCTTGCTCTCTAGAAAGATCTGCTTGACCAGTCCCCGGTGGGGGCAGGCATACATCTGGTGGAGTACGGATTTCACGGTAAAGTTCATGGTTTGTGAATGAAAAAAACGGCCCTGGTCAATGGACTTTGCAAATACCCTTTGGGGGCCGGGTTCATGGGACGGCCCCAAAAGGGCTGCAATTTTTTCAGACGGAAATCGGATGACCACGGCTTGGATCTTTTTTTTTCCGGCGGTCCGCCTTTCCAGGACCGGGTCTTCAAAATAGTGGAGATACGCCTGCCCGGCGGTTATTCCCAACGGGGACGTGCTGCAGGAGTTCAAGGTCTGGGTGGTTCCGGCCAGGCAAAATACAAAGGTGAGCCTCGGTTCCGGCCAGGCGATCCTGGCCTGGTAATCCCCGGCGAAGCGGCAGCTGCTCATGCAGATATCCATACCTGACGGACAATCCAGATTCAAGAACGCCCCCTGGCCCAGTCCGGTGGGGACAGACCGCACACTCTCCCGGCCCGGCCCGGGAAACGTCTGTTCTTCCGGAAATCGGATAAAGTGGCCTTCCGGATTTTTTATGGTTATCTTTGCTTTTATGTTTTCACCTAAATATTTGTGCTTCTTATTTATAGTTATGTTAGGCTAATCAATAAATCATGTTCTAATAATTATTTCAATTTTTTTGGTAAATCTTTTTTCGGATACCCCAACGTCTGTTTTGGTTTCTGTGCGCTCTTAATATGTTCAAACCTGTTCGGCAAATTATATCTTCCCAGGTCTGTTTGGATTTAAAAGACGTGAATGGGAATGCCTTGAAACTGAAAATATAAAGGAGAAACAGATGTGGATATCGGAAAAAAATAAGCTGTCCGGCATGGTTGCGGCAATAACGGTTGCCGTATGCCTGGTGGTACCGGTAAAAACCGTTTGGGGGCAGCAGGCCCCGACCGGGGTTGACTTAGGCAATGTCGTGGTGACGGCACCAAAACAGGAAACCCTGGCCAAAGATACACCCGCCGGTATATCCGTGGTGGATGGCCAGATCATAGATGAGCAGAACATCAGGACCACCGAAGAGATGACAAGATTTGTGCCGAATTTGTTTTTTAAAACAGCGACGTCCGGCGATGCCTTTGTCAGCCGTGGGATTTCGACCATTGACACCTCTTTGTACTCGCCCATGGGGTTTTATATTGATGATGTGGCCTATCCTTTAAGCTATATGCAGTCCCGGTTTCTTTTTGACATTGAACGTATTGAGGTACTTAAAGGCCCACAGTCCACCCTCTACGGGCAAAACAGTTCCTCAGGCGTGATCAATATGGTGACGGCACCCCAGGACAATGAGCCCCGGGCCCGGGTGTTGCTGGAGGCAGGGTCCTACGATACCTTTACCGCTGGAGCCATGGTGGGCGGGGCCATCAAAAAAGACAGGTTGTTTTATACGGTTTCCGCCTTAAAAAGTGTGTCGGACGGTTATATGGAAAACACCAACCTTGATTCTGATACGGCATCTGACAATGATAGTTTTACGGGACGGGCCAGCTTAAGATACATGCCCAGTGAAGCGTTGGACATTACCCTGGCCCTGGACGGCACAGACCGGAAAACGGGGCTTGACGATCTCAGGTATCTGGACGGGCCGTCTGCCACTCAAACATATAAAGTGTTAAATAACCAGGCCTCTTGGGCAGACCAGGACAGTTTTGGCCAATCTTTGGTTATCAAGTACGCATACCATTATATGGATGTTGTCTCGGTGACCTCCCACCAGGATTTTAACCGCCGGCATACCATGGACTCGGACAGGAGCGCCATGTCTCTGGGGGTCTCTTTCATTGATATCGACAGGGAATCATGGACCCAGGAACTGCGTCTCTCTTCATCTGCCGGTGGATTTTTTTCTTCCTGGCTCTTAGGCGCCTATGTATCCACAGAAAGCCTGGACAACAGCTGGACCCTTGACCATGTCAATTTGTCCTTGGCCAACACCCGGGTCACCGAAGCAGATACGGACCGCCTGGCCCTGTTCGGCCGGGTTTCCAAGGCCTTGACCGAAAAGTTGACCGCTACCGCAGGCCTGCGGCTGGACTATGCATCCGCATCCGGTTCCCAGATCTATACCAGGGCTTCGGGAACCATAGTGTATGACCGGGACATTTCAGATACCCAATTGCTGCCCATGGCCTCTTTATCCTGGAAATTTTCCCACGATACCATGGGGTACCTGACTTTTTCCACGGGCTGGATGACCGGTGGGTATGATGTATATTCCGCCACAACCCAAGACAATTTTGCCTATGACCGCGAATACACAAGAAATTATGAAGCCGGGATCAAAACCTCATTTTTTGATAACCGCCTGAGAGCCGATTTTTCAGTGTTCTACACAGACATTACAGATAAACAGATCAGAGAAGAGGTGGCCGACGGCAGTGTCGGGACCTGGAAAATAACCAATGCAGCCGATGCCCATACCCAGGGAGTGGAACTGGAACTGCGGGCACTGCCTATCCGGAATCTGGAACTTTTTGCCGCCCTGGGATACACCCAGGCTGAAATTGATGACTGGACCGGGACCCTGAACGGCACAGCCAAGGATTACAGCGGCTGTACGCTTCCCTGGGCACCGGACCTGACTGCCAATGCCGGACTCTCCTATACCCATGAGAGCGGCTGGTACGGCACGGCCAATGTGTTCTGGGCCGGGCGGCAATACTTTGATGCCGCCAATACGCTAAAGGATGACGGGTATGTCCTGGTTAATTTCAAGGCCGGTTACAGGTGGCGGCAATGGGATATTGCGCTCTGGTGCAAAAATATGTTTGACCAGGAATACGCCCAGAAGATGGTGGCATCCTCAGGGTATACCCTGGTGGAAGACGGTGCGCCCAGGACCCTGGGTATTACCCTTTGCCGGAGGTGGTAATGATGAAACAAAATGATAATGATGTGCCCATGGATCCCTTGTTTGATATTTTAGTCGGGCCGGTTAAAATGGCGGTTCTGGAAGCTGCTCTGGACTTGAAAGTAGCCGATGTCCTGGAAGAGGGTATGCCGGTGCAGGCCGTTGCCCGGGCTTTGGATATCTGCACAGGCACCCAAGCTTTAGGGGCTTTTCTGGACAGCATGACTGCCCTGGGCTTTTTAGAGAAGAAAAACGGATTATACCGGGACACGCAATTTGCCCTGCGCTACCTTAATTCCAAAAGTCCTTTGTATATGAAAACCTTTGTTTCCCGGATGAAGGGGATGCAGCATAAGAACCTGGACCGGATCGCCGATATCGTTAAAAACGGCCCGCCCGAAGTTGAAAAAAGTGAGGTTCTGGCTTCCGAGGCGAAATGGGAAAAAGCCGTGTCACATCTGGCGGCCTACCAGCGGGCGGGTATGGCACAGCGGGCTGCTGATCTGGTCCAGGCCCTGCCGGAGTTCAAAGATGCCGAAAAGCTTCTGGATCTTGGTGGCGGGCCGGGGCTTATGGGCGCAGAAATGGTTCGCCTGCACCCAAATCTTAAAGGTGTGCTCCTGGACCAGTCTGCCATCATTCATCCGGCTGAAAAAGAGATCCGAAAAGAGGGGCTGGAACAGCGGATTTCCTTTATACCCGGGGATTACAATGAAACGGATTTGGGCATGGGATACGATATTATCTGGGCCAGCCACAACCTTTATTATGTGCGTGATCCCCAATGTTTTTACGCCCGCCTTAGAGAGGCTCTCACAGACAAAGGCGTGGTGGTTTGCCTGCACGAAGGGTTGACCTGCGAGCGAACCCGGCCGGCCGGCATTGTCTTGTCCAGGCTTTCCCTGGCCCTGGAAGGGCAGGATGTTTCCTTTGAACAGGGGCAAATTTCAGGATATCTAAAAGCGGCCGGCTTTGCCCGGGTGGAAAGCCGAACCGTCAATCTCGGTGTGGATGAATGGGAGCTGGTCACGGCCAGGAAGACCGCATGAAACAAACCGTTGTGCTGTTGGCTGGTCTGATATTTGGGTTGCCGGCTGTCCTTGGTGCCGCTACCCATAAACCTGACCCCTTTGTCATTTCAGGGCCGCCCGTGGCCGAAAGCCTGGTTTTTGCCGTGATGGCAGACCAGGGCTTTTCCGGGGAATCCGTTAAATTTATAACCTGGCAGTCTCCGGACCAGGCAAGGGCGTTGATTGCGGCGGGCAAAATCCAGGGTTCGGTGGTGACCACGTCCGCAGCAGCCGTTTTTTTCAATAAAGGGATTAAAACAACCGTGGCCGGGGTCTTCTCTTCGCCGTTGTGGATTGTCAGTGCCCGGTCCGTTCCCCAGGGGCCGGTGAAGGGCACTTTACTGTTTCCCTTTGGCCCTGGGGAAATGCCTGAAATTGTATTTCACATTGTTATGGAAAAAAGGTTGCCGCACCTTGAAACCCGCCACACCGGCGGGGCGCTGGAGGCCATGAACCTGTTGCTCATGGGCCGGGCAGACCATGCATTACTGGCCGAACCTGCCGCATCTCTGGCTATGGCCCGTTCCCGGAAGATGCCCGGGCCGGAACTGGTCAAATACCTGGATTTGCGAAACCTTTGGGAAAATCGCTTTAACGGTTGTCCTTTGTGCGTATCCAGCTTTACCGTTTTCGGCGATGCCGTGGATAAGCCGGGGCAGGTTGCAGCTATCATAAAGGGATACGGACATGCCCTGGATTGGATAAAAAAACATCCCGAAGAGACCCGGGCCATTGCAAAAAAAACAGTCCCGGCATTAGTAAGCTCCGGCATACCCCTGCACGGTACCCCGATGCTCACAAGTAAAAAGGCATTTGATGCGGCCCGGTTGTTCCTGGAAAAGAATTATGATTTTGATCCAGGAGCCGTGGGCAAAGTTTTGCCCGGACCCGACCTGTTCAGGGGATATCCATGAAAGATTTTCAGGTTTTTGGGTTCCGGGTTTCGCCATTGTGGGGGACACACATATTCGCAGGTTTGGGTGTTTTGGGGCTGTTACTGGCCTGGCACCAGGCCTCCCATGCTTTTTCCGGCCTGGTGGTCCCCGCCCCGGGTGAGACACTGGCTGCAGCGGCAAGGCTTTTGTCGGACGCCGGGTTCCGGGCCGGACATTTGTTGGTGAGCCTTCGGCGCATGGGCCTGGCCCTGGGGGCCGGTATCCTGGCCGGAGGCGTGCTTGGGCTTGTGGCAGGGCTGGTGCCCCAGGTCCGCGCTCTGGTGGAGCCGGTGCGCTGGATTCTGACCACGGTGCCTGGGGTGGTGATTGTCATTGTGTTTATGCTCTGGTTTGGCATGGGAGATGTGATGGTGATCTCCATTGCCGCAAGCATGGGGGCGCCCATTATTTTTGTCAACCTGGCCGATGCCCTGGGCCGGGTGGACCGCCATCTTCTGGAGATGGCCCGGATTTACCGGTTCAGCCTTAAAATGCGGCTGACCAAGATTTATGCCATGGCTGTGGCCGGTCCGTTTTTTTCGGCGATTGTCATTGCCGGGGGCAATATTGTCCGGGTTCCGGTTTTGGCCGAAGTCATGGGGGCGGACAAAGGCATTGGCCACTGCATGGCCCTGGCCCGGACCCGGCTAGATACACCGGAGCTTTACGCCCTGGCCTTGATCAGCATGTGCGTGGCCGCAGGTGTGGAGTTTTTTATATTCCGGCCACTGGAGCGGCGAATGAAAGGCCGGTGCCCATGACGGTAAAGCCCGCAATCTCCTTTGAACATGTATCCATGGCCTTTGGCCGGCATATTCTTTTTGAGAACCTAAATCTTGATATTGCCTCGGGACAGGTGGTGGGTATCCAAGGTCCGAGCGGCGCAGGCAAATCCTCGTTGCTGAAGATGGCGGCAGGGTTGATCCGGCCTGCCAACGGCCGGGTCCGGGTTCATGCAAGCCCATTGGGATATGTATTCCAGGAGCCCCGGTTGCTTGAGTGGTACACGGCCCGGGAAAATATCAGTCTGACCCTGGAGGCGGCCGGCATGTCCGGAAAAACGGCAAAACAAACCGCTTTAAGATATCTGAAGGATTTGGACCTGGCCGGGTTTGAAAACCACTATCCCCGGGAATTGTCCGGGGGCATGAACCAGCGGATCTCCATTGCAAGGGCTCTTTCCGTCTCCCCTAAACTTCTGCTGCTGGATGAACCCTTCACCGGTCTTGATCCTGTCCTGAAAGACCGGGTAAGGGACCAGGTCCAGGCCATGGCAGAGAAGACAAAGGCCTGCGTGATTCATGTTACCCATTCAAAACAGGAGTTATTGCCAGGAACCCATGCCCTTTTTACCCTGGATAGGGGCCGGATTTACCCGGATTCCGTTTAATTTTTTGTACAAGTGTTTAAGGGCGGCGTTTACAGGCTGGGTATAAAAAGCCGGGGAGTGCTTTTGCATGCACCTTTCGGCTTTCTTTGAATTCGATTTTCAGCAGCTTGTTTTTTTTTCCGACTACGGTCAGGCCAATCAGTCCGGTGGGCATGAAAAGACCGGCATCTGGAACAGGCTCGGGATTGACATTGGCATAGCTTTCGCCGGCCCGGGCAAAAGAGATAGTCTCGTTTGCATCATTATTCAATGTAAAAAAGACGATGCACAAGATAGTGTGTCCGGCACCGTTCCATAAAAAGCAAGCTTTAATAGACACATCAGTCGCTTTTTCAGGAGTATGTCAGGGGCAGGAATATAATATAAAATTTACTGACCTTTAATTTGGATTCCGGTAGGGATGTTAATGGATCCCCTCGGTCAATTTCCCAATCCTTTTCTGCCATACCTGATAAAAAGTGCGGCTGAGCGTTTTTGTGCTGATGAATCTTAAGCATAATAATATATCTATACTCAGAAGCCTCAATGATTTAGGCTCTGGTATCATTTTTATGGTGAACGCTGTGGATCTAAAAGTCCACATTTAAACCGACAATCGTATTGAATCCTGTGGTGGGATAGAGTATTTCACTTCCAGGATTCCCGCTGCCGCTGCCGACAGCGATTTCATCAAAGAGATTGTTCGCTGCAACATACAGCTCAAACCGGCCGAAGGTTTTGGCATACCTGGCATTCAAGACCCAGAAGGCATCATCTTCGTTGGTGTTGGCATAATTAAAATAGCGTTTCCCCGTATATACTGGATTTAAAGAGAGATCCCCCAACATTTCATTCGCATAGCCCAATTTAAAGGAAAAGATAATATCCGGCACGCCGGTCATGGTATTGCCTGAATAATCTACGCCCTGACTGACAAACTCATAAAAGATAGAATCCTGGTAGGTAAAACTAACTGCAGAATAAAAACCGTGTGGCAACCTAGCACGGACTCCCAACTCCACACCCTTTGAGCTGGTCTCCCCAGCGTTTTCATATTGGGCATCCGCTTCCTGGCTTTCTATGACAAACTTATCGCGAACCTCCTGCCAGAACAGGGCTATATTATAATCCACCCATTCTGAAATATTACCACGCAGGCCTATCTCATAGGCCCGAAGTTTTTCCGGATTCAGTTCACCATTGGTCCACCATTGTTTAAGTCTGACCGGGCTCTTTATGCCGCTGTTAAACCCCGCAAACAGGTTTGCTTCATCACAAAGTTGCCAGGTAAAACCGATTTTGGGACTGAAATTCCCCTTAGCCTGTGCCCAGGCACTGCTGCTTGCCGTGTGAGCGGTTTGCTTCAGATCAAAATAATCGTAACGAATACCTGCGGTAACCGTAAATGCATCACTAATTCGCACTTCATCCTGCAGATATCCCGCATAACTGATGTCTTTTCGGTTGAACCATTTATTGATGGCACCTACATCAGAAAAATTGGTGGCAATGAATCGTTTTGTTTCAAGATCATGATAGCGATACTCTCCCCCTATAACCAGCTTATTGGACATATTTCCAATATCATGGTTAAAAGTCATGTTCGCTTCAGGATGGGCCTGCCACGCTTCCACGTCAAAATAAAATGTTTTATATGATTGCCAGTTTGTCGTCTGAAACTCCATCTTACCCATGAATTCATGTGGGCCAAATTGTTGTTTATATACCACCGCCCCTAAGGTATCTTCGGTTTCGTAGTACATATCCGGTCCGGTATTCGGATTCTGGGAAGGATCGTTCTCGAATTGTTCCCGGGTCAGCCCTGAGGTATAATTGCCCCGGGAGTCCTTGTATGAAACATGAAAATCCAATAGGGCATTACCACTAAGGGCATAACCCACTTTGCCGTACACATTATTTCCATCTAAATATCCGTCATCCTGATACGAATCTTCGCGTGTACCGGAGACATCTATATAATAATCCCAGTCTTTCCTTGTTCCATTGATTACACTATAAGCGTTTCCGCCACCCAGACTGGTAAAGGCGATGCCTGCTTTGGCTTCCACGGGCTCTTTTGCAGTACGTGTGATGATATTTATCACTCCTCCTAACGCCTGGTCTCCATATTCAGCAGATGGCGTTTTGGTGATCTCAATACGCTCAATATCATGCACTGCCATTCTCCCAGCCATGACATATCCGTTTCCCCGATTAAACTCTACGCCGTTGATCATCATTTTCATCCCCCAACGCGAAGTTTCGCTGCCCCTGGTACTGATTCCAACATCAACGTTTCCGCCGCCATTGCCATTTGAGGGGAAATAGAGTCCAGGTATATTTGCTTCTTTCAGTGCGGTAAGTGCGTTATAATGGCCCGGATATTTTTCCAGTTCTTCATGGGAGATCACAGTGATGTTGGTAGGGATTTTATCCAATTGGGTGGACATCTTGGTGGCCGTAACAACGGTATCGCCAAGATTTGTGCTTATTTCTTGCTGTTCAGCCCACATGGGCGAAGCGGAAGGAAAGACCATTGTCATCATTATGATAATAAGATAAAATATTGAACTAACATGGCAGCATTCTTTTTTTCCCTGAACGAGATTCAGCATGGTATACCTCCAGATTTCTGTATTTTAAAGAGGACTCATTTTTATAGTAGGGAATCCACCAGAACAGATTAGTTCCTGGAATTTCCCTGTGGTTTATCAGTCTTTGCAAACAATTTATTCTTTAGAGATAAAACACATGTCGAAAAAAGCAGCTATCGGTAGCGTCTGTATTGTTTAGCGTTGCCGTCTATTTCTCAACGCACTCTTTTCAATAATTAACGCAAACCTGGAAGAAAAAATTATAGAAATTATGAACAGATGGAGATGGTTTCAAAACATTTACCAGGGAGAACACCGAAATGGCGTTTAAAGGCTTTTGTAAAATGACTGAGGCTTGAATAGCCGACTGCGCAGGCCGCCTGGGTAACATTGATTTCGCCGGATTTGAGCAGATATTCGGCCATCTCCATACGCCTCTGATGGAGGTAACCGAAAGGGGGGACGCCAAACACCTCCTGAAAACAAACAAATAGTTTACTTCTGCACATCCCGACCTTGCTTGACAGTTCGGTCACGTTGGGCGGGTTTTCCAAATCAAGGGCTAACAGGGTTGCTGCATGCCGGACACGCTCGATTTCATCTGGAGTCAGCTTTTTTTTTCGCATTGTGCCTTTAGGATATGAACTCATCTGCTCGATTTTATGGGCGATCAGTTCCAGTGCTTTCCCTTCAATATACAACTGTTTGCTGATTCCCTGATAGGTACAGTTGAATATTTGATGAAGTGCGGCCCGCATGGGTGGTGTTATCGTGTCAACGCAACGTGATGGGGCTGACTTGCCATCGGTCAGCAGTATTGACGGCAGCTGTTGGGCATCCGTTTCAGCGAACTGGGAAATGAGGTCGGGCTTAATAAAAATAAGTACCCGGATAACCCGTTCCGAATGTATGTTTGTACTATAGGGTTCCAATTTGGGAAAATTGAAAAAACCGCTTTGTCCTCTTTGTATGTGAATGGTATTTTTAAAGCACGGAAGATCAGCCTTAATAGATCCGGAAAGACAAAATCCAAAACCATAGCATGATTCCGTATAGTCTATTTTTACAGTTGCCGGTTCATGCAATTTATAATCGGATACGATCATTCGGATACCTGAATTGCTGTAAACCGTCTCCATTGATCCTTGTCCGATAGCTGCCGGAATTGGGGAAATTTGATTTTCTGTACTGTTAGGTGAACTTTTCGAGGGGAATGCTTTCTGATTCATTGAAGAGCCTTTCCTCAAACAATATAAATTTTAACTGGTACAAATAAAAAATTAAATAAGCCTAACTAAATAAGAAACACAGAAAAAGCAAGAAAAATTTCAAAGGAGAGGAGATTTTCTTTAATGACTCCTTGGATATCGAACGTGTTCGCTATGCGGCTGGTTTTTTGTAAATTGGCATTTTGACCCTAAAAGCAATCTGCCAAGGGCCAAAGGCATGCGTTGCACTTTTTTTATTTACACCACAAAATAGGACTAGCACATGTACAAGAATACTATCCTTGTACTATGTCGTCGTTGTTCATGTCAGTTTTCCTTTCGAAGCTGATTTATATCAGCTTACGTCTACTGACACAAAATTTTGAACGCCCTCGATAGGACTCCCCATTCGCTTGTATAATGTTTCAAAATTTGTATTTTGTTTCATCATCCTATGAAGGCACCAAACACTTTTACCTTTCCATCTTCTTCATTAAGGGTTAATTGGACAAGGACTTCTCCTTTTTTCATTTCATAGTATCCTTTCCAAAGAACTGTTACGCCAGAGTCTCTATAGATACAAGAAAGGAATTTTCTTTCATTTTTAATATTCCCAATTTCTTCACGACTCTCAGCCAGTTGACGCTCAAACTCTTCTTTTGGAACAGCTTTAAGCATAATGCTTGAAAATTCTTTAGAAAATTTTTCATAATCGTTTTCATTTGAGCCTTCAATTATATTCGTCATTATTGGCTCAGCTATAGTGAGTATCTCTTTATTAGACTTATCTGAAAAATCCATGGGTCTCCTTATGGAAAGCGAACGTTGAGCTGAGGGGCCGGGCTTTGAACCACAAAAGCTCCAATAATAAATTAAAATTTCCTAAACCAGATACTTTCGAAAAGCCGCTCAGTAAGCCTGGTCCCTCTCCAGCGTTTTGTGTGTGCCGGGCACGGCACATGTTCTTAAAAGTGAGTCAAATGTATAAAATTCCAATACATTTGGCAAGTCTTAGACCCAGCCTGATGGAGGCGAAGGGTGTA
The DNA here is from genome assembly GCF_963677125.1 of uncultured Desulfobacter sp. Lineage (NCBI taxonomy): Bacteria > Pseudomonadati > Thermodesulfobacteriota > Desulfobacteria > Desulfobacterales > Desulfobacteraceae > Desulfobacter > uncultured Desulfobacter sp. The sequence goes on along the minus strand of NZ_OY781882.1, from coordinate 1,603,192 downwards.
GTGGTAGTGCAACGGGATACCGGTGACGGTGCTTCGGGAGGAAGCCGTATTGCTAGGGCAAGGTACCACGAAGGTACGGGATGACGTACAGGAATCGGATATAAGGCGCACATACCGGGACGAGCCTGCACAACAAGGTGAAGTCCTCTATCCATTACAGGGTATGTCCGTAAATCCGGCATTCACGTATTGAAAGACATGTGTTTACCCCGGGAGATCTCCCATGTGCCGGATTGGCTGAGGGCCGGGTAACCGGTTCTGACCGCATGGGAGAAGTCAGCAGAAGGCATAGTAGCCGGAGGAAACGAGCCCCGCAAAGGCGAGGAGGTCTCACCCCGGCCAAGGCCTGAACGGTGCCCGGGCAGAATGGCCCGGGTAAATGATAACGACAAATAGGAGGTGTGTACTTGTGAACAGACAGCCACAGCAGATGGAACTGTTCCCAGCGTCACAGATTGCCGAAAGTCTGGGAAACAACGACCGGTTAATGGAAATGATCCTTGAACGCAACAACATTATCCGGGCATGGAAACAGGTTTGTGCAAACAAAGGTGCCCCCGGTGTAGACGGTATGAAAACCGGCCAACTCGGGAATTACCTGGCAAAGCACTGGCCTGAAATTGAACAAGACCTGCTTAACTGCAGGCACAAGCCGCTGCCGGTGAAACGCAAGGAAATTCCCAAACCGGACGGCGGTGTCCGTTTACTTGGAATACCCACGGTGCTGGACCGGTTTATACAGCAAGCCATATCCCAAATCCTGGAACAGGTATGGGAACCTTTTTTCTCTGAATACAGCTATGGATTCAGGCCCGGTAAATCCGCACACGATGCGGTGATGCAGGGTAAAAGGTATATGGTCGAAGGTTATACCTATGTCGTCGATATGGATCTGTCCAAATTCTTCGACCGGGTCTCGCATGACCGCCTGATGAGTAGACTCGCCGGCAGAATCAAGGATAAGCGCGTATTAAAGGTAATACGGCAATATCTAAGATCCGGTGTAATGAACTCAGGCGTTATGGTTCCAGCGGAAGAAGGGACTCCCCAGGGAGGCCCGCTATCTCCTTTGCTGTCCAACATCGTTCTTGATGAACTGGATAAGGAACTTGAGAAACGAAGGCACAGATATGTCCGTTATGCCGATGATTGTGCGCCACGAAGGCTACTCAGTGTAAAGATCCACTGATCAGCCATGCTGCACAAGAGATGAGGGTAGGCCCCTCGGAGCCGCTGTGCAGGCGGAGGCTCCAAACCACCTTAAGCTGCTGTGGTCAAAAGCCATGGTGGTGAGCGTTAAGGAAAAGGCGAGGCAAGACTTCGTCAGGTAAGTACCATGGAGACGAACACCAGTGAATCGCTGATAAAGTGTCGAAAGCGTAGGGATGTCATCAAAACCAGGGGGGAGTCGTTAACCTGGGATAAGCCTGGAGGAGACCTGCTTACTGTCCAGGTGGTGGCCGGCATGAAGGCGGCGTGAACATGGTACAGGCTTTTGTGCGGAACGTGGGAACCTACGACGCCGATGCCAAGGGAGGAACCCAAGTGGCAGAACCACAAGGGTGCGAGTACCGATGCGGCGTATAGGGGCGGAACAGCCCGTAAGAGCGTTGAAGTTTCTGTAATGGGAATGGAGCAAAGGGGCTGTGTCATCCTGTTTTAACCTTTGATCAACTCAGCTTAAGGCAGAGGAGGAATTAATGGAAGAAGCAAAACCATTTGGAATTTCAAAGCATGTTGTCTGGGATGCCTACATGCAGGTAAAAGCGAATAAAGGGGCAGCCGGGGTCGATGACGAATCCATATCGGTCTTTGAAGAGCATCTGAAGGATAATCTTTATAAGATCTGGAATCGTATGTCATCGGGAAGCTATTTTCCCCCTCCGGTCAAAGTGGTTGAAATACCGAAAAAGAACGGAGGAACAAGAATCCTCGGGGTCCCGACCGTATCAGATCGAATTGCGCAGATGGTTGCCAAGATGTACTTTGAGCCCAAGGTGGAACCGTATTTTCACCCGGACTCATACGGATACAGACCTGGCAAATCCGCAATTGATGCAGTGGCGGTAACTCGCCAGCGTTGCTGGCGGTATAATTGGCTGCTGGAGTTTGACATCAAAGGCCTGTTTGACAATATCGATCATAATCTGCTGATGCGTGCGGTCAAAACACATACCGACTGTAAATGGTTGCTGCTGTATATTAAGCGATGGCTTACAGCACCATTTCAACTGGAAGACGGACGGAGAACAGAGCGTCGATCCGGAACACCGCAAGGTGGTGTGATCAGCCCTGTTTTATCAAATCTGTTTCTGCATTATGTGTTTGACAAATGGATGGAGCGTAACCATCCGCAAAGTCCTTGGGCTCGCTACGCAGACGATGCCGTGACGCATTGCCGAACAAGGGAAGAAGCAGAAGACTTACTGAAACAGTTGCATGAGCGTTTCAATGAATGTGGCCTTGAGCTGCATCCGGATAAAACGAAAATTGTTTATTGTAAAGACGATGACCGAAGAATGGAACATCAGGAAATCAAGTTTGATTTCCTTGGGTATACTTTCCGCCCGAGGCGGTCAAAGAATCGATATGGTAAGTTTTTCATCAACTTCACACCCGGTGTCAGTAATAAAGCTGTAAAAGCAATGCGCAACAAGATACGTAACTGGCGGATTCATCTGAAACCGGACAAGTCGATTGATGACATCTCTCGAATGTTTAATCCGGTGATCCGCGGATGGATCAATTATTATGGTCGCTTTTACAAGTCGGCATTGTATCCTGTCCTCAAACACATGAATCGTGCCCTGGTCAATTGGGCACGGAGGAAATACAAAAGGCTGGCTCGTCATCGACGCCGTGCAGAACACTGGCTGGGGCGGATCGCCCGCCGTCAGCCAGGCTTGTTTTCTCACTGGCGGATGGGGATCTTGCCGTCGGTTGGATGATGGGAGCCGGATGAGCGGAGACGTTCACGTCCGGTTCTGAGAGGGCCTGGGGGTGAGATTCCCCCGGGCTACTCACCTTATGATCTTCTGCAAAAGCCGGAAAGCGGCCGAAAGGGTTATGCAGAGTATCACCCGATTTTTGACCGTGAAACTCAAGCTCAAAGTAAACCAGGACAAAAGCGCTGTCAGCAGACCGTGGTTGCGCAAATTCCTTGGATTCACATATTTCCAAATGTGTGGACAGTCCAAAATTCGGATTCATGCCAAGAGCATGAAACGATTCAAGGATAAAGTGCGGGAATTAACCAGCCGCAAGCGGGGCAAAAGCCTGCGGCAGGTTATCCAGGAATTGAACCTATCTTTTCGGGGATGGTGGAATTATTTCCGGCTTACAGAAGCCAGATCCTTCCTCAAAGGACTCAAAATCTGGATAATGCGACGGCTGCGAAGTCTGATCTGGAAACAATGGAAAAATCCCAGAACCAGGGTTCGGAACCTTGAGAAACTTGGTATTGCTCACCATGATGCCATGCTTTGCGGCAATGCCCGGAAAAAGTACTGGCACATGAGCAAAGTCAAATGGGTGGCCATTGCCATGCCTGAAAGATATTTTATTGATAAAGGATTATATTTGCCCGGGAACTGAGTCCTGAAATCAGCCGAACCGCCTTGGTACGTGATCCGTACGCCGGGTGGTGGTGTGCCATGAGAGCAGAAGGTTTTGCTCGAAACTGTAGGAAAGATGGAGGAAGGCCCTCCGGTGACGACTTCCAGAAGTAGTTACCAAACTCCCGTGAGCTGCGTTGATTAAGAGTCAACGTGGTGAGCGTCACGGAAAAGGCAGGACAAAGAGCCTGTCAGGTATGAGATTTGGAGATGAGCGTAAGCGAACCGCTGATGACGTGTCGAAAGCATATATGGTGACATCAAAAATGGGGTTGCGCCACTGTCCCATGAGGAGTCCAAGGGAAATCTGGTTACTGCTTGGATGGTGTCCGGCATAAAGGCGGCATGAACATATCTTAGGCTTTCTTATGGAACATGGGAACCTGTCGTTCCGATGCTAAGGGAGAAATCCAAGTGGAAGCACCACAAGGATCAGAGTACCGAAGCGGAGCACAGGGGCGGAGCAACTCGTAGTAGTGAAGAAGGTGCTGTAATGGGACTGGAGCGAAGGGGTTGCGTCGTTCAACTTTTAACATAAGAACAACCCGTATAGGGAAGGATTCTGTTGGAAAAAGTAAAGTCGTTTATTATCTCAAAGCATCAAGTTTGGGAAGCATACAAATGCGTAAAAGCAAACCGTGGTGGGGCTGGAATAGATAATCAGTCCATAGTTGATTTTGAAAAGGATATTACCAATAACCTTTTCAAAATATGGAACCGGATGTCTTCCGGCAGTTATTTCCCTCCTCCGGTAGCGCGTATAGAGATACCAAAAGGGGATGGCCGAATGAGGCCCCTTGGTATTCCAACTGTGGGAGATCGTGTCGCCCAGATGGTTGTAAAACAGTATCTCGAACCGTTATTAGAGCCTCATTTTCATCCGGACTCGTATGGTTATCGGCCAAACAAGTCAGCCCTGGATGCCGTGGGGGAAGCACGCAAAAGATGCTGGCGGTATGACTGGGTGTTGGATCTTGATGTCAAAGGATTTTTTGACAATATCAGTCATGAACTTTTGATGAGAGCTGTAGTAAAACACACAGATTGTCGTTGGGTACTTTTGTATGTTGAACGGTGGCTAAAGGCCCCAATCGCAATGCCGGACGGATCACTTGTTTATCCGCAAAAAGGAACTCCGCAAGGAGGAGTGGTTAGTCCCTTGCTGGCAAATTTATTTTTGCATTATGTTTTCGATCATTGGATGCAGCGGAACTATTCGTATGTGCCTTTTGAGCGATATGCCGATGATGCTGTTTGCCACTGCAGAACTGAACCATTAGCCAAACAGTTGAAAGCTGACTTGGAGTTAAGGTTTGGTGAATGTGGGTTGGAGCTGCACCCTGAAAAGACAAAAATAGTTTATTGCAAGGATGAAGATCGGAAAGGAGATTATCTTGTTATGAAGTTTGATTTTCTAGGGTATACATTTCGGCCCAGATTATCAAGAAATCGCAGAGGAAAATTTTTTGAAAACTTCACACCAGCGATAAGCAACAAGGCTGCAAAGGCAATCAGACAGAAAGTACGCAGTTGGAACTGGCAATTACGGCCAGGGGACACGCTTGAGGATCTGGCTATAGAATGTAATCCAATAATTCAAGGCTGGATTAATTATTACGGGCGGTACAATCCTTCTGAGATGTCTGGGATTCTCCATCATATAAATTGGCGGTTAGTACGTTGGGCAACCTGTAAATATAAGAAACTCAGGGGACGTCAACAAAAGGCCACAAGATGGTTGACACAGATAGCTGAACGACAGCCGAACCTTTTTGTACATTGGCGTGTCCTGAGAAAAAAAAAAACGGCTGAACGATAGGAGCCGGATGAGTCGAGAGATTCACGTCCGGTTCTGAGAGAGCCTGAAGGGGAAGTTCCTTTGGGCTACTCACCTGGGAGGGCTCCTCAGTGATGGGGAGTCCTATCCCGATTCTGTTTTTTAATCATCAAGCATCCCTTTCTTTTCTAATTCCAAGGTCAAGTTTTTTAGGAATGAAAAGCCATGTGATTTAGCTTTTATAATAGGCAATGTACCGTGTTGATCCATGAATACTTTTTGTTTAGAAAATGATTTTGTGTGGTTTGAAACGACCCATACCCACCAAAGGTTTCCAAATGCAGCCCTGAAAACCCTGTGTCCTTCAATACGTAACTGGAGTTTTTCTGGAGGGAGAATAAGCCGCCCCATTAAATCCATTACTTCTGGCTTGTTATTTTCCACCATAAGAATGCAGCCATATTCATATGGTTCACCTGGGTTCTTATCATATAGCATTTGGCGTAAACGCTCTTCATGAGGCCCTCCGAGTTTTGTGATTTTGAATTCGATTCTTTCCGAAACAGAGGCTCTCCAGAGTAAGGACATTGAAAATAGCTTAAATTTGCGATAGTTTATATTGCTTGTTACATACGCATCAGGATAATTTTTTGGAATTTCAATGCTGGCGCCTCCAAAAAGCACCTTGCGACCATAATCATCATAATCGCCAAAAGCATCTTCGCATGTCTCACAAAGTAACTTTTCATAAATGCCTTTTGGCCGGATTCCTCTTCTCTCTCCTGGAGCTGTTGAAACGATATAAAATCTATGCCTCTCATCATAAATTGAAGAGTAGAAGAACTCTGGAATGATGTGAGAGTTTCTAAGAGGCTTATCCTGTTTACATAATTTGCAAATCATATCATGTTTCGTTACAGAACAGTGAAATAGACAGAATGGGTCAATATGGTGATAGGCGGATTCTGCCTATGTATTTTTTTATAAAACTGGTTGATGTTAAAAATCAATTTAATTGGAGATTAACCATCCTTGACATCAAAAGGCAAGAATAACTTTAATATATTATTATCCTCCCTTCGCAGAATAGAAAAGATGCACAAGATGTTGTGCCCAGCACAACTGCCCAAAAAGCGAGCTTAAATAGACATAAGTGTCGCTTTTCTATGGTTTAATCAGAGGCTGAATTTTGATATAAATGTGCTTTTTGACGTTTGACCCGACGGGCCGCGCCACCGTACTTGAAGGGGGGGGCTGAGCTGCCCGTGATCCCGTCCAGTGATTGCTTATGTCGTTTCATTTTTTCCAATATCCAGCTTTTATGAGAATCTGCTTGTTCTTCAGTAAATATTTCAAATTGAATATTAGAAACAAAATATAGACGGTCAAAATACAAACAATTTCTTTCCAGGTTGTTGCGGAGAGGGGATTCAAGTAATTCCTGAAAAAAAGCATAAAGAAAATCGGTGAAACAACAAATGCTGCATAGAAGAGCCAGGCAAGCATAAAGGCAAAATCCCTTTTAGAACCTGTAAATTTACGACTAAGGTTTTCAACTACTTTTAGAAACATATTAGTGTAGTGCCTATAAAAAACATAAAATGGAATGATGGCCAACAAATAAATATAATTCATATTTGCATACAAGACATAACGCTCTGGTTAATGGGCGGGCGGCAATGTGCAAAACCACCCAATAAACCAAAACAGGTTATAAAATTTTATTAGTTAAAACTGCACTGTCATAGCCCGTGCCAGTTCAACCAGTTGCTCTGAAAAATATTTTCAGGATAAAAATAGCTGAGCCTATCGTCCCAATCATAAACCAAACATCCAGCAAGATTGATGAAAACCATTCTGCAATAACCAAAATTAATTTTGGAAATTTTTTCGAAAACTTTGATTTCTCTCCATACCAATTCTGTATTAAAAAGAGCCCCCAACCCCACAGCACGAATAAAAAGCCAACCCCATGAAGAAATATTAAATTTATTTGGAACTTAACAGACAGAAGAATCGAAAATACTGATAATAGGATACCAATTCCTGCAATTAATAAGAAATACCATTTAAATGGAGATAATACTGATGCATACTCTTTATATTTTTTAGGATATGGCATTTATTATCCATTAAGGCATAACAAGTTGATCTTTGTTTTTCGTTTATCTTTCACATTCAATTATCTAACAGGAGAACATTCGAAAATAAGAATAACCAAATCTATATAAATATTAAAATTATCAATGATGAAATCATTAACATCATCTGGAAAGGCTTGCAATTTTTTTTCTTCAGATGGTCACATAATGGACTAAGGACTTATAGAGCACCAGAGAGAAAACAAGGAATATTTTCAATATTTTTTTGAGACGTACTATTCCTGTCCGATATGATCGGTTTTTTAATGATACCAAATAAGATCAATTGCATCCCAAAGTCATAGATTTTAAAAAATTTGCGTTACTGGTGGAAGACCATGCCCTATAAATCCAAAATTTGGCATACTGGTATAACAAGATCTCTCGGCATAATTTCCGAGGATCAGAGCACCTTTGAGCCATAATGAAAGTATTGGAGCGGACATGGTGGACATTCTATAAGTAGCCGTCAATGAGACTCGTTAGTCTGAGCCAATGCGACAGTATCAACGAAGCCATCCTGTCCGCAAAAATCGTTAAAATTTTGATATGAGACAACAAATCAAGCTTATGTTTTATCTACAACCTTAATTGTATGTCATAAAGCTCCTGTATCATGTTGCGCCATTGCCCCAAGGGCATTTTTTTATCGAATGCAATATCTAACTTCTTGACCCTTCTCCATTTATCCATGAGTAACGGCCAAGTCTCTTGGTAATAACGGCCTCGTTCTTCCATCGGGCACTGCCGGCTTTTTAATCGCTTTGGCAAATAAGCTTGGTGGGTCCGCATCAAACACATTGCCATTCTCAGAAATCTTCTTGCCATACCGAAATCAGCATGCTGATCCCGGGCTTCTCTTCGTTTATAGTCGGCAATTAATTCGTCTGGGCCATGAATCCCCATATGCAAGCCGGACTGGACGACATAATTTTTTAAAATACGATTACACCGCTTACCGACTCTAATAACTTGAGTTTTCCCTTGTTCCCCTCCGGTCTGTTTTATTTGCGGAATTATGCCGGCATAAGACACCAGATTTGTCAAAGATTTTTGCTTATCGGGATCTCCAATTTCAGCACTTACACCGGCAGCTAAAATTAAACCTATTCCTCGAATGGTGGTTAAGAATGCGCCTGGGGTCTGCGCTAAATGTGCCGCGATATCTCGTTGTAATTGGTCAGTGCTTTCTTGGAGGCATAGAATTAATCTGACTTGCTGTTTTAATGACATCTGCAATGTAACAATATGATCTTTTTGGGGTCGGAGGACCTGGGAGGCATAACGTTGAAGTTTTTCTGCACGGCCCTCTGGATTCGGCAAGCCTTGTTTAGCAAGGCTTTTCACTAATGCGGCTGGCCTTCGGCGCCGGATCTGATGCACACTGAATCGGTCTTCCATCAATATTAATGATGCCGGTGAAAATGGAGGAATTCCACTTTTGGCTTCATTTAAAAAAGCCCGGAAAAATCTGATCTACAATGGTGTGAACCCTGTTTTTCACACCGCTTTTCGTGACCACCAATTTCTGTCTTTCTCGACAAAGCGTTCTCAAATTCCAATAAATTCCGGATTGAGCTGGAGAACAATTTCCACTACAGTTAAGAAGCATTTTACTGATACCCAATAGATCTAACCGGTCCGTGCTCGCTTGAATATTTTCCCGGTGTCTTTTGGCATCAAGTGCATTTACCCCTGCCACCAGCCAATTTTCCGAACGTAGAGCTTCAATGAAATTATTTGCATATGTCCCGCAATCCTCTCCTCCGAAAAGAGTGTGTTTAATATCAATCCCATGATGGTGACAAGATTTTGTGACTTGATCAATTAAATATTCCACTCCTTCAGGTGTGTTTTTTATGGAAAAGGGCTTTCGAAGGATTTTTCCATTCCCATTGCAAAACATGGCCACATGATCTTTTTTGGCATAATCCATGGGGATGCACATGACCTTGGACCTGTCTTTTGCCATTTCAAAAAGAGTAAGGATTTCTTGACTTTGATTTTGAAAAATGTTTCTTTTTTTCATAGTGAAGCTCCTTATAACATTCAACTGCTTTATTGCAGATTGATCTTAAGAATATCACCATTTATGGATGGTAATTTTTGTTTATGAGGAGCTTCACTGTTTGAATTCAAAAATTAAAAATTCAGGGGAAAAGCGAAACTATTACCTCAAAATGATTGAGTCGTGACTCTGTGTGAGATTGAATGAAATTCTCTCACAAATTCACGCCATCAATCATTTTGTAATGTACCGGTATGATTGAATTCTTTTTCTGAATTTGTCCGACCACAACATCTTGTGGTTCAGACAATTTGTTCAATACAGGCCATAGATATATTCAACAGCACAGGCTGCGGTTGCTCATTTGGCAAAATTATAACAACTTAAATTTTTTAAGTTTGGCGTAAGTGGTGTTCCGGCCGATTCCCAATGCCTTGGCCATCTGGCTGATATTGCCGTCAAATTGCCGGAGGGCCTGGCAAAGGGCTTGCCTTTGAATATCATCAAAATTTAATGAGGCAAAGTGCATGGATGCCTGTTTTCCCGGCAGTTGCCGCTGCACAGCCCGTTGTATTTTTTCCGGCAATGAGTCAAAGCGCATGACATTGTCGTCCATAAGAACAATGGTTGATTCGATCACATGCCACAATTCGCGGATATTGCCGGGCCAACAATAGGCGCCCAGAGCCTGAGGGAAGGTGGGTTCCACCCTGTCGATTTTTTGTCCTAAAGCGTTGGCAACCGCCCGTATGAAATGGTACGCTAAAAGTTGAACATCGTCCCCCCCGTTCACAAAGCGCCGGCAGTTCCAGCGCTACCACATGCAAACGATAATAGAGATCCTGGCGGAATTTACCCTCTTTAAATAATTTTTTACTATTTGCGGTTTTTGGGGTGAAGCGCGTATAAAATCAGCTTTAAATTTGCATTTTTCATTTTGCTTTGGATAAAAGTTAAATCAAAAACTCAAAAAATTTGATCTATGTCAATGAAACGGCGCAATGCCTTTGATAAAAATAATTCAGAAAGGCAACCTATGCAAAGGGTAATAAACATGAAAGGAAAATTCCATGAAAGTTATAAAACTTACAGAAACCAACACGTTTGACCCCGGAGCGATGAAAAGATTTTTTTTAGTTCAAACGTCTGAATTTTTTAAAATCATCAATTTTAATCTTGATGCCGGCGTGACGTTTCCTGTGCATTCCCACGATTTGGACGGGGAATTGTCCATCCAGGTTCTTGAAGGAAAGGGATGGTTTCTCGGGGAAGATGATACAAAAATTCCTGCCAATGAGGGGGATATTCTAATTTCAGAAATCAGGGAGCCCCACGGGGTCATGGCGGACACTAAAATGCGGATCATCGTCACCATTGCCCCGCCGATCTGATAAGTCCGCCCTGTGGGGAAATATGATGCGAATACACGGCATGAAGAATATCTTTGAGGCTCTCCACATCGCTAAGATGGGCCGAAAATCTTTGGTCTGCCCGGATAGGCTTCTTGTAATAGAGATTCATATTAAGGAAATCATATTGATACCTTAAAGCTGAAAGCCCAATGATGTTTGCACCCCTGGGCTAATCGTATTTTTTCTTGACGTACACGTGACCCGGATTTATGCTTGCTTTTTTGATTGTTCAGCTTTTTTGCACAGGCTCACTTGAAATTTAAGGTTTCTAATGGACATACCCAAGATAGTCAGTCCGGACGGATATATTGATACCATTGCCCTTCGTTCCTCGGGAGAAGAGCAGGTAGATGTTCGGTTTTTATTCCCCAAGGTGTCGGATTATATTGTATCCTCCCTTAAGGACGGTAAACCCTGGTTTTTTTCCGGGAGAAGCGGCAATGCCCAGATCGGCCTGCATACAGACACCCACATGCCCGGAGACCCGCCGCCGGTGCCGGAAATAGACGGATCAAAGATTCTGCTTTCCGGGCTTATTCGAAATTTAAACCCCCTTTTAACCAATGCCCTGGATTTGTTTGAGACCGGGGATGAGATCGGACGGCTGGTGGTCATGGACCCGGAACTGCGCATCCGGGATGTCCGTCATTATCTCCATAAACGGCTTTTTGTGGGCAACCGGGTGGGCAAAGGGTACTATGAAGGGTTTGACATCTGTCAGGAAATTGATCCTGTCACCGGACAAATCTGCGATTATATTGAGGTGGCACTCTCCGCTTTCCAGTATTGTTTTGAACCGGCCGCGATGATTCGCTCCAGTGTTGGCGCGGTGATTAAAAAGGGTCGAAGCGCCTTGAATGCCATTCGATCCAGGGTGCCTATGGATCCGGCCAAAACCCTTCTCAATCCCGGAGCGCTTTTTGTGGGCGCCGTCAAGATCTCTTTGGGTGACATTTACGGGATCATTGATGCCGTGGTCTCACCGGAAAAAGATGATATTATCCACTTACCCGCAAGAGTCCTGGACCCTTTCCGCACCTTCAGAAATCGGCAGGTGGAGCTGTTCCATCTGGGAAAAACCCCGGTTCCTTTAAGTGACATCCGTATTCGTATCAAGTTTTTCAGAAGCGACAATCCTTTGACCGTCCCCTTGGAAAAGGCAAGGGTAAAAGAAGGATACCGGCTATGTGATCTGCTCACACATGCCGAGGTATCCAACCTGTTTGATATTCTGGATGATGATGCCATGGGGCTTATCCTGAATAAGGGGAATTTTATCCAGGTGCCCCGGGCTTTGGATACCAAAGGGGAGGCTCAGCTGGAGATTATTAAAAATTGTTTGGCAAAAAGTACTCAGCGCCGCCATGAACTATCTATCCCTAAAAGCATAGGTGACAGGCTCAAAGAGACGCTTGGCAAGCTGTCTGTTTTGGGTGGGGTCAATTCCCGGGTGTTCATTGGCCGGCGGTTTCCGGAACGCGAAGTTGTGGATGCGCTGCGAAGAACAGGGTTACGCACCTTTCTTATCAATGCCGAAAATCCGTGCTTTGCCGACGACGAGATTCGGCACATGATCTCTTTGACCCATGCCGTCAATGATCCGTGCGAGTTCATGCGTTACGATCCTGTGATTGACAAGCTCTATTCTTTTTACCACGGGTGCTTTATGGAGCCTGATGACTGGGAGCGTTTTGACCGGGTACGGTTCTGGTTTGCATTTTACGGGTCACACACCAAGGCTGCGGACAACCGACTGACCATTGATCTGATTAATCGCCTGGCCCTGCGTTTAGGCGATGAAATGGGCATTGTCCATGGCGGCGGCCCAGGCCTGATGAAGGAAGCCAATGATCTGGCCCGCCGGCACAACATCATGAGTGTCGGGATCGCCATAGAACTTGAAGGGGAGAACCAGGCTTCTTTAACCACCTGTGACGGATTGATTAAATATAATGAAGGCCTGCGCCTGGCCCGGCAGGATCATTTGCAGAAATTGAGCAATCTGCCTGTGATCAACACCGGTGGATACGGTAGTGCCGAGGAGTTGAGCATTACCATCACCTCCATGAAGATTCATGAGAATCCACTGGCGCCCATTATTCTTTTGGACCCGGATAATTTATGGGAAGATGCCAGAAAGCAGACCCAGAAAATCGCAGATAAACAATATGGGCCCGCATTCACCCCCCACCTTGTAAAATCATGTAAGAATGCAGACCAGGCCGAGACCCACCTAATTGAATTTTTATCAGATCCGGATTTGTGGTATGAGAAGAACAATATACCGGCCCAAAGCGTCGAAAAAGCAAGGATCAAGGCGGCAAGAATCCGGCCGTCTTTTTTGTTCATTGATAATATGGAGGTGTTTTGTCGCCCCAGCCCACGTCTTTCACCAGTTCAGGAGCTCTAATATAAAGGTCACGGACCGTCTTTGGTCTTTGACCGTGGTTCGGCCCACAACGAATATTGAAACATCTCTGTGGCTTACAGAGCGTTTCATATAAAAAAAAGGAGTAAAAACAACATTATGGGATTCAAAATGCGCTTCACACGTTTATCTGTATTTATGTTTGCAATTTTTTTGTTGTCGGCCGGCGTCTCTTCGGTCTGTGCAAATTCGGTATGCGATCATGTTGACCTGGCGTGGTTACAATCCCAGGTGACGATACCTAAAGATGCAAAATTGGTATATAAAAAAGAGCAGGGCGTTCTTTGTGAAGCCGTACTCTCCTTTGAAGGCGGTCTTGCACCGATATATGCGGGCAAGGATTTTATTGTTGCCGGGCAGTTGTATAAAAAAGGTGTATCCATTACCCGAAAAACCATGGCCGGTCTGTCGGACGTTGCTGATGCAGAACGAAAAAAAGCCAAGGAGAAAGAAAAAAAGGCGGTTGAAATGCGTAAAGTTTTTTTTAAGACCCATGCCGCAGACCTGGCCGATCTGGTTTCTTTGAACTTTGCGCCGGGCGGGACGTCTGACAAGTTCATTTATGTTATTTCAGATCCGGCCTGCAGCCACTGCAAGGCCTTGCTTGACAGTCTGGAAGAAGTTGCAGCTGAAATCGGGCTTGCCCTGAAACTGGTTATATATCCGGTTTTGGGTGAAAAAAGTAAAACCATGACAGCCCATGTCATCTGTAAACATTTGGGCTATGGTGCATATAAAACTTTGGAAACCGATGCCGACGCCGACGTGCAAGATTGTGAAAAGGCGGATCAACGTATAAATAAAACCTTTGATCTGCTTAAAAAGGCTGATATCTCTTTTGTGCCTCTGGTGGTGGCCCATGACGGCTCCTGGGTGGTGGAAGGCAATGATATATGCAGTGTCCGTGAGCATCTGGGGCTGGATCCAGGCACCGGCGAAAAAGGCGGCGACTGCAAAAAGCACCAAGACGATTAATTTTTTGGGGGGCTGACCTGGTGTTCCACCATGGCTCAGCCCAGACAAAAGCTTTAAGATCTGAAACGGTTACATTGATTCTATTATACAATTTTCTATCCGGCGAAATCTGACAATACGAAATATCCATTGATATCTGTCTGGAATTTATGTAAATTGACAAAAAAGTTCAAAATATTCTTACCAGTCCTTGTTTGCGATTAAGATAACCGAATCATAAGTGGGGAAGTGCATCATGGAAAATCAAAGAAGTTATCCGGGCAAAGCCCCGGAAACAGATGAGCAGCCTGCCACAAATCTTAACGAAGATATTAAACATCACATCATGACTACCCTGGGAAACGATTTTTATCCCCCCAGAAAAGATACGTATTATAAGGGATTGGCCTATAGTGTCCGTGACCGGTTGGTGAAAAGGTGGCTCAACTCCCAGCGATCTTTTTACGATAAAAGCGCGAAACGGGTCTATTATCTTTCCCTTGAGTTTCTGCCCGGTCGATTTTTAATGAATTATGTCACCAATATGCAATTAAACAAAGCGTGTGAAAAAACACTGGAAGAAACGGGATTTACCCTGGAAGAAATTGAGGAGCAGGAGTGGGATGCAGGCCTTGGTAACGGGGGATTGGGCAGGCTAGCCTCGTGTTATATGGACTCCATGGCCTCGTTAAATATTCCAGGATATGGCTATGGTATTATGTATGATTACGGCATATTTTATCAAACCATTGTCAACGGGTACCAGGTTGAACAATGCGATAACTGGGTGCGCTGGGGCACTCCTTGGGAATTCAGGCGTCGGGGATTTTTATATAAAGTTCAGTTCTATGGCAGGTCAGAACCGTATAAAAACAGTGAGGGCAAGCAGTGTTATCGTTGGGTGGATACCTTGGACATTAATGCCATGGCCTGCGATATTCTTATCCCGGGGTACGGCACCAAAAATGTGAACAACATGCGGTTATGGGCGGCCATGTCTACCGAGGATTTTTCTTTGCAGGAGTTTAATCAGGGTGACTATATTGGTGCCATGGAAAGCAAAGTGCTCACGGAAAATATCTCCAAGGTGCTATATCCCAGTGATGAGAAAGAGGTGGGCAAGGAACTTCGCCTCAAACAGCAGTATTTTTTTGTGGCGGCTACATTCCAGGACATTATGCGCCGGTTTAAAAAGCACAACCCCGATTTCAAAGTGTTGCCTGAACGGGTGGCCGTTCAGCTCAATGACACCCATCCCGCCATTGCCATTGCCGAACTTATGCGTCTGTTGCTGGATGAAGAAGATCTTGAATGGGACAGCGCCTGGGACATTTGTGTAAAAACCTTTGCCTATACTAACCACACAGTACTTCCCGAAGCTCTGGAGACCTGGCCGGTCCGCCTGATTTCATGGTTGCTTCCCCGTCACATGGAAATCATCTACGAGATAAACGGACGATTTTTAAAGATGGTGGAAAAACAATATCCCGACAACCCCGAGTTATTGAGCCGGGTCTCTATCATTGAAGACGGCCCGGAACAACGGGTGCGCATGGCCCATCTGGCTATTGTGGGCAGTCATACGGTCAACGGGGTGGCAGCCCTTCATTCCCGGATTATCAAAGATAAATTATTCAGGGACTTTAACATTATTTTTCCAGGCAAAATCATCAATGTCACCAACGGTGTAACACCGCGACGCTGGGTGCTCCAGGCAAACCCTGTCTTATCAGCACTGATCACCGATACCATTGGATCGGACTGGATTACCGATCTTGACCAACTCACAAAACTTATTCCCCATGCAGATAACCCTGAATTTCGTGAAAAATGGCGGCAGGTAAAATTTGCCAACAAAGCGCGTCTGGTACAATATATCAAACGCAAAGTTGACATGGATGTAAGCCCTGATATGCTGTTTGATGTCCATGTAAAACGAATTCACGAATACAAACGTCAGCTTTTAAATATTTTCCATGTCATCACTTTGTATAACCGAATCAAAAAGGATCCGGATAAAGAGGTTGTACCAAGGACGGTTATTTTTGGCGGTAAGGCAGCGCCTGCCTATGTCCAGGCAAAATTGATTATCAAGCTGATCAATTCCGTGGCTGACGTTGTGAATAATGATCCGGACGTGAATCAAAAGCTTAAGGTTGTTTTTTTGCCCAACTATTGTGTTTCCCAGGCTGAAAAGATTATACCTGCAACCGATTTATCAGAGCAGATTTCAACGGCAGGGCTTGAAGCCTCAGGTACCGGAAACATGAAATTTGCTTTAAACGGGGCGATTACCATCGGCACCCTTGACGGAGCAAATATTGAGATCATGGAAGAGGTCGGTGAAGACAATATCTTTATTTTCGGGCTGACGGCCAAAGAGGTGGAAAAGAAAAAAGCACAAGGGTATGATCCCTGGTACTATTACAACAGCGATGAAGATCTGAAAACCACTTTGGATATGGTCCGACTTAATCATTTTATTCCCGGGGAACCCAATCTTTTTCTGCCCATTTGGGATTCTCTGATGGCCCATGGAGACCGCTATTTAGTTCTGGCCGATTACCGAGCTTTTATCCAGGCCCAGGAAAAGGTCCGTGCTTTGTATCTGGATCAAGAGCAATGGACCCGCTGTTCTATCTTAAATACTGCAAATATGGGCAAATTTTCCAGCGACCGGGCTGTCAGGGAATATGCGAGGGATATCTGGGGCATAGAGCCCCTGGAACATTGAATTTTTTAACTAGTACTTGAACGAAAAGTCACCTATCTTTTTGGGGTGACTTTTCGTTCACACAAAGTAAGTCGCTTGTCATACAGTTGCAGCGTTACGCAGCACTCTGGCTGCTTCAACCAGATTTTTCAAAGCCGCTTTTGTCTCCGGCCAGGCCCGGGTTTTTAAACCGCAGTCCGGGTTTATCCACAGCCGTTCCTTTGGAATTCGTTTGGCTGCTTCTTTCATGTTTTCCACAATGAAATCCACGGTTGGCACATTGGGGGAATGGATATCGTACACCCCCGGACCGATCTCATTGGGATAGGCGGTTTCGTCAAAGGCGTTTAATATCTCCATGTTTGACCGGGATGCCTCAATGGTGATGACGTCGGTATCCATGTGTGTGATGGCCTCAATGATATCATTGAATTCCGAATAGCACATATGGGTATGGATTTGAGTATCGTCCTTGACACCGTTGGCTGTGATCCGGAATGCCCCCACCGCCCAGTTCAGATATTCATTCCATCGGCTTTTACGCAGGGGAAGTCCTTCCCTTAAGGCGGCTTCATCAATCTGGATAATGGAAACGCCGGCCGTTTCAAGATCAAGCACCTCATCTCTCATCGCAAGCGCGACCTGGCGGCAGGTGTCGGCCCGGCTTTGATCGTCCCGGACAAAAGACCAGTTTAAAATGGTGACAGGGCCTGTGAGCATCCCTTTGACCGGTTTGTCCGTCAGGGACTGTGCATAAACAATCCACGAGACGGTCATGGGCTGGGGCCGGGACACATCCCCAAACAGGATTGGCGGCTTAACGCACCGGGAACCGTACGACTGCACCCATCCATATTGGCTGAAGGCAAATCCGTCCAGCTGTTCGCCAAAGTATTCAACCATATCATTACGTTCGGCTTCGCCATGGACCAGCACATCCAGCCCGGTCTCTTCCTGGAATTGAATGGTGTTTTTCATCTGGTCCCGAATCCCGGCCGTGTAGTCATTCAGTCCGATATCCCTTTTTTTGAATTTAAGACGCAGTGAACGTATCTCTTTGGTTTGGGGAAAGGAACCAATGGTGGTGGTGGGGTAAAGGGGCAGGTTGAGTTTTTCTTTATGAAGCTTGACCCGTTCCGCGTAGGGGTGCTTGCGCTCTCCCCAACTGTCATCCACCTGGGCTAAACGGGCCTGGACCTTTGCGTTATGAATCCGGGTTGATGCTTTGCGGTTTTTCAATGCCGTTGCGTTCTCGTCCAGTTCCGTTGCCACGATTGCCCGGCCCTGGTTTAACGCAAGTGCTAAAATATCCAGTTCAACCAGTTTCTGCCGGGCAAAGGCCATCCAGCTTAAAAGTTCAGTATCCAGTTTGGCCTCTATCTTTAAGTCCACAGGTACATGGAGCAAGGAACAGGATGGGGCCAGCCATAATCTATCGCCAAGTTGCTCATGGATGGGTGTCAGTTGATCCAGAAGGGCGTTTAAATCTGTTTTCCAGATGTTTCTTCCGTCAATTACCCCCAATGACAATTCCATATGTTCGGGCAGACGCTCAACCAGATTCGGTACCTGGTCTTTTCCCCGCACCGCATCGACATGAAGAGCCTGAATCGGTAGCGGCAAGGCTATATCCAGGTTCTCCTCAAGGGAGCCGAAATAAGTGGCCAGCATGATTTTTACCGATCCGTTTCCCAATGCCTGATAGGCTTGTTCCACCATATGTTTCCAGTCATTATCCAAATCCATGACCAGTAACGGTTCATCCATCTGTACCCACTCGATATCTTGTGCGGCCAGTAGATTTAAGAGTTGGGCATACTCCGGCAACAGGTCTTTGAGCAGGTTTTTTTTATCAAAATTTTCAGCTTTACCTAAAAAAAGATAGGTCACGGGGCCCAGGATAACCGGTTTGGGTCTTACCCCTGCCTTTCGTGCTTCTTGTACCTGGTCCAATAGAGATTGGGCATCCAGGCAAAATGTTGTATCGCTGTCAAACTCCGGGACGATGTAGTGGTAATTGGTGTCGAACCACTTGGTCATTTCCCCGGCTGGAATCTGGTTGTCTTTTCCATCGTCTGCGGACTGTCCCCGGGCTGTACGAAAATACCGGTCCAATGCTGACCCACAGGTTTCCCGGGCCCGGGCAGGAATGTTGCCCAGCATCCTGCTGGTGTCCAGAACCTGGTCGTAAAATGAAAAATCACCCACCGGCACATAATTAAGCCCTTTCTGGTAGTCCCAATTTTTTTTCCGAAGCCGGACGCCGGTCTCAAGCAGCTCAGTTTGGGGTGTTTCTCCCCGCCAGTAAGATTCCAGTGCACGTTTAAGTTCCCGGTTGTCTCCGATGCGGGGGAACCCTAAGTTGTGCGTTTTCATGCTTTTGATCCTCCTTTTTCAATGAGTTAAAATAATTTTAACCATTAGAATTTTATTGAAATATTTTGGGTCTTGTTATCGTTGGCAAGACTATAGAAGAAATGAAAGCATGATGAAAAATGATATATTTTTACGAATTCATAAAAATATATAATGAATATCCGGCAATAACGGATAAAAACCACGAAGTTCACCAAGGGCGCGAAGATAACAAAGCTAATTCTTCGTGTCCTTCGTGAACTTCGTGGTAAAAAATAAAATTTACCGGTTAGAACAATTCACCCTGGAATTTAAGCGTTTCAACGTTGAAATTATTTATTGAGGCTGGTACATCTGTTTTATAACCTACATAGGTTAAGGGGCCCGGAAAAAAAACTTTCCCCTTTCATTAGTCTTTTTTTCCGAGTCCCTCACCAGATCTTAGAATTATCCTGTTTTAAAATTATCCTTGATTTTTAATCAAGATAATCCACATGTTTAATGATTTCCGCCACAACTTCATCTTTCTTTTCATTAAATTTTTTCTTGTTTTGTTCAAAAAGATTGTTTCCTTTTGTATCAATGGAAACAATCAACGGGCCAAATTGTTTAACACGCATGACCCACATGGCTTCGGGCATGCCTAAATCCAGCCATTCAACCGATTCCACCTCTTCCACCCGGCTTGCGGCCAGAACGGCACATCCGCCGGGAAATACAGTATGAATCGCTTTAGACGCCACACAGCCTTCAGCTGTTTTGGGCCCCATACCGCCTTTGCCCACAACCAGTTTAACGCCTGTGGCTTCCAAAAATTCCTTTTGAAGTTTTTCCATGCGCATACTGGTGGTCGGCCCGATGGAGATCACTTCATACTTGCCGGGCGCATCTTTTCTTTCCTGCATAATAGGCCCTGCATGAAAGATGGCTTTGCCTGCAAGGTCAACCGGCAGGTCTTTGCCTTGGTGGATATGGCGGTGGTGCACATCATCCCGGCTGGTGATCAGATAACCGTCCAAAAAAATAACATCTCCAATGGTGATATCTTCAAGATCTTCGTCTTTAATCGGTGTTGTCAGTGTCTTTGTGCTCATAGTGTAACTCCTTTATGTGAGATAACTTCATATTCCAGGCTTGAATCAAATTTGATCAACGCTCTTCTGTGCGCCCAGCATCCGGTTGACAGACCAACGGCGATGGTCGCAGGATGGCGTCCTGCCTGTTCAATGTTAACACCCATAACTGAATTTTTACCTGTAAGTCCGCCAGGACCGATTTGTATATCATTAAGTCCTTTTTCAATCATCTTCTCTAATTCTGCACCTCGGGCGTTGGGATTTTGTGTGCCGATCGGCCGAAGCAGGGCTTTTTTGGACAGCTTGGCAGCCACTTCTACGGAGCCTGCAATGCCGATTCCAACCAAAAGCGGGGGACAGGCGTTGATGCCGTAAGAGGTGATCTGATCAAATATAAATTTGACTGCACCGTCATACCCTTCAAGGGGCATCAGGACCTTGGCCGTGCCGGGCAGGCTGCAACCGCCGCCTGCCATGTACATATAGATTTTTACCTCGTCATTGTTGGGAACAACCTCCCAGTCAATCCATGGAATTCTTGTGCCGACATTGTTGCCGGTATTTTTTTCATCAAAAATTTCCACGCAGTTATGACGTAATGGAGATTCTATGGTGGCTTTTTTTACCGCTTCAACCAGGCAGCTTTCAATCTCGTCAATCATGGGAAATTTGGAACCGACCTGTACAAAGTACTGGATAACACCCGTGTCCTGACACGCCGGTCTGTCAAGCTTGTGGGCCATGTCTAAATCATCGAACATGGCACCATAGATCAGTTTTGCCATGGGGGTATTTTCCTGTTCCCTGAGCTCTTCAAGTTTGGCAATAACATCATCAGGAAGATGTTTGCCTGCATAGCCGGTGAACTTGGCCATAACATCAATAAAATGTTCGCGTTGTGTGTTTAGGTCCATTAATCATGTTCTCCTTTGTAGTTAAGGGATTGGAACTAAAGTGTGCCCGACCGAAAACCGTAAATTTTGTCGATTACTTCGTTGGGCGCAAATTTTAATCCTCGAAATACTTCATGTATTACTCCGGTTGAAATTTGCGCCCGCCTTGTACTAAACAAAAGTTCCAGGTTTTCGTTCAGACACAAAGTAAAAAAAATAGAAACCATTTAAGACTTTCGTCTCATCCAAAAAAAAACCACAAAGATCCGGCGCTTTTTATACGCCCTAACCTTCGTGGTTTTTTAACCTGTCCGTTACAATGGTCTCATGCCGGCCGGTGTTTCCTTTCCTGACCCATTAAGACTTTATAACGGTTGTGTTACTGCTATATACAAAAAAACCACAAAGATTTGGCGGAAAAATTTTTTACCGCCCGTACCTTCGTGGCCTTTTTGATATCATTATCCCAGAAAAACGAGTCTATGGAAGCTGATCCAAATTAAAACGGTTTCTCTGGTTTTAACTTTATGTGTTGCTCTTGCCTTCTGGCAAAAAGTAGCCTTACTTTACCTTTCATAAATACATTGAGAAGATTCCTGATAAGGATAAATTTTCAGATGGATATAAAATCTATCAAGGTTTTTAAGCTGCCTGCCTGGCAGTTTTTGGGCAAAAATCTTCAATTTGTTAAAAAAAATCATAAATTTTTAAAAAATGTACTACATTAGGTCTCGTCCGGATGTCAAGCATTAAAAAGTAACCCTTGAATATTAGAACCTGGTTAAGATTAAAATCCAAGGTCGGAGAAGTTTGGACAAGGTTTTATAAGAGAATCAGTGTAAGTTACTAAAATTTTAGAACCTTTGTTTTGGGCTGATCCTGGCATTTAATAGCTTAGATCAGCCCATGGCTGTTATTGCACTGCCCCTTCTATCTGGAGCTTGACAGATTCTTTTCCCTGCACATTTGTTCGGATGATGATGTACCGCTTGAATGTTCTGCCGCCATAGCCCGAAGTATCCGCTTTCACATGTATGATACCTGTTTTGCCCGGGGCAACGGTTTTTGGATAATTGGCGACTGTGCATCTGCATGAAGTACCCACCCGCAGTATGGATAATACATCGTCTCCTGGATTGCTGATTATAAAATCATGGGTAATCTGTGTGCCGTCGGTTACGCTGCCAAATGAAAATACGGATTCCTTTACCGCAATATCTGAACCCGCATATGACATGCCGGCTGCCGCCATCCATAAGATACCGACCGTAAAAATAATTTTGATTGATAATTTTTTCATGTGTTTCTCCTTAGATGTCTCAGTGGTTTTCAAATTAAGAAACCGGAATTATAGTAATCCATTAATCCCTTTTCAAATGAGTACTCGGGCACAAAATCGATTTTTTCTTTTGCCAGGGACATGTCACACGCTGTATGGTTTTGATACGAGCCTTGAAAGGGGTTTTCAATATATTCCGGGGACCTGTTCATGCCCAGAACAAAATTGAGCTGTTCAACGATTTTGTTAAAAGACGTTGCGGTTCCAGATCCGCAATTGACAATACAGCTCTCTTTTGCTTTTGAAGCAAGGATGATGGACTCGTAAAAAGTCCAAGACCAATTTAACATGCTAATATTATTGGCGAAAATCTATTTTCCAACTTGTAATTCAAGTCTTTATCATGTACAATATGCTCTCTGTTATCAATAACTTATGGTTGAATCAATGATTAAGACAAATGACCACTATCAGCTCCACCTTTTCGATCCCTGGGACTTTTTAAGCCCGAAGCGCAGGAAATTGCTCGATGACTCCTGGGCAGGGCTTTTTCAAAAAGAAATCCTCCGCTCATTACCGGTCAATCTAATCAAACCCTGTTTCTCAAGAGAAGCAGGACGTCCCACAAAAGAACTCTACACCATGCTCGGTGTTCTGCTGCTCCAGCAAGCTCATGATCTTACTGATGAAGAAACCGTATCCCAACTGGCATTCAATATCCAATGGCACTATGCCTTGAATTTAACGGAAGAATCAGATGCCGCCAAATATCTATGCTTGAAAACCCTGTGGACCTTCCGCCAACTCATGATCGAGAAGGAACTGGACAAAGCCCTCTTCAATGCTATTGCTGACAAGCTTGCCGCTGTGTTTCGAGTCAATGCTGATAACCAGAGAATCGATTCGGTCCATGTTAAGTCAAATATGCGCCGGCTGGGGAGAATCAATATTTTCGCAGCGAGTATCAATAAATTTTTGGTTAACCTGAAACGCAAACACCCTGACCACTTTTCCGGTATCAGCACCGAGATTATCGGAATGTATATTTCGGAAAAGGCATTGTCCTGCTTTTCCATGGTAAAACCCTCTGATTCAGCCAAAACTCTTGCAAGTGTCAGCAAGGATCTTTACCATCTGATTCAGGAATTTAAAAGCGACTCTGATGTTGCATCCATGTACAGCTACAAGCTGCTTGAAAGGGTTTTGAAAGAGCAGTGCAATCTGGAAGTTGATCCTGAAAGTGGTCAGAAGGTTACGCTTAAAGCTCCAAAAGAGATTCCTTCAGACTCACTTCAAAATCCTTCTGACCCTGATGCGACCTACAGCGGCCATAAGGGGCAAGGTTACCAGGTCCAGGTAATGGAAACATTTACAAAAACAGATGATGAAGATGAAAAAGCCGGAACCTTGAATCTGATCACTCATGTTGATGTGGAACCTGCCTCGGCAAGTGATGCCAATGCCTTGATTCCTGCAATGGATGCCGCCAGAAAGCAAAATCTTTCTCCCAAGGAAATCCAGGCTGACTCTCTTTATGGAAGCGATGAGAATTACCAGGCTGCCCAGTCGAATGGCATTAATCTTGTTTCGCCCACCATGGGAACGACCAAAAAGGAGAAGCTCAGCCTTACTGATTTCAACCTTGCGGCAGATGGACAAATCATAACATGCCCGCAGGGGCATGCCCCGGTTTTTAAAAAGAAAAAGAAGGAACGGATTACCCAGGGTTTTCCCCTTGATACCTGCCTGGGCTGCCCTCAACTAGAAAATTGCCCGGTAAAACCAGGGAAAAAATACGCATACAATCGATATACCGAAAAGTCTGCAAGGATTGCCCGTCGAAGAGCTTATGAACAGACAGATACGTTCAAAGATAGATACCGTTGGCGAGCCGGAGTCGAAGCGACAATGTCCGAATATGATCGACGCACCGGGGTGAAACGATTAAAATATCGAGGCCTCCAAGCAGTAAGATTCGCAGCAACCTTAAAAGCAGCAGGAATCAATCTCTTCAGGGCAACTATTGTCCAGAAGGCTCTCTGCTATGCATAAAAGAAGCGTAGCAAAGTCGTTTCGGGCTATAATGCAATACTTTTTTGAATGTCAAAGAACAATTTGGCGTACAAAAACTATTTTTTAACTTGTTTTGAGCTTACGATCAAAACAGATCTGTAAGCTCAAACACTCAAGCTTGATTTGGGCTTTGACTTTTTACAGGACCATCAAGGATATTGGCTTTTACAACATCTTTGACATAGATGTAGTCTCTTTTTTGATCTCCGAATTTAAAAAGTTTCGGGTTCCCTTTTTGCATCTGCCGGGCAAATTGATACACCATTGTAGCCCTTGTTCCCTTATGGTTTTCTCTTGGCCCGAATATATTGCAATATCGAAGTCCGACAATGGTGAGATCTGAATATCCGGCTGCAAGGGCCATGGAAAAATCATCGAGTAATTTTTTTGCCTCGGCATAGGGTGTTTGTGGATCCGACGGGTCACTTTCGTGGTAAGGGGCCGGGGCGTTGCCATATATTGCTGTTGATGAAGCGTACACAATTTTTCTGCATCCATGGGCAATGACATAGTTGAATAACTGCTTTGATGATTCAAGATTGGCTCGCATGATTTCTTTTTCGTCATTTACTCTTGTCCCGTTAATTGCCGCCTGGTGAAAAAGGACATCAATGTTTCCTATGGCGTCCCAATCTATGCCTATAAACCCTGGATACAGGCATTTACCCTTAAATCCCGGTAAGACCTGTTCAGATTCATTTCCTGTGATGATCACCTCGTGTCCTTGCTCTTGAAGCGCTAAAGTTAAATTGGAACCTACGAATCCGGTTCCGCCGGTTACTAAACATCTCATAATATGGGCCTAATTTGTTTGGGGTTGAAAAAAGTAAAAAAAGCCAAAAGCTTTTCATTCGCATTGATGAAAACCTTCTGGCTTCATGTTTGAAATTTATGATTATTCCGGGGATATCTATCCCCGTTGTTCCCTGCAAAAGGAAAAGAATGAGTTTAAATTTATAGGCCGTTTCTACGGCAATTGACCTTACTTCTATAATGAAACAAAAATAGAAAGTCAAATAAATTCAAAGGTCCGTTTTGGCCCAAAGGCAGTCCGGCAAATCACAATCTAATTTCACGTTTCGGAAGTGTTTGACTCAGGGTAAAGATCCCACTACAGTTGTGGCAGAAAACAGTGTTTAAGATTGAATATCCCTGCATTGGTAAATTGTATTGAAAGCAATAAGGAGCACAAAAATGACAATAGAGTGGGCATATATTAGAAAAGGCTGCACGTCTTGCAAAAAAGCGCTTGCCTATTTTAAAGAACACAAGATTTCAGTGGATTTAACGGTTGATGCAAGAAAAGAAAAAATAGATGCACAAAAAGCCTGGGATGTCATCAAGCATCAGAAACATATCTACATTGCAAAAGGTAAAAATAAAATTTTAACCTTTGTTCCGGACCCATCGGATGCCCAAGAGATTCTAAAGCATGCGTTAGGCCGGACAGGTAACCTGAGAGCCCCCACAGTGATCCGGATGGCAAACATTTTTATTGGTTTCAACGAAGACATTTATACCCGTTTGTAAATACATTTTACGGGACAACTGGGCCTGGCCTGAAACCCGGTCAAAATTGATGATAAATTTTTTCCTGTTCATCCAGAATGTCATCCAAAATGACTTCGGTGGTATAAGGGTTCATGATCACGCTTCTGAGCACCACCACCATAAAGTCATCCTCCGGCACCAGTTTAAGGCGGGTTCTGGAAACAAAGCTTTTGCCTGCTTCCCGCTGGATGCGCTGGATGCGGATATTAATCTCGTCAAGCTCCTGATTTAAATGTTTACGCTGCTCTCCCCGGGCGGTTTTCATTTTCTGACGAAACGCCATGGGCACCATCCGGTAGGTCAGAATATTGAGTACGGGCGGGGTCACAAGTTCAAATTCAGGCCGCTCTTCTATTTTTTGGGCAAATGCCCTGGCTGTTTCAATGCCATGATCAATCATCAGGGCGTACCCTTTGGCACCCATGATTTTTAAGGATGCATCCAATATCAGGCAGGCGGCTTCCCTGGAGCCTTCAAGGGTTTTGATACCTAAATCCACAGAGCCTTTTCGGTTCACGTACCGGGCATGGTAGGCAATGGCATCAAGGGCAAGGGCATTTTTGAAATAAACCATGCCCGCTCCCATGGGCATGTAAAACTGTTTGTGGCCGTCAATGGTAACCGAATCCGCCCGTTCAATGCCTGAAAGCAGGTGGGCATAGGTGTTGGATAATAGTATCGGTCCGCCCCATGCGGCATCCACGTGGAAATGAACCTGCTCCTGTTCACAGATGTCGGCCATTTCAGGCAACGGATCAATGGTTCCTGTTTCCGTGGCCCCGGCAATGCCCACGATTGCGGCAATTTTTGTACGTCCCTGTTGCTTGAGGTCCTGGATCGTTTGTTTAAGTTTGTTTATATCAATGGTATGATCCGGTTTAACATCCACGGCAATGATGTTTTTATTTCCGAGGCCTAAAATTCCGCTTGCTTTTCTCAAAGAGTAATGTCCCCGCCGGGATACAAGGATCACCACCCGGTCGGTTTGATGGACCTGCATGGCCTTGAACAGACCGTCTTCTTCAATACTTGAAAAATCGTCTTTGGGCGGGAACAGACGGTTCCTGGCCACCCACATGGCTGTCATGTTGGCCGTGGTGCCGCCGGATGTAAATGCACCCAAAGCCGTACGGGTGTTCTGGACATGTGCCTGATAGAATTTTTCATTTTGTTTGAAAATCAGGCGGTGAATTTTAGCCAGCACCTGCCTTTCAATAACAGCCAGCACCTTAGAGGTTTCCATTTTAATGAGATTCTGGTTTAAGGCTGCGGTAATGGCTTTAAGGTGCACCATGAAAAAGGGCAGGGCAGAGGTCATATGGCCAATAAAATAGGGGGATGCCACATTGACCGCTTTAGGGGCAACGTCTTTAATGATATCTTCAATCACCTGGCCCAGATTTTTCTGGGGATGGTCGCTGATTTCAACATCCATGTAGCTTTTAGCAAGTTCAGTGATGCTGATTTCTTCGGTGACGCCCACATGGCGGTTAAGGAAATCGTGCAGCCCAAACAGGATCTGCTCCATGTATTTGACCAGGGTCTTTTTGCTGTTTTCGTCGTCGGGGCGGATGAAAACCCGGTCCAGGGATCTGCGGTCTGCGATCAATTGCCCGGTTGTTTTTCGTGTAGGTTTATGGTCTTGGGACCAGGCGCTTTGTCCAGGCAATGCAAAAAATGAAAAAGAGGGTGCCATTGGTGAAGGTCTTTCCTTCAATTTAAAATTAGGTTGTCCGGCCTATGCTGTTCAGCCTATGTTGTTTTAAATCGGGCCTGCCGCCTTTTTCTTTCTGCGGCTGCCATGTTTTTAATTTAACTTGAAAACCGTCTTAAAGTATGGCAGGTCTACCTTAAAATAAGGAGAAAATCAAATGGAACTTAATGTTAAGGATATTTTAACCCGGGTCACCCGGTACAATCTGATCCGCAACGGCAGAATGATCTATATAGATGTGCATAAAAAAATTCAGGGAAATCTGGCAGGAGATTATATTGCCGTGCCCAACCTTGTGAACATCATTGCAGAATCCAAACACCAGGGTGCAGGCTGCACTGAGGAAGAAGCGCTTTCCGACTGTCTGAAAAAAATCAAGGGATTAAACCTCGAAAACCTGTTTCCAAAAGTTGATCAGAAAAATAATGCCCGGAAACCTGATCCGAAATCTTAAAAAAGATTATTGTGCATCAGGCTTGCAAATTTACTTGAATAATATAGCGGTCTATTCTTGAGTCACAGCAGGGATTGTGTTATTTTGGAACATCATCTCACCAATATAAAGGAGAGCCTATGAACATTTCAATCACCTTCAAGAATGTCCCTTCATCTGATGCTGTAAAATCCCACATCGACAAAAAATTGAAAAAATTGGATAAAATGCTGGATTCGCCAGCCGAGGCTCAAGTTGTCCTGTCAGAGGAAAAACTGCACAGTATTGCTGAAATAAAATTGATTTGCGATAAACTGAAAATTCATGCCAAAGGGGAGGCTGAAGAGAACAACATGTATTCAGCAATTGACAGTGTGGTCGAAAAAATTAGAATTCAGATCACCAAATTTAAGGAGAAGCAGAAACGGCATCTGGCCGGCGACAAGCAAAGCATCAAAGATGAAGTGCTTATGGATCTTGTCGACAGCGAATAGACGTTTAACTGACATCTAAATTTACCGGATCCCGGTCCCCAAAAAGGACCGGGATTTTTAATTTTGCTCAGCCTGGATAATGGCCTGTACCCCCCCATGTAGATCCTTGATAATGGTATTGGCACTGATACCTAACCTGCGGGCATTGGAAATGTCAAAAATCGCTTTTTCTACAGCCGTTTTTTCCCCGTCCGTCCCCCGGATCTGCAAGTGATGATTTTGGGTGATGGTTTCGAGAAAAGGTAAGTTTTTTTCCAGTTTTTCAAGATGGATATGCACGCTTGCCCGCATGGCTGTTCCGATATTGGTGGGGCAGGCGGTAAGAAACCCTTTTTCCCGGTCAAAGGCAAAATCAAGTGTCTCGCCCAATGCCCTGATCATCTGTATTAACCGATTAAAAACATAGGCAAGGTCTCCATTCGGACGCTGGGCTATGATCCTCAGGTGATCTTCCTCATTGACCCATACCCGGACCACTTTGTCCCGGCTTATGAATATACCGCGTCCCAATGGGTAATCCCGGTTCATCCCTGCAGCGTCCATGAACCGGTCGCCTTTGGGAAAGGCCTGTCCTTTTTTAAGCAGACGATTGAATTGTTTTTCATTCAAATCCGAAAAGCTGGTATACGTGCCGGATAATTTTTCAGGCAGGTTGTTTAATGCCTGCTTTACCGTCTTTTCCAAGGCCAAGCGCTGGGCTTTGGTGATGTTGCATGAAAATGGAAACCGACATAGGTTTCGTGCCACCCGGATTCGGGATGACCGTATGAATGTATGGGTCGGGTCCAGGTCCGGCAGGACAGCTTCCTGAATATCGGGTTTATGAGACCAGCCCGGGTTAAGGTGGTGGTAATCCTCGATAATGGGCCGCAGTACCGGTGCAAAGCAGTTATAGCTTTCCATATCCCCGGCATAAATTCCAATCGTTGAATCCGGATTACCTATGCCGGATTTGATGGCCTGATCAAGACTGTATCCTGACGAAGTGCGGATTTTTTTAAGATTGTTATATAATTTGAGTGTCAGGTGCTGCTTTATTTTAGAGCGTGAAAAGACGTGAAAAGGCAGTCCCGGTTCAGCTTTCATATCGGGAGGACTGGGAAGATATAGCCCGGGCCAGACGGGTCTGGATCTGGTCTAAGAGAATACACTCCCTGTGGCATTTGGGCAGATTTTCCCTGAATTCACAATTAACGCATGGGCTTTGGGTCAGATAACCCACCTCAAAATCAAACAAATCTCTTTTAACTGACTGATTGTCCATTTTTTTTACACATACTACCGGTTAAAATGAAAATTTTTATATCATTTAATTTCGACCTGGGTCAACATCTGAAATAACAACTTAAACCAGTTCTTGTGCTAATTTTGATATATGCTCGGGTCCGATTCCGCAACATCCGCCAATCAGCGTTGCCCCATCCTGGACCCATTTTTGGGCCCAGGTCAGATATGATGATGGGGTTAAATCTGCACGTATTTCATTGAGTTTTTTATTTGCCTTTGCATTTTCCTTCTGTGGCGGAAAAGCATTTGCATAGGCACCGATTCGGATGTTCTTGGCCCCGAGGCGTGATAATTGGCCCTGTGTTACATTAATGGCGTCACTGATGACTTCGGGTTGACAACAGTTGAACAAAACAGCATCCACATTTGCACTGACCATCTCTTTGACCGCATCGACCAATAATTCGCCCGAACGTAACATAGGTTCACGATTTAAATGTAAATCATCCAGGGAGAAGGAAACCCAGAATGGTTTGCCGGACGGATCCAATTGATCGATCAGGGCTTTAATTCGAACAGGTTCATCAATCAGGCTTTGGGTTTCACATAGCCACAAATCAACATATGGACGAAGTCCTTCAATCAAGGGGGTCGCAATTTCAACAACCCGTTCCGGTCTGTACAGATCGGCACGGTAGGAGCCAAACAGCGGGGGGATGGAACCTGCAACCCGGGTGTGCGGCAGGGTTTCCTTCACAGCCGCACAAGCTGTCCGGCCTGCGATGGTTGCCAGGGCTTTGCCTTGTTTTTTGAAGTGTTGTTCTCCAAGATGAAAAGGGACCAGGGCATACGAGTTTGTTGTTATGACAGATGCGCCACTTGCAATAAATGCTTTGTGAACCTCTTTGACGATTTCAGGCGCATCAATCATGCTCCGGGCTGACCACTCCGGCTGCTTGAACGGCGCGCCTCGCCGTTCAAGTTCCCTTCCAATGCCACCGTCTATAATCGTCACTTTTCCTGTTGTCATCATTTGCTCCTTATCGGATTTTAAACAGTAGCCTTACCCGTACAAAAAAATCAATAAAATATTCCGGGGTGGAAAAAATTTTAGGGTACAGGTTACCTATGCCTCAAACATAACTTTTTTGTCATTTGACACCACATTTGAGCGCACTATACTAAAGCAAAAACATTGTTCATTCAGGGCCGGGCCCTTTTTGCGGCCGCCCGTAATAACGGTTCAAAATAAGGGATCGAACACAAGGATTGACAAGTTATGGAAGAAATCACAAAGCAGATCGAAAACGCCCATCTTCTGGTGAACCGTATCCGCAATGAGGTGAGCAAAACCCTGGTGGGACAGGAGAAGCTGGTTGACGGCCTGTTGACAGGGCTTCTCACCGGCGGGCATGTGCTCATTGAAGGTGTGCCGGGGCTTGCAAAAACTTCGGCGGTCAAGGCATTGGCTGCTGCTGTCCAGGCAGACTTTAAACGCATTCAGTTTACCCCGGATCTTTTACCTGCGGATCTGACCGGTACCGAAATTTACCGGCCAAAGACAACAGATTTTATCACCCGCAAAGGGCCGTTGTTCAACAATATTATTTTAGCTGATGAAATCAACCGCGCCCCTTCAAAGGTGCAGTCCGCACTTCTTGAGGCCATGGAGGAAAAGCAGGTGACCATCGGCGATACCACCTATGCCTTGCCTTCTCCCTTTCTGGTGTTGGCCACCCAAAACCCCATTGAGCAGGAGGGCACCTATCCGCTGCCCGAGGCCCAGGTGGACCGATTCATGCTCAAAGTGCTGGTGGAATACCCCAGCCGGGCCCAGGAACTTGAAATCCTAAAAAAGACTAGTTTTGCCGCGGTCGAAGAGACATCGCCCGTTGTCTCTTGCGAAGATCTTGCCGGATTAAAAAGTTTGGTGGATCAGGTGTATGTGGATGAAAAACTCAAAGAGTATATCGTCAGCCTGATCTTTGCCACGCGAAATCCGGAATCCTGCAAAATGCAGACAGGCCATTATATTGAATTCGGTGCATCGCCCAGGGCAACCATTTTTCTGGCCAAGGCAGCCCGGGTGACCGCATTTCTGGCCGGCCGGGCCTATGTGACGCCCCAGGACATAAAACTTGCCGGGCCGGATGTGCTGCGCCACAGAATTCTGCTCTCCTTTGAAGCTGAAGCTGAAGAGATTTCAACCGAGCAGGTGGTGGCGGACCTGTTTGATTCCGTAGAAGTACCTTAAGATTAAATTACAGGTGATCATGAAATGATTCCTGCCCATATTATAAAAAAAATTAAGCAGATTCATATAAAGTCCCGCAAAACCGTCAACACCTTGATGGCAGGGCAGTACCGGTCTGTGTTCAAAGGTTCGGGCATCGAGTTTGAAGAGGTGCGCGAATACGCCCCGGGCGATGATGTCAAATCCATTGACTGGAACGTCTCGGCGCGTACGGGCAAGGTGTTTGTCAAGCTGTACAGGGAAGAGCGCGAATCCATTGTCATGCTGCTCATTGATATGAGTGCATCTCTAAATTTCGGTACCCATTCGGGCAGTAAACTTGAAAAGGTGGCCGAACTGGCATCGGTGCTGGCATTTAACGCCATTAAAAATAATGACAAGGTGGGCGTGATTTTTTTCACGGACCAGGTCGAAAAGTATATCCCTCCTAAAAAGGGTTCTGCCCATATCTGGCGGGTGATCAAGGAAATTTTTACCTTTGCGCCTAAGGGTGTGGGGACGGATATCGCGTGCGCCCTGGATTTTATGGCGAAAATCAGTAAGAAGCATAGTTTTGCCTTTGTGATTTCCGATTATCTTAGTCCGGAGTACGAAAAAAGTTTGCGCCTTTTAAACCGGCGGCATGAGGTGGTGGGTTTGCGTGTGTTTGATGACGGGGCCTTTCACCTGCCCATGGCCGGTATTGTGCGGGTAAAGGATTTTGAAACCGGGGAAGAGACATTTATGGATGCGGGCAGCAAAAAAATGCGGCAATGGTATACGGATCAACGGCAGAAAATCCATACCCTGACAAAATCGGTGTTTACCAAAGCCCGTGTGGATCTTGTGGACGTCACCACCGCCGATAGTGTATCCGACGTATTGACTCGTTATTTCATGCTTCGGGAGAGCAGACGCTGATGCTTGAAGATATTCATGACATAAGACCGCCGGTAATGACAGGCATGGATCCGGAACTATTCCGGGCACTGCTTTGGGGTGCCGGGGCAATTGTCGTCTGTGCACTGGTTTTTCTGATCATCCGTTACTGGCTTAAAAAAAGAAAGAATAGAACACAACCGGTTCAGTCCCTTGCGTTACTCACCCCATATGAGACAGCAGTAAGGGATCTGGAACAGTGCATGGAAGGGTTTGGCCACGATGCCAAAATTTTTTATTTTGAAGTAAGTCGTATTTTAAAGGCTTATATTTCAGGCACATTCCAAATCAATTGTTCAGAGATGACTTCCCAGGAGATGGCCAGGGCAGTAAAGAATCTTGATTTTACGGATACCGGGCTTAAAACCCAATTGATTCAGTTCCAGGACCAGTGCGATCCTATCCGTTACATGCCCTTGGAAGCACAAGGCGCATTGGATGCCGGGCGTATGCAGCAGGATCTGGCACTTGCCGGCAGCCTTGTGGCCCGGATCGAACAGGTGATCGCAGATGCAACAGCCAAAGATGATGCGGAGGATGCCTGATGTTTCGATTTGCCTCCCCCTGGTTTCTGCTGCTGCTTATCCTGCCCTGGATCTGGTTGCTGGTTTACACGGCTAAACATTCAAAACGGTTTTCGTTTAAATGGTTTTCAATGTCTTCGGGGCATAGTATCCGGGTCTCAAGCCTGACCGGCACGTCCAGGGTGCCTTTCAGTGCGGCTGTCCTGGCAGTCCGTCTTATGCCTTTGGTGAAGGTGCTGGCTTTAAGCCTGATGATTATTGCCCTTGCCCGGCCCCAGGCCGGAGAACGAAAGATCAATGTGGAGACCGAAGGGGTTAATATTGTTCTGGCCCTCGACCTGTCCGGGTCTATGAAAGCACTTGATTTTAAAAGGGAAGGGGAGATTGTCACCCGCCTTGACGCAGTCAAGGGTGTGGTTTCCGATTTTATCATGGAAAGAGAAGGGGACCGCATCGGCCTTGTGGTGTTTGGTACCCATGCCTTTACCCAGGTGCCGTTGACCCGGGATTATAATACCATTGCATTCATGCTTGATCATTTAAAAATAGGTGCTGCCGGGCGCAGTACAGCCATCGGCGATGCCCTGGGCATTTCCCTTAAGCGCCTTGAAGATATACCGGCCAAATCAAATATCATTATTCTGCTCACCGACGGAAAGAGCAATGCCGGAGAACTGTCCTGGCAGGAGGCTGCCAAGATCGCCGGCCAAAGAAAGATTAAAATCCACACCATTGGCGTAGGTTCAAAGGGCAAGGTTCCTTTTCTCGTGAATGGGCTCTTTGGCAAGCAGTATGTGTACCGGCAGGTGGATATGGACTGGGATGCCCTGGACTCAATTGCCAAACAGACCGGCGGTACTTTTTTTAAGGCCAAGGACACCGACAGTCTTGCATCTATTTATAAGATGATCGATTCAATGGAAAAGACAAAGGTCAAAGTGGACAAATGGGTGGATTACAGAGAGCTTTATACCCTGTTCTTGATTCCGGGACTGTTGCTTTACCTTGCATGTCTGGGCCTTGGCAACACAAGACTTTTGGAACTTCCTTGAAAACTAAAGGCGTGCACATATGAAATTTGATCATCCAAATATTTTGTTTTTTTTGTGGGGCCTTGTCCCCCTGGCAGGATTGCTGGTTTACGGCATTTCCCGACATAAAAAGATCCTTGCACGGTATGCGCAAGCCGCCATGTTTGATCATATCCTGCCCGGGTTCTCCTATGGCCCAAAGTGGACTAAAGCGGTTTTGGCCGTACTTGCCACAGGATTTGCCGTGGTGGCTCTGGCCGGACCTTTGGCTGGATATCGCTGGGAAAAAACCACCCAGAAAGGGGTGGATATCATGGTCGCTTTAGACTGTTCACGCAGTATGCTGGCCCAGGATGTTTCTCCCACACGGTTGACCCGGGCCAAGCGGGAGATTATTGACCTGACCCGGTTGATGCATTCGGACCGGGCAGGACTTGTGGCCTTTTCGGGCGCTGCAGTCCTGCAATGCCCGTTAACCCTTGATTATAATGCATTCGGAATTTTCCTGGATGCTCTGAACCCGGATTATCTGCCTGTGGGAGGTACGGATTTGACGGCAGCTCTTGAAACCTGTTACAACGGTTTTGATCCCGAATCCACTGCAGGTAAAGCCATCATTCTCATCACCGATGGTGAAGATACAGCCGGGGATGAAGCTGCTTTGACCAAGGTGGTGGAAAAATTTGCAAAAGAGAAAATTCGAATTTTCGCTATTGGGGTAGGGGATCCTGCCGGCGCCCCAATTCCGGCCAAAGGTGGTGGGTTTAAAAAAGATAGTTCAGGCAATATTATTTTGTCAAAAGTGGATGAAACCATGCTTAAAAAAATAACTGCCATGACCCAGGGACGATATGTACGGTCCGTGGCCGGGGATATGGATCTTGAGCAGATCTATTCAGGGGATATTCTGGGCACCATGGAGCGAAAAGAGCTGACCCAGGGCCGCAAAAAGGTTTGGGAAAAACGGTTCCAGTGGTTTTTGCTTCCCTGTGTTCTTTTGCTGATAACCGAATTGCTTTTTCCCCAGGGTTCCGGCAGGAAACGCGGTGTTAAAGGCGGGCGCTCTTTGATTTGTCTGGCCATTGCCATGGGCCTTATGTCACCGGGAATCGCTAGGGCCGGATTGTGGACTTCTCCGGTGAAACAGGGTATGCAGGCCTGGGAGAACAAACAATTCCAGCAGGCAAAAAAACATTTTATCGATGCCCAGCTTAAAAATCCGGATGACCCGCGTCTCTATTACAATATCGGTGCGGCTGCCTATGCTGCCGGTGAATATGACCTGGCGGAATCTAATTTTGCCCAGGCGGTGAATGCAAAGGACAGGGAACTTAAACACAATGCCCTGTATAATCTTGCCAACACCCGTTACCGTAAAAATCACTTGGATAAGGCCATTGAGGATTATCAGAACCTGCTCAAGGAATTTCCCGATGATGCCCAGGCCAAAGAAAATCTTGAATTTGTAAAGAAAAAGCTTGAAGCACAGAAACAGCAGCAGCAAGATCAAAAAAACCAAGACCATCAAAATCAAGATAAAAAAAATCAAGATCAGAAAGATCAGAAAGATCAGAATAAACAAGACCAAAATCAGGACCAAGAAAATAAGGTCAAGCCAAATAAGGATCAGGGGGATCAGGAGCAAAAAGATCAGTCTCAAAAACAAGACCAGGGACAGGATCAAAAACAGGGACAGAAGAATCAGGGGGATAAAGCAGAGCAAGATAACCCTGAAAAAAATGTACTGCAGCCCAATCAGCCCCAAACGGACCAGGCCAAAACGGATCAGCATCAGGATATGCCCGAAGAGAAGTCCCAGGCCCAACCTGCCCAGGCAGCAAAAGCCGGCCAAGGGGAAAAAGGACAAGATAACATTGTGCCGGCACAGTCTAAAATGCTTGAAAATCGTCTAAACCGCCTGGAGGATAAACCCGGCATGGCCTTGATTCCACAAACCGGAGCACGGAACAATGACAAAGACTGGTAATCTTACAATGATGAACCCAAGGCGTTTTCATTGGGTCGGCTGGGCAATTGCAGCACTGCTTTTTTGTTTGCCTTGCACGGCCTTTGCCTTTACCGCCACAGCCCAGGTGGACCAGACCCGTATTACCCCCCAGGATGTTGTGTCCTTGCAAGTGATTGTAGATGGCGGTGAGGCTGATGTGGATATCTCTTCCATAAGCGGATTTCAGGTAAATCCGGCCGGTACCCAGTCAAGCAGAAGCTATATCAACGGCACATGGAGCCATAAGGTGATATACCGGTATATGCTGATTCCTTTAAAATCCGGTGTGTTGACCATTCCGCCCATCACCTGTATCCGGGAAGGTGAATCCGTTTTAACCAGGGAAATCAAAATCTTGGTGACGGAATCTTCGGCGCAGACTGATGATAAAGGCGATTTTTTTGCCGAAGCATCCCTGAGTAACGATGACATCGTGCCGGGCCAGCAGGCTGTATATACCCTGAAATTGTGTGCGGCCAAGCGGATAAAGGGTGCTTCCTTTGATCCGCCTGAGTTTAAAGGCCTGACAGCCAAGCAGGTGGCGGACTGGTCCAAATATACCCGGACCATCAATGGACGGGCCTTTATGGTGAATGAGGCAAAGTATCTGGTCCAGGCGGACACGCCCGGACAGTTTACCATTTCCCCTGCTATTTTCGTGGCCCAGGTGCCCGTGCAGCGGGCCAGGCAACGC
Source organism: uncultured Desulfobacter sp. (assembly GCF_963677125.1). Taxonomy (NCBI): domain Bacteria; kingdom Pseudomonadati; phylum Thermodesulfobacteriota; class Desulfobacteria; order Desulfobacterales; family Desulfobacteraceae; genus Desulfobacter; species uncultured Desulfobacter sp. Next base: position 1,565,621 of record NZ_OY781882.1, on the reverse strand, counting down.
GATCCCTTTAATTCAATGTTCAATGACTCATTTTTCCGGGATTCCTTTTTTGATACAACTTCGGCAAAGCCGGTGCGCGTGGTGTCTAATCCCGTGGATTTGCAGGTCTCTGCTTTACCAAAATATAGCGGCAATCAGCCCTTTTCAGGCCTAGTGGGGAAATTTTTAATATCAACTGAACTGGATAAAAATACGGTAAAAACGGGTGAATCCGTTACATTGACGGTTATGATCAAAGGGACTGGAAATGTTATGGATGCGGCAATGCCCCCCCTGAACCTGGATACGGCCAAATTCAAGGTGTATGAAGATACACCGGTCCAGGATGTACAAGTCACTGAACTGGGATTTGAAGGGTACAAAGTATTTAAGCAGGCTTTAATCCCTTCCGTACCCGGCAAGGCAGTTATCCCGGGACTTTCCCTGGTATTTTTTGATACAGGTTCCAAGACGTATAAGACCGTTACCACAACGCCTTTAACCCTTGACGTTCAACCGGGCGGTCCAGTGAGTGTTGTGGATAGGGGGCCTGCCTCAAATACGGGGGCAGGAACGCCGGCGTCGGTCATTCCCAAGATCAAAAAAACCGAGGTAAAGCTTCAAAATAGAGATATTCTGGATATTAAAGAAGATATTGCAGGCATCCATTCACACCCCAGCCTTTCCATGTCCTGGTTTGCCTTTCTGGTCTGCCTGCCGGCGTTAGGTTTTGGGGCGGCAAGCACGGCCATGCGTTTAGGTGCCAGAGAAAAATCGTTAAAAGATCAATACCGTGAAAAGGCATTAGTTTCTTTGAAAAAGGCACGTAAAACATCTCCAGACGATCCAGGCTTTTTGCCGGGCCTGTCTTCGGCGCTTACCTATGCCGTTTTAGCCCGGGGGGATAAGGGGGGAGAAAGCCTGACCCGAGATGAGGCGCGGCAGATTCTATCCCAAAGTGGCAGGGACCAGGATACCGTAAATCAGGTGACCCAGTTGATGGACACCATGGATGCAGCCCGTTTCGGTGGAAAGACCATGGATGAAAAGACAGCTCAACATTGTCTTGCCCAGGTGTCATCCCTGATCCGTACGCTTACGATCGTGGTGTGTGTGGGAATATCCCTGTTTGTGTTCAGGGGGGCAGGCCTGGCTGCTCAAGATATCCAGAATACCGAAACTACTATTGAGACCGCCGTCCCGAAACAGGTTCACCCGGCAAAGGACAAAGCCGGGGTGCTCGTGGATGCAGTGCGCGCTTATAAAGCCGGAGATTACGCCGCTGCTGCCGTACAATTTGAATCCATTGCCAAAACCCAGGTGAACAATCCCGATCTTTTTTATAATACCGGCAATGCATATTTGAAAGCCAAGGATTTAGGCCGGGCCATCCTCTGGTATGAGCGGGCAAAAAAGCTTGCACCGGCAGATCCGGATTTAAAATTTAATCTGGCTTATGCCCAAAGCCTTTTGAAAGATAAAAAAGAGGCGGGATTCTCCTTTTCCGACATTCTTTATTTTTGGCAAGGGCTTGTTTCTTTGAAATGGCTTCAATATGCTTCAATTGCACTCTCTTTTTGTTTTTTTATCTGGGCAACGTCGCAAAAGATTCGGGGCAGACAGATTTTTTCGGGTATCGGTATTTTTATCTGCCTGGTTTTTGCCGGAACAACCCTGGCTGCGGGTCTTGAATACAATCGGATTCATTCAAACGAAAAGGCTGTTATTATAGCTGAACAGGCTGATATCCGTTCCGGAACCATGGAAAACGCCACCCTTTTATTTGATCTGCATGCCGGTACCCAGGTACGGGTGCTGAAAAAAAAAGTCAATTACATAAAAATTCGTTTTGCCAAAGATAAGGTGGGGTGGGTGGCACGCAAAGATGCAGAAATAATATAGAAACTGAAGTTGAATCTATAGGGAAATTAATATATAAGGACTCACTTAATTTTAACAAATCAATGATCCGTCCGGACAACTTGTGCCGAGATGGGTGGGAATAAAATCGTCTATGGATATCATGAATACGAAAATCGGCGTTGTCGGAGCAGGTGCCTGGGGAACAGCACTTGCAAAAATGCTTGCGGATAAGGGGTTTACCTTGGATCACTGGGTTTTTGAACCCGAGGTGAAAGAGGAAATTACCCTCCACCGGGAAAACAAAACTTTTTTACCCGGATTCAATCTGCCCCAGGAGCTTGTACCCACAAATGACCTTGAAAAGGCTGTGTCCGGAAAAGATCTTGTGCTCATGGTGGTGCCTTCCCATTGTATGCGGGCTGTGGCCACACAGATGAAACCGTTTGTCTCCCCGGGTACGGTTCTGGTCAGTGCCTCTAAGGGGATCGAAAATAAGACCCACATGACCATGACCGATATTCTGACCGAAATTATTGATTTTTTGCCCGACCATAATTTCGGCGTGCTGTCAGGCCCAAGCTTTGCCAAGGAAGTGGCTGCCGGCGTACCAACGGTAGTGGCCGCGGCTGCAGTGAAAAATGAGGTAGCCGAATTCATTCAGAAGGTGTTTTCCGGGCCTAATTTCCGGGTCTACGTTAACCATGATATTGTCGGTACCCAGATCGGCGGGGCCATGAAAAATGTTATCGCCATTGCGGCAGGTGCCTGTGATGGAATGAATATGGGACTTAACCCCAGGGCTGCTTTGATCACCCGGGGGTTGACGGAAATGAACCGCTTGGGCACCCGTCTGGGTGCAGATCCCTTAACCCTTTCCGGGTTGGCCGGGGTTGGTGATCTTTTGTTGACCTGCACAGGGTTTCTGAGCAGAAATTATACGGTCGGCAAACAGATCGGGCAGGGCAAGTGCCTGGATGATATTATTTCTGAAATGCGCATGGTGGCTGAAGGTGTAAAAACGACACGGTCCGTTTATAACATGTCAAAAAAACTTGATGTCGATCTGCCTATCTGTTCTGAAGTATATTCTGTCCTGTTTGAGAACAGCCCTGTGAAAAGAACCGTAGAACGGTTGATGGGCCGTTCCCTGAAACACGAACTGGCAGGCGTGATCTGATTTTAGGAGCTCGGCAAAAGTTAATGATACAAATTTTGCGCCGAATTTTTATTCGTATTCAAGGCGCGGCTTAGGGCGCATATTGGAAATATGTGCCCTAAAGTCACAACGAAGAATAGGATAAAAAAGCCTGTAAAATGTAGAATTTATTTTTTCCGAGTTCTTAAGAGCTGACCGGTCGCTGGTCAGCTTAATTTTTCCTTTCTCTATTAAGTTATTCATAAAAAAATCATCTTTTCCTAAAAAAGTACTTGACATGGTCTTTTTATGTTTCTATTGTTAGCCATTCCTAATATCAAAAGATAACAATTATAAATTTAGGAGGGCTTATGAGTACTGCGCTGATTGTTTACGGATCGACCACCGGTAATACCGAATCTGTTGCGGATACCATTTCAACTGATCTGTCCAAGGCTGATTACACAACCAAGCGGATCAATGTGTCTGATGTTGGTGTGGATATCCTTAACGAGGCGTTTGATTTGTACCTGCTTGGCAGTTCCACCTGGGGAGAAGATGAAATCGAATTCCAGGAAGATTTTGCGCCTTTTTATGAAAATATGAATGGGGACTTAAACCTAACAGGTAAGAAATTTGCCGTATTCGGGTGCGGAGATTCATCCTATGAATATTTTTGCGGCGCAGTGGATGCCCTTGAGGAGCGCTTGGTAAAACTTGGGGGCACCCTCGTATGTGAGTCCCTTAGAATCGACGGGGAACCTGAAGAGTCAGAAATCAATGAGTGGACACAGGATGTGATAAATGCCTTATAAACAAAATAAATGTTTACGATCTATGCTCAAGGACATTGGTTTTATGAACCGAACAGCCATGGCAGCCGGAAATGCCGGAAAGTTTGATACGGCCTTTAAAAACATGAAACAGGCCCTGGCTTTAACCGGTACGCTGAATAATAAGGATTGCCTTATGGCAAAGCTTTTAAACAACCAGGGTAATTTGTACACTATGTCCGGAGAATGGGATAAAGCGCTACTGTCCTATGAGCAGTCAATGTCTATTGTGACCGAGCATTACGGTACCGATAATATTCTTTATAAAACCCTTCAAAAAAATCTGGTGTATCTTTTAACACTGGACGTCGCAGCCGCCTGACAGCGGCATCTTCTCTCTTCTCTTGCTGCCGGGTTTATTCCCGGCAGCCTTTTACAATGTCTGCTCAAATCATGTTTTCTTACACAAGTTACCAAAGAAACGTTTAACTTCTTGAAATTGAGTCTTTTCTGTGTTTTTCTGTGGATATACATGATGACAAACCATGTCGCTTCATAACTGTATTAATCGAAAGTTGCAATAATTTGCAAATTAAGGTTCATGTCTTGTTGTGGGGTGAGTTTGAGCTTCGTTAAACCAGATCAGCCCATGGCTGCTATTTGGGATCATATTTTCTTTGATTAAATTTTAGTGGACAGGAAAGAATATGACGGGCAATGAGAAAAGATCGGGAGAAAAAACCATCGCCAATGCCATCGCATTGGACATTCTAAATTCTAAATTCAAGATTCCTCCCATGCCGGCCAATGGACCCAAACTGATGTCCATCGCCAGAAAACCAATTGACCAAATAAATATCGATGATTTCGTAAGGATTATTGATTCGGATCCAGGGCTCTTATCCTTGATTCTTCAAATGGCAAATTCCAGCTATTTTAGGGGCGTTGATGAGATTTGCAGTTTGCGGTCAGCCATTGTCCGTCTCGGACTTCGAGAGACCATTGATGCTGCGAATCTCTATTTTTTTCAGCGTATGTTTCCAAAAATTCCAGAAATAGAGGGATTTAAAATTCAAGAGTATTGGGCTTTTTCTTGGGCCTGCGCCATTGCGGCAAGACGATTGGGGCATCCAAACCTGGGCCTGAATGTCAATCCGGGTGAACTTTATATTGCAGGATTGCTTCATGGTATAGGAAAATTGATTTTAGCGATTCTGTATCCGTTTGAATTTTCAAAATGTATTGAAACCGCGGCACGGTTAAAAAAACCTCTCCATGCTGTGGAATTGGATGAATTTGGAACTGCAGACACCAATATCGGCTCAAGAGTGTTGCAGATTTGGCATATCCCTTCCCGGATTTGTACGGGTATTGAGTATCACCCGAATCCAGACCTGGCACCGGAAAAGGAGAGGGGTATTGCGGCATCACTTCAGTACGCTTATGCTGTTGCCTCAATGTCGGGTATTGGAAAAACCGGCGATGGTAGTATCACACCTCTTGAATCCACATGGATTGCCGGGCAATCGGAATTACCATTGTCCAAAAATGAAGTTCAGGAAACGGTTGTAACGGAGATCCAGGCTTCCTTAGAAGAGAAATCTGAAAGTTTTACGGGTATTGCACCCGAAAAACATGAGACGGTATCGGAGCTTGAAAGTAGGACTCCTCAGCACCAACATATTAACAACAAAAAAGATTCAGTACCGCCCAAGCTGAAAACAACTGGTGGCGGTTCATCTAAAAAGGGCTTTTTTTCCTGGATACGTTCATTGTTTAATTAAGTGGAATTTTTCAACCGGGGCTATCAATATCATTTTCTATGCACTGTTTATCCGGCTTTTCAGGTACCCTGTGTCGTCCGGCAGGCCTGGCATACGTGCTGTTGAATTGGCAAGGTGATCGCATTTTTCGTTCAAGGGGTTGCCGGCATGGCCTTTTACCCAGATGAACCGGACATCAAGGTTTTGCAAAAGATCCAGAAGACGATCCCACAAATCGGGATTCATGGCACTGGATCCGTCGGATTTTTTCCAGCCCCTGCGTTTCCATGCCTTTGCCCAGTTTTTGGTAATACCGTTGACAACGTATCTGGAATCTGAATGCAGGCAGATGGGACGGTTCTCCCCTTCAAGCGCTTCAAGGGCCACAATAACTGCCAGAAGTTCCATGCGATTGTTGGTGGTCAGATTAAACCCACCTGAAAATGTTTCCCCAGTTTCAAAGACTACACCATACCCACCTGGACCCGGATTGCCAATGGCGCCGCCGTCCGTGAATACCATGACGGCATTTTCCGGGTATTCATAATTGGCCGCCTGGTGCTGTCCGTTTTTACTTTTTGGGGACTTCTCACAATTTTTAGCTGAAGACACACCCTTTGTGTAGGACGGATTCTCAATAAAGGATAAAGCTTCCTGCTTTGTTTTAAAACTTTTGAATCTGGCGCCTGCAAAGCCTTTTACCTGGCGCTCGGCCTCGGGCCATGACGTGAATATACCTGTTTTTCGGCCCTTGGCCACTGCGTAGAACTTCATGGATAGAATATAAGGGCAAAGAAAAGGAATGTAAAGAAACATCTGTGTATCAAAATTGGGGTGTTTCTTGAAATAAATATGCAGTCGGTGTAGAGTAATGAAACAATAACGGATCAATTGCAGCATGTTGCCGCCGGTTTCCGGTGCCCAGAACCCCAAAAATGTAAAAAAAAGGGGAGGGGGGCAGACAAGAGCAGGCGGTTATAAGTGTTGCATTAACCATAAAGGAGGTAATATGGAACCCACTAAATTCCGTGAATCAAGACTGGCTATCAACCGTTTGTGTGAACAAATGGACCAGCTTATAGAACAAAAGGAGGTAGATGAGTCAAGGGCTTGCTTTGACCAGGCATTCGGTGAACTGGACGAGTTGAGGCCCAAGGCTTCAGGGGATATTCAGGAGCGTTCGGTTAAAAATCTGGCGATGAAGCTCAAGGGCATGGAAAGCAGGATTTCCAAGTTAAAAAACAAGGGGACAGCATCATCCGGTTCGGGCTCCCGGGTAAAAAATAATATTGAATGGGATATTGACCGGGTGGCAAAATTGTCAAAGACCTTTCTTGAAAAAGTGCTGAAAAATATGGCCGGAGATTTAGAATCAAAAGTGCTTTTCGGTACAACAGGCAAAGGTATTCGCCCCAACTACCAAATTGCGTTTAAAGATGGTCAAATTGTCTCCTTTACAGGTTCCGGCCACAAACCCAAAGCAGATCCAAAAGGTCAGGCAGCAAAAAATTTATCCTCACCTTTTGCCTTCCAGGAGATTAACGGCATTTTAAATTAAACCAGGCAATATTTTAAGGATTAAGACGGATGAAAACAATCAGAACACGGGTTTTCTTTGCATTCATGTTTTCTGCAATGTTTGTGTTTACCCAGCAGACCTTAGCTTCCGACGCCTCTTCAGCTACACAGGCACTCCAGGCTAAAATTGACCTGATCCTGGATGTGCTTAAAACACCACAATTAAAAGGGGAAGAGAAAAAAGAGGTCCGCCGGCAAAAAATCCGTGACATTGTCCTGCATAGTTTTGATTTTGGTCGCATGGCCCAGTCCAGTCTGGGTAAGTATTGGAGAGGACGAACCCAGGAAGAAAAGCAGGATTTTACAGTCCGGTTCCAGCGTCTGATTGAAAACACCTATATTTCAAAGCTCGAAACCTATACCAATGAAAAGGTGGTCTACCTTAATGAGCAGCGTAAAACGAAAAAGAATCGGGAATACGCAAAAGTTCAAACTCAGATTATTACCGCCGATGGTACTGAAATTCCCATTGCCTACATGATGTACAGGCAGGGCACAGCCCCTTGGCTGGTGTTTGATATCAATATCGAAGGGGTGAGTATGGTAAATAATTACCGCTCCCAGTTTGGTGAATTCCTTGGACGAAATTCGTTTTCACAACTTCTTAAAGATATAGAGGAAAAAAATAATTCCAAATAGTGTTTGAACGAAAATTCAATTATTCAAACCCATGCCGGTCCGGGCTTCAACGGGCCGGCATATTTTATTTATATTTCTTTGTACTCTATTGCCGGGCAATCTTTCCGGCCGATCTTATAGTTCCCATCAAAATCTAATACAATTTTAATTTTTATATATTACCATTAATGAGATGGTGTTCTGTCATTTAATTTACCGTGCGCCATCAGGTTATGGCAAAACCACTGATTTAAACAAGGACCGCAGATAGAATTGTTGTGGATATTGATAATTAGAATCCGTGTCGAATTCGGTATTGAGGAGGATAAGTGGGATAAAAAAACTTCGGGCGAAACACAATCCTAACTTTTGACTAATATGATATTAAACTGAATCTAATAATTTAAAACAATGTTTTTTACATGAAAGTTTCAATAGGTTGTTAGGTTACTTTCATGTTTGGTTGTGGGATGATCCTGGATTTTAATCTTCCAGGGCTGCCTATGGGTGCAGCGCATTTTACTTTTTAAGGAACACAGATGACACCGATTCATTCACTTTTAACCCTTGGGGTTCTCAGCATTGCAGGTTTTTTTATAGGTCGCAGCAGAGCTTTTGCTGTCTGTTTTGCTCAGGGCGGCCCAAAAGCACTTCACTCTACGCCCTTCTATTACGGCGCATTGACTTTTTTCTGGTGTGCTGTACCTGCTTTGATCGTTTTTTCGTCCTGGTATCTTTTCCAGTCCAGCATCATCACGAATTTGGTGATTGCCGATCTGCCGGATCCAATGCGCTTGTTACCTGAAAACCGACTCAGTCTCGTTGTCAATGATATTAAAAATATTGTGGATGGCAATATTATAGGCGGTAAAATAAATCCTGCCGTTCAGGCCGCAGCTAATCATTATAAAAGCCTTGAGATGACAGCCCAGGCCGCATTGACTGTTATTATAATGATTGTTTCAGTGATTGCCATTGTAAGTGTATATATGAAAATCACACCAAAACTTCGGGCCAGAAATCACGTAGAAAAGGTTGTTGAAATTCTTCTGATTGCCTGCGCCTCCCTAGCTATATTGACCACCATCGCCATTGTACTTTCCGTGTTTTATGAGGCGAGTCGGTTTTTCATGAATGTGCCGGTACATAAATTTTTATTTGGACTGGATTGGAGCCCCCAGACGGCAGTCCATGCAGAACAGATCGGATCTTCGGGTGCGTTTGGAGCGGTTCCGGTTATTTTCGGCACTATGCTTGTCGCTGGCATTGCCATGTGTGTGGCGCTACCCGTAGGGCTTATGGCGGCAATTTATATGTCTGAATATGCCAATGCAAAGTTTCGAAGTATTGCCAAGCCGCTTTTGGAGATTCTCGGCAGCATACCTACAGTTGTTTACGGTTTTTTTGCAGTCCTTATTGTTGCCCCGGCTATAAAGAATGCAGGAGATATCCTGGGCGTTTCCATCTCTTCGGCAAGTGCTTTGGCCGCAGGCGTCGTCATGGGCATTATGCTTATCCCCTTTGTTGGTTCTTTATCCGATGATATCATCAGCGCGGTCCCTCGATCCTTGCGCGAGGGTGCTTTAAGTCTTGGTTCTACCCAAAGTGAAACCATTATACATATTGTGTTGCCTGGCGCACTACCCGGCATTGTGGGTGTGGTTCTGCTGGCCGTGTCCCGAGCTATTGGGGAGACCATGATTGTTTTGATGGCTGCCGGCCTGTCAGCACACCTGACCGTTAATCCGTTCAAGGCAGTTACAACGATTACGGTGCAGATTGTCTCCTTGTTGGTTGGGGAACAGTCGTTTGACAGTCCTAAGACGCTGGCCGCCTTTGCCCTTGGACTTTTTTTATTTGTTATTACATTGATTTTAAACGTGGTTGCCTTGATGGTGGTCAAAAAATACAAGACGCATTATGAATAATCCAAGTGATCAGACTGTACCCGACAGAGGCAGAACCATAGATCTTGTAAAAAAAGGGCTTAATAAACGCTACCGCAAGGAACGCTGTTTTCGTATTTGTGGATTTGCCGCTGTTATTATCAGTTTATGCTTTTTGGCCCTGTTGTTTATTTCCATCATTTCCAATGGGTATACAGCGTTTCAACAGACCCTTGTCCGGCTGGATGTTTTTTTGGATACCAGCGTCATAGATAAAGATGATCTGGCAGGTGCTAATTATTCCAAACTGATCCATGATGCTTTGGTGTCTGTCTGCCCGGATGTGACCAAACATGATGACAAACGCAAGTTGTATAGGCTTGTCAGCACAGGTGCTTCTTACATACTCCAGGATTATGTGGCTAGAAATCGGAATGATATCGGCACCACGATTCAGATATGGCTGCCGGCTGATGCCGATGTGGACATGTTGATGAAGGGTAACATTGACCTGGATAAGCCGGAATCCCAAAGGAGAATCGATAACCGGCAGTTAGCCTGGGTGGATCATCTGGTCAGCCGGAACCGGATCAAAAAGGTGTTCAATAGAACCTTTTTTACTGCATCAGATTCAAGAGAGCCTGAACTTGCCGGTATCCTGGGTGCTGTCTGGGGGTCTTTTTATACCCTTATCGTTACTTTGGTTCTATCTTTACCCACTGGGATATCAGCTGCTGTGTATCTGGAAGAGTTTGCGCCGAAAAGCAGATTCAAAGATATCATTGAAGTAAATATTAATAACCTGGCAGCTGCACCGCCGCTTTTGTTTGGGTTGCTGGGACTTGCGGTGTTTTTAAATTTTTTAGGTCTGCCCAGGTCTGTCCCGATTGTCAGCGGGCTGGTTTTAACTCTGATGACGTTGCCCTCTGTTATTAATGTCGGTCGTTCGGCGCTTAGGGCGGTACCGCATTCCATTCGTGAGGCAAGCTTAGGGATTGGTAGTTCCAAAGTTCAGATGGTGGCTCATCATCTTTTGCCCCATGCCTTGCCGGGCATGGTCACCGGTACAATCATCGCCATGTCCCGGGTTTTAGGGGAAGCGGCGCCCCTTTTGATGATCGGCATGGTGGCTTTTATTGTGAATGTCCCTGCCGGGTTTACAGATCCTTCTACGGTGCTGCCCGTACAGATCTTTTTGTGGAGCGGCAGTCCGGAAAAAGCATTTCTTGAAAAAGCGTCCGCTGCTATTTTGGTGCTTCTGTTGTTTTTAGTGGTCATGAATGGTACGGCTGTCATCTTAAAAAAAATATTTGTAAAAAATCAGTGAGTTGTAGATCTTATTTATCTTGTTGTAGAACGTATGTTTCAGGAGTATTCCCATGACAAAACTGATTGTTATTATGATTATCCCGGCTTCTTTATTATTTGTTGGGATGGGCCAGGCTTTTGGCGGTGCAGCAAGGGATTATATCACCATTGTCGGATCCTCAACAGTTTATCCATTTGCCACTGTAGTGGCTGAAAATTTTGGAAAAAAAACGCGCTTTAAAACCCCGAAAGTTGAATCCACCGGATCCGGCGGCGGCCATAAGCTTTTTGGCGCAGGTATTGGTATAGACCACCCGGATATTACCAACAGTTCATCCCGGATTACAAAAAGTCAGCTGAAAAAAGACTTCAGCAACGGTGTAAAAGAGGTCGTTGAGGTAAAAATTGGCTATGACGGCATTGTTGTTGCAAATTCAAGACAGAGTCCGGTATTTAGGCTGACCAGAAAAGACCTGTTTCTTGGTCTGGCAAAACAGGTGCCTGTGACCGGCGATACGGGCGCTTTGCAACCAAACCCATATGAAACCTGGAATCAGATAAATCCATCGCTTCCGGATAGTAAAATTGAGGTGCTTGGTCCGCCGCCTACATCGGGAACTCGTGATGCGTTTATGGAACTTGCCATGGAAGCCGGCGCAAATACATTTACATGGATAGCAAATTTGAAAACAATCGATAACAAAAGATACAAAATAATCTGCGATACCATTCGAGAAGACGGTGCTTATATCGAGGCCGGTGAAAATGATAACCTAATTGTGGAAAAATTGGTCAAGGCCCCTGATGCCTTAGGCGTTTTGGGCTTTTCTTTTCTGGACCAGAACACGGATAAAATCCAGGGAACCTTTATTGACGGTGTGCAGCCGACATTTGAGGCCATTGCCGACGGATTTTATCCCTTGTCTCGGCCCCTGTATTTTTATATTAAAAAAGCACATGTCGATAATATCCCCGGCATGAGGTCATATTTGGCTGAATTTACAAGTGAAAATACCTGGGGTGATGATGGGTATCTGACAGCTAAGGGGTTGATCCCCATGCCTATGGCGGAACGGCGGCATTATAGAAAAGTTGCTGAACAACTTATTCCTTTGACTTTGGATGATCTTAATTAAGGATAGATAAAATCAAAAATGAATGAGGAACAAACAACCGGTCATACGCCCAGAAGAGCAGGGCGTCGTCCGCTGATCGAGCGGACAGAGCGGACAACCGTGGGGCAGACTACGGTTGAAAATCCCAGGATGAGCTGTCGGGATCTGGCGGTCTACTACGATTCCAAAAGAGCCATCAGCAATATCACCTTGGATATCGGGCGCAACGAAGTGATCGCAATGATCGGTCCTTCCGGGTGCGGTAAATCAACGTTTCTTCGCTGTCTTAACCGAATGAATGATACCGTTGAAAACTGTCTTGTAACCGGCCAGGTCATCATGGATGGCAAAAATATATATGACAGTGACGTGGATGTGGTACCGTTAAGGGCCCAAGTGGGTATGGTGTTCCAAATGCCCAACCCATTTCCCAAATCTATCTATAACAACATTGCCTATGGTGCTAGAATCCACGGTCTTGTGCGGAACCGGGAAGAGACCGACGAACTGGTTGTGGGAGCACTGAAACGGGCCGGGCTTTGGAGTGAAGTTAAGGACCGATTGGAAATGCCCGGAACCAGTTTGTCCGGCGGTCAGCAGCAGCGTCTGTGCATTGCAAGAGCAATTGCCGTGAACCCGGAAGTGATTCTCATGGATGAACCATGCTCCTCCCTGGACCCCATTGCCACGGCAATTATCGAAGAACTTATTGATGAGCTTAGACACAATTACACCATTGCCATTGTGACGCACTCTATGCAGCAGGCATCCCGCATATCCCAGCGTACGGCCTATTTTCACCAGGGAGATCTTATCGAAGTTGGCCCAACAGATCAGATCTTCTTAAATCCGCTGCATCAACTTACTGAAGATTATATTACCGGACGGTTTGAATAGTGACACAATAGTGACTGAGACAAAGTCGTATGAAACATGTTTTTACTTTAATCGGTATCCAGCTTATGGTTTTCTATGATAACATTGGCAAATGTGATACAGTGCATGATACTATTTAAATTTCCCAAATTGGATGGTATAAAAATTGCTGATTTGGGTAGACATTAGGCATGAAAATGGTTTACTGGATATTGAATAACGGTATACAAAGGAGGTTATACTAAATGAACTTTAAATCCGTGGATGAAATATTGGAATTTGCAATTGACAGAGAAAAAGAAGCTGTAAAATTTTATGCATCTTTTGCCGAGGAAGCCCCTTCCGCAGCACTGAAACAGACTTTCATTGATTTCTCAAAAGAGGAAGAAAAACATGTGGCGCTGCTTTCCGATATTTCCGGAAACAAGGCGATGATTGACAGCTATGAGCTCAAAAAGATTCCTGATCTTAAAATAAGCAATTACATGGTGGATACCGAATATGAAAAGGGCATGCCTATGCCTGAAGTTTTGAAGCTTGCCATGAAAAGAGAGGAAAAATCAGTCAAACTGTATCAGGTTCTATCAGAGAAGACTGATAACACCGACGCAAAAAAGTTGTTTCAGATCCTTGTCCAGGAAGAGTCCAAGCATAAACTTGGCCTGGAATCCATGTATGATGATTATCTGGCAGACAATGAAGGATAATTTTTAATACTGATCCTCAACGAATTCCCAGCATTGCACGAGCCATGAGAATTTTATACCCAATAGTATTCTCATGGCTTTTTCGCAGAGTAAAGAACCGTTCACTATGGTTAAAAAAACACAATTAAAGCTGGTTTCATGGAATGTAAACGGGCTTCGTGCGGTTTTGAAAAAAAATTTTTTTGATTCCGTAGCCGACATGGACCCGGACATTCTGATGCTCCAGGAGACAAAGCTTCAGGAGGATCAACGAAGTGACCAGATGATTCAATTTGGTGACTACGAAAGCTTTTGGAATTATTCAACCGTTAAAAAGGGTTACTCCGGTGTGGCCTCATACACAAAAATTACGCCGAATGCTGTGACGACCCAGTTTGGTATGCCCGAATATGATGGTGAAGGCCGGATAATAAGAATGGACTTTAAGCAATTTGTTGTGTTTAACATCTATTTTCCCAACGGCCAGATGAACGATGAAAGGCTTGCCTATAAATTGGCGTTTTATGATTGGTTTATTGATTATGCCCAAGAATTAAGAGATGAGGGGAAATCAATTATCGTCACCGGTGATTTTAACACAGCCCATAATGAAATCGATTTGAAAAATCCGGGGCCTAACGCCAAGCGATCCGGCTTCTTGCGGATCGAGCGGGATGTGCTGGATAAAATGTTGGATAAGGGGTATGTGGACACCTTTCGCCATTTTTATCCTGAAACGGTGAAATATTCGTGGTGGTCCTACCGTTTTAATGCAAGAAAAAATAATGCAGGATGGCGTATTGACTACTTTTTTGTCACCCGTGATCTCATTGAAAACGGGGTTGTAAAAGACGCATTCATTGATAATGACATTTTGGGTTCTGATCACTGCCCGGTGGGATTGGTGGTTGAAGTGTAGGCGTATTATTCGCACCTTTGAAATTATAAGCCCCTGCCCGACACTGGCTTGTGTCGGGCAGGGGCTTACTTTTAGATTACTTTTTCTGTGGGCCTTCTTTCCGGGACATACTCCGGCACCGCTTCAAGATTGTTCACCCTTTCCGAGACATAAAGACCGCAATAGCAGGCGCCAAATTCTTCCATATCCGCCTTACGGTACTCGCAGGGACAGATAATATCCTTGTCGTGTTCCCTGTCACCACAGGCTAAACGGCATGGACAGGCCATATAGCCGTACCTTTCTCTGTTGAGTTGCAGGCTTTCCAGCAATTCAAATACCAGATCTTTGTCTTTGTTAAAAAAAGCCCCTTGTTTTTCCTGTGATTTTTTCAGAGCATTATAAAGCTGTTCTGTGTTCATTCTTTTATTCCCAATGCTTTTTTAATATCGTTTTGCTTATTTCCGACAATTACAGTCTCTTTATCGATTTCAATGGTGGGAAAAGAGCATCTTGGGTTCAATGCTTTGATTTCCTTGAGAAGTTCCTTACGCTCATCCCCCTTGAAGTCGTCAACCTGTACATATTCATATTCAATATTGTGTTCATCAAACAGCTTTCTGGTGGCTCTGCAGTGACTGCATGTACTTAATCCGTATAGTTTGGGGATACAATTATCCATTTAACTTTTTCTCCTTAAATATTTCAATTTTCTAACCGTCATGGTCATCACGGTTAAAATAAAGCATATATTATGCCTGCACAAAAGTTAATGTCAATGTGCAATATTTCAAATTACTGGGGTATAATTGTTTCGCAACGCTTTATGAATATTTGAGAAAATAAGGTAATACGTGTCACCGCAGGCGTGAACAAGGCGTCCCTTGTTCGCAATATGTTTGATCCGTGTGACATTATAAGAATGTAAAAAAGTGTTTTTTCTCTTGCTTTTTATTTTTGTATCTTGTTATATTCGTGAAAATTCTTCAGATAACGATCAAACGAAAAACTTACGAAAAATTAATTACAATCAGTTGTTTTATGTATCGTCAACGATACGTCTTGATGAGACATATGTGTGTTAACGCTTTCCTTTTGAGGCGAGCCTGGTAACTGATTCTCCCGAATAATGCAATTATAGGTGTTGTGCTGGTATAAAATCGTAAATAAATAAATGATGGTATTGTTTTTGCAAAATTTCTGCATTAGATTAACAATCGGGTTTGGATGCTTTTGATCCACCCGGTTAAACAAAGGAGGCAAAAAAATGACTAAAGTGATTGCGCATCAAAGAAATGAAAGCCGACCGGAAAAAAAACGGGCTCCTTTTTATGGTGCGATTAAGTCTGAAAATGAATTTTATTTTCAAATTGCCTCGTTGTTCCGGGAGGCGACCAAAGGCCGCAGACAATTATCAGGGCAAATGTTTGAGCAGATGCTCAAAGCAAAAGCAGCAGATCGCTCTGTAGAAAAGTCTGTCTACAACCTATATTAATGGCAGGGTCAAAAACTGGCTCTCACAGACAGCGTTTCATAAACTTTTTAAACAAAAGGAGTGTTATCAATGGCTGAAAAAATGGGAATTTATAAATGTCAAAAATGCGGCAACATTGTTCAGGTTCTCCATGGTGAACAACCGCCGGCAACCTGCTGCGGAAAACCCATGGATCGCCTGGTGGCCAATACGGTTGATGCCGCTAAAGAAAAACATGTTCCCGTACTTGAAAAAATTGAAGGTGGTTACAAAGTGTCTGTGGGCAGCGTTGCTCATCCCATGACAAAAGAACACTATATCGAATGGATTGAACTTGTATCCTGTAACGGTGCATATGTTCAGCGTATGATGCTTGAACCGGATGCGGCGCCTGAAGCGGTTTTTAAATGTGACGAAGACAAAGTTGAAGCCATGGCGTATTGCAATCTTCACGGGCTGTGGAAAGCTTAAATTTTCATGTAGGATCAGACATTATTTTTGGTATGAACCGGCAGTTGTGAGTACATGATCTGCTGGTGTTTCAGAATTTAAAAGACCCGCTGTCTTTATCTCAAAGACCGCGGGTCGTTTGTTTGGTACCTGTCATTTTTTTTTACATGTCGGCAAAATTTGTTCACGGGTATCATTTTTTGCATCTACTGCCCCTCCCTTTGTCCTTTCGAGAAAATGATTTTAACTTGCAGGGTATTACTATATTATGAATCTTAAAAATTATTTGGTGTTTGAACAAAAAGTCACCCACCTTCGGCATTGCTGCACAAATCTGCCCAATTGAGGATTTAGATTTTATGATAAAAAAAATATTTATTCAAAAAAGCCCAATTCATGCCCCTGTATCAGCTGTCTTTGCCTGGCATGAAAAAGATGGTGCCATCAATCGGCTTACGCCGCCATGGGCACCGTTGTCACTGGTGGCAAGAAAGGGCAGGGGCATTGATAAAGGCGTTGAAGTTACATTCAAAATAAAGATTTTTGGAATTCCCATGAAATGGCAGGCCCGGCATATCGGTTACAAAAAAAACGCAATGTTTCGGGACTGTCAAATTAAAGGCCCTTTTGCCCATTGGGAGCACTCTCATCTGTTTCATGAGCGTTCACCGGATATAACCGTTATGGAAGATCAGGTCAAGTTTAGTCTCCCCTTCGGCATTTTCAGCCTCCCTTTTTACGGATACGCCAAAAGAGAACTATCGCGCATGTTTTTCTATCGGCATCAGGTGCTCAAATATGATATGGAGAACCGGGTGGGTAAAATACAAAAACAGCGGATTTTGATCTCAGGCGGGTCCGGCGCCATTGGAAAAACTCTGGTCTCTTTTTTAAAGACCTGTGGTCATGAAGTAATCTGTCTGGTGCGTGATTCTTCGGTTTGTGATTTAAATAAACAATCACAAAATGTGCACTTCTGGGATCCTTACAGCAATGTTTTAGATATGGATGCTATTGGGCCTGTTGATGCGGTGATTAATTTGAACGGAGTGGATATTTCCAAAGGGAAATGGACTTTTAGTCAGCGTGCCAAAATTCTCAATTCACGGGTTATTTCTACACGGGTGCTTGTGGAAAAGATGAAACAAATGCCCCATCCACCGTCCACCTTTGTTTCTGCCTCTGCCATTGGGGTTTATGGTGATGGTGGACAAAGCAGGCTAACAGAGGAAAGTGAAGGGAGCGATTGCTTTATCTCCCGGGTTTGTCGTCAGTGGGAAGCGGCTTCTTTGGGTGCCATGGATGCCGGTATCCGTACAGTACAACTGCGAATCGGTGTGGTGCTGACCCCGGCCGGCGGGGCGTTGGAACGTATGTTGCAGCCTTTTTTAATGGGGCTTGGCACCCGGCTGGCCGATGGTAAACAGTACATGAGCTGGATCGGCATGGAAGATGTGTTGGGCGGTATTCTTCATATCCTTGGAAACAAAGAGATCCGTGGTCCGGTAAATCTTACGGCACCGGAACCTGTGACTAATAGAGAATTTACGCATACCCTGGCCGGGATACTGGGGCGCCGTGCACCCTTTGTTCTGCCAAAAGCAGTTGTGTTGGCGCTTTGGGGGGAGATGGGAAAGGAAACCTTGCTGGCTTCAGCCAGGGTCATGCCTGAAAAATTAATTAAAAGCGGCTATAAATTTGTCCATCCCAAATTGGGAATGGCCTTGGGACATGTGCTGGGCAGGGTTGCCGTAAAAAAACAGATGGAGAAATGTAAATGACGATTCGATTAAAGGCTTTATTCTCCTCTTTAATGATATTGGCTTTAGGGCTGGGATATACGGATATCTATTTCCCTGTGGATGATTTGAGTTTTGAGCGCCTGCACATATTTTTATTTAATTTGTGTTCCGGCGGCACGATTCTTTTGTATTACACTGAACGGCAGATCAAAGTATCCAACCATGTGAAGTTGTTTTTTGTGCTTTCCCTGGTCTATGCATTTAGTGCATTTCTCAAGTGGTATCCGCTGACCTTAGCGGTTTCCGTGGTACTCTGGGCGTTGGTGGAAAAAATACGCATCAACAAATTTTCCATTGTGCCTTATCAATTTTTTCTTCCCGGGGTGTCGGTGTCTGAAAAATTTCACCAGGCCTCTCTATGGTGCCTGTCCATCGGCATTGCCATGGCGTCTGTAGTGATCATCAACAACGAATATACCCATTGGGTGCATATGGAGAAATTGACCCTGGACACCTTTTTTCTAGGGTATTCATTTCCCTTGTCTCTGGTTACCCTCTCTCTTGTTTTTAATATGTTAAAAAAGATCGAAGGTCCCAAAAGCAAATCCATCATGGAATTATGCTTCTGGACCATCACGGTGGGGGTCATCGTATTTTTTATTTTCATTTTATTTGGAAAATTTTTGCCCCAGATTTTTGTGACCGCAGCATTGTTCACAGCCGTGGTCATGGTGTTCATGCTCTATTACACGTTTGCGGACAGCATGCAGCAAAAAAAATTTTTAACCTCCGGCATTGGATTTCTCATTGTTACGGCAGTGACGGGCATTGCCTATATTTGTTTACAGATGCAGGATGGATATGATCCGTTGAAAACCAAGTGGCTGCTTCACATCCATGTGTTTGCCTCCCTTTACGGCTGGAACTTGTGCGGTCTGGCAGTGATCTGCCGGTTTGACGATTTTCCCATCAGGCTTCACTCAACCACCGTGATCATGGTACACTGGCTTACAGCATTGGTGTTGGCCCCCCTGGGTGTTTTTCAGGGATGGTTTGCGATACTGGCCATTGCAGGTTATGCGTTTATTACCTTGACCCTGTTTTTTTCAGGAAACGGACAAATTAGTTATGACCAGTAACCGGGAAAAAGTTAAACAATTTCTGTCCCATTTTTCAGGAACCGCCAAGGTGCTTGTAATCATCAATGCGGACCCTGATGCCATTGCATCTGCCATGGCTGTAAAACGCATTTTATGGCGCCGGGTCAGTGAGGTTGTGATTACCTATTTTAATAAAATTACCCGGCCTGACAATCTGGCCATGATTGAGTATACCGAAGCCGGCATCGTTCCCCTGACAGATGTGGACAAAGCTTTGTTTAATAAATTTGTGGTGGTTGATTCCCAGCCCGACCATAATGAGAATTTTTCAGGTATTGAATATGATGCCATCATTGATCACCATCCATTATCCTGTACTGATGGTGTTTTTGTAGATATCCGGCCCGATTACGGGGCCTGTTCCACAATGCTTAGCGAATATATGCGCAGCCTGAATGTAAAACCCTCTGCAAAACTTGCCTCCGCCTTGATGCTGGGGATAAAAACGGATACAGCCAATTTTACCCGCCAAGCCTCTTCCAGGGATATCAGAGCTTTTCAGTTTTTGTACAAATATGCGAATATGAATATTGTCACCAAGGTTGAGCGGGCCTATATGACGGAATCAGATTTGGATTTTTTAGGAAACGCTATAAAAAAAAGAACCATACGGGACAACCGGGCTTTTTATCATGCTGGAATCATTTCCAAGCCCGATGAACTGGTGGTGGCTGCTGATTTTTTTCTCTCCATTGCCGGGGTGAACTGGAGCGTGGTATCCGGCGTGGTGGATAAACGATTGATTGTAATCCTTCGCAATGATGGTCTGCGCAAAGGCGCCGGAAAGACAGCCCAGGAGGCCTTTTCCAAATTCGGATCTGCCGGGGGACATAAAACCATGGCCCGGGCTGAACTGGATATTTCCCTGATTCGCAAGGAGATCAAGCGGGTAAACCAAAAGGCACTGGCCCAATGGGTGGTTGAACGGATCACACAGACCGCAGGAAAAAAGATCGAATAACGGCCTATGGTTGATCTGACATTTATTGGTACGCTCATTAACCAGGAATTGGCGTTGAACTCGATTGCTTTGTTCCCGGACCCAAACAGGTCCGGGCAGGGTGTTACCCTTTTTTTCTAAATTCGCATTTGGGTTCACCGCATACAGGGCAGTTCCAGTTTTCAGGAAGATCTTCAAAGGCTGTGCCGGGGGCAATGCCACTGTCCGGATCGCCTTGTGCCGGGTCATACACGTAGTCACATGGGCGGGATCCTCCCGGGCTTCCATCACATCCCGGCGCATCGTCATATATGTAGCCGTTGGGGCCGCATTCATATCTATCCATAATTCCCCCTTTAAATTACAAAAACGCCGGTTGTCAATAAATTGCAACCGGCGTTGAATGATTTACGCAATGTCCGGACGTGTTTAAGATTTAAAACACGTCCGGGGCAGGGCGTTAATTATTCTTTTTCAAATTCATCTTTGGCTGCGCCACACACGGGACAGACCCAATCTTCGGGAAGATCTTCAAACGCTGTGCCGGGATCAATACCGCCGTCTGCATCGCCTTCTGCCGGATCATATACATAACCACAGGGGCCGCATACATATTTGTCCATATTTTTTTCTCCTTATTTACTTTTGTCGGTTTATAAATACAAGCTTAATCCAATATTAAACCTGCAAAATGAATATTATACTTAATATGCCTCGTCCATGTCCAGATCTTCGTCAGAAACAGGGTCCTTGAACAAATAATAGGACCAGGTCTGATATGCAATGACGAGGGGAATAAAAATTGCCACCACGCCGAGCATGATTTTAAGGGTAAGGGGGCTTGAAGATGCATTAAATGCAGTCAGGCTCCAGGTCGGGTCCATACTGGAAGGAAACAACGTCGGAAACAGACCACAGACGCCGAAAAAAGTGCATCCCATAATGGTTAGGGCAGATGCAAACCAGGCGCTGAACCAAGCCTTTTGGGCAGTAAAGTACCGGGCACAAAGCAATGCTGCCACAGCCACAAATATTACTAAGAATAGGGCCGGTGACTTGATGTAATTGGCATAAAGGTTCGTGGCAAAATATGAGGCGATGAGAAAAACTACGGCCACAGGCACAAGTACCATCCATATTTTGGCCGCTATTGTTGCAAAGCGTTCCTGAAGTTCTCCCGTGGCCTTGATGGTCATCCAGTTGGCCCCATGAAGCATGAACAGCAGGACAAATAATACGCCGCCTAAAAGGCCGTAGGGATTAAGCAGCTTTAATGTGTTGCCGTGGTAAAGTCCCTGGTCGTCAAAGGGAATGCCTGCAAAGATATTGGCAAATGCCACCCCGAACAAGAGCGCCGGGAAAAAAGAGCCCAGAAAAATAAGGGTATCCCATATCTTTTTCCATGCTGGGCTTTCAATTTTGCCCCTGAAATGAAGGGCAACACCCCTGAAGATCAATGCAAATAATATGAGCAGCAGCGGGGTGTAAAGGGATGAAAACATGGTCGCGTAAACTTTGGGGAATGCGGCAAAGGTTACGCCGCCAGCCGTAATAAGCCATACTTCGTTACCGTCCCACAAGGGGCCTTTGGCATTAAGCATGACCCGTTTGTCCCGGTCGGTTTTGCCGGCAAAGGGATAGAGAATGCCGATGCCGAAATCAAATCCGTCGGTCAGGAAAAAAACCGCCCAAAGAAGTCCCCATAGAAAAAACCATATTGTTTGAAGATCCATTTAATCTATCCTCCTTATGCTGTAGCGGCCTCAGGGCCTTCTTTAACGGATTTGGCAATCAGGTAGAAGCCAACAGCCCCAAGCAGGCCATAGACCAGGATGAAAGCCGTAAGTGAAACCATTACCTGGGTGCCGGCAATAGGGGAAGCCGCATCTGCTGTGCGCATCAGATTGTAAACAATCCATGGCTGGCGTCCCACTTCAGAAACCACCCATCCCATTTCCATGGCGATATATGGCAAAGGAATGGATAACATCATGATTCTTAGGAAATTGCGGCTCTCCAGCAGTTTGTCGCGTCGGAACCAGCCGTATATCATCAGAAGAATAAACAGGGTGCCAAGTCCTACCATGGTTCTAAAGCCGACAAATGTCGGCAGTACCGGCGGACGATCCTCTTTGGGAATGTCGCGTAAACCGACAACCTCTGCATTAAAATCATGAAATCCAAGGAAACTTAATATGCCCGGAATGGAGCCGATTTCGATTTTGTTTTTTTCTTGTGTCTCATCGGGAATGGCAAACAATACAATGGGGGCCTGGGCAGTGGTTTCCCAATGGGATTCCATGGCTGCCAGCTTGGCAGGCTGGGTTTTGGAAACATTGACGCCGTGCATATCTCCGGTCAACCCTAATACCAGCGAGCTGACAAGGCCCACCACCAGCGCGATTCTGAAAGATTTTAAGAAGACTTCAGTGTGCTGTTTTTTCAACAGATGGTAGGCAGAGATGCCCATAACAAAAAAGGAGCCCAAAAGCAGGGATGCGGGTACCACGTGGATAATTTCCAAAAGCCCGTGCTTGTTGGTGATGACAGCCAGAAAATCGGTGAGTTCGGCACGTCCGTTTCTGATATCATACCCCACGGGATGTTGCATAAACCCGTTGGCAATGAGAATCCAGACAGCGCTGAAATTTCCGGCGAATGCCACCAACCACATAACAATGGCATGGGCCTTAGCTGAAAGCTTTTTCCAGCCGAAAATCCAGACCCCTATGAAGGTGGACTCAAGGAAAAAGGCCGCCGATGCCTCAATGGCCAGAATGGAACCAAATACATCCCCCACATACTCGCTGTACCGGGACCAGTTGGTGCCGAACTGAAATTCCAGCGTGATGCCGGTGACAACGCCCAAGGCAAAGTTAATCAAAAATAATTTGCCCCAGAATTTTGTCATCCTTAGGTAGTTTTTGTCCCCTGACCAGGCATACTTGGTCTCCATGTATGCGATCAAGATAGACAGCCCCAGGGTCAATGGAACAAAAAGAAAATGGAACATGGTTGCTGCTGCAAACTGCAGTCTGGACAGAAAAACCGGATCCATAAATTCCTCCAGGTTAGAAGTTGATTAAAAAGGTTATTGTAAGGGTTGTTACATCTAAAATTTTATTTTCCATTGCTTGCTCCTTTAAATTTTAACTTGTCTCTATTCGTTATTGTTTATGGCATTGAGCAAGTAACATGCCAGTTTTCCACTTGTATTGAATTGATATTGAAGATCGGTTTGAATTTTTTTGTCAGCATACCGGAATGTTTTCGGATTTTCAAGTGAAGTCAGAAGGCTTTGAAAATCATTTTTTTGAGACCGTGATCCATGTTGAACATGCCTGTATTTTAATTGAAACAAAACTGTTTCTGTCGTTTGAGACAATCCTGTCATAAAAACGGTTGTTGCCTGACAGTTGGACTCGTCGGACCAATGGGAGTTTGATCAATTCTTTTACTGTCGACAATCAAAGTATTGGCGCTCAAATTCTGTCTTGCCATCCAACTGGCAGTCGGGATATCCTTTAAATGAGTTTATTCCTTCTTGCGTAAAACATTAAGATTTAAGAAATCCCCTGATGCACATCAAATCAGGTTGGCGATACGAAACTAAAAAAAGGACTATTCGTATGTATGAAGATCAAGATGAAATGAAACGGTTAGATGCAGGTTGGAGGGTTACCCTTCTGCGATAGCAAAATATACCATAGCAGTTGTAATTACATCGGCAGTATTGGAACGTATTGGAATATATGGGGTCGTGTTGTTTTTCTTGGCAAAGGATGCCCCCTCATTATATCAATTGCTGATTATATCTGCAGCAGCAATGATATATTTTCGTCCACGCAAAGAAGAATTGATAGACATGGCAACGCAGATAAAAGCGCATCAACGGAAATTAAACGATGCTCACCATACCAATGGATGAGTTCGGCAAGTAAAATGCCTTCAGATGACATTGCCGTTGATGCCATTGTCCCAAAAAAATTATAAAACGGGCCGAATCTTTGGCTCTAAACTTTGCCCTCGCCGACCAGACGGGCAAAATGCTCATAACTGCGGTCATAGGTCTGCTCAGCATCGTTAGGAAATACGCAGGCCGGCAGTTGACGCATCCTGACATGATACCTGATACATTCGCAGCATATACCTTTTCTTGAGCAAGGCTCATAGCTGCAGTTGCACTGTTTAAGATTTTTATCTTGTTTGCATTCCATGCTAAACGTCTCCTTTCAACCCGATTTCGACAGCGACCTCGCGCATTCCCATGATCGTATCCGTAATCAGTTCGCTCAATTCAACACCCAACATATCGGCGCC
Source organism: uncultured Desulfobacter sp. (assembly GCF_963677125.1). Taxonomy (NCBI): domain Bacteria; kingdom Pseudomonadati; phylum Thermodesulfobacteriota; class Desulfobacteria; order Desulfobacterales; family Desulfobacteraceae; genus Desulfobacter; species uncultured Desulfobacter sp. The sequence continues at coordinate 1,541,057 of NZ_OY781882.1, read as the reverse complement.
TTTTTGAATGATTGATCGATCAACGCCCATTGCAAATCTTTTGTCTTTCCATTTCTTTTTGACCGATTTTGTTTTTATATCCATGACACTCTTTGACGGTCTCACCAGCGCCGAAGTTGCCACCAGTCCTGTAAGTTCGTCAACGGCAAAGAGGACTTTTTCCATGGTGCTTTCAGGTTTGACATCCGTACAAATACCCCATCCATGGCTGACCACGGCACGGATTAGATCCGCCGGCCAATCGTTTTCTGTTAAAATTTCTTCGGTTTTTTTGCAGTGCTGATCTGGAAACTGCTCATAATCAAGGTCGTGGATCAAGCCCACAACGCCCCATGTCTCTTTATCCGCCCCATGTTTTTCGGCCATGTAACGCATTACGCCTTCAACGGCAAATGCATGCTTGATAAGGCTCTCACTTTTGTTGTAACGCTTTAGAAGTGCCAAGGCTGCGCCACGTGTCGGTATCTTGCTGCTCATCAGGCCTCCTCTTTATTGTAAATTTTTATATGAAACTTTCTGTAAACCACAGAGATGTTTCAACCTTTGTTGTGGGCTAAGCCTGGCGGTTGATATGTCAGGCCGGCCCATGTCTGTTTTTATGAATACGGCAAATACTTACCATAACCTTCATTGGCCTAACAAGTCCCAACAATTAAAGTTGTAAGATCTTCACCGGCCTACCCATTAGAATTAAGAGGCTTGAAAAAAGATGTGAACCCAATAGATAATTTTTCCGGATTTGGGACAAAATTATGCGTCTTATTTTTTATTCTTGTAATCCTTACCTACAAATGGTTATCCTGCATGGCATGAATCCTCCGTAACTGTTCATGTTTAGAGGAAAGTCTATATCGTTCACATAGATTTTACAATTTTGTTGTAGAGTGAGCCTGGTTTTTTGATAGGCCCAGTCAGTTCATGGCAGTTGTATCACTTCACATATTTGTTTTAGGAAAAACAAATGACGCAATTGAAAATTATATTCGCCCTCATAATTTTTTTGATCTCGATTTTTATATGCGTTCAGTTTCTTAAACTTTACAGACGGTTTAAGCGGGCTTCGGACAATTCCACTGCAAAAAATATTTATGTTGTGAAATGCAACGACAATGTGGTAGATGGAGACTTTTGCCTTGAAGACCAGACATCCTTTGAACCAGCCGTTTCTCGGCCGAAAACTTCCCAGGGACAAGAGCGCCGCAAGTGCCCCAGAACGGAATTTCAGGGTTTTGTAGATTTTATCAACAAAGGCTCCCTGTACAAAGAACAGGCCCTGGATCTGAGTTATTCCGGCATTTTCATCAAGTCCAAGACGCCGGAAAAGTACAAAAAAAACGATTCTATTGTGGTGACCTTTCAAACCGATGAATCAGGTCCCCAGCGTCGAAACGGCCGGATCGTTCGAATCAGTCACACAGGGATAGGCGTTAAGTTTGTTTTCTGACAGTCATCGTCAGCCCTGCCGGACTTATCTTTCAAGACTATTTTCCGTCGTCTTTTTTCTCAGATGATTTTGTGCTATTTTGACCATTCTGCATTTTGTCAATGGGATGCGGTTGAATATATTTGGCTTTCGAATGCCAATGCAGGTATCTTTTTTGCTAGAGGTTTTTAATTCGGCATGTAAATAATAATAACAATAACAATTCCAGTAGTTTTAATATTGGTTAAAAAGGACTAAAAATGAGAAAAGAAAATATACTGGTAGTGGTACTGGTGGTGCTAATCTTAGGTGGTATATATTTTTACAAAAGGCCTGGATTGAATGTCGAGTCCAAGACAGACCAGGCAAAACTTGGACCCACTGCTGCTGAAAATCAAACCTCACAACGTCCATCTGCTGACGCGTCCGAGAATATTTCCTGGAATGATTACACCCCGGGCATGGCTCTGGCCGGAAAAGAGGGGAAAAACATTTTTCTTTATTTCCACGCGTCCTGGTGTGGATACTGTACCAAGTTAAAAAAGGAGACCTTCACGGATGATCGGATTAAGGACTATCTGAATGATCATTTTGTCAGCATTGCCGTAGATACGGACAAACGTGAAAAATTGGCCCGGCAATGGGGGGTTAGAGGCTTACCTACCCTCTGGTTCCTGGAACCGGACGGAACCAAAATCAATAGCCTGCCCGGTTTTGCCACTGCGGATCAGTTGCTTTCAATTTTACAGTATATCCACACCCAAAGTTACAAAACCATGAGTTATCAAGAATATGTTCAACAAAAAAAATCGTGATCCGATCTTCTAAAAAATTCCTGCTTGAATCTTTAAGGGATTATGTGATAGCGCAAAAGGTCTTGTTGGTTGGTTTTTATTTTAGGAGATTTGAATATGATACGGGTAGGTATTATTGGGGGATCAGGACTGGATGATCCTGATATTCTGGAAGATTGTAAAAAACTTGAGGTTGACACCCCCTATGGTGCGCCTTCATCAGATATCATGTCCGGCCTGATCAATGATACCCGGGTATTGATTCTGGCAAGGCACGGGCGCAAGCACCAGTACAGCCCCACCCAGGTGAACAACCGGGCAAATATATATGCCTTAAAACAGGCAGGTGCTACACATATTATTGCCACAACCGCCTGCGGCAGCCTGAGAGAGGAAATCGACCGGGGCCATTTTGTGATCCTGGATCAGTTCATTGATTTTACCCGGTTTCGTAAAAATACCTTTGCCGACTCTTTTGAACACGGTGCGGTTCACACGGCCATGGCCCACCCGTTTGATGACTTCCTGCGCAACGTGCTGTACAAATCTGCCAAAGATATAGGATTGAATGTCCATGACAATGGATGTGTGGTAACCATTGAAGGCCCTAGATTTTCAACGGTGGCCGAATCCAAAATGTTCCGGTTGTGGGGCGCGGATGTTATCAATATGTCAACAGCACCTGAGGCTATGCTGGCCAATGAGGCAGGTCTCCCCTACGCCGCCGTGGCCATGGCCACCGATTATGACTGTTGGAAACAGGATGAATCCCCGGTAACTTGGGATGATATTTTATCTGTGTTCAACCAAAATGCCGACAATGTCAAACAATTGTTCATCAATGCTGTCTCGCAAATAGCGACCATGGACTGAACCGTGCCCATGCCCGACTTAATAATTAATTGGGATTTAACACACATCTTTGGATGCCCGCAGAAGGAGAAATAATAAAAATGGATTTAAAGCAGAACATCAGAAGCATACCGGATTGGCCAATCGAAGGCGTTGTTTTCAGGGATTTGACCACATTGATGCAGGATCCCAAAGCATTTAGATACTCTTGTGATATTCTCTACGACCGTTATAAAGATAAGAATCTTGACAAGATGGTCGGCATTGATGCCAGAGGTTTTGTGTTTGGTGCCGTGGTGGCCTATCGCCTTGGTATCGGTTTTGTCCCGGTACGCAAGAAAGGAAAATTGCCCCACGAGACCATTGAACAAAGCTACAGCCTTGAATATGGGGAAGGCACCCTTGAGATGCACAAAGATGCCGTTTCTCCTGGCGAAAAAGTGGTCATTGTGGATGATCTCATTGCCACCGGAGGCACGGTGGGTGCTACGGTGAAACTTGTAAAGCAGCTGGGGGCTGATCTGCTCGAATGCGCCTTTGTTGTGGAACTGCCTGATCTTAAGGGCCGGACTCAGATTCCCGGCTGCCCTGTGTTTAGTATCACAGAATTTGAAGGAGAATAACGGCCATGGGCCGACCTGGTCTATCAGCACCCAGGTCCGGCCCATAACAAAACACGAAAGAAATTCAACAAATTGTTGGTGCTTTCATGTGAAATAAAGGACCGGGGGAGCAGATTCATGAAAAGTAATCTTATCTATTTGGGCTTAAAGGTGACCACGTTTTTGCTCCTTTTGTTTTTTTTAATTCCAGCAGGATGTGGGTTTAACTCTGTCGGGCGCATGAAGCACAGTCCGGTGCTTATGGAACAGTACCGGGAAAAGACGCTTTCCAAGCAGTTATCCTATTATTATTGCGGCCGGGAAAATTTGCCCTATGCCGTTGTGGGTATTGACCCGGCCTATTCTTTTGAAACAAAATTCTGGTTTCCCATTGAATTCGGACCGGACCTTTATCACAAAATTGATCATTTAAGCAATCTGGAACCCGGCCAAAACAGAAAATATGCCAGGGCCATTATTGGTCCGGCCGGAGACGCAATCGGTGTGTGGTTTTCTTTTTACCATTCCACAGGTGTAATTGTGGATGATGCAAATTACACGATCAAAATATTCAACCCCTATAAACCCGAATCCAGGCGATATAATATGTATCGTTAATGCCATGCTCAATCTGATTAAAAGTAACCGCATGGAAAATTTAGCCCAAACCCTTTGCGCCGTCATCGCTGAGAGTCCCGGCAATGAATTTATCGCGTGGTTGAGAATGCTTTTGTATTAAAATTTCAGGAGGAACAATGACCTTTTTGTTAAATTTGCTCTGGTTTGTAATTGGCGGGGGATGGGCTGCAGGCCTTTTATGGATTCTTACCGGCTGTATTCTGATGCTCACGGTCGTAGGCATTCCTTTTGGCTGGGCTGCATTTAGAATTGCCGGCTTTGCCGCATTTCCCTATGGCAAAACGCTTGTGGATGCCAGGGCCGTGGGTGAGGAAGTGATAACCGGCACGACTATGGCCAATATTCTGTGGATTATCTTTGCAGGTATATGGCTGGCCATCTCACACATCTCAGCCGGCATTTGCCTTTGTATGACCATTATCGGCATCCCCTTCGGGTTCGCCCATTTCCGGCTGGCCGCCGTATGTTTTGCGCCTTTGGGGAGACGTACTGTGTTAATATAGTCTAATCTTTCAGTTAATCACAAGCGCCGATCCTTTTGCCGGTGATTTGGGTTTTCATGGTCATATTTCCTGCTTGTGGTCCTGTTTCCACTGTCATTGTGCCCGCAAAAGAATCTTCAGAATAGGTCATCTTACCCGTTGATGTGACTTTCTGGCCTTGTTGCGTGCACTCCATGGTCCAGGTAAGTGTGTTTCCTTTTTCTTGCATATCTATTTCGCAGCCCTGATTTCCCGATGAGTTATCCGGTATCGGATTTTCCTGTGTAAGGCACTGGGTTACGGTCTGTGCAGGCATAGACATTCCCGGCATTTCCATTTTTGAGGTGATTTCGTATTTTCCCGGTTTAAAATCCATACAATTCGCTGAAAAGGGCGAAAAAATAATGGTGAACAAAAAAGCGATAGAGATTAATTTTTTAATCATGACATAACTCCAGTATTTATTTTTGATATTTAATCAGTTAAATTAAAAAAAGTTTCAAGTCAATACCAATTTTGTTTATCATCTAAAGGTAAATTCTGAAATGGATAAATTACGCCAATCCCTTCGCGCTAACGTCAAACTCATGAAGTCCGAGATTACCCGCTATGCGTTGTTTGGTACCTTCATCGCCTTTGTTGCGCTTCTCCTGGCCACAGCACTCAATGCCTATGTTCAGTCAGGAGCAATTACCATTCAATCCATGATTGAGGCACAGAAAACAAACGTCACCCTCTGGTTCATGGATGCCATGCCTTTTATATTTGCCTTTTGGGGCCAATACACCAGCACGATCATGGCCTATGAAGCCGGTTCCATGGTCATGGAACAAACCGCGAGCCTGCGGGATCGCACCGTTGAACTTGAACACAAAGCGGTACACGAAGCCACCCACGATGCGCTCACCGGATTGCCAAACCGTGCACTGCTTTATGACAGGCTGAATCATGCCATTCAGATCGCATCCAGGCGTAAAACCGGTTTGGTGATGATGATTTTGAATCTTGACGGATTTAAGCAGATCAATGACACGTTAGGTCATTTCAGCGGGGATCAGCTATTATGCCAGGTGGTTTCCCGGCTCCAAATCATGATAAGAAAATCCGATACCCTTGCCAGGATTGGTGGTGATGAGTTTGCCATCCTTCTTGATATGAGCACCCACAGGGACGTGGTGCTCAATATCGTAAAAAAGCTGCAGAAAATATTTATGGAACCCTTTTCCATAGATGGACTTGATATAGAGGTGATGTCCAGTATCGGTATCTCTTCCTTTCCTGACCACGGCATGGAAGCAGATACCATTATGCAGCGGGCAAGCCTGGCGCTGGTCAATGCCAAACAGAGCACCAAAAAATTTGCCCTATACGATAAAGAGATGGATAAAAGCAGCCCAAAACGCATCACCATGATGGGGGAACTGCGACACGCCATTGATGCCAGTGAACTGATGGTCTATTACCAGCCGAAAATTGATCTGGCTCAGTCCCGGGTCAGCTGTGTAGAAGCCCTGGTCCGTTGGCAGCATCCGGAGCACGGATTTCTTCCACCGGACGAATTCATTCCCTTGGCCGAACGGACCGGACTGATTCGGCCTTTGACTAATTGGGTACTAAATGCTGCCCTTAAGCAAGGGGAGCAATGGCACAAAAAAGGACTGAAGATGGGGGTTGCGGTTAATTTGAGTCCAGCTTCTCTTCTGGACACGGAACTGCCTAACGTCATTGTGGGCATGCTCTCTCTCTATGACATTCCGGCCGGATACATTACCCTTGAGGTTACTGAAGGGTCCATGATCAAAGACCCTGACCTGGCTTTGAAAATTCTCAGTAAGTTGGCCTCGCTGGGGATTAAGATCTCTATTGATGATTTCGGCACTGGATATTCATCTCTGGCCTATTTGAAAAAACTGCCGGCAAAGGAATTGAAAATAGATAAGTCATTTGTTCTCGACATGCTGAAAAGTGACAGTGACGCCGTCATTGTCAGGTCAATCATTGACCTGGGCCATAACCTGAGCATGAAAGTGGTGGCTGAAGGTGTTGAAAATAAAGAGACCGCCGGGAAACTGAAAGCTCTGGGATGCGATATCCTCCAGGGGTTTTACTTTGCCAAGCCATTGAATCGTGAGGACTTGATTCAATGGTTGGATGAAAACAGCGGTTCTACTAATCAACTGTATTAAGTTTCCAAAGAGCGAATTAATTCCGCCATGGCAGTTTGACCCGGAATTGGAACCCTTTGTCCGCGGTCTGGCAAAGGGTGCCGGAATGGGCCTGGAAGAGGCCTGGGCAACACGATGCGGCCTGGAACTGCTTTTTGTGAACTCTAACCTGGCTGCCATGTGCACCACCCTGGCCGGTACCGGGCCGGCAACTGCCGACGGCCAATCCATCATGGGCCAGAATTTTGACTGGTTCTCGGGCACTCCGATTGCTCTTGTACATATTACCCGCAGTGATGGTTTGCGCCAATTGGCACTCCCGTTGCTGGGGTTAGGGGAGTATACCCTCAATTCAGCCGGTTTAGGATGCTGCCTCAATGGCGTTTCGGCTATGCAGCCCCACCTGGAGCCAAAAATTTCCATGGGGGCCTATCTGCCGCGAGCCATGCGTCAGACCGATATAACTAAGGCTCTCCGTTTGTTTGAGCAGGCCAGCCGGGGCATCGTTGCCGTCACCTTGGCAGATGCACAAGGCGGTCTTCTGTGTGTTGAGAGTACTCTGGACGAGTACAAGGTCCTAAAACCCAGTGGCGGGTTTCTTACCCACGCCAATAATTAAAGGACATCGCGCTTTCAGGCCGTGGACGGATGCCAAATGATATTTCCCGACAGCCAGGCACGAACCGCGCGCATAGACGAGTTGGCCGCAGGTTTGGCCGGTAATCTTACTCCCAAAACACTTGGCCATGCACTGACGGACCACCAGGGGTATCCCAACTCCATCTTCATTCAATGGAGTTAATTTGAAAAACACTACTTTTGAAAATTCAAAATTACATGATGTTGTATTAAAATACAAAACAGGTTATTGTTATGCAAAAAGCCACTTATTGGCAGCTCTCTTAAGGGCTTGCAACATCCCCGCAGGATTATGCTATCAACGCCTGACAATAGCCAACAATAAAGCACCATTTTGTCTGCATGGCTTAAATGCTGTCTACCTGCAAAGGCATGGCTGGTATCGTATTGACAGTCGTGGCAATAAAAATTGAAAACTGGCAGAATAATATTATTCTTATGCCGGTTCTTATCCCGCAGAATCTTTTTCTTAAAGTTTTTGCGAATGGCAGTGGTGAGGTCCACACCAGTCTGGTTTGCAATACAGCATACTACAAAAAGTAAATCTGCAAGCTCATCAGCCAGGCCAGTGGACTCTTGGAACAAAACTCAACGAATCCGGTATTCGTATACCTGCCTTGTTAAGTTGTTGGCGCTTCAAGTTTTGAATGCCCGCTTTTTTGGAATAAATGTTTGAAACTGCCTGAGGGCCGATGATGCTCAATGCTATCGGATCTTTGAATATTTGAATATTATAGGATCATCAAAAAGCTGATGTGCAGCTCGCATCATCGCAACGCTTTTAGCCGTTAAACTGGGGGCGATCTGCCTTATTTATCCCTCCAACCGTTTAGTTTGCAAACAAAATCTCTTTTTATTTAACGCCATTAACAACATATCAATTTTTTCCCCGTTTGGCATCGTCCATGACTTTTTCAGGATATCTACTGTCTTAAAACCAACCTTCTCATAAGCCTTAATCGCTCTTGTATTGGAATGAAAGACAGTGAGAGCTATGGTGGATAAATTCATGGTATTAAATGCATAATCGGCTACAAGCTTTAACGCTTCAGTTCCATGCCCACCTGAGCGGTACCGCCCATCCATTATTGCTATACCAATTTCTGCCTTTGATTTATCATTGTGGATGCCTTTAAGGGTGACATAGCCTATTGGAACATCGTTTTTATGAGCAATAATGGAAAATGTTATTGGATCACCATCACCACTATCAGGTAATGTAAGAATTTCTACCGTTTTAATAAATCTTTCACTTTCATTACATCGGAATGGATGCCATCCCATTGTATCAATAAGTTCAGGATCATCTGAAAAACCTATTAGATGGGTAATATGATTATGTGTGATCGGCGAAAGATACACGCCAAAATTCATTTGTTGTTTTGTCCTATCTTGCATCATCAACTCTCCAACGCAAAATTTGCGGAATTTATTTTTTCTAAATTTGTAAGCATAGATAGCATGTTCGAATTTCCCCTCTCAATACACTAAACCAAAGCCTGACATATGAATCAAAATTTTTTTTAAAAAAAAATTGCCCCGGAAACCCATTGAGAATAGCTGAAAAAAGGTTTCATGCACCTGCTTTTTTTAGTATGTTGGTCCTCCAAGTGATGTATTACCATATCATCTATCCGGGAAATATTAAGATAGGTGTTCGGTTGAAATTTACTTATTAATTTAATGAGTTATATTTAAAAATAAAACATAAAATACAAAAAATCAGGAGAGAATACATCGTGAACGCAACAAAGGCATATGCGACTAAATCATTTACAGTTATTGTACTGTTTATGCTGATCATCGGCGGGGCGGTAAGTGCCGGGATTTTTTTTGGACTAAAGAAACTTGCATTTATCTTTGCGCCAGGTTCTGACGGTATTATTACTATTCCGGGAATTAATGAGACATTTACCATTCAAACCCTGGCCGATTTGGCTCGTTTTATGGAGACGGCGACGACACAATATATAGCCTATATTAGTATATTCACAGTCCTTGTTTTTTTCGTTTTAAGCCTTATTCTTTGGATCCTTTTGAAATCAAGTGTGGGGTCTTTGTTTAAAACGATTGCTGTTGAACCTGCCGGCAAAAAAGCAACTGGAAGTGGCGACGGCCCAAAGAAAAAGGATTTTGTAGAAAAGAAATTGGAACAGGAACGTCAAAAAAGACTTTTTCTGCATTTTATATCGGTGTTACAACGGGAAGGGCGTCTGCTGGATTTTTTTGCCGAAGAACTGTCTTTGTATGATGATGAACAGATTGGCGCTGCCGTTAGAAGCATACAAGAAGACTGCAAGAAAAGTGTTGATAAGTATCTGTCTTTGGGACCGGTGATTGATAAGCAGGAAGGTGATGAAGTTGAAGTTGAACCAGGGTTTGACCCCAATGCCATTACATTAACGGGAAATGTTTCCGGTGAACCGCCTTTTAAAGGGGTGTTAAGACATCGGGGATGGAAGGCTGCAAAAAATGAGGTGCCTAAACTGTCTGATGTACAGGATGCCTCCATTGTTGCACCGGCAGAAGTAGAAGTTGAATAGAAAATTTTTATTTATTAGTAGGAGTGTGCCGTGAAAGAGGGCAGATATATCGTTGGAATAGATCTTGGGACAACAAATTGCGTGGTGGCCTATTCTGATATGGAAGCTGAAAGGGCTCCCAGGGAAATGGCAAAAATAAACATTTTTCGAGTGCCGCAGCTCACAGGTCCCGGGGTGGTTGAATTAAGAGATTCCCTTCCCTCGTTTCTTTATGTTAAGGAGGGGCACGAAAACGATTCAGACTCTTTAGTTCTGCCATGGCAAGAAGAAGATGCCTTGACTGTCGCCGGTGAATTTGCCAGAGAACGCGGTGCTGAAGTGCCCCATAAACTGATCTTTTCGGCAAAGTCGTGGCTGTGCAATGCGGCGGTGGATCGCGAAACCCCCATTCTTCCTTGGAATACCACAAAAGATATCGAGAAACTGTCTCCGGTCCAGGCCTCCTGTGCGCTGCTCAGGCATATAAAAAATGCCTGGAACCATGAAATGGGGGAGGATGATCCGGATCTCTGCCTTGAAAATCAATCCATCTACCTGACGGTTCCGGCCTCATTTGATGCCGTTGCCCGGGAACTGACGGTGAAGGCTGCGCAACTGGCCGGTTTGAACGACATTGTGCTTATCGAAGAGCCTCAATCCGCCTTTTATGCCTGGATTGACAAAGCCGGTGATGACTGGAGAGATCAAGTGGAAAAAGGCGATCTGGTCCTGGTCTGTGATATCGGCGGCGGTACCAGCGATTTCAGCCTTATTGAGGTGGACGAGGATGAGGACGGTCTTCTAAGTCTTGAACGTGTGGCTGTGGGTAATCATCTGCTTGTCGGAGGCGACAACCTGGATTTAACGCTTTCCTACTTTCTTGCCGCCCAGTTGCGGGAAAAGAAACAGAAATTGGATGACTGGCAGATGAGAGGACTTGTTCACTCCTGCAGAAAAGCCAAAGAGAGCTTGTTTTCATCCGACGGTCCTGATGAATATCCTGTAACGGTTTTGGGAAGAGGCTCCGGCCTGATTGCCGGCACGATCAAGGTGAGCTTGAAGCTTGAGGAGATACAGCAGGTTGTGCTGGATGGTTTTTTTCCGAAATGCAATTTGGATGACACGCCGGCTAAAAGCAGCGCCGCCGGTATGAAAGAGTTTGGGCTTTTATATGAATCTGATCCAGGTATTACCCGGCATTTGGCCCAATTCATATCTTCCCATACCAATGACCAGGGAAATCCGAGACTGCCCACTGCCGTTGTATTTAACGGTGGGGTCATGAAATCCCCTATGATCAGAGCGCGGATTCTGGATGTGCTCAATCAGTGGCACACGACAGCCGGTAGTGGTGAAATCCGGCAGATCAATGCGGTTGATTTTGATCTTTCCGTAGCCTGGGGCGCCTCATATTATGGTCAGGCCGCACGTGGAGAGGGCATCAAAATCCGCGGTGGCCTCGGGATGTCCTACTACATGGCCATTGAAGCTGCCATGCCGGCCATTCCAGGGCTTGCCATGCCCACCAGAGCGCTTTGCATTGCTCCCTTCGGCATGGAAGACGGCAGCCAGGCAGAAAGCAAGGACCGCTTGTTTAATTTGGTGGTGGGTGAAAAAGTCACCTTTGATATCATGAGTTCTCCCAACCGGCCCGATGATCAGCTCGGTGATGTGATCGATAATTGGGAGGATGAGGGGATTACAGACTTAACCTCCATTGAAACTGAACTTGAAGGAACGGATGAAGGGTTTATACCTGTTACGTTTGAAGTGAAGGTGACCGAGATCGGCACCCTTGAATTTTGGGCCTGTGCACGGGATGATGATAGAAAATGGCGCTTGGAGTTGAATGTAAGGCCCAAGGTGTAGTGGCGGGTAGGAGAGTATAGTGGATTTTCAAGATAAACGGTATGTGGTAGGCATCGACCTGGGAACGACCAATTCAGCGGTATCATACGCGGATCTGACGAGCATAGACACCAATAAAGCCGGTGGTGGCATCGGCAATGCCATAAAAGTTTTCAAGGTGCCTCAATTAACCGGACCGGGTGAGTTTTCGCCTGTCCCTGTACTGCCCTCTTTTTTATATATTCCCGGAGAGTACGATGTTGCCAAAGAGGCATTAAGGCATCCCTGGAAAAAGGAAAGCGATCTGTTTGCCGGTGTGTTTGCAAGAGAGCATGGCGCTCAGATTCCATCCCGGCTGGTGTCATCCGCCAAAAGCTGGCTGTGTCATTCCAGGGCTGACCGTGAAGCCCCGATTCTGCCCTGGGGGTCCCAGAATGTGGATAAAATATCCCCGGTCAAGGCGACCAGTGAATATTTAAGGCATATTCGAAAGGCATGGAATCACTTTGTTAAAGACGAAGACCTGTTTCTTGAAAATCAATTCGCCGTCATCACCGTTCCGGCGTCATTTGATGAAGCAGCCCGTGAATATACGCTAAAGGCCGCAAGAGATGCAGGATTCAGCAAAAACATCACCCTGCTCGAAGAGCCGCTTGCCGCATTTTATGCTTGGGTGACGCGCCATGAGCATGACTGGCAGTCCCATGTCAAAGCGGATGATCTGATTCTTGTTTGTGATGTGGGCGGGGGGACTACTGACTTTACCTTAATCTCATTGAAAGAGGCTGAGGGCAGTCCACGGTTTGAGCGGGTGGCTGTCGGGGATCACCTCATTTTAGGCGGAGATAATATTGACCTGACCCTGGCCCGTTATGTCGCATCAAAATTCAAACAAAAAGCAAACCTTACGGCGGATCAGTGGAAAACACTGAGTTATAAATGCAGGGCCGCCAAAGAGACCCTGCTTTTGGCCGGCGATGACAATAAAACCGGTGATGAAAACCGTGCCAGAATCGTTTTACGAGGAGAGGGCCGCGCCCTTATCGCAAATACATTGTCAGCAGATCTTGAAAAAGATGAGCTGGAAGATATTTTGTGCAACGGTTTTTTCCCGGAGGTGGAACCCAGTGCTGCCAATCCTAAAAAAGCGGGAAAGGCGATCGCCGAATTTGGGCTGCCCTATGAGCAGGAACCTGCAATCACCCGTCATATCGGATGGTTTTTAGAACGCCATCGTGAAAGCGTTCAAGCGGCTTTGGGTAAGGAGCCCATACCGGATCATATTTTGTTTAATGGCGGCTCACTGAAACCCGACGTGTTCCAAAATAAAATCAGGTCGGCCATCGGAAAATGGTTTTCCTGTGAGGATCAGGCACTGCCCACAGTGCTGGATAATAGTGATCCGGACCTTTCTGTTGCCCTAGGTGCCTCTTACTATGGTCTTGTCAAGCAAGGTATCGGTGTGCGGGTGGGCAGCGGCAGTCCGAGAAGCTATTATATCGGCGTTGCTTCGGATCATACCAAAGAGGCAACTTGTGAAAACGTACTCTGTGTTGTGGAGCGTGGTCTGGATGAAGGATCGTTGATTCAGTTACCGCAGATGGAATTTGAAGTTGTCGCCAACCAGCCGGTTGTTTTTTCAATGTTCAGTTCCAGTTTCAGGTCCGGTGATAAAAGTGGCGACATTCTCCCGGTGGATGATTCCATGACACCGCTGCCGCCTTTGAAAACAATCATTAAATTTGGAAAAAACGGGGACTCAAAACGGATTCCGGTCAAGGTTGAGGCGGAATATACGGAGATGGGAACCCTTGCCATGTGGTGCCGTTCAACTGTGTCATCCCATCGTTGGAAGCTCCAATTTCAATTGCGTGAACCCCAGACTGGAGAAACCGGCGAGAGCGAAGTCTATGATGATGATACAGTAAATTGTGTCCGGGAGCTCTTGACAGAAGCCTTTTCCGGCCCTGCCGACAGCCCCCGGTTGCCTTCTGTTGTCAAAAATATAGAGAAGCTGGTGGAGACAAAGAAAAATAAATGGCCGTTATCTTTTCTTAGGGCCGTGGCCGATCATTTGATTGAAAATGTCAAATGGCGGTCAAACAGTCCGGAACACGAAGTGCGCTGGTTAAATTTAACCGGATTCTGTATTCGGCCCGGCTTTGGTGATGCCTTTGATGAGGGGCGTATGCCGAAATTGTGGAAGGTCTATTTACAGAGATGCCTGTTTCCTAAGGCCAAGCAAAATGCCGTTGAGTGGTGGATCTTTTGCCGGCGCATTGCAGGGGGCTTGACCGCAGGTCAGCAACGGCAGTTTTTTCAGGATGTTTCCGGTTATTTACTGGCAAATAACGGTGCCGGAAAAAAAGTGCCCAAGCAGGAAATGACCGAAGTGTGGATGGCCGCAGCAAATATGGAGCGCCTGTTGGTAAAAGACAAAATCGCTTTGTCAAAAAAGCTGATCCCCCAGTTGAAGCCGGGCAAAACGCCGCATCAAATGTTTTGGGCGTTATCCAGACTCGGTGCCAGAGAGCTTCTTTACGGTTCTGTGGATAGAGTCGTTCCGGCAAAAGAGGTTGAGAAGTGGACCAATCGATTGATAAAAATCAACTGGACCTCCAAGGATCAGATCGCGTCGGCGTTGGCCCAGATTCTAAGAAAGACCGGGGATCGGACCCGTGATGTTTCCCAGGATATTATTCAAACAATGGTCCCTTGGCTTGAGCAGATGAAGGCGCCTAAAAAGTTCCAGGATATGATTCAGACCGTCGTGCCGATTGAGTCGGCTGATGAAGCTTCCATTTTTGGGGAAAGCCTGCCCCAGGGTCTTATACTTCGTAGTTGTTCTGAAAAAGGTAAATAGTGCCCGATCGAAAATCTTTATATATTATGTTGTAAAAAAAGGACAACATGAACAAATTTGCATATTTCATGTCCGGATATGCGCTTAAGGCATTATCCGGGCTTTCCAAAGCCCGGATAACCATTCATAATCGGGAAAGGATTCCGGAAGGGTCCATTATATTTATTGCCAACCATTTCACCAGAATCGAAACGATTTTTTTACCGTATCATCTCTATAATATAACGAAGAAAAGAATCTGGTCCCTGGCCCATGCCGATCTCTTTGCCGGCGGGTTGAAAAACATTCTTGATGTCATGGGGGCCATTTCCACCAAAGATCCGAATCGGAATGACCTTATTACCAAAACCCTTTTAGGCGGCGACGCGTCATGGATCATTTTTCCGGAAGGAAGAATGGTGAAAAATAAAAAGCTTGTCAATGACGGAAGATTTGAAATTCAAGTCGATAAAGTGGTTCATCGGCCCCGTTCCGGGGCTGCAGTGATCGCACTTCAAAGTGAATTTTACCGGGAACGGCTCCGGCGAATGAAAGCCATAAACCCTAAAGAGTTTCAACGACTCATAGACTGGTTTGAAATCAAGGACCCGGAAAAGGTTTTAAGTCAAACAACCTATATGGTGCCCACAAATATTACCTATTATCCCATGCGGGCAAAAGAGAATCTGCTCTCTTCTCTTGCCAAAAAGCTCATGGAAAATCCCTCCCAGCAGGTTATGGATGAGTTGATGACCGAGGGCAGCATGATTTTATCCGGCGTCCAGGTAGATATTCGGTTTGCAGATCCCATAAAAATTTCGGATTATCTTCATAATTCATTTGTTGAAAGCGATCTGACATCAAGGCGAAAAATTTTTTTCAGCAGACGTATGTGTTCCGCCCCTGTTATAAAAGCGGCAAGTCAGGACATTCTCCACAGATTCATGGTTAATGTGTACGGCATGACCTCCCTTAACTATGATCATATCTTTACCTGCCTTATCAAGTATATGCCGCCTTCATCCCAGGGCATTGATCCCTATGATTTACGATGCCGGGCTTATCTTACAATTACCGGAAAAGTCATTAAAAGCGGACGCTGTGTCCACAACGCTTTTTATGAGAACCAGATTCATCTATTGACCGACGATAAAAATGAGAGATTTACCAAATTTCTTGACACAGCTCTAAAAACCGGTGTGCTTTATGAAAAAAATGGAAAGTTTTTTAAAAGACAGGAAAAATTTGCATCAGATGTCGGTTTCCAGGGGGTGAGAATGGAAAACCCCCTTTATGTGGTTGCCAATGAAGTGGAGCCATTACAGGACATCGTTTTTTTCATCAAAGGTATTGCCGAGAAAAGTGAGGTTGAAATTGGTCAGCAGATTCGCCGTGTGTTGAAAGATAAAGTTCTAAAAGATTATGATCTTGATTACGAAAAATGTAAGTCCCCCAGCAAACTCTTTGACAAAGAGGCAGGAAGCCCCATTTTTTTTGATCCGGGCAAAGGAAGGCCCGGTATTCTTTTAATTCACAATTATTTATCCTGCCCCAAAGAGATGAACCCCCTGGCCTCTTTTTTCAGTAAGCTTGGCTACACTGTGTTTGTGCCGCGTCTTAAAGGGCATGGCACCTGCCCTGAAGATCTTTCACAGACAAATCATAACGACTGGATTGACAGTGTGGAAGAAGGTTATGTTCTTTTAAAGCACAGAACGCCGTACGTCTTTGTTGGCGGTTTTTTTACAGGCGCCGGACTTGCCCTTGAACTTGCCTCTCGGATACCGGAAATCGCCGGTGTTTTTGCTGTTGCCCCACCATTAAATGTCAAAGATATGAGGCGGCGTTCATTTGCTGCATCTGAATTTTGGCATCGTATGCTGCAAAAGGCACGTTTTGTTGACAAACGGTCTGATAACAGTGATGAGTGTCCGCAAAATACATGTGTGACATGCTACAATGAAAATTCTGTCCAAGGCATGAAATCGCTTGAAAGACTGATCAAACTCCTGGAACAAAGACTGACGTCTGTTACAGCACCCCTTTTATTCCTGCAGTCCGGCAAAAAGTTCCACAGCAACACGGAAAATGCTTTAAAATTGTTTAAGCTTGTCAATGCCACTCGCAAAGACTTTTTTTTCTTCAACGAGGACTGCCACAATCTGCTTTCGGGCAGTGAATCAACACGGGTGTTCAGATCTATTGCCGATTTTTTTGTCTTGGTTGAACAGGAACGCTACCAGTCTATAGGAAAATAATCCTTTAAAAATTTCCCACACCAATGTTTTCCCGTTAAAATACCGTGAAAAAACGGGTCGCAGATCCGGGCCGCGCCGTCCACAATATCCAAAGGAGGCTGAAAATCATGGCGCTCTTGTTTTAATCTGGCAAGCTGTGCCGGATCCTCATCCGTGACCCAGCCGGTATCCACAGCATTCATGTAGATGCCATATTTGGCAAGATCCTCGGCAGCCGTATGAGTGAGCATGTTTAATGCCGCTTTGGCCATGTTGGTATGGGGATGGCGGCTGCCCTTTTTAAAGCGCAGGAATTTGCCTTCCATGGCAGAGACATTGACAATGTGTTTTTGACCGGTAAAGTCAGATTTCATCATCTGGGCCAGTCTGTTACACAACACAAACGGGGCCACATTGTTGACCAGCTGAATTTCCAGCATCTCCGCCGTTTCAATTTCTCCCAGTTTCAGTCGCCAGGAGTTGGTTTTTCGAAGATCCACCTGTTGAAGATCTGCATCCAGAGCCTTTTGGGGAAATACCTGAGGCGCATCGATACTGTGGTCATAGGAATAGGGGATCTGGGAGAGTTGGGCCGATTGCCGCAGCCCTATGCCGGGGGCGTTGCCGCTCCAGGAGACCGGCAACGCCTCTTCGTCACCCACATCACGGGGGCGGCCTGTTGTCACCTGGGCCACGCAGTCCTGGTAATGACCTAAAAGCATTGCCGCTTCAGTAGGTAACGATGAAATTTTTTGTTGTTCGGTGTCCATCAGATGGGCATAAAATCCAGGTGGGCGTCGAACGGTCTGGGCCGCATTATTGATTAAGATATCTAGTCGCCGATATGTCTGTTTTACATGATCACAAAACAGCTCCACGCTGGGAATATGACGCAGGTCCATCCCGTAGATATGGAGCCTGTGTCCCCACTGGTCAAAATCAGGTTCTTTGGAGAATCTTAGGGCGGAATCCTTGGGAAAACGTGTGGTGGCAATCACCCGGGCCCCGGCTTTGAGCATCATCACCGTGGCCTGGTAGCCGATTTTAAGCCTGGATCCTGTGATGACGGCTATCTGCCCTTCAAGGGATGCAGTCTGGAACCGCTTTTGGTAGTTAAGTTTTGCACATTCAGGACACATGCTGTCATAGAAATGGTGGAGCAATGTAAATTCAGCTTTGCACACATAGCAGTTGCGGGGGGAATCAAGATACTCTGCAGCATTCTGACTTTCAACAGCAGGCCCTTCAAGTTGGGGCGGTGCGGTGAACACCGATGCTTCCCTGGCTTTCCTGATTCCGGTTTGCGCCCTCATTCGCCGTTCTTTTGCGACAACGGCAAGGCGCTTTTGCCGCTTTTTATCTTTGTTGCGTTTTTTTATTTCAGCTTTGTCCGGCCGGGATATTTTGCCGGCAGCTTTAATCAAAGCAATGCGGTCCGCTTCACAAATTTTTGCCAAAAGCTCAGACCGGTCTGCCAAGGTTTCCAGTACCTTAATGCATTGGTGAATCTCTTCTACTATACGTTTTTCATCTTCCGGGGCGGGTTGCTCCCCACAAAGGGTTTTCACGATTTCGCCTTCCTTTAATAAGCATAAAAAAATGGCAATTATTATAGCTGATTAGAAAATTTGTCAACCCGGGGATGGATTTGTCGATGACTGGCCGTAAAAAAAACCGGCAGTCTAAAAATAGACTGCCGGTCTTGTATGTGCTCAACCAAAAATTTTATTACATTTCGGTTTCAGGGTGGAAGACGGCTACTTCTTTCAGGTCATCTCCCAAGTATTCTCTTTCATTGGGTCCGAGAATGCCCAAAGAAAGACAGAGCAGGGTCCATAAATGGACGACGCCATAATGTGCTTCGTAATGTTCGCTGAGCTCATGAATCTGCGCATGGCAGTTATGGCAGGCGGCGATACAATAATCCGCACCGGTGGCCTGGATCTGCTGATCTTTGATCTTCCCGTAAGTCAAACGTTCGTCTTTGAAGCCTGACTGGAGAAATCCGCCACCGCCGCCGCAACAAAAGTTATTGGAACGGTTGGGCTGCATGTCAATGAAGTTTTCTTCACCAACAATGGATTTAACAACAAAACGCAGATCGTCGGCAATGGGGTCACCATAGCTTTTTCTGACAATCTGACAGGGATCTTGTACCGTGAATTTAATTTTCAGGTCTTTGTTCCAGTCGGAGCTGGGTTTCAGCCGACCTTCACGGATCCATTTTGCATAGTATTCGTAAATGTTTTTGATTTCTAAATCTGTAGTATCAATGTTGAATTTTTTCGCTCCGGCCCGGACCGAGAAAGTTACGTGCCCTCACTCGGTATTGAGGTACGTTTTGCACCCCAACTTTTTGGCCTGACCAATGGTGGTCGATGTCAGATGTTTCCAGGATTCGTCATCTGCCAGAAACATGCAATAATTTTCACCACCCCATCCCTTGGAGCCATATGTCCAGTTGATCCCTGCGGTATGGAGAATTTTCCATAAGGGCACCATCTCGTCGGGTTCGGTGACCGGCTCCCTGGAGTTCTGGTTCAGGAAGAATTCAGCCCCTTCTTTGTCAATGGGGGCTTCCATCTCTTCAAATTCGGGTTGGGCTTCCTTATATTCTTCGAGAACATCATCAACCACAAATTCAAAATCTTCCTCTGAGGTACCCATGGCTGAACCGGTATCGTGCTTCAAAGCCGCGTCACAGGAACCCAAGATGCCTTTGGGCCGCTCTTCTCTGGGCCGTAAAGCACGGGCATTGAAAACAAGCTGGGGAATATCAATCTGCATGGGACAGACATAGATGCAACGCATGCACATGGTGCACATCCAGGGCCAGTCTGATGCGACAATTTCCTCATCCATGCCCAGGGCAGCCATGCGCAGAAATTTTCGTGGGTCCATGTCTGCCAACCCGGTGGCCGGGCAGCCTGATGCGCAGGCGCCACATGTCAGGCAGGCATTAAGATTTCCGCCCTCGGGCAGAATTTCTTTAACCTTGTCGATAAAAGTTGAGGCCTTTTTTTTTCGGCCCAGTTTGATGACAGTTTCTGCCATGTCGTTTCCTTTCTTAAATACAGTTAAAGGTGAACAATCAGCATGTCAATATTCGTTGTGGTTCCCATGATCACCTGGATATCTGTTTTCCCTAAATAATGTCAGACAGTTTCCTCATGGTTTCCGCCTTAGTCCCATAGAGAAGGTTATTTCTATAACTAATTGATTCTATTCAATATAATATTAGCTAAAGAAAAAACCTTCCTTATGGGTGAAAAACTATAGCAAATAATAATAGTGAATTCAATTGAATGATCAAAAATTGGTGGGTTGGTTTAATTATAGTTAGGTCTGGGTTTGATAAATCAGGCCTTGTAATGGTTATTGTTCTTAGACGGGAGCCTGTAAAAATTGATAAAATTCTTTCATGAACTATGTGTATGGGTTACAATGCCGGGGATCTTGAGCAGTTAAAAAATGAGCAGGTTTCATACCGCACCAAACTATAACGGATATGCATCAGTGGATCGGAGAACATTTTTAAAACTTGCAGGATCAGTTGCCCTTGCAGGAACATATCTGCCGCTTGCCAGTGGATTAAAAACGGCATGGGCGCTTGAGGCTTCTCAATACCAATCACATGCCCCTGACCAGGGTGTCAAGGATGCGCTTGTGGGGGGCAGGGAGTTAACCGGAGACCTAAAATCTTTAAAGGTCCGTTTTTTTAATCGTGATTTCAAAGATGATGTTTTTCTGTCTGATAATGACATGCATCTTCTTTTATCAATCCATCTGCGTTTCAGACGTATCCAAAAACAGATCGGCCATGCTAACTTCTGTCTGGCCGGATTTGATGATGCCTTGACGTGTGCCCGGACCTATGGCAACATTGGCGCGTTTTCCAGCCGGGAACTTGATTTCCTTGAAAAATTATTTCATCGCCCCGCCGGTGATTACGGCTTTATGGGAAAAAGAACGATTCCTCGTCTGACCTGGCAGGTGCCGTCGAAAGACACAGTAAAAATTCAAGGCTCGGGTAATTATCTTTACAAGGGTAAATCCCAAGCGTTGTATCAGGATATTCGGAAAAAAATCGGTACCGAGGCGGTTTTGACCTCAGGCATCCGGGGGGTGTCCAAGCAGTTTTTGCTTTTTTTAAACAAGGCTGTGAAAAGCCGGGGGAACTTGTCCATGGCCTCTCGATCTTTAGCGCCACCAGGTTATTCCTTTCATGCCACCGGAGATTTTGATATGGGAGAAAAAGGGTTTGGTGTAGATAATTTTACGGAAAAGTTTACCCGGACCCGGGTGTACAGCCGGCTGTCGAGCCTGGGTTATATTCGGTTCAGGTATGGGCCGAAAAATCATTTAGGTGTCAGATATGAACCCTGGCATGTTGAAGTTGTGGGCTAAAAACCGATATGGTTCCCAAACAATTTAATTTTATTTAACGTGAGGGTCTGTCGAACCTGCACAGATCTTTCAATCTTTGTTGTGGGCTATGCCTGGCAGCTGATATGTCAGCTCGGCCCGTGGCTGTTATAAAAAGGAGAATATGTCAATGTTGATCAACCTTCTGATTTTGAGCGTTGCGGTGTTTCTAGTGGCCAATTTTTTACCCGGCATCCAGGTTAAGCATTTTGGGACTGCCGTTATAGTGGCCATTGTCTACAGTCTGGTAAATTTTTTCTTTGGCTGGCTGCTGATTATTTTATCCCTTCCTTTTATAGTTATTACGTTTGGGCTGTTTAAGCTGGTGATCAATGCCGTGTTGCTGTGGATCACAGATAAAATGCTTGATGACTTTCAAATTAAAGATTTTTTCACAACATTTATAGCAGCCCTGTGTATTACCCTTGTTGATTCTGTGATCAAGTGGGCCATCGCATAAATTAAATGTCCTAAATTTTGGTGTCCGGCATCGGGCACCTCACTTTCCATGGTGCAAATTTTTGCCGCCATGGATTTTTTATTTTTAAAGGGATCGCAATATGCGACCACCATCGCTGTGATGATCAGTATCGTCCAAGCACCTTCAGGGTTTCCACCCTTTTTGAAAGGGCGTCCATCACTGGATTGGAAACCCTGTCATTGAGATCTGCTTCTAATTCTGCATAAAACAGGTATTCCCAAGGCTTACCGGCCACGGGTCGTGATTCCAGTTTAACCAGGTTGATGTGGTGGTCGCTAAAAACCTGCATCACTTCAAGCAAGGCGCCCGGCCGGTTGCCGGTTGAAAATATAATAAAGGTTTTGTCTGCCTTTTTATGTCCTGTAAATTCCCTGGCAATCACGGCAAATCGCGTGTAATTCATGGGGTTATCTTCAATGGATTCGTGGGCAACGGCCATGTCAAAAATTTCAGCAGCAAGGGCAGGACCAATGGCGGCCACTGATGGATCGAGTTCCTTGGCCTGGTTTACGGCAGAGACGCCCGTACGCACGGGTAAAATTTCAGTTGTTGTCATCTGCACCAAGTAGTTTTGGCATTGGGCAATGGCATGGGCTGGGGCAAGGATGGTTTTAATCGACGCAACGTCTGTCTTAGGATGGGTGATCAGCGCGTGTTTAATACGGATGGTGATTTCACCAATAATTTTTAAATTGTGGGTTTGGAGCAGATCATAGTTTTCGTGGACGGATCCGGACAGGGAATTTTCCACAGGAACAATACCATAGGATGCGGTGTTGTTTTTAACGGCAGCAAATACCTCTTTGAATGACATCATGGCCACTGGGGCGACATCATCTCCGAAATAGGAAAGGCAGGCCTTGTGTGAATAAGTTCCGGGTTCCCCGGAGATGGCACAGGCCGCTGCATTCTGGGTATGGGCGTCAGGGATAAGTTCTTTTTTTTTCAGGTAATCAAAATCCAATTGTTTGCCAACCACAGGCGCAATTACATAAATATCTCTGGTCAGATTACCGAATTGTTCAGGAAAAAGGCTTTCAGCGCCATCGGAAAGGCCATTGTCCGGATTGTTATGCACCTCAATCATCAGGGCATCGGCACCGGCTGCCACTGCAGCCCGGGCCATAGGCGCCACTTTTTCACGGCTGCCGGTGGCATGGCTGGGATCAATGACAATGGGCAGGTGGGTAAGCTTTTTTAAAATCGGAATGGCAGACAGGTCCAGGGTGTTACGGGTATAGGGCTCAAAGGTTCTGATACCCCGCTCACACAGGATAATATTGGTGTTACCCCCTGCGGCAATATATTCGGCAGACATGAGCCACTCCTGGATAGTGGCCGCAAGGCCACGTTTGAGTAGCACGGGCTTGCTCATTTTACCAGCACATTTGAGCAGCTCAAAATTTTGCATGTTCCGAGCACCGATCTGAATTACATCCACATATTTTTCCATGAGCTCTGCCTGGTCCGGAGATGTCATTTCCGTGACTACGCCAAGGCCGGTTTCTTCCCGGACCCGGGCCAGTATCTTTAAGCCTTCCTCTCCAAGTCCCTGAAAAGAGTAGGGTGATGAACGAGGTTTATACGCACCGCCCCGGAACAGGACGGCCCCGTATTTTTTCACTTCCCTTGCAATGGTCATGGCCTGGTCCAAGCTTTCAACGGCCCAAGGGCCTGCGATGACGGCAACACGGTCACCGCCCACGGTCACCGCTCCAGCCTTGACCTGGGTGTCTTGGGTTTTAAATTCCCGGCTGACAAGTTTGTAGGCTGTGGAGATGGGTACTATCTTTTCCACACCTTCAAGAGTTGCATAGTCATCGGCATTTCTTATTCTTTGTGCCGCCGTGATGCCGATAATCTGTCTGCCGGCATCCATGATTTTGTTTATAATACATCCGTCGGCGGCCAGGCATGCCTCAATGGCTCTTTGTTGTGCCTCAGTGATTGCCGATTTAAGTATCAATTTCATGGTGTTTAATACTCCTATGCCCAGGGGCGGTTTTAGGTCCTGAGGTTTGGTAGAAATAAAAAACCCCGGAAAAGATCTTCCCGGGGCCTGGGCCTTAAAAGAAAAAAGCCCCGGGTGGTCTTATCGTCCACCCGGGGCCTGTATATGCAAAGTTTACATAAAGCTAAACCGGATGAACGCTCCTAAAATAGAAGAAGCGTCCAAAATTATAATAGAAAAAGTTATAATATAAATTTTTTGTTTTGATGATTTTCATTGCTCGGTTCAGATTTTAACCTATTAAAAATAAATACGACATTAACAGCGACCTATGACCCTGTCAAGGTGAAATATATTAAATTACAAGTATAAGATTTTTTGAAACGGCCATGGGCTGAACTGGGTTTTTATAGCGGTTCAGCCCATGATCGTTAACATCGAACTGGATGTCATAAAATATGTTGAAGAATTTACTTAAGATGTGTCGGGCGGTTTATGATAATCTTACAAAAGATGGCAGTCTTGTGGCCAGTATCGACGCAACGCCATTATATCCCTACATACCGATATCACAAAAAAATATGGATATCTTATTGAATGTCCTGTGCCGTTACATGAAGGGGGGGGGGCTGTTGAATACGTATTTTTTACGGACAGATATTCCTGTCGAATCGTTAATTATCACTGGAGTCAGAAAACCTATGAATGGGGTTGCATCAGGCCGGATTTAAAGATATTTCATGGCAACATCCAGTTGTCTCAAAAAAAGGCATAGAAGAATACGGACCTGAGTTTTGGACAGATTTTCTAAAATCACCGAACTTTGTGTGTATCGAATGCTGTTAGCTGATATCTGAATGTTGGTGGCGTTTTGAATTGCCCATAAGCTATGTAGGTATCAAAAAACAATTTAGATCTAAATGTTCTTGTTTTTTATACAATACCCTGGTTTTTGATTTGCCTGATCAGAAAAATATGTTTATTTTTCCCAACCGCCAAACAAATGAAGATGCAGGTGGAATATCTCTTGGTCCCCACCTTTTTCTACATTAAAAAGCAGCTTATATCCTGATTTGTTGATTCCCTCTTCTAGGGCCATTTTTGCGGCCAGGGTGAAAAGTCCCCCCACAAGCTCGGTATGTGCAGGTTCAATGTCGTTGACGCTGCGGATATGGGTTTTGGGCACGATCAACAGATGGACGGGGGCTTTGGGGTGGATATCCCTGAATACCACATAATCGCTGTCTTCATACAGCATGTCACTGGGAAGTTCATGGTTTGCAATTTTACAGAAAAGACAGTCGTCGGGCATATTTTTGCTCCAAAAATTTTCAGTTATCAGCTAAGCTCATCAATGGCTTCCATAAGATGTTCCATGGCCCTTGTGGCATTGTCCTGGATAAATATATCCGTTATCCGGTCGGTATACTCCGATGGGTTCGGATTGATCTCTATAATGGTGGTACCGCCGGCCTTGGCCCGGGAGGGCAGGGTATTGGCAGGAACCACCGTACCCGTGGTGCCGATAAGTATCATGCAGTCCGCTTTTTCAGATGCATCAACGGATTTAGATGCCGCATATTCGGGAATGGCCTCCCCGAAAAATACAACATCAGGTTTCAACAGGCCTCCGCAGGTAAGACATGTCGGGGGAAGACGATTCATGTCCACCTGTGCCACATTTACTTTTTGTCCGCAGTTCAAGCAAACAATTTGTTTTAGGGACCCGTGGAATTCGTAAACCTCTGTGCTGCCGGCATCTTTGTGCAGGTTGTCAATATTTTGGGTGATGACCGCTTTTAACAGACCCCGTTGCTCCATCTCAGCCAAAGCATAGTGGGCGGTATTGGGTAAAACCTGACCAAACAGATCATAAAAAATATCCCTGATGATCTCCCAGGCCCCGGCCGTGTTGTGAATAAAATAATCGATTTCAAAGGATTGGGGATCGTACTTATTCCACAATCCATTCCTACCGCGAAACGGCGGGACACCGCTTTCAACGGAGATCCCTGCACCGGTAAAGGCCACACAGTAGTGGGAATCAATTATTTTTTGGGCAGCTTCTTGAAAAATATTCATAACATATCATTACCTTCCGGGGTTTACACTTGACCAGGGTATTGTTATTTTATCCATTTAGCGGTTAAAGATAACCAAATTTTGATATGAGGTAAAGGTAAATCAAAATACAGATGAATGCAGACAAAGGACAGTTTTCCAAAATGCAAGATAACCCGGCAGGTATCCTTACCGTGGACCAGGTGGCAGAAAATCTTTCAGCCTTTGCCATTGACAGGGCTGACATTAAATCTCTTTTAGGCACAATCCCCCAAGGGCACCCCATAGACCTTAATCGCCTAGAATATGAACTGGCCATTCTCAAAATTTTGAGTGTGGGGTGGGGGCTTGCCTTTTTCATGCCGACATCAGATAAAAACAAGGCCCCGCTGACCCAGGCCTTTTGGGAAGAGATCCGTGAGATTTCCAACAATGTTTCAACCCTGACCGAAACCACCACAGGTACCCGGGTTGATTATTTCAACATACTCAAGGAGCGCCTTGATACTTTTGTGAAACAGATGCAGGAAAATCAGACCGAAGACGCCGATCCCACAGGTGTTATGGGCCCTGTGTTTGCCAATGCCTGCGGGACTCCGGATGACCCAATGGTTATCCTTACCGGAACCAAGATGTTTGCCCTGACCCTGGGGGCGGTCAAAGAGTACCTGGGGGCCGTGACAATAAAAGATATCACCATTCACTGATTATCTAACAAGCGCTAACACAGACTTCATTTTTCGTTATGATAGATAGCCGCACAAAATTTACGATTCAGGTCCTGATCTGGATCAACGTTATTATGTATGTCGTTTCCCTGCTCTTCTCCCGGGGACTTCATTTTAATATGAATCCTTTAACCGCCCTGGCGCCGTCCAGTGACGCCCTGATTTTTTTGGGTGCTTCCGGAACCATGGCTTTGGCCTTAACCCATGACTGGAGCAATGTGTTTACCGCAAACTGGTTGCACGGCAGTTTGCTGCACATCCTGTTCAATATGCTGGCGCTTCGCACCCTGGCCCCACTCACGACAAAAGAGTTCGGACTTTATCGGATGCTGTCCATCTATATCCTTTCGGGTGCCGGAGGTTTTTTTCTCTCCTGTCTGGGTGGTGTGCCGTTGACCATCGGGGCATCTGCCGGTCTTTGCGGGCTGATCGGTGCGCTGTTTTATTTTGGCTGGTCCCGGGGCGGTATCTGGGGGAAGATGGTGTTTGATCAGACCAAGTCCTGGATTTTCAGCCTGGTATTGATTGGACTGATCCTGCCGAATATCAACAACTGGGGCCATGGCGGCGGGTTTGCCGCAGGCTTTATCCTGGCATTTCTTTTTGGGTATGAGGAGCGCCGCAAATCAGGAAAAACTGATATCCTGATTTGTACAGGCCTGTCCCTGTTTACTTGTCTGCTTTTATTCCGTTCAGTTTTCCAAGGCATAGTAGCGATGCTGGAATAAGGAGCGTTTTACACAAGTTTTACAAAGCTTTCTTGCAATCTTTTTCCGGGTCAATTATATGGGGCTCCATGTATTCGAAACGCGTAGATATTGCCGTGGTCGGCATGTCCGGTATTTTTCCCGGGGCCTGTGATACCCAACAATTCATTGCCAATGTCATGGCGAAAAAATCCAGTGTAATCCCGGTCCCCCAAGACCGATGGGGAGTGCCGCCTGAGATTATGGTAGACAACCGCACCGGATCGCCGTTGCCGGACCGGGCCTGCAGCCGGTTTGCCGGACTGATTTCCCCATCCGTGTTCAATCCTGCCGATTGTGATTTTTTAGGAGCGGACATGGCCACGCATGGATTGGGTAGTGATTTTTTTTATGCCCTGGACCCGGTGCACCATTTAACCCTTGCCGCCGGAATTGATTTGATTGGCAATTCCCGGCTTTTAAAAAAAAGCCGGGAGCGCACAGGGGTGGCTCTTGCTGCCATTGCCCTGCCCACACCGGGGGCATCACGGTTGACCCATAATCTTTTTTTGACGCCAAATCCGTCAATGCCCTCTTGGCAACAGGCCTGGGGTGTCGGCATGCTGTCTGCACCCGCATCAATTTTGGCAAGGGTATTGGGATTGACCGGCGGCAGTTTTACTTTGGATGCAGCTTGTGCTTCGTCTCTGTTTTCCATAAAGCTTGCCTGCGAGCAACTGCTGTCAGGCAAGGTGGATGCCATGGTGGCCGGTGGGGTATCCCGTCCCCAGTCCCTTTACACCCAGGTGGGATTTACCCAGCTCCAGGCCCTGTCACCCACAGGCCGGTGCGCCCCCTTTGACAGGGATGCCAATGGGCTGGTGGTGGGGGAGGGTGCCGGTCTGGTCCTGCTCAAACGCCTGGACGATGCCCTGGCCTGCCGAGATACAATTTATGCTGTGATCAAAGGCTGGGGGGTGAGTAACGACATCGAAGGCACCCTGGTGGCCCCGGCCAGTGAAGGACAGGTCCGGGCCATGACCAGAGCCTTTGATATGGCCGGTTGGTCCTTTGATGATGTTCAGTACATGGAGTGCCACGGTTCCGGAACCCCCAAGGGGGATCAGGTGGAAGTCCATAGTATCATGCAGATGCTTAAAAAATATAAGTGCATGGACACCGCTTTGGCCATTGGATCGGTCAAGTCCAATATCGGCCACCTGCTGACCGGCGCGGGTGCGGCCGGATTTATCAAAACGGTCATGGCCATGAACCAGGGCCTGCTGCCGCCATCAAATAATTTCAATGCCCTGCCCGATGACTCGCCGTTTAAAAATACCGGTGTCAGGGTGCAAGAGGCGCCTGCTGTCTGGAATTCTGCACGCGACGGAGAATCTTTGCGGGCAGCTGTTTCTGCATTTGGGTTTGGCGGCATCAATGCCCAGATCCTTGTGGAATCTTTTAAGGCCGAATCACGCAATTATGCAGTGAATGTTCCAGCTGCCCCAGTTGAAAATGAAAAAAGTGTGCCTTGTGCCATTGTTGGCATGGGGCTGATTTCGGGTGGTGCGGACTGTCTCGGAGAATTTTCTCAACTTATCTTTGGTGAAAATGCCTCTGTCGGCAGTCCCGGAGACGCCCGTTGGCGCAGAGCCGATCATCTGTCCCCTGAAATCCGCAGCGCTTTAACCCAGTTCATAAATGAACTGAGCATTGATCTTAAAGATTTCAATATCCCGCCCAACCAAATGAACCGGATTCTGCCCCAGCATCTGGTGATGCTCAAAGCGGCACTGGGCGCCCTGGCAGATGCCGGCATCTCTCCCAAACCGGAACCATCGCAACCACCCCGGGTAAATATGGGGTGTGCCGTGGGCATTGATTTTGATTTTGGTGCCACGGACTACCATTTACGGTGGCAGCTTCAGGGGCAGGAAAACGATGTTTCAAAAGATTTGCTGGACACCATCGGGCCGTCATTAAATTTTGATTCAACATTGGGTGCCCTTGGGGGCATTGTGGCATCCCGTCTGGCCCGGGCTTTTAAACTGGGCGGTCCCTGTTTTACGTTATCTGCGGATGAAGCGTCGGGACAGACGGCTATTGATATTGCCGTCAAATCCCTGTCCGCAGGGGAGACCGACACCTTTTTATGCGCGGCTGTGGATCTTGCCGGCGACATCAGAAGTTTTACCCGGGATCTGGTTTTGACCGGTACAGATCCCATGGCGTTTCCTTCGGAAGGGGCTGTGGCATTGGTAATTAAACCCCTGGCGGCTGCGCAAAGGGATAATGACCGGATTTATGCCGTGGTCAATGGTGTGGGACGATCTGGGGGGGCTGCCCTTTCAGGCGAGTACGGTGAACAGGCCGAAGTTTCACGATCTATGGTTGTCCAAAAGTCCTTAGAAACGGCACTGGATCATGCCGGTATGAACTTCAATGATATCGGGTTGGGTGCCGTAACGCACAGTGCGTCCCATTTTCTGGGGGCAGGGGAGGTTGCCGGGCTGGGATCTAACAGGTTGCCGGTTTTTTGCCCTTCTGTCTTATCCGGTCATACAGGGGCGGCTTCAGGTCTTTTTACCATTACGGCGGCCGCATTGTGTTTGTATTGCCGAAAATTTCCAGGCCCTTTGTCTGATAATCCGGCTGTTCCCCAAACCGCTGTTGCAGGAAGCCTGACCCGGGATGGTATTGCCGGGCATGTTGTCTTATCCGGCCACCATGATTCAGGGCAAGGCGGCTATGCCTGTACAATTCCAATGGATGTGGGAAAAAGCACAAATTCACCCACCTGTATCCGGATTCCCGTGACCCGACCACCTATTTCACAAAATTTGATTGGTAACGAGGTTTTTGAAACAGGAAATTCCTATGCCGGGCCGCCTGAAACACCTCTGTCCATCCCCTGTGACACAATCCCGGGACTGCTGGCGCAGACCCAGACGGTGACAGCCAGGGCCCATGAACGGTTTTTGGAATTATCCGCCCAAAACACCCAGGCTATGACCGAACAGCTTGCCGCCATTGCCGGTGCCGTGGCAAGTGGATGGGATGCGTCAACCGGTGTGGAGCCTGTTTGCTCGCCCCAGGAAATTTCCAAGACTTTCGACGTGTTCATGGATCGAAACCAATGCCTTGAATTTGCCGTGGGAAAAGCCGGGAACGTGCTTGGATCTGATTTTGATATCATTGACACTTACCCGGTCCGGGTGCGGTTGCCCGACGAACCTTTAATGCTGGTAGATCGCATTGTATCCGTTCATGGGGAAAAACTCTCTTTAACCTCCGGTAAAGTGGTCACGCAGCATGATGTACATGAAAATGCCTGGTATCTGGATGGCGGCAAAGCCCCGGTCTCCATCTCCATTGAAGCGGGTCAGGCTGATCTTTTTCTTTGTTCCTGGCTGGGAATAGACCATGTGGTTCAAGGCAAACGCAAATACAGACTCCTTGATGCCAAGGTGACGTTCCACCGCAGCCTGCCGGTGCCCGGCGAAACGATTGAGTATCATATTGAGATCGACCGGTTTTTAAGGCAGGGTGATATCTATCTTTTCTTTTTTCATTATCAAGGATACATTAATCAGCTGCCCTTTATCTCCATGCGCGACGGCTGCGCAGGCTTTTTCACCGAACAGGAGGTGGAAAATTCCGGTGGCATTATCCTGAAAAAAGAAGATAAGGAGATGAATATCCAGGAACCGGCACCTGCCTGGTTTGCACCGGTAAAACGCCTGAGTCTGGATGACAATCAGGTGGATGCCCTTCGCACAGGGGATCTTGAAACCGCATTCGGCAAGGCGTTTCAAGGAAAGCGCACTGGAAAAAATCAGTGGTTGCCCGGCGGACGGATGCATCTGATCCACCGGGTGCTTGACCTGGACCCCACCGGCGGGCGTTTCGGCATGGGGCGGATCATTGCCCAGGCGGATATCCATCCCGATGACTGGTTTTTGACCTGCCATTTCATTGATGACATGGTGATGCCGGGAACCTTGATGTATGAGTGCTGTGCCCATACACTGAGGGTTTTTGTCCAGCGCATGGGCTGGGTGCTGCCCAATGATGACATTTGTTATAATGTGCTGGAAAACAATGAAAGTGATTTAAAGTGCCGGGGACCTGTGACCCGGGCCACGAAAAAAGCCCTTTACGACATTGAAATAAAAACAATCGGATATGAACCCCAGCCTTTTGTGACGGCGGATGCCCATATGTTTTCTGATGACCTTGAAATTGTGTTTTACAAGGATATGGGAATGAAATTGGAAGGTGTGACCCGCCAGGATCTTGAGGCGTACTGGAGGAAAAGATGAAGTACGACAAGGTGTTTATTGAATCCTTTGGATATGAACTGGCTCCCCATATTGTGACCAGTCAGGAAATTGATGAAAAACTGGCCCCTTTTTTTGAGGCTGTGGGATTTGTACCCGGCCAACTGGAGGCGTTGACAGGCATCCGGGAACGCCGGTACTGGGATGAGGACCATACCCTGGCCGAACATGCGGCTGTGGCAGGCAAGCGGGCCCTGGATGAAGCAGGTATCAGCCCCAAGGAACTTGGGGCACTGTGTTTCTGCGGGGTGTGCCAGGACGGGTTTGAACCGGCTACATCCTGTGCGGTAGCAGACATGATCGGCGTGGGGCCGCAGGCTCATGTCTATGATGTAAAATCTGCATGTTTAGGCATGATTACGGGTATGGTTCATGTGGCCAATGAGATCCAGCTTGGGCATATTAAAGCCGGGCTGGTGGTCTCCTGTGAGTCGGCCCGGCAGATTGTGGACGCAACCATTGAAGAGATCAACACCCACAAGAGCATTGATTTTTACAGGGAAGCTGTGGCCACCATGACCGGCGGCTCCGGTGCGGCGGCAATTTTGCTGACTGACGGGACCCTGGGCAACCCTTTGACCCAGCGCCATGCGGTTAAAGGCGGGGTGGTGAACAATGCCATCCGTCACTGGAATCTTTGTTCCTGGGGATTTGAAGATAAGGGTATGCCTACGGAGTCAAAGGTGATCATGCGTACCAACGCCCAGAAGGTGCTTGATCACGGCGTGGAGCTGGTTGTGGAAACCTATGAAATGTTCCGCAAAGAGTTTAATTTAACAGCGGAGCAGCCGGATAAAATAGTGGGTCACCAGGTGGGGGAGGGCCATCACAACAGGTTTTATACGGCCATGAATATTGACCGGAAAAAAGATTTTTCCACCTTTCCTTTTCTGGGCAATGTGGGTTCGGTGTCCCTGCCGATTTCCGCGGCCATTGGCGATGAACGCGGATTCTTTGTGCCCGGAGACTTTGTGGTTTTTGTCGGGGTGGGATCCGGACTTAACTGCTATTTTCTGGGGGTGGAATGGTAACACGAATTATAAACGGGCAGCGGACCTCCACTGCAGGGTTTGAGCGCCTTTATCCATTTGAGCCCCATTATGCCCAAATCAACGGGAATCAGATGCATTATGTGGATCAGGGTAACGGCAGGCCGGTTCTCATGGTCCATGGCAATCCCACGTGGTCTTTTTATTTTCGGCATTTGATCACGGGATTATCCGGTCGTTTCAGGGCCATTGCCCCGGATCATATCGGGTGCGGTTTTTCTGACAAACCCTCGGCAAAAAAGTATGATTACACTTTGGATCAGAGAGTGGCGGACCTGGATGCCCTTGTCGAAAGCCTGGATATTAATGAAAAAATATCTTTGATCGTCCATGACTGGGGCGGAATGATCGGACTTGCCTGGGCCATGGATAATCTGGAGCGGGTGGATAAAATTGTAATCACCAACACTTCCGGATTTTTTCTGCCGTCGTCTAAGCGTTTTCCGGCAGCGCTTTGGGCCATTAAATATCTTGCGCCATTTGCCGTGCCTGCTGTTTTAGGTGCCAATGTTTTTGCCCGGGGTGCTTTGTATCTTGCCGCGGAAACGCAGCTTTCAATTGCTGTCAAAAAAGGTCTTGTTGCCCCATACAACAGTTGGCAAAATCGCATTGCCACCTTAAAATTTGTCCAGGATATACCGATAACAGCAAAAGACAGAAGTTATGCCAGGGTTCAGAAGGTGGATCAGGCACTTTGCAACCTTGATCCGGATCAGCTCATGTTTTTATGGGGAACCCGGGATTTTGTTTTTGACGTTTATTTCCTGAACGAATTTAAAAACAGATTCCCCCAATCCCGTGCCCATGTATTTGAGGATGCTGGCCACTATCTGTTCGAAGATAAACCCGGCCCAACCCTTGAATTGATTCAAAAGTTTTTACCCTGACATTTTCTTTGATTCTTGAGTTTCGGATATATGCCGGATAAATTGAGGTGTTATGGGATTATTAAAAAAGAAAAAAAAGGATGAGCCCGAGAAGCCGGCTGTCGAGGAAAAAGCAGATGAGGAATCCAAGCCGGTTAAACCCAAGAAAAAATCATTAATAAAAAAGCTGATTATTCTTTTGATTATTCTGGGCGTTTTGGGCGGTGGCGGTTTTTTTGCGTACACCAAATTTTTTTCAAAATCTGGTGGAAAAGATGGTCCGGTTTATCAATCCATACCCCTGTCCCATGTCACCTTGCCCGACGAGATGCTCTCCTTTTGTTTTACCCGAATGCCTGAACTTTACGATGCTTTAGTTGCGTTTAACGGGGAGATGGTTTTGTTTGAAACTGAAATTGCCCGTATTGATGCCGTGGCCACCAAGTATCCGGATCAAAAGAAGATTGCCGACGGCCAGAAAAAGGTATGGGTAAAAGGACAGGATTCGTTAAAAAAATCCTTTGAAAAATTGGAAAAACCCATTAAAGAAACCTTTGTACTGTTCCAGGTCAACCAGACCCAGGGACAGGAAAAAATTGATCAGACGGTTGAACAGATGATCCAAGCAGCCAACGAGGCCC
Organism: uncultured Desulfobacter sp.; assembly: GCF_963677125.1. Lineage (NCBI taxonomy): Bacteria > Pseudomonadati > Thermodesulfobacteriota > Desulfobacteria > Desulfobacterales > Desulfobacteraceae > Desulfobacter > uncultured Desulfobacter sp. The sequence continues at coordinate 1,506,784 of NZ_OY781882.1, read as the reverse complement.
TGGGAAAAGCCCAGGAACTGACCGTCCCGCTAAAAGAAGCCATGCCCAAAGCGCCTGAAGGCATGATTAAAGGAACTTTGTATAAAATAAAAAAGAAGTTTTTATGACACGCTATACAAATATTGCCCAAAGCCTGAAACAATCCGCTGAAACTTTTCCGTTCAAACGGGCAGTGGTCTACCCAGCCTCCCGGGATCGCGCCGGTCGGGTTTTGTACAGCCAGCTGACCTTCCGCCAACTTGACCAGCAGTCTGACAGCCTTGCCGCAGGTCTTGACAGTATCGGTATTGGCCGGGGGACCCGCACTATTTTAATGGTAACCCCGGGAATGGACTTCTTTCTTACTGTATTTGCCATGTTCAAGGTCGGCGCTGTGCCCGTGGTGGTGGATCCGGGCATGGGGATTGACCGGATGCTGCAATGCCTTTCCCAAAGCCGGCCCAAGGCTTTTATCGGCATTGAAAAGGCCCATGTGCTTCGAACCCTTCGCCCCGGATATTTTAAAACAGTGAAACGGTGGGTGACGGTGGGCAAAAAATGGTTCTGGGGCGGGCATACCCTGAATCAACTGATGAACAGGTTCCCGGGTGCACCTTTCAAACAGGTGCAGACCACGGCGAACGAAACGGCTGCCATTGTGTTTACAACCGGCTCCACAGGGCCTGCCAAGGGCGTCATATACACCCATGGAAACTTTGAGGCCCAGATTCGTCAAATTCAGTCCCATTTTCAAATTGCGGCTGATGAGGTGGACCTGCCCACTTTTCCGCTTTTTGCTTTGTTTGACCCTGCCCTGGGCATGACGGCAGTGATCCCGGACATGGACCCCACAAAACCGGCATTGGTGAATCCCGTAAAAATTATTGAAGCCATTGAGAACCATGGTGTGACCAATATGTTTGCATCCCCGGCGCTTTTGAATCGGGTGGGGAAATACGGAAAGGAAAACGAGATCAAACTGCCCTCATTGCGCCGGGTGGTGTCCGCAGGAGCCCCTGTCAGTCCTGCCAATATTGAACAGTTTTCATCTATGCTCTCCGATAGCAAACAGATTCATACGCCATATGGGGCCACGGAAGCGGTTCCCATTATATCTATCGGTTCCCATGAGATTTTGTCTGAAACCAGAAAATTATCGGAGCAGGGGTTTGGCATGTGCGTGGGGCGGCCCATTGCCGATACAAACGTAAAATTGATCGAAATTTCCGACGAGCCCATCACCCAGATCCAGGATGCCCGGGAAGTACCTGAAAATCAGGTGGGAGAAATAACGGTAAAGGCAGATCTGGTTACCGAGCATTATTTTAACAATGCCAATGCCGATCGTTTGGCCAAAATACAGGACCCTGACGGTAAAATATGGCACAGGATGGGGGATCTGGCCTGGAAGGATTCAAAGGGCAGAATCTGGTTTTGCGGCAGAAAAGCCCACCGGGTTGAAACCGGAAAAGAGACCCTGTTTACCATCCCTGTGGAGGCCATATTCAACAATCATGAAAAAGTTTACCGCAGTGCCCTGACAGGTATTGGCCCTAAAAATCGACAGATTCCCGTGGTGTTTGTGGAGCCTTTTGAAAAATTATCCAACGAGAAACAATTTATTCAGGAATTGTCTGATCTTGCCGGCAAAAACCCTTTGACTGCCGGTATTGAATATATATTTATTGAATATAAATTCCCCGTGGATATTCGTCATAATTCCAAGATTTTCAGGGAAAAACTGGCGATTAAAGCACGGGAGTTAATCACAGGATAAAATTCAAGCTACTGGCAGATGAAATACAGATACATCAATTCAAAGATCGGGCCATTAATGCTGGCTGGCAATACAAAGCTTGAACTGATCCGTTTTTCCATTAAATGTGAAAGAAAAGCGCCTGGGAAAGGCTGGATAGAGGACAACACCATCTTCCCCGATGCCGTATCCCAGCTTGCACAATACTTTGAAGGCCGGTTAAAACAATTTGATCTTGATCTGAACCCCCAAGGGACGGATTTTCAGAAAAAAGTCTGGCAGGCGCTGTTAACGATCCCCTACGGGACAACGGTTTGCTATGGCGAGATAGCCCAACGAATTGACAATCCCAAAGCCTGTCGGGCCGTGGGCCTTGCCAACAAATCCAATCCCATACCCATCGTCATTCCCTGCCACCGCGTGATCGGCAAAAACGGAAAATTAACCGGATTTGCCGGCGGCCTATATCTCAAACAGATTCTTCTGGATTTGGAAAGATCCAACTAAGATACACCAGGCAACCTAAGGTTTGATCACTGGTCATTCGACTGCTTTTTCATACTTTCCTTGACAAAGTCAACAAACTCCGGCGAAGCTGGAGGCTTGTATTGTGAACCGCTCAAAGCGGTCATAAAACCATGAACCACCTAAAGGTGGTCTTCGCTAAAACAAACCCATTTGCTCAAAATTGTCGAAGCCAATTCCCTGGAAACTTCACCAAGATTTTTCCTCAAATTGCCATATATTGCTTTTTTCCCATATTTTGGAATCCATACCAAATGGTACTTGCAATCCCAAGTTGTATGATTTAATTTGCTGTAAGTATTTATCGAAAGGCTATTTTCTTTTGTGTGTGATCTTTGAGCGGTTCACATTAATGGGGGCTTTCGATTTTTCCCGCAAATGTCAAACTCTGAGAGTCTCCCCGGCAAAGCTGGCGGGGTTGCCCATGTTGATTACAACTTGTAACGTCAATCAAAGTGTTCTTAGAACAAAAACCACAAACCGATGGAGCACTATTCCAAATATACGGGGGAGTGTTACATATAAAGGGCATGATAGAGAAAGGTATATGAAGAATATTAAAAATAAAATTTCTGCTTGCTTGATAGTCAAGAACGAAGAAAAGATGCTTCCAAGATGTTTAAACAGTCTTAAGCATCTGATTGATGAGTTGATTATTGTTGATACCGGTTCTGAAGACAATACGGTAAAAATCGCAGAATCATTTGGTGCAAAAATTTATCACCACCCATGGGAGAACGATTTTACCAAACACCGGAACCAGTCAATATCGTATGCTACAGGAGACTGGATCATTTTTATTGATGCTGATGAGGAACTCAATGGTTATCATCTAACCAAGGCGGCTTTTAAGAAGAAATTAAAAAAACAGCCCAAGAGACTGCATTGTTTATTAATAAAAATGCTAGATAAGAACGACCAGGGCAGGGTTGTATTAGAAACCAGAATGATCAGGATGTTCAGAAATAAGGTGGGCGTCCGGTTTAAGGGAATCATTCACGAAACACCTGTTTATTCCGGGAAAGTAGGGTATCTGGATATAGAATTCTTCCATTACGGGTATGCTTTGCCGGAAGCCCAAATGCAGGCTAAATATAAACGAAATAGCGACTTACTGCTAAAAAGGATTGAGGCGAATCCCAAAGACCTTGATGCATATTTTTATTTGTTCCAGGTCTATTCGGGAATGAAAGAAAAACAAAAAACCATCAAAATCGGCCATCAATGCCTTAAACTGCTACAGGAGAAAAAACTACCCTATATAGAAGCTTCTTTTTATTACTCGATTTACCATGGGCTTGCATCCTTATACCGAGATGCACAGGAATATGAACAAGCACATTCTATTATCCGTGAGGGGCTTAAGGTTCTGCCGGATGAACCTGATTTATATTATGATTTGGCTAGTATCGGTTATTTTTCAAACCAACCCGATCTTTCTATAGAAGGTGGACAAAATTATCTTCGCGTAGTTGATGATTTTCGCAATAATCCTTCAAAGGCAATCACAAGATTTATCTTTACAATATCAAAAAATGCTGAAATAGTTGTTTGCTTCTGGTTAATAATTGGTCTTATTTCTTGTGACCGGTTTCATGAATTTTTAAGTCTATGGGAAAAATACAGGGAACCAATGCTTGAAAAAACTTCATTTCCCAAAATTATATTTGAAGCCCTTGAAAAAAAAGAAGCCTTTGATATCCTTGGCCCTGTTGCTCTTTTTCTTTTTAACCGACTTGATAAAATTCCTGTATCCCACCATACAATGATTTTTTCTTTTCTTTTGTTTTATTTAAGCGAACAAACAGCAGATCAAAATGAAATAAACAGTGGATCTGGTAATTTATTAGAAAGCATAATTGCGCAGTATTTTAAAACTATAAACGACTACAATACAATCCCGACAGGTGATGCTGTTATCTTGGCCAATTTTTTCTTAGGTAAAAACAAGGGTGATCTGTTTTTAGACTTGACACTTGCTGTCTTTAATCGAGAGCTTGCAGGTCTATTAACGGTAATTGACAATAAAGAAACAATAGTTCAAGGTTATAAAAAAATTGCCGAAAAACAAAAGAAAGACAGAAAAGGAAGGCTTGTTATTTTATCTATTTTAAGTATTTGCAAACAACTGCTTTCAAGCGGATAAGGCAACATTAAAATAATTTATATCTTATTTTGTCATTGCACCTTGATTCTCTTCAGAAAGGCTTATTTCATGAGTAATGACGGACTTGAGTTACTATATCGCGTCAGAACGACACTGCATGATGGGGCACCTGTCCCCGATTCTTTTCAACATATTGCATCGCAAGCTTATTATGCAAATAAAGGCGACACAATTGAATTGCATACCAGGTCTTATGTTTTCGCTGTTGGTACATATGCTATTGAGCGGGAACTAAAATATAAAGAAGAGTATTGCTATTTGCCGGACAGCATGTGGCTAACATATAATAAAGATCTTCGCCCTACGGATTATAACAGCGACTCCTATACATTCAAAGAAAACGCATACTACAAAATCTGTTTTAAAAGAGCTGATGGTGCAGATGTCCAGCATTCAGATGTCGAACATATCAAATCGGCGTTCCATATCACAGGAGGTATACGCACCAAACATCCAACAATGGAGGGAATGAAAACATATTTTGTTCAAGAGGCTGATCGCGTAATCCAAAAATGGCGATTAAAAACAGTAAATAAAAATGTCGGCGATATATTTAGTTTGATGCTCCTTACAGATACGCATAATGTTTTAAACGGCACATGGGCAGATACTGAAAAAAATATCCGTTATGTGTCTGAACAAATTGCCCTTGATGGGATTGTACATTTAGGAGATCTAACAGACGGCATAGTCTCAAAACAAAGAACGCTACAGCTTGCAGATGAAGTCATTAACGGGCTTAAGTCATGTAATATCCCTGTATTTTTAGCGTTAGGGAATCACGATTCAAACTACTTCTTTAATAACCCTGAGCATATTTCTATTGAAGAACAAGCAAAGTTATACTTAAATAGAGAAAAAACGTACTATTGCGTGGATTCAGGTTCTATAAGGATGGTTTTCCTGTCAGCATATGACAACAATCGAAAACTTAGATACGGATATTGTGATGCGCAGATAAGTTGGATTAAAACGCTTCTACATGAAACACCTGATGAAATGAATATCCTAGTATTTAGCCACGATGCGCCACTTGCAAAGCTCGATTACTGGAGCGATGAAATTTATAACGGAGAAAAAATGGCTAATATTTTTGAAGCTCACAATGTGCAGAAAAAAAATATTATTGCATTCATGCATGGCCATACACATGCCGATAACATTTATAGGGAGTTATCGTATCCGATTGTGTCGATTGCAAACAACAAGTGCGAAGATTTTACCTGCTATAAGCCTGAGGGTTCAGTAACACAAAAGAGAAACTTTTGCGATGCAACTCAGGATTTATGGGATATTCTTTTGTTTGATAGAAGCACAAAAAGCCTTGAACTGGTGCGTTTTGGTGCGGGCAAAGACAGGAGTATTAGATAAATGAAAAAAGTAATAACATATGGCTCTTATGACCTTTTTCATAACGGGCATTACAGGCTTCTTGAACGCGCCAAAAAGTTAGGGGGTTATCTGATTGTTGGGGTAACAACGGAATACTATGATAATTCGCGCGGAAAGCTCAATGTTGTAGATTCATTGATGACGCGCATTGAGAGTGTTAAAAAGACAGGGTTTGCAGATGAGATTATTATCGAGGATCACGATGGGCAAAAGCTTGAAGATATTATCAAGTATGGAATTGATATTTTTACAGTGGGATCTGATTGGACGGGAACGTTTGATTTTCTAAAAGAATATTGTGACGTCATCTATCTTGAGAGAACAAAGATGGTTTCCAGCACAATGCTTAGAGAACAAAAGTTTCCAATTATCAAATTGGGGATGATCGGGACCGGTCGTGTTGCAGTAAGGTTCCCGGAAGAATTAAAATACGTTAGTGGAATCGAATTGACATCTGTCTATAATCCAAGAATTGACAGTGCCAAAAAATATGCCGCACAATTTGAGTTAGGATTAGCAACCGATAACAAAGATGAATTTTATGAAAGCATAGATGCTGTAAATATTGCATCGCCACATGAAACACACATTGACTATATTATGGAGGCTCTTGAACGAGGCAAACATGTTTTGTGTGAAAAACCCATGTGCCTTAAAGAAGCGGATGCAATAAAGGCTTTTGAGCTTGCAAAGGCAAAACGTTTAATTCTTATGGAAGGTATAAAAACAGCTTATGCACCAGGATTTGTTCAGTTAATCGGTGTTGCGCGAAGCGGTGTCATCGGTAATATTCGTGATGTAGAAGCAGGCTTTACAAAGCTTATTCCACACCAAACACGAGAGTTAACCGACTTTGATCATGGAGGATCATTCACTGAGTTAGCCTCTTACACGCTTTTGCCGATTTTAAAGTTGATGGGTTGTAACTATGAAAAAGTCAGCTTTGAAAGCTTAAAGCAGGACGATGGTATTGATATCTACACCAAAGCGTATTTTTACTATAAAAACGCCTTAGGCACTGCTAAAACAGGGTTAGGTATCAAATCAGAGGGGCAACTTTTAATCTCTGGAACTAAAGGATATATCCTTGCCAAATCGCCTTGGTGGCTGACCAAAGGATTTGAAATATGCTTTGAGGACACATCGAAAAATGAATTCATAGCAACAAAGTTTTTAGGTGAAGGTTTTAGATATGAAATAAGTGATTTTGTAAAAATGATACGTGGCAGTTTAAATGGATATGAAGAACGATTAACAGTGGAAGAATCAGTGGCAATGGCTAAGCTTATGGAAAAGTTTCTTTCTCAGAGAAAAAAGCCATTAACATTTGATGTCATTACTTAAAAATTTTATGGCCTGATTATGGAAAAAACAGGTGTAAAATAAATAAGATCCTGAATGAAATGAGCATACCAGCCAGACCTGAAATATATTTTCGAGGATAATTTATAAATGGGATCGCCCTTTAGTTTTGTAATCCGTGACCACTTCAGATCCGATTTGACCCGCAAGGAAGCAATTGGCCTATTCCGACATTCTATCAAGATGGTCGAGATCGAACCGTTTTCCTATTGTAACCGAACGTGCTGGTTCTGCCCAAATTCATTTATTGACCGGCGAACTTCCTGTGAATTCATGCCAATGTCTTTGTTTGATAGCATTCTCAAACAACTTGCTGAGATCGAATACACCGGAATGATCAGTCTGGGACGGTACAATGAGCCAATGTCACAAGCGGAGATCATTGATTATGTTGAATGTGCTGCTCGGAATTGCCCGAATGCCGTGATGCATTTCAACACCAACGGTGATTATCTCACTAGGCGTTTTGTCGATCAGTTATATGCGAAGGGTTTGAAGAGCTTGAATATACAAATGTACTTTAACAAGACTGACTTAATCAATGTCTCGACAGTTCGGGAACGTCTGAAAAGAGTAAGTAACACGTTGGGATTGGAGCCAAAAACCGTCTTTGAAAAAACCAAACGCGGGCATTACCTATATCAATTTGATTATAAGGGGTTGAACTTACGTAGCCAGGCAAAAATGTTTGAGAGAAATGGCTGTGACCGTGGTGGAACCCTTGAGATAAATTCGCAAAGCCCGCGGACTTCACCCTGTTTGTCCCCTTTCTGGCATATCTACGTGGATTACAATGGGAAGGTGATGCCATGCTGCAATCTGAGATCAGACATCAGTGAACATATACCCTACATTGTTGCTGACCTCAATGAGTCGCCGGATATTTTTGAGGCCTATACAAATCAGACCGCAGTTAACTGGCGCCGTAAATTGGCCGTCATTTCACCTAAAGAGGCCCCCTGCTCCACGTGTTCCTTTGTAACCTATAATCCTGCCGATATTGCCGATGATATGGATAGAATCGAACTGTATCTGCACCCTCCCGATGAATCCGACTCTTAATTTAACGGCAGCCGTTTTCAATACAGTAGGAGAAAGTATGAATATATTAGTCCTGAGCGGAAAACTTATGCACCTCTTTGAAGGATATGCGGTAGCCCGCCAACAGGGAATTTCAATTGATCGAATTTACACAATTGCCTTGCGTGATAAGCAACATGAATTCCAGCAACTTGTCGCCTGGGATCTCTTTGGAATTGAGGTTGAAGAGCTCCTTCCATACAGGGAACTATCCAGTGGTGACAAAGCCCCCTGGTTGAACTATCGTGTTTCATTGGATGAGCCGGTGGAGCACCTTATCTTCATAAAACGTCCCTACTATCTGGATACATATGTGGTTAATTGGTTTCAACCCAAACAGGCCCACTTGATTATCGAGGGATATTGTACGCGCCATCACAATGACGAAATTCCTAAAGCGAAGATTCCGGAAACATGGACCTCCACGGTCTATTGTCTGAAAAGTCTGCATGAGACTTCCAATCTTGGTGGCGAAGTTACTGTGATTGACCCGACAGAATTCGAGTCCATATGCGTCGCATTTTATGACCTCCCCTATGTTCAGTTTGCCATACGCAAAGCAAAAGCATTTATTGAAAAGGGGCCATATGCTTTATATAGCGTGCAACTTCCGGAATCCGCCTTTCCACAGAATCGCAACCCCCTGATTCTAAGCGCAATCGAACGTATCCTTGAGGACAATGAGCGGTTGTACGTTAAACTACACCCTCGATCCATTACCCTGGGAAAAGAATTGTTCAAAGAGATTTTTGACCTTTGTGCAAAATACGGTGACCGGGTTTTTGTCAGTGGTTTGGAAGAGGATGCCATGATTCCAGTAGACATTGTCACTCATACCAGTGAACCATCTGCTTTTTATACTATAAATTCAACCATGTGTGGTCATTACATAGACAAAGGCGTCTCCACCTATCTTATTTCCGGTAAAGGCATTGCGCATCAAGCCAAGCCCCTGACATATTTTAACCAGTCTCTTGATTTGCCGACAGTTTGTGTTGATGTTTGGAACTTTGTACCAGCCCAACAAAGGGCTTTTATCAGCCGCATGAAGGATTTGTTTCCCGAAAATTGTGAAGGACGCATCTTCATCTATGGTTATGGCAAACTGTGCAAGTTATTTATTAAATTGATGTGCGCCTTTGAGCTTGGTATTGAAATTGAACTGGACGGTATCATCGATGAGTTCTCGGACCTGGAAAGTACTGCCGGCATCCCATTTTACAAAGTTGAGGATGTCGATTGGAACAAAAGCGATTCAATCATTCTGGGTACTGATTTCCATTCAAAAACCATACGTGCCCGCCTTGAAACAATTAGTTTTCCCGGCCGGGTGGTAGACCTCTCTAACGACCTGCTTCTTGCCCAAAGGAATCGGTTTGACTTACGCAGTGGTGAACGGCAGGTAGGAACTACCCTGTCGGAAATCCGTCAGGATCACACATTGCGTTATGAAAAAGCAATTGAGCACATCAAGCGAAAGCCCGCATCGTTTGGGGTTGACGCATTTGCTGGTGTTGGCTATGGTAGCTGGTTGATAGCCGAACGGCTTGGTTGTCACGTTCTGGGAATAGAGGGTAGCGCCGATGCAGTTTCGCATGGCAACCAATACTTCACACACGACCGTGTTTTTCTCGCCAACAAGATTTTTCCTTTTTCTCTGCCCAATGAAGCCTGTGATTTTGTCGTTAGTATTGAGTCGGCAGAACATGTTCGTGATATGAACCTATTCATTCAAACCCTTGTTCAGGCTGTCAAACCCGGGGGAACCGTTTTCATCTCCATGCCGAATGACTTATCCTATCCACGTCCGGCCAAGCAGACACCCTTCCATTATCGCCATATACTCTTTGAACCGTTTTTGGAAGAAATGGGGGCTTTGTGCCCGGAATTGAAACTGGTCACCTTCTATGGTCAGGATCTGTATAAGGAAGAAGGAGGCGCTTTGTCGGAAGACAAAATGGTAGTTCGTGAAGCCTACAAAGAGGGGCAAATCCTGTTGTTCGCATTCGACAAAAAGTAAGGGGTTTAATTTTATGAATATTCTGCTCATTGTTCCGCCTGTCCGCAAAGATAAGGAACCTAATCGCTTCCCCCTTGGGCTTGGCTATGTTGCAGCTAACCTTCGTAATATGCCTAATATCAGTGTCCGTATTCTAGATCTGAATCTTGCCCGACCATCTGACGATGGCCGTGCCCTCATCATGGCAACCGTGAATGATGAGATAGACTTGGTATTGACAGGCGGGATGCTTACGGTATTCCAGTCCATCTCCTCCATCACAGATATGGTCAAGGCCTGTCGCCCGGACCTACCTGTCTGGGTAGGTGGCAGCATGGCTGCCGTAATGAAGGAGGTAATTCTTGGCAATTCTGCTATTGATGGCCTATTGGCCGGAGAAGCGGAATACACACTCCCGGCTTTTGTGAGTTATTTAAAAGGTGATCTGGCTGGTGAAGATGTCCCCGGCCTTTCGATTCTTCGGGACGGCCGCCTGATTCAGGGGCCGGTGCCTGACCGGATCCGCTCATTGGATGAGCTCCCGATGCCTGCGTATGATCTGTTTGACACGGCTGCCTACTCAAAGGGGCAGGCAGATATCATAGCCAGCCGTGGTTGCCCCTTCAAGTGTAAATTTTGTTACCGCAACTTTGGCAATCTGACTATCAAGCGTAGTGTGGACAATGTTCTTGCGGAGATGGTTTATCTGCACAAACACTATGGAGTCACCACCTTTAAACTTGAAGATGAGATTTTTACGATCAACAGGAAATACATCAAAGAATTCTGCAAACGCATTCAAGAAGAACTCCCAGGGGTACGTTGGATGACCTACGGCCGAGTCGATACTATATCCGACGGCTTGCTGCAGACCTTGAAGGCCGGAGGGTGTTACGGCCTGATGATGGGTTTTGAATGGATGGATAATGATATCCTTGAAGACATGGGTAAGCAGATAACCGTAGAGCAGTGTGATACAGCTGCTAGACTGATGCTCAAACACGAAATGAAGATCTACCCCGGCTTCATCATCGGTGCCCCGGGAGAAACGATCGATTCCGTGAAAGCTGTAGAGTCGTTCTGTTTGCGACACAATATATGCATTAATGAATGGCAGTATGCCTTTCTCACTGCCTATCCAGGCACGGAACTCTATAAAAATTTAATACGGGACGGTAAGATTGAGGATGAGTATAAATATCTAATTGCTCTATGCGCACAAGGTGATACCAAAAATCTTTTGAATAATCTATCAACTTTCCCGGATAATGACTTGCGAGACTTGCGAGACTCTGTTGTAGAAAATATTACCAATTATTTTAAAAAGCGTGACTAACGTGAAGGGATTTGAAATTACGACATGGATTTAGGCGTTATAAAAATTCGTGTACATTGCTCAATACATAATCTTCAAGTTTTGCTTTTTTTACAGGCTCCCATTCATATTCTTCACGTTTTAGAGAACAATATCGACACAGAGGAATCGCTTTGTTAAGTTGCTTAACAACATTCCACGCATTAAAATCATTATTGTAAATATCAAACCAATCTTCATTTTCGTGTATTACATACTTGGTTTTAAATTGTTTATTTAATTTTTCAAATGCTACAAAAGAGCTGCATTTTGAAAGCTTTCCTTTAGTTAAATGTCTGCACCCACTTAAAAAACAGGAACGGGCTATTTTTTCTATCGCGCTATTTTCAGTAAGAGTGAAGAACTTCATAAATTTTGATTTATTATGAAAAATGTATGGTATGTCATAGCCAGATAGTTTCTTTTCTATCAGGTGAAGCATTTTATCTATTGGCGGATAGTGGGAAATGTTCACTGTTATATTATTGTCTTGTATGCTCTGTAAAACACTATCTTTTAAACCGGGGATCAATAGTCCATTAGTTAGGATATCGATCTCAGAATCAAAAAAAAGCTTCCGAGCCTTTTCTAAAAGCTGTTCGATTCCTTTAAAAAGAAGCGGTTCGCCTCCGTAGAAACGAATCCATGGAATATCATAGAAGTGCTTTTTCATTTGTTGTAAATCATTGATAATTTCTGTAACAGGGATGTGTTCTTTTACGTCATTTTCATTACAAGAGACAAAACACCCTTTGCAATTTAAATTACAATGGTTCACAATGGGAATTTCAACATAGAGGAAAGTCGGTCTTTGATCTGAAAACCTGATCTTTCGCAGATGGGTATCAATATATCCATTGCTGTCAAGCAAGGGCCATTTTTCTTGTGCCGCAAGATACTTTAATAAAAAGATATCCCTAACTTTTTTTTGTAATAAAATTTCTATAATCTGGTATAAGCCGCGTTTGCCGGTAACAGATATGATAACTTGGTCAACTGTTATATCAGTATCAATAGCCTCCGGAGTATAAACAGCTAAATCATGTAAAGAGTCTTCAGTCGCATATGAGTCTACCAATCCAATAATTTCATACTGATCAGGATAATTTTTTAATTGCTCTGCAACATAAAGTGCAGCTTCACCTTTTCCCCATATTAAAACTCTTTGCATTTTTTCCTCATACAAAATAACTATAATATACATAACCTATGTCTGTTATTGATTCGAGTGTAACCTTTTTGCGTTTTATCAATTAAAACACTTAACTGTTTCTAAATACCCTCTTTATATTTAGCGATTAGTGTAGCGAACTCATAATCGTCTTTCGTATCTATATCTATTGCTTCTACATCACAAACTTCTTGCATATACGCTTTAAATCCTATTCTCCTGCGATGCTTGGTAAAGATTTCTTTATTAAACATATAAAATCCACTTGTTTCTATGTATATAGGCCCCATATCTTGAGTTCGAGGGACATCAAGTAAATTATAATTAATTGGTTTGTTTTTATACCATGCAAATGTTTGAAATTTTTTGACTGAAAATGCTGAGTCATACTCTCCACTTATTACTTTATTTAAAGCCAATTCAAGCGTGTCTGCTTTTAGAAAAGGAGAGGTCGCATGAGCAAGAATATACATATCCGCATCAACATCATTTATAAATGCTTCATATATTTCAAAGCCTTTAACAAAATCCTCATCTAACTTTTTATTCCTTTTTATAAAATTTACTTCACTTGGAATATATTCTTTTATTTTTTTATCACTACAATACACACATATTTCATCGATTTCTTTTACCTTGCATAAATTATCAAATATATGCCAACACATAGGACGATTCATAAGAGGCAGTATGTTTTTGTTATGCAGTCTTTGGCTATTTAACTTAATAGGTACAAATGCTACAATTTTTTTCTTATTATTCATCTGACCTCCACTGAATTAATTATTATTAGTGTTTTCAACATATGCTGTCAAAACTCACTCTTTCAAAGACTTCTAACTCACCACCGCGTGTTGCATTAAAAATTTTAATTTCAGAATTGTCTGCATATCTTTTTGCAGCTCTATATGCTTTTAACAAATCATTTTTATATAGATTCTTAACTACTATAGGATCGAAAACATCCACATTATCATTGTCATAAAAATGTTGCTTTCCATCTTGCTTTGCAACAAATGTAAAATCCACTCCTAGTAAATATATCTCCTTAAATCCCATGTATACAGCAATTTGCAACATCACATATGTAACAGTAAAACCTTGATAAATTCCTTTCCTGATATCATCTGTGAACTTAAACTCTTCGTTATTTACATCTTGCCATAACTCCTTAAATCTATAAAGGTCACCAAGGTGGTTAATACTTTCTAAAGCGTCATAATAGAATTCCTTCGCGAATGTTCCCTTTTTCGCAACAGGTGTTTGTATGTCGTCTTTAATAGCATCAATCAGTCTTAAATCAACAACACAATAGTAGTCCGCTCTCCATTTTGTAGTTTTATATATTTTATAAATTCTGTTGCACCCAAATGAAATAAAGCTGCTTTTTTCAATCTTTTCTAAGTCTTCATGCAATAGACTTGGTCCATTTCCTATAATAAAGCATTTTTGTCCGTCATATAGATTCTTAAATTTATATAGCTCTAAGTTTTCATTTTGTTTTACAAAAGAATGCGTCTCATGAAAATTAAACAAATCATATACTTCGTTTTTCAAATCAATCTGTTGGTTCTTTCCTGTTTTGATTATGATATCTGTTGAGTCGATTTTGTTCTTTTCCACCAATTCCTGCTTTATCCCTTTAACCTTACTATCGCCAACATAGAAGCCCTTTACTAAATATGCCATATTGTTTTGTTTCAGCAATTGGCAATACCGGATTGACCATGGATTGATGTCGTAAAAAATAATCTTTCTATTAATGCTCTTCAGCCAATTGCATATTTCGCTGATTTTATAATAGGACTCAATCATTTTCGGGCTGCAATAATAATTGGTTATCCCCTTTTCTTCGAGTTGATTTTTAATCCCTTTATAATAGTTTATGACTGATATAATTATCATCTCGTTATTATATTTTTTAAGTAAATCATTGAACGAAATGATATCCAATCCTTTTAATTGTCTTCCTGTCTTATCCTTGTCGTTATCAATGATTGCAATAATATTTTCTAATCCAAAAAACTTCAGAACCCCAAATACATTGCTGCCGGCTCCAAAAATATAATATTTCATAATATTCTCTCGTTTTTATTTTTTCGTATTACCTGAATGAGGTTACGCTCGTTTAATTTTGAACATGAGATAATCGCCCGGATGAAAAATTGTAAAAAAATTAAATTATTAAAACGGCGCTACTTAACCCTCATTTTTTTTAATGAATAATGAATCAAAATCCACCCTTTCAAAAATTTCCAACTCACCGCCGCGAGTTGCATTATAAATTTTGATTCCATTCGCATCTGCGTATTGTTTAGCAACTTTGTATCCATGCAATATGTGATCTGGATAATAGACTCCTTCTATTCCTTCTGCACGGATAATCTCAGGATGATCTGTAACAGCAGGATTTACGATTAAATTTCCTTTGCTGTCAATCGTGCGTTGGAATGAAAAATCCACTCCTATAAGATATATTTCATGAATACCCATAAAGACAGCTGTCTGGAGCATCGTATATAGGGTTGTTGCGGAGGTATGGATTTTTTGGGTTAAGTCGGGTACAAATTTAACTGCATCCATTTTGTGTTGTAGTATATGCAAACAAAATAAATTGTCACAAGTTTCTAATTTGCCTGATCTCTTACTGTTCTCATATGCAAAACCCGACAAAGATGTAAAGAGATATTCGCAATTTTCACTGAAATAATCCAACTGTGTGTCCGATTTCACATGTTTGTCCCAAAATGATGAATCATGCATAAAAAAACAGGTTGGTCTCCATTCTGTTTTTTTATAAATATAATATAGTGAATTGCACCCTAATGTTACTTCTGCTATCAAACGATTTATATCTTTCAAACATAGGCTTGGTCCATTACCAATGATGAAGCCCCTTTTGTTTTTATAGATATTCTTTAATTTTAAATTTTTATGTATTATTTTGTCCACATCTATAGCAGAAGTTGTTAGATAATCAATCAAATCATAATTATATCCAAAATAGAGTATGTTTTCAGATGGCAGGCCCATACGCTTCAACTTTGAATCTATTTCATCGATATCATGCCAATATTTAGTTTTTCGCATACTGATGATAACGATAGTGTTTGAATTCATTTGAATGTCATCGAAGTTGAAGATTGGTTTATCTGATAGGGTATTGCCTATTAACTCGACATTAGAATCGATGTATCCCCTGAAATTAATTTCGTGATTTTTAAAAGCGGTACCAAACGCCTGCCCATATCTTCCTGCTCCGTACACATAGATATCTTTACTTGTTGCAATATTCTTCATATATGCTATGAATTCGATTTCATCACTAAAATCTAATATATTCATATACCAGTCTCCATTTTTTACTCTATCTTATGAAGCAGTCTATCTATTAAAGAGCGTTGAGCCGCAAATGAGTCTAACAATCCGATAACTCCATACTGATCAGGATATCTTTATTTTGAGATAACTTATAATTGCTTTGCAACATAGAATGCAGTTTCCCCTTTTTCCTGTATTAGACACTTTACATGTCTTTTCTCACACAAAACAATTATAACATACACAATCTATGTCTTTCATTGATTCAATAAAAGTGTCACTATTCTGAAAGAATACGCCATCTATTTTAAAATACCTGTGAATATTAGTTTCATCATATTCCTGGGATAACAGGTCTCTGTTGGGCTGAACATAACTATGACATTTATTTTTAGAAAGAGAGGTGGGAATAGCTATATATATTTTACCTGCGCCACAGGCTTTAACCATATCACATACAACTTTAAGCGTTATACCTGTGAATATAGCCTCATCCACAAGCATAATGTTTTTTCCTCTAATTAATTCCTGAATAGGATAAATCTTTTCTCTAATATGCCTTTCTCTTGAAACAATATCTGCAATTTGAAAGGTCCTCACCTTTTTGTCCGGCTTTATAAGACTCTCAACATAAGGCTTTTTTAATCCCTTTGCCAATCCCATTGCATAGTACAAGCCAGATGAAGGAACCGGCATAATAGAATCTATTTCATCAATTACATTTTCCGGAACAGCGCTTTTTAGCATCTCTCCAAGGTTAAACCTATAGCTGCCGACATTTTTACCGTAAATCACTTCATTTGCTCTGCCTTTATAAAGTAATTTAAATGCACAAGATTGCTGATTGTGCATTATTTGCAGCGTATCTTCCAACTCAGACAATTGACATTCATTTTTTGTTTTTAATCTTATTTTAGATGGCCTGTCTTTTAAGCATGAATCTATATTTTCGTGTATTAAGCTTTCATCCAGTTTATAGATTTTTGCAATTTGTTTTGCCCACTTATATTTAGTAGTTGGGCTTGGACTTGAAATATGGAGTATCCCTTTGGTTTTCAGATTCTTTTCAATTTCAAATGCTATTTCATCAATTAATGTCGGATATCTCACTTGTTTATTATCCAGCCGGATTTCCTGGTTAGCTCTCAACTTTTCAATAGTTTTTTTAACAAATGTTCTCTTGTCATTTTCATGATTATAGCCAAAAATGATAGGTATTCTTATAATTAGTGAATCTTTATGTTTTAATACAAGGTCTTCTGCTTCTACTTTAGTCGCGCCATAATAATTTAGAGGGTTTCTTTGGGCATCTAAATCATATTCTTTATTTAATTTTCCATCGAAAACATAGTCCGTTGATATGAAGATAAATTTTATTTTCATATCTTTGGATAGTTTGCACAGATTGTTTACTAGTTCAATATTAATCCGTTCAGCCAATTCTCTGTTTTCTTTACAGGTATCAGGATCTGCGAGGGCAGCGGTATGAATTATAGTAGTCGGCTTTTTAATTTTCAGGTATGATTCCAATAATTCCAGATCTGACAAATCAAGATTATCCAAATCTTCTAAAGATGATGTGTTTTGTATGCCTATGCAATTATGGTTTCTTTTTAGTATATGATATAATTTGTTCCCTAATAATCCTGATGCTCCTGTTACCAGTATTAACTCATTATCAACATGCAGGTATTTTTTAATTATGTCATAATCATTTGCATTATTAATGTCCATAACCAGTTTATCGAACATCATTGCATTAATTTGACATTTTCTTAGAATTTCATTTAACGGTATTGAATACCATGTATTGTAATAGCCTTGTTCTATTTTATTAATTAATTCATTAACCGTATCAGGTAATAGTTTCATGATCCCGGTATAGCAGTATTCCAAGTTTTCTATGTGCTTGCCTATTTGGGTCACTTTGCCGGAATCATCAATTACAACTCCGGTTTCACCATATCGGTTATCTGTTTTTTTAATCGATAGGATATCTTTTTCACAAGCTAATAATTTCTTTAAGTCTTTATCATCAAATACAATATCCCCATCTATAACAACAACGTCTTCTTCAATATTTTTGAGACCTAAATACAAACTATATGTATTGTCATAAGTATCAAAAAATTCATTTGCAATTACTCTTATATCTTTTTGTAGGGTATTTTTGATCAACTCTTGTTTATAACCAACGACTACAAATATATCGTTATTGACGACACCAAAGTCATTTAAAATTCTTATCTGGCGTTCAATAACAGTTTCACTGTTTAATTTTAATAAGCATTTTGGGATTTTTTCGTTCTTTAATATGTAATTTGTTTTTCCTGCTGCTAAAATTACAACTTTCATCAGATATCCTTAGTGCAAATTAAACATCTGCTTTGTTTGATGATAGTCTTCAATAAAATCAATCTCATGCCATTTGCTGTTTGTTACCAAATTATAAAACTTATGTGTATCACACAATTGAGTAATCGCTAATGTATACCATGTTTCTGAGCTTCTATTTTCGAGCAGTTTTTCTCTGAAATCTACTATGATTTCTTTTGCTATCTTAAAGATGCTGATATATACATACCCTGTATTTTTGTACTGTTTGCCGACGGCTTTCACAGTGTTGTCGTCAGATAGTTTAATGCCTGTACTTTCATGTAAATCACCTGATGCTATACTTAACAGTACGTTCTTACGCGGACAATTAATTATCTGTAAAAGTAGTTCTTTTTCAAAGCACAAGTCTGCATCTAAAATAATCACATCGTCATCAAAAACACTTTCAAGTGCAAGCCCAAGGCTATAGGCATTATCTTTAACATCAAACAATTCATTAATTATTAGATTAGGACTAACATCAAGAAGCTGCTCATATTTATATCCTCCTACAACATATATATTTTTTTTACTGATTCCCGCTTCCTGCAACAGCCTGATTTCTCTTGACAAAATTGCTTCATTGCCCAGTTTCAGCAAACACTTTGGCAGTCCTTTTGTGTGCTGTTCCAATCTTTTTCCGCGCCCTGCCGCTAATATAATTGCTTTCATTTTTGTTCTTAAATATTTCTATCGTCATTTCATAACAATTTAAGCTTTGAAACCGGGTGAACCTTCCTTTTCTCAACCGGAGGAAATTTCATATAATTACCAAATTCAAACGTTAAAAATTCTTTGTAATCTTTAATTCCTTTTAACTTTATTCCTTCAAATTCATATTCTGATGAATGCTTAAACCAATCTAAATAATAACCATATGTTTTATTTGGGCATGGCATTAAGACAAAACGAGCACGCTTATAATTTTGGGAGTTTATCTTATTTATATATCGTTCATAATGCTTAATCGTAGTGCTTCTTGGAATAAGATATAATAGTTTATATAAATATTTGATACACAAATTCTGCTCTGAATATCTTCCTATGGCAGACCATAAGATTTTTCTGATACAAAACAGATGAAAGTTATATATTTTTCTATGTAAATCATTATCTGGAGCTTTATCTATGGGAAATACATCTATAAAAACTTCTTGTCCATAGGGCATATGTTCCTGATTTTTTCTGAGAAACAATGTGTTTTTTCTTCTTATTTTTCCATAACTCCACCTGTACCCTTTGGTGTTTCTATAGTCTTGGAAATAAAATCTTGAGGCGTCAAGTTCAACTTTACAGGCTTCTCTGAACTTTTCATACTCATTTCTCATCATAGCAACATCTGCGTCATCATCCCATGGAATGAATCCTCCATGTCGTATTGCTCCGAGTAAAGTCCCGCCGATAATATTGTATTTAATATTGCATTTGTTGCATATTCTATCCAACTCTATAAGCATCTCTAATTCAGTTAACTGGAGCTTGCGAAGTTGGTGCGTGCTTAATTTTATCACCGCGTTACCTGAAACATATTTTTGATTAAACATATAATGCTTTCATCTCAATTACCATAGTGCCCAACCTCCTTTCACCAGTCCAAATCACTTTTCGCGATGATTACATACCCCGCCCCAAAGGATGTACATTGGCTCAGGCGTCCTTCTTTGTTTGCCCAATAGGAGGCCAGATACTGAGAAAAGCCTTGGGGCTCCTCCCTTTGAGGAAAAATAGGTTACAGGGCACCCAATGCTCGTATAGATTTCGGTTGGCTGCAACAACAGAGTATGTTGACAGGATATTCACAATGACTCCTTTTCTTATTTGGGCCATCCATCTTCGCTAAAATTCGGCATATCTGAGCATGGGGCACCCCTATCTTTTGGATAATGTCTGAGCAGATTGGGGCTCTGATACTTCAACATCCATGATCACAATTTTGACGCCGTGCTGGGCACAAGCTTTGGCAAACGCTTTTCAATCGGACTATATCAGCAATAATCTTTCCGTCGAGACGGAACATTTTTGAAAATCAATAGTATTTGGTCTTCATGTGATTTGTCAAGAAGTTGGAGGGGATCTTGGTCCATCATAATTTTTTATGCCCTCTCATTATTGCAGGCTTCAATTGTTAGTTTTCAGAAATTCTCCATTCGTCCCGATGAGTTATTCAATATGCCCCTCCTTTTTGGGACGTATATTAACCTAATTTAGGAATGTCCGTAGATGGGGTTAAAATGTCGTTTGCGGAGAATAAGCACTTGATGATGTTTCTGATACATTTCGTCAAGCCGTTTAATTTCTATCGGATCCATTGTATACTCCTTTTTGTTGTAACAGCCATGGGCTGATTTGACATTTCAGCACCGAGGCGCAGCCCACAACAAGGTAATAAAGTAATTCAGTAACTTATTGAGACTTTTTTATTAACCAGTTCGAATTGGCTGGCTAAAGTCCGTGTATATCATAAACGGGGCTTTCCGCCACGCGAGTGGCTTCGTTGAACAAGATTTATATCGTGACTAGTGGTGGTGAGTTGGACGTCTTTAAACGCGTCAAATTTGATGATTTATTTGAGGAAAAAGAATAACTCCATGAAAATTTTATCAGTAATTCCAGCAAGAGCCGGCTCAAGAGGTATCCCTAACAAAAATATCAGGATTGTTAATGGAAAACCGTTAATTGCCTACTGTATTGAAAATGCGATAAAATCGAAATATATTACTGATATTATTATTACAACAGATTCTCCAGAAATTGAGTTGATTGCTCGATACTATAGTATAAAAGTTATCCATAGAGCAGAAAATTTATGTGGGGATGCGGTGACACTTGATGCTGTAATATATGATGCTTGCAGAGATTATCCAGTTGATTATGTTTTAACACTGCAACCAACATCTCCAACGCTACTGTCAAATACATTAGATGAGGCCATTGAATATGTAGTTTATTCTGGACTGGATACTCTTATATCTGTAGTAAATCGGCCTCATTTAGCATGGGTTGAGAAAGATGGTAATATCGTTCCTGATTATCAACAAAGATTAAATCGTCAATATCTACCGAAAAGATTTTTGGAAACAGGGGCGTTCCTCATCTCAAAATACAATGTCGTATCCGAATACTCAAGAATAGGCGAAAAGGTAGATGTCTTTGAAATTTCTGAAATAGAAGCCATAGACATTGATAACTTTCAGGATTTGATCAGCGCAGAAAACGTTCTTAGAGGACGCAAAATCGCAATTATTGTAAATGGAAATAATGTAATTGGTATGGGTCATATACATCGTATGCTTGAGCTTTCAGATTTATTTTTCCATAAACCCGATATTTATTTTGATCCAGCAGTTACAGATAGAAGCTCATTTGGTGGAACAACCTACAAGCTTATTACATACGATGACCCAGAGCATTTGTTGCAGCTTCTAATTAATAATAACTATCAAATAATTATCAATGATATTTTAGATACAAATGAAGAGTATGTAAAAAGTCTTAAACAAATCCCATCAACACCTTTTATCGTAAATTTTGAGGATACTGGTGACGGCAGAGCTTATGCTGATTTAGTATTCAACGCCTTATATCAAGAAAAGGAGCTGCGAAATAATAATTTTTCAGGAGAACGTTTTTATCTCATACCAAAATTATTTCTTCTTTACAAACCTATTGAAGTAAAAAGAAATGTAGAAAATATTTTCATATGTTTTGGAGGGGCTGATCCAGTTAATTATACTGAGGATGTTTTATCAATCATATGTCAGACGGAATACGTTCATTTGAACTTTACAGTCGTTTTAGGCAGGGCAAAAAAAGAATATAAAAAACTGCTTAATACTGCATGGGGAAAAAACGTCACAGTATTGTATGATGTAAAAAATATGGCTGAGCTTATGTCACACAATGATATTGCAATCACATCACGTGGTAGAACCTGCTATGAACTGGCCTCATTAGGAATTCCAACTATTACAGTGTCCCAAAATGAAAGAGAAGAAATGCATCCATTTCCATGCGATGAGAATGGGTTTATATATTTAGGGAAAGATGTTTCCAGGCAAACGATTAGAAAGGCATTAAACTCTTTAATATCTGCAGATATCAGCAAGCGTAAGTCAATGCAGGAACGCATGCTTAAACATGATTTGAAGAGTGGAAGAGAAAGGATAAAGAATCTTATATATTCGTTGTAGTTATGAAAAAAGTATTAGAGAACAGAATAAAAGATAATAAATTCTCATTGATAGCTGAAATCGGTGTTAATTATTATGATATGGCAATAAAAATGCATGTTTCTCCTTTGGAGGCTGCAAAAGTGATGATAAAAAATGCAGCTGACTCCGGTGTTCATGCCGTAAAATTTCAATCGTATAAAGCAGTTACGTTGGCTGTGAAAAAATCCCCTTATTATTGGGATATTAATGAAGAACCAACAAAGTCGCAATATGATTTGTTTAAAAAGTATGATTCGTTTGGGTATGCAGAATATAAAGAATTAGCAGAGTATTCACAGATAGTGGGTGTTGAATTTTTTTCCACAGCCTTTGATATTGAATCTGTAGATTACCTTGAACCATTAATGAATGTATATAAGATATCCTCATCTGATTTAAATAATCTTCCTTTTGTGAAGTATCAGGCGAAAAAAAATAAACCCATGATTCTTTCTGTAGGAGCTTCTGATGAAGAAGAGATTGTTCGTTGCGTTGAGTTGATTAGATCTTATAATGATCAACCCTTAGTATTAATGCATTGTGTCCTTGAATATCCTACACCGTATGAACATGCTAATTTGAATAAAATTACCGGGTTATCAAAGAAATTTCCTGATTTACATATCGGATATTCAGATCATACAAGACCCGATGAAGGATATGAAATTCTTAAAACTGCATATAATCTTGGTGCATTCGTCATTGAAAAGCATTTTACATTGGATAAAACCTTGAAAGGCAATGACCACTATCATGCCATGGACCCTGGGGATGTGAAACAAATATTAAAAGCGATAGATTATGCAGATTATATCAGAGGCAATGGAAATTTATGCTGTCTTGAGTCTGAAAAAAAGGCGCGTAAAAATGCAAGAAGATCGCTTGTTTCAGCTATAGCTATAGAGGCAGGAACAATAATTACCGATGATATGCTTACATGGAAGAGGCCGGGGACAGGAATTCCTCCGGAAAAAATTGATAACGTTATTGGAAAAACAGCTGCTAAAAATATTGCTGTAGATATACTTTTAGAATACGAAATGTTGAAATGAGATTTTATTGTGAAATTGATTTTACATATTGGAGTTAGTAAAACAGGGACCTCCGCGATACAAAGGTTTTTATATCTGAATCACAGCTTGCTTGAAAAACATGGTGTGTATGTTCCTGAATATTTACTTAATGACAGTAATCAGTATCGACCTAAGGTGCTTAGAAAATATATTATTGAAGGTCATAATAAGGTCTTTGAAAAAGAAGCCATCCGGATTCGTGATAATGCTCGTGAAAAAAAATGCCATACAGTTGTTGTTTCCGATGAAAGTTTTGGAAATATTCATGATCAGATTAATAATGTTAAATGGTTTAACGATTATTTTGATGTACATCTTGTAATGTATTGTAGGCGGCAGGATTTACATATAGAGTCATCATATGGTTTTGTTGTCATGAATAATCGGTGTTGTTCGGGTTTTGATGTGTGGCTTCAAGGTAAGGGCCTGGATTATATGAAAATCATCGATTATTATAATAACTATATCGGCTTTTCTTCCGTCCAGGTTGTTAGTTACGATTTAAACAAACAACATCTTATTAAAAGTTTCCTTGATGTATTAGGAGTAGATCTAACCTGTTATGTAGAACCGGAAAAAGAGAAGTCAAATATTACGGCGAGTAACTGTCTGGTTGAAATTATTAAAAATATCAATAGGTTTCCTGTTAGTTCCCCAATATATGCAAAGATTGTTAATGATTTGCAAAAGAACTTATCACTACCTCACAAAAAATGCGGATATTTTACTCCTCAATGTAGGATGGAGATTTTGGAGCAGTTTTATGAATCTAACGAGCAGTTATCTTTAAATTATAATAATGGCATTTTGTTATTCGAATCTGGAGTAACTAACTGTGAATATGAGTTCTATAATACAATAGATATCGAAAAGACTGTTTCTCAGTTTATTGTTCAGTATCAATTGAGCAATCCGATTCGAGAGCGATTATTGAAAATGTTGTCTGAGATCCTCGCGCTTTGTAAAAAAAGTATGATTGAGATATTTCCTGTAAAACGGACTTTGCTGGGTGCTGTACTTAATAATAATTTTTTATTTCAAGATGATTATATAGAACTTGCTGTGTTTGAATCCGGTTATGAAAAGTTTTTTCAATTAATCAAAACGAAAAAGTATAAGTTCTTAAATGATAATTATATACTTGATTGTAATATTCAGGGTGGGATAATCACAATCCTTGATCCCACTTGTACAGTTTTTAAAGAGGAGATGCCTTGGTCGGCAGATGCAATAGAGGGTTTGTCAATTGAAATATTAAAATGTGAAAATGGTGAAGTTAATCGTTTGCTGCAAGAGGGATATATTGATTACATAAACTGTTTGTTTGGAGGATGTGTTTTTAATGTTCCTGTGAAAGACGGATTATTGATCGATATCATGAGAGCGGATGGGGCTGTTTATATATCAGATGCAGAATTACAGATACAAAGAAATCAAACAGTTAGATTAATCAGTGAGCATGGCTTGTTTCACAAATATAAAAAAAGGATTTTTGACATAAAAGAGCATATTCGTGGCAAAAATGTTATCCTTTTTGGTGCAGGATATAAAGCGCTTGATTTTCTAAGAGAATATAAAAAATATTGGCGGAGTGTGCAGTTTATAGATAATGACAGCAATAAATGGGGGTTATCTATTAGTCAGGTGTATAAAAGAAGTTATAATGACACTGAGTTTTCAACTCTATTTGAACTAAAAGTTCAGAACCCTGAAGTGTTGTTGGAACTTGACCTGTCAAAAACTGCTATTGTTATCACGAGTGGTTACTTCGTTGAGATAGAAAAACAATTATCTAAATATGGTATTTCTGATTATAGTATCTATGTGAAAAATCATGCGGGACTGGTACCAGGGATATAATTTTAATTAAACTACATATAAAGGCTCGTTGGTTGTTTATTCCCAGTAATTACCGGTGAACACCACAATGAATTCAGGATTTTGATATGGCTTATAGTCCAATACCTAAGAGTAAATTGCTATGAAGATATTACAAGTTGCCTGGCATGTAGATAACAAAAAACTTGGAGCGTTGGCGTTTTCATATACAGGTGGATCCATAGTTATTAATAATTTAATCGAGTCTCTTGGTAAAAGAGAGGATGTATATTTGTTTCTAGGGATAGTTGAAATGCCGAGTGTTAGTCTGGATGATTTTGTCGTGGTTCAAACGGATAATGTACCTGAAAAACTAGTGGAACAATACAGGCAGGATGCACAGGACTATAAAGAATTGCGTCTAAAATGCAGAACATATTCTTTTGAAAAAGCACTCCAGGAAATACAACCGGATATTGTCAATTTTCATGATATTGGGCAGATGGCTCAACGTTGTATTGAGATTTGTAAGCAATACGATATGCCGTTTGTGGTTACAAATCATTTGTTTATAGGAAAAAATCCAGGCTTTACCGGTTATGAAGATTCTCAAAAAATTGAAGAGCGTTTTTTTAACAATACGCCGGTTGAACTTATCACTGTAAGTATTGGACAGAAAAACAAAATTATAAAAAATTATCCTCATTATCCAGAACATATGATTCAGCCAATTCCCAATGGCACTGATTATGTTGATAAAAAGAAATATTTCAGTATTAGAGAAAAACATAATATCAATGAATGTAAAAAGATTCTTTTATCTTCAGGGTCGGTGATTGAGAGAAAAAATCATGCACAAATCGTGTCGTCTCTTAATCTCTTGCCCGAGGAGATTAAAAATAATATCGTAATAGTAATTTGCGGTAAAGGTAAAGAGCTTGAAAATCTTCGGAACCTTATTGCGGATAATGGGATGTCTTTACATGTTATACTTACAGGGGTTGTTGAACCTGAGGATATGCCGTCGTATTATGCAGAAGCAAACGGGTACGTTATGCCCAGCAAAGCTGAGGGGCTTAGCATTTCAGCGTTAGAAGCAATGACGTTCGGGCTCCCTATTATACTCTTTTATGATTCGGAATGTATTGAGGAACTTCGGGACGACAACATTGTTTCAATTGCCGATGAAAGGACAGATCTGTCTTTTGCCGATGCAATTGAGGCATGGTTTAAAAAAGCATGGGATAAAAAGTATATTCAATTATTCTCAAAGAGATTTACTATGGAACGTATGACTGATGGTTATTTAGCACATTATAGGCGTTTACTTGAATCATCCGATGCTGGGAAGTCACATTAACGTTTGAAAGCACAATGTAATTTGCTTTGATTTACAAGGGTTAGGCTTCGATCTTTGCCGTTAGCTTTATGATATTGAGCTTGCAAGTAAATACTTCTTTTTCAAAGTACTCCGTAACTCTGTATGCATTGAAATAACTTGTTTTATTCCGTGACTTTTCAGGTTTTTCAATATTTCATTTTGGTATTTATCATTTGTCGCCACTAAATAGAGCGCATTCGGATACTTTTCAAAACATTGCTTACATGCTTGAATCTTATAGCCGTTAATTGTTTCGGGCGATGTCAACAAAGTTACACAATAGCCTTGCAATTTATTCTGCTGATCGTTTTTTTTTAATAATTGATATATAAAATCCCCTACTTTTCCAGCGCCATAAATAATTATTTCATCTACTTCGAAAATATGTGCCATAACAGCTTTCGCGTAGATAGCAGCATTTAGTGAAAACAGATTGTTTTTGATTAGATTTACATGGCTGTTTGTTGGATGTTGATAATATTTGATGGCTTCCCTTGGTTGATAAATAATTTGATTCATAATGTTTTTAGCTTCAGGGGCAAGCATGTCATCATTAAAAGGCAAAATCTTCATCCATTCTTGGTAATATTGAGAAACTTTTTGTATAAAAGTATATTGATCGGGGCCAGAAAGCTTTGTTAGATAGTTATTAAAAATAATATATGCTGTTTTATCGACATATTTCAGATCATCTATTTCATGATAGGCATCATTGAATATAAAACGTCTAATTTCATAAAATTCATCTATAACACAAAATTTTTTGTTTTCATCATAAATCGACGAATCCGGATTGTCGTGACGGTAAAAAAGAAGTCTCTTTTCTGTCAGGCGGATTCTCTTTGCTTTAAGCAACACTTTAAATGTAAATGATAAATCCTGATACGAAGCGCCTGGGGTTTCATGGAATAAAATTTTATTGTCAGTTAAAAATTGTTTTTTATAAATTGCACTCCATATAGTAGGAGTCAAACAGAAAAGCTGAGGCATTTCTTTCGCAGGGCATGTGTCCCTGCATTCTAGG
This sequence comes from uncultured Desulfobacter sp., assembly GCF_963677125.1. Classification (NCBI taxonomy): domain Bacteria; kingdom Pseudomonadati; phylum Thermodesulfobacteriota; class Desulfobacteria; order Desulfobacterales; family Desulfobacteraceae; genus Desulfobacter; species uncultured Desulfobacter sp. The sequence continues at coordinate 1,478,795 of NZ_OY781882.1, read as the reverse complement.
CCATCAAATAAATTTGCTTGCAGCACTCCCTCTTCATAGGAGAAATAATAGTCTGCCTTGACTATGTCACATTGTTCATTTATAGCCATGGAATATAAGAATTCAAACATATTATCTGCTACATAATCATCACTTTCTACAATACCTATATAATCGCCTTCCGCTAATGCTAATCCAACATTCATGGTATGGCCATACCCGGTATTTTCTTTATGCACCACCTTAATTCGTTCATCTTTTTTTGCATATTCTTCAATGATTTTGGGGCAACCATCTGTTGACCCGTCATTCAGACAGATAATTTCAATTTCTTTCAATGTTTGATTAATTATACTATCCAAGCATTGTCTCAGAAATTTTTCTGTATTGAAAATGGGAATTAATATACTGACTTTAGTCATTTGCCGTCCTTATTAGAAACCATCTCAAAATAATCTTTTGACCCAATTGTAAGCCGAAGCTCTTCTTCGAACCGGCGTTGGATGAAAATTTTGATCCGCTTTGAACTTGATCCAAAATATTTATTTTAAGACAGCTTCTATTTCTTTAATATATTCTTTTAAATTATATCGGTATTAGTATTGTAATCTTAACAATGATATTCTCGCAATTTTTTTTGCATATATCCCAGGAGCAGTCAATGTCATTAAAAAAACAAAATTAAATTATTTTCCTATAGAAAAATTTGGACTTCTTTTTTATATCTTGTTAGCCTAACATCCGATCATCAAGTTTTTTAAAGGAAGATACAATTCATGCGAAAACAATTTGAAGATAAGATTTTGGATTTGTTCAGTTCGTTGTTTAGTTCAATGAAAAAATCTCATGAACAACTGCCGCAGCTGGGCAAAAATGAAAGTATAGGGGTGCTCCAGGACTGCCAGAAAGCTGCATTTGTAATTGGGAATACTATTGAAAAAAAAATTGGCAAAAACAATGATATTGTACCAGTTTTAGGCGAATATTGTGAAAAGCTGTTTGTAATTTCCCAAGCAGAAGCAATAAATACTCATGATCGTGACACATTAAATGGTATTATTGTTGATGTGGAAAAATTATTGAATAAGGGTGAACGCATTTATAATGTTGTTTTTTTTCCGTACAAAGCATCAATGTGGGATAGCCTTGAGAGTATTTGGAAGGCGTGTAAGCAAGATCCGGCCTGTGTTTGCCATGTTGTTCCTATTCCGTATTATGAATATGACAGTACCACAAAAAAGTGGACGTATCGCTATGATGGCTCAGAATTTGATCCGGGCGTGAAAATCATTGATTATAAGAAGTATTCAATTGAAGATGAAATGCCTGATGTCGCATATACACACAATCCCTACGATAAATTTAATAGAATAACAACTATTCATCCTGATTACTATTCGGATAATTTAAAAAAATTTGTTAAAAAATTAGTGTATGTTCCTTACTATCTTACCTCTGGATTCTTTGCTGAAGGTCACCTTGAATTACCTGTGTATAAAAATATGGATTTCATGGTGGTTCAATCCGAAGCAATAAAAGAATGTTTTAAAAATTCAAAGTATTATAATAAAATATTGCCCTTGGGTTCTCCTAAAATAGACAAAGTAATTCACCTTGTCCAGGATGGCGTCAGCATTCCGGAGTCGTGGATGCCGGCACTGCAAAATAAAAAAAGTCTTATGTTGAATACTAGTTTGTCTGAGATTTTAAAAGGTGGAAATGAGTACCTGATCAAGATAAAAACAGTGTTTGAAGCAGTTAAAAAAAGAAATGATATTAATATAATTTGGAGACCGCATCCTTTACTTGAAGCAACAATCAAATCAATGAGACCAGGTTTGTGGAAAGCTTTATTAGAATTAAAAGTTTTTTTTATTGAAACATCAATAGGTGTGATTGATCAAAGTCCTGATCTGGCAAAAACAATAGCGATTTCTGATGGATATATTGGTGAAAATAGCTCGGGTTCGTCTGTGAGCAATTTGTTCGCTGTGGTCGGCAAGCCTGTGTATATACTGGATAACTTGGTGACCAGGCGTTTTTCCATTGAAGAAAAAGGTGTTTTAAAGATTCTAGATGCACACATAAAAGAAGACGAGATGTTTTTCACAGCAAGGTTATATAACGGATTGTTCAAAATGAATTTATCAACAAAAAATGTTGAATTCGTTGGACGACTTCCAAATCAGCCAAAGTGGAATAGCGTATATTCTTGTATAGCCTGTGTTGAAGAAGACTTGTATTTAACACCGTTTCTTGCAACAAAACCTGCTGAATATCAAGGGCAAACATCTGAACTTGCCGAGTTGGAATCAATCGAGTCAAATCAAAGTATGTTCATGCGGAGAGTAGCGTCATTTAAAGGCAAAGTGTTTTATTTGCCGTTAAAAGGGAACGCAATTATTGAGTATAATACTAAAAATAAACAATGGCGTTATCATACAAAAAGTATTGCGGAATTGAGCAGGACGTTTCTGGATGTAGGATCAAAAATTTGGTCATGCAGTATTGATGAAAAGGAAAAGATGCTCTGGATCACGGCTGAATATACAAATCGTGTTTTAGCCTTTAAAATGACAAATGGAGCCCATAAGATTTATAAAATCGGCAGGAAAGCAAACGGATACACAGGCATTTGTGTGTCTGGAAATCATGTCTGGTTGTCTGAGGTAAGAACAGGAGCGATTTGTAAATGGAACAAGAAAAATAAAAAATTCCACCGCTTCGAGCTTCCGAAAGATGTAAAGTGCTGGGTGAATTTTCAGAACCGTGGACTTATACATGAGGAGCTTGTCGAAACAAAAAATTATATTGTTGCACTTCCCGGGTTTACGGATTCAATGATACGCATAAATAAAAAAACCGGTCATCTTGATATATTTGCAAAAGAATTTTGGCATGAAGCAATTGGCCTTAGGAATGGCTATAGCCCTAAATTCATGATGACGGCATCTTTTGGAAAATTGTTTAATCAAGACAGGATAATAACCCAGCGAATGAATGATGGTTTGGCGGCGATTATTGACGTTGAAAATGATACTTTAGAACAGTTTCAAGTAAGGCTTTCTGATGGGGAATTAAAAAAAATCACTGAGGGAGAAAGCGGATTTGAACGAATTACACATAATATAGGTTTTGCAAAAAAAGAAAGCCGGTTATTCCCACTTGAAGATTTTCTTACGGATATAGTAACAGATAATTTGACAGGTGTTGTTGATGAGCAAATGCGTGCAATGGAAGATATTGCTGAAAATCTGGATGGGTCATGTGGGCAAAAGGTCCATGAACATATTATGAAAATTCTTCGTGAACCCCAAGGGGTGGCGAAAATATGAATGTGGATGACATAATAAAAGATTTTCCTAAAGGTCTGCTCAATTGGTATCCATTTAAAACAAACAGTTCAATACTTCAAATCATTGATAAGCCGGATAGCTTAACTGATTTACTCAAGACAATTTCTTCATCTGTAACGGTCATGGATTTAGATGGTGTGGCAGCACTGAATAGCGCTTCCGGCAAGAAATTTGATTATATCGTAGCTGTAAATATGATTGAAAGGGCTTTGGATCCAGCAAAATTATTAGATATAATTACGTCGGGCTTAGCCGGTGACGGGCGGCTTTTATTAGGTGCGGATAACAGGCTGGGTCTTAAGTATTTTTGTGGCGACCGCGATCCATTTACACACAGAAGTTTTGACGGAATTGAAAACTACAGAAGAATCAACAAACCAGATCTAATCCGAAATGGTGGACGAAATTACAGCAGATTTGAACTTGCCCAAATGTTGGATAAAGCCGGTTTGCAGGACAGACATTTTTTATCTGTTTTTCCAAACATATCAATGCCGCAGATTATTTGCTCAGAAAATTTCTTGCCCAATGAAGAACTCGGAATACGTATTTTCCCAAGATATCATCATCCGGATTCAGTGTTCCTGGAAGAACAGTTTTTGTACACTGACTTGATTAAAAATGGACTTTTTCATCAAATGGCAAACAGCTTTTTAATCGAGTGCGCAAAAGGCGAAGGTTTAAACAAAATCGACTATGTTACTGTCTCAATGGATCGCGGAAAAGAACATGCTATGGCAACTGTTATTCAAGGTGGGGACGTTAAGAAAAAACCTTTGTATCCCCAAGGATTGAAAAAACTTGAAAACATAATGCACAATGCTGATTTGCTTGAGAAGCGCGGTCTTAATCTTGTTAAAGGCAAGGTATCTGAAAACGCCTATACATCAAAGTATGTTCAAGGTGAAATCGCTATGAATTACTTGAGGCGTTTAGCGCGAACTGATGCAGATGCGTTTAATGAAAAGCTGGACTTGTTTGTTGATGAAATATTAAAATCATCTATTCAAATTGAACCAAAAGATCATTGGAAAAATATTTCAGGTCCCATTTTTAAGGAAGGCTTTCTTGATCTTGTGCCTCTAAATTGTTTCTATGTCAATGGAAGATTTATCTTCTTTGACCAGGAATTCTGTGAGCATGGTTATCCTGCGAAAGCAATAATTTTCAGATCAATTGAAATAATCTTCATGGGCAATTTTGAACAGGAATCTTTAGTTAAAAAATCGCACTTATGGAATAAATACGGTCTGGAGAAAGATATAGAGGTTTGGAGACGGTTGGAGATTGAGTTTATACGGGCTTTAAGAAACACAACTGAACTAAGGCAATATATACATAATTATCAGATTAAAACTGATATCGTAATGATGAACCGCCGGCGAGTAAACTATAGCGATGCTGAGTACAAAGCCCTGTTTGTTGATTTTTTGAGGGGCGCAAGAGATAAGAAACTGATATTATTCGGCTCAGGGAAATATGCATTGCGTTTTCTGGCTCTGAATAAAGGCCAATATGACATTCATTGTATAGTCGATAATGATTCAACAAAATGGGGTACCAGAGTTGAGAGGATTCCAGTACGAAATCCGGATACTTTAAAGGATCTGCCAACCAGTGACTTTAAAGTGGTGATTTGTGTAAAGAGGTATATGTCTATTGCCAGGCAGCTTCTTGATATGGATATAGACACATATGGTATTTACGATCCAAATGTTGCCTATAAAAGATCATTTAACGATGCAAGTCTGGAAAAGCCTGTTGAGAAGAAAATTAAGAAAAAATACAAAACCGGGTATGTAGCAGGCGTATTTGATTTATTCCATGTGGGCCATTTAAATATCCTGAAAAGGGCAAAAGAGCAGTGTGAGCATCTTATAGTTGGTGTTGTTTCAGATGAAGGGGTTATAACGTATAAGAAAACCACGCCATATATTCCTTTTGATGAACGACTTGAAATTGTTCAATCTTGTCGATATGTTGATCAGGCAGTTCAAATCCCTTTTAAATTCAATCTTACAACCCATGCATATGAGATGTATCGATTTGATTGTCAGTTCTCCGGCAGTGATTATGAGAACGATCCTGGTTGGCTGGCAGCCAAAGCTTTCCTGAAAAAAAATGGTTCTGATATGGTCTTTTTCCCTTATACCGAAAAAACCAGTTCGTCTATGTTGAAAAAGGTTATAAAGCAATCTTTAAAATAAAAGATAAAACTATGTATGATTACCTTATTGTGGGCGCCGGGCTTTTTGGTGCTACATTTGCGTATGAAGCTCAGAAAAGAGGTAAATCATGCCTTGTTATTGATAGAAGGGATCATATTGGCGGAAATATTTATTGTGAAAAAATTGAAGGAATTAATGTTCACAAATACGGCGCTCATATATTCCATACAAGCAATAAAGATATTTGGGATTATGTGAATCAGTTTACTGCGTTTAATCGATTTACAAATATGCCGGTAGCCAATTACCAGGGTAAGATATTCAATTTACCTTTTAATATGAATACTTTTAATAAACTTTGGGGTGTTGTTACGCCGCAGCAGGCCAAAGACAAAATTGCCGGGCAACGAAAGGCAGCAGGTATTTTAGATGCGAAAAACCTTGAAGAGCAGGCAATATCACTTGTAGGGACAGACATATATGAAAAATTAATCAAAGGCTACACGGAAAAGCAATGGGGGCGAAAATGCTCGGAACTGCCGGCTTTTATCATACAAAGATTACCTGTAAGGTATACATATGATAATAATTATTTTAATGATACGTATCAAGGCATTCCAATAGAGGGTTACAACGCAATAATTGAAAAGATGTTAAAACGTCTGGAAGTTCGACTGAATACAGATTTTTTTTCAGATCGTAAAAGATTGTCTTCTCTTGCCCGCAAAATTGTCTTTACAGGCATGATTGATGAGTTCTATGAGTTCAGATTCGGACATTTGGAATATAGAAGTTTAAAATTTGAACACGAAATATTAGACATTGAAGATTATCAGGGGAACGCTGTAGTGAATTATACGGACAGCAAAATACCCTTTACAAGAATAATCGAACATAAACATTTTGAATTTGGGAATCAGGAGAAAACAGTCATAACCAGGGAATTCCCAAGTGAATGGGAAACCGGGAATGAGCCATATTATCCAATCAATAATCAAAAAAATAATGATCTGTTTGAAAAGTACAAATTTTTAGCTTCAAAAGAAAAGAACCTTATCTTTGGGGGCCGTTTGGCAGATTATAAGTATTATGACATGCATCATGTCATTGCTTATGCACTTGAGACCGTTCAAAAAGAATTTAACGAATCATCATGGCGTGAATCGGTTAGAAAGAGCGGACCAGTTAAAAAAACGCAACTGGAACGTGCAAGAGAGTATTATGCCCAAAACTATGTCGGAAGTGAACATGATATAGCATTGTACCAGCGGCAGATCAGTATTAAACGCCATCTACTGGATATTTTAAATACAGTCCATCGCATTTGTGAAAAGAATAATATCTCTTTTTACCCGATTTATGGCACCATGCTTGGCGCAGTTCGTCATAAAGGTTTTATCCCCTGGGATATTGATGTCGATATTGCAATGATGAGAAATGACTATGACCGGTTTGTGGCAATTGTCAAAAAAAGTCTTAAAGAGCCTTTCACCTTTGTAGATCTGTCTAAATTTAAAACAGGCTATCGTGGAAATTATAGTCGAATCGTTTACAGCAAAAGTACAGTGATGAGCCTGAACCACGATTGGGGCAAAGGGCTTGATGAAGGGGTTCATATCGATATTATTCCACTTGATGCAACGTATTTATCTGAAAATTTAAATATTAAGAAAACCAAAGAGATACGATACATTCAGCATTTAATCAGATGCAGGATTTATACGCATGAAGAGCTTAAAAAGCATTATTCCTTATCAGAGTACAAAAACTATAGAGATGAATCCGAAGGTCAAGATATCGGGACGCTCCATCATCAATTATCTGAAATTGCAAAACAGGGCGATAAAGATTCTGTTTTAGTTGGAAATTTTGTAACAAATAAGATGCTGGATATTTTTGAATCGTTCAGAAAATCGGATTTTGAAAATAGTATTGATATGCCGTTTGAGAACATGAAACTTAAGGTGCCGTCCGATTATGATCAGATTCTTAAAGCAAAATATGGTAGCAGATACATGAAATATCCGCCGATTTGTAAACGTGTGGCATCGAATCAATATTTTTATGATATGAGTAAACCTTATGCTTTTTATCAAAAGAGATTTTTTGATTTGTTCAAAAATTTAAATGGCGCCAGGATTATTTTGTTTGGCTCAGGCCACATGGCACTTGATTACTTGATCGAAAATGGGAGCCGTTATTGTCCGGTCTGCATCGTGGATAATGATAAGCGCAAATGGGCGCTTAAATTACATGAGTTAGAGTATATAGATGTACAACGAGCTAATACCCAGAAAAGATGTATTCAGGATAGATGCAGTAAAGCTCTCTCGCTAAAGATTGAATCTCCTGAGTATTTAAAAAAGAATGCAGCAGATGAGATAAGGGTTATCATCACCAGTTCTTTTTTTCGGGAAATCGGCAAACAACTGGAGGAAATGGGTATAGACTATTATATCTATGTGGATGACAAAAAAAATTTAGCAGAAAGTTAGACGCAGTGATAAAACCAAATTCCCCAAAAATCTGGGCACACCGCGGCGCAAGTGCCCACGCCCCTGAAAACACACTAGAAGCGTTTCAAAAAGCAATTGAGTTAGGTGCTGACGGCATAGAGCTTGATGTTCAACTTTCTAAAGATGGTAAGCTCGTTGTCATACATGATGAGCAAATTGACCGCACAAGCAACGGAAGCGGTTTTGTAAAAGACCTGTACTTAGAGGAACTGTGGACATTTAATTATAATAACAAAAATACAGCCTATAAACACTGTAGATTGCCACTTCTTGAGGAAGTCCTTGAGATTGTGAAGCAGATGGATCTGGAATTAAATATTGAGCTTAAAACCAGTGTTATTCAATATTTGGGAATTGAACAGGAAATTGATCAAATGCTCCGTAGATACAATATGGTGGATCAAGTAATCATATCCTCATTTAATCATTATTCATTGGGGCGAATGCGTAACTGTAATAAAGCAATAAGGATGGGTGTCTTAATTAGGGATGTTATAATGAATCCATTTGAATATGTTAAACACCTTGACGCAAACGCTCTTCATCCGTCAATTCAAGTCTATAGACTTTTGTTTGATGAAGGCCTGTTAAGTAAGGAAATGGCGGAAAAATCAGAAATATTTGATATTGATATAAATGTCTGGGGCCTTAAGAATTCAGATATTAAGACATTTAAATCAAGTCATGCACACGCTATAATTTTAGATGCACCAGACGCAGCAAAAAAGACCTTACTGAGTAACAAAGGTATGGAACGGTCTCATCAGATATTGCACCCTTAAGGCGTCAATCATCCACCCCTGGGTGGTTTAAAATTAGGTCATGTAGATAATTGCCGGTTTAATACCGAAACTTCATACCAGGTTGAAGAAACGAAACCCCTTGTTTCCTGCAATATAGATAAGGCAGGCCTTGATATCAAAATGGGGGAAAAGCTGCAGGGCATCTTTTTTATAGCCAAGTACCTGGGCTGCATCCCGTTTGTGAGGTGCCTTTAGGGATAAAATTTTTTCTGCGTTTTTTGCCGGGACATACTTGAATTCAATAATAGTTTTGGTGTCTTTAAATTTCGTATGGTATTTGCCCGTCATCTCCCAGTCACTTCTGCCTGACGGATAATTCACCTCCATGGAGAATGTAAAATCCCAGGAATGATATCGCACGCAAAGTTCATAAAAAGTGCATCGGATAAAGTTTTCATTTATTTTATCCCACGCCTGGGCTGGAAACATGCCAAGATAGGCGCTGTAATAGCCTGCAAAGAGTTTTTCAAGGTCCCCGTCTTTGGCAAACTGTTCAAACATCCGGGTGTATCCTCTGGAAACCTCAAAGTTGTTGAGCTCGTTATAGTAGTCAACAAAAATTTCGCGAAGTGTGTTGTTGGGCAGGGTCATGGTGTAGCGGGATTTGACGGTTACCATGCCAAGGTAAAACAGTGAAACAGGATAGTAGTCCTTTTCTAAAAAATTGCGCATGCTAAATTTGGACACAAGCTGTTTAAGATCGTATTCCAATTCATTACGAAACACCAGGGCTTCCATCATTGCATCGGTGTTTTCCTTGACCGTGGTCAACCTTTCTATCCAGGAGACATCTGTTTTAAGATTATCATCAATAAGCTCTCTGGGAATTTCGCCGTTACTTAACATGAAGTTTTTCAGGAAATAAGTGACAATGGTGGAATTATACAGCGATTCTTCAGAATCAGGCAGGAAACAATAGCCGTCATAGTGATTTTTCATGATCGCCAGGATTTCGGGCATACGGGCCGGGTCCAACCCGCAGGAATCAAAGACACGCCCAAGATAGTCTCGGGTTTCCGTATGGGTAAATCCGAGCATGTTCACAAGCCTTTTTTCTAGGGTGACAATTTCGGCAATGTTAAACCCTGATGTAAGGTCGTCAATGGTGATGGGCAGCACCCCGGTAATGAAGATCTTGCCCACGCTTTGTAGTTCAATGCCGGATTTGATGACTTTAAAAAAAGAACGCAAAAAAGAATCGCCTGTGGTTAAATTTTTATACAGACCCTCATTTTGGGTCGTGACAAGCTGGTTGGTAAAGTTGTCGTACTCATCAATGATGATGTAAAGAGGCGGTAGATTGTTGTTTTTAATGGTTTCGATAATAAACTGTAATTGATCTGCAATGGAACGTTCAGGGATATCCGGTTGTTTTTCGAAATATTCATTATAATATGATAAAAAAGTTCTTATTGTCACACTCTGGGTAAAAGTAAAACTGTCTTCTATATAGCTGATGTCAGGTTTCACTGAAACCACGGAAAAATTCATCCGCAGTACCATAAAACTGTTTTTAAGCGGCGTAGGATTGTGTCCAATCCAGGTGTCGCCAAAAAGGACGTCAAATTTGTCTTTGCGGTTAATATCGTAATAACATTCCAGGGTAGAGCACCAAAGGCTTTTGCCAAAACGCCGGGGCCGCAGAAAGATCGGGGTCTGCCAGTTTTCAAGTTCGGCTATGTATCGGGTCTTGTCCACATAATAGTAGCCCTCATTGATGATTTGTTCAAAATTACCTACTGCGTAGGGAATCTTTTTCATAAACCAGCCTTTTTATTTACTTCATGAGATGTAAAATAAACATCAATTATTTTATCATTTTTCCGGCCCATCAAGAACGGATAAAATATTTTTTTTGGCATTTGTTATTTATTTTGGTTTGTTTCCGGACAAAGGACTAAGCGCATCAACAGCTGCCGTACACACGGCTATGGCTGATTGGGGGTTTTCGGCTGAAAATACTGAACCTTCTTTTAGAAATGTTGCACGCCAATTGGTTTCGGTCATACTTTTAGGGCACATGTCTTTTAATTTAAAGGTAAACCCTTGGGCTTCAAGAATTCCGGCAAGTTCCATGGCTGCATTAATGTTATAAACGGCTTGGTCAGGAACGGATTCACCAAGAAGCAGTTCGAGTTGTTTTTCTAAATTTTCAATTTCAGATTCGGACATCATGTTCTCCCATACAAGGGTGGTTTAATTGTTTTTATCAAGGATGCAACATCATCCAATGCTCAAAAATTGTATGGATTGTACGCCTAATTATGAGATGGTGAAAAGGAATTTTTTGTTTTGAAATGGAAATTGACATACAACATACTCTTGTATTACAATTCGTATTACGGAGGTGGAAAAATGATTACATTAAGGCTTGACCCAATACTTGAGCAACAGGTTAATACCTTAGCAAAAAATCTTGGCCTTACAAAATCGGAGCTTATCCGGAAAAGTCTTGTTGAATATATTGGGAAACAGGAAAGGCAATCGGCATGGGAACTTGGCCGGGATTTATTCGGTAAATATGCCAGTGGTCAAAAAAATTTGTCTGTTGATAGAAAAAAAATTTTAAAAGATAAGCTCCTGGCAAAAAAAAATGCATAGCATTCTCATTGACAGCGGTCCTTTGATTGCATTGTTCGATTCTTCGGACAAATATCATCAAAAAACGGTCGAGTTTATTCAATCCAACCAGGTGCTGCTTATCACCACTATTGCTTCAATCACAGAAGTCTTGCATTTACTCGATTTTAATCGAAACGCCCAATTGGATTTTATTGAATGGGTGAACCGTGGTGGGGTTGAAATTGCTGACATTCATAATAGAGACTTTCAAAGAATTAGATCATTAACTGAAAAATACCGGGATCTGCCCATGGATTTTGCAGATTCATGTCTTGTGTTGCTTGCTGAAAAAAAACAAATACATGTGGTTGCAACCATTGACCGTGATTTTACGATTTATCGTATAAAAGGCAAGGATCCATTTACAACTATACTGTTATAATCTGTCAAAAGAGCTGTCTTAAAATAGCCCTCGGGATAATAGCGTTTTCGGCCTTAAATTGTCGGCAAATTCTTCGTTCGTGGTTGATTTTTTCTGACGCACGCTGGAAAAATATCAAGATTTATTGTACTTATTTATTATTCTAATCGTAATTTTAAATAAAAAACAAGGAGAGAAAAATGAAACAGGTCTTTAAACTGTTCCCATGGTTTGTTGTATTGATTGGAATTACATTTACGGCAGGTATCCTAAGTGCATCCGAGCTTGACGCATTTAAGGGCGAAAAAGGGGTGTTGCGCATCGCTGGGGGTACAGCTCATATCCCAGTCATGAAAGAGGCGGCCAAGCGGATTATGACAATGAATTCCGATATCCAAATCACCATTGCCGGCGGCGGATCAGGAGCCGGTATCAAACAGGTGGGAGAAGGCCTGGTGGATATCGGCAACTCCGGTCGTAAAGCCACGGATGAAGAAGTTTCAAAGTATAATCTTTCCATGTATAAATGGGCCATTGACGGAGTGGGCACGGTGGTTCACCCGTCAAATCCGGTCAAGGCGCTCTCCAGTGAACAGCTCAAGGGCATCTATGCCGGGAAAATTGTAAACTGGAAGGAAGTTGGCGGTGAAGACCGGCCTATCAATATTTACACAAGGGATAAGTCTTCGGGTACCCGTGCGGTTTTTTGGAAAAAAGCATTGGGTAAAGGGGATATTCCCGGGAAAGCCAATTTTGTTGCGTCCAACGGCGCCATGAAAGCGGCTGTTACCAATGATCCCTATGCCATTGGATACGTCTCTGTGGGGTATATGGATGAAACAGTTGCACCGATTGCATTGGATGGGGTCACGCCTACGTTGGAAACGGTTCAATCCGGCGAATACAAGGTTGCCAGAGGTCTTTACAGCAATACCAAAGACGAATATACAGGGCTTGCCAAAAAATTGATCTCCTATCTGCTTAGTCCCGAAGGTCAGAAGATTGTTTCCGAGATGGGATTCATTCCTGTCAACTAATGTCGTTAAAAGATAAATGTGCACCGGCGGTTTTTGCCGGTGCATCTTTTTTATGTGCGGCTGTCACCCTTTGTGTCTTAGGGTTCATGGTGATGTTGAGCCTGCCTGTCCTTAAAAGCGGCATGCTCTGGACAATCCTGACCGACTCCTGGTCGCCGGACCATGGCCGGTTTGGCATTTTCGCCATGATTGCAGGCACCTTTTATATCGCCTCTTTAAGTCTTGTCATCAGTTTACCCATCAGCCTTGGGTGTTCTTTTTTTGTGCAGATCACTCATAAGGGACCGGCCGGCCGGTTGCTTAAAAAATTTGTTCAATTCATGACTGCTATTCCCACTGTGATTTACGGATTTGTAGGGGTGTTTCTGCTGGTGCCCCTTGTCCGGGATCTTTTTTCCCATGGATCAGGTCTGAGTATTTTGACTGCATCCATTATGCTTGGCCTGCTTATTTCCCCTACCATGATTCTATTTTTTTGCGCAAGCTTTGAACGGGTACCCAAAATTTATACGGATGCCGTGGATTCCCTTGGAGCCACCCCTTTTCAAAAACTGTTTTATGTAATTTTACCCCAGGCCTGGCCCGGGGTGCTGACCGGGTTGATTCTGGCTTTTGGCCGGGCCATGGGAGATACTCTGGTGGCCCTGATGCTCAGCGGAAACAGTGTTATGTTGCCGGCATCTGTTTTGGATTCGGCCAGGACGCTGACCGCCCACATTGCAATGATCATCGCTGCGGATTTTGACAGCATTGAATTTAAGACCATATTTGTCAGCGGCGCTGTTTTGTATTTGATGACAGGTATCGGGATTTTTTTGGCGCGTATGTCCGGCCGGAGAATAGAATAATGTCACAGAGATTACCTGACAGGCTTTTATCCTTTTTTTCCTGGGTCTGCGCTTTGCTGCTTACCACCGGCGTTTGTATCATTATCGGATTTTTAATATTGAAAGGCGGGCGATCCCTGAATATTGATCTTATTTTTGCCGATACCCGCCCTTTGGATGCCATCCTACTCAAACGCCAGGTGTTCGGCGGCCTGTTTCCAGCCATGGCTGGTACGTTTTTGCTGATCATTTTATCCGTAAGCATTGCACTGCCCTTGGGGCTTTGTGCCGGAATTTATCTGGCAGAATATGCATCTTCAAATGCCAGGATCGTGTTTGGGTTTATGGTAGATCTTCTGGCCGGAATCCCTTCTATTGTCGTCGGATTGTTTGGTTTTTCCATTACCATCTTTTTACACCATTTTTACAACAGCCGAATTTATCCGTGTTTATTGATTTCAGCCTTATCCCTTGCGTTTCTGGTGTTGCCCTATATTATCAAAACCACCCAGGGCGCCATTGAAAGAATCCCCCTGTTGACCCGCCTAACAGCACCGGGATTAGGCGCCACAAAGCTGCAGAATGTGCTTCTGGTTTTGCTGCCTTTGGCACTTTCGGACATTGTTTCCGGTGTGGTCCTTGCCATTGGACGGTGTGCCGAGGATACAGCCGTAATTATGCTTACCGGCGTGGTTGCCACCGCAGGTGTTCCTAAATCTTTTTTTGCAAGTTTCGAGGCTCTGCCGTTTTTTATATATTATACGGCATCGGAATACACGGACTCTACAGAACTGGTGAAAGGATATGGTGCTGCCTTAATCCTGCTTTTGATCTGTTCAATACTTTTTATATTTGCCCATGTCATCAAGACGCTGATTGATCGCAGGGCAGGAATCATGGGATAGGAATCAGGTATGCAAACTTCGGTTAAAGTAAAAATCAGAGATCTCTATTTTTATTACAGGTCCCGGACCATCCTGGAAGATATTAATATTGACATTTATGCCAATACGATCACTTCCATTACCGGGCCGTCAGGGCAGGGCAAATCCTCATTTCTCACCATATTAAACCGGCTTTGCAACAGTATGGAAGGCGCGAGGGTTGATGGACAGGTGACCATTGATTTCGGTGATGGATTTGAAAATATTTTTCAAAAGGACTATGCTTTGCCTGAATTGCGAAAAAGGGTGGGGATGGTATTTCAGACTCCCAATCCATTGCCCATGAGCATTTACAGAAATGTTGCATTTCCTCTTAAGCTTGCCGGATGCAAAAATCAGGGCAGCATCCAGGAAAAAGTAAAAAAATCCCTTGAACATGCCTTTTTATGGGATGAGGTCAAGGACCGCCTGTCCGATGATGCACGCCTTCTTTCCGGAGGTCAGCAGCAACGGCTGTGCCTGGCGAGATCCCTTGTTCTATCCCCCCAGGTTCTGCTGTTGGATGAGCCCACTTCCAGTTTAGATGAAACCTCGGTTCAGGTCATTGAGGAACTATTGGCTCGACTGAAAAGCCGATGTACCATCATCATGGTTTCCCACTATATGGATCAGGTGAAGCGCATTGCCGATCATCAGTTTATTTTGCACAATCGGCAACTAATAACGCCTTAAAATTTATAAAATAGACAAAATTATTTGTTTTTTGACTCATCTCCGCGTTGCCGCAAAGGCCGGATAATCCGGGGTTTTATATGAATGTTTGATTATAACTTTATTTGACAATCATCTAATTGTATTATAATAGGATTCTAACAATATCTTTCTTGCTTCATATAATAGAGAAGCAACCTCATGCGACGAACGATTTCTATCGATAGTAAGTCACTAAAGAAAAATATCATTGACGGCTATTTTGTGCTTTCCCCATTTGATTTTTCAAATGTAACATACTGTTTAACAACGTTGAGAAACTAGTTAAGGAGAATTATTTATGAAGCTGTCGTTAAAATCCAAATTGATCCTTGGCGGTATTATCGCCTCCATGCTTCCACTTGCCATTATCGGCTATTTCTCTGTAAGTAAATCAACCCATGCGCTGGTCGCAAACGCGGAATTCCAGTCTTTGCAAATCGCCAAAGATTTGGCGATGCTGGCAGAAGAGATTGTCAGTCAGGAGATAATTTATGCCGAATCCCTGGCCCAGGCACCTGTGATAACCAAGGCAGTTTCCAATGCGTATAATTCAGATACCGTTCCTACGGATCAGGCGCTACAGCAATTTTTAGTAAAAGTCTTTAATAAATGCCAAGGTCGCTACGAAAGCATTGTTATGACAAATCAGGAAGGAACAGTTATTGCTGATAACACGAAACAGCTCCTTAGTGCTTCCCTCAGCGACCGAGACTACTTCAATATTGCGAAACAAGGCCGGACCAATTTAAGCGATCCTCTGTTATCAAAGGCGTCTGGACACCCGATTGTCTGCCTAGCTGTACCTTTACGTACGGCTTCCAATCAATTTGGCGGTGCATTGGTTTTTCTCATCAAGCTCAACAGACTTAGCGATAAAATTACAGCTGTGAAAATTGGAGAAACCGGGTATCCGTTTATGATTGATAAAACTGGCCTGGTTATTTCACATCCATCTACAAAAATTCGTTTTGAAGTTAATATTGCTAAGACAGAAGGCATGGAAAAAATTGCCAAACGAATGATTGCCCAGGAAGCCGGTGTTGAACTTTACAAGTTTAGAGGTGCGACTAAAATCGCCGGATTTGCACCGGTTCATTCAACGGGCTGGAGCATCACGGTAACCCAAAATGAAGATGAATTTTTAGGTGCCGTTCATTCCATTCAAAGGCTGGTTGTCATTGTAGGGCTGTTTTTCCTGATAATCATTGTGCTTGGCATTCTCATATTTGTTAAAGGCATCATGGTTCAGTTGGGCGGAGAGCCTGGTGATATTGCCGCTATTGCAGACAGCATTGCCGATGGAAATTTAACAACAAAATTTGAGGAAAAGGCCGGCAAATCCACCGGTATCTATGCCAGTATGAAGAAAATGACCGGCAACTTGGTGGAAATATTGACCCAAATCACCGACGGCACCCGGACCCTTACCTCGTCGTCCTCTGAATTGGCTGGTATTTCAGAGAAAATGGCAACCAATGCCGAGCAAACATCGCAAAGAGCAAACACTGTTGCGGCCGCCGCAGAAGAGATGACCGCAAACATGACCGGTGTTGCTGCAGCCACGGAGCAGACGTCTGCCAATATTCAGATGATTGTTGCTGCAGCCGAAGAGATGTCTTCGACAATTTCGGAAATTGCATCCAACACGGCCAAAGGCAGTCAAACAACTATGGATGCCGTGAAACAGGCCGAAGAGGTCTCTACTAAGGTTAACGATCTGGGGCAGGCCGCGTCCCAAATCAGTAGAGTTACTGAGACCATTGCTGAAATTTCTGAGCAGACCAATCTTTTGGCTCTGAATGCGACGATTGAAGCAGCAAGGGCAGGGGAGTCCGGAAAAGGATTTGCTGTGGTTGCCGGAGAGATTAAGGCTCTTGCCCAGCAAACTGCCGATGCCACCAGTGAAATCGGTTCCAGGATAGGCGAGGTACAGGCCACCACAAAAGAATCGGTTGATGCCATTGAATCTATTGTAAAAGTTATAAATGAAATTAATTCCATTGTTACAGCAGTAGCAGCGGCTATTGAAGAGCAAAGTGCAACCACACAGGAAATTGCACATAACGTGAGTCAGGCAGGGCAGGGGGTTAATGAAGTAAATGAAAACGTCACCCAGGCATCTGTCGTAGCCGGAGAGGTCAGTCAAGATGTTCAAATTGTCAGCCAGGCATCGGGTGAGATGCGAGATGGTAGCACCCAGGTCAATGAGAGCTCTTTAGATTTATCCAAACTGGCTGAAAGACTCAATCAACTGGTTGCCAGGTTTGCATTGCCATAATATCTTTATATGACGACCGCCCCCTTCCGTTTTTATCTTGTAAAGACAGGAAGGGAGAGGGGGCGGTTACAAATGTCTTGGGGTATGTGTCATGCGCTTAGTCCGGTAACAGATCATAAAAATACATCATGGCATCAGACCGGGTGATGATGCCGATAATCTTTCCTTCTTTCATGACGGGGATTCTTCCGATGTCATGCCTGATCATTAGTCGGGCAGCTTCAAATGCACTTTTATCATAATCAATGGTGATTAGTTTGCGGCTCATAATGGCTTTAATTGGGGATTGCATCTGATTTGATTTTTTGACTTTTCTAAAATCACGTCTTGAGACAACGCCCACAAGATTATCGTCGTCGTCCACAACAGGCATACCCGAACATCCCATCTCCCGAAGCATCATGGCCACATCACCCACAGGCGTGTCGTTTTTTACCGTTACCACAGGGTATGACATGATATCGGAGAGCATGACCGAAGAATACTGATTGCCCTTGAGCAATTCCATGACGGTTTCTAATAACGCATCCGGATTTGCGCCTTTGACCAGGGCCGAGCCTGCCCCTGGATGGCCGCCTCCGCCAAGAGAACGCATAAGTACGCCAATGTTGATTTCATCTACCCCGCTTCTGCCGATCACCATGCATTTGTCTTTTTTCATGTCCCGGAATATGCCGATGGCCACGTCCACATTCATCAGTTCTCGGTACATCTGCATCACCATGGCAAGATTTTCCACCCGATTTTGGACTTCTACTCGGGAGACACTCAGTGAGAAACCGTTCACCTCACTTCGTTCCGCCTCCTGTACCATCTTAAAAAGAATCTCTTTTTGTTTTTTGCCGTAAGCCGGTTGTAAAAAGGTGCCCAGGATGTTGAGATCCGCCTTGCGGTCCAGCAGAAATCCAGCGGCAAATGCGTCTTCAGGACGGGTGGATGGAAAGGACAGATGACCTGTATCCTCGTAAAGGCCGATCAAAAACAATGTAGCCTGAATGGGGGTAATCAGTTTCCGTTCTTGTTTAATCTGTTGGACAAGCAGGGTAACTGCAGCCCCTGTCTGGGAAAGATGTGACTCCCGAGCGTCAATATCCCCGTCTTCGTGGTGGTCCCAGACAATGACATCAAGGTTTGGCTTTTCGGATAAAACGCTCAATCGCTGGTCCAGACGGGACCACGAATGGGTGTCTACGCAGATCAGGGTGTCTACGGTATCCAGGTCCACTTCGTTGGGTGCCCACAAATCAAATAGATCTTTGTGAATGGCTAAAAAATTTTTAAGGTTGGCATTAATTGTCCCGGGAAGGACAGGCTTGGCATCCGGATATATGATGGTGGCTGCGACAAGACACGCCAGGGCATCAAAATCAGCGGCTTTGTGTGTGGTGATGATTTTCATAGGGCCTCTTTGTTGTGACAATTGTTTTCATCAGGGGAGGTATTAGGGAGTATGGGTCAGATATTTTGTTGGATACAATCTCAATAGGTTCACTACGTAGTTTCGTTGATTCATTTTCGTTCATTCTTAATAATATATAATCATTATTTGATGATGCCTCAACTTTTATCGTGATTTCTGTTAATATTTACATAGTGTCTGAACCACACCCAGTGAATTTTGTCGCGTACATGGCGGGCGAAAATTGTAACCCAGAAAATACATAACGTATTTCAAGGATTAAAATGTTAGACCAACGAGATCGTCGGCCAAACTTACGGTTGTGGGGCGGGCATTACATAGAGGTTTAATCATAAACATCTATTTTAAGGAGCATAAAAATGGCTCAAATCAATCTTAAAGAAGTCAAAAGCGTATCCTACCAACCGGCTAAAGTCCATCAGGGATATACAAATCATTCCCTTCATATCAATGTCAGTAAAAATAAAATTAATGTCCGTTGTATTGAAGAAAAGATCAAACAAACATTTATCGGAGGCAAAGGGTATGATTTGTGGTTGATGTGGCATGCCGTGTCAGAAAATACCCGATGGGATGACCCTGAAAATGCGATATGCATTTCATCTGGGCCTTTGGGAGGCGTACCTGGATATCCCGGCGGTGGAAAAAGTATTGTCACAACTATTTCGCCATTGACAGGGGCTCCCATTGATTCAAACGTCGGGGGGTATTTCGGTCCGTATAAAAAATTTGCCGGTTTTGATGTCATTCAACTGGATGGCCGGGCCAATCAGGACACGGTCATTCTCATCGACGGGATTGAAAATACCATTAAGTTGTTCCATGCGCGCAGTTTCCCTGAAGATGCGTATGAGATGTCAGCGGCCCTGACACACTATTTTGATGAAAAAAAGCCGGTCAACGTATCTGTGGTGACCACAGGACCCGGGGCGGAACATACCTATTTCGGCTGTTTAAATTTTTCCTGGTGGGATGCCGGGCGCAAAATCGTCCGGTATAAACAGGCCGGCAGGGGTGGGATCGGAACGGTATTCGCCAATAAAAAGATCAAGGCAGTTGTGGCAAGGTACGGTGCCGTTTCCATGAAAACCAATCAGCCGGCTGATCCCGAAGGGCTTAAAGCGGTTACCAGGGCCTATTCTAAGGAGATCATCACCCTTGACCCCAAACAGAATCGGATGGCTTTGGTCGGAACCACCCATCTGGTACCCATTATGAATGATCATGACTGTTTGCCTGTTCATAATTTCAAATTTGGTTCCCATCCCCAAGGCAAAGTGATTGGCGAAGAGACCTACGAGCATATTTTTGACAAGGGATTTGACGGCTGCTGGAAAGGCTGTGCCGTGGCCTGTGCCCACGGGGTAAAAGATTTTTATCCGCTTACGGGACCGTATAAGGGCAAAAAGGTTTTTGTGGACGGTCCTGAATATGAAACTGTGGCCGGATGCGGGTCCAATCTTGGTATTTTTGATGCCCATACCATTCTTGAGATGAATTTTTACTGTGATGCTTATGGGTTGGATACCATCTCTGTGGGTACTTCCATCGCTTTTGCCATGGAGTGTTTTGCCAGTGGCCAGATTACGTTGAATCATACCGGTGGTATGGATTTGAATTTCGGTAACCGGTTCAATGCCCTGGAACTTGTTCACCAGATGGCACAGGGAGAAGGTTTTGGTACTGTTGTGGGTAAAGGCGTCCGCCGGATGAAAGAAATTTTTGCCCGGGATTACGGCGCAGAACCTGCCTTTTTGCAGGATATCGGTATGGAATCCAAGGGCCTGGAATTTTCCGAATACATCACCAAGGAGAGTCTGGCCCAGCAGGGCGGTTACGGGCTGGCCCTTAAAGGGCCCCAGCATGATGAAGCCTGGTTGATTTTTCTGGACATGGTTCACAACTTCATGCCCACCTTTGAAAATAAGGCTGAAGCTTTGCACTGGTTTCCCATGCTCAGAACCTGGTTTGGTCTGTGCGGCCTGTGCAAACTGCCCTGGAATGATATTGTCCCTGCCGACAATAAAGAAACCGATGAACCGGCCAAGGTGGTTAAACACGTGGCCTGGTATGCGCAATTTTTTTCTGCGGTTACCGGCAGGAAGGTGACTTCAGAGGATCTAATCACAATGAGTGAAGCCGTATACAACTTCCAGCGGATTTTCAATCTTAAGATGGGATACGGCACCCGGGAGCACGATTCCGTGCCCTATCGTGCCATGGGGCCTGTGACCGAGGAAGAGTACGAATCCAGGGCGG
Organism: uncultured Desulfobacter sp.; assembly: GCF_963677125.1. Taxonomy (NCBI): domain Bacteria; kingdom Pseudomonadati; phylum Thermodesulfobacteriota; class Desulfobacteria; order Desulfobacterales; family Desulfobacteraceae; genus Desulfobacter; species uncultured Desulfobacter sp. The sequence continues at coordinate 1,457,532 of NZ_OY781882.1, read as the reverse complement.
AGCGCTACGACACCCAGCTAACGGAAACCTATGGCATAGATATTTCCGCCATGGATACGCCGGACAAAATGGCGGTGTTGCGCAGCAAGCGCGAAGCACAGTATGAACTGCTTAAAGATGCGGTTTACAAACGCCGGGGTTGGACTGCCGACGGTATTCCCACCGTTGAAACGGTCAAACGACTTGGCATTGATTTTCCAGAAGTGCTTGGGGTGCTTAAAACCCACGGGGTAGTTTAAGCAAACAGATCACAGTCTCCAATGGACGAGACCATGATCATTGTGGGCAAAGGGGCAAACATTCTGGTGTGCCTGGTCTGAAATTCTGCTGCTTGGCTTGGTTCGGGAATGTTGAAGCCAATGAAAACAACTGATGCGTCGGTTGATATGGATTGAAGGACCTGCTCAAAGCTATCCGTAGAGACGATCACCCTGGATTCAGCTTTTACCCTGGCTGCGCGCAGCAACGCTTCCAGGGCCTGCTTTGCCGGCTTTACACCGGCAGGATCCTGAATGATCCTGAACAGTCGGATGGTTGCATCAGCCCATTGTCTGTTTTGTGTGAGAAGATGGGCCAGCATAACCATCAGGGAACCGTTTTTTTTGCCCCGCCACCAGATATCGATAAACCCTTTGTCCTGATTTTGTGGAAGCCCTTTGTCATTGATAATAACAAGATTCATTTCCATGGCCCGGACAATGCGCAGGTGTCTTGTAAAGGACTGGGCCCTGTCCGGGTCTGAGGACCAGCCAAAAATGACGGTGTTGGGCTTAAGCGGTCCGGGGGGATGCGCCTGGAGTACTGCACAGATGCCCTGGTCAAGATCGGGTAAAACCATGACCGTTGAAAAACCGCTGACGCCGTAATCATGGAAATTTTTTTTAAGTTGGGTTAGGGCAGTCTGCCTTTTTTCCATGAGGTCCTGGACATTGCCGGTAAGGATACGGACCAGGGTTACACTTCCCCGTTCCTCTCCGATCCACAGGGCATACTGCACCAGGGTAAATCGGGTTTTAGGATTTCCCGTGAACACCAGAATCGCAGGGCGCCAGTTTTTGGGGTGAATCGGCATCATTGCCAGCTGGTGAAGATTGGCTTTAAGCCTTGAATAGAAAAAGCCCCATCGTGCATCGCCGAAACGGACCGTAAGGGATCTGCGTCTAAGCAGTACAACCATTGTGGAAATGATACCTGCCGCACAAACGGCTGTGACCGGTTGAATTAGAAAGGCTGTGACCGCACACCCTGCAGCCGCGATAAGGGCTTGCAGCCAGTGATAATGCTTGAATCCCGGTCTGAAGGACGGGTTGCCGGCAAAGGATTCAACAAAAGCGGCAACATTGATCATTGCGTAGGTGTAAAGAAAAAACATGGTCACAACACCGGCCAGGATGTTAAATGCCCTGCCTGTGTCTCCGTTGCCTGCCCACAGGATTGTAGCGATGGTCAAACCCAGCGTCAGCCATAAAGCTCTGACCGGTTCATTGGCCTGGCCTGCCCCTTTTTTAAATATATGCAGCATAGGAATCAGCCTATCCTTGGCAACGGCCTGGATAACCCTGGGTGCCCCCATGAACGATCCTAATGCACTGGACACGGTAGCTGCAAATACACCGGCAACCACTAAAAAACCTGCGTTAAAAAGCGCCTGGCTGCAAAGTGTTTCAAAAGATGAATAAATCAGTTCTTCCCTTGATTGGGCCCCGCCGCATACAATGATTTGAAGTCCGTACACAACAAACCCGGTGAAAACTGCGCCAAGGGTGCCTGCCGGAATGGCCCGGGCCGGATTTTTCAGGTCGCCGGACATGCTGATGCCTGCCATGATACCGGTGACTGCCGGAAAATAGATGACAAAGACGCTCCAGAACGCGTATGTGTCATTGGTGTAGCCCGGGCCAAGGTTTTTTGAAAACAAGTTAATGTCAAAATGTATCAGGGCACCTCCCATGAAGGCAAGAATGGAAAGTCCTAGAACCGTCATGATTAGGTATTGTGCCCGCACCGCCCACCTGGCACCTGCCCGGGTGATGATGAACAAGAAAGCTGTGGTGATTAGGGCGATGGTCCTGAAGTGGGCCGTAAGGCCTGGGAAAGTCCGTACTAATGATTCGGTAAATCCCAGGATATAAAACGGGACGGAAATGGCCTGGGAACAGAACAGGGCCAGCCCAATGGCTCCGCCAAGTTCAGGACCGATGGATCTTGAGATCAAAAAATAGGCACCCCCTGCCGAAACAGGTGTATTTGTGGACACGGCGGAAACTGAAATGGCCGTCAACAAAGTGATGGTATGGCTCAGGCACAAAATGAGAATCGTTTGAAAGATGCCGGCCTGACCAATTACAAACCCGGAGCGCATGAACAGGATGACACCAAGAATTGTGAGGATGGACGGTGTAAATACGCCGCCAAATGCGCTAAGGTTGTTTCCTGTCTTTCTCTGGCCTGGTTGTATTTTTCTGTTTGTTGTTCCCATGACCATGACCTTTCATCCCAAGAACAGCCATGGGCTGATCTATTCTATCAACACCCAGACGCAACCCACAACAAAACATAACAGTAATTCAATAACTTATTTAGCTTTCGTAAAAACTTTCTGCGTCACCCGGCACGGCTTGGGATTTGGCTGAATTTTCCGATTCCAGAATGCCACATTTACTATAAAATTTCCTTGGAAAAATTAAACTTTATTGGGGTGGGGTAAAAAAATTTTTTAAGGGAAGTTCATAGGGCGTTTGCATTTTGCGGGCTATTTGATAATCTGTGTTGGAAAAATAGAAATCGGAAGGGATAAACTTTCTGCTCATAATTGATTATGATGATATCAACGCCTTATTTTTACAACAGATTCTGTTGCTTTTTGATCAAGCATTTGCTGATTATGGCTGTTTCAGGAATCGCTGCTGTTTTGTGCTTGGCGCGGCCTGCATCTGCATCTCAATGCGCCCTTGACTTCAGTGTACACACCCTGGCATCAAATATTCCTGGAAAAACAGCACTTATTGTTGGCGGCATCCAGGGGGATGAGCCGGGAGGGTTCAACGCGGCTGCCCTTATTGCTACCCGTTACAATATTTTGTCCGGCCGGGTTATCGTGGTTCCCAATCTCAACTTTGAAAGTATTATTAAACGATCCCGGGGCGTTTACGGGGACATGAACCGTAAATTTGATCAGGTGAGCAAAACAGATCCTGAACGGCAAACCATTGCTAAAATAAAATCCATGATCACTGACCCGAACGTTGATTTTATTTTAAATCTGCATGACGGTTCGGGATTTTTTACACCCACCCATAAAAACAATATGCGCAATCCTGACAGATGGGGGCAAAGTATTATCATTGACCAGGCGTTGATGCCTGCCACATATACAGGCCTGTTTTCTGATCTTGCCGTCACGGCACGGCAGTGTGCCGATTATGTCAATGCCCATCTGATTGACCCCGGTCATACAGTGCACGTTAAAAATACCCGGACTGCGGAAGGGGACCGAGAGATGGCAAAAACACTGACCTTTTTTGCCATGAAAAATAAGAAACCGGCTTTTGGGGTGGAAGCCAGCAAATCATTTATGACCCCCGGGCGTGTATATTACCATCTCCTGGCCATTGAATCCTTTTTAACCAAGGCCGGGATCTCTTTCAAACGTGACTTTTCTTTGAGCAAAAAAGAAATCAAAAAAGCAATTGACAAGGATATTGCCTTGACGTTGGGGGAGCGCAGAGTCCTACTCTATGCTGAAAATATCCGCAATCGCATCAATTACCTGCCCATGGAAAAAGATGGTGACCTACAGTTTCTGGTCAATAATCCGTTATTGGCTTTGGTGCATAATAAATCAGATTTTAGTCTGTATCACGGAAACCGCTGCCTTTCCCATCTCAGCCCCCAGTATTTTGAATATGATCTGGGAATCGACAGCATTGAAATGGATGTTGACGGTAAAAAAAAACAAGTTCCCTTTGGTTCCAGAATTTTGGTTAAAGAACAGTTTATGGTTCATCCCATACCGGATCACCGGGTAAACATCATTGGCTTCACAACACAAAATGTGAAAGATGAGGCTGGTCTTCTGGTAACCAGAAACGATTGTCTTCAGCGTTTTTCAATTGACCGTGACGGCCAAATTTTCAGAATTGAAGTCTACAAACAGGGCAAATTTAATGGGATGGTGCTCGCAGACTTTCGGTTCCATGAAAAATCCGATAGTATCGCCCACGTCAGCGGCGATATTTGTAAAGAAAAACCATTATTAAGATAATATAATCCCTTAAAAATTATTTAAAGCAGGAAAAATGAACCAGGACACAAAAAAAGAAAACACAGTTTCCCGTCAGGCCTTTTATATTTCCATTCTGATCTCTCTGACACTGGGGTTTTTGCTGGGCACCGCATATACCTCGTTTAAGTTGGCAGATTCACAACAGCCTGGCATGAGGCCTATGCCACCGGGTATGATGGGGAGCATGCCAAAAAACAAGCCTGAACCTAAAAAAGAGGCAGAAGGGAATAAAAGCCCTGACCTTGCAGCCATGGCTGCGCCCCATATCAAAAAATTGCAGTCCTTTTTGAAAGAAAATCCCGATAATGCCCAAGCCTGGATCGAACTGGGCAACGCCTTTTTCGATATAGACCGTTTTAAAGATGCCATTAATGCCTATGAAAAATCCCTGTCCATTCAGCCGGACCATCCACATGTTCTTACAGACCTTGGGGTGATGTATAGACGAAACAATGAGCCTGAAAAAGCATTGGACGCTTTTAGCAGGGCTGTTGCTGTCCAGCCTGATTTTGAAACCGCCTGGTTTAACAAGGGGATTGTTTATATGCATGACCTCAATGATATCCCTAAAGCTGTTGAAGCCTGGGAACAGCTGGTAAAAGTTAACCCTACTGCAAGAACGTCCGGAGGAAAGCTGGTATCTGAACTGGTGGAAACCTTGAAAAAACAAGCCCGGTAATGCAGGACATAAAATTTTTAATTGAAAATATAAAAGCCCAAGTTTTTTGCATAGGGCGGCGGGTTGTAGAATTCGCCGTAGATGTAATTGCCCTGGATCTGTCTGACAACCACCCTGCGTTTAACCAATGCCCGTTTGATATCATCCAGATTGAATTCAATATCCAGAAAATCATTGACATGGATGCGATGGGATTTTGATATTCTGAATCCAACAGCGGATAACGACACCTGCTCCACACGTATTTTCCCGAATTCACCGGTTTTTAGGCGTTTGAACTGGCCTTGGAGAAATACGGTTTTCCCAAATGTTTTAATGGTTTCATTTTGGGGTTGTTCCTGGGATGAGCCTTTCACGTCTTGTGCTTCTTTAAGGGCAATTTCTTTTTCCACCAGCCCCTGGATGTTTTCCTGCATATCCGCCACTTCACCTTCCTGGTCCAATTGTCTGGACTTGGACAGGGCCTGGGCCACAAGTGGTTTGAGTTGGCCTGCATCTTCACCTGCCATGGTGTGGGCTTGAATGGTGATAGATGAAAAAAATTGTTTATCATCCCCCTGGATTGCCTTCAGTGCTTTTTTTATTCTTGCCTGAGCTTTTTGTGCGCCATCCGAATAAGTTAAAGGCAAAAGGGCAATAAAGCTGTTGTCTGCATATCTGAAAATCTGGTCTTCCCGGCGTTTGGTTTTATTCAAAATGGAGGTCAGTGCTTTGACGGCCTTATCACATTTTTTCTGTCCTATCTCTTCATACTGCCTTGCCAAGCCGTCGATTACAAGAATAAGAATGGAGAAAACCCGACCAAACCGGGCCAAAAAGTCATCAGAATCGGCAACGATGCGTTCAAAGCTGAATCTGTTTTTTAATCCGGTCAGACTGTCCCGGGTGGCCAGGTTTGTCAGTGCCTGGTGGTAGTATGACCGTTCAATTGCAATGCCTGCATATTCAGCAATGGCGGCAAGCAGATCAAGGTCCTGTTTACTGAATGTTTCTTCATTTACCCGGTTGACCAGCTCAATAACGCCGAAGATTTTATTGTCGGTTTTCAAAGGCGTGGCAATGATAGAGCGAGTGTTGAACTGAGTGTATTTGTCCACCCGGTCGCTGAATCTTTTGTCTGTTGTTACATCATCCACCACCAAAGGTGTACCTGTTTTCATGACATACCCGGCAATACCTTCTCCCTTTGGCAGCCTCACTCCCTGTAAACGTTTGCTGTTGGTGCCCACCACAACGGAAAAAACCATGTCACCGGTTTTGGGGTCCTTGAGCAGGATGGACCAATGACAGGGTTGAAAAATACAGCCCACCTGGTACATGACAATATCCAGCACTTCTTTAACGGTTTTGGCTTTGGACAGCGATTTTCCCAGCTCAAACCCAATGTCCGGGGGTAAAAGTTCTCCCTGGTTTATGGGTGTATCCTGGGTTCGATTTGTGGGATCCCCCTGGTAATAATATTTTGTATTGGCCCGGGATAATTTGATATTTGCCCACAGCAAGTTCTCCTTGAGCTGATCTGTCGATGGAAAAACAAATTGGTAAAAGGCTGAAATTTTTTCGATCTCTTTGTTCATTTCAAGGATACAATTGATAATATTGACTTTTTCCGGGTTAACACAAACTTCCACCTCCGGGGCAAGGATAGGGGGGCGGATGAAATCAAAGGATCCTATACCCTGGGTCCAACATAGGAAGTCCGCCATACTGACGATGGCGATCAATTGTTTTTCATCTTCGGATAATCCGTGATCTTCAAAGGACTGGTGGTGGTATTTTACCGCTAGTACCAGGTTTTCGGGAAGCTGCCACCGGTTGCAGAAAAAGGCACCGATATCGTCATGGCCTAAACCGATTTGGGATCGTTCTTTTTCAATAACAAGGTCTGTGGATTTCGACAGATTTTTAATAAATTCGCCATATTTTTGATGTCCCTGAAGATCTAAAAATATTTTGCCCACGTCGTGGAGCAAGCCTGCGGTATAGGCTTCTTCCGGGTTCGGGTATTGGGTTTTTTGAGCTATTTTCATGCTCAATACCGCCACTGCAAGACTGTGGCGCCAGAACATCAAACGATTAAATTCCTTTGTGTGACCGGTTTTAAATATTTTTTCGAAAATAGCCATACCCAGGGCCAGCTTTTTTATTTCATCAAGGCCGAGGATGACAACTGCGTCCGGCAGGGTGGTTACCTTCCTGTTTAAACCGTAAAATGCTGAATTAACAAGTTCCAGTACCCGGATGGAAATCCCGGGATCTGTTTCTACGATTTTTGCCACCTCCTCCAGAGATGCTGTATCATCTTTTGATAATTCAAGCAGTTTGGCCGCTACTTGAGGAAAACTTGGCAGGGTATCCCGGTCAAGGGTTAATACGGCCTGAATATCCGATTCGGAAGGCAGGTTTAGCTTGTCAGTCATTTACTTGGCACCCTTTTTAAAAGATCTATGAAAAAAGCGTCCTGGTCAAAAAATCATTTCAATGATTTAAAGATCGTAGAAGAACAAAGCCCCTATAATTTGGTTTAAAATCAGATCAAAAAAAATGAATCAAGGCTGTATATACTCATCAATTTGGGGATACCGGGTCCTAAAGACCTTAAATTCATTCAAGGTCCGGTCGTCAGATGGATCAAGGGCAAACAACCGGCTTAGAATATCTGCGGCATCAATAATCTTATCGTGTTGATCTCCCGGTTCTGCTTCGATAAGACGCAGTCGTCCGAGCAGTGCAAACTTGTCTTCAGACACAGACAGCACCTGATCATAAAAATCTCTTGCCTGGGCGAATTGTTGCATTTGCAGACAGGCATCTGCTATACGGGTTTTAGCAATGGCGGGACTCATTCCGGCTGCCATGGCTTTTTCCCACAGTTGTTTTGCTTTTTCGTATTCCTTATTGCCCCGGGCACAATCTGCCAGCCCATCCATTGCATAGACATTGCCGGAGTCGATCTCCAGAATCTGTTCGAACAGGATCTTCGCATTAAAAAAATCCTCTTGTCTGCGGTAAAAATTGGCCAACGCGCCGATGGCTCTGGGGTTTCTGGGCTGCTTTGCAACAAGCCTTTCAAGGAGGGGGCCTGCCAGATCAAATGCTTTGAGGCGGACATAGAGATTGCCAAGACCAGACAGGGCAAAGGGATCGTCAGGATTCAGATTGATGGATTTTTCATATATCTGTCTGGCAGCGGTAAAGTTTCCTTTTTTAGTTAAAGCATCGGCCAGGCGGGTCATCACCAGATAATTTTCAGGGTAAGCATCCAGGGCCTGCGTCCAGATATCTATGGCGCCGTCCAAATTATTAGTGCCCCGGTATGCGTCGCCAAGGCCGGACATGGCAAATGGATTCAGTGGGTCTGCCTCAAGACACCTTCGATAATATTCTGCAGCCGTGGTGAATCGTTTTTGCATGCGTTTGGCATCACCTAAGGCGACCAGTACATAAGGGTTTTTAGGCGATGCTTCCAACGCTTCTAATAGTAGCGGTTCGGCCTTTTCAGGTTTTCGGAAGCGAATAAGCGCACGCGCCTTTTTGCATAGCTCCAATGTGTTAACTGCATTTTCATTTTCTTCATTTCCCTGTTTTTTTTCTTTAGCACTTTTCTGCATTAGCTGTATGCCTAATCACGTATAAATATACGTCCAATTGAGGTGATCGTTTGTGAATTCGATTAATTTAATATCTAATCGTGCGATTGATTTTTTGTCAATGGGAAAAATGATAAACTCCAAAATTGGGTAGATTTTTTTATAACAACCATAGGGCCGGCCTGGTATGTTAACGCTCAAAATCACTTATAATAAAGGGTAAAGGATCTTTATTGGTTACATAGGTTTATCTTATAAAAAGGATTGATGTAAATCGTAGTAAATTCTCTGTGTTGATACGTTGAGGCGTGAATTAAAAATTTGAATCGTCGAAAGTGTTCCATATTTATGGTATAGAGCTGTAAAAAGATTCGGCTTTATTTACTAATTCGGAAAAAATTTCATATGTATGATGTCATTATTGTCGGTGCAGGGCCTGCCGGAACAACTGCCGGATATCTTTTGGGACGATCCGGGTTTTCCGTCCTTGTGCTGGATAGAAAAAACTTTCCCAGGAAAAAGGCCTGTGCCGGCGGAATCACGCCCAAGGCCATGGAATTGTTTCCCTTTGATATTTCCGGCCTTGTCCGCCGGGTCTGCCGGGAGGTGAAAATTGTCCGCCCAGGAAGATCCTTTTTTGTTGTCAAAGCTAAGACGCCTTTGTGCTACATTACCAAAAGGATGGATCTGGACGCCTATTCATTGGGAAAAGCAGTGCAGGCCGGATGCTGCTTTAGAAAAATAGACAAAATTATCCGTCTTGATCAAGACAACCAAGGTGTCAGTCTAACCCTTTCCTGTGAGGGGAAAACTGATTTTATCAAGGCTGGATATCTCATCGGGGCCGATGGTGCCAATTCAAAAATTCGCCGACTGATTGGTGGTCAAAAGTCCCGCATCGTAAAACTGCCGGCTCTGGAAGCTGATGTGCCTGTACAAAATGCGGGATTCTATAAAATGACATTTGATTTTTCCAGAGAGATTAACGGGTATTACTGGATTTTTCCCCGTAGAAACCACGTGAATATCGGTATGTTTAGTGCGCGTCCCAATGGAACCATGAATCGGACTTTGTTGAAAAAATATGCAGGTGAACAGCTTGGGACTGATATTCTAACTGATGTTAAGGGGTACCCTATTGCCACAAGCTCCGGCAGAATACATCTGGGAGCAGGCCGTGTGCTTTTGACAGGAGATGCAGCCGGCCTGGCAGAGCCTTTGCTGGGGGAAGGGATTTATTCAGCATTGAAATCGGGTATCCTTTCAGCCCGGGCCATTGAATATGCTGCCGGCCAGCATGTGCCTGCAGTTTTTGAAGCGCTTCACCGGTACAGGCAATCTCTTAGTGGCATGAGCCTTGATTTGCGGCTTTACCAGTTCTGTGCATCTATTTTATATAGATTTCCAAGATGCTCTCTTGCTGTTGGCTCCAGCAATGTCTTGCATAATCGTTTTTCAAGAGGGTATGCCGGGGGGAAAACCCTGCATGAAATTCTAATACCGTTTTGATCCGGCATAGGGCTATATTTGTGCATCTCCGTTATCGTTTTTATGTATGAAAATACAAAAATGTATTAACTTTTACACCCAAACTTTGCAGAGGTGTATGAAATAACATTAATGTAATCTATTATATCCCAAAAATGTTATTTTCGTTAGGTGTGTTTTTAGAAGTTCAAAATATATTCTTCGCAAATAAAATCTTTAATTTCAAATATTTATATAAAAATTTTAAAAAAAATATTTTTTGGCACTCCTCTTGCTCTCTTTAGACACCCATAAAGCGTTAGTTATTTTGATGCACAATTAACAAGGGAGTTAAAATGAAAAAAGTTGTGGCAGTAATAAAACCGTTTAAAGTGGATGAGGTTAAAGATGCTTTAGCCAAAATCAGCATTAACGGGATGACCATTTCGGAAGTTAAAGGCTTTGGCCGTCAGAAAGGACACAAAGAAGTATACCGAGGCGCAGAATATCAGACAGACTTTGTACCCAAGGTTGAATTAAAAATTTGTGTTGCAGATGACCAGGCCCAGGCTGTGGTGGATACAATAGTAGAAACAGCGAAAACAGGAAAAATCGGTGACGGTAAAATTTTTGTTCTTCCTGTGGAAGATGTTGTTCGTATTCGTACAGGTGAAACCGGAACAGAAGCGTTATAAAATTTATTATATAATTTAAGGAGATTTAAAAAATGAAGTATGTACTGATGATTCTAACTTCGCTGGCTTGCACCATCACCGCTGCATGGGCCGGTACGGACGACGCCCCCACAGCAATCACTAATGCCGAGGCCATTGCACTGGTTCAGACACATGCCAACTATGTATGGACCCTTGTTGCAGCAGTGCTTGTTTTCTTTATGCAGGCCGGGTTTGCCATGGTGGAAGCAGGGTTCACCCGTGCCAAAAACTGTGTTAACATCATGATGAAAAACCTGATGGACTTCTCCATGGGGTCGCTTTTCTATTGGGCCATTGGATTTGGCCTGATGTTCGGTGCCTCTAAAACCGGTTTTTTTGGTACCACCGGTTTTTTCTTAAGTGATTTCAAGGTGGATGGCGATCCTTGGGTACTGGCCTTCTGGATGTTTCAGGTTGTGTTTGCTGCAACTGCCGCCACCATTGTTTCCGGTGCCATGGCTGAGCGTACCAAATTCACCGGTTATCTTGTGTACAGTGCTGTTTTATCCGCATTGATTTATCCGATTTTTGGTTCCTGGGCCTGGGGATCTTTGTTCAACGGTTCCGGTTGGCTTGAAGGTCTTGGATTTATCGATTTTGCAGGTTCCACCGTTGTTCACTCTGTGGGCGGATGGGCTGCATTGGCTGGTGCCATTGTTCTGGGTCCCCGTCTTGGAAAGTTCACCAAAGACGGCGGTATTAAACCAATTTTGGGTCACAATATCCCCTTGGCCGCCCTTGGCGTTTTCATCCTGTGGGTAGGCTGGTTTGGTTTTAATCCGGGTTCCACCACGACAGCAGATACATCTATTGCAATGATTTTTGTAAATACCAACCTGGCTGCAGCCACTGGCGCTGTTCTGGCCATGATCGTATCCTGGGTTAAATTTGGAAAGCCTGAAGTGGGCATGAGTTTGAACGGCGCCTTGGCTGGTCTGGTCGGCATTACTGCCGGCTGTGCCAATGTTACACCGGGTTCCTCTATTATCATCGGGGCCGTTGCCGGTATTCTGGTTGTCTTCGCTGTAATGTTTTTTGATAAAATTAGAATTGATGATCCCGTTGGTGCAATTTCCGTACATGGGGTTTGCGGTGCTTGGGGTACCTTTGCTGCTGGCCTCTTTAATATTGGCGGCACAACCGTTAAAATTATGTCCGTACAGTGCATCGGTATCGTTTCCTGCTTTGCATGGACATTTTGTACGGCTTTTATTCTGTTCAAAGTGATTGACATGACTATGGGTTTAAGGGTTTCTCCGGAAGAAGAAATCGAAGGGCTGGATTCCACAGAACATGGTGGTAATGCATATCCCGACTTTACAAGCAACTATTAATTGATTTCGCTTTAGGGCTGCTGTTGCAAATCTGACAGCAGCCCGGCATTTTCCTCCGATGTAGAACAATTTGTCTGCCAACGTTGGCGCAACCGTCTGCATCTTTGCTTCGCGTCCTCCTTACGCGCGAAAGGATTGACAAACCTGCCGCCTCCCCCTCCCTCCAAGGCGGCAGGTCTTTTTTTAAGCCCAATGCTTTTAAATATTATGAATCCGTTTACTAAGCAGATTGTTGGTGTAATTAAGGCGATACCCAAAGGACGTGTCACTTCCTATGGTCGGGTGGCAGCCCTTGCCGGCAATCCTTTGGGCGCCAGGCAAGTTTCAAGAATTCTTCATACCATGTCCCAAAAGCATAATTTGCCCTGGCATCGTGTGATTAACGCATCCGGAAAAATCAGTCTACCCAGAGGCAAGGGGTATGAATTACAAAAAGCACTACTGGAGTCCGAAGAAGTTTTCGTCTCAAGCCAAGGACATATTGATCTGGAAACCTATTTGTGGAAACCCTGAAAAAAAGAAAATCTTTTCTTGACCCCAGAATAGAAACCCTCTACATCCGTTTGATACTGAGTGTCTGGAAAACCGTAAATTTTACCGATGACATAGGTGGCGGCAAATAATAATTTTTGAAATACGCCATGTATTCCTATAGTTAGAATCTACGCCTGCCTTGAACGTGACAAAATTTTCATGTTTTTGTTCAGACGCTGCTTAGAGGAGCTGCTTTGTTTATGACGACTTTTGTCAGCCGGCCAATTGCCGGTATTTTTTTAGGTGCCATCATTATCAGTTTTTCAAGTGTGATGGTGGCGCTATCCCATGTTAATCCACTCATTTCAGCTTTTTACCGTGTTTTTTGGGGCTGTCTGTTCCTTCTGGTTCCTTGTAGTTTAAATCATGAATTTAAACAGATTGGGCTTAAACCCTGTCTGGTTGCTATGGGGTGCGGGCTTTTTTTTGCTGTTGATCTTATCGCATGGCATTTTTGTATTGGATATGTGGGGCCGGGTCTTGCCACCATTCTTGGAAATCTGCAGGTTTTTATTATGGCCCTGGTCGGCGTATGTTTGTTCAAAGAAAAACTGGGTACGACATATATAATCTCATTGCCACTGGCGATTTTGGGGTTGTATCTGATTATCGGCATGGATATGGCGGTGCTGACACCTGAGTATTTGACCGGCGTAGGGTTAGGCATTATAACGGCCTTAAGTTACAGTGTTTTTCTTTTGCTTATGCGCATCGTTCACTCAGGGGATAATGTTCCCATGTTTCTTTACCAGGTAGTCATGACGGGGTTTTGTGCCCTTATTATTGGAACTATCGCTGTGTGTATAGGACGCTCCTTTGCGATTCCGGATCTTTCATCTTTAGCTGCTTTAGCCGGTCTGGGTCTCTTGTCCCAGGGACTGGCCTGGGTCATCATTTCCCATTATCTTCCCAGGGTGGATGCCTCTAGGGCAGGACTGATTTTGTTACTGCAGCCTGCTTTGTCATTTGTATGGGATGTGGTGTTTTTTGACCGGCTGACCGGTATGATGGGCTGGCTTGGGGTTTGTGTCGTTCTGGCCGCCATTTATATGGGCATGATTCGCAAGGCCTGATTGCTAAAAACTTGCTCCCATATTGTAATATGCATATCAGGATAGAGGCATTCCTGAAACCGATGTCGATGTGCACCCGGGCATTATAAAGGCTGGTTTAATGATATTGTGCGCTGCCAGGCAATTGAGTATATCCATAGCATTGCCGGTGACAAAGGCAAACATGCGAATTCTGTTTTCAGCAAGGCGGGCTGCATAGGTTTCTGAAATTGCACCGCAAACCAGGGCCTTAACGTTTTCACGATTTAAAAGCGCTGCCAAGGCGATGATATCGGCCGGCTTGAAAGATTCATATTTTTTGCTATGAATGCTATGATTTTCAATGTCTGCTATTAAAAGTGTTTGTGCGGCGTCAAATACAGGAGAGACACGGTTTCCCCAAGTGGTAATAGCAATTTTCATGATCTCCTCCTCTTAGGACTCTTTTTTGCCGGTTTTATAAATGCAAAGCGTGTGCCTTAACTGCCTTGGATGGGGAGCAACAGCAGCAACCTCCTGCCTGGCTTGTATGTTATACCACAAACAAATTTCAGGGACGCCTTTGTTGTTGCAAAAAAGAGACTTGTAAGCGTTTAGGGGTTGCAAGGATAATCTCTTTTATAATTGGATGCCTAATTTTTTAATTCGTCTGAACAGTGTACTTTTGTGTATCCCTAAATCCCGGGCCGCGGCGTTTCTGTTATTATTGTTTCGTTTTAACGCGTCTGTAATCATTTGGATTTGCGCTGCGACCACCGGATTTTTGTTATCACCGACTTTTGAATTTGATTTGGCAACAAGGGACGGTGGTAAATGCGCCATGGCGATAAACTCTTTTGAACACAAAACAAAGGCGTGTTCTATGATGTTTTCCAGTTCCCTGATATTTCCGGGAAAATCATGGGCCATGAATGCCGCAAGCACTTCAGGGGAAAGCCCTTGGATCATTTTGTTTCGGCGCAGGTTCAAGCGGGAGATGAATTGGTCTACAAGGTAGGGGATATCCTCCATTCTATGTCGTAGGGGCGGCAGGGATATTTTAATTACATTGATCCGGTAATAAAGGTCCTGACGAAATTCCTTGTTTTCCACCATGGTAGTCAAATTTTTATTGGTGGCGGCAATAATTCTGACATTTGATTGCTCTTTCGTGATACCGCCAAGGGGCGTGTATTCGCGTTCCTGAAGTACCCTAAGCAGTCTGACCTGAAAGGCTGGGCTTGTATCGGCGATTTCATCCAGAAATATCGTACCATTGTCTGCCAGGGCAAAATGGCCGGGCTTGTCTTTTACTGCATGGGTAAATGCCCCTTTTTTGTAGCCAAACAATTCCGATTCCAGCAATGTATCCGGCAGAGCCCCACAGTTGATGGCCACAAAAGGTGCATCTTTTCTGTGACTTGTGTTGTGAATGGCCTTTGCCATCAACTCTTTTCCAGTGCCTGTTTCTCCTTCGATCAGGACAGATGAGTCGCTTTCAGCAATCTGAGGAAGGATATTGAAAATATTTTTCATGGCACTGGAGTTGCTCACCATGTCACCCACCCGGATCCCGCCGGTCAGTTCCTTTCTTAAGGCTTCCACCACAGAGTGATCCCTGAAGGTTTCCACCCCGCCCAGCACTTCACCATCTTTATCAATGAGCAGGGAGGTTGAGGCCGTGATCGGAATTTTTTTTTGCTGGTTGTTAATGATATATGCAGAACTTGATACAAACGGTTTGCCCTGATTCATTGTTTTTTTCAGGGCACAGCCTTGTTCACACATGTTGGAGCGGAAGACATCCCAGCAATGACAACCGATGGCATCTTGCCTGCGTATGCCGGTAATCTCCTCGGCAGCCGTGTTAAAAGAGGTGATTTTCCAGTTGTAGTCAATGGTAAAGACCCCGTCTGAAATTGAATCCAGGATGATTTTTGTGGTGTCAATGTTTAACGGGGTGTTTCTATCATTTTGGGACATGTCGGAGAATCCTTTTATATTTGAATCTAATTTAAATCATATCAAACGCTTTTTTGCAAACTTTGTCTATGGTTTTATTCGACTGACATTGCATTATTGCCACCAGGAGATTATCCATTATTTAAGAGCTTAAAAGACACAATTTAAATAATATTTGCAATTATGCAACCATATTTTCTAATGGATAAGGCGGATTAGATGTCGAATATGCAACCGGACTTGAATTATGTGATTGCCGTGATCGTTATTTTTTTTAAGAGAATAGTATCGAAAAATTGTTTTTTTATTAAAGAATATTCAAAATATGTCCGAATAATAGTCTAAAGGTTTAGTAGACAAAGAGAAATAGACTGCCTTTTACAACCGGCAACTTATAACGACAGGAGACACAAGAACAATGAACATGACCGCAAAATCGCTTACGGCACATGAAACCACCCAGGAAAGAACGCCTTTGATGTCTGTAGACAAGCTTCAAAATGCACAGAGAAATGTTGAAAATACCGAACCAAAGGAAAATAAAGAATCCACCAACAAAACCAGTGAGACTCAAATGACCACTGAAGAGGTCAAAGAGGTGGTCGAATCTTTTCAGGAGATGTCAGAGACCATTCAAACCAAATTAAGCTTTTCGGTTGATGAAGAGAACAACGAAATCGTTGTTAAGATCTTCGATAAGGAATCCGAAGAGCTGATCCGTCAGTTTCCATCCGATGAGATGCTCTCTTTACAGGATAAAATGAGTGATCTTGCCGGATTTTTGTTTGATCAGCAGGTCTGATGAATTAATGTAATTCCACCGCCGATAAATTATGGCAGTTCTTGTGTTTTAGCCTTTGACTTTCCTGTGATCTCAAACCCGGTATAAAGCTTAGCTTTATACCGGGTTTTTTGTTTTTTCTAAAAGCCCGGCACTTATGACTGCACCTATAATCAGTATTCCGCCCGCAAGGGTTGAAAAATTGGGTATTTCACCAAGCAGAATAAACGCAAACAAAATACCGTACACAGGTTCCATACCTGCAATAACAGACGCTGTTTGCACCCTGATACGGATAAGTCCTGTGATAAAGCAAGCATGGGCAAGGGCTGTGAAAACCACACCGAGAAGAGCAAGCAAAAAGAGATCGTGGGGAGTTGGTGGCGGTGTTTGGATAACCAGTACAGGCGTTATAAGGCTTAAAGCAGCGAACAGATTCTGGTAAAAAGCGGCTGAAACCGGATGGCAACGCCTTGCATTCCTGCGATTGACAAGGCCTAATACGGCAAAGGTAAATCCGGAAATAAGGCCATAAAAACTTCCTAAGGTCACTTTGTTGGAAAGGTCCATATCCGGCACCACAAGAATAATTCCGCCAAATACGGCAATAGCTGTCAGCACGTCAACTTTTTTGAACGGCTCTTTAAAAAAAAGGGGTTCCATAAAGGTGACAAATAAGGGGAAAGTGGAAAAGGTTATCAAGCCCACAGCCACCGAAGAGACTTGAATAGCGGCAAAGAAGCTGAGCCAGTGCAGGGCCAGCAAAATACCTTGCAGGGCAAAAAAGCCCAAATCCTTTGACGTTGCCACTTTAAGACTGGTGCAGGAAAACAGTTTTGCATAGATAATCAGTGCAAAACTTGCGAAAATCGTACGACCCAGAACAATCCACAATGGCGTGCAGTCCAGAAATTTACCGAATAGCCCGGAAAATCCGAACAGAAAAACCGCAATATGGATTAGAATCAGGCCCCGGGTATGGCGTAAGGCGGTGGTGGTCATGGTTGCAGACGGCATAGGTGTTGAAAAAACAGCCCCGGCAGGCCTGTTTGCCCGCCGGAACTATTTATTTTCTATTTACCGGGTCAGTTGCCGGTATTTTATCCTTGTGGGCTGGTTTTCTTTGATACCCAGCCGTTTTCTGCGATCCTTTTCATAGTCTGAATAAGATCCTTCAAAAAACAGGGTCTGGCTGTCGCCTTCAAAGGCCAGGATATGGGTGGCAAGGCGGTCCAGGAACCAGCGGTCATGGCTTATGATCACAGCGCATCCGGCAAAGCTTTCAAGGGCTTCTTCCAATGCCCGCATGGTGTTGACATCCAGGTCATTGGTCGGTTCGTCCAAAAGCAGCAGATTCGCTTCTTTTTGCAGCATGGTGGCCATATGCACCCGGTTGCGTTCACCACCTGAAATATCTTTTACTTTTTTCTGCTGGTCTGAGCCGGAGAAGTTAAATTTCCCGACATAGGCCCGGGCATTAATTTCCCTGCCCCCCAGCAAAAGGGTATCACTGCCGCCGGAGATCACTTCATAAATGGTCTTCTCAGGATCCAGAGTGTCCCGCTCCTGGTCTACATAGGCAGCATGTACGCTTTCGCCGATCTCAATGGTGCCGGAATCGGGTTTTTCTTTGCCGGTTATCATTTTAAACAGTGTCGTCTTACCGGCGCCATTGGGGCCAACCACACCCACAATGGCACCCGGGGGAAGGACAAAGTTCATATCTTCCACCAGAAGTTTGTCCTCAAAGGCTTTGGAAACATTTTGTGCCACAATGACTTTAGCACCAAGCCGCGGTCCCGGCGGAATAAAAATTTCCATTTTCTGTTCCTGCTGTTTGCTGTCCTTTTTGAGCAGATCTTCGTAAGCAGTGATTCTGGCCTTGGATTTGGAGCGCCTGCCCTTGGGCGACATGTTGATCCACTCAAGTTCCCTGGCCAGTGTCTGGCGGCGTTTGCTCTCGCTTTTTTCTTCTTTTGCCAGGCGCTGCTGTTTCTGTTCAAGCCAGGAGGAGTAGTTGCCTTTCCAGGGAATGCCTTCGCCCCGGTCCAGTTCCAGAATCCAGCCTGCCACATTGTCCAGAAAATAGCGGTCATGGGTCACGGCAATGACCGTACCTTCAAACCGGCTTAAATGTTGTTCCAGCCAGCCCACGGATTCGGCATCAAGGTGGTTGGTCGGCTCGTCCAAAAGCAGGATGTCGGGTTTTTGCAGCAGCAAACGGCACAAGGCGACCCGTCGCTTTTCACCACCGGAGATCACGCTGACAGGGGTGTCTTCGGGCGGGCAGCGAAGAGCATCCATGGCCATTTTCAGCCTGGAATCCAGATCCCAGGCATCGATATGGTCAAGTTTTTCCTGCAGCTTTCCCTGTTTTTCCAGCAGTGCATCCATCTCATCATCGGACATGGGTTCAGCAAAGGCTTCGGAGATTTTTTCATATTCTTTTAAAAGGTCTACGGTCTCCTGAACCCCTTCTTCCACCACTTCTCGCACGGTTTTATCTGAATCCACCAAGGGTTCCTGCTCAAGAAAACCCACGGTGAAACCTTTTGATAAGATGGTTTCTCCTGCAAATTCGGTGTCCACACCTGCCATGATTTTCAATAGTGTGGATTTACCTGAACCGTTAAGGCCCAGCACACCTATTTTTGCCCCGTAAAAATAGGACAGTGAAATATCTTTAAGTACCTGGCGGGTGCCGTGGAACTTGCTCACATTGATCATTGAATAAATAACTTTTTTTGTATCTTCGGACATATAACCTCCTGGATCCTATTTTTTGTCACACACGGCGATGCATTCAATTTCCACCAGTGCATCTTTGGGCAGACGCGCCACCTGAAAGGCCGATCTGGCCGGCTTATGGCCGCCAAGGGCCGCTTCGTATACCTGATTCATTCCGGCAAAATCATCCATGGATGCCAGAAACACCGTGGTTTTTACAATATTGTTCAAGCTTGTATGGCAATCTTTAAGCACGGCTTCAAGATTTGAGATGACCTGGCGGGTCTGATCTTCAATGGTCGTCCCCACAATTTCGCCTGTGGCAGGATCCAGAGGGATCTGGCCGGCGCAGTATACGGTATCGTTGTGGATCA
This sequence comes from uncultured Desulfobacter sp., assembly GCF_963677125.1. NCBI lineage: Bacteria > Pseudomonadati > Thermodesulfobacteriota > Desulfobacteria > Desulfobacterales > Desulfobacteraceae > Desulfobacter > uncultured Desulfobacter sp. The sequence continues at coordinate 1,438,052 of NZ_OY781882.1, read as the reverse complement.
CGGCATGGGAGTATGGCCCCACGGCTGCCGGCGCGTTTTTTGATATAACAGGTGTCATGTATGGTATCTCCTTATTTTAAAATTCTGTGACCACAGGCGCTTTGCGTATCATGTCAATGGCTTCGGCCGCTGTTTTGGCGATAACCGGGAAATCCTGACTTAAATGGGTCATTTGGCGCAGATTTTCTGCCGTTCTCAGGATCAGTCTGGCAAAATCACCTTCGGCAAAATCTGACTTGCGCATCAGTTCATCCCAGGGTGTGTCATGGGCCCAGGCATAGACCAGGGAGGCCGGCTGTATAAACAGGTTGGGTGCAGGAAAGCCTGACTGCAGCATTTTGATGGCAAAAGGTTTCAGCCCCCGGCGCAGTTCTAAAAAGGCATCCTTAAGCCGTTTAGAAAGGGCGGTTGTGAACAACATGTCATCTTTGAACTCCTTTTCATTGACAAATGCAGCGATCATGGCTGCCAAAAGCGCCGGGTCACTATCAGGTAAAATTTTATCCCGAAGACTTTGGGCCACAAGCAGGGGCGAATCAATGCGCAGTTTTGATGCCCATATGCCGTCTTCGGTCAGGGCGCAGGGTTTTTCCCCTTCGGGTGTGACAAAGCCTTCCTGGATCAAAAAATCCATGTGCTCGGTAAAATCAAGCCATAAATATTCCATATCATGGCCGAATTTTTTTCTTGCCTTCCTGCCGCTTTTCCCGGCTTTTGCGCCAATGGCTAAAAGATAGGATGCAAAGGATTTTTCCAGCAGGGTGCGCACCTGTTCCGGGGTGTTGGACAACAAAAGATTAAGCACCATGGAGAAATCAATTTTGATCTGGGAGTCGACATTTAAAGGCGGTGCATTCACCAGCTTGCCCACAAGGGAAACATCCATGTATTTGCCGGGAAGCAGTGTGGCAAATCCGATGTTGTCCATGCCCCGTCTTCCGGCCCTGCCTGCCATCTGCTGGAATTCACTGGGGGTCAATGATAAAAAATCCCGGCCATTGAAGCGGTCGGAATTGAGAATAACAACGGACCGGGCCGGAAAATTTACACCGGCTGCCACCGTAGAGGTGGCAAACATGGCATCTAAAAGCCCTTCGGCCATTAAGGTCTCCACCACCACTTTCCAGGCGGGCAGGTGCCCTGAATGATGGGCGGCCGTTGCGGTTTGTTCAAGGTAAGTCCGCTGGGGATGGGCCGATAGATGGGGGTTGTCAGCCGTGAGCTGTATCAGCCTCTCCTTGAGCGCCTGTTTTTTTTCAGGCGCATGTTTGAGCAAACTGCCATCGCACAGTTTTATGGCCCGGTCGCATTCTGCCCTGGATTTTAAAAAAAAGATGGCCGGCAGCAGATCAAAGTGGGACAGTACCTTGAGAATATCTGAAAATTTAGGCAGTTTTCCGGGTGGGGCAAGCGTCAGCCGTTTACCCGATTGATTGTATTTATATACTTTTTTATGAAGGCGGGTGCGATTTCCGTTTTTTCCTGTTTTTTCCAGCAAAGGGAAAAGGGTGCCCGATGGATGAAAAAACAGAGGAAACAAAGGAACCGGCCGTTTGGTGTTTTCCACCACTTTGCATGTTTTATCCCGGATGGCGGAGAGCCATCCGGCGATTTGGTCCGGGTTACCTATGGTGGCAGACAATAAAAGCAGCGGGATACGCACAGGCAGATAGATCATAATCTCTTCCCAGACAACACCACGCTCGGCATCGCCGAGATAGTGGGCTTCATCCAGGATAATCAGATCGCATTTGAGGTTTTGCCCGGTATACATGGCATCATAGAGTTGATTCCTTAAAATTTCCGTAGTGCCGATGATGATGTCCGCATCTGTGTTTTCTTTAATGTCGCCGGTGAGGATGCCGACGCTTTCCTTGCCGAAAACTTTTGAGAACCCGGCATGTATGGAGTTGGTCAGCGCCTTTAACGGCGTTGCATACCACACCTTGCCGTTGTTTTCTAAAATGCTTTTGGCTGCCTGTTCTGCAATCCAGGTTTTTCCCGCGCCTGTGGGGGCTGTGACAAGACAGTCCGATGTGCTGATGGCTTCAATGGCCTCAAGTTGAAACGGATCTGGTGTAAACTGCTGTTTTTCGGGAACACCAATCCGGCTGAAAATTTTATTCAATGACTTGTCTGCCCCGGCAGTGAGCTCAGGGTATTGAATGGGACGTGACGGTCTGGCGTCGGATTTTTTTTTTCCGGAACGATAATATCTT